>CAWELN010000012.1:0-131938 GCA_963809795.1 uncultured Actinomycetes bacterium
TTGTACCGACCGGTCGAACGAACCGGCGGGCCTGCGTTGGGAGCCTTGCGATTCTCACGGGTACTGGCGATCACGGTGGTCGTCGTCGCGCTGACCGGGTCGACCGTCACGGTCGCCGGCGCGCAGAGCGCCACGCCCAAGGCGGACGACGTCGGCATCAGCAGCTCCGATCCGGCTCGCGGTGATCGCCGACGTCGACACCCCCGTGCAACCGGGCCTGTTCCAGAAGTCGGTCGACGCCATGAAGGCATGGGCTTCGGTCGTCGACGAAGGCGGCGGCATCGCCGGCCGCAAGCTCGTCATCGACTTCATCGACTCGAAGCTCAACCCGAACGAGACCCGCAACGCCATCATCACAGCCTGCGCCAACGACTTCGCGATGGTGGGCGGCGAGGCGCTCTTCGTCAGCAACGTCGACGACATGGTGGCCTGCAAGGACATTGCCGGGAAGCCGATCGGGATCCCCGACATCCCCGGGCTCGCCCTCGACCCCGCCCAGCAGTGCTCACCGGTCTCGTACGTGATCATCGGACGCGGGCCGTACTCCGCGACCAAGAACGACAATCCGCAGACCTACGTCGCGCCGCAGGGTGACGCCCTCTACTACCTGAAGAACAACAAGGACCTCCACGGCATCTGGACGGCCCCGGGCGACCTCAAGTCGACGAAGGACTCGTTGCTCCCCACCTACCAGGCGGCTCAGGACCTCGGCATCAAGCCCGACGGGAAGGGCATCTACGACGTCTTCCAGCGCGACCCGCAGAGTGCGATGACTCCCATCGTGCAGGCCATCAAGCAGGACAACTCGACCTTCGCCTACAGCGGCAGCAACAAGATGCTGGACCTCCGCAAGGAGGCCACCCTGCAGGGCGTCACGTCGGTGAAGGTGTGGGGCTGCACCAGGGCGTCTACGCCCAGGACTTCGTCGACCAGGGCGGCGCCGACGTCGAGGGCACCCAGAGCGTGATCACGACGTTGCCGTTCTACACCGAGTACAAGCTCAATCCGACGCTGAAGAAGCTCGTCGCCGCGGCGGGTGGCATCGACAAGGTCGACAGCAACGCGGTGGCCTCGTGGCTCTCGGCGCTGCTCTTCCAGGACAGCGGTCGGGAAGGCGACGGCCAACGGCGCGCGCTCTCCCGACAGTCGCTCTTCGACGCGCTGAAGCAGGAGCACTCGTTCAAGGCCGACGGGATCATGGGTCCCGCCGACGTCGCCAACCACATCCCGCCCGGCTGCATCGTGATGACGCAGGTGAAGAACGGCAAGCTGGTCCGCACCTACCCGAAGAAGCCCGGCACCTTCGACTGCAACAAGAAGAACCTGGTCGAGATCAAGATGGACCTCAGCTGCACGAGGTCACGCCAGACGGGGGACGATCACGCCGAGGTCGGCGCTGGTCAGCACGCCTGGTCGCGCGGCGCAGACCGCCACCACCGAGTTGACCGCGGGATTCGCGGTCGAGCCCGGGGTCGTCGCGCCAGCTGATCGGGTTCGATCGGGAACGCCACGTCGACCTTCAGGGGCGCATCGCCCTCGACGGTCACCCGCCAGCCGGTGGTGCCGAGCGGCCAGTCGGCGTCGAGCACGTCGGTGCAGTACCAGGTGGCGCGGAACGAGAGCCGGGCGTCGTCGCCCGCCACCACGTCCACCGTCGTCCGCTCGCGGCGATGATCCGGCCTCGATGTCGCCGGCGGCGATGGTGACCCGGCGGCTCGCGACCGCGACCTCCGTCTCGGCCTCGACCCGGTCGATCGCCACCCCGATGCGCTCGGCCAGCGCCTCGAGCGGGGGGCCGAAGCTGGCGCGCATGTGCTCGGCCCGGCACTCGTCGACCACGCCCGGGCGCCGACCCATCCCCATCACCTCGAAGAGCAACTTGGGCGAGTCGCGCTGCGAGAGGTCGGCGAACTCCTCGATCAACAGCGTGTCGAGCGAGCGCTCCAGGAACAGCGGCGCGATCGGGGCGACGTCGCTGATGAAGCCGGGGCTGCCCGGTGGCGAAGAGCGAGACGCCGCCCTCCTGGCACACGGCCTCGAGCCGGTCGGCCACCTCGGCCGGGAGAGGGCGCACCGCGCGTGGACAGCGCCCGCGCAGGTGCTCACGACGTTCTTGCCCGACGCCAGGAGCCGGCACAGCTCGTCGACGTCGAGGCGGCTCGGCATGTGCAGGACGCAGTCGGCCTCGAGCGCGACGAGCGCGTCGACGTCGTCGGTGGCCGTGACACCGGTGTTCGCACCGGTCCCCGCGAGCTCGCCGGCGTCGACGCCGACCTTGTCGGGGCCGAACACGCGCACGCCCACGACCTCGAGGTCCGGGTGCGCGAGCGCACGCCCGCAGCGACCGTCGACCGATGTTCCCCGTGGCCCATTGCACGACGCGGTACCGCACCAGAATCCCCCCAGATCGGCTTGGTATCGTACTCCGGACCGTCCGCACCGGCCCGGGGGGCACACGACAACGTGGAGACCGCGGAGTTCCGCGCCGGGCTGGTCCGCTGGCTCGACGAGCACCTCACCGAGCTCGAACCGCCCTACGTCGGCGAGGGCACCCTGGGCGAGCAGATGGAGCAGCTGTTCGCGCGTGAAGCGGGCGCTGTTCGACGCCGGGTGGATGCGGTGGGGCTGGCCCGAGTCGGTCGGCGGGCTCGGCGGCCCGCCGATGCTGCGCGCGGTGCTGGGCGAGGAGGTCACCGGGCGCGACCTCGTGGTGCCCGGGTTCTTCTCGATGACGGAGATCCTCGCCCCCACGTTGGCCGAGTTCGCCGCCCCCGAGCTGGCGCGCGAGGAGATCCCGAAGCTGCTCCACGGCGAGGCGATGTGGTGCCAGGGCTTCTCGGAGCCCGGCACCGGGAGCGACCTGTCATCGCTGTCCTGCCGGCCGCGAACCGGGCGCGACGGTCACTGGGTCGTGAACGGCCAGAAGCTGTGGACCAGCCTCTCGCAGTACGCGTCGCGCTGTGTGCTGCTCACCCGTACCGGCTCGGCCGAGTCGCGGCATCGGGGCATCACCGCGTTCTTCGTCGACATGGACACGCCCGGGATCACGGTGCGGCCGTTCGCGCTCATGAACGGGGCGCCCGAGTTCGCGGAGGTGTTCTTCGACGACGTCGTCGTCCCCGCCGACCGCGTCCTGGGCGACGTGAACGGCGGTTGGGCGGTGGCGATGAACATCCTCCCGTTCGAGCGGTCGACGAGCTTCTGGCACCGGACCGCCTACCTCGCCAACCGGATGCGGCGGCGCCTCGAGCGGGCGCCCGACGACGTGCACAGCGCGACGGTGCTGGGCGAGGCGTTCCAGATGCTCTACGCGATGCGCGCCCGCTCGCGGCTCACCCAGTACCGCCTCGCCGAGCACGGCGTGCTGGGCGCGGAGACGTCGATCGACAAGATCCTGGTGGCCACCGCCGAACAGCAGCTGTTCGACAGGGCCCGGGAGCTGCTGCCCGGACTGGTGGAGCTCGACGACAGTCCCGACGGGGAGCGGTGGCGCTCCGAGTACCTCTACTCGCGTGCGGCCACGATCTACGGCGGCTCGGCCGAGATCCAGCGCAACATCGTGGCCCGGCGGTTGCTCGACCTCGGGGCGGAGGCGTAGGTGGAGGCCGACGAGCTCGAGCTGCTCGACAAGACGTGACGGCACGCGCTGGTGTCGGCGCCGGACGCCGACGACGCGCTCGACGCCATCGGATGGCCCGACGTGCTCGCGGCCGAACCGCGTGACGCGGTGTCGGTGGTGTTCGGTGCCCTGGGCGACCTGAACGCGGTCGCGTCGTCGCTCGACGACGTGCTGCTCGACGCCCTGGGCGTGACCGCCGGGTCCGGCGCGGCGGTCGTGCTGCCGGCCTTCGGCGGGTGGGACCCTCCCGGTGTCGTGTCCGGCGGTGCGCTCGCGGTCGACGGTCTGGCGTTCGCGGAGTGCCCGGCGCGACACGGTCGCGGTTCCCCACCGCGACGGCGATCAGGTGATCGTGGCCGTCGTGAACATCGAGGCGATCGAACGTACGGTGATCGAGGGCATCGCCCCCGAGGTCGGGATGTCACGGCTCCAGGCGGCCGCGGTACAGCCGGCCGCCATCGAGACCCTCGCGCCGGATGCATGGGACGACGCCCTGCTCGCCGGCCGGCGGGCGCTCGCCACCGAGCTCGTCGCCGTCGGGCGCGCCATGCTCCGTCTCGCCCGCGACCACACGCTCACCCGCGAGCAGTTCGGCCGTCCGATCGCCCAGTTCCAGGCGGTGCGGCACCGTCTGGCCGAGGCCTACGTCGCGCTCCAGACGGGCGACGCCGCGGTCGCTGCCGCATGGGACGCGCCCGATCCGATGACGGCGATGCTCGCCAAATCGCTCGCCGGGCGCGGCGCGCGGATCGCCGCCACCCACAGCCAGCAGGTGCTGGCCGGCATCGGGTTCACCGAGGAGCACCCGCTGCACCGGTACGTGAAGCGCACACTGCTGCTCGACGGCCTGCTCGGGTCGTCGACCCGCCTGCCGCGGGAGATCGGCGTCACGCTCCTCGCGACCCGACAGCTCCCCCGTTTGCTGGACCTGTAGCCGTGGGCGACGGCGCACGAACGCTCAGCGAGGTGCTGCGCCGCCGGGCGGCGAGCGACCGCGACCGCGCCACGCTCGACTTCGAGGACCGCTCGTTCACGTTCGGCGACCTGCGGTCCCACGCCGACGACTGGGCCGGGGCGTTGGCCGGCGCCGGGGTCACCCGCGGCGCGCGCGTGGCCCTCATGTCGGCCAACCGGCCGGAGTTCGTGTTCGCGGTCTACGGCGCCCTGCAGCTGGGTGCCACGGTCGTGATGTTCAGCCCGGCGTGGAAGGCCCTGGAGGTACAGCACACGTGCGCGGTGGTCTCCCCGCAGTTCGTGCTCGGTGACGAGGCCGGGTGCGCCGCGCTGGCGGCCGCGCTCCCGTCGGCACCGGTCGTCCGCCTCGATGATGCGGCGCCGGCGGCGGCGGGCGATCCGGGCGCGTTCGTCGACGACGTCGACGCCGACGCGGTGCTCGTGTTCAGCTCCGGGACGACCGGCCTGCCGAAGGCCGTCCGCCACACCCACCGCTCGCTCGGCCACGGGGTGGAGCACTGGATCGCGTCGCTCGGGCTCACCGACCGCGACCACTTCCAGGTCGCAACACCTCCAGTGCACATCCTCGGTCTGCTCAACATCGTGACCGCGGTCGCCGCGGGGTCGCGGATCCGCCTCCACCCACGCTTCGATCTCGACGCGTCGTTGCCGCGCCATCGCCGAGGAGCGCATGACGCTCGAGATGGCGGTGGCGCCGATCGCGCTGGGGATGGCGAACCACCCGCAGCTCGAGGACTTCGACCTCAGCTCGCTGCGCTACATCATGTGGGGGGCGACGCCGGTGGCCGAGGAGGTCGCCCGGACGGTCAGCCGGCGGACCGGCGTGCACTGGCTCCCCGCTTACGGCACCAGCGAGGTTCCCGTCATCGCCGCCAACCCGGTGCAGGACCCGGAGCGCTGGCGGCTCGACAGCGCCGGGCTGGCCGCGCCGGGGGTCGAGATCCGCATCGCCGATCCCGAGACCGGCGCGGTGCTCGATCCCGGGTCCACCGGCGAGATCGAGGTGCGCAGCCGGTCGGCGATGGCCGGGTACCTCCCCGACTCGGAGACCGCGGCCGCCTTCCACGACGGCTGGTACCGCACCGGTGACATCGGGTGGCTGGAGCCGGAGGGCTGGTTGCACATCACCGACCGGCTCAAGGAGATGATCAAGGTCCGGGGGTTCCAGGTGGCGCCGGCGGAGCTGGAGGCGGTGCTGCACGGCGACCACCGCGTCCACGACTGCGCGGTCTTCGGCGTCGACGACGCGGAGCTCGGTGAGGCGATCGTCGCCGCCGTCGTCCTCGCCCCGGGCACGCAGGTCTCGCCGGAGGAGCTCCAAGCGGTGATCGCCGACCGGCTCGCGGGCTACAAGCGCGTGCGCCACGTCATGATGGTCGACGCGATCCCGCGGCTGCCGTCGGGGAAGGCGTTGCGCCGTCAGCTCAAGGAAGCGTGGATCTCCGATCAGCGGTGACCGGACGGGACGTACGGAACGAGCCGCGCCGAACTCTGGCAATCTCTTGCCGGGGATCGGAGCACGTCGCACCGGTCGCCGCGGCCACGGGCGCGTCACCGTCGAGCTGGAGGAGCGACGCATGGGTTTGGGGGTCGGGGATCGGGGATCGCGTGATCCCTTGTTCGACACGCCGTACATCGACGTCGACGAGTGGCGTGACGAGCCGGTGCGCCACCGGTTCGTGCACGGTGGCTTCGAGGCCACCGATGCCCGGTTCGCCATGTACTTCCCGCCGCCGGCGCGGTACCAGGGTCGTTTCTTCCAGCCGTTGATGCCGGTCTCCGGTACCGAATACGGAGCGGCCAGCGGCGCACTGAGCCACGTCGCGGGGCTCGGCGGATACATCGGATTCTGCTCCGACAACGGCGGCTATCTCGTCGAGTCGAACCTCGGCAGCCTCATGCCGTTCCCCGGAGCGGGCCCGGATCTGACCTTGAATCGGACGAGCGCGGCCGTCGCCCGCTACTCACGGCAGGTCGCCGCCGAGATGTACGGCGATCATCGACCCTTCGGCTACGTCTACGGCGGGAGTGGCGGCGCCTACAAGACGATCAGCTGCGTCGAGAACCATCTCGGCGTCTGGGACGGCGCGCTGCCGTATGTGCACGGCACGCCCAAGAGCATCCCTGTCCTCCTCATCGCGCCGAGTCACGTCATGCGGGTCGTCGGAGACCGGCTGTCACGGCGTCGTCGACGCGCTCGAGCCGGGCGGCAGCGGCGACATGTTCGAGGGCCTGAACGCGAGCGAACGCGATGCGCTCGCCGAGATCACGCGGCTGGGGTACTCCCCTCGCATCTGGTTCGACGTCGATCGCATCGCCGCGCAGTACCAGGGCGGCGTCTGGTCGATGCTCGTGGACGGCATCCGCCGCGCCGACCCCGGCTACTTCGACGACTTCTGGAGGCTTCCGGGCTACCTCGGCGCCGACGAGGCGTCGTCCGTGGCGAAGGCGCGAGTCAAGCAGGACGTCACCGTCAGCGGGCTCGTCGGCCGGAGCGAGGTCGTCAAGGCCGGGCTCCGGCTGCCGCTGTCGATGCTGGTGGAGGAATGGGCCGACGCGCCCGCCGCGCTACGCCTCGACGGCTTGGCCGCGGTCGACCTGCGGGGCGCGGCGATGACCTTCAAGTCGGGAGCCGCCGCGGGTCGCGTCCTGTACGTCGTGGACTCACTCGATGACCTCGTCCTCATCGGGTACGGCGCGGGTGGCAGCGAAGGACTCACCGACGTGGCGGCCGGTGATGTGGTCGAGCTCGACAACTCGGTGTACCTCGCCGCGCAGACCTACCACCGGCACGTGGTGGACACGGACTACCCCAACTGGGACCACCTCCACATCGGCGGCCGGCCGGTGTACCCGCAGCGCTCGGTGCACACCGGCACCTGGCCGGAGACCCAGACCGGTCGCTTCGCGTGCAAGATGATCGTGGTCCAGGCGTTGATGGACGAAGCGGCCGCCCCGATCCAGGCCGAGTGGTATCGACGCCGGATCGCCGAGCACTTGGCTGATCGCCTCGACGACCAGTACCGACTCTGGTTCGTCGACAACGCGATGCACACGACGCCGGTCGTCGAACCGGGCGACGCGCGGCCGGTCCGCACGACGAGAGTCGTCAGCTACCTGGGTGTCCTCCACCAGGGTCTGCGCGACCTCGTCAACTGGGTCGAGCACGGCGTCGCCCCACCCGAGAGCACGCCCTTCGAGATCTCCGGAGGCCAGGTCGTCGTCCCCGTGACCGCGGCCGAGCGCAAAGGGGTGCAACCGGTCCCGACACTCACCGTCGACGGCGCGGACCACATCGACGTCGGCGTCGGCGAAGCGGTGACGTTTGTCGGCCGTGCGGACATGCCGCCGGGGGCGGGCGTGATCGTGGAAGCCGAGTTCGACTTCGACGGCTCGGGTGAGTTCCCCGAGCACGACCGTCCCACGCCCGGTGGCGACGGCCCGCTGACGTCCGTCTCGTTCACCACGACGCACGCGTTCGACGAACCGGGTACGTACTTCCCATCGATGCGGGTCACGTCGCATCGCGAGGGCGATCGGCATTCGCTGTACCGCGCGCATCCAGAACATCGCCCGAGTTCGGGTTGGCGTCCACGAACAAGCGACGACCACCGATGACCGAGCCGGCTGATTTGTCTTAGTGTTCGTCGGCTCCCGGGGCCCAGATCGTCCCGGTGAAGTAGCCGATGGTCATGTGGGTAGCGCCGTCGAGCAGGCGCTTGATGGTGAAGCCTCCGGTGGCACCGCTGAACCTGCCGGTACCGCCAGTGATGTTGGCCGTTTCAACTATGGAGAGAACGGCGGTGGGCGGTGTTCCCGAAGCAACGCGTGGCGGGGCACCGCGTCCCGGCAGGTGACCGGGTCACCGCCTGGGCCATTGCCGGACCGAGAGCAGCGAATGCGAGCACCAAGGCGCCCGCGATACAGGTCGCTGCCATCGGGTGGTCAGACGACCCTGACGTCATGATCCCTCGTACTTCCACCCGAAGTCCCGCAAGAGTTGGTGGTCCTTGTGACGCGCTCCTACCCGCGCAGACGACGGTGGCGCCGTCAACGCTGCGCGGGCACCATGAGTTGGTTCAGCACCGTCCGCCGGTGACTCTCCGACGATTGAGGCTGCCATGAAGTTCAACCACCTCGGTATCCCGACCGTCAACTCGTTCGAGGGTGAGATTCCGCTGCCGCACCTGAAGATGACGGTCAGCGATCATCTGAACAACCCTTTCGGAATCCAGTGGCAGCGCTACGACGATGACGCCCCACTTCCCGAACTCGTCAAGACCGTGCCACACGTTGCGTTCGAGGTCGATGATCTGCACGAGGCGCTCGAAGGTCATCACGTGATCATCGAACCGAACAGTCCGAGCGCCGGCGTGCTCGTTGCCTTCATCGAGGTGAACGGCGCGCCGGTCGAGCTGATGCAGATCGACCACGCGATTCGACCAGACCTCTGACCTCCACAGTCGCCAAGTCGCCTTGGCGCAAGGCCACGCAACCCAAGCCGTCGAGCACGCACGCCGCGCGGTGGACTTGGCTCGCGCTCGCGACGACCCCACATGGCTGGCCGTCGCGCTGGCAATATCGGCAGCCGCCCACGGCCTGTGCGGAAACCCACACTCGACGCCTCGCTGGGCCCGGCGCGCCGGCGCGAGCTCTACGCGCACGGCATGGCCATCAGCGACGCCGACGCCGTCGACTGCGCCAACACCGCAATCGCCCGCTACCTCAACGACGAACCGGCCGGAGCCCGCTCCGCCGAGCGGTGACACGCGCACCATCTACCCGGCCGCGCACCGAACGCGAGCTCCGAAACACGCGCAGAATCGCCATCGCAGGGTGCGCAGAACGGCACATCGGCGCTTGCTTCTTGCGCCAGTTGTCGACTGGACGAGGTAGCGAAGATTGCCCGGTCCGGCGTGCTTACGGCGAGCGCCGATCGGCAGATGGGCGCGCGAGACGGCAGAGAGAGTGAGCAGGAGTCGGAAGACAGATCGCCGGTGAGGTGTGGCCGACGCGGCCCGGCGTCGTGGCTGCTCTGTGCGCCTGATCAGGCAGGTGACGTGGTCCGTTTTGCCTGGTTTACTCTTGGTCCTCGGGCTGCGAACCATCGGGGGTCGTGGTGAGCGAGTTGCCGTCGGGGACGGTCACGTTCTTGTTCACCGACATCGAGGGTTCAACGCGTCTGTGGGAGCAACACGCTGACGTGATGCGTGACGCGCTGCAACATCACGACACCATTCTGCGCGACGCGGTGTCTGCTCATGGTGGCGTCGTGGTCAAGGGAACCGGCGACGGCATGCACGCTGTCTTCGCCGATCCGTCAGCTGGCACCGACGCGGCGCTGGACGCGCAGCGAATGCTGTTCGCCGAAGTGTGGGAGGGCGACGACCCGCTCCGAGTTCGGATGGGGCTGCACGTCGGCTCCGCCGAACTGCGAGACGGGGACTACTTCGGCCCTGAGGTCAACCGCGCCGCGCGGTTGATGCAGGTGGCTCACGGCGGCCAGATCCTCATTTCGAGCAGACTCGAGGAACTCACCAGGTCTTCGGTTCCAGTCGGGGTCAGCGTGCGGGCCCTAGGCGCACACCGTCTCCGCGACCTGACGGACGCCGACCAGATCTTCCAGGTCGTTGCGGACGGTCTGCCGGATGCGTTCCCTCCGCTCCGTTCCGTCGAGGCGTATCGGACGAATCTTCCGTTGCAAGTGACCAGCTTCGTCGGACGTGCCGACGACGTCGCCGAGGTGAAAGGGCTGTTGGCAGAGAACAGAATTGTCACCCTCACCGGTGTGGGTGGCGTCGGCAAGACGCGACTCGCGGTGCAGGTGGGTGCCGACGTGTTGCCCGACTTCCGTGACGGCGTGTGGCTTTGTGAGCTCGGGCCGGTCTCGGACGCCGCGGCGGTGCCGGAGGTTGTCGCGACCACTCTTGGGGTGCGGTTTGGGACGCGAGATGCGGCGATCGGCGCTCTCGTCGACGCGTTGGGCGATCGAGAGATGCTCGTCCTGCTCGACAACTGCGAACACATCATCGCTATGGGCGCTGCGATGACGGAGGCGCTCGTGCGTTCCTGTCCCGGTGTTCGGGTGCTCGCGACGAGCCGGGAAGGGCTCGGCATAGCCGGAGAGCGGCTCGTGATGGTCAGGTCGCTGGCCATTCCCGATGACGTGGCGACGGAGGACGAGGCCGCGACCAGCGACGCGGTGCGGCTCTTCGTCGACCGTGCCGCGTCGGTACGCCGTGGCTTCGAGCTGACCGGGGAATCGGTGCCGGCGGTCGCCCAAATCTGCCGTCGCCTCGATGGCATTCCGCTCGCCATCGAGCTCGCCGCGGCACGTATACGCATGATGGCGCCGCGAGAGATTGCTGATCGTCTCGACCAGCGCTTCCAACTGTTGACCGGCGGTAGCCGGACTGCGATCGAACGCCATCAGACGCTGCGGGCCACGATCGACTGGTCCTACGATCTGCTCACTCCGGCGCAGCAGACGCTCTTGGACCGACTGGGAGTCTTCGTGGGTGGCTTCACCTTCGGAGGAGCCGTGGCCGTTGGTGACCACGACCGCGCGCTCGGCGACACGCTGCTCGACGAGCTCGGTCAGCTCGTCGACAAGTCGTTGGTGATCGCGGACGATGACGCTGACGGGACCACCCGCTATCGGCTCCTCGAGACGATTCGCCAGTACACGCTCGGGCACCTCGATCCAATGGACGACGTCGAGACCGTGCGGCACGCGCACGCGTCGTGGTACGCCGAGTTGGCCCGGGATGCGAACGAGCGCTCCCGGGGGCCCGGACAAGCCCAAGCGGTGCGCCAACTCGAAGCCGAGCTGGAGAACTTCCGCGCCGCAGTGTCCTGGAGTACCTCCGCACGCGAGACGAAGCTCGCCGTCACACTCCTTGGCGCGAATTTCGTAGCTCACTGGCCCAACACGGTGTCGCAATACGCGCTCGAGCCGTGGGCCGGTGAGGTGCTCCAGCTCCCGGACGCCCTGGCGCAGCCCGATGCACCCGCAGTGCTCGCGCTCCAAGCCGCGGACGACGTGCACCGCGGCGACATGCGCGATGCGCGCACGCACGCCGTGCGGGCAGTGGAACTCCTGGACGAGCCGGGACATGTGTATTCGATCTTTCCACTGGGTGTCCTCATGCGCGTCGCACTGTTGAGTGGGGAGACCGCTGAAATCGTGGACGGCATCGATCAGTACATCGAGGTCACCCGGCGCAGAGGTGCCGACTACGACCTGGCCATGAACCTGGCGCAGTCGACCATGGCGCTCACCTTCTCCGGGCGCAAGGAAGACGCGTCCAGGTATGGGGAAGAGGCGCTGAGGCTGGCGCTGGATACGGGCGCACCTTCGGCGATCGCGCTCGCCGCCGGTGCGCTCGGGCACGTGGTCTTCGAAACGTCGCCTGACCAGGCGCGCACGCTCGTCCAACTAAGCCTGGAACACGCCCAGCACGTCCAATTCAATCCGGCGCTGCTCTATTCGCTCACACTGGTCGGGCGTCTGGGCACCAACGCCTTCGACGCCCGATGGGCCAGCGTGCTGAGGGACCTGCTGGACCGGACGGTCCCCGCCCGCGACTGGGTCATGGTCGCGTCTCAACTACAGATCCTCGCCGAAGCCCTCATCGCCTCCGGCCGCGCCGAAGACGCCGCGCCGCTCCTCGTCGCCACCGCGCACATCCGAAGCTTCATGGACCCGGGAGCGATCCGGTCACGCCAAGACGAGCTCAACGATCAACTCATCGATGCCCTGGGAGCAACACGCGTTGATCAGATCAGATCCGCCAACGCCCAACTCGACCTCGACGACGGCGTCGCGATCGCTCGGCAGCTCCTCGATCGCCTAATCGAAGAGCCTGGCGACCCCTCCCCTAGATCTACCGATGCGTGGAGCAGTCCGTACTGATTCAGCGCGCTGAATCGAGCGCGGATTGAGCGCCTGGTCCCGCGCCGTAGAGCGGCAGTTGTGCGTCTACGCAAGTCGACGAGTGGTGAACGGTCGATCAGCCGTTGAGCGGCAGAGTCATCGCAAGCGTGGTGCCACTGCCGGGTGGGCTGTCTAGGACGAGGAAACCGCCGAGCACGTCGACGCGATCCTTGAGTCCCACGATGCCTGAGCCGCCCTCGATATTGGCGCCTCCTCGCCCGTTGTCGCGAACCTCAATGCGCAGCATCTCGTCGTCGGCCACAACGTTGACATGGACTTCGGAGGCTGCGGCGTGTTTTGCCGTGTTGGTCAGCGCCTCGGCGATCACGTAGTAGGCGCAGAGCTCGACGTGCTCGGGCAACCGTCGCTCGGCGCGAATGTCGAGCTGGACTGGAACCGCAGAGCGCCGAGCGAGCCCCTTGAGCGCGGGGTGCAGCCCGCCTTGGCTGAGGACCGTCGGGTGGACGCCGTGGGCGATCTCGCTCAACTCGTCGACCACTACCGCGAGCATCGTCACCGCACGGTCCAACTGTCCAGCCAACGCATCGGCGTCGGCTGGCACCGATGCGCGCGCGGCTTGCAGGTGAAGGGCCAAAGAAATAAGGCCCTGCTGCGCGCCGTCATGTAGATCACGCTCGATCTGTCGGCGACCCTCGTCCGCCGCAGCAATTATCCGGGCGCGCGACGCGGTCAGCGCCTCCTTGGCTTCAGCGTTGGCGATCGCCATCGCGGCGAGCTCGGTGAATGACGCCAGCTGTGCCTCGGTGTCCGACGGCAAGGACTCCCCTTCGAGGGCCCCGACGATCACGCAACCCCAGAGTCGGGCGGCCACAGTGATCGGCACTGCGACCGCCGACCCAAGACCCCAATCGCGCGCCCTGGCGGCCCACTCGCCCGACATGTAGTCATGGATGCGCGTCGCACGCCCGGTCCTAAACACCAGCGTGACCAGCCACCAGTCGTCGAGCGGTCTTCGGTCACCTACTTGAATCGGGTACGGCTTGCCACTTTCGCTCCACAAGCCGACGATCACCGCGTCCTCCCCGTCGTAACGCAGGACGCCCACGAACGGAACAGCCAGCACCGGGCCGATCTCCGCGGTAAACGCAGCGAACACATCCTGCGACTCCGCGCCCCGGGCGACGAGCATCGCCAGCCGCCGCAGTGCGACCTCTGTGCGAACGAGCTGATCGCTAGCTGGAGTATTCACCGTCTCTCGAAACCAGGGACTCGAACGTGGCCAGAGCCGCCACGGCCGCACCCGCTCGACTTGGCCACACATAGTGCCCCATCCGGCGCACGCCGAGCGACAGTTCTGGCGCGTCGGTCGACCGCTCTCGTTCTCTAGCGCACCATGAAGCCCAGAAGCCTGATCGGGTGGTCATTGTGGTTGTGCCACGCGTGCCTGGTTCGTCTTTGGACCACGCAGTCACCGGCTTGCAGAACCACAGAATCTGCATCGAGCGCAAGCTCGACCGGCCCGTCGATCACGTACACGTAGTCAAGCGTGTCGGTCACATGGAACCCCTCGGGGTCGAACATGTCGGCCATGCTCGGGCGTTCGGCAAGAACCACCTGCAACTCGGCCTTCGGCAAGATCTCGATGATGCGAAACGCGGTGGAACCCGGCGACACTTCGATCGGCAGCATCTTCTGGCCGGGATCAAAACCGTCTGGATCGTCCTCATCGCTCATCCAAAGCTGGCACCACTTCGTACTCGTGAAGACATCGTCCGAGACGACTCGAGATTTTCCGTCGGCGTTGCCGGTCACCACTCTTCGCACTGCCATCTGGATATCTCCCTACGACGTGAGATCCCGTCAAGGTGGAGGTCTCGACGCGCACATTTTGCCCGATCCGGCGTGCTTACGCGAACGCGCGAACGGCATCAGTTCTGCACTCGCGTCGAGTGTTGAGGTTCCTTCACAGGATGGCAATCGGGTTGATTGGCGAACCCGTCGCGGCCGGCAGGCGGAGGGGAGCGATCACCCCGAGGAACGTCCAGCGGTCCTGCTCCTCACACAGCGCAGCGAGGTCTTCGAACTGCAAGTAGTCCAGCAGATGAATGCCCAGCGCGTTCACGGCGAGCACGTGCACTGGAAAGTCGACTCCTGCGACCGTGCTGGGCGCGGTGTCGCTGTTCCCGTCGCTGCCCAGCGCGGCGATCCTTCGTTCGGCGACGAACTCGATCGCGGTCGGATGCAAGCCGGCCCGTGCGTGCGCCACGTCCCAGGCTCCGAGCTCCTTTTGCCGGCGGCT
The DNA here is from genome assembly GCA_963809795.1 of uncultured Actinomycetes bacterium. Taxonomy (GTDB): domain Bacteria; phylum Actinomycetota; class Acidimicrobiia; order IMCC26256; family DASPTH01; genus DASUAS01. The sequence continues at coordinate 14,791 of CAWELN010000012.1, forward strand.
GTGGCCGACGCGCACGAACAGCAGATCACCCTGCCCGACGCGAAGATTCTGCGCCGCTTCGGCGGCGCGGAGATCTTCGATCGTGACGCTGTCGCCCGGCTCGAGCCACGGCTGTCCGCGCAGTCGGGGGATGTCGAGAAGCACGCCGCGACCGACGATGCCGTCTCGGATCACCTCAATCGAGAGCGAGGTCGCGCCGGTCGCAGTAATGACGCCGACCGGCACGTCGTTGTAGAGCTTCGAGTCGAAAATGACATGACACAACGCGTCGATGTGGCTCGTGGCGTTCCCATGGACGTTCATCCCGAAGCGGTCCATCGCGAAGTCGAGTCCTCGCGCGAGGTGGTGATCGCCGTCCGCACCAGTCATGTCGTGGCGTGCGGGTGTGGGGTCGTCCGCGGCCGGTTCGGTCTCGATCAGCCTTGCGAGTGACACGCTCCGCCCGAGCCGGACTTCCATGGCCGCCGCTATGCGATGTGCCGATGTGATGTGATTCAGCGCGCCACGGCGGTCAGCCGTGTCCCACTCGGCTGTGCTCTTCAGGCGACGGAACAGCGTGGCGAATTCATCTCGTGTGAGGCCTTGCTGTGCGGTGGCGTCCGCGTCGCTGTTCATGATCGAGGTCTACGCCTGTGAGTTCTCGGGAATGGAGTGTTCGTCATGTTCGTCGGCGACCTCCTCCAAACGCGCCGCGCCACCACGAGCAAGAGCCGCGCCGACTTCACCGGCATGGGCCCCCACGTATAGTGCCCGCTCGGAGCGTTCTCGCCCTGGCCGCCCCAGCGGGCGGCAATGTCACCTGAGTAGCTAGCGCAGCGCGGCAGTTATGCCTTGTGCACTGCCCACGTTGTGACGAAGTCGGGATCAACAACGATCTCGTCGGAATCACGCAGCCGGTATTCGCCTGGTACCCCAATGAAAAACCCGTCCAGCGAGGGTGGCAGCGTGAAGGGTTTCGAGGTCCCGCGCTCGATCGTCACCAGTGGATCCACTGCGATCACCACTCCCGCGAACTGCACTCGCTCGGTCACGAGGCCATCGGAGTCGAGCCAGGTGATTCCAACCAGGAGGGTCTTCCCGATCATCTGTGAGAGGTCTGGTATCGCCACACAACCATCCTCGTACGCGTCGCCAGCGCCCAGGGGCAGCTATGCGCTCGGCGGGGCGAGTGCACAATGCCCGCTCCGGCGCACATACGAGGCCCGGCTGCGGCCGGGGCTTCGTCGCACGCAGAGCATCAGATCTGGCGCGCCGAAGCGCAGTGAGCCGCGGACGAGTACTCACCCGAAATGAATGGATACCGTCCGAGCAGAGATCTTGTCGTTTCGTACGACGAACGTGTCGGTTCCGAATGGGACCCCGTCGGCCTTCCACGCCACATAGGCAACGTCATGTTCGACGTGGACATCGGTCCATTCGACAGTCGACGGAACGCTGATGCGACCGACGCGGTGGACGCTGCGGCGGCGGCCCAGTTGGAACTGGCCGGTGAGCAGTGGAGGAACGTGGAGCCACCGCAGATTCGGATGGGCTCCACACCGGCGACGAAGCTCTTCGAAATCCCGTTCGGCGTTGGGGACGTATCTCTCCGCGAGCCGGCAGTCGGTCGGCACGAGATCACAGAAGGAAGTTCCCCCCATGCACAAACTCAACCTTGGTCGCGCGCGCCCGCTGGGGCTCGTGGCCGCGGCGGCGTTGGCCGTCGGCCTCACGTCCACCGGGCCCGCGCTCGTGGCGCCGGCGGGCGCCGCACCGAACGCCGGGTCGGCGACCATCGCCAACAACACGTTGGTGATCACCGGAAGCAATGGGCCTGACGCGGTCACGCTCAGCGCCGACGCCACACAGGCCCAGGTCGCGTTCGCCAACGACCCGGCCAACACCCTGCACTTCAACCTCACCGACTTCAACGCCATCTCGGTGTCACTCGGAAACGGTGACGACCAGTTCACCGAGGCACCCGCTGTCCTCAGCGACAAGCCGTTGACCGTCGACGGCGGGAACGGCAACGACGCCATCAAGACTGGCGACGGCAACGACACGATCTTCGGCGGCAACGGTGACGACAGTGTCGACGCCGGCCGCGGCAACGACACCGTGTCGCTCGGCAACGGCAACGACTCCTTCGTGTGGACCCCGGGCGAGGGCAGCGACACCGTCGACGGCGGCAACGGGAACCGCGACGTCATGCAGTTCGTCGGTAACGACGCGAACGAGACGATGAGCCTCTCGGCCAACGGATCGGCGGCCGTGTTCCTGCGCAACGTCGCCAACATCCGCATGGACCTCAGCAACATCGAGCTCTTCGATCTCACGACGCTCGGTGGCGTCGACAACGTCACGGTCAACGACCTGTCGGGGACATCGATCCGCCAGACGAACATCGACCTGTCGGCGACCAACGGTGCCCCCGATCAGGCAGCCGACGTCGTGACGGTGAACGGCACGGATCAGGCCGACCGCGTGAACGTGAGCGCAGACGGCGGACAGGTCGACGTCGCCGGATTGGCAGCGGAGACGCACATCACTGGCAGCGAGACGCTCGACCACCTCCAGGTCAACACGCTCGACGGGAACGACCGGGTCAACGTCGACCCGAACGTCGGCACGCTCATCGGCGTGGCCGTCGACCTCGGTCCCGGACAGCTCTGACCTCCAGGCGCCGGCGACGGCCGGCGGAGCAACGCGATGGGGCCTCCCTGACGGGAGGTCCCTTCGCGTCGTGATCCGGCCCGACCTCCCGCCGCCATACGTCCCCCGTCTCGCGCACCCGGTCCGCGCACAGAACGATGCACCGAACGCTCATCCGACCGGCACGACCGGGCGCGCACAGCGGCACCTCTGGTCTCGCACAGCACCTGATGCGATCCAGAAAGGCAACGGGTGTGCCGACCTTCGCGGGCGCCGCGACGCGTCGAATCGGTTCGCGAGAGGTCTAGGGCAGAGGTCCAGGGCGCTGGTTGACGGCCCCTCTCCTTACTGCAAGCATTTGGCGCTCGGATTGTGGCAGCTAGGAGGACTCATGCGGGTCAGAATCGCTGTCTTGGCGCTCGCGCTGTTCCCCAGCTTCGCAACCCTCGTCAACGTCAGTCCCGCGCAGGCGGCGATCTCCTGTCACGCGATCAACGGGAAGGGCGTCGGCCAGGATCTGGGGGGTGGCAACACCGTCGCGGACATCCAAGGTGCCGGGCTACTTCATGGCAGCACGGTCGGAAGCTTCGTGCCAACGGGCACCTCGGGTTCGGTCGTCTTCATTGCCGGAACCGTGGTGTTCACGGTGAACCGCGCGACCCTCACGGTCACCGTCACCGGGAGCCTCGATCTCGCCACAGGTGTCTTCAGCGCCTCCGGCACTGTGACCGGCGCGACCGGCAAGCTGGCTGGGGCGACGGGCACCGTCAGCCTTGCAGGCGTCGAGAACCTCGTAACCGGGAGCTTCGTCGAAGCGGTGTCGGGCAACGTCTGCGTCGATCTGGCGCCATAGCGCCACGGACGTCGGAGCCCAATCTCGATAGCGCTGGTGACGTCCTAGGGCGGCTGCGTGCCGGCGAACGCGCACATGACGCGCCGACAGAACGTTCACCAGATCACCACGGCGGGGAGCGCATATCGGCACATCACGCGCACGGAGCCCGACGCTCGCGCGGTCGATGATCTCTGCGTCGTCGACGGTGGCATCGCGCATCGTTACCGGGCATTCTGAGCGAGTGCACGACACGCTCACACGTCGAGGGCTTCGTCTCGAATATGCGACCCTCGGCTGGAACGTCATCGGAGTTCCGATCCTCGTGATCGCAGCGATCCGATCCGGTTCGGCGGCAGCCGCCGGATTCGGGTTCGACTCTGCAATCGAGATCGGTGCCTCCCTCGTCGTCGTGTGGGAACTCACCGGCGCGCACGAGGACCGAGAGCGCATCGGGTTGAGGTTGATCGGGTGTGCGTTCCTCGCGCTCGCCGTCTACATCACGGCCCAAGCCATGTACTCGCTCATTGGTGGCCACCATCCTGGCCACTCGACGCTCGGCATCGTCTGGACCGCGGCGACCTGCATCGTGATGCTCGCCCTGGCCCGCGGGAAAGCGATCACCGGCAAAGCACTCGGTAACCCGGTCCTGCTCGCCGAGGGTCGCGTCACCTTTGTAGACGCGTGCCTCGCCGCTGCCGTGCTGGTCGGCTTGACGCTCAACGCCGCGCTCGGGTGGTGGTGGGCCGACCCATTGGCCGGATTGGTCATCGTCGGCTACGCGATCCGTGAGGCGCGAATGACGCTCGGTTCCACTGCCGCCGCGCCCTAACTGCTGCACGGGTTTCGCCAAAGAGTGGGTGGAGCTCGGGTCCGGACGGCATCGGTCGAGCGACGGTTCCACGCACCCGGATCGGGCGATTTCGACGGTTGAGTACCGTCGCAAAACAGCCCGCTCGCGACCTCGCTGCACAGGAGTTGACATGGCGACTTTGAGATGAAGACCGGGAGGCTGGTCCGATCCCACGCACCCGGTCCGCCCCCATCACGGCACACCGAACGTTCACGGGACCGCCCGCGGTCGATTCGACGACGCCCGCGAGGTCGTTGCGGAAGGGATGCGTCGCTTCGAGGCCGACCACAACCGTTCGTACTTCGAGTATCACGCGACTCGGATCGAGCTCACCGCCGGCGATGCCGCCGCGGCTCGACGTCACGCCGAGGAAGCCGTGAGCCTCGCTCGTCGCGCTGAGTTCCCGGCCCGCCTCGCCCAGGCGCTCTGCATGCTCGGGCAGGTGACCGTACGCACCGACCCCCGCACCGCACGCGCCGCGCTCGACGAGATCTCGACGATCGAACAGTCGTCGGCCTTCCTCGCCGGGCAAGGCATGTACAACCCACTGTTCGTGAAGGTCCGGCTGTGCCAGGCCGAACAAGATTCGCGATCTGCCCTGGACGCGCTGCACGACGCCGCCGCACGGGCGCGCGAGCGAGGAGTGTTCACCGCGATCACCGCGGTCGCGCTCCTGGCCGGAATGCTCGTCGACCTCGACCAACCCCGGATCGCCGCGCTGCTCGGCGGCGTCCTGACGCGAGGCCCGTATGCGGCCTACTTCCTGCTGGTGACCGCACCGGAGGACCGCCATGAGCTCGACGACCAGCTGGCGGTTGTCCGTGCGCGGTTGGGCGACGATGAGTACGAGCAGGCGATCGCGCACGGCGCCGGGATGTCGCTCGACGGCGTGATCGACACCATGGTGACCGCCATCGACGAGGCCTTCGCGAAGCTGCCCTCTGGCACCGACTCCCGATAGCAGGCCGCCAATCGTTCCGAATGTGGTTCGAACGACGCCGCGGTGAAGCGGACCGGGTCGTCGAATCCGTAGCCGTCCGTCTCGCCGGCTGAGCGCAGAACAGCACCACCGCGCTCCCGCGCAAGCCCGGCTTCGGTGAGGCCTGGACCACCTGGCGTCGCTGTCGTTCTGATCGCCTGACGGGAGGTGACGTGGTCCGTTTTGCCTGGTTTACTTGACCCTCGGGCTACGGACCATCGGGGGTCGTGGTGAGCGAGTTGCCGTCGGGGACGGTCACCTTCTTGTTCACCGACATCGAGGGTTCGACGCGCCTGTGGGAAGACCATCCTGACGTGATGCACGACGTGTTGGCGCGTCACGACGAGATCGTGCGCCACGCGATCGAGTCGCATGGCGGTCACGTGGTCAAGACCACTGGCGACGGGTTCCACGCCGCGTTTGGGACCGCTCACGACGCGTTGGCGGCGGCATTGGCGGCGCAACAGGCGCTCGCGGAGGAGCCGCCCGTGCAGGGCGTGGTGGTGAAGGTGCGAATGGGCGTGCATACGGGCGAAGCGCGTGTGCGTGATGGCGACTATTACGGCTCTGCGCTGAATCGCGCGGCCCGGTTGATGGCGGTCGGCCATGGCGGTCAAGTGCTCGTGAGCGAGGTGACGCACGGACTCGGGCCCGACGTCGCGGCACTGGATCTCGGCAGTCATCATCTGCAGGACGTCGGCGAGGTGGGTATCTGGCAGCTCACGCACCCATCGCTCGAGTGCGACTTCCCGCCATTGCGCACGCGCAAGGCAGCGAACAATCTGCCCGCGTCTGTCGATTCGTTCGTTGGGCGTCGCGCGGAACTCGCCGATGTGCTCGACGCGCTCCGGGACTGCCGGCTCGTGACCCTGACCGGCGCCGGAGGCAGCGGCAAGACACGGCTCGCGTTGGAGGCGGCCACCGCCGCCTTGCCTTCGTTCCGAGATGGGGTGTGGTTCGTGAGTCTGGCCGTCGCGGAGCACGGCGAGCGGGTGGTCCCGCTGGTGGCGGCCGCGTTGGGCGTGTCGGAATCGACGGACGAGGAGGTGGCCGACACGCTCGAGCAGTGGCTGCGAGATCGTGAGTTGTTGTTGGTGCTCGACAATTGTGAGCCCGTCGTGAGGGCGGTTGCGTCGTTCGCCGAGCGCTACCTGCCGCGCTGCGCCGGTGTAAGGATTCTGGCGACGAGCCGGGAGGTCCTCGGCGTTCGGGGCGAGCGGGCGTTGAACACACCGCCCCTCAGCGTCGCGGACGATCCCGCACGGGCCGATGGGTCCGATGCCGTCGAGCTCTTCATGGCCCGGGCATCCGCGGCGGTGCCGGGCTTCGACGCCAACCTGGCTGATGTCGCCACGGTCACCCAGATCTGCCGACGCCTCGATGGACTTCCGCTCGCCATCGAACTCGCCGCGGCTCGCCTTCGGGCCCTTTCCCTCGAACAGCTCGCGCGACGGCTCGACGACCGCTTCCGGCTGTTGCGCGGGGGTGAGCGCACGCTCGAAGCGGTGGTGGCGTGGAGTTACGACCTGCTCACGGATCCCGAGCGGGAGGTGTTCGTACGTCTGGCGGTATTTCCCGCCGACTTCAGCCTCGAGGCGGCGGAGTTGGTCGTGTCCGATGCCGTCATCGACGAGGGCGACGTACTCGACCTGCTCGCACGCCTCGTCGACAAGTCGCTCGTCGCGACGGTCCTCACCGACGAGAGCTGCCGGTACCGGCTGCTCGAGACGCTACGGGAGTACGCCCTCGCCCGGCTCCATGAGCGCGGCGAGGTCGATCGGTGGAACGACCGGCTGCTCCAGTGGGCCATGACCCGCGTCGAGTACGTGGAGGCATCGCTGCGCCAACCGGCGCAAGACGCGGCGCTGGAGTCCGTCCGCGCCGACGCCGTCACGTTGCGGGCCGCGATGACCTGGGCGGACGCCGGAGGCGACCAGCTCGCCGCATTGAGGATCGCCTCGGTGGTACCGACTGGCCTCGTCGGCGAGCGTCGCCAGACCATTGTGGAGCTGCTCGCCCGCGTCGGGCATGGCGCCGATGGTCGGGTAGCCGGCGTTGCCTATTCAGCACTCGGGGAACTGGGCTTCGACCAGGGCGATTGGGCGGCATCATCCGAATGCCACGCGGCGGCTGCCGAACATTTCCGGCTCGCGGGGTCCGCGCGGGACTCTGCGTGGGAGACGCTTTTCGCCGTCCAAGGTGCGTGGGGCGCCGGCGACGTGACGAAGGCGCACGCTCGAGTCCGACAGGCAATCGACGGCTTCCGCGGTAACGGCGACGAGATGGGCCTCGGCTACGCGCTGTACAACGCCGCGCTCCTGACGACGGACCTCGACGAGGCCCAGCAGCTCGCAGCCCAAGCCGACGAACTCATGCGAGCGACCGGCACGCCGATCGGCGTCGCCCACAGCGTCGAAGGACGCGGAATCATCGCCTACGACCTGGATGAGCTCGCTGACGCGGCTGCGTTCGTCGCCGAAGCTGTCGAGATCTTCAGCCGATACCGCAACCTCGGGTGCTGCGCGCATGCCCTGGAGTCGGCCGCGGTGATCGTCGGTCAGGCGGGCCAGCCCGAGACGGCGACCCAACTGCTCGGCGCCGCCGAGGAGCTGCGGAACCGCAGCGGCCAGGAGCACAAGCCGTGGGAGATCCGCGCCCGCCACCGCGACCTCGAAGATCGCATCTCGCCCCTCTCTCCCGCCGCACGCGAGGCGGCGCTCGATGCGGGACGTCACCACACGCTCGAATCCGCTGCCCGCGCCGCGCTCGACGCGCTCGCGACGGCCGGGCGGAGGTGAGGACCCTTCCGAGCGTGACGGCGCCAGATCGGCATGGAGGTCCTGCGCGCAGATGGCGGCAGAAGTTCATCCAGCAGACGTGGCTCCTCGACGGCGGAAGAGCGCCCGCCGAGAAATTTCCTCGGTACCCCGTTGGATTCGCGGCTTCGCGTCGATGATGGGGGTGTATGGCTGACGAACTGGCGCGGCGCGACGGCGATGCGGGCGACTTCGAGCGGTTCTGCACCGCGGCGTTGCCCGATGTCTACGGGTACCTACTCGCCCGCTGCGGGGATCGCACGATCGCCGAGGACCTGACGTCGGAGACGTTCATGGCGGCGGTGTCGGCGTATCGGCGGGCAATGGTCAGCGAGTGGGCGGTCGGATGGCTGATCGTCGTGGCCCGTCGCCGCCTCGTCGACCATTGGCGCCGACAAGCGCGCGACCAGCGAGAACGATCGTTCGAAGTCGACGATGTCGCCGACGAAGTCGACGTCTGGGACCGACCGGTCGACGTGGACCGAGCGCTGGCCGCGCTCGCGCAACTCGGCCCGCATCATCGGGCCGCATTGACGTTGCGGTATCTCGACGGATTCCCCGTCGCGCAGGTCGCCTGCGAATTGGATCGTGGTCTGCACGCCACCGAAGCCCTCCTCCAGCGAGCACGCCGCGCGCTCCGCCGCGCCTACCAGGAAGCACCGACTCATGCCTGATCCCCTGGACGCCCTCCGACTCGCCGATGAGCCCGTGGCACCGCGCCCCGCATTCACCGCCGGGCTCGTGACCAAGATCCACGACGAGCTCACCATCGACTCCTCGGTTTCCTACGCGTTCGCCGCGGAGGGGTCATCGGCGAACGCGACGGCCTACGACGCCCTCGACGAGGCGCTCGAGGTCGTGGCCGGTACCGGTCCCGAGTACGACCCGTTCGGGACGGGGTTCTGTCTCACGAACCACGCGCCGATGGTCGCCGAGGCGTTGTGTGCGCTCGGCCGACCCGACGCGGTGCGCCCGTGGGTCAACCGGTACCGCAAGTACCTGAGCGACGCGCCCGCTCCGCGCGGTGAGATCGTCGAATCGCAGTGGCGTGAAGCACTCGGCCATCTCGACCGGGTGGCCGACTGGGTCGTCTTCTTCGAGACCCAGCTCGACGACGCGCCCTGGGGCGAGGTGATCAACCGGTGGGTCCCACGTCTCGCGCCGGCGAGCTACGCGGCCGGCACCCACGGTGTGCTGCGCGTCGCGCATGCGGTACGCGGGATCGGCCAGCAGGAGACGCCGCGGCGTCGCCGCGAGCTCGCCGAGGCACTCGGGTACTGGGCGGCCGCGTACGAGACTCTCCCTGACCAGCAAGGAGCCTCGGCCGGGCTCTTCGCCTCCGATGCGTTGCCCCTCGTCGAGCAGCTCGAGCTCCGGGATCGTCTGGACTGGATGCTGTTCACCGAGCCGATCGCCAAAGCGACGTCGATGCCATCCTTCGTCGGCGTGGCCGACCTCGTCGACGTGCACCTCGATCCGTCGGCGTTCCTCGCGGATCTGACCGAAGCGCTCGCCGCGCTGCTCGTGACCAACGCGGCCGAAGTCAGGTTCTCGCGTGGCGTTGTTCACGCGTTCACCGCGGGATCGGCAACTCGCATGATGCTGCCGTACCTCACACCGGAGTCGACGACCCAATCGCTGCGTTACGGCTGGCAGGTGGCCGCCGCGTTCTACTCCGGACTGATGGTGGCCCCGGCGGCAGTCGATGTCGAACCGCCCGTCGAGGGCATCGACGAGCTCATCGACGAGGCCATCGCCTGCCCCGACGAGCACGGCATCAAGATCACCGAAGCCTGCCTCCGCGAGTACCGCATCAATCCCAAGCCCGTCTACCTGGCGGCCGCTCGAGCATGCACCCGGGACCTCGCGGAAACCGGCCTCAAGCTCGCATGACCGCCCGCATCGAACTGGCTTCGAGCACGACCCGGCAGTTGTCGGTAGCGTCGGAGCAGACCGGTCGGCGACATCGGAGAACCGAGATGAAGACGAGACTCAGCTGTCCCTGTGGCGAGCTCATCCGGGGCGAAGACGAGGATGACCTCGTGGAGAAGGCGTTCGCGCACCTGCGTGAGAAGCACCCCGACATGGCGGACGAGTACGAGCGCGAGCACATCCTCTTCATGGCGTACTGATCTGCTCGCGTTTCCCGCGTGCGCCAACTGAACACGAACGTCGCCCGAACGCGCGCTCTCCCCTACGGAGCCACCTCGACGCCGAGCTCCCGGAGGAGGCGACTGCGGAACCGGTCGAAGGCGGCACCCCCGAGGACGCGTGGCCGCGGGAGGTCGACGGGGAGGTCGACCGCGATGTGCCCGTCGCGGAGGACGAGTGCGCGGTCAGCGAGGAGGATCGCCTCTTCGACGTCGTGGGTCACGAGCAGGGTCGCGGGTCGGTGGCGTGCGCAGAGGTCGCCGATGAGTTGTTGCATGCGGAGTCGGGTCAGGGCGTCGAGTGCTGCGAACGGCTCGTCGAGGAGCAGGAGCTGTGGGTCGCGCACCAAGGCCCGGGCGAGTGCCACCCGTTGGGCCTCACCACCCGAGAGAGTCGCGGGCCACGCGTCGGCGCGCTCGGCGAGGCCGACCTCACTGAGCGCGGCGACGGCCCGGGTGCGGCTGTCGGCGCGGGACCGGAGTCCGGCGCGCACGTTCCAGGCGACGCGCTTGGCGTTGACCAGCCGTGGCTCCTGGAAGACGACGGTGCGGCGTTCGGGGACCCAGACGTCGCCGGCGTCGGGCGTGTCGATGCCGGCGAGGATCTTCAGCAGGGTGGTCTTGCCGCTGCCGCTCGCCCCGAGCAGCGCGACGAACTCACCGGGCGTGATGTCGAGCTCGATGCGGTCGAGCACGGGCCGGCCTTGGAACGAACGGCGCAGCTCGCGGACGTGGACCGCCAGGCCGAGGTCGATGTCGACCGTGCTCATCGGGTGCTCACGCTGGATCGCCATGGCATGGTGAACCGCTCGAGCACGCGCACCAGGATGTCGGCGAGGAGACCGAGCGCGGCGTAGATGATGATGCAGACCACCAGCACGTCGCCCTGCTGGTAGTTCTGCGCCTGCAGCATGAGGTACCCGAGGCCGGCGCTCGAGTTGATCTGCTCGGCGGCGATGAGCGCGAGCACGGAGACTCCGAGCGCGAAGCGGAGCCCGGTGAGGATCGACGGCAACGCGAGCGGGAAGACCACGTCGCGCACGAGGCGCCAACCGGTGACACCGAAGGACCGCATGCCCTCGAGCACCTTGCGGTCCACGCTGCGCACGCCGTTGTAGGTGTTGAGGTACATCGGAAAGACCGTCGCCATGGCGATGAGCACGATCTTCGGTGTCTCGCCGATGCCCAGCCAGACGATGAAGAGCGGCACCAGTGCGAGGAACGGGATGGTCCGCAGCATCTGCAACGACGAGTCGAGGAGCTCCTCGCCGATGCGCCACAGACCGGCGATCGCGCCGAGGACCAGCCCGATGCTGACGCCGATCGCGGCGCCGGTCAGCGCGCGCCGCAACGACGTCGTCACCTGGTGGAGGAGCTGCTGGTGCTGCCAGAGGTCGGCGAACGTGTCGAGCACCCGGCTCGGCGACGACAGCTGACCGGCGAGGAATCCGGTGCTGGCACCGATCCACCAGAACGCGAGCAGCACCAGCGGGCCGAGGGCACGCAGCATGATCGAGACAGCACGGTTGCGCTCGCGCGACGGCGTCGGTTCCAGCCGGACGAGGCCCGCGGGAGCGGAGGCCGTCGTCCGGCTGCGCTCTTGGACGGCGACCACGTCAGCCGCCGCCCTGGGCCTGGTCGGCCCCGGCGGCGGCCGTCGCCGCCGCGACCACCTTGTTGTAACGGGTGTCGAACAGCTTCTTGGCGTCGAGCTTGGTCGAGATCGCCCCCAGCTTCAGGAAGGCGTCGGACTCGTCCTGTTGCGCCTTGATGACGGAGTCGTCGATCGGCTCATAGGCGCTCGGGGAACGCTTGGCCGCCGCCAGCGCGGCCGCGGGTGGGAGCTTGAAGTTGGCGGCGTTGCTCGCCGCCACCTGGTCGGGGTGCGCGGTCCAGTACTGCTGCGCCCGTGTGACGCGCCCCACGAAGTCCGAGAGCGCGGCGTTGAGCTGCTTGTCCTCGAGCGCGTCATCTCTCGCCACCAGGTACGTGAAACCCGGCGTGAGTCCGGCACCAGTGGTGAGGATCCTCGCCGTGCCGTCGAGCAGGTAGCCGGAGAGGAACGGGTCGGAGATCACGGCCGCGTCGACGTCGCCGTTCTCGAAGGCGGTCTGCCCGTTGAGGCCGGTGAAGTTCACCGCTTGCACGTCGTCGAACGAGAGCCCCGCCTTCTTCAACGTGTTGAGCAGCAGGTACTGCGTGATCGTGCCGGTCGAGTACGCGATCTTCTTGCCCTTGAGCTGCGACAGCTTCTTGATGTCGGAGTCGGGCTTCACCACGACGGCATAGTTCGACGCCTTCGGGTTCTGCCCGCGGCTCACCGCGACCACCTTCACGGGGTTGCCGGCCGCCTGGGCGAAGACGAGCGGCGTCTCGGCCATGAAACCGACGTCGACCGATCCGCCCGTCTGCGCCGCGAGCACCGCGGGGCCGCCGATGAACGTGCTCCAGTCGATGGTGTACGGGACGTTCTTGTCCTCGCCTGCGGCGTGCAGGATCGTCCGCAACGAGTTGAGCTGGTCGCCGGCGTGGAGCGTGACCCCGGAGAGGTCGACGTCCTGCTTGGCGTTCGAGACGTGGTTGTGGGTCGGGGCCGCGGCCAGCGCCGTCGACGCGGCCACGAGGACCGCGACGACGGCGAAGACGACGACGACCGTCCCGCGACGGAATGGCGTGCGCATCGTGCTCCGTTCCAATGAGATCGAGTGCCGGCGCTCAGGCGACCCGGGTGAAGTCGGCGTCGCTACCGGTGAGCGACTCACTCGAACGGCCGTCGATCGAGACCGGCACACTCCCGGAGATCGTGATCCGCTCGTGCTGCCGCGGGAGGTCACCGAAGTCGGCCACGCCGTAGTGCTGCGTGGTCCGGTTGTCCCAGAACGCCACGTCACCGGGCGACCACCGCCACCGGACGGTGTTCTCGGGCGACGTGATCGACTCCTGGAAGATCGCGAGCAGGCGCTGCGCGTCGGCCGACGAGATCCCCTCGATCGCCCGCGCGAACGCGCCGAGCAGGAGGGCACGCTCGCCCGTCTCCGGGTGGATCTGCACCACCGGGTGACGGGTTCGGAACACCGTCGACGCGAACCGCTCCCGGAACTCCTGCGCCGCGTCGGGATCGTTGCCGGCGGCGGCCGCGACGACGTAGTCGTAGTCGTTCGTGTGCACGGCCCACAGTGAGTCGGCCAGCGCCCGTAGCTCGGCGGGCAGGTCCTCGTACCCGGCGACGGTGTTGGCCCACAACGTGTCGCCGCCGTAGGGCGGGACCACGATCGCGCGCAGCACCGAACCGAGAGGCGGGTGCTCGACGAAGCTCACGTCGCTGTGCCAGCTGTTGGCCCGCGCGCCACCCGGCGGGTACTGGATGTCCTGCACCTGTGGGTTGTGCTCGGGCCCCGGGATCGTGGGGTGGCCGTTCGTGACCGGTCCGAACCGCTCGCCGAACGCGATCAGGCGCTCGGAGTCGAGGTCCTGACCGCGGAAGAACACGACCCGGTGCTCGAGCAGCGCGGTACGGATCTGCTCGACCGAGCCGTCGTCGAGGTCGGAGGAGAGGTCGACACCGGTGATCTCCGCACCGATCCGACCGGCGACAGGACGCACGTCGACATCGAGGTTGCTCATGACGATCCTTTCTCGCGACGCGACGAACACGCGCGCCGTCCAAGGTGGAAGCAGGGAAGACGCGCCGCGCGTCGCGCTCAGAACGCGACGACGGGCGCGGCGGTGAAGGTGGAGAAGACGAGGCCGCTCAGGAGCGCGAACAGAGCTCGTCGAACGACAGGCGCGAGAGCTCGCCCCAGGGATCGTTCATCGACGGCAGGGCACCGACGCCCGGCGAAGTCATGTCGCCCAGGGTACCGCCAAAAGCTGACCTGTCAAGTCATATTTGTGAAGAAGCACCGGGCCGTCTCTGTCGCTCCCCAAGCCGTGATGTTTCGTCCGCCGATCCCGACGCGAGACATGGCTGTTCGCTCACTCCGTTCGCAGCGCGCGCCCGGGGCGCGCGCAGCCCGCAGGCCGGGGATGACGCCGACGACGTTGGCGAGCACGATCACCGCGACCGCGACCGCGACCAGCGCGAGCGTCGACACCTCCGGCACCGAGATCGCGCCCAGGCGATCGGCGAGCACGCGCCAGGTCCAGCGCCCGATGATGACTCCCGCGGGGATGCCCAGCAGCACCGCGAAGGCGGCAATGGTGGTGCTCTGCCAGAGCACGGTCCTCGTGAGCTGGCTGGTGGTGCAGCCGAGCGAGCGCAGGATCGCGAGCTCGCGGCGGCGGCGCCGGATCGTGACCACGAGCGTGTTGGCCACCGCGGCGGCGAGGAGCACGGCGAGGAGCGAGGCGAGCAGCGTCGGGGTCGAGCGCAGGCGCTGAGCGCTCACGACACCGGCCGGGCGGTTGACCGCGCTCACGGTGAGCGGGAGCTGCGAAGGCATCTGCCGGGCGAAGGCGCGGGTGAGGGTCGCGGTCGAAGCTCCCGGCGCCCACCGGAAGACGTAGTCGATCTTCTGGAAGTCGGGGCTGAAGCGTTGCCAGCCGGCTCGGTCGAACAGCGCGCCGACACCGAGTCCGGCCTTGTCGGATCCGGGGTACGGCCCCAGGCCCGGCAACACCGCTTCACCGACCACCCGCACGGGGCGGTCTCGCCCGCGCTCCTGTTCGGCGAGCTCGACCGTCGCGCCGACGTGGGTGTGGAGCCGGGCCATCGTGGTGGCGCCCAGCGCCACCTCGTTGCGGGCGCGGGGTGGGCGACCGGCGGAGATCGTCGGCGCCACGCCGCGCAGGCTGCGCGCGTAGCCGATCGCGGGGATGGACACCGCGCCCGATCGCACCTCGCCGACCTCGAGGAGGGCGGAATCGGCGACCGATCCCGAGTGATCGGCCACGTGCACGAACGTCTTCTCGATGTTCGCCAGCGCGCTCGAGTCGAGGTCGTTGAACCCCGCGGGAGTGTTCAGGTTGTCGAGCTCGATCTGCGCGTCCCAACCCGTCCCGTACAGGCGCGGGGTGGCGAGCAGGTGATCGAGGCTGCCGGAGAACACGACGACCGACGTGACGAGCGCGACCGCGGTAGCGGCGGCGACGAGCGTCGTGCGCACCGGGAAGCTGCTACGCCCGCCACCGCGTTCCAGCGCGAAGCGCACGCCGAGCACCGAGGTGAGCGATCCACCGGCGGCGGCGACCGAATCGGCGAGCCGCGAGCGGACGTTCGCCGTCTCGGTGCCGGCCACGTGCGACGACCGCCACGCCGGTACGACGGCCAGGGCGGCGCCGACCACGACCACCGCCAGCGCCCCGAGGCCGAGCACGGCCCAGTCGACGGCGATGCCCGGGTGCACCTCGGCGACGCGCACCGCGCCGACCGGCCCCAACGGGGAAGCCGCCACTGCGATCGCGATGGCGATCAGCGCACCCACCGCGATCGCCACCAGCGCCTTCGCCATCGAGACGGTCATCCGGTCGCGTCGGGTGCTGCCGATCGCGGCGAGGGTGGCGTTGTATGCGGCGTCGACCTGCATCCGCCGGGACAGCGACTGCGCGACGACCACCAACCCGAAGAGCGCCGCCAACGCGGCGAACGCCTCGAGCGCCAGCACCTCGGGGTCGGTCGCGTTCTCGACTTCGGCGCCGACTGCCGACGCGCGCTGGAAGGCGATGGACTCGTTCGGTGCCAGCGCCGCGACTCTGGCGGTGAAGGTGTCCACGTCGACGCCCGGCTTCAGCTTGACCATGGCGCCCCAGTAGGGGCTCACGAGGTCGGGATGCGCGGCCCGAAATGCCGGCGTGAAGATGAAGGCGGCGGGCACGTAACCCGGGTTCACCACGACGCCGTCCTGGGTGACACCGATGCCGTCGATGCGCGCGGTCCCCTGCTGTGACGCCGGTGCGGCGCGCAGCGTTGCCGCCGCGGCTGCCTCCGATGTGGCGGATTGCAGCTGCTGCAGGAGTGCCGGCGCGAGGACGACGTAGTGGAACGTCTGCCCGACGTGGAGGTGCATGCTCCGGGCGAAGCTCTGCTCCACGAAGACGCCGTTGGGGTCGTCGGCGGCAGGCTGACGGCCGGCGGTGACGATCGGACGACCGATGCGGTAGGTCGCGCCCGCGTCGTCGACGAGGATCGGCGGGAGGTTGAAGGCGTCGGGGACCGAGCGCACGATCGACGGGTAGAGGATCATCCCGTCGATGCGGGCGATGCGCTCGATGCCGGGCACGCGACGCAACTCGGCCATCGTGAGCGCGCTCTCGCTGCCGTTGTTCGGGTTGACCATCACGTCCCACGCGTCGGTCGCACTGCGCATCCGCGAGAACGCCGTCGACGTCCGCCGGGCCGCGGCCAGGCTCGCGAGGCACGCGCCTCCGGCCAGGGCGACGAGCAGCGAGACGACGAGGAGCGAGCGCCAGTCCCGGCGCAGCTCGGCCCGCAGACGGAAGCCGACCGCGCTCACGAGCCACGGGCGCCGCGGGCCCGAACCTGCTCGTCGACCACCTGCCCAACCACCGACCCTGTCACTCCCCGCCCTCGGACCTGCCGCTCCACCCGACGTGACAATTCACCTCGCGAACCGAGCGGGCGACAATGGTGCTACCCGAACGCCGGAAGTGGTGGTCACCCCCTCACGTCGAACTGTCAGTTCGGACTGATCACGAGTTGGTCGACGAGGGTCTCACTGAGCCATTGGGCGTATTGGGTGGCGTCCCACTGGAGTGCGGTGCGTTGGAGCAGGAAGACGTCGATGCTGCCGATGGCCCACATGGTGTCTGCGCTCCGCTCGTAGGGCTGACGGAGCTGCGGCTCGGGAACCATGCGGATCATGGTCCCGAAGGTCTCGCGGCGCCGGCGATGGGCCGCAACCAGATTGGCCGCGGCCTTCGGGTCGACGGCGGCCGCCTCGCGGTAGGCGATCCACACCGCGGCCAGCCGTTCCATCGTGGCCGCGATCAGGCTCGCGAGCATCTGCACTTGTCGTTCGGGGTCTGATTCCGCGGCGACGGCCAGGAACTCGGGCCGGTCGACCAGCATCACCTCTCGGTCGTCGCCCGCGACCGCCAGATCCGTGACCAGGTGCAACAGGTCGGCCTTGCTCCGCCCCGCCGTGTACACCGATTGCAAGGCGACGCCCGCCTCGCGGGCGATGTCGGCCATCGTGGTGGCGACGTAGCCGCGGGACAAGAAGAGCTCGCGTGCCGCTTCGACGACGCGCCGGCGGGTCGCCGAGCGTTCCTCGGCGGCCCGTTCGCGTCGCCGACGGGCGTCGTACGGGCGCTTTGCGCTCACCATGTCCCTTGACATTAGAGCATCCATCTGCGCAGAATATAACTCTAGACTAAATCGCGGACCCGGGAGGTCATCTGATGCTCACTGCGGGCGGAAGCACCATCAACCTCGGCGCCATCGAGATCCAGTTCCTCGTCGAGGCCCAGGACTCCGACGGGGCGGCGACCGTGTTCGAGTGCTCGGTCGCGGGCGGGGCGATGGTGCCCCCGGCCCACAGCCACGACGGGTTCGACGAGACCGTCTACGGGCTCGACGGCTCGCTCACGTTCACGATCGACGGCCGCACCCGCGAGATCGGTCCCGGCGACTCGGTCTGCATCCGACGCGGCCAGGTCCACCAGTTCGCCAACCCGGGAACGGTCGACGCGAAGTTCCTCTCGGTGGCCACCCCGGGCGTCTTCGGGCCCGACTACTTCACGCAGGTACGCGACGTGCTGACCGCCGCCGCCGGTGGCCCGCCCGACGTCGCCGCGCTCCTCGACGTGATGCGCCGCCACGGCCTCACCCCCGCCTGACGACACGTTCGGGTGCTCGGCGCGGGAACGAACGGCGGTCAGCGACCGAGCAGGTAGACGCTCGTGAGCAGTTGGCTCCACTCGCGATCGCGGTACGGGTCCGATGGCTCTTCGATGAGATGCCCTCGACCGGCCAGGTCGGCGCGCAGCGTGTTCACGATGGTCGCCAGGTCGAGATCGTCCTCGTGATCGTCGTAGACCCGAGCTTCACGCCCGTCGCGGAACGTCAACGCCTTCCAGAGGATCGATACCCGCACGTCGCCCGCGGGCACCGCTTCCGGTGGCCCGTCGGGGTTCGTGATCTCCCAGTCACCTCGATCGGTCCACCTGATGGTCGAGTGCTGCGTCACCCGCACGCGCGTCGCGAACGACTGGTGGTCGCCGATCCTCCCGACCCGGTGCGGCATCAGATCGTTGTCACCGATCAGCGCGAGGTTGCCGAACGGGCCTCGGACACTCTCCGAGTCGTGCTCCGGCCCGCGAGGCCAGTACTCGTATTCGCCGTCGTCGCCGTCGTAGAACCACGTGATCGCTCCGGCGACACGCACCGACCATCGTTGGAACAGGCCCGACGCACCCATGGCCACCAGCAGCCACACCGGGACCTCGCTCCGCTTGAGCCCCCGAAACGTCGGCGTGTCGACGTGGGGCGCTCCGGCAGCCATCGGTCCGTTGATGTTCGTGATGATCGTCACCGGTCGCACGACTGCCGCGCCGAACAGCCGTTGCGCCGCCTCGATGAACGGCTCGTGGTGGAGCAACGACATCGTGTCGTCGTCGACCGCCTGCCCATCGAGCGCCCAGTTCGACCGGAACCAGGGCGACACGTCCTCGCCCATCATCTCGCCGTAACCGGCCAATGCCGCCATCAACGGATACGGCGAGTGCGTCTGGATCATCCGCCCGATCGCGTCACGATCCTCGAAGGCCGGCGAGACCACGATGGGTGCTGCGATCATCCCCACCCCGGCACTCTCCCAAGAACCGTCGACCACGTCAACGGAGATCCACCATCGGTCCCCCGGCGACGCGTCAGGCGGGGACGGCGAGCGGCATGCGCGTCGGGCCCTGCACGTTGCCCGAATGCATGTAGGTGACGCCGGACTCGTCGACCTCGTACTCGGGGAAGCGCGCCAGGAACTCCTCCAACGCAATGCGGCTCTCCAGCCGCGCGACCGCGGCACCGAGGCACACGTGCGCACCGTGGCCGAAGGCGAGGATGCGCGGATTCGGGCGGAAGATGTCGAAGTCGTCGGGACGTTCGAACTCGCGAGGATCCCGGTTTCCGGAGCCGAGCAGCAGCGCCACCTTGGCGTTCGCCGGGATCACCGTGCCGCGCACCTCGACGTCACACGTGGTGGTACGCGTCATGTACTGCGTGGGGCTGGTGAAGCGCAGCAGCTCCTCGACGGCCTGCGCCATGAGCTCCGGGTCACCGATGACGGCGCGCCGCTGGTCGGGATGACGACCGAGGAGCCGGACGCCGTTGGCGATGAGCTTCGACGTCGTCTCGTGACCGCCCGCGATGAGGAGCATGCACATCCCGATGACCTCGGCGTCGGTGAGGGGCTCCCCCATGACCTCCATGGTCACCAGCAGACTCAGGATGTCGTCGGTGGGTGCGGCACGACGGGCGGCGGCGTAGGCCGCCGCCAGCTGCACGAGCTTGCCCTCGGCCTCCCTGCTGTCGACGGTCTGGTCGATGCGGTCCTCGGGCCGCGTGAGGTAGTCGTCGGTCCACAGGCGCACGTGGTCGTGCTCGTCCTCGGGGATGCCGAGCATCACCGAGATCACGGTGGCCGGGAGCAGCGCGGAGAAGTCGGTGACCACGTCGAATTGCGGGCGGCCGCCGAGCCGCCCGACGAGTGCCGTGGCCCACGCGCGCACCGTCGGTTCGAGCTCGGCGATTCGCCGCGGGGTGAAGCGCCGCGCGATCACCTTGCGCATGTGGGTGTGGTCGGGCGGGTCCATGTGGATCATGGACTTGGACGCGCCCTGGCCGTCGTCTTCGAGCGCGACCCCTTTGCTCGAGGTGTAGGTCGCCGTGTCGTGCAGCGCGGCGAGCACGTCGTCGAAGCGCGACAGCGCCCAGAAGTCGAGGCGCTCGTTGTAGTAGACCGGCGCCTCGTCCCGCAGCCATTCGTAGGTGGGGTACGGATCGCGCTGGAACTGGTGGTCGAAGGGATTGAAGTCCATTGTCTGCTCCGCTCGGTGGTCGGCTCCTGTGGTGGTCGGCGCCTGCTCGCTCAAGCAGTGGGCAGACCCAGGATCCGCGTCGCGATGATGTTCTTCTGGATCTGTGAGGTGCCGCCCATGACGCTCTGGGCCCGGCTGTAGAGGTACACCTTCAGCCAGGTGTCGTCGGCGTCGAGCACGGGTGAGGGCTCGCCGATCGCGAGCGCGGCGTGCCCGACGGCCTGCTCGACGGTGGTCATGAGCAGCTTGTCGATCGAGCCGTCGGGGCCGTGGGTGACACCGTCGAGCCGTTCGGAGAGCCGACGCCGCACGTGCAGGCGCAACATCTCCGACTCGACGTACGCGCGCCCGAGGGTCTCGACCTGATCCGGCCGGTACCGGTCGGGATGCGCGCGGACCGTGTGCTCGAGCTCCTTCACCAACTTGGTGTAGCGGGCCACGTACCCCAGCTCGCTTGGTTCGCGTTCGTGGCTCACCACCGTCATCGCCAGCGCCCACCCCTCACCCGGCCGGCCGATCATGTTGGCGGCCGGGACGCGCGCACCGTCGAAGAGCACCTGGCCGAACTCGCTGGTGATCCCGTTGATCATCTTGAGCGGTCGTTGCTCGATCCCCGGTTGGTGCATCGGCACCGCGAACGCCGAGATCCCCTTGTGCTTCGGGGCCTCCGGGTCGGTCCGGGCCAGCAGCAGGCACCAGTCGGCGACGTCGGAGTAGCTGGTCCAGATCTTGTGCCCGTCGATGACGTACTCGTCACCGTCGAGCACCGCCCGGGTCCGCAACGACGCGAGGTCCGAACCGGCGTCGGGTTCGCTGAACCCCTGGCACCAACGGTCCCGACCGCTGATCAACGCGGGCAGGAACCGGTCGCAGATCTCGTCGCTGCCGTGCCGGCTGATCCCCTGGATGAGATACCCGAGGCTCGGCTTCGGCGGCGCACCCGCGGCCGCGAGCTCCTCGTCGACGATCACCTCGTACACCGGCGACAGCCCCTGCCCGCCGTACTCCGCCGGCCAGGTCAGCGCGAAGAACCCCGCGTCGAACAGCGCGCAGTGCCACTCCGCCTGTCGCGCCCAGTACTCGTCATCGGTCGACGACGCGGGCAACCCCGGGTTGTGCTCCGCCAACCACGCGCGGATCCGCGCGCGGAACGCGGCTTCCTCGGGCGAGTCGTCAAAGTCCACGGTCGTACCCCAATCGACGGCGGGCCAGCCCCCGGAGGTGATAGCCCTCGTCCCCCAACAGCGCGCTCGACAGCAACGCTCGGCGCAGGTGCACGTGCACGAAGCACTCCCAGGTGTTGCCGATCCCACCGTGGACCTGGATCGCGGTCTCGCACACCGCGCGCGCCGCCCGCGCGCAGTACGCCTTTGCCGTCGCGCCCGCGTCCCACGCGTCCTCGGGCGCCAACGCGTCGACCGCCCACGCCGCGTACTGCGCCACGCTCACCGCGCCCTCGACCAGCACCCGCGACTCCGCCAGGAGGTGCTGCACCGCCTGGAATGAACCGATGGCGACGCCGTACTGCTCGCGCTCCTGCGCATAGGTGCGCGTCGTCTCCAACGTGCCCTCCATGATGCCGACCAGGTCGGCCACCGTGATCGCCAACGCCAGCGCCCGCGTCCGCGTCCGCATGTCGTCGGCGACGGCCGGTCCCACGAGCACGTCGGGCGCGCCGGCGTCGAGGCGCAACGGGGCGACGGCGCGGGTCAGGTCGGTGGCGGGCGCGGGCGGTGGGAGCGGGACGTCGACCACCGACGCCGTGCCGCCGGGTTCGGCCGCGCCTACGAGGAGCCCGCGCTCCGAGCCCGCGCAGTCGACCGCGACGCCTTCCGCTTCGCCCGACGGTGCCCGGACCGCGACGTCGAGCAACGCGCCGTCGAGCACGATGCTCACCGCCCGGGCGTCCAGGTCGAGGCCCGCCTGGCGGGCGAGATCGGCGGCGACGACCGGACCGAGGAACGGAACATCGGCCGCGGCGCGCGCCCAGCTCCCGCGCCACGATCGCCACCTCCACCCCGGTGGCGAGCGGGCCGTCGTCCTCGCCCGGCCCCCGCAGGTCGAACCAGCCGGCCGAGTCGGCCGCCTTGGCCAGCCGTGCCCGCCGGGCGGTGTCGTCGAGATCGGCCACGGTGCGGGGGCCGAGATCGGCGAGCAGGGCGGCGGTCGCCGACCGCAACGCGAGCTGCTCGTCCGAGTACCGGGTGTCCACCCCTACGCCCTCCCGCCCACAGCCCGGCTGCGGAGCACGTCCTTCTCGACCTTCCCGGCTGCGTTCACCGGCAGCTCGGTGACGATCTCGACGGCCCGCGGCACCTTGTAGTTGGCCATCGCGGTCCGCGCCCACTCGATCAGCTCGTCCGGGGCGAGCGCGGCCGCGGGCGCGACCACGACGAAGGCCATGCCGACCTCGCCCAGTCGTGCGTCGGGCATGCCGACCACCGCCACCTGACCCACAGCCGGATGCGCCAGCAGGAGGTTCTCGATCTCGGCCGGGTACGCGTTGAAGCCGCCGACGATGAACATGTCCTTCTTGCGTCCGACGATGCGCAGGCAGCCGCGCTCGTCCAGCGTGCCGAGGTCGCCGGTGTGCAGCCAGCCGTCGGCGTCGATCGTGCGCGCGGTCTCCGTCGGGTCGTCGAGGTAGCCGCGCATCACGCTGTACCCGCGCACGAGCACCTCGCCCGGCGCGCCCACCCCCACGGTGGCGCCGTCGTCGTCGGCGATGCGGACCTCGAGGCCGGGACGGGCCCGCCCCACCGTGGTGGCGATCGTCTCGAAGTCGTCGTCGGGGGCGGTGGCCGTGAGCGTCCCGGCCTCGGTCAAGCCGTAGCCCGTGACGATCAGCTGGAACGGCAGCTCCTCGTGCATGCGCCGGATCAGCTCGACGGGGATGTCGGCGGCGCCGGTGACGGCCAACCGCAACGTCGAGAGGTCGTAGCGATCGCGATCCGGATGGTCGAGGATCGACTGGTACACGGTGGGCGGTCCGGGGAAGACGGTCACCGACTCTGCGGCCACGGTCCGCAGCAGGTCGTCGACCTCGAAGACGGGCTTCGGGATGATGGTCGCGCCGCGCATCAGCGCGGCGAGGCAGCCGGCCTTGTAGCCGAACATGTGGAAGAACGGGTTCACGATCAGGTACCGGTCGCCCTCGACGAGGCCGGCCATGTCGCACCAGTCGGAGAACTGGCGCAGCGTCTGGGCGTGGGTCATCAGCACGCCCTTCGGCGCACCGGTGGTCCCCGACGTGAACAGCACGTCGCTGACGTCGTCACCGCGCACCGCCTGCCAACGCGCGTCGACCGCCTTGCTGTCGACGCGGTCGCCCGAGCGCACGAACGCGTCGAGTGAGTGATCCGCCTTCGAGGGCTCGTCGAAGCCGACGACCACGTCGAGCGCGGGCAGGTCGCCGCGGAGGTCGGCGATGGTGGCGGCGTAGTCCGTCCCGAGGAACTCGCCGACGGTGAAGACGGCCCGCGCGCCGCTGCGCGCCAGGATGTAGCGCACCTCCTCCCCCTTGAACCGGGTGTTCACCGGCACCACCGCGGCGCCCGCGCCGAGGGTGCCGAGTGCGGCCACCAGCCACTCGTACCGGTTCGGGGACCAGATCGCGACCCGGTCGCCGGGCTCGACGCCGGACGCCATCAGCGCTCCCGTCACGCGCCGGGCCTCGCCGATGAGCTCGGTGAAGGTCACCCGACGGTCGCCGTCCACGACCGCGTGGGCGTCACCGAAGCGCGCCGCGGCGTCGGCCGCCATCGCCGGGATCGATCCCCAGAGCAGGTCGCCCCGCGTGGCGGGGTGCTCGGCGCTCACGTGAGGTCGGGCGCGAGCGACGCCAGGAACTCGCGCGTCCGGCCGGCCGAGGCCAGGATCTCGTCCCGCCCGCGGCCCAGCGGCAGGACACGGGCCGAGAAGTCGGTCGTGCCGGCGTCGGCGTACGACCGGAGCCGGCGCTCGACGTCGGCCTCGGTCCCCAGCGCGGCCATGTCACCGACGTCGCCGGCGTCACCCCGCTCGAGCAGGCGCTGATAGTTCGGGGAGTACTCCGCGTGCCCGAGCATCAGGTTGGCCCGCTCGCGCGCCGCGTCCACCTCGTCGGACGCGCACAGGCACACCGCCACGCCCGCGACCACGCGGGGCGCGGGCCGGCCCGCACCCTCGGCCGCCTTCGTGATCCGCGGCACCACGTGCTCGGCGATGGCGCGCTCGTCGGCCATCCAGAGCACCGTGCCGTCGGCGCGCTCGCCCGCGATCCGGAGCATCACCGGACCGAGCGCGGCCAGCAGCACCGGTACCGGCAGGTCGGTCACGTCGAGCGGGTTGTGGATGCGGAACCGGTCGTTCACGACGTCGACCGGGTCGGGGCCCGAGAACATGGCGTCGAACACGTCGAGGTAGTCCTCGACCAGCTGCGCCGGCTGCTCGTAGGGCAACCCGAGCATGTCGTCGACGATCCAGTGGTGCGACGGTCCGACCCCGAGGCGGAAGCGCCCGTCGCACGCCGCCTGCACCGAGAGCGCCTGCTGGCCGAGCGCGATCGGGTGGCGGGACTGGAGCGGCACGACCGCGGTGCCGAGCTCGATGCGGGTCGTCTCGCGCCCGATCAGCGCGACCGCGGTCATGGCGTCGAAGTCCTGCGGGAGCTGCGGGATCCACGCGGTGGCGAACCCGGCCTCGTCGGCCGCCCGCGCGTCGTCCACCATCTGGTCGACCTTCCGCGCGTACCGGCGGGTCTCCGGTCCGATCATGATCCCGATCCGCACGGTGCCTACTTGATCTCTTGGCCGGCGACGAAGCGGGCGGGGTCGTGCGCGTTGCCGGAGTCGAACCCGCCGCTGCGGCGCATGAAGGTGGTCGAACGCGAGCGGATCCGCCAACCGTCGGGGGTGCGCGCGTACTCGTCCTCGTACCAGGCGAGCCGCATCTCGTGGCTGGTCTGGTCGATGAACACGTAGTGCTGGACACCGGTGGCGGTGTCGCCGTGGAACTCGACGACCGGAGGATTGCCGATGTACTGGCCCGGCGGCGCGCTCTTCAGCAGCATCGGGAAGTGCTCGAGCCCGTACGGGGTGCCGAACGCGTGGTACACGCCGTCGGGCGTGAAGACCTCGAGCCAGTGGTCATTGTCCTTGCGGGCCGACAACATCATGTAGCGCGCGCACAGCTGCTGGATCTCGAGCTGGTCGCTCATCTCCGCTTGGTCCATGTCGTGCTCCTCGCCTGTCGCGATCAGGTGACGCGCCCGCCGTTGACGCCGATGATCTGTCCGGTGACGTATCCGGCTTCGTCGGACACGAGGTATGCGCACGCGGCGGCGATGTCGTCGGGCACGCCGACGCGGCGCACGGGAAGGTGGCGACCGACGTCGTCCAGCGTGCCGCCACCGAAGCGCCCCTCCGCCGCGGCGCGCCGGCTCATCGGGGTGTCGATCGCGCCGGGCGGGATGGTGTTGACGGTGATGCCGCGCGGCCCGAGCTCGAGCGCCAGGGTCTTGGTCAGCGCGATCACGCCACCCTTCGACGCCGAGTAGTGACCCATCAACGCCGCCCCCGTCTGCGCGCTCGACGACGAGATGTTCACGATCCGGCCCCACTTGGCCTCGAGCATGTCGGGCAGTGCCGACTGCGTGCAGTGGAAGGTGCCGGTGAGGTTCACCGCGATGATGCGCTCCCACTGCTCCGTGCTGATGTCCATGAATTGGTCGAAGCCGTCCTTGCCCGCCCCGTTCACCAGGACGAGCACCGGGCCGAGGCGGTTGCGGGTGGTCGCCACCGCCTCGTCGACCTGGGCGCGGTCGGAGACGTCGACCGCGCAGGCGAGCGCCTCACCGCCCTTGTCGCGGATGCCCTGCGCGGCGCACTCGGCGGCCTCGAGGTCGACGTCGAAGATCGAGACCTTGGCCCCGTCACGGGCCAGGCGTTCGCTGATCGCCAGCCCGATCCCCGAGGCACCCCCGGTCACGATCGCGGTGGACCCCACAAACGGCATCTCCACTCCAGTTCGGTTTCGGTGGCTCAGGCGACGGTGCCGGTGAGCTTACGGACGTCCGCCACCAATGTCTCGATGGGTGTGCCGGTCGGGAACACCGCCGCCGCGCCGAGGTCGAGCAGCGGTTGCACGTCGGCCTGCGGCACCGTCCCGCCGACCACCACCTTGATGTCGCCGACGCCCGAGGCCCGCAACGCCTCGACGGTCTTGCGGGTGAGCCCGAGGTGCGCGCCCGAGAGGATGGAGAGGCCGATGAGGTCGACGTCCTCCTGGAGCGCGATGGCGGCGATGACCTCCGGCTTCTGCCGGATCCCGGTGTAGATCACCTCGAACCCCGCGTCGCGCAGCGCGCGGGCGACGAGCTTCGCGCCCCGGTCGTGGCCGTCGAGGCCCGGCTTCGCCACCAGCACGCGGACCGGAGCCCTGACCGGAGCTGGCATCACCACTGGTCGATTCCGCTACGGCGTCCCGGCCTCCGGCCACGCCTCCGCTGCATCTCCATCACGACTGGTCGATTCCGCTACGGCGTCCCGGCCTCCGGCCACGCCTCCGCTGCATCTCCATCAGAACACGGTCGGTTGCTGGTACTCGCCCCACACGTCCTTGAGCTCCTGGGTGATCTCCCCGACCGTGCAGTACTCCTCGACGCAGTCGATGAGGTGTGGCATCAGGTTGGCGTCGCCGACCGCGGCCGTGCGCAGGCGGGCGAGCGCGTCCAGCGCGGCGCGACTGTTGCGGGTGCGGCGCACCTCGGCCAGGCGGTCGAGCTGGAGCTTCCGGCCCACCTCGTCCATCTCGGGTGGCTGCAGCGTCGGCGCGGGCTGGTCGCTCTCGTACTTGTTCACGCCGACGATCACCCGCTCGCCCCGGTCGACCTTCCGCTGGACCGCGGCCGACTCGTCGGCGATGAGCCGCTGCACGTACCCGTCCTCGATGCAGCGGACCATCCCGCCGCGCGCCTCGAGGTCGGCCATGATCCCGCCGATCTTCTCCTCCATCGCGTCGGTGAGCGCTTCGACGAAGTAGGACCCGCCCAACGGGTCGACGGTGCGGGTGACGCCGGTCTCGTGGGCCAGGATCTGCTGGGTGCGCAGCGCGAGGGTGGTGCTCTCCTCGGTCGGTAGCGCGAAAGGCTCGTCCCACGCCGCGGTGAACATCGACTGCACGCCACCGAGCACCGCCGCCATCGCCTGGTAGGCCACCCGCACGATGTTGTTCTGGGGCTGCTGGGCCTGGAGCGTCCAACCGCCGCAGACCACACCGAACCGGAACATCGAGGAGCTGGCCTCCTGCGCGCCGTACCGGTCGCGCACGATCTGCGCCCAGTGCCGGCGGCCGGCGCGGTACTTGGCGACCTCCTCGAAGAAGTCGTTGTGCGTGTAGAAGAAGAAGGAGACCTGCGGCGCGAACTGGTCGATGGTCATCCGGCCCCGCCCGACGATCTCGTCGCAGTAGGTGACCGCGTCCTGAAGGGTGAATGCCATCTCCTGGGCCGCGTTCGCGCCGGCGTCGCGGAAGTGCGCGCCCGCGACCGACACCGCGTTGTAGCGCGGCACCTCCTCCGCGCAGAACTCGATGGAGTCGGCGATGAGGCGGATCGACGGCGCCGGCGGCCAGATCCAGGTGCCGCGCGCGACGTACTCCTTCAGGATGTCGTTCTGCACGGTGCCGCGCAGCTTGGAGCGCGGCACGCCCTGCTTGCCGCCGACGGCCACGTAGAACGCCAGCATGATCGCCGCGGTCCCGTTGACCGTCCACGAGGTGGAGATCCGGTCGAGCGGGATGTCACGGAAGAGGATCTCGGCGTCGGCGAGCGAGTCGAGGGCCACGCCCACCCGCCCGACCTCCTCTTCCACGTCGGGATCGTCGGAGTCGTACCCGATCTGGGTGGGCAGGTCGGCGGCCACCGACAGCCCGGTCCCGCCCTCCTTCAGGAGGAGCTTGTACCGCTCGTTCGACCACTCGGGGGTCCCGAACCCGGAGTACTGCCGGAAGGTCCAGAGCTTGTCGCGGTAGCCGCCGGGATGGTTGCCCCTCGTGAACGGGAACGCGCCGGGTGCTCCGATGCGCTCGGGATCACCGCCGTCGACGTCGCCGGGGCCGTAGCACCGCTCGACCACGAGGCCGGCTTCGGTGGTCAACTCCCCCTCGGACGCCACGGAGATATCTTATATTCGGGTGCCGCCCGCTGTCATCCCCGCCGCGGCCAGACCGGACAAGGGGATCGCGATTCCGCGATCTGATATTCTATCCAGCAATGGGCGCTGCGGGCGGTGTGCGGCTCGACCGTGACGACGGGCTCGCCGTGCTCACCATCGACCGGCCCGAGGCGCGCAACGCCATCGCCCGCGCCACCATGCAGGAGCTGGCGGCGGCGCTCGACGAGGTGGCGGACTCCCCGGCGCGTGTGCTCGTGGTCACCGGCGCCGGCGACCGCGTGTTCGTGGCCGGCGGCGACCTGAAGGAGCTCGCCGCCGTCCGCACCCTCGAGGACGCCACCGCCATGGCCGCGACCATGCGCGCGGTCCTCGACCGCGTGGCGACGCTGCCGGTGCCGGTGCTGGCCGCGGTCAACGGCGACGCCTACGGCGGCGGCGCCGAGGTGGCGGTGGCGTGCGACATCCGCATCGCCGCCGACGACGTGCGGTGCGCGTTCAACCAGGTGGCGCTGGGGATCATGCCGGCGTGGGGTGGCATCGAGCGCCTGACCGCGCTCGTGGGACGCGGCCGGGCGCTGGCGTTGATGACGACCGGTCGAGTGCTCGACGCGGCGGCCGCACTGGACCAGGGCCTCTTCGACGAGGTGGTGCCGCGCGAGCACTTCGACGAGCGCTGGCGCGAGGTGGCGGCCCAGATCGCGCGCGCGCCACGGGACGCGCTCGTGGGCATCAAGGCCGCGCAGCGCGCCGCGTTCCCCACCGCGCGACCGGAGCTCGCCGCGGACGCAATCGAGTCGTTCGCCCGGACCTGGATCGCCGAGACGCACTGGAAGATGGTGGAGGAAGCCGAGCAGCGCCGACGGGCGGCGCGCGAGCGGAGCTGACCTCAGGCGATCGCGCCCGACGCCCGGAGCTCGGCGATCCGCGCCGCCGGGTACCCGATCCCCTCCAGGGTCTCGCCGGTGTGCTCGCCGAGCAAAGGCGCCGGGCCCATGGTGTCGCGACCGCGGGAAGGAAGCGGGCCGCGCAGGTGCTCGTACGCGCCGTACGCCGGGTGCTCGGCGCGCACGAGGAGCCCGCGGGCGCGGGTCTGGGGCTCGGCGAGCGCGCCGGCCACGTCGTTCACCGCGCCGCAGGCGACGCCCCACTCGGCCAGGCGCGTCTCCCACACCCGGCTCGTGGCACCGAGCAGGATCTCCTGCACACGGCCGAGGACCTCGTCGCGGTGCTCCCAACGACCTTCGCGGCTCGTGAACCGATCGTCGGCCAGGAACGGATCGGCGAGCGCCTGCACGAACCGACGCCACATGCCGTCGTTGCCGATGAAGAGCGCGAGGTGACCGTCGGCGGTCCGGAAGTTCTGCGCGGGCACGAGCGACGGGTGCGCGGAGTTCTCGGTGCGGCTGAAGGTGGCGCCGCGGTTGCGCTGCCACGACGCGAGGTAGGTCAACATCGAGATCTGCACGTCGAACAGCGCGAGATCGACGTGAGTCCCGATCCCGGTGCGGGCGCGTTCGACGAGCGCGGCGCACACACCCAGCGCGGCGGTGATCCCGCCGCTGTGATCCACGTAGGAGATGCCCGCCTTCGTCGGGGGCCCGTCGGGCTCGCCGGCCAGGCTCATGACGCCCGCCAACGCCTGGATCGTGTAGTCGTATCCCGCGCGCGGCGCGTCGGGTCCGGTCTCGCCGTAGCCGGTGAGCGAGCACGTGACGACGGTCGGGTTCACGCGGTGCAGCGCGTCGTGGTCCAACCCGAACTTGGCGAGGACGCCCGGGCGGTAGTTGTCGATCACGACGTCGGCATTGCGTACGAGATCCTCCACGACCACCCGTCCCTCCTCGCTGGCGAGCCGCACCCCGATCGAGCGCTTGCCGCTGTTCAACGCGAGGAAGTAGAGCGACTGGTCGCCCTGGAAGTGCGGCCCCATCGAGCGCGCGTCGTCGGGATGTGAAGGGTCCTCGACCTTGAGCACGTCGGCGCCGAGGTCGGCGAGGACCAGGCCGGCGTAGGGGCCGGCCAGGAAGTGGCAGAGCTCGAGCACGCGGATGCCGTCGAGCGGCGCCACGGTGCTACGCCGCGCCAGACTCCGTCGCTTCCACGGCGTCGCCGGTATCGCGTTCCCAGTACCCCATCTCCTGGAGGATCTCGACCGCGAGGTCGCCGCTCTCCGCGAGGTGGTGCTCCATCATGCGCTGGGTCTCGTGCGCGTCGTGCGCCTCGAGCGCGGTGAGGATGCGTGCGTGGTGGCCGGCGGAGATGGTGGCCCACGTGGGAGCGAACTCGAAGTACCGCACCGGGAGGCTGCGCGACAGCAGGCCGAGCACCGACGCCAACCGGCGGGAGCCTCCGGCGCGGTTGATGATCCGGTGGAACTCGTGGTTCCAGCGCGCCTTGTCCTCCGGGTCGGTGGCGGCGACGAACGACTCGTGGATGCGGCGCAGGTGCGCGAGCTCTTCGTCGCTCAGCGAGGTGGCGGCGCGACTGCCGGCGAGGCCGGCGATCAGCCCGAAGATGCGGTAGTGGTCGACGACGTCGGCCCGCTCGAGGCGGGCGACGAATGCACCGCGCCGCGGCACCGCGTCGATGAGGCTCTCCTGCGCCAGCTCGATGAGCGCCTCGCGCACCGGCAGCCGGCTGATGCCGAGCGCCTCGCTGATCTCGTCCTGATCGATCTTGGTGCCGGGCGGGAGCTGACCGGTGAGGATCTGCTCCCGGAGGTAGGCGGCGGCGGTGTCCTTCAGGCTCGGGTGGTTCACCGGTCCGGGGCGCGGCGGCAGCTCGACCGGGGTCTCGGCCTGGGTCTCAGCCATCTCTTCTCCCCATTCGTGGTCCAGGATATCGACGCGCTCGCGACGTCGGTGCGACGCTCACGACTCGTACACGACCGTGACGGACGGTGACGCGGGGAAGCCCTGACACGTGAGCACCCACCCCTCCGCGACCTCCTCCGGCGTCAGCGCGTTGTTGACGCGCATCGTCGCCTCGCCCACCTCGAGACGCGCCATGCACGTCGCGCAGCTGCCCGACTCGCACGAGAACGGCGCGCGCAGCCCGGCGCGACGCGCGGTCTCGAGGAACGTCTCGCCCGCCTGGTAGTTCACCTCGTGCGGACGTCCGTCGAGCACGATCACGACCGACTCCGTCGCGCCGGCACCGTCGGCGGCCGGCGCCGGTGCCGCCGGTGGTTCGTCGAGCCGGGCGGTCGACGCGAACGCGAACCGCTCGATGAACACCTGCTCCGACGACACCGCGGCCTGCGCGAGCGCGTCCTCCACGACGTCCATGAACGGGCCCGGCCCACAGATGTAGAAGTCGGCGTCGAGCTCGTCGCCGACGAAGTCGGTCACGCCGTTCGAGTGGACGAAGCCGTGTTCGGTGTCGAGATGGTGATCCACTTGGAGCCGATCCGGGTGGGCACGCTCGAGGTCGTCGAGCTCGGCCCGGAAGATGACCGACGCCGCGTCACGGTTGGCGTAGAGCAGGCGGACGCGTCGGTCGGTCGTCGCCAGCGTGCTCTTGACGAGCGAGAACACAGGAGTGATCCCACTGCCGCCGGCGAAGGCCACGATCGGCGTGGTCCTCGGCCGCAGCGTGAAGACGCCCGCCGGCCGGGTGAGGGCGAGCACGTCGCCTTCGCCGACCCGGTCGAGCATCCAGTTCGACACGCGCCCACCGGCCACCCGCTTCACCGTCAGCGTGAGCTCGGTGTCGGTGGCCGGCGAGCTCGACATCGAGTAACAGCGGAGGAGCTCCTCGTCGGCGAAGGGGATGCGGAAGGTGCAGAACTGGCCCGCCTCGTACACGAAGGCGGGGCGGAGGTCGGGCGGCACGTCGAACACGAACGACTTCGTGTCGTGCGTCTCCTGCACGATCCGCTTGACCGCCAGCGGGTGGAACCCGTGATCGGGGCTCACCGGACGGGCAGACCGAGCTCGCGCCCGATGACCAGGCGTTGGATCTCACTGGTGCCCTCGCCGATCTCCAGGACCTTGGCGTCGCGGTAGTAGCGGCTGACGGGTGTCTCGTCCATGAAACCGGCGCCGCCGAAGATCTGCGTCGCGTGCCGCGTCGCGTCGACGGCCGCCTCGGTCGCGTACAGCTTCGCCATCGCCGCCGCCTGCTTGAACGGCCGGCCCTTGTCCTTCAGCCACGCCGCCTTGTAGGTGAGCAGCCGCGCGTTCTCGACCATGACCGCGAGATCGGCACACCGGAACGCGACGCCCTGGTTCGCGCCGATCGGCGCACCGAACGCGATGCGCTCCCCTGCGTACCGCACGCTCTGCTCGAGGCACGCCTGCGCGAGCCCGACCGCGAGCGCGGCGATCGCGATGCGACCGTCGTCGAGGGTGGCGAGGAACTGGCGGAAGCCGTCGCCCTCGGTCCCGAGCGTGTTCGCCACCGGCACCCGGCAGTCGGTGAAGGTGAGGGGGTGGGTGTCGGACGCGTGCCACCCCATCTTCCGGTAGGGCGGGTCGACGATGAACCCCGGTGTACCGGTCGGCACCACGATCGCGGTGATCTCACGTGGCGCGCCGGTGCGCGCGGTGACCGTCACCAGCGACGTGATCGGCGTCCCCGAGTTCGTGATGAACGCCTTGGCGCCGTCGATCACCCAGTCGTCGCCGTCCCGGCGGGCGCGGGTCCGGCTGGCGCCGGCGTCGCTCCCGGCGTCGGGTTCGGTCAGCCCGAACCCGGCCAGCGTGCGGCCCGCGCAGAGGTCCGGCAACCACCGTTGGCGTTGCTCCTCGGTGCCGTACGCCGCGATCGGTGCCGCGCCGAGCCCGACCGCGGCCTCGAGGGTGATCGCCATCGACGAGTCGACGCGCGCGACCTCCTCGATGGCGACGCACAGCGTGGTGAAGTCGGCCCCCGAACCGCCGTACTCCACCGGGAACGGCAGCCCGAACAGACCGAGCCGCCCCATCGCGTGGATGGTCTCCACGGGGAACTCGTGGTCCCGGTCCCATCGCTCGGCCTGAGGGCCGATCTCCTGCTCCGCGAAGTCGCGGACGACCTCGCGAAATGCTTCGTGCTCCTCGGAGAGGTCGAAGTCCACTAGTTGGGTCGATTCCGCTCCGGCGTCCCGGCCGTCCGGCCACGCCTCCGCTGCATCTCCATCAGCACGGCGACCGGCACCTTGTAGACCACGCCACCTTTCATCACGAACTGCACGTGCTCGGTGACGGTGATGTCCTCGGTCGGGTCGCCGGGCACCGCGATGATGTCGGCCAGGAAACCGGGCACCAACCGACCGAGATCGTCCGCCCTCTGGACGAGGTCGGCGCTCGTCACCGTCGACGCCACGATGGCGTCGACCGGTCGCATGCCTCGTTGCACCAGCGCCCACAGCTCCTTCCAGTTCTGCCCGTGCGGGATGGCGGGAGCATCGGTCCCGGTGGCGATCTTCGCTCCGGCTTCGATGAGGCGCGCGATCGTCTTCTTGGCGATCGGGAAGACCTCGGCCGCCTTCGCCTGCAGCTCGGGCGCCGCGTTCGACACGTCCATGCCCTCGGAGAGGTACGACGTCGGCACGATGAACGTCCCGCGCTGAAGTGCGAGCTCCTGCGTCTCCTCGCTCATGAGCGACGCGTGCTCGATGCAGTCGATGCCCGCCTCGATCGCGGCCTTGATCCCCTGGTCGCCGTGGGCGTGCGCGGCCACCCGCATGCCGCGCCGATGGGCTTCGTCCACGATCGCCCGCAGCTCCTCGTCGGAGTAGTGCTGCGCACCCGCGGTGCCGGTGAGCGACATCACGCCGCCCGACGCGCACACCTTGATCTGGGTGGCGCCGTACTTGATCTGGTAGCGCACCGCTCGGCGAACCTGGCTGACCCCGTCGGCGATCCCCTCGTCGACGGTCAAGGGGAGCACTCCCGGTGCGAGGCCCTGGAACATGGTCGGATCGAGGTGTCCACCGCTGGGCGTGATGGCGTGCCCGGAGGGGAAGATCCGGGGTCCGGGGATCCATCCGGCGTCGACCGCCTTCATGAGCGTGACGTCGAGGAGCAGGCCGCCGGTCTGCACGAACAGCCCGAGGTTGCGCACGGTGGTGAAACCGGCGAGCAGCGTCTTGCGCACGCTCGGGATCGCCCGCATGAGCTTCATCGCCGGGTCGTCCTGCACCGAGCTCATCAGGGTGCTGCCCGCCCCACCCATGAGGAAGTTCAGCTCCATGTCCATGAGCCCCGGCAGCAGGGTGAGGTCGCCGAGCTCGATGACCTGGGCGTCGTCGGGGATGCGCTCGGGCGAGACGTCGCGGATGCGCTCGCCCTGCACGACCACCACACCCGGCTCGACGATCGTGCGCTCGTCGACGTCGACCATGCGGTCGGCCTTGAGCACGACCGGGTGGTCCGACGGCTTCGGCCGCTCTCCGGCCACCATCGTGGCGGTCATGGCGTCGGCTCCCCGACGAGGTCGAGGTACGCGGCACCCGAGTCGGGCACGTGCGGTTGCTTCCAGCACTCCACCGCGAACGACACCGAGATCAACGAGTAGAGGACGTGCAACAGGTTGGTCGCGTCCTCCGGCAGGGCGTCGAGCGGGAACTGGTCGAGGTACTTCCTGGCCGCCTCGGTGCGCGGGAACACCGCGTCGTAGAACGCCTGCATGTCTTCCATCGAGCTGGACAGGCGCGCGGCGTACCGTTCGCGCTCGGTCGCCAGCGACCACCTCGCCGCGAACGGCTCGAGGTCGGAGAACTCCCCGGGCAGCATCGTCATCACCGCTCCTTTCGCGTGTCGCCGTACGACGCGACATAGTCCTGGGCGACCTTGTGGAGGTGCCGGCACAGGATCTCCTGGTCACACAACGGGAACTCGGTCACCACACGAGACTGCAACATCTTCTGGGTGGCTTCGAGCGTGTTGCCGTCCTGCAGCCCGAACTCCTTGAACGTCACCGCCGCGAGCTCCTGCTGCAGACGTTCGCTCGCGTTCTGCGGCGGCCGGAAGTAGAGCTTGCCCTCGAACAGGTGACGGTCGACCGCGAGCGGCCAGTAGTGGTAGGTGAGGTACCAGCCCGGTTCCCAGACGAGGATCACGAAGTTCGGGAAGAACTGGTACGAGTCGAGGCCCCAGTCGGCACGCCCTGACGGGTTCATGCCGGTGGAGAAGAGGCCGCGCTCGTCGGCGGGCCGGTCCCACGGACCGAAGAGGCCACTGCGGAACAACGTGTCGATCGGCTTCACGAACTCGGCGGGCACCGACTCGCCGGGCGCGCCGGCGGTCGACACCACGCGATGGTCGCCGTGGATCGAGTAGTGGATCGCCTCGAAACCGGCCTGCATCATCGGCAGCCCGACCTCGGGCAACGACTGCTTCACGTGCAGAACAGGTGCGTGGTAGAACTCCTGGAACGCGTCGATGAACAGCTTCCAATTGCTGCCGACCTCGGCGCGGTAGTCGAACACCTGGGTGAGCTCCCCGAACGGGTAGCCCTCGAGCATCTCGCCCATCTCACCGAGGAACTCCTTCAGGGTCTGCGCGGGCTCGCGGTCGAGGTTCACGAAGATGAACCCCTCCCACACGTCCAGGTTCACCTCGACGAGCGGGTAATCGCTCTTGTCGAGGTCGAAGAATTCCTGCTCCTGCTGCACGAAGGTCAGCTCGCCGTCGAGCGCGTACCGCCACCCGTGGTACTTGCACTGGAACTGCCGGCACGTGCCCGACACCTCTTCATCGGGGTAGTCGGTCCACACCAACTTGTTGCCGCGGTGGCGGCACACGTTGTGGAACGCACGGATCGTGTCGTCGCTGCCCCGCACCACGACGATCGAGGTGTCGCAGACCGCCAGTTCGCGGGTGAAGTAGCTCCCCTTCTTCGGGACCTGCTCCACCCGCCCGATGTTGAGCCACGTCCGGCGGAAGATCGCCTCGCGCTCCAGCTCGTAGAACTGCGGGGAGATCGAGTCCTCGTACGAGATCGGGCCCGTCCCGAGCTCGGGGTACTGGGCGGTCCAGCTCCCGACCTGCGGCTTGTCGTACATGACCATGTGTGCAACCCCCTGATCGGGAAATACTTTATTTTGACTGTGTCCGGACGGGCAACGGCCCCGCGCACGCGACCACGGGTCAGGTCGCGTCCCGCTTGATCTTGGCGACGTTCTTGGTGCTGCAGTCGAAGGTGCCGGCCTTCGTCGGGAACTCGCGGACCCACTTGCCGTTCTTGACCACGGTGACGACGATGCAGTGCGGCGTCGCGTGGTTCCCGATGTCGACCGGCCCGACCAAGCCCTGCGCGTCGAAGTCGTGGGTGTTCTTCAGCGCGTCGAAGAGCGACTGCCTCGTCAGCGTGCCGCCACCGGCCACCGCCTTCTTGGCTGCGTCCTGGAACATGAGGGCCGCGATCAGCGCCGAGACCCCGTAGCTGTTCACCTTGTCGGGCCCACCCAACGTCTTGGCCAGGCTCGCGAGCGGTGGGCTCGACTTGTACTCGGTGTAGAAGGGGAGGTTCAGCAACAGGGCGTGCGTGCCCTCGACGTCGCTGCCACCCTGCGTCAGCCAGTCGTGGTCGTAGCAGCCCTGGTGACAGGCCCACAGCTTCACCGAGTTGACGCCCTGGAGCTTCGCCTCCCGCCGAGCCAGGATCATCATCGCGGCGCTGGAACCGTTGTAGACGAAGGTCGAACCGTTCTGCTTCACGACCTGGATCTTGGGCGTGAGCGCGCTCTGGGGATCACGGGCGAACACGTCGTAGACGCCCTCGCCATCAGGCTTGATCCCGAGGTCCATCCCGGCCTGGTAGCTCGGGAGCGTCGCGTTCTTCACGTCCTTGACGTCCGCGGGCGCGAGCCAGATGCCGTGGAGATCCTTGTTCGTCTTGACGTAGTAGCGGTAATCGCCCTGCTGCGCGGTGTACGTCTGCGGGTGGTCGTCCTTGGTCGCGCAGTACGCGGCGTCGCTGTTGAGGTAATAGGTCACCGGCGAACAGCGCTCGGCCGAGGTCGCGATGCCGGACAGATCGGGGATCCCGACCGGCTGGCCCTGCGCGTTCTTGCACGTCTCGAGGTCCGAGACGTTGGTGATGAACAGGGCCTCCGTCCCGACCAGCGCGAAGTCCTGCGAGCACGCCGTGATGAGCGCGTTGCGTGCGTCGTTCGGGCTCAGCCTCGAGTCGATGAAGTCGACGACGACCTTGCGGCCCGCGATCCCGCCCTGCTGGTTGACCGTCTTGGCCCACGCCTGCACCGCGTCGACGCCCGACTTGAAGAGCGCGGGCACCACCGGGTTGTCGACGTCGGCGACCACCGCGATCCGGATCTCCGAGTCGGTGATCCCGATGTCGTTCGCCTTCGGCTGCTGTTGCGCAGCGGCCGGCGCCAGCGCCGCGGCGACCATCGCCACCGCGGCCAGCAGCACCGCCCCCGTCCTCCCCACACCTCGCATGGTTGCCCCCCGGAGCCCGCATTTCTCGATAAAATATCTTGGCGCCGGGCATGTTGGTCCTGGATCCCTGCGCTGTCAACAGGGGTTCGCGGGCCCGCCGGGGTACGGGCGGGTTCCTGGATATTCGGAGCCAGGTTCAGGCGGCCGGGGCCCGGTGGATGCTCACCGGGATGCCCGAGTAGCGCGCCATGCCGGTCACCGGGTCGATGGTGTCCTTGCTGGTGAGCAGGTTGACGTTGGCGCCCTGGTGCCCGTGCGGCACCGAGACCGCACCGCTTCGGATCGACGGGTCGACGCGCGCGATCCCGGTGAGCTCGCCGTGGGCGCTGCGGACGACCACCGCCTCGCCGTCGGCCACGTGGGCGGCGGCGGCGTCATGCGGATGCACCATCACCTCGGCCGGCTCGCCGAGGTAGTCGAACTGGGAGTTCAGGTGGCGGATCTGCCGGCGCGGCACGAGCACGAGCGCGTCCGGGTGATCGAGCCCGGCCAGCTGGTCGACGAGCAACCGGGGCGCGAGCCGCCAGCCACCCAGCCGCGCGACGTGCTGGTCGACCCATGGCGCGGGCAGATCGTGGTCGACCTCGACCCAGCCGTCGGCGACGAGCTGCTCGAACGGTCGACGACCCCGCTTCGAGATCTTCGCCAGCATGACGTCGTCGGTCAGCTGCTGGTCGCGCGTGTCCGCCAGGTCGTACCCGAGTCGGCGGCCGAGCTCGGCGAGCACCCACCACGTCGAGCGACGGTCGCCCACCGGGTCGACGATCGCCGCGGTGTGCTGCGCCGCGACTCGCGGGCTCAGGAAGTCCCAGAGGGTCACGTCGGCGCGCTCGAGCTGGTCCTTCGTGGGCAGCACGTGGGTCGAGATCGCCGTCGTGTCGTTGGCGATGATCTCGATGGTGGCGAACACGTCGAGCTCGCGCAGCGCCGGCTCGAGCGTGTTGGCGTCGGGAAAGGCGGTGAGCAGATGTCCGCCGAAGTTGAGCACGGCGCGGATGTTGCCGGCGCGGATCTCGTCGGCGAGCACCGCGCAGGGCCACTCGCCGAGGAAGGCGTGCGTGTCCGGTCGGCTGCTCGGGCCCGGCCCGAACGAACCGTCGGGCGGTGACACGGGCAGCTCGAACGCTTCCAGCTGGTGCCCGAATCCCGGGTGGAACCAGTAGCCGCCGGGGCGGTTCATCGAGTCGGTCAGCGCCATCAACGCCCACGCCAGCCACTGGGTGACGTTTGCGCTCGCGGCCATGGTGACGCCGGTCCCGGTGTCGATGGCCACGCGGTCGGCGCGCCGGACCCCGGCGAGCAGCTGCTGCAGGTCGGTGGTGGCCACGTCGGCGACGCTCGCCGCGTGCTCGAGCGTGAAGGGCTCCACTGCGGCGGCCAGCTCCTCGACGCCGCTCACCCGCGCCGCGAGCACGGCAGGATCGGCACCGTCGCGCAGGACCTCGCGCACGAGGAACGCGAGCACCGCGTAGTCGGTGCCCGGGCGCGGCGCGAGATGGTGACCGGCGAGGCGCGCGGTTTCGGTGCGGCGCGGATCGACGACCCACACCTCGGCACGCGTCGCGAGCTCCCGGATGGCCGACACGGGATCCGGCATCGCGACCGAGTGGCCGTGCGACACGACCGGGTTGCTCCCGAAGAACACGACGAACGTCGCGCGGTCGTAGTCGGGTCGCCCGCTCAGCGCGACCGAACCGCCGACCAGATCGGAGATCAGCACCTTGGCGGTGCCGTCGATCGTGAGCGGGCTGAACTTGGCCGGCGTACCGAGCGCGGCGTGGAGCGCCTGCGACATGCGGTAGCCGGCGGCGTCCATGCCGTTCCCGCTCCCGAAGAACACTCCCACTGCGGACGGGCCGTGGGCCTCGATCACCGCGCGCACTCGGGACCCGAGGTCGTCGAGGCACGTCTCCCAGGTCGTCTCGGTGAGCACGCCGTCGACCCGCATCATCGGGCGCTCGATGCGGTCGGGGTGGTGGTGGAGCTGCGGCAGCGCGCGACCCTTCGCACACGTGTAGCCGTGCGAGAGCGGGTGGTCGTGGTCGCCGCGGACCCGGACGACCTCGTCGCCCGCCACGTCCACGAGGATCCCGCACACGGAGGTGCAGATGCGGCAGAAGCTCCGGACCGTGCGCACGTCAGCCACGTCCATCGGACCCCCAGGTTCCACCGCCGGTCGAGCGGAAATATTGTATTGAGCGCTCGGACGTCAATCGCCGGCGCCGATGCCGCCGAGCAGGAGGTCCCACAGCGCGTCGGACTCCACATCGCCGTCGGGACGCACCGACGAGCCGCTGATCGCCGCCGCGAACGAGTTGAACATCGTCGCCTGCAGCACCACCCCGGCAATGCGGCGGAGGTCGAGGCCGGGCCGGAGCGCGCCGGCTGCCGCGGCGTCGGTCAGCAGCTCCTCGAGCTGCACGACGAGCGGCGCGAAGGCCTGCGCCGCCTCCTCCGGGCGAGACACGAGCAGCCGCTGGGCGAACTCCACGATCGGAGGCGGCAGCCCGGAACCCAGCTCCCCCTTCGGCGTGAGGCGGCACATGCGGAAGTACTCGTGGGTGAAGTCGTGCAGACGTTCGAGGGGGTCTTCGGTTCCGGCGACGACGTCCGCGAGGTGGGCCCCGGCGGCTCGGATCGACTCCTCGAACAGCGCGAGCAGGAGCTCGTGCTTGCCCGCGAAGTACTGGTAGAAGGTCCGCAACGACTGCCCGGAGCGATCGACCACCTCCTGGACGGTGAACTCTCCGGAGTTCGTGCTCATGAGCTCGCGGGCGGCGTCGAGGAAGAGCTCGACCCGGTTCTCGGCACGCGACCGCGCCTGGTCCAACGCACGGGCGACCGCGAGCTCCCGCCGGGTCACGGTCGCGGCGGGCGGGTCCGCCGGTGCCTCGTTGGTGCTCATGACGCCGGAGGCGCGAGGTCGGCGTCGAGCTCGATGCCGAACGACCGGAACGCCATGGCCAAGAGGTCGTAGGCGCCGACGGTGAAGACGAAGTCCATCAGCTGCTGGGTGTCGAACGTCTCGGCCAGCTTCCCCCACGTGACGTCGCTGACCATCGCGTCCGCGACCAGCTCGTCGACCGCAAGCAGCATCGCGGCGTCGTGCTCCGACCACCCCGGTGCGTCGGCGCCCGCGCGGACGCGCTCGATCTCCTCGTCGGCGATGCCCGCGCCGCCCGCAATGACGACGTGCTGCTCCCACTCGTAGTCGGCGTCCCGGAGCGCGGCCACCCGCAGGATGGCCAGCTCCCGATCGCGGGGCGTGAGCGTCGAGGAGGAGAGGATGTGCCCGTTGAAGGCGTGGTACGCGTGCATCAGGGCCGGGTGGTTGGCCAGGGTGCCCAACACGTTGAGACCCTTGGGACCGCCCTTGCGCCGTGGCAACTGATGCTTGGCATCCGGCGGCCGCAGGAGGGCGATCGCCTGCATGACCTCGTCCGACCACTGGTCGGGCGGCAGTGGCGCGATGCGGGGACCGTTCGCGTCGGTCATTGGATCGGCTCGTCGCCGGCGATCGTCGTGCGGTGCATGTCGCGCGCCGACGACGCGTCGTACCGGCACGCCCGGTGCAACACGCCGCGGTTGTCCCAGATCACGAGGTCGCCGACCTCCCACTCGTGGCGGTAGACGAGCTCGGGCGCGGTGGAGCGGTCGAGCAGCTCGAGCAGCAACGCGCGCCCGTCGTCGAAGGCCATGCCGTCGACGTGCGAGGCGGTGGCCCCGAGCACGAGCGAGCGGCGCCCCGACCGGTGCTGCCAGACCAAGGGGTGGATCTTGGCCGGTCGCTTCCGCCACGTCGCCAGCTCCTGCGGCGACGGGTCGGGGTTCACCAGGCGTTGCGCGGCCTCGAGGGAGTGCACGACGCGGACCTGCAGGAGCTCCTGCTGCTCGGCGGCGGACAGCGCGTCGTACGCCGCGTAGGTGCTGGCGAACTCGGTCTCGCCGCCGGACGCGGCGACCGCATGCGCGCTCAGCACCGTGGCCATGATCGGGATGTCGTCGGTGGCGCCGTCGAGGTGCCAGTCGAACGTTCCCCGCAGGTACTCGGCGACCGGGTTCTTCGCCGGGTCGAGCGTCACCCGGAAGATCTCCGGGCGGTCACCCCTGCCCACCAGCTCCACCCGGCCGAGCTTCCGGCTGAACGCCACCTGCGTCTCGTCGTCGAGGTGCAGGTCGCGGAACACGAGGGCGCCGTTCTCGTCGAGCACCCGGAGGCACCACTCGGGGAAGGCGTCGTCGTCGAGCAGCCGGTCGCGGTCGACGCCCAGCACCTGCGCGCCGACGGTGGCGCCGAGCTTCTCGGTGGTCAGTACCGTCATCGGAGCTCTCCCTCGGTCGTCACGATCCCTCGACGAACGGATAGATGCGGGTGAAGTCGGCGCCCGGTTCGGTGGCCGCGAAGCGCTCCCAGACCGCAACGGTGACCGCGGCGATCGCCGCGGAGGTGCCGCTGTCCTCGGCCGCGCGCAGGTACAGGTCGACGTCCTTGGCCATGAGCGTGTTCGTGAACCCGGACGCGTAACGACCGGTCAGCACGTGGTTGGGGAACTTGTCCATCGTCGCCGCGCTACGACCGCTCGCGCCGTTGAGCACCTCGAGCATGGTGGCCATCTCGAGCCCTTCCGAGCGGCCGAAGGCGATGGCTTCGCTGGTCGCGGCCAGCGCGGTCGCCGACAGGAAGTTGTTGACCAGCTTCATGGCCTGGGCGAGACCGGGCCGATCGCCCACA
This sequence comes from uncultured Actinomycetes bacterium, assembly GCA_963809795.1. Classification (GTDB taxonomy): domain Bacteria; phylum Actinomycetota; class Acidimicrobiia; order IMCC26256; family DASPTH01; genus DASUAS01. The sequence continues at coordinate 57,319 of CAWELN010000012.1, forward strand.
CGGTGGCGCACGTCGCTGAGGCCGGCCAGCACCGGCTCCACCCGCAGGCAGGCGTCGTCGGTACCGGCGTACATCACCGCGAGCGTACGAGCACGCGCGCCGGCCACCCCGCCCGACACCGGCGCGTCGACGTAGGCCAGGCCGACGTCGGAGAGCAGCCGGTCGAGGGCCCGCGCGGTCCGCACGCCGATGGTCGAGGTGTCGACCACGTGCGTGACGCGGCGGTCGGCCGCGGCGACGAGCGCGCCGGTCACCTGCTCGGACGCCGCACCGTCGGGGAGGCTGAGCACGACGACGTCGGCCCGGCGGGCGAGGTCGGCGACGTCGCACGCGGGTACCGCACCCTCCGGAACGCGTTCGGGGCCGAGCGCGTCGTGCGCCACGACCGCGTGACCCTGTTGCACGAGGTTCGCGGCGAGGACGCTCCCCATGTTGCCCAGCCCCACGAAGCCGACCGTCTCCACGCTCAGCCTCCGGCGCGGTCGGCGCGCATCGCCTGGATCTCGCGTCGCGCCGACACCCCGGCAGGAACCCCGCAGTACGCGGCGATCTGGAACAGGAGCTCGTCCAGCTCGTCGTCGGTGACGCCCGTCTGCGCGGTGCTGCTCGCATGGAGGCGGAACTCCTCCATCCGGCCGAGCGCCGCGGTCATCGCCATCACCAGCAGGCTCCGGTCGCGTGTGCTGAGCGCCCCACCACGCGTCCAGACGCCCCACGCCGTCGACGTGAGGTAGTCCTGGAACTCGGCCGCGACCGGGTCGGGGTCGGCGGTGGCGCGGTCGACGTAGGCGTCACCCAACATCGCCCGACGCATCGCCCGGGCCGCCCGGAGCTGCTCGGTCTCTTCCATCGCGGGTCAGACGGCCGGTTCGACGATCTGGTCCATGGCCGCGGCGCCGCTGTCGGGCACCCGCGGTTGGCGCCAGACCTCCACCGGGAACGACACGTTGACGAGGGAGTAACAGAGCCAGAGCAGGTGACGGGCGTCGTCGGGCAGCGCATCGAGGTCGTACCGGTCGAGATGCTCGATCGCGGCCTCGAGCCGGGGGAATGCACCGTCGTAGAAGGCCTGCAGCTCACCCATGTCGCTCGCCAGCCGCTTGGCGTAACGCTCCCGTTCTGACTCGAGGCACCAGTCGGAGAACGGCTCCAGGTCGGAGAACTCCGCAGGAAGGGTCGCCATCGCTTCGTCTCCTCGTCAGGAACCGCTGCCGACCGGCGCGGCCCGGAGCTTCTCGTACTCGTCGACGTACTCGTGGGTCACGTGGTGCAGCTGGCGGAGCAGGATCTCCTGGTCGCCCAGGGGGAACGACGTGACCGCGCGCGACTCCAGCATCACCTGCGTCGCCTCGAGCGTGTTGCCGTCCTGGAGCGAGTACTCCTTGAACGTCACCGCCGCGAGCTCCTGTTGGAGTCGCTCGCGCGCGGTGCGGGGCGGCACGAAGTACAGCGTGCCCTCGAAGATGTGGCTGTTGTACGCCGTCGGCCAGTAGTGGTACGTGAGGTACCAGTTCGGCTTCCAGATCAGCACCATGAAGTTCGGGAAGAACAGGAACGAGTCGATGCCCCACTGCGACGCGCGCGCCGGGTTCACCGCCGGCGGCAGGTCGATGTCGATCGGCGCCTCCCACGGTCCGAACAGCCCGCTGTGCAGCACGCGCTCGATCGGCTTGACCATGCTGACGTCCTTGGGCGGCGACATCCCGCCCCACGACGACACCATGCCGTGCGGACCGTCGAGCTCGTACGCGAGAGCTTCGTAGCCGTACCCCGCGAGCTTCGCCGACTCCTCCGAGACGGCCTGTCGCGCGTGCAGAATTGGTGCGTGGTAGAACTCGGTGAAGGCGTCGATGAACAGCTTCCAGTTGCTGCCGACCTCGGCGCGGTACTTGTACACCTGCGTCATCTCGCCGAACGGGTATCCCTCGAGGCCCCGGCCGAGCTCGCCGAGGTACTCGCGGAGCGGCGTCGTGCCGCCCTGGTCGAGGTTCACGAAGATGAACCCCTCCCACGTCTCGACCCGTACCGGCGCGAGGCCGTAGTCGGCCTTGTCGAGATCGAAGAACTCGCCCTCCTGCTGCACGAAGGTGAGGTCACCCTCGAGGGAGTAGCGCCAGCCGTGGTACTTGCACTGGAACTGCCGGCACGTCCCCGCCACCTCTTCGTCCGGGTAGTCCTGCCAGACGAGCTTGTTCCCACGGTGGCGGCACATGTTGTAGAAGGCGCGCACCTGCTGGTCGGCTGAACGCACCACGACGATCGAGGTCCGGGCGGCGTCGATCTCCTTGGTGAAGTAGCTCCCGACGCGCGGCAGCTGCTCGATCCGGCCGACGTTCAACCAGGTGCGGGCGAAGATCGCGTCGCGCTCCCGCTCGTAGTACTCGGGGGTGATCGAGTCCTCGTACGACACCGGCGCGGTGCCCAGCTGCGGGTAGTGCTCGGTCCACGAACCTTCGGCGGGCTTGGCGAAATGCGGCATGGGCGGATCCTCCGTTCGGGCCGACCCGGAGACCCTAACATCCATCTACCCAGAAGAGAAGGGGGTTCTACTTCGGATGCACGGGCGTGCAATGAGCCCACGGGCTACCGAATCAGGTCACCGTCGCCCGCATCCACCCCGCGGTGTTGTGGAAGTCGACCACCGCGTTGCCCGGGTGCACGAGCACATCGCACGCGGCGCGGGCGTCGTCGTCGAGGCCGCGATCGAGCACCGCGAGCGCATCCTCGAGCTGCTCGACCGTCCGCGGCCCGACGATCGGCGCGGTCACGCCCGGCTGCTCCTTGACCCAGAGCAGCGCGAGCTGCGAGGTCGTCAGCCCGCGCGCCCGCGCCAGCTCGGCGACGGCCGCGGCGACCTCGAGCCCGGGTCCGGTCACCCGATCACGGGTCAGCGGGAGGCGCGCCGCCCGCGAGCCCTCAGGCAGCTGGTCGACGGAGTCGTAGCGACCGCTGAGCACTCCCCCGCCGATCGGTGACCACGGCAGCACGGCCAGCCCGTACCGATCGGCCAACGGAAGCAGCTCGTTCTCGATGCGGCGGTCGAGCAGGTTGTAGGGCGGCTGCTCGCTCACGAATCGCGGCAGGTCGCTCGCACGCGCGAAGGCCAGCTCGTCCATCACCATCCACGCGGGAAAGGTCGACGAGCCGATCCACCGCACCTTGCCCGCTTCCACCAGCTCGCCGAGCACCCCGATCGTCTCCTCGAGCGGCACGACGTCCGACGGGCGGTGCAACTGGTACAGGTCGATGCGGTCGGTACGGAGGCGGCGGAGCGACCGTTCGCAGGAGGCGACGAGGTGCTCGCGTCGGTGCCAGTGCCCCGGAGGCGCGTCCCCACGCGGAAGGCCGACCTTCGTGGCCAGGAGCACCTCGTCACGCCGCCCGCTCGCCGCGAGTGCGTCGCCGACGACCTGCTCGCTGTCGCCGTAGACGTCGGCGGTGTCGACGAGCGTGATCCCGGCATCGATCGCGCGCGCGAGCATGATCGCCGACTCCGCAGGAGGCGTCGGATCGCCGAAGTTCATCGCGCCCAGCACCAGCGGCGCGATGTCGACCCCGGTCCTGCCGAACGGTCGACGCGGCACGGTTCGCGCCCGGCGGGTCAGCGACCGTAGTCGGCGATGATGGTGCCCCGGGCCAGCGTCTTGAACGTCAGGTTGAAGCCGACGTACGCGGGCGATGCGTCGGCGTCGAGGCCCAGCGTCGGCACTTCGAGCGCGTGGACCGCGAAGACGTACCGGTGGTCACCGTGACCCGGTGGGGGCGCGGCGCCGAAGTAGCCGTGGCCACCGGTGTCGTTCCGGGCTTGGATCGCGCCGCTCGGAAGTCCCCCTCCGTCACTGCTCCCCGCACCGCGGCGCAGCTCGGTGACCGATGCCGGGATGTCGAAGACGACCCAGTGCCAGAACCCGCTGCCGGTCGGCGCGTCCGGGTCGAAGCACGTGACCGCGTACGACTGCGTCCCGGCCGGTGCACCGGACCAGCGGAGGTGGGGTGACACGTTGCCGCCCGTCATGCCCATGCTGTCGGCGCGGTGGAGCTCGGGGAGCAGCTCACCCTGCTCGATGTCGTCGCTGGTGACGGTCAGCTCGGGGACGGGGGGCAGGAAGTCGTACGGGAGTGGTGCCCGGCCGGTCTCGGTCATGTCGAGTGCTCCTTCTCGCACGGCTCGGCGCCACAGGTCGGCGCCGAGCCAACGTACGCCGCGGCCACCGGTCGCGTCGCCGACGCGCCCTCCGACGCGAGCCGGCGGCACGTCAGACGTGCTGACAGCCGGGCCCGAGCGACGCCCCGGTGGGGGGGAACGGAGCTGCCGCTCGGACCTCGGACTGCACCTGCCCTTTCGATCGCCGACTGTACGGAGCCCGCATGAGAGTTCACGGACCGGCGCGGTGAACTCTCGGTGAACTGCGCGCACGGGGACTCCGTGCCCGATCGCGAACGGAGCACGACGGGACCGTACCCGAGCTCGTCCTTCCGCCACGGAGACGACACGACGCCACAGCGCGCGCCCGTCTACGGCCGATGTGGCGTCGTACGCAGCTCGTTCTCCGCCCATTTCTGCGACCTTCCGCCCTGGGGACGGTCGGTCGCCCGCTTCGCTGCCCCCGCCCTGCTCGAACGGTGCAGGCCCCGTCGTGCTCTCCTGCAGCTTCCCACGAAAGCCCCACTCGGGAAACCAGGTGTGACCAGACGCATACGGCCGGTGTGCTACCAGCGGGAGCGCAGTTGCACGCCGACCTGGCGGGCGCGGATCGCGTCGGCGCGCGCCCGGGGCGTGACGCGAGCGACCGACTTCGGCAGCTCGTCGGCCAGCGAGCCGCCCGCCACCTTCCGCACCGAGAGCTCCGGCGCCGACGCGGTGCCCGACCATCGGAACTGCATGACACCGACGCGATGACCGGTGGTGTCGAGCCAGTTGCGTACGCCCGGGTCGGTCGTCGACACCACGACCCGCAGCACGCCATCGGCGTCGACCACCGCCTGATGGCGGTTGAGGCTGCTGTGGGCGTTGGCCCAGTCGATGGTGGAGAACAGGGCGTCGGTCAGCGACAACGAGAACGTGCGGCACGCGGGATCGAGGCGCGTCTCGATCAGGAGCGCCTCGTCGTCGTCGAGCGCGAAGCACCCTTCCTGGTACCACTGGTCGTCGAGACCCCCGCCGGTGCCCGAGTAGTCCACGGTGACGAGTCGGTTGACGACGTCGTCGCCGCGCAGCGCGGCGACGCGGCGCACACCCGACATGATCATCCCCTCGACGACCATGGCGAACCCGCCGAGTCGCCGACGCAGCGCGGCCGGATCGGTGCGCGGCCGCCGCGGATCCGTGTCGAGGCGCACGATCGCGACTCGTGGCTCGGTGTCCTCGCCCCATCGTTCCGACACGCTGCGCAACATCAGCGTGCGCATCTCGGGCTCGAGCCGCCACCAGTTCTTCGCGCCCGCCGGTCGCGCGGCAGTCAGCACCACCTCGAAGGTGCCGTCGGGCTCGATCTCCAGGTCGTCGAACCGGAACGGCGCGAACGTCTGCAGCCCTCCGGCGACCGGTGGGCCGAACGGCATGATGCTCACGTCGGGCACCGTGCCGCGCCAACCACTGATCCGGTACTCGCCGCCGCCGTCGATCGCGGCGTTGCGGTAGAGGGTGTCGGGATTCGGCGAGCCGTACATCGTGAGGTACCCGACGCTGGGCAGGAACGCGGGGTGATCGGGTTCGGCCCAGAGGTGCGTGAGGGTGGTCGCCATGATCGCTCCGAACAGCTTGAGCGCGGCGTCCACCTCCCGGGCCGAGCCGTCCCCGGACCGCAGCTGCGCCTCGAGGCGGTCGGCGACCGCGCGGAGGTCGTCGAGGCAGCCGGCCCAGTCGGCCGGGTCGGCGGTCATCGGTCGCGGGCGTCCTCGCTCGGGATGTCGAACCGCTCGGTGTAGCTCGCGAAGGCCTCGGCGACCGTGGCGCGGTCGAGGCCGTAGTCGTCGAGCCGGTACTCGTGCGTGCCGCGCTTGCCCTTGGGGTTGGCCTCTCGCCACGACCGGATCCGCTGCTCGACCGCCGGCGTCCAGTCCAGATCGAGGGCGGCGAACACGGCGGGCATCACCGCCTCCGGCGCGTCGACGAGTCGGTAGTAGTCGACGTGCACGAGCCGGGAGGTGCCCGCCGCCGCCTGGGCGACGTCGAACTCGACCAGCCGGTCGACGTGCTGGCGCACGAGCTCCAGCATGTCGCGCCCGATCTTGTTCGGATCCGCGTTCGGGGAGGTCCCCTCCCTGAGCATGTGGGTCAAGCTGCAGTTCGAGGCCAGCGCCTGCACGGGATCGCGATGGGTCACCACGAACCGAGCGTCCGGATGCACGCTCGCGATCGCATCGAGCGCGAGGAGGTGGCACGGCCACTTCAGGGTCCACCGGCGTTCGGGCGCCGCCCCACTGCAGGAGTCGCAGCACCCGGGCGTGGAACTCGTAGGCCTCGATGAGGTCGGCGGCGTGCAACAGGTACTCGAGGTAGCCCGAGACCGACATCGTCCACAGCAACCCGGGGTTGACGAAGGTCTGGTCGAGGATGGCCAGGCACTCCTGCGGACCGTCGACGTCGGTGAGGTGGAACGCGTCGATCTTGCCGCCCGTCGCCGCGTGGGTCCGCCGCGCGTTCTCGACGCTCGCCTCGTGCCGCCGGCGGACGGAGTCGGCGTCGGTCGCGGGCGGCGGCACCGGCCGTTCACCTTCCCAGGTGCGCAGCATCCGCAGGTCGGGTTCCTGGTCGAAGAGGTACTGGAAGTACGTCGTTCCCGATCTCGGGAGCCCGGTGAGGAAGATCGGCCGTGCGACCGGTGACGCGTCGACGCCCGGCTCGTCGGCGACGTACCGGTCGACCTCGATCCGGTTCCGCAAGGCCACCGCCAGCATCCCGACGTTGGCCTCGACGCCTTCGGGAGTGAGCGCGGCTTCGTCGTTCATGGACCCGACGACGGCTTCGAGGTTCTCGACGAAGTGCGTCGGGTCGGGATCCTCGACGTCGGTGAGCGCCTGCGCGCGCTCGACGACCTCGTCGACGGTGAGTGCTGCCACGGGGGGATCCTCTCGTGTCTCAGTCGAAGAGCGCGAGCCCGCGCATCTCCACGCTCGCCCGCGTGGGAACACCCGCGGGGCAGGTGGGGTCGGTGAAGGCCGTGTGGGGAACGCGACCGGCGCGCCCGGGGTCGGTGTCGTGGGCCTTGAACACGAGGACCTCGTCCGGGGTCATGTCGCGGAAGTAGTGCCAGCGGTGCGCCGGGTTGTAGAGGTAGCCGGTCGTGTCGTGGCGGATCTCGCCCGAGCGTTCCTCGGTGATGGCCTTCACCGTCACCTCGTCGTGCCGGGTCAGGCTCCGTGCGTCGCAGACCGCGAGGGGGAAGTCCTGCGGCGGCGGAGTCGTGGCGCGCCAGAGGTTGTACATGGCCCACCGCGAGTAGTCGCCGAGATCGAGATCGTCGACGAACGCGGCGATCATCTCCACCAGCTCCACCGACGACGCGTCGGTGTTGTCGGCATGGGGGTAGCGGGCCGGCTTGGCGTTGAAGAGCGGCGCGAGCTTGTCGGTCGCACTCTCGCCGTAGCGCTTCTTCCCGCCGCCGAGCATGAACGCGCGGCTCGCACCGGTGACCCGGCGCAGCAGCTCGGTCATCTCGTCGATGTACTGCTGGTCGACCGCGGCGTCTTCCTGGATCTCGTCGAAGTTCGCGACCGAGCTGGTGTGGGGAACCAGCACGAAGCCCTCGCGGTCGAGATCGGTCGTCAACGACCGGGCGTTCGTGATCCACATCGCCCGCCCCGGCCGCGTCCGCATCGTGGAGCGCTCCTCGGCCTCGGTCACGAACTCGAGGACCTCGTCGGCGGCCGCCGGTGGGTTCCGGATGTAGTTCACCTCGGCCCGGACCTGCGCCGCCCCGCCGACCTCCGATGCAACCGTCAACGTCCCCCCTCTCGTCGACGCGGTGCCGACGCGCCACACATTACAGTCCTCGAGCGATCTGTAAAGCTCGGGCGCGCCCTCGCCACCTCCGGCCCCCGGTTCCGTCGTGGCGCAGTAAGAAGTGGACTCCGCCGCCGTCGCCGACGGCCAGAGCCCGAGGGGGACGCATGCGCCTCGCCGACCGTGTCGCGATCGTGACCGGTGGGAGCCGCGGCATCGGCCGCGCCTACACCGAGCGGTTCCTGCACGAGGGCGCGGCGGTCGTGATCGCCGACGTCGACGACGCCAACGGGGAGAAGACGAGATCCGAGCTCCGGGACCTGGGAACGGTGGAGTACGTGCACTGTGACGTGGCGGATGCCGGTTCCGCCGACTCGTGCGTCCGCGAGACGGTCGAGCGTCTCGGTCGGGTCGACATTCTCGTGAACAACGCCGCGCTGTACGGCGATTGGGAGATGGGCAACCAGAGCTTCGAGTACCTGAAGCGGGTCTTCGACGTGAACCTGCACGGCGTGTGGCTCATGACCCGGGCCGTCGCGCCGCACATGGTCGAACAGGAGCGCGGGCGCATCGTCAACCAGGCGTCGGCAGCCGCGTACAACTACCGGGTCCCGGTCGGCACCGAGGAGTTCGGCGGCCTGAATGCGTTCAACTACCAGCAGACCAAGTGGGGCGTCGTCGGTCTCACGAAGTTCACCGCCGCACAATTGGGGCGCTGGAACATCACGGCCAACTGCATCGCGCCCGGCGTCATCGCGACCGAAGCCACCCTGAAGGTGGTGCCCGAGCCCGTCCTCGAGACCCTCGCCGAGCAGCAAGCGGTGCCCGGCGTGCTCCACGCCGACGACCTGACCGGTGCCGCCGTGTTCTTCGCCACCGACGAAGCGCGCTTCGTGACCGGCCAGGTGCTCGTGGTCGACGGCGGCAAGTACATGCCGGCGTAGGCAGGATGAAATTCAGGCCTGCCCACCCGACGGTAAAATCGGTCCTGCGCCGTCCCGCGCGGCGCGATGAACGCACGATCCGTGAACGAGCGCGACCCGGGGGGCCGACCTTGACGCCTCACGCGCCACGACCAGTGGGGCCTGTTCCATGACACCGTCCACCGAGAACGTCCCCGACTTCGATCCCGCGGCGGTTCGCGACAAGTACGAGCGCGAGCGCGCCAAGCGCATGACCGAGACGCGCGGGATCCTCTACGACCTGAAGACCGACGAGCGGTTCGCGGCCTACACCCGCGATCCGCACACACCGTTCGTCGAGCGCGATCCCGTCGCCACCGAGGTCGACGTCGCCATCATCGGTGCCGGGATGTCGGGTGTGGTCGTCGGCGCCAAGCTGCGCGACGCCGGCCTCCGACGCATCATGCTGATCGACAAGGCCGGCGGCATCGGGGGCACCTGGTACTGGAACCGCTACCCGGGCGTGATGTGCGACGTCGAGTCCTACATCTACATGCCGATGCTCGAGGAGATGAACTACGTCCCGACGACGCGGTACGCGTTCGGGGACGAGATCCGCCGGCACCTCGACGCGATCGCGACGAAGTACGGCCTGGTCGACGATGCGCTCTTCCACACCGGCGTCGAGACGAGCCAGTGGGACGAGAGCAGCACCCGCTGGGTGATCAGCACCGATCGCGGCGACGAGGTGCGCGCCCGCTACCTCATCCTGGCGCCCGGGATCCTCAACCTCATGAAGCTGCCGGCGATCCCGGGCATGGACGACTTCCAGGGCACGGCGTTCCACACCGCCCGGTGGGACTACGAGTACACCGGCGGCGGGCCCGACGACCCGCACCTGACCAAGCTCGCCGACAAGGTCGTCGGCGTCGTCGGTGTGGGCGCGAGCGGGATCCAGGCGGTGCCGCCGCTGGCGGAGTCGGCGAAGCACGTGTACGTGTTCCAGCGCACGCCGTCGGCGATCGGGGTGCGAGGGAACCGGCCCACCGACGAGCAGTTCGGCGAGCACCTGCGGCCCGGTTGGCAGAGGGAGCGGATGGAGAACTTCAGCGCCCTCATGATCGGGCGCCCGGTCGAGACGAATCTCGTCGACGACGGGTGGACGTGGCACACCGCGCGGCTCAACAACCCGGTCATCGAACCGGGGATGGATCCCGGTGACATCGCCCGAATGGTCGAGGAGCTCGACTACCGGGTGATGGAGGAGCACCGCGAGCGGATCGAGGAGCTCGTCGCCGATCCGGCCGTCGCCGAGATGCTCAAGCCGTACTACCGCTACGGGTGCAAGCGGCCCTGCTTCCACGACGAGTACCTCGCCGCGTTCAACAACCCCAACGTGACGTTGGTCGACTGTCCCGCGGGCGTCGAGCGCATCACCGAGCACGGCGCGATCGCCAACGACACCGAGTACGAGCTCGACTGCATCGTCTACGCCACCGGCTTCGAAGCCGAGCTCACACCGTTCCCACGCCGCGCCGGTCACACCATCATCGGCCGTGACGGCGTCACGATGGAGGAGAAGTGGAAGGACGGCGTCATCAGCCTGCACGGCATGACGACGCGCGGCTTCCCGAACATGTTCATCATGCCGGCGCCCGGCCAGCAGGCCGTCACGACCCACAACTTCACGCACCTGATGGTCCTCGGCGCCGAGCACATCGCGGCCACGGTGGAGATGCTCGAGGCGCGCGGCGCGATCGGCTTCGACGTGACCGAGGCGGGCGAGCAGGGCTGGACCGAGATCATCCTCTCCACCTGGCGCGACAACAGCGCGTTCATGGCCGCCTGCACGCCGTCGCGCCTGAACTTCGAGGGCAATCCCAGCATGCTGAACCCGCGCAGTGGCGCCTACGGCGGTGGGTACGGCGACTTCTTCGGGTACCGGGACCTCCTCGCCGACTGGCGGGCTCGGGGCGACTTCGAGGGTTGGGAGCTCATCGAGGCCGGCGACGGGTCGTGAGCGTCGCGGTGGTGACCGGCGGCGCCGTGGGCATCGGGGCCGCCATCGCCGAGGAGCTCGGTCGCCAGGGTGTGTTCGTCGTGACCGTCGACCCGGGCGTCGCCGTCGACGGCACGCCCCAGAGCGGAGGCGCCGAGGCGTCCACCGCGCAGCGCATCGTCGAAGCGGGCGGGCAGGCCCGGGCGTCGAACATCTCGGTCACCGACGACGACGCGGTCCGGGCGCTCTTCGCCGGGCTCGTCGACGAGTTCGGGGCGCTCGACACCGTCGTCAACGTCGCCGGCATCAGTCGCCCGACCGGGTTCGCCGGCGGCGTCGAGGAGGACTGGCGTGCCGTGCTCGCGGTGCACGTCGACGGATACCTCTCGGTGCTGCGGGCGGCGCTGCCGATCATGGCCGCCGCCGGCCGCGGCCGCGTCCTCGGCGTCACCTCGGGATCGGGATGGCGCGCCGCCGACGCGGGCGCCTACAGCTGCGCCAAGCGGGCGGTCGCCGCGCTCACCTGGCAGATCGGCCAGGAGACGCCCGACGGCGTGACCGTCAACGCGCTGTCGCCCATCGCCGCCACCCGGATGGTGTTGGGCGCGTTGCAGCGACAGGCCGGTGCCGGCAACACGTCCGGGCGCGACGCGGCCACCGGGGGCGTGTCGCTCGGCGCGGTGCCGCCGCCCGAGCACCTCGGGCCGGTCGGCGCGTACCTCGCCGGAGACGACTTCGCCGCGTGGAGTGACGGGCAGATCATGTTCTCGAACGGCGCCGAGCTCGCGTGGGTGGTCCCGCCGCGCCTCCTCGAAGTGGCCCGCGCTGGCGGAGGTCGCGTCGCTGCCGCACCTCCTCGACGCGCTCGGTCCGGCCGTGTTCGCGCCGGCAGAGGCGGCGCAGACGAGCAACGGTGGGGGGAACCCGCGCGTCGGCACCGCGTTCGAGGGGACCGCACCGGATGGAGGGCCCGGATCGCGGGCCGGGCGCGGCATCGTCGTCAGCGACGACGCGTCCTGGGGCGCCGCGCTCGGTGACGCGCTCAGCGCGCGCGGCGTCGAGTGCGTCGGCATCGGTGCGTGGCAGGGGGGCGCAGGGGGCCTGCGCGAGCCGGCAACCGGGTTCGACGCCGTCTCGGCCCAGCTCGCCGGCGTCGCCCGCGACGCCGGTCCCGTCGACGCGGTCGTCGTCGCCCTCGGCGCCGGCTTCGACCGCCCGGCAGCGGACGGCCCGGCCTGGCAGCGCGTGCTCGACGAGCACGCCGGGATCACCGACCGGATCCGCACCGACGCGGCGTGGGTGCGGGCGGTGTCCGATCTTGCCGCGGCGACAGACCGGCCCGTCCGGGTCGTGACCGTCGTCGGGGCCACGACCGCCGGTGGCCGGAGCCGCGCCCAGGCGGCGGCACAGCTCTCGCGCGCTGCCCACGGCGCCACGTCCGACCGGGTCGACGCCTTCGCGATCAGCATGGAGGGCGCGCCGGCCCCGGCGCGGGCCGCCGCGTCCGAGGTCGCGGCCTACCTCGTGTGCAGCCCCGAGGCGGGCGCCCTGTCGGGCGCAGAGCTCGTCGCCGACGCCGAGTGGATCGGCCTGCGCACCCATCCGCACCCGGCCGGGGCGATCTCGTTCGGGGGACCGGCCGTCCCCGGTTGGGTCGACGGCGCGCTCCGGACCATGGTCACCGGAGGTCCACGCCGATAGCCGGCACGAGGAGGAATGATGTCCGCACCCATCGAGCGCATCGTCGACGCGCACATCCACCTGTGGGATCCGGCTCGCGCCGACTGGTACCCGTACCTGGCCGGCCAGCGGGAGCTGGACATGGGTGACGTCTCGGGGATGTGCCGTCTGTTCGACCAGCCCACGTACTTCTCGGAGTCGGCGAGCTGGAACGTCGTGAAGTTCGTGCACGTCGCCGCCGCGACCGCGCCGTACTCAGGTGACGAGACCAGGGAGCTCGAGGAGATGGCCGCGGCGACGGGTCACCCCGACGCGATCATCGGCGGCATCGTACCGACCGACCCCATCGCCGACACCGAACGACTTCTCGACGAGCAGATGAAGTCGTCCCGGTTCCGCGGCATCCGACCGATGGGTGGTGGGATGGGGGTCCCGAGTCCCGACGTCCTGCGCGCCCTCGACGAACGGGATCTCGTGTTCGAGCTGATGGCGCACCCCGACCAGCTCGAGGAGTCGGCGGCTGCGTTGGCCGCCTTCCCCGACCTCACCGTCGTCGTGGAGCACGCGGGCTGGCCCCGGTCCGACGCGCCGGAGGAACGCGCGCTCTGGGAGCGCGGCATCTCGGCGCTCGCCGCGCTGGGCGACAACGTCCACTGCAAGCTGTCGGGGTTGGCGATGCCGCTGCACTCGACCGACGCGCAGGTGATGAGGCCCTGGATCGAGCACTGCCTCGACTCGTTCGGCGCGGACCGCTGCATGTTCGCGAGCAACTTCCCGGTCGACGCGATGCACGGGACGTTCGACGAGCTCTTCTCGGCGTACGACGGCGCCACCGCCGACCTCGGCGCCGACGCCCGCGAGAAGCTCTTCGCCGCCAACGCCGAGCAGCTCTACCGCTGCTGATCGACGGGACGTGTGCGCGCGGCCTCTAGGCGCCGCCCAGCGTCGCTCCCGCATCGACGACGAGCTCGCGACCGGTGATCTGGCGGGCCTTCTCGGAAAGGAGCCACACCACCGCGTCGGCCACATCGGCGGCGTCGGTCACCCGGCGGAGGGGCACGCCCCGTTCGGCTCGCTCGTACGCCTCGGTGTCGAGCGTGCCGGGGAACATCGTCGTCCCCATCATGCCCCCCGGATGGACGGAATTGACCCGGATGCCACTCGGACCGAGCTCGGCCGCGCCGTACTTGGTCAGCCCGCGCACCGCCCACTTGCTGGTCCCGTAGCTCGAGAGCCGGGGGTGCGCCACCATGCCGGCCGTCGACGAGATGTTGACGATGGAACCCCCACCCGTCGACGCCATGGCGCGCGCGGCGCTCTGCATCCCCAGCCACACGCCCATCACGTTGACGTCGAGCACGCGCGCGAACCCGTCTGGCGGCTCTTCGAGAAACGGGCGTGCCTCCAGGATGACGGCCGCATTGTTCACGAGCCCGTCGAGGTGGCCGTGGAGGCCGACCACCTCGTCCACGACGCGAGACCAGTCAGCGGCGTCGGTGACGTCCAACGGGCGAACGGCGCCATCCTCCACGACGATGTCGGTGGCGATCACCGTGGCGCCCTCGTCGGCGCACCGCGCGGCGATCACCGCCCCCAACGACCGACCCGCGCCGGTGACCAGGATGACCTTGTCGTCGAGCAGCCCATCGGAAGGCACGACACCGGAGCCTACGCCGGTGACCGCGGTCGTGAGATTGCGCGGAGGGTTCCGGGGAGAGGAAGATGTCGTCGCACAGGCGCAGAGCGTGCAGCTGGCCGAGACCACGATGCTCGGCCCCGCGGCGCGTGAAACGGACGTGAGAGCGAGAGATGCGGGTTGCCCTCGGAGCGAGTGGTGTCCGCCCCGACGAGAAGGAGGCCAGTCATGGCGAATCCGCAGCATGCGATCCTCACGAACCTGACCAAGTACCAGTGGTACACGCACTTCAGCCGCAGCGACGGCGCGGATCTCGGTGTGATCAAGAAGGGCTTGCGCGACGTCCGCGCCGCCGGTGCGGAGGTTGGTGTCACGACGCCGGTGAACGTGTGCCTGCTGTTCGGTCCGACGCTTCTCGCCGACCTGACCGACGACGTCCCCGACGACTTCCAGCCCTACCCGGGGTATGAATCGGCGGACGGCAAGGTCGCCAAGGCGACGCAGGAGGAGTTGCTCCTGTGGGTCCACTCCGACGACAAGGACCTCTGTTGGGAGACGCAGTTCAACTTCCGCAACGCCGTGGCCGGCCAGATGACCGTCGCCCGGGAGACGCCGACGTTCATCTACCGCAACAGCCTGGACCTCACCGGATTCATCGACGGCACGGGTAATCCCGAACCGGACGATCAGTACGACAAGGCAATCGTCCCCGAGGGGCAGCCGGGAGCCGGTGGCTCCTTTTGCATCGCTCAGCGCTGGGTCCACGACCTCGGCTACTTCAACGGCCTGTCGCTGCAAGACCAGCAGAACACGTTTGGTCGCACCAAGGCCGACTCGACCAGGCTCGACGTCCAGGTGCCCACGTCGCACCTCAGCCACGTGGAGCTGCGCGACGGCGCGACCGCCGACGACACGAAGCCCAAGCGCGGCGAGATGGTGCGCCGCTCGACGCCGTACGCGTTCCACGACGGGACCGTCGGCCTCTACTTCATGGGCTTCTGTCGCGAGCAGGCACCGATGCGGGAGCGGATGGAGGCGATCTACGGTCACAACGGTCACGAGCGTGACGCGCTCACCGACTACTCGACACCGGCATCAGGGTCCTTCTACTTCGCGCCCTCGTCCGAGACACTGGACGCAGCCCTCGCCTGAACGCGCCCGGAGTACGAAGCAGCCGCCCGAGCGGCGCGACGACGAGTTGGTCCCCGCGGCCTGATGCGCGGCTACTGATCGGGGTGGACGATGATCCGCGGCGGGCCCTGGGCGCGGCGTGCGAGATCGATGGCGTCGGGAAGGCCGTCGAGCCCGACGACCATCCCGATGCTCGGGCGCGGGTCGAGTTGTCCCGAGATGATGGCGTCGAGCGTGCGGTACCAGTCGTCGCCGCCCGGCGCGCCACCGAACTGGATCATCAGCAGCTTCTTCGTGGCGTGTGTGATGTTCAGCGCATCGCCGGTGTACCACCCGCCGGCGGCGTAGATCCGCGACCACATCGGGCACGCCTCGACGATCTGCTGCAAGAGTCCTGACGCACCGACGCACTCGTAGATCTTCGGGGGCGTGGCGACCGAGCGCTCGGCCGCGATCTCGCTCCAGACGTCGAACGCGGACCGCTGCGACGCGTTCACGGTGATGTGAGCGCCGAAGCGCCGCGCGAGCTCGAGCCGCTGCTCGTTGTAGTCCGCGATGATGATCGGATCGACCCCGCGCGAGGCAAGCGCGGCGACCGCCGAGAGGCCGATCGCACCGGCGCCGATGACGAGCGGGATCTCCCCTGGACCGATGCGCGACATCGCGACGTAACCCTCACCAACCGCAAACGCGTCCGTCAGTGCGACCGCATCGGCGTCCGCATCGTCGGGCACGGCGCGTGCGAGCAATTCGCTCACGAGGAAGAGCTCCCCGAAGCTTCCGGGCGCATCAGGGTGCTGCCCGATCACCAGGCGCTCGGCGCCGCGCACGAGGGTCGGGATGCTCGTGACTCGTGTGCCGACGGGGAACTGGTCCGAGCAGTCGGGACCATGCCCGACGACCACACCGACGAACTCGTGA
The DNA here is from genome assembly GCA_963809795.1 of uncultured Actinomycetes bacterium. Taxonomy (GTDB): domain Bacteria; phylum Actinomycetota; class Acidimicrobiia; order IMCC26256; family DASPTH01; genus DASUAS01. The sequence goes on from CAWELN010000012.1 coordinate 73,533, forward strand.
CCCATGACCACGTCGCGATCGGCATCCCAGACGAACAGCCCCGACGTGTCGTCGGGATCGGGATGGTCCATGTAGTGGATGTCCGACGCGCAGACCGCGGTCGTGAGCGTCCTCACCACCAGCTCGCCGCTCCCCGGAACGGGGTCGGGCGTTTCCCGCACCTCGAGGCGTCCGCCGCGCAATACCGCAGCCCGCATGGTCGTCCCCCTGGTTGTCCAAGCGTTGCACTGGCGACGCGCAAGCTAGCGCCCTTGGCTGATGCCATCGCCGGGACGTTCTTCCGCTCGCCTGACCGGGAGCCGACCGGCGCTCCGGATCCCGCTCCCGCACACGTTTGCGATCAGGCGGTGAGACCGATCCGCCAGTGTGACTGGCGGAGCACTGCGTAGGTCGCCGACACCGCACGGGTGTCGGAGATGGAGAACGAGTATGTGTTCGCGGTCGGGACCCGAACCGAGAAGGCGAACACGCAGTGCGTTCCATCCGCGGACCGATGTCCCTTGCCGAGGGGCGAGTGTGCGAGGACCTGTCCCCGTCCATCGCGAACGAGCACGGACGTGTGCTCTGAGACGTGGACGCCGGCGCACGGGGCACCCGCGACCGGTGGTCGAGAACCCTCGACCTCGGCGCGCGCCAAGCACCCGACGACCTGTTCGCTCGTCGGAGGACCTGATCTCGGGTTTCCGGTCACGGTGGCGACCAGGTCGGGGCAGGGGTCGGGTGTCACGGACGCGGATGCGTCGAGCACGCGTCCTTCGACCTTGTTCTCGGTCTCCGCCGACGCGGCGCCGGCGTTGAGCATCACCACGGTGGAGATCACGACGGTCAGGGTGACGAGGGTGAGAAGGCGCGCACCTCGGTGACCACCTCGACGTACCACCCTGGTGGCGACCGACGGCTCATCGCTCATGGCAACCTCCCCGACCCAAAGGGTTGGCGGTCTCTCCTGGTGCCGAGCTTGTGTGCCGGACGACGGTTTGTCTGCGTCAAACGGCACACCCGGGCCGCAATGGTGACGAACGTCGAGGTGTGATCACCGCACCGGCGCGCTCACGGACGCGTCGATGGACCACTCACGACATCGCGTCGCTGTACGCGATGAGCAGCAGCATTTCGAGGTCAGGCCCCCTCACGGCGACGTCGTCCGAGACCGCCACGAGCACGTGCTGTGGGGGCATCTGCGTCACGGCCTGCCCCCAACCGGCGTCTTCGACGGCGCTCGCGGTTTCGAACGGGACGATCACGGCGATGCCGACCGAGTCGGCCTGCAGACCCAGTTGCAGACCGGTCACGAGCCACAGCCGCCGGCGATCGAGGGGTTCGCAATCGATTGCGAACGATCGGACGCCGGGGGTGCCGACGTTGTAGGACCGTTCGACGACCCACGGGAGGCTGAGCACCCACTCGTGAAGGTCATCGGGCTGGGTGCGCACGGTCGGAGCGGAACTCGAAATCTGTCGTTTGCGGATCATCTCGGGGCTCCTGTCTGTGCGGGACCTCTCGCACGATGACGCAAGGAGTCGTCGAGGTCATCACGCGGCCGCGTGATTGGTCGCCGCGGCCGGGTGTCACTCGTGCTGCAAGGCGCGTTGCACCGTGCGCTCGACGAAGAGCGGGATGAACTCGCGCACCCGAGCGGAGCCGTAGCGCGCCACCGCGTCCCGCACGAGCGCATCGACGCGGTCGCCGTCGTGACCTTCCTCGATGAGCTGCTCGCGGAGGTCGATCACCCATGCGTCGTGCTCCCACGGTTCCGGACATCCGCACGGTTCCGACGGTGCCGACGATCGATTCTCCGCGGCGAGAGCTCCTTCGAGGTGATGAGATGGTCCCTCAACGGGGTCGCGCGCGACGCTCATGGCGTCCACCCTTTCCGGGTCGTGGTGAGTCGGATTTCACCGCAAGGGCGGTCGACGACCGCTTCCGCTGGTACTTCGCGCCCTCACGAAATCCTTCGGCGTAGCGCGCCAGCTCCAGCAGACTGCGTTCGGGACCGTGGAAGTCGTCCGCCGCCCCGTCCCAGAATCCAATCGTCTCCCAGTCCATCGCGGTGCCTCCCGCTACGGGCGATGTCCCCGGAGCCAACCACCTTCCTTCCTCCTCGTCATCACACGTGCACGTGCATCTCGTCCGGACCGGAGCTGCCGGACCCTGAGCCAGGCATACGCGCCTACGTGATGACCCCCGCCGTCGCAGCCGTCAGCATGCGGGAGCAACCGAGGGATCGAACCACGAGGGGAGTCACGATGATCGTGAGCAATCCATTCCGGCCGGGGTCGTGGACCCGGGCCCAGATCGACCACGTGAGCAGCGGCTGGTGGGTCCTGCTCGTGACCGGGATCGTCAGCATCCTGGCCGGCGGCATCATCCTGCTCGCCGACTGGACGGTGAGTGACCTCGTCATCTTCGTCGGTGCGCTGCTCCTCTTCCACGGCATCTTCACGATGTTCAGCGTCCCGGTCGACGGGGCGGCGTGGGGCTGGTCGGTCGCGTTCGGGCTGCTCGAGGCGGGCTTCGGCATCGCGGTGTGGGTCTGGCCCGGAGCGTCCTTGAGCGTCCTCGCCGCGTTCATCGGGTTCTACGTGCTCGTCAGCGGCATCGTGACGATCGCCGGCGCGATCGGCGGGCGGGACGTGATCCCGTACTGGGGACTGATGCTGGCGTTGGGCATCATCGAGACGCTGTTCTCCTTCTGGCTGCTGGCGGAGCCCGGGATCACCCTCGTCGCGGCCGTCTTGGCGATCGGACTGTGGAGCCTCTTCTACGGCGTGATGCAGATCGTGCTCGCGTTCGAGCTCAAGTCGCTCCCGGCTCGCTCGGACGCCGCCGCCGCGAGCCTCGACGACGCGGCGCCGCTCGGTACCCCGTGGCAGGCGAGCGCCTGACTCATTGACGTCTTCGACACCAACACCGTCAGTCGCACCGGGGGCGACCGCCTCCAGTGCGCGGAACACAAAAGGAGCAGACCATGGCGCTGTCAGATCAGCTGAGCAAGCTTGCTGCAAAAGCGAAGGAAGCCGAGGACCGAGCGGCAGCCGCGCAGGGCAAGGCCAAGGCGGACCTGGAGAAGGACGTCAAGACGGCCCGTGATTCGGCACAAGCCCGTGCCGATCAACTGCGCAAGAACGCCGAGACCGACAAGGGCACGGTCTCGGACTGGTGGACCGACGTGCAGCGCTCGTGGAGCGAGCACGTCGAGACGGTGCGCCAGCACGTCGACGAGAAGCGCGCCGAACACGACCTCGACGCCGCGCAGCGGGACGCGTACAGCGCCGAAGAGGATGCTGCGTTCGCCATCGACTACGCGTACGGAGCAGTCGAGGAGGCCGAATACGCGGTCCTCGACGCCATCCTGGCGCGGAAGGATGCCGACGACCTCGCGAGCTCACAAGCCTCGACTTCCTGACGTCCTGCGACCCGGCGGACCGGCCTGCCTCGAGCCTCTACCCACGAAGGAGCACATCGTGTCCGACACTGCGCTGGAAACGAACGTCAGAGACCAACTGAGTGGCGACGCGAGGGTCGACGCCTCCCGGATCAAGATCGACGCCGACGGCGGCGTCGTCGTTCTCTCCGGCGTCGTGGACTCGCTCCACGAGAAGCTACGCGCGGCGGAGGACGTGATGCGTCTGACCGGCGTCCGCGAGCTCCGCAACGACCTCGTGGTCAACACATCGCACATGCGGGTCCCGGACCGCGATCTCAGAGCGACCGCCCAAGCCGGCTTGGATGCGAACGATCTCGTCCCCAAGGACACGCTCACCGTTCGCGTGAAGGACGGATGGGTCACCCTCAGCGGCAACGTCCGCCACTACTACCAGCGCCAGGAGGCCGAGCGCGTGATCCGGCATCTCTCGGGCGTCCAGGGCTTCACGAGCAACGTGACGGTGGCCAACGACCCGACGGTTGACGTGTCGAAGGCGATCACGGCGGCATTCGAGCGCAACGCCGTCCTCGATGCCGAGCAGGTCACGGTGACCGACGTCGGAGGGGTCGTCACCCTGAGTGGAACGGTCAAGAACCTCGCCGAGAAGGAAGAAGCAGAACGGGCGGCGTCAGCCGCGCCGGGTGTCGTCTCCGTGACCAACAACCTGGTCGTCGCCGCCGCGTCGAGCTAGCGAGTGTACGGCGGTGATATGACTGGGTGACCCGAACGTGGATCTCCGGGAAGCGAGGCGGCGGATGGCAGACGCAAGTTCCATCGACACCGCGGTGCCGCCGAGCGGCACCGGGTGCGTCGAGTGCTTGGCCCACGACGGATGGTGGTTCCATCTTCGGCGCTGCGCGCGATGCGGGCACATCGGTTGCTGCGATTCGTCACCTTCACAGCACGCCAGCAAGCACGCACAGAGCAGCGGCCATCCGCTCGTGCAGAGCTTCGAGCCGGGCGAAGAGTGGTACTGGGACTACACGACCGACGAGTACTACGACGGCCCTCCTTTGGCGCCACCTCGGGATCACCCCGCCGACCAGCCGGTTCCGGGCCCGGAGGGCCGTGTACCGCGCGACTGGCAGCGACACCTCCATTGAGGTTGCCGGGCTGAAGCGCTGAGGCGCCGAGTCCGGCAACACGGATCAACTCCCGGACGGTCATCCCGCACTCGGGCCGAGCAGCGACCCGACGGTGTAGGTCACCGCGGCCGCGACGGTCGCGGCGAGCAGCTGACGAAGGGCGGTGCGCACGACACCGGCGCCGGTGAAGCTGCCGATCATCGCGCCCAACGCGAGCGCGGCGACCGCGGCGAGCGCGATCGACGCCACGATGGCCCCGGTTCCAGACCAGAACAGCCACGGAAACAGCGGGATGAAGGCACCGAACGAAAACGACACGAACGACGCCAGTGCGGCCTTCCGCGCCGACGGCGGTTCCTCGGGGTCGACGCCGAGCTCGAGGCGGGCATGCGCGTCGAGCGCGACATCAGGCTTCGACATGAGGATCGCGGCGACCTTCTCGGCGTCGTCATGCGCAAGGCCCTGGTGTTCGTACATCTGCGCGAGCTCGACTTGCTCGCCGCGCGGGTCGTCGGCGATCTCACCCTTTTCGACGTTCACCTCGTGGTCGACGAGCTCTTCCTGTGCTCGGACCGACACGAGCTCACCCGCCGCCATCGAGAATGCGCCGGCAAGGAGCCCGGCCAGACCGGCCAGACGGACGGTTGCCGCGGAGGGATGAGCGCCGGCGACGCCCAGCACCAGCGAGACGTTCGTGATCAGGCCGTCGCCCGCGCCGAGGACGGCGGCCCGTGCGCCGTTTGCCGCGACGTCACGGTGTCGTCCGTGGCGGTGCTGACCAGAGCCCTCGATCACATTCACCTCGACAGAGTCCATCCGAGCGCCACAGTGAGACATCACGCGCTCGCGTGATGTCTCGGCGATCGCCGCGCGTTCACGATGTGTGGAGACGTTGGAATTCGCTCCCCGGTGATGGAGAGGTGCACGCGAATGGGCGTGAACGCGTGAGGCAATCGCCGGGCGCTCGGACGAAGGTGGAACGATGAACATCCTCATTGCTGTTGTGGCGTCGAGCGCCGGTGTGTTCGCGGCGGTCACGTCGATGCGGGCGATCACCTGCGCGCGGCTTCAGCGGGAGTTCCGCGCCTACGCGACGTGGGACGACGGCGCGCCGGCCGTAGCGGAGCTCTCGCAGGCTACGAGCGGGCCGTCGGACCGTCCGCGGTACGCGCCGGCCGGTCTCAGGGTGGTCGTCGCAACTGCGTCTTCGACTGCGAGCAGCAAACAGTGAGCCGGGGTTCTGACCAACCGGAAAGGTGTAGCGATCATGGCAAAGCTCGACACCGAGGTTCACGAACACCAACCTGCGAACCAACCGGACGACACCGAGCACTCACCGGTCGTCGTCTCCCAATTGAAGAAGCGAGCTGACGATTGGCAACTGCACCTCGCCGATCAGATCACGTCGTTCGCGGGTTCCATGCCCTTCGTGTGGGTCCACGTCGCAATCTTCGCGTTCTGGGTCGCGACGGGCCTCTTCGGTGCCGACCCTTACCCGTTTCAGTTCCTCACCTTCATGGTGTCGTTGGAAGCCATCTTCCTGTCGACCTTCGTCATGATCGGTCAGAACCGGCAATCCACGTTTCAGCAAGCGAAGGCCGACCGCGACTTCCACGAAGCGGAGCTCGAGTTGAAGCGGAACACCGAGTTGACGCGTTCGGTCCACGCGATCACCAAAGCGATCGACGCCCGGATGCGGGCGACACCTCCGGAGCCCGGTGAGGACACCTCGGCCGCCGACGCATGACACGGGGACCCGGAGGGTCTTCTTCGAGGCGCGTCACCGACGACTCGAGCCACGTCGGCGGGTTGCGCGCCACAGTGACGCCGGGAGTGCCAACGCGACCGAGGCGGGGAGGACCGGCCAAGGATTCGCGCCCGCGCCGGCGAGCAGTGCGGTGGCGGCGACGGCGAGCACGACAACGACTGCGAGCACCCAATCGTCACCGACGACGAAGTCGTACCAGAATCGTGCGAACCGCCTGACGAACTTCATGGTCCCGACGCTTCGATGCTGGGCGTCGCTGCGGGCGAGCGACGAACGAGCTCGACGAGCCCGCGCGACCACGCAAGGACGAACACGATCAACGCGAGCAACGCCGCGTCGCGCCCCGGCCAGGCGACACCGGCACCTTCGCCGCTCCAGAAGATGCCGAAGGCCGTGAGCATCACACCTACGCCGAACTTCAGCGCGTTCTCGGGCACTCGCGAGAGTGGGCCGTGGACGACGATGCCGGCGAGCAGCACGACGACGAAGGCGACCGCCGCACCGACGGCCGCAACACCCAGGTTGTCCTGTGCGCTCCCGATCGTCACCACGATGAACGCGACCTCGAGCCCTTCCAGGAACACACCCTTGAACGCCACGGTGAAGGCGTACCAGTCGTGCTTCGACCGGGTGTCGCCGTGGTCGAGACCCGCAACCTCGGAGGCGTAGATCTCATCCTCGTCGTGTCTCGGCTTCACGCCGCCCGCACGAAGGATCGCCTTGCGAAGCCATTGCAGGCCGAAGATGAGCAAGAGCGCGCCGACCACCACCCGCAGGGTGTCGATCGGGATCTGGGCCAGCGCCGGTCCCAGCACGACGATCAGCACGCTCAAGGCGGCGGCAGCAGTGCCGGCGCCCCATGCGGCGGATCGCCATCCACGGGTCACGCCGACGGCCAGGACGATGGTGAGCGCTTCCACCATCTCCACCGCGGAGGCGGCGAAGGCCGCGAGGGCGATCAGGACATCGTGCACGTCAACCCATAGGTAGTCGCTGGACCGACGCCGATACGGTTCTGCTCGACGCCCGCTCGGCGATCCCTTGCTCGGTCATCGGCCGCGTGCGGTGTTCAGGCTCTGACCCGGCCCAACAGGATCACGGCGACGGCCACGGCAGCTCCGACGGCAATGACCCCCACGGCCCGTCGGAGCATCCCGGCCGCGTCGGCGGCGTGCTGCTCGGCCGATTCCGCGGCGTCCAGCGCGCGGCGTACCTGGTCGAGCACCACTTGTGCGCGTTCCACGGATCCCTCGAGCTCCTCGATGTTCTGGCTGACGACAGGCATGGTCTCCTCCTTGCCGGTGTATGAGGTTGGCACGATTCTCAGGGCTGGCCTCGGAGGAAGCATCACGCAGGCGCGTGTCGGAGCGCGGCCCGGGTTCTGACGGCGAGCCAATCCGGCGCGGCCGGCGAGGGACTGTGGATCTCCTGGATGCGAGCGTGCCCGAAAACCCTCACTCTGGGAGTGGTCAGAGGAAGTCGACCCGCCGCCGGAGGATGGACATGACGAGCGAGGAACTGCGGGATCCGGTCACGGACCATCTGCTCACGCCGCAGAACGCGGCGCTGGTGGTCATCGACTACCAGCCGAGCCAGCTGCAGGCGATGACGTCGATGGATCGGGAGCTGCTGGTCGACAACATCGTGTCGGTCGCGCGGCTGGCCACGACGTTCGCCCTCCCAGTCGTTCTGTCCACCGTCAACGTTGCCCACGGCCAGGCCCCGACCCTTCCCGAGCTCAAGGCCGCGCTCCCGGAGGTCGGCGAGCTCGATCGCACGACCATGAACGCCTGGGAGGACCTCGAGTTCCGTCAGGCGGTCGAGGCGACCGACCGCAGGAAGCTGATCATGACCGCGCTGTGGACCGAGATCTGCCTCTCGTTCCCGGCGCTGGACGCTCTGCGCGAAGGTTTCGAGGTGTTTCCGGTCGTCGACGCGGTGGGAGGAACGTCAGTGGAAGCGCACCGTGCGGGGCTCGAGCGGATCGTGCAGGCGGGAGGGCAGCCCATCAGCTGGGTGGCGCTGGCCGGCGAGCTGCAACGGGATTGGGGCCGGACCGACACCGTCGCCGACGTCGTTGACATCGTGCTGACGACGCGGCTGCTCGCGGCCGACTGAGCGTCGGGAGGGTCGAAGATGGAAGCAGTGGAGCAGCGGCGCTTGGGGCCGTTCCGCGTGTCGCCCATCGGGTTCGGAGCGATGCGACTGACGGGGCCGAACGTCTTCGGCCCGCCGCCGAGCCGCCCCGCGGCGCTCGGGGTGCTCCGGGAGGCGATCGACCGCGGCGTGAACCACATCGACACCGCGCAGTACTACGGCCCCGATGTCGTGAATGAGTTGATTCGCACCGCGCTCCACCCGTATCCGTCCGATCTCGTGATCGTCAGCAAGGTCGGTGCGAGCCGTGATGAGCGAGGCGGCATCTTCGCCGATGACGAGCCCGCGGCGCTGCGTCGCGGTATCGAGGACAACCTGCGGGCGCTCGATCTCGAGCAGCTCGGCGTCGTCAACCTGCGACTGATGCGTGACACCGGGCCCGACGCGTTCTTCGACGATCAGCTCGCGGCCATGGTGTCGGCCCGCGACGACGGCTTGATCGCTGCCGTCGGCCTCAGCAACGTGTCGCCGGCCCATCTTCGACATGCTCTCCGCTCCACGGAGGTGGCCTGTGTGCAAAACGCCTTCCACCTCGCGAACCGGACCTCCCAGGCCGTGTTGGACGAATGCACTCGGCTGGGCATCGCGTTCGTGCCGTTCGCACCGCTGGGCTCGGGCGCAAGCTCACTGCGCCGAGCCCCGCAAGTCGTCGACGCGGCGGCACGTTTCGGTTGCACGCCTGCGCAGATCCTCCTGGCTTGGGCGCTCGCCGTCGCGCCGAACGTGTTGCTGATCCCCGGCACGGCATCCGCCACCCACTTGCGCGAGAACTTGGCCGCGGCGACGGTTGTCCTCGACGACGAGACGCTTCGCGACCTCGCGACTGTCTGAGGCAAGGACGGGAGCCATGACCAGCGCACGTCAGCCGGCACGCCGACGCGCGGCGTCGCTCGAGGACGCGCGCCGACATCTTCGCGATGCCGACCCTGTGCTCGCACGGATCGTCGACGAACGGCCGGACTTCGACCCGCGCGTGGATCGCCGAGCTGCCACCGATGGACCTCTACGGTGCGCTGCTCTTCCAGGTCACCGGCCAACAGCTGTCGGTCGCCGCGACCCGCCGAACACTCGCCCGCGTCGAGGCACTCTTCGACGGTCGTCTCCCGTCACCCACCGAACTACTGGCGGTCGACCCGACCGAGCTCCGGGGCGCGGGGCTTTCGTGGCGGAAGGTCGCGACCTTGCGCGACCTCGCCGAGCGGCTCACCGACGGCCGGCTCGACACCGACGTCCTGAGCGCGTTACCGGACGACCAGTTCATCGCCGCGCTCACGTGCCGTCCCCGGGATCGGCCCGTGGACCGCGCAAGGCGCCCTGATCCTCGCGCTCGAGCGCGAGGATGTCGTCTTGCCCGGCGACCTCGCGCTTCGCAAGGCGATCCGCGCCGTCTACCAGCTCGATCGCCTCCCGAGTCAGGACGAAGTCCTCGCCATCGCCGAGAAGTGGCGGCCCTACCGCAGCCTCGCGACCAGCTACCTGTTCTCGTCCGCGTTCGACCGCACCGACCCGACCGCGCCCTCGTAGCTGTCACCAAGCCGTCCCACCCGAGCTGCGTCCACGTCTCGTCGCCGCGCGGATGCCCAATCACGTGTTCGCGTGATGTGTTCCGGGGCGTTCCGTCCGACGATGACCACGCACACAACTCCGACGGGAAGGGATCTCCCCATGCACAAGCCGAACAACCTCCTCGAGCTCGACGTCAAGGACGAGCTCGACTGGGACCCGATGGTCGACGACAACCGCATCGTCGTGAAGGCGGATGACGGACGTGTCACCCTGACCGGAACGGTGCCGAGCTTCTACGAATCGACCCGCGCCGTCGACGACACCTGGGCGGTGGGTGGCGTCCGCGAGGTCGACAACGAGCTGCTCGTCGGGCTGCTCGGCGGCGCCGTCGACGACGCGCAGATCACCGAAGCGTCGATGAAGGCGCTCGACGCCGACAAGCTCGTACCCCAGGGTTCGGTGACCCCGGTCACCGATCACGGGTGGGTCACCCTTACCGGCCAGGTTCGCCATCACTACGAGCGGCAGGCGGCGAAGTTCGCCGTTTCCCGAGTCGATGGCGTCCTGGGTGTCACCGACGACGTCGAGATCTCGAGCGAGCCCATCCCGAGCGATGTGGCCGACCGCATCAACAGCGCGTTCCGGCGCAACGCGATCATCGACGAGTCGATGATCGACGTGACCAACGCCGGCCACACGATCTACCTCGACGGCACGGTCGGCTCCTATTCGGCCCGCGCGCAAGCCGAGGACACCGCGTGGGACGCTCCCGGCGTGACCGAGGTGGTCGATCGACTCGTCATTGCTCCCTGACGCATGGTCCCGCGGGGCTCAGAGATTCCGCTCTGAGCTCCGCGGTGACATCAGGAGGAGATCCACATGGCGGACATGGAAAAGCGGATCGCACGCTTCATCGAACCGCCATTGGCAGCCCGCGATGGACCCGGACGAGCGTGCCCGGGGTCTGGCGGCATGGCGTCGGGGCGTCGATCGGACGCTGGGTCTGACGGAGGCCGACGGGGACTGAGTCATCGGCCACTTCATGAGGGCGGGTCGGTCTACTGGGCCTTGGTCAGTGCCGCGTCGATCCAAGCTTCGAGCGCGTCCACTCCTCGTGCGCCAACCGCCCGATCGACGAGGCGTCCGCCCCGGAAGAACAGCAACGTCGGAATGCCCTGGACCCCGAAGCGGGCGGACACACCGGGGTGTTCATCCACGTTGACCTTGACGAGCTTGAGCCTTCCGGCGCGTCGTCGCGCCACCTCTTCCAACGCCGGGGAGATCATCCGGCACGGACCACACCACGGCGCCCACAAGTCGACCACCACGGGAATTGCAGAAGACTCGACGACCGGGCCGAAGTCGGACTCCCCCGCTTCCGCGATCCACGGAAGATCCTGCTTGCAACGCGCGCACCGAGGCCGACCATCCGCCGTCGCCGGCACGCGGTTGCGCTTCCCACAGCCAGGGCATTCGATGATCACCCGACCTCCTCACATCACAGACTCGCTCGTCGCAGGCCGGTCACGCCCAACCGGTGATACCAGCCCGTGGTCTCAGACCTCCTTGCCCTTGGCCTCCAGCTCCTCCACGACCGCGCCATATCCGGCACCGGTCAACATCCGGCGCAGGTCGACAACCTGTTGGACGTCGATGTCCTTGTGCTTCGGACGGGCGAGGACCACGTTCTCGCCGCCGACGCGTACCAGGTACTTGCCGTCGTGGCGCAGTTCGACCGATCCCGCGGCTTCCAGCAGCGACAGCACACCACGCCACTCGATGTTGTGGCTCGTGGGGTGCTGAAAGATCTGTAGGAGAGTGTCACGTTGATGGTGGTTCAGGTGCTCGGGCTCTGAGGTCGACATCGGACTCCCTTCGTGCCGTCAGCGTCAGTTCGGGACGACGACGCCGCGGACGACCGCGCCGTCGCGCATGGCCGCGAACGCTGCGTTCACGTCCTCGAGGGGATAGTGCCGGGTGATCATGGACGCGACGTCGAGGCGCCCGGACTCGATCAGTTCGATGAACCGCGGGAAGTCGCGCGTCACGCGCGCCGATCCGTAGTAGCTGCCCTTGATCGTGCGGTCTTCCATGATCAGCTGCATGCTCGGCAGCTGCAGCGCATTCGCGAACCCGGGCACGCCGATGAACACCGTGGTCCCGCCCCGGCGGGTCATCTGCAACGCCTGCATCTCGAGTGCGTGGCTTCCGACCGCCTCGAAGGCGTAGTCGACGCCTCGCCCGTCGGTGATCGTCTTGACCTGCTCGACCGGATCTCCGTCGCTCGGGTCGACGACCTCGGTGGCACCGAAACGGAGGGCCGATTCGCGCTTCATGGCCACCGGGTCGACGGCGATGATCCGTGCCGCGCCGGCCACCTGTGCGCCGAGGATGGTCGCGGTTCCCACGCCTCCGGCGCCGATGACTGCGACGGTCGCGCCCGGTCGCACCTCGGCCGTGTTGACCGCGGCGCCGAAGCCGGTCGTGAACCCGCAGCCGATCAGCGACAGCTGGTCGTCGGGGAGGTCGGTCTGCACCGGGACGCACGACGCCTCGTCGACCGTGATCACGTCGGCGAAGCTGCCGATGCCGGCGAGCGCGTTCGCCTGGCTCCCGTCGGGGCGGGTGGCGCGCAGGCGGGGGAGCATCTCGGCGTTGCGGTCGCAGAGGTGCGTCTCCTGCCGCAGACAGTGCCAGCACGTGCCGCACACCGGCGTGATCGAAGCGATCACCCGGTCGCCGGGCCGCACGCGCGACACCCCGCTGCCGGTCCACTCGACGATCCCCGTCGCCTCGTGGCCGAGCATGATCGGGCCGAGCCGCTTCCCGTCGATCACCGCCTGGTCGGAGTGGCACACCCCACTCGCGGACACGCGCAGGATCACGTCCCGGTCGGCGGCCGGCAACGGAGTGACGGTCTCGACGACCAGATCGTCGGCTCCCGGCACGTAGACGGCGGCGCGCATCCGGTCAGGGCGTGGCGGGATCGAACTCGAGGTGGAGCTCCCGCAGCCCGCGCAACATGTAGGTCGGGTCGTACTCGTAGCGCCGCGCCGCGACGGGGCCGTGGTGCTCCTCCGAGATCCGGATGTCGGACATGCGTTCGAGGAAGCGCACGAGGGTCGCGTGGGTCTCGGCCCGGGCGAGCGGCGCGCCGGCGCAGCTGTGGATGCCGTTGCCGAAGGCCAGGTGCTGGCGGCCGTTGGGCCGGTCGAGCCGGAACTCGTCGGGGTCGTCGAAGTGACGGGGATCGCGGCTCGCGGCGTCGGTCATCACGAACACCGTGGTCCCGGGGGCGAGCTCGACACCACCCACCGTCGTCCGCACCTTGGCCAGCTTGAACGAGCCCTTGAGCGGCGCCTCGGTGCGCAGCATCTCCTCGACGAACGGCGCGATGAGGCTGTGGTCGTCGCGCAGCCGCTGCTGGAACTCGGGGTGGTCGCCGAGGGTCCGCACGCACATGCCGATGAGGCGCGCCGTGGTCTCGCTGCCGGCCGAGAACAGGTTGGCCGAGATCCGCATGACGTCCTCGACCGGCGGGAGCGTCCCGTCGGGGAAGGTGGCCTGCGCCATCTCGGTCATGACGTCGTCACGAGGATGGGCGCGGCGGTCCTCGATGTAGCGGGTGAACTGCTCGTAGAGGAAGCCGAGCGGCTTGTGCTCCATGCGTGCGGCGCGCACTCTCGTGGTGAGGTGCTCGAGGAACGCATCACGGTCGTCGTCGGGCACGCCGAGGAGGTCGGCGATCACCATGATGGTGTAGGGCATCGCATAGTCGTGCAGGAGCTCGCACTGCCCGGCGTCGATGAATTGGTCGATGGTCTGATCGGCGAACGACCAGAGGAACGCCTCGTTCTCCTTGAGCCGCTTCGGCGTGATGAGCCGCATGAGCAACCCGCGGTGCGCGGTGTGCTTCGGCGGGTCGAACGAGGGGAGCTGGTCGCTGAACGGCAGCTCGTCGCGGTGCTCCTCGATGATCTGGGTGATGTCGTCGCCCTCCAGCGGGACCGACATCTTCTTGAACGGGCCGCTGACGGTGTTGCAGTTCGACCACGACTGCTGGTCGCGGTAGATGGCGGTTGCTTCCTCGTAGCCGGTGACGAGCCAGACGTCCCAGAGCGCGTAGTACCAGATCGGCCCCTGCTCCCGCACCCAGTCGTAGAAGGGATACGGGTTCTCCGGCAGCTCCCGGTCGCGGAACAGATCGGTGGCGGAGAAGTCGGTCGTCGTCATCGCGGCCTCGTTCACGGCAGTCGGGCGGACCAGCCGCCGTCGACGGGGATGATCGCTCCGGACACGAACGACGCCCGGTCGGAGCACAGGAACGCCGCGACCTCGGCGACCTCTTCGGGACGCCCACCGCGGCCGAGCGACGCCTTCTTCGCGATCTCCGGGAACTGCGACCCGCCCGACGCGCCCATGATCTCGGTCTCGATGAACCCCGGGCAGAGGCAGTTCACGCGCACGCCCTTGCGGCCGTACTCCGCCGACGCCGACTTCGTGAGCGACACGACGCCCGCCTTGGCCGCGTTGTACACCGATGTGGCCATGGCCTGCTCGGACGCACGCAATCCGCCGACCGACGACCAGTTGACGACCGCCCCTCCGCCGGCGTCCCGCAGGCGTGGGATGCCGTACTTCATGCCGAGGAACACGCCGCGCAGGTCGACGTCCATCACCTTGTCGTAGTCACTCATCTCCGTCTTGTGGATCGGTCCGCCGATGCCGATCCCGGCGACGTTGAGCAGGGCGTCGACCTGTCCGAACTCGGCCACCGCAGCTTCGAACAGGGCGGCGACGTCCTGCTCGTCGCCCACGTCGCAGTGCACGGGCAGCACGCCCTCACCGATCTCCGCCGCGGTGTCCTTCTCGGCACCGCTGATGTCGGCCGCGACCACCCGGGCTCCCTCGGCGACGAAGAGCTTCGCCGATGCCTTGGCCATGCCGGATCCCGCGCCGGTGATCACCGCGACCTTGCCGTCGAGCAGTCCCGTCATCGATCTCCCCCAGGATGAGGCGGGACGCGGTTCCGACCCGCCGACCGCATTGGTGTCCCTGGATCCTGACACATCAATCCCGCGCGGCGACATCCCCCGGGAGCGGGTGACGGAAGAGCTTCGCCGCGTTGGCGTGGGTCATGAGCCGGAGCTCGTCGTCCGGCACGTGTCCCCAGTGCTCCTCGATGACGCGTTGGGTGTCGGGCCAGGTGGTGTCGCCGTGCGGATAGTCGACCTCGAGCATGATGTGCTCCACGCCGATGCGGTGGCGGGTGTCGATGGTCGACCGGTCGTCGAGGGTGCAGAACCAGAAATTGCTCTGCACGACGTCGCCGGGCCGCGCATCGGGGCCGTACCCGTTGGACAGGTACTCGCCGCGATCGGCCATGAAGTCGAGGCGGTCGAGCAGCATCGCGACCCAGCCGAGCCCGCCCTCCGACATCGCGATCTTCAGGTCGGGATACCGCAGGGGCCAGCCGGACCACACCCACTCCGCGCACGACGTGAGCGCCAGCTGACCGAACAGTGTCGCCGTCGCGCCCGACGGCGCGCCGGGAGCGACGTCGGCGAGACCCGACGAGCCGACGTGCTGGCAGATGACGGTGTCGGTGTCGGCGCACGCGCGCATGACCGGGTCCCACGAGTCGTCGAAGATCGACGGGAAGCCGATCTTGTGCGGGCGCTCGGGGAACGTCACCGCCACGACACCTCGATCCGCGTTGCGACGGATCTCGGCCGCGGCCTTCTCGGGATCGGCGAGGTAGGTGATGCCGAGCGGGATCAACCGGTCTGGGTGCTGCTGCCACCACTCCTCGACCATCCAGTCGTTGTACGCGCGGGTCGTTGCATAGCCGAGCTCCGGATCGCGCGCGGTCGAGTACACCCGCCCGCAGAAACCGGTGATCATCGACGGGAAGTTGACCGCGGCCCAGATGCCTCCCAGGTCCATGTCCTTCACGCGCTCGTGGACGTCGTAGCAACCGGGCCGCATCTGGTCGAAGCGGAACGGCTCGAGTCCGTAGCTGCTCGGTCGCCGGCCGGCCACGGCGTTCATGCCGGGCTGGTAGTGCGCATTCCCCTCGAACTCCCAGACCTCGTGACCGCGTTCGTTCAGGACGACCTTCGGCGCACGATCCTGCAGCTTCGCGGGGAGCCGACCCTCGAACATGTCCGGCGGCTCGACGAGGTGGTCGTCGACCGAGATCACGGTGTACCGCACCGTCGCCGGTTCGGGCTCGGGAAGGAAGAGCTCGGGGTCCAGCAGCTGCGTCATGGACCTCAGTATGCAGCGCGGCGTGATAGTGAGGCACGTGTACGACTGACGACCGGGGGTGCGACATGACCGCGACAGGCACGTGGGCGGACGACCTGACCGACAAGGTGTGCGTGGTCACCGGCGGCGCCGGCGGCATCGGCCGCGCCATGGCTGCCCGCTTCCTCGCCGCGGGCATGCGTGTCGCGGTCGCCGACGTCGAGCAGGAGGCGATCACGTCGGCCGTCGACGCGATGGGCGCCGGCGACCGCGTCATCGGCATCGTCCACGACGTCCGTTCGCTCGAGGACACGCAGCGCCTGCGGGACGAGATCCTCGACCGGTTCGGGAGCGTGCACATCGTGTGCCTCAACGCGGGCGTGGCGCCTGTCGGCGCGATGTTCGACACACCCCCTGACGTGTGGGAGTGGGTGTTCGACGTGAACGTGCGCGGCGTCGTCCACGGCGCGCTGGCGTTCGGACCGCTCCTCGCCGACCAGGAAGCCGGCCACGTGGTCTGCACTGCCAGCGTCGCCGGGTTGACCGACACGCCGACGCTCCCGCCCTACGGGCTCTCGAAGCACGCGGTCGTCGGACTGGCGGCCGCGATGCGCGGCGAGCTCGCGGGGAGCGGCGTCGGTGTCTCGGTGCTCTGCCCGGGACTGGTCAACACGCGGATCTTCGAGAGTGAACGCAACCGCCCCGCGGGAATGGACGATCCGTCGGACGACAACCCGACGTCGAAGGAGTACCGCGACATGATCACCCACGGCGCGCCGCCCGCTCAGGTCGCCGAGGTCGTGTACCAGGCCGTGCTCGACAACCAGTTCTTCGTGTTCCCGACCCGCGACCTCGACGCGCTGATCGAGGCACGCCTCGCCGATGTCCGCCAGGGCATGGTGTGGCGGGACGCGCACTTCCCCGACGGCGGAGCGCGGTGAGCCCGATGAAGATCGGCATGATCGCTCCCGTCGGCAGCGACCTCTGCACGAACGGTTCCTTCCTCCGCGACTACGCGGGCACGATCGAGGAGTGCGGTGTTGACTCCGTCTGGACGGTCGAGCACGTCGTGGTCGCCGACGACTACGAGCCGCTGTATCCCTACGCGGCCGACGGTCGGATCCCATCCAACGGCGGCACGGCTCCGATGCCCGATCCGCTCGAGATGCTCACCCACCTCGGCGCGTGCTCGTCGACCTTGCTGCTCGGCACCGCCGTCGTGGTCGCGCCGCTGCACAGCCCTGCGGTGCTCGCCAAGCGCGCGTCGACCGTCGCGCTACTCACCGACGGACGCCTGCGTCTCGGACTCGGGATCGGCTGGCAACGCGAGGAGTACGCGGCGGTCGGGGTGCCATACGCCGACCGCGGTCGGCGGCTCGAAGAGTGCATCGACGCGATGCGCGCCCTCTGGGCCGGACCGTCGGCGTCCTACGAGGGCAAGTACTGGTCGTTCTCGAAGGTGTCGTGCAACCCACGTCCGCGCGAAGGCACGGTGCCGATCGTGCTCGGTGGCAACACCGATCCCGCGGTGCGACGCGCTGGACGGGTCGCCGACGGGTGGTTCCCGTACACGATCTCGCCCGACGACTTCGCGACCCAAACCGAGCTCCTGCGGACGGCTGCACGCGACGCCGGTCGCGATCCGTCGTCGGTCGAGATCACGGTCTGGCCGGGCAGCTACGACTGGAGCGCCGATCGAGACCCCGCGTGGGTGCGCCGGTACGTGGAGGCGGGGGCCGATCGCCTGGTGTTCGTGTCGCCACTGTCCGGAAACGGCGACCTCGGACCGCTGCGCGACGACATCGCGCGCTATCGCGACGAAGTGATCGCTCAGCTCTGACGCGTGTCCGCGGCGCCGAGCGACCAGCCGAGGGGGAGACCTCTCTATCCTGGGGGCGGATGGCGATCGAAGACGGCACCCGCTCCGGCGTCGAACTGCGTGAGCAACGTCGTGAACGCAACGCTCGCGAGATCCAGCAGGCGGCGATGTCGTTGTTCGCCGAGCGGGGCTACGCGGCCGTCACCGTCGAGGACATCGCGAGCGAGGCCGGCATCTCCGAGCGCACGTTCTTCCGGTATTTCGCCAGCAAGGACCACCTGTTGGTCGCGGAGGCGGGTCGACGCATCGAGGTGATCCACGAGTCGCTCACCGAGCAGGACGACACCCTCGACGCCTGGCAGGCCTTGCGCAACGCGGTGCTCCACCAGTCGACCAGCGAGGACCAGGTCGGCCGGAGCGCGGCGATCTGGGCCCAGCTCACCAAGGAGGCGCCCGCGCTGCTGGCCAAGATGATCATGCACGGCGCGCTCGAGGGCACCCACAACATCGAGATCGAGTTGGCGCGGCGTCTCGGTGTGCCGGAGACCGATCCGCTGCCCGACGTGATGATGAGCGTGACGCTCGCGGCAATGCAGAGCGCCTACCTGCGCTGGCTCGACGACGATGGCCCCGGCTCGCTCGCCGACCTCACCGCCGAGGCGCTCGACCTCGTCGGCGTCGGCCTCGCGCAGGCCGTCAGATCACCCTGAGGCCGTACTCCTCTTTCCACCAGCGCGCCTTCGCGACCTCGTCGGGATCGGCTCGTAACGAGGGATCCTGGCCGAGGTCCTCGGGCGTCGGCCCGATGCGGTCGGCGATCTCGCGCAGCACCTGCACGTCCATGCCGTAGCAGTCCGCGGCGGTGAGGCCGACGAGCTGCGCGGTGTCGTCGACCGGTACGTCGTGGAAGCTGCGCTTCAGCACGCCCACGGTGTCGGGCCACGTGCCCTCCGGGTGCGGGTAGTCGGTCCCCCACATCATGACGTCACAGCCGATGATGTAGCGGCGCCGGATCTCCTCGCGCGACATCGTGGACGCACCGATGAAGATGTTGGTGCCGAAGTACTCGGACGGCAACTTGGAGATCTTGCCCTTCATCAGGTGCGCCATCTTCGCCGTGGTGTGACCACCACCGAAGTACTGATCCCACTTCCACATCATGTCGGCGGCCCAGTACGCGGCGCCTTCGGTGACGCAGAACTTCAGGTCGGGGTGGCGCTCGAACACTCCACCGAAGAGGAGGAAGGAGATCGGCCGCGCCGACCACCACGCCACCTCGGCCAGGTACGGGCCGATGTCGTCGCCGTACTCCTCGCGCGGCGCCTCACCTGAGTGCACGTGCACGACGAGACCGTTCGCGGCCGCCGCCGCCCAGATCGGCTCGTACACCGGGTCGTTGTACGCCTTCCGGTCGTGCCACATCGTCGGGATCATGATCCCGCGGATGCCGGGCGTCCCTTCGAGGCGCTCGATCTCCGCCACGCCGCGCTCGACGTCGTGGGTGATCGGCACCAGGGCGATCCCCGCCCGCCGTTCGGGCGCGTGCGAGCAGAACTCGGCCAGCCAGCGGTTGTGTGCGATCGCTCCCGCGTAGGCGAGCTCCGGATCCTGGATGGTGCCGGCCGACAATCCCGCACCGAAGGGCGGTGACTCCATCCCGGTGATGGCGTCGGCGTCGGCGAACATCACCTCGCCGGCGACGCCGTCCGCGTCGAGCTCCTTGTCGCGCTGGTCGGGGTCGAAGGCGCCGCGCAGGCCCTCCTCGTTGTCGCCCTCCCAGTGCATGATGTAGTCGTAATTGAACTTCAGCGCCTCCTCACGGCTGGCGTGACGCTCGCGGAGGAAGTCGTCGAAGGCGCCGAGGTACTTGGCGTCGAGGTACGGCCGGTACTCCTCGCAGGGCAGCCCGGCGTGGCAGTCGGACGAGACGATCAGGTAGCGCTCGGCCATGGGTCCCCCTTCGGCAGAATGGCGGGATCTGCCACTCTGGCATTTCCTGCCGCTGTGTGGTGGAGTATGTCACGCAAGCGGACAAGGGGGAAGCGGTGGTCTCGATCCTCGGGCAGTACTGCATCAACGTGCGCGATCTCGAGCGGGCGATCGAGTTCTGGAACGGTGTCTGCGGCCTGCCGGTGATCAGCCGGACCGACATCGACGTGGCCAAGGAGGCGATCCTGCAGTCGCCGCACGGCGGGAGCCGGATGCAGCTCGCGCAGCAGCTCGACAACGATGCGCCCATCGACATGGGCAGCGCGATGTGGAAGCTCTACGTGAACACCGACGACGTGCAGGCGCTCTACGACGCGGCGATCGCAGCCGGCTGTGAGTCGGTGATGGAGCCGACCCACCTCGATCGGTGGCCGGTGACCATGGCGTACGTGAAGGACTTCGACGGCTACCTCGTCGAGTTCGTGGAGTACGACGACGCACCCCCCGACGGTGTGCCCAACCCGAAGGCGTTCGCGTGAAGGTGGTGTCGTGAAGGATTTCGCCGGCAAGGTCGCGGTCGTCACCGGGGGTGCGGGAGGTATCGGCCGCGCGCTGGTCGAACGGTTCACCGACGAGGGCATGCGCGCGGTGGTCGCCGACATCGACACCACGCTCGTCGCCGACACCACGGCCGAGCTGCGCGATCAGGGACGCGACATCATCGGGGTGGTCACCGACGTCACCGAGCTGTCGTCGCTCGAGGCGCTGCGCGACGCGACGCTCGACGCGTTCGGCGCGGTCGACGTGCTGTGCAACAACGCGGGCGTCGGGTCCGCGTCGGAAGGCCAGATGTGGGAGCACCATGTCAACGACTGGCGCTGGTCGCTCGACGTCAACGTGATGGGCGCGGTCAACGGCATCAATGCCTTCCTTCCCACCATGCTCGCCCAGGACACCGAGGGCGCGGTCGTGAACACCACCTCTGGCAACGGCGGGTTCACCCCCATGATCCACAGCGCGGTCTACGCCACGACCAAGGCCGCGCTCACCTGTCTCACCGAGTGCCTCTGGGGCCAGCTGCGCGAGCTCGACGCCAAGATCACGGCCCACCTCCTCTATCCGTCGACTCGCACGCCGGGAATGCTCAAGACCGGCATCTGGCAACCCGGCCGCAACCGCCCGGCGCGCTACGACCGTCCGGGTGCACCGCCGGCCGAGTCGGGCCGCGACCAGCTCACCCCGATGCTGGAGCGGGCCAAGGCCACGGGTCAGGAGCTCGCGTGGGCACCACTGTCGGAGGTCGCCGACCTGTGCTTCGAGGGCATCCGCGACGACGTGTTCTGGATGTCGAACTCGAGCGGTGACGAGCCCAGACCTGGCTCGGCGGCGTCCTCCCTGCTGCGCGCGCAGTCGCAGGTCGACCGCACGCCGCCCGACTACCTGATCCAGGCCCCGAACGTGATGACCGGCCGCAAGGCCGGCGCCCAGGACTGAAGGAGCGGATCATGACGACGCTCGCGGGTGACCACTACATCGTGATCTCGTCGGACGGCCATGCCGGCGCGCAGGTCCACGAGTACCGCGACTATCTGGAGTCGAAGTACCACGACGAGTTCGACGCGTGGGAAGCGGCGTTCGTGAACCCGTTCGAGGACCTGCGGGCCGACTTCGCGTACCGCAACTGGGACAGCGCGGCGCGGTTGCGCGAGCTCGAGGACGACGGGGTCGTGGCCGAGGTGCTCTTCCCGAACACGATCCCGCCCTTCTTCCCGTCGGGGAATCTGCTGGCACGTCCACCCGCCGCCGATGAATACGAGTTGCGGTGGGCCGGACTGAAGGCGCACAACCGCTGGATGGTCGACTTCTGCGCCGACACGCCGGGGCGCCGGGCCGGCATGGCGCAGATCTTCCTCAACGACGTCGATGCCGCGGTCGCCGAGATCGAGTGGGCGGCCGAGCACGAGCTGACCGGCGGCATACTGCTACCGGGCATACCGCCCGACTCGACGCTGCCTCCGCTCTACGCACGCGACTACGACCCGATCTGGGCCGCGTGCCAGCACCAGGATCTGCCGATCAACAATCACAGCGGCGCGGCCGGGCCCGCGCCGATCCCCGACGCCACCGGCATGGCCGTGTTCATGGTGGAGCTGGCGTGGTTCTCGCACCGCGTGTTCTGGCACATGGTCATTGGTGGGGCGTTCGCCCGCTTCCCGGGCATCACGCTGATCCTCACCGAGCAGTCGAGCGGATGGGTGCCCGGCACGCTCGGGATGCTCGATCACCAGTTCCGCCGCTTCCGCGACCCGAACACCGCGGAGTCGCACTTCGGCGGCGAGGTGGTGAAGGTCGTGACCGAGCTGCCGAGCTACTACTGGCACACCAACTGCTACGCGGGCGCCAGCTTCTTCCGTCCGTGCGAGACGCCGCTGCGCTACGAGATCGGCGTCGACCGCATCATGTGGGGGCAGGACTACCCCCACATCGAGGCGACCTACCCGTACACCACCGAGGCGTTGCGCAACAGCTTCGCCGGCGTCGAGACCGACGAGGTTGCGCGCATGGTCGGGCTCAACGCGGCCGAGGTGTACAACTTCGATCTCGACGCGCTGGCGCCGGTGGCCGAACGCGTCGGCCCCACCGTCGGCGAAGTGGCGGTTCCACTCGAGGAGATCCCGGCCGACTCCCGCTCCATCGCGTTCGCGGGCGAGAGCGTCAAGCCCTGGTAGCGGGCACGGTGCACGACCTCGTCGCGCGCTACGGCCCCTGGGCGCTGGTGTGCGGCGCGTCGGAAGGTCTCGGCGGCGCGATCGCAGACGTGTACGCGCGGCACGGTCTGAACCTCGTGCTCGTCGCACGCCGCCAGGAAGTGCTCGAGGCGACCGCGACGCGGTTGCGATCGGAATACGGCGGTGAAGTCCGCACCCTCGTCGCCGACCTCGCCGCCGACGACATCTGGGAGCAGCTCCGACCCGCGATCGCCGACGTCGACCTCGGCCTGTTCGTGTACAACGCGTGCGAGGGGTTCCGCACGGCGTTTCTCGACGACACGCTCGAGCACCACGAGCGGGGCATCGCCATGAACGTGCGCAACCCAGCGGTACTCGCGTGGCATGTCGGCCGTCGGCTGCGCGAGCGCGGGCGCGGATCGCTGGTGATCTGCTGCTCGATGGGTGGCATGGGTGGTCAGGTGGGACGCGCGCACTACGCCGCCGGCAAGGCGTACGAGTGGATCCTGTGCGAGGGACTGTGGGGCGAGCTGCGCGACCACGGTGTCGACGTGCTCGCGTACATGGTCGGGACCACCGCGACGCCCAGTCTGCTGCGTTCGCTTCCGGTGGCCGCGGATCCCGCGAAGCAGGCCGAGCTGTTCATCCAGACGCCGGAGCAGTGCGCGGCCCGCCTCGTCGAGGTGCTCGACCAGGGCCCGGTCGCGTTCCCCTCTGACGAGCACGCCGAGCTCATGCGCGCCCGCGCGACCATGTCGGCAGCCGAGCGCGTGCTGTCGACGGCGAGGTCGTGGACCGCGCCGCCGAGCGAGACATGACGCACAGGCGGCCAAGATGTCGAAAATTCCGAGGAAGGTGTCCTGCATGGACTCGCTGTTCGATCTCACCGGACGACGCGCGCTGGTCACTGGCGCGGGCCAGAACCTCGGTGCCGGCATCGCCCGGACGCTCGCGCACATCGGCGCAGACGTCGTGGTCAACGACCTCGTCGAAGAGCGCGCTCGAGTAGTTGCCGACGAGATTCGCGCCGACGGCGGAACCGCGTCCATTGCGCTCTTCGACGTCACTGACTTCGAGTCGGTGATTGCCGGTGTCGACGCCGCCGGCCACATCGATGTGCTCGTGAACAACGCGGGCAATGCAGGTGCGGCCGGATGGACCGGCGACGGACCGTTCGTCGACACCACGCCATCCGACTGGAGCGCATTCTTCAGCGTGAACCTGTACGGGGTCATGCATTGCGTCCGAGCGGTCACCCCGTCGATGATCCAGAACAATTGGGGCCGCGTGATCACGATCATCTCGGACGCCGCCCGCACCGGCGAGAGGGACATGGCCGCCTATGCCGCGGCGAAGGCCGGCGCCGCCGGCTTCACGAGGGCGTATGCACGCGAGGTCGGCCGCTATGACATCACTGCCAACAACATCGCCATCGGGTCCATGCACCGACCAACCAGTGACGTCGGGACACCGACCGAGGAGGAGGTGCAGCGCATGAAGGACGCGTTCCGTCGTTACATCATTCGCCGGCGCGGCGAACCCGAAGAGGTCGCTGGCCTCGTCGCCTACCTGGCCAGTCCGCTGGGCGCCTGGGTCTCCGGACAGACGTACCCGGTCAACGGCGGATACTCCGTCGCGCTCTGAGAGCCTTCACCTCGAAGGAGAAGGTCTTCCTCGCGTCGCCCCGCCCCGAGGGCGGACCGGAACGGACCCGTCAACCGAGCCCTCCGTGGTCACCCCCGCCAGTGGGCGTCCAGGGTCGGATCGTGCGGCGCGCCGGCCACTGCTCGACCGCCGCCATCAGCGGCAGCGCCGTGGCGCCATCGATCGTCTCGCGGATGATGTCGGCGTGCCCGGCGTGACGGGCCGTCTCTTGGAGCAGGTGGAGCAGCACCCAGCGCACCGACCACACCGTGCCGGTTGGCGCCCACCGCGTGCCCGGGGGCATCGGAACCGCGCGATCGAGATCGTCCACCGCGGTGATCACCTCGTCAGTGTCGGCCGCGGCCCGCTCGTAGGCCGCGACGAGGGCCGCCAACGTCTCGGGACCGGGCGCCACGTCCGGCTGACGAGCCGCGCCGACGACCATCGACGCCCAGGTGCGCTCCGTCGAGGTCATGTGCTCGAGCAGCCCGCCGATGCTCAACTCGCTCGCCGTCGGGGTGCTCCAGGCCTGCTCATCGGTCAAGCCGTAGGCCGCGATGACGAGGACATGGCGTTCGTGGGCGAGGAAGGCACCGAGCGCGTCACGCTCATCGCCGACGGTGCGGACGATCGCGGGCATGGCCCGATCTTGGCCCGGGCGACCGTGGCTCGCAAAGCAGTGCTCAGCTCGTGTCTCCTTCGGGTGCTCCCGTGCGCACGCGCAGGTGCTCGGGCATGCGCACGCTCGGGTTGTCGCCCTGGAACGGACTGAGTGGGGGCACCAGCGAGAGCGTGGGCGCGGCCGCGAACAAGGTGGTGAGCGCGATCTCGGCTTCGACGCGCGCGAGGGTGCTGCCGATGCAGCTGTGCACGCCACCACCGAACGTGACCGGTCGGATGTCGCGTCGGGTGATGTCGAACCGATCGGGGTCGTGATAGCGAGCCGGGTCGCGGTTCGCGGCCACCGAGGAGAACATCACGTTGGCGCCGGCGGGGATGACGGAGCCCGCGACCTCGATCGCCTCGGTCGCGTACCTCGTGGTGAAGAGCGCGGGCGGCTCGAAGCGCAACACCTCGTCGACCGCGGACGCCGCGAGTGACGGATCGTCGAGCAGGAGGGCAAGCTCGCCGGGGTGCAGCAGCAGGGTCCGCACCGCGTTGGTGAGGAGGCCCATCGTGGTCTCGAACCCGGCGGTCACGAGCAACACCGCGTTGGCCAGCTGCTCGAACTCGCTGAGGACGAGGCCGTCGTCGTCGGTGGTGCCGAGTGCCGCGAACAGACCGGTAGGCGGCGCGGTCCCGGCGCGGTGGTCGGCCACGACGCCGCGCAGGGAGTCGGTGAGCCGTTGCATGTCGTCGACCCAGCCCCGGCCGGAGCGCCGGCGCGGGTCGAACAAGGCGACGATCCCGGCGTCCCAGTCGGCGGGATCGACGCCGAAGAGCAGCCGCGTGACCTCCATGGGGAGGGGGAAGGCCAAGCACTCGACCAGATCGCCACCGCCCTCGGCCACCAGGCGGTCGACCAGCGGCACGGCCGCAGCCTCGATCGCGGGGCGGAGCTCGTCGACCGCGCGCGGCGTGAACGCACGGCTGATGAGGTCGCGCGCCCGCCGGTGCTCGGGACCGTCGAGCGCCATCATCCAATTGTCCATGATCTCGCGCATCGGCCCGTCGGTGACGCCGAGCGAGTCGGGGACGCCGCGACCGGACGTGAGCCGGGTGTCGCGCAGCAGGCGGACGACGTCGTCGTAGCGCGAGACGTACCAGTACCCGAAGTCGGTCTCGTACACGGGGTCGTGCTCGCGCAGCTGGTGGAACAGCGCGAACGGATCGTCGCGAGTCGCTTCGGAGAAGAAGTCGTAGGTCACGGCCCCGGTCATGCGCGCAGGCTCGTGATCGGCTCCCACCGCATGAGCCAGGCGGGCGCGGGCTCGGGGGTGGGGCGGTCGTCGACATCGTCGCCGGCAGTGCTCCCGAAGATCGTCTCGTAGGGCGGCAGCGGCGACATCCCCGCCGCCGCGATGCCGGCCGCGCCCGAGGTGGCGGCGGCCTCGGCCGCGTCGTAGTCGTGCGCGAAGACCGCCAGGTGGTAGCCGGCGCCGCGCCCGGCGGCGTCGCTGGTGACCAGCCAGCGTGTCGGGGCGTCGATCGCGTCGAGGCCGGTGGCGTCCCACCACGCCTGCGCGCCCGGCGCGCCGGCGACGTCGCGCCAGTCGTTCTGGACCGTCGTGATGGCGCGCACCGGTTCGCAGCGCGACCCGCGTGGGTTCGCGGCGCGGAACAGCATGAGCGCGAACCGCACCGACGAGATGTCGCCGGCGCGTCCCGCCTCGCGCAACGCCTGCGCGCGCGGGCCGATGTAGGCCCACGCCTCGCTCTCCGACGTGAAGCGTCCCTCCCACAGCGCGAGGTACGGAGCCGCGCGGTGACCGTCGCCCACGGCCCGGAAGCGGTGCATCGCGGTGAACGAGCCGTTGGCCAGCGCGTCGGGGCCGTGGATCGTGTCGTACCACTCGTTGAACTCGGCGTCCCGATCCGGCGGAGGGTCGGCGAAGGCGACGAACAGGGTGGATGGGGTCTGGGCATCGAACGCCATCACCTCGAGCTCCGTCACTTGGCGTCGAGCGGGTTGTCGCGCAGGTGCTGGGTGAGGTCGCCGACGAGGTCACCGATGATGAGGCGGTCGCGGAAGCGCCAGCGGCCGTCGACCTTCTCGAACGTGTCGTGGTAGCGGCCGGTGATCACGCACTGCAGCGGAAGCTCGGGGGTGGCCTGGTACACGGTGAACACCGACCGCGTGCGGGCGACGCCGCCGTCGTCGTCGAACTCGAGAATGGTGTTGTGCGTGATGTGCTTCGTGCGCAGCGTGCCGTCGTCGTAGACCTTGTCGTGCTTGGTCTTCAGCGCGTACACCTCGTCGTAGCCGTGGTGCTCGTCGCCGTCGTGCACGCGGTATCCCGAGTGGCGGAAGAGCTCGGCCACGCCGGCGAAGTCGGCGGTGTCCTGCAGCTCGCAGTACCGGTAGAGCAGATTCAGGATCTCGCGTTCGTCGTTCATGTCGTGACGAGGACCTCCTGCGCCGCGGCGCGGTCGGCGCCGAGCCCGGCGAGTACCACCGCATCGAGGTCGGCGAGCAGGGGCTCGAAGCCGCGGCGCGCGGCGAGACCCACCGCGTCGACGTAGCGCTCGCGATCGGCGATGCCCTGCAGCGCGCTGGTGACGAGACGAGCGGCGACCACTGGGTCGACGTCGGCGCGGACCGAGCCATCGGCGACACCGTCGGCGACCACGCGTTGCCAGCGGGCGAAGATCTCGGCGTTGGTCGCGACCAACGCCGCGAGGTCCTCGCTGGTGCGGATCTGCGGCCAGCTGTAGTGGAGGATCGACACCGCGCGGTCGTGGGCGACGCACACCCGGAGCACCGCGGCCGCCATCGCCCGCAGTCGCTCGAGGCCGGTGCCGGGCGTCGCCAACGCCGCTTCCTGGGCCCGGGCGAGCTCGTCGGTGACCGGGGTGACCACGAGGAGGAGGATCTCGGCCTTCGACCGGAAGTGCGAGTAGAGGCTGCTCGCCTTGATGCCGTCGGCCTCGGCGATGTCGCGCATCGACGTGGCCGCGTACCCGTGACGGGCGAAGAGGTCGCGGGCGACCCCGAGGATCTCATCGCGGCGGTTCACGGCCACTGGGTCTCCTCTTGCGCGACGAACGAACGATCGTTAGCTTCGCGGACGCGGCGGGCGTTGTCGAGCCCGCGACTGCGCGCCAGGACGGCGCGACGGGGGGACACGTGCCCGAGATCAAGCTCGAGGAGATGGAGACCCGCGAGGGCTTCATGCGGTCCCGCAAGCCGGAGCAGGTCACGCTCCTGCCCGACCCGCCCCGCGCGCGCCGGCGCCTCCCCATCTTCTCCACCGACGACCACCTGGTGGAGCCGCCGGAGATGTTCGACGGACGCCTGCCGGCGAAGTTCGCCGAGCAGGCGCCGCGGGTGATCGACCACGAGGGGGGTGGCCAGGCCTGGCTCTACGACGGGCGCGTGAACCCACAGATCGGGCTGGCCGCGGTCGCCGGTCGCCCGATCGAGGAGTGCTCCTACGAACCGGTGCGCTTCGACGAGATGCGGCGCGCGTCGTGGGACGTGGACGCGCGCGTGCGCGACATGGACCTCGACGGCGTGTACGCGTCGGTCTGTTTCCCCTCGGCGATGCCCGGCTTCTGTGGTCATCGGTTGCAGCTCGGCGTGAGCGATCCGGAGCTCGCGCTGGCGGTGACGCGTGCCACGAACGACTGGCATCTCGAAGCGTGGGCCGGTGCGCACCCCGACCGCTTCGTGCCCTGCCAGATCCCGTGGTTGCTCGATCCCGAGGTCGCGGCCGAGGAGGTGCGCCGCAACGCGGCGCGTGGCTTCAAGGCGATCTCGTTCAGTGAGAACCCCGAACCACTGGGCCTGCCGTCGATCCACACCGGCCACTGGGATCCGCTGCTGGCCGCGTGCGAGGAGACCGAGACGGTGGTGTGCCTGCACGTCGGGTCGTCGGGCGCCACGCCCACCACGTCGAGCGACGCGCCGGGCGACTGCATCGGCGTGCTGTTCTTCGGCTTCGCGATGTTCGCCGCGGTCGACTGGCTCTACTCGAAGATCCCGGTGCGGTTCCCCGGCATCAAGCTCTGCCTCTCCGAGGGCGGCGTCGGTTGGGTGGCGGGACTGCTCGACCGTCTCGACCACGTCGGCAAGTACCAGGCCATCTACGGCACGTGGGAGGGCATCGACCTCACCCCGCGCGAGGTGATGCAACGGAACTTCTGGTTCTGCTCGCTCGAGGACGAATCGGCCTTCGACGTGCTCGAGCACGTGGGTGAGGACCACGTGACGGTGGAGACCGACTACCCGCATCTCGACGGCACCTGGCCCGACTCGCAGGAGATCCTGTGGCACCAGATCGGCCACCTGCCGCGTGCGACCGCGGAGAAGATCGCGTGGCGCAACGCGTCGGAGCTGTTCCGCCACCCGGTACCCGACGCCGTGGTCGCCGATCCCGAGCGGTGGTGAGCGGTGGCGGCTGACCTCGTGGTGCGCGGTGGCATCGTGGTCGACGGCACCGGTGCACCCACGCGGCGCGCGGACGTCGCGGTGCACGACGGACGCGTCGTGGCGGTGGGCGACGGGCTCGACGGCGACACGGTGATCGACGCCCGCGGTCGTCACGTGGCGCCCGGCTTCTTCGACATCCACACCCACTACGACGCGCAGGTGTTCTGGGATCCTGGGCTCACGTCGTCGTGCTGGCACGGCGTCACGTCGGTCGTGGCCGGCAACTGCGGCTTCTCGATCGCGCCCACACGCCCCGAGCACCGCGGGACGATCGTGCGCACGCTCCAGGCGGTCGAGGACATGTCGGAACGCATGCTCGACGCCGGCATCGACTGGAGCTTCGAGACCTTCGCCGAATATCTCGCGCTGATCGAGGCACGCGGCACCATCCTCAACTACGGCTGCTACGTCGGACACAGCCCGGTGCGGCTCTTCGTGATGGGTGACGACGGCTACGAGCGCGAGGCATCAGCCGACGAGATCGCTCGCATGCGCGCGGTCGTGGCCGAAAGCATGCGCGCCGGCGCGCTCGGCTTCGCGTCGAGCTTCTCGGCCAACCACCGCGGCGACCGGGGCCTGCCGGTGCCGTCGCGCAACGGCACGCGCGACGAGTTCGTGGCGCTGGCGTCGGTGCTCGGTGAGCTCGGTCGCGGCGCGGTGGCGTACGCGCCGGGCGTCCCCGTCACGTGGCGCGACAGCTACGACGTGCAGCCTCACATCGGCCGGCCGCTCATGTGGACGCCGATGCTCACCACCTATCCGGAGACCGACCACCGGGCGATGATGGCGGAGCACGCAGCCGGGCGGGCCGCCGGCGCCGACGTGCACCCGCAGGTGACGTGCCTGCCCCTCACCATCCAGCTCCGGATGGACAACCCCTACTACTTCCGCACCGTCCCGATCTTCCTCGAGCTGTTGGGGCACCCGCCCTCGGAGTTCCCACGCTTCTACCGCGACCCCGTGTGGCGGGCCGAAGCGACCCGTCAGGTGCCCGACGTGAAGCCGCCGGTCATCTGGGACCGGTTCCTCGTGGCCGAGACCACCGCGCACCCCGAGCTCGTCGGCCGCGACGTGGCGTCCATCGCGCGCGAGCGCCGGTGCAGCGAGATCGAGGTGGTGTGCGACCTCTCGCTCGAGGACGACCTGGGCACTCGCTTCCTGGTGACGCTGAGCAACTACGAGGACGGACCGGTCGTGGAGCTGATGACGCAGCCCGGCGCGGTGTTCGGCCAGTCCGACGCCGGCGCGCACGTCGCGCAGCTGTGCGACGCCAACATGCCCACCGAGCTGCTCGCGCACTGGGTGCGCGACCGGGGTGCGATGACGGTCGAGCACGCGGTGTACAAGCTCACCGCCGAGCTGGCCGACCTCTTCGGCGCATCCAACCGCGGCCGCCTGGTCCCCGGCGCGGCGGCCGACGTGGTGGTCTTCGACCTCGACACCCTCGATCCGGGTCCGCTGCGCCGGGTGCGCGACCTTCCCGGCGACGAGGAACGCCTGATCGCCGACGAGCCGAGCGGCATCGAGCACGTGCTGGTCAACGGCGTACCGATCACCGCGCACGGCGAATCGCGGGTGCGCACCATGACCGAACGCCCCGGACAGCTGTTGCGGGCGACATGAAGGCGGTCGTGTGCTGGGCGCCCCGCGACGTGCGGGTGGAGGAGATCGACGACCCGTCGCCGCGCGTCGGTGAGGTGAAGGTGGCGGTGGCCGCAGTGGGCGTGTGCCACACCGACCTCAACTTCACCAGCGGGCAGGTGCCGGTGCCCTACCCGATCGTGCTCGGCCACGAGGCGGCCGGCGTGGTCGTGGAGTGCGGCGAGGGGGTCACGGCCGTCGGCGTGGGCGACCACGTGATCTGCTCGATCATCGGGCCCTGCGAGCAGTGCTTCCAGTGCCTGCGTGACGATCACGCGCTGTGCGAGCAGGCGCCGTTCTTCACCGGCACCATGCTCGACGGCACCACCCGCCTGTCGCAGGACGGCACGCCGATCCACACGCTGCACTACCAGGGCTCCTACGCCGAGTACGCGATCGTGCCCGAGCGGTTCGTGGTGCGCGTGCGCGACGACGCGCCGCTCGACGTGGTGTGCGGGCTCGCGTGCGGCCTCGCCACCGGTCTCGGCGCGGCGATGGTGCGCGCCGAGGTGGTGCCCGGCTCGAGTGTGGTGGTGGTCGGCGCCGGCGGGGTGGGCCTGGCCACGATGATGGGGGCGCGCTTCCGGGGTGCGACCACGATCGTGGCCGTCGACCGGCTCGCCACCAAGGTGGAGAATGCGCTGGCGCTCGGTCTCGCGACCCACGGGGTCGACGCGTCGACCACCGACCCGGTGACGGAGGTGCTCGAGCTCACCGCCGGGCGTGGCGCCGACTATGGATTCGACGCCGCGGGTGTGCCAGGCACGCTCGACCAGGTGCTGGCGGCCACCCGTCCCGGCGCGACGTGCGTGGTCATCGGCCGCGCGATGGGCGCGGTCACCGTCACCGTCGACACCACCGCGCTGCTGCGCCAGCGCGTGCTCACCGGCACCTACGGCGGGTCGATCCATCCTCGCCGTCACCTACCCGAGCTCGTCGACCTGTTCCTCGCCGGCCGGCTCGATCTCGCGGTGATCCTCGACCGCCGGTACACCCTCGATGACGCCCCGCAGGCGCTCGACGACCTGCACCACGGGCGGATGACGCGCGGCGTCATCGTCGTGGACCCCGAGCTCGCAGGAGCGGGACGATGAGCGGCGGTTCGATCAGCTTCGACGAGATCGAGAGCCGTGAGGGGTTCCTCGCCACCGGCGAGAAGCCGACCCAGATCGACTGGCTGCCCGACCCGCCGCGCCAGCCGCGCCACGTCACCCTCATCTCGGTCGACGACCACCTGGTGGAGCCACCGGACATGTTCGAGGGCCGCGTGCCGGCGAAGTTCGCCGACGCCGCGCCGCGCGTGATGACCGAGGACGACGGCGCGAGCGAGTACTGGCTCTACGACGGGCAGCAGCACTACAAGGTCGGGCTCAACGCGGTGGTGGGCAAGCCGCTGCACCAGCGCACGTTCGATCCCGCCCGCTTCGACGAGATGCGGCGCGGGCGCGTACGACATCCACGCGCGCGTGCACGACATGGACCTCAACGGCGTGTACGCGTCGTTGTGCTTCCCGTCGTCGCTTGCCGGCTTCGCGGGCCAGCGCTACCAGCTCGGTGTGAGCGATCCGGAGCTCGCGCGCGCGGTCGTGCGCGCCGCCAACGCCTGGCAGCTCGACGTGTGGGCCGGCACGTACCCCGGGCGCATCATCCCGTTGCAACTGCCGTGGCTGCTCGACCCCGAGGAGGGCGCGGCCGAGATCCGCGCCAACGCCGCCCGTGGCTTCCACGCGGTGACGTTCCCCGAGCTCCCGGAACGACTCGGCCTCCCGTCGTTGCACACGGGCCACTGGGATCCATTCCTGGCCGCCTGCGCGGAGACGGAGACGGTGGTGTGCCTGCACGTCGGCTCGTCATCGTCGGCGCCGGCCACGTCGAGCGGCGCGCCGTCCGACACCATCGGCGTGCTCTTCTTCGGCTGGGCGATGTTCGCGGCCGTCGACTGGCTGTACTCCAAGGTCGCGCTGCGCTTCCCCGACCTGAAGCTGTGCCTCTCCGAAGGCGGCATCGGCTGGGTGGCGGGCCTGCTCGACCGCCTCGACCACGTCGGTCGCTACCAGGCCATCTTCGGCACGTGGGAAGGCATCGACCTCACCCCGCGCGAGGTGATGCAGCGCAACTTCTGGTTCTGCACCATCGACGACGTCGCCGGACTCGAACAGCGCCACCGCATCGGGGTGGATCACATCCTGCTCGAATCCGACTACCCGCACCAGGACGGCACCTGGCCCGACACCCAGTCGATTGTGTGGTCGCAGATCGGCGGCTTCCCGTCCGACGAGATCGAGCGGTTGGCGTGGCGCAACGCCTCGGAGCTGTTCCACCACCCGGTGCCGGCGGCGCGGCAACGCGACCCCGACGCCGACGTGTCGGCCGAGCAGTGAAGGACAGACCGATGTACGAACGTGACCACCTCTACGTCGGCGGAGAGTGGGTGGCACCAGTCGCCGGCGGCCGCGTCGACGTGGTGAACCCGGCGACGGAAGCCGTGATCGGTCACGCGCCCCTGGCGTCGGCCCCCGACGTCGACCGCGCGGTCGCAGCGGCGCGCGACGCGTTCGAGCACGGTCCCTGGCCACGCACCGCGCCGGACGCGCGCGCCGACGCGCTCGTCGCGATGGCCGAGTACCTCCGCGAGCGGGCGCGCCCACTGGCCGAGCTCAACATCGACGAAGCCGGCGTGCCGATCACGTTCGCGCACGCCCGCGAGCTGGGCCCGGTAGCGGTGTTCGGCTACTTCGAGCAGCTCACCCGCGCCTTTCCGTGGCGCGAGGTACGCCAGGGCGCGCTGGCACCCGCACTCGTCGTACGCGAACCGGTCGGCGTGATCGGAGCGGTGGTGCCGTTCAACGGGCCGATCATGTCGGCCGCGGCCAAGCTCGCACCCGCGCTGGCGTCGGGATGCCCGATCGTGTTCAAGCCCGCCGCCGAGACCCCGCTCGACGCGTTCGTGCTCGCGGAGGCGGCCGAGGCGGCCGGCATCCCGCCCGGGGTCGTGAACATCGTGCCCGGCGGGGCCGACGTCGGGGCCGCGCTGGTCGCCCACGAGGGTGTCGACCGAGTGGTGTTCACCGGCAGCACCGACGCCGGGCGCGCCATCTCCGAGGCGTGCGCGGGGACGTTCAAGCGGTTGACGCTCGAGCTCGGCGGCAAGGCGGCCGCGGTGCTGCTCGACGATGCGCCGATCGAGCAGGCGATTGCGTCGATCCTGCCGATGTCGTTCTTCAACAGCGGGCAGGCCTGCATCGCGTTGAGCCGCATCCTGGCGCCGCGGGAGCGGTACGACGAGGTCGTCGACGCAGCGGTGGAGGCGACCCGCGCGATGACGGTCGGCGATCCGCGCGATGCGGCCACCGTGCTCGGCCCCGTGATCTCCGAACGCCACCGCGCGCGCATCGAGGGCATGATCGAACGCACCCGGGCCGACGGCGGGGAGGTCGCCGCCGGCGGTGGACGTCCGCCCGGGCTCGACACCGGCTGGTACGTGGAGCCCACCGTGTTCCGTGACGTCGACAACGCCGGGTACCTCGCTCAACACGAGGTGTTCGGTCCGGTGGTCGCGATCATCGCCCACGACGGTGACGACGACGCGATCGCGCAGTCGAACGCCACGCCGTACGGGCTGTCGGGCGCGGTGTTCACCGACGACCTCGACCGCGCGCTCACCTTCGCGTCGAAGATCGCGGTGGGCACGTTCGGGGTGAACGGCTACGCGCTGGACTTCTCATTGCCGTTCGGCGGGCGCAAGCAGTCGGGCATCGGGCGCGAGTTCGGCACCGAGGGGCTGGCCGAGAACACCGAGGTCAAGGCGATCGCGCTGCCGCCCGGCAGCACCGTCGACACTTGAGGCGCCGTCGAAGCATTCTTGTGACACCCGCGAATGTACCGTGGCCCGAGAACCGTCGAGAGGGAGACGCTGGTGGCATCCATGGGGGTCGGCATCGCGGGGATCGGCCGCACCGAGTACTCGCGCAACTCGGGGCGCACCACGCTGGCCATGGCGGCGGAGGCGTGCCGGGCTGCGGTCGACGACGCGGGCGTCGACCTCGCCGACGTGGACGGCATGATCTGCTTCGAGGCGGGCGATTCGGTCGGGCCGCTTGCCGTGTCGTCGGCGATCGGCATCCCCGAGCTCGCGTGGAACATCGACACGATGGGCGGCGGGAACGTCGTCGCCAATGTGATCGCGACCGCCGGTGCCGCGATCGACGCCGGCCTGTGCCGTTCGGTGCTCGTGTACCGCTCGCTCAACGGTCGCTCCGGCCACCGGTTCGGCACCGCCACCGGCCGGCTCGAGGTGGGCGGCGAGCTTCAGTTCGAGGCGCCCCACGGTTACCTCGTGCCGCCGCAGTGGATCGCGATGTGGGCCCGGCGTCACCAGCACGTCTACGGCTCGACGTGTGACGACCTGGGCCAGATCGCCATCCAGCAACGCGCCCACGCGGTACCGAACCCGCACGCGATCAACCGCACGCCGCTCACCCTCGACGACTATCTGGCCGGCCGCTGGGTGAACGAGCCGTTCCGCATCTTCGATTGTGCGTACGAGGTCGACGGCGCGGTCGCGCTCCTGCTCACGAGCGACGACGTGCTCGCGTCGTCGCGGCAGCCGCCGGTCTGGCTGGTGGGCTCGGCCGACTCGCAGTCGGGGGTCGGTTGGACGGAGTGGGACGACCCGACCACGATGTACTCGCGGTACGCGGCGCCGCGTCTGTGGGAGCGCACGGGGCTGGGCCCGGCCGACATGGACCTCGCCTGCATGTACGACTGCTTCACGTACACCGTCATGGCGACGACCGAGGACTACGGCTTCTGCGCGAAGGGCGAGGTCGGCGACTTCTTCCGGGAAGGGCGTGCCACCTACGACGGCGACGTCGTGATCAACCCGCACGGCGGCCTCCTCTCCGAGGGCTACATCCACGGCCTCAACCACTATTTCGAGGCGGCACTGCAGCTGCGGGGCCACGCCGGGGAACGGCAGGTCGATGACGCCCGCCTCGCGCTGGTCACCGCCGGCGCCGGACCGTACGGCGGCGCCAGCGTCCTCTCGGCGGAGCAGCCGTGAACGCTCCCGTGCTCGACGTACCGCCGCAGCCGCGCCCCGACGTTGACACCGAGGGCTTCTGGCAGGCCACCGAGCGCGGGGAGCTCGCGCTGTGCCGCTGCCGAGCGTGCCGGCGTTGGCAGCACCCGCCGGTCGAGCGGTGCCGGGAGTGCGGCGACCCGACCAGCTTCGAGCCGGTCAGCGGCGCGGGCACCGTGTTCAGCTTCATCGTCGCCAACCGCGCATCGGTCCCCGGGTTCTCGGAGCTCGCGCCCTACGTGGTGGCGCTGGTCGAGCTCGACGAGCAGCCGGGACTGCGCCTCGCGTCACGTCTCGCCGGCATCGACGCACACGAGGTCGAGATCGGCATGCGCGTCCAGGCGGAGATCGAGGCTCTCCCCGGGGGGAACTACCACATTCCCATCTTCCGTCCCGTCCCGGCACCGTCGGAGTAGCGCGCACTCCGTGCGTCAGCAAGGCCCGGTGGAATCCACCAACACGACGATCCGACTCCTCACTCGCATCGCCTTCGGGTTCCCACGGCTACCAACCTGGCGTCGCTGCTGATCGGATGCGAGCCGGGGCCCACCCGCCCGGCGTTGGCGGTGGGCAACAATCGGTGGCTCGGAGACGATTGCGGGTCAGAAGCACGCTGGGATGCCACCGGACGCCCAGAAGGCGTCGGCCGTCTGCGCTTCGGCCGCGGCCACTGCGGGCTGTTGGTCGACGGGAAGGGCGGCCATGATGGCATTGCGGTCAGCGCGCTTGAGCTGCGCCAGCACGCGTCCGATGGTCTCGGGGGTCGCTGCTGGAATGTTGAGCCAGTGGTTGTTGATCACCAAGACTCCACGCTCCAACCCTGGCACCGACCGCACGTCACCGCCGACGGCAGCGAGTTCGGGCGAGAGGCTCGCTACGACGGTGGGCGGCAGCGCCGCGATCGTGGCCAGGAGATGGGTGATCTCCGGGCCGCACGCGTTCACCTGGATGGTCGCCGGAGCGGCTGCTGTTGGCGGGTGGGCGACCGACCCTGACCCGTCGTTGACAAGCTGAGCGACTGCGACAACGGCGCCGATGGCGAGCAGGGTGACCACACTGAGCGCAATGAGGGGTGTCTTCCAATGCCGGTGTGAAACCGGAGCGACGGCGGCGGACGTGGTTGTGGGGTAGGTGTCGGTGCGGAGACTCATGGTTCCTCCCTTTGCTGGTGTGCGAGGATGGGTTCCTCGACCACAGAGTCAGGGAACTCAGCGCCCAGTCCTCTCCGAAGGATGCGCCGGGTAGCCGCGGAGTGTCGCTGTCAGATGCCACAGAACGCCGGCAGCACGCGTCACACCGCTCGGGTTGTGCTGGCCGCGCAGGCGCGGAACGCGCGTCCCGAACGCTCACCGACTCACCGCGGCGGGTAGCGCAGATCGGCACATCTCGTGCACGTGGCTCCTTCCGTCCGCCCGGGCTCAGCGGGGAGGCGGCCCGAAGTCGCGCTCGGTACGATGGTCGAGAGCAGAGTGGTTCCGAGCCCTTTGGGGGGGTCATGGACCGTCTCACGAAGTCGTATCCGGTCTTTGACTGCGACGCGCACATCAACGACCCGGAGCAGATCTGGGACTACGTCCCGGACTCCCAGAAGGAGTTGGTGCGCAATACCTACTGGCGTGGCGACGCGGAGGCTTGGCTCAACGGCGACACGCCGGTCATGGGAGGCGGCAACGCGCACTTCCCCGGGTACAACCCCATCTGCATCGCCGGGCCGCAGATGAACAAGAAGATCATGCGCAAGCTCAACACCATGCCGTTGACTGCGGAGCAGAAAGCGTACGTGCACCACGATGGCGCGATCGACCCGCGCGCCCGGTTGGGCGAGATGGACCTGATGGGGATCGACCAGGTGCTGGTGATCCCGACCATGGTGATCATGCACGTACCGTTCGCGACGAACGCCGAAGGAGTCGACGCGTTCTGCCAGGCCTACAACAACTTCGTCGTCGACTGGTGCAGCGAGGAACCGAGTCGGATCTTCGCCGCCGCGTTCCTGCCCGCCCAGGATGCGGGGTACACGGCGAAGGAGATCCACCGCGCGGCAGAGCTCGGCCTGCCCGTCGGGCTCATCCGACCGATCGACGCGCAGGCGAAGTACCCGAACGCGGCGGCGCCGTCGATGATGGCGAACGGCGAATACGACCAGGTGTTCCGCGCCTTCGAGGAGACCGGGATGGTGCTCGGGATGCACACCTTCCCGGCGCCCAACTATCCACACCCGTTGGGCCGCGACTATCTGGCGTCTCCCGGTGAGCTGTTCAATCGCGCGGGCATCGACTCGCAGACCTTCTCGTTCGTGCACGAGATGCAGGTGTGGTTGTCGCAGGTGCTCCTCAGCGGCCTGCTCGACCGCTACCCGAAGTTGAAGATGGCCGTGTTCGAGTCGAACGCGGAGTGGCTGCCGTACACGCTGAAGAGCTGCGACCGTCTCTTCAAGCTCTACTCGCGCGAGCGTGGATCGGCGGGCGACCGGCTTCCGTCGGAGGCGTTCCACGAGCAGTGCGTGATCTCGTTCGAGTCCGACGAGACCGGCGTGTTCCGGCAGTGGAAGCATTTTCAGAAGATCGGGATCTGGGCGTCGGACGCCTACCACCACGACGGCGCCGACTCCTGGAGTGCGATGCGCAACATGACCGAGTGCGGCGTGCCGGAGGAGGTGCAGGCCGACCTGCTCGGTGGCAACGCCCGTCGTTTCTACGGTGTCGAGGGCAAGCTGTTCGTCACCGAGGAGGCGCCGCCGATCGACCGGCCCGACTGGTTCCCGCAGGGTCCGGCGCTCGACGAGTGGGCGGAGATCGTGGCGCACCCGAGGGAGCACGCGGAGCAGATGCGTGAGATGGGCCTCGACCCGATGAGCCTCCTCGATGACACCTCGGGTGTCGCTGCGGGCAAGGGTCTCTACTGATGGCACTGGTCGTCGACGTCGACAGCCACGTCTACGAGCCGCCGGACATCTGGGACCGCTACGTCCCCGAGCAGTTCCGGGCATTGGCGCGTTCGGCCTTCTACCACGAGGTCGACGACGAGGGGAACCGCCTCACGATCGTGAACGGCGCGCCGGGTGCGGAACTCAACCGCTCGCGGCTGGTGCGCCAGGCGATCTGGCGGCCGGGGATGACCGTCGACGACATCGGCGCCCTCGACCCCGACCAGTACGTGCCGATCAATCCCGGCGCGTACGACCCGGCCGCGCGTGTCGCCGACATGGACGCGATGGGCGTCGACCTCGCGGTCGTGTTCCCGACGCTGTTCAACGAGTACCTGCCATTGGTCGAGAACCCGGAGGCCGCGGCCGCCCTCGCGCACGGCTACAACGACTGGATCTGGGACTTCGCGGCGCAGACCCACGGTCGCGTGCACCCGGCGGCCATCGTGCCGATGCACTCGCTCCTCCTCGCGCGTCGGGAGCTCGACCGCGTCGCCGAGAAGGGTTTCACGTCGGTCGTGATCCGCCCGGCCTTCTACACGACGTCGACCATCGAAGGGCACTCTCAACGTGACCAGTTGGCGCGCGCCATGGCCGACGCCATGCGTCAGGGGCTCGGCGGTGGCGAGTGGTCACCCCGCCACTTCGTCGAGACCGCGCCCTTCCGCGACGTCTGGCGCCGCATCGACGAGCTCGGGCTCGTCGCGTGCGTCCATCCGTCGCTTGGGATCACCGGCCCCGATGCCATCTCGAGCGGCGGCGTTCGCGGAGCGCGTCTCGCATCGGCTCGGCGTGCCGCACACGATCGCGGAGCCGATCGCGCATATGCAGGATGCCGACCTGTTCGTCACCT
Source organism: uncultured Actinomycetes bacterium (assembly GCA_963809795.1). Taxonomy (GTDB): domain Bacteria; phylum Actinomycetota; class Acidimicrobiia; order IMCC26256; family DASPTH01; genus DASUAS01. The sequence continues at coordinate 113,438 of CAWELN010000012.1, forward strand.
CGGCGCTGTTCCATGGCTTGCTGGAGGACTTCCCTGGGCTCCGACTGGCGATCGTGCACGCGGGGACGAGTTGGGTGCCACTCGCGCTCGAGAAGTCGGAGACCTACCTGTGGCTCTCGCCACAGTTCGCCACCGCGTTCGTGTGCCTCGAACCGGGGGAGGTCTGGGAGCGTCAGCCGCTGATTGTGTCGTTCGACAGTTGGGAGGAGTCCGTCGGCATCATGCCCGACCGGCTCGGTGCGAAGGCGGCCTGGGGCTCGCGCTACCCCAACCACGACGCGACCGGTCCGGCGGAGGCACGCGAGATGCTCGAGGCGAACGGCGTCGACGCGGCAATGATCGACCGCCTCCTCGGCGGCAACGCCGCAGAGCTCTTCCGGTTGCAGGTGCCGGTCGGCTGAGCGCGTCGTTCACTCGTCCTGCAGCATCTCCTGGAGCTCGGCGGTCGGCGGCGGCTGCCCTGGCGCTGAGCCGACACCCGGACCACCGGAAATACGTGCCGGGAGTGTGGAAGGCGTGGCGAACGATCGACCCGTACCGGTCGATGGCTCCGTCAGCGCCCGCATCGACGACCGGGTAGTCGCCGGCGCCGTCGAAGTCCCACTCCGCCTTGACGATGGCGCCCACGCCGACGGGAACCTCCACGAGCGCCTCGAAGATCACCTCCTCGCCGACCACCACGTCGGCTCGGACGCCCCGGTTGGCAGTGGCGTGGACGACGGGTTGGACGCCGCGGCGTTCCGCGGCATTGGCAGCTCTGGGAATGGTGGGAGACTCGCGGCATGAGCGAGGGCAACGGCGACGAACGCGCGTCGGAGCCCGCTGCGCTCGTCGCCGCGGTGCTCGACGAGGAGTCGCGGCGGCAAGGTGAGGCGCGGGACGATCTCGCCGTCGACGTCGACTCGCTCCCGGGTGTCGGTGGTGACGCGGTTCCACTCCGGTCCGTGCTCACCCGCGGCAACCGCGCGTTGCTGCTCACCATGGGCGCGACCTGGGGGCTCGGATTCGGGATCTTCGCGATGACCGCGCTCCTCGCGGCGAAGATCGCCCACCACTACGACTTCAGCTTCCGCTTCCTCGTGGCAACCGCGGTCCTGCCGGGCTTCACGATCGTGCTGGTGTCGCAACCACTCGGGAACTACGTCGACCGCGCGACGACCGACCGCCCGCAGGTCCTGCGGTGGTTGCTCGCGGTCTCGGTGTTCGCCCTCGTGCTCTCGGGTGCCGCGTTCGAGCGCTGGGAGCTCCTCGGCGTGCTCGCGTTCACCGGCGCCGGCGTGCTCGCCACGGTCCCGGTGCAGAGCTCGCTCCTCGCCGACGCGTTCCCGATCCGCGCCCGGCCGATCGTGTTCGCCCTCTACGTGGCGATCGGCGCGGTCGGCTTCGCGCTGGGACCGCTGATCGTCGCCGCGACCACGGCCCTCTTCGACGGCACCGCCGAGTGGCGCGTCGCGTTCTTCGTGGCCACGACAATCGCGGCCCTCCTCGCGTTCGCGTCCGGGCGCCTGCAGGACGCGCCCCGCGGGCGCGCCGAGGTCGAGGAGGTGTTCCACGACGACGGCGGTATCAGCGACGAGCACCTCACGACCGTGCACGCGCTCACGCGGTTCCGGCAGATCGCGACCCTGCGCTTCATGACGATCGGTGTGCTCACGATGGGGTTCGCATTCCTCGGCTGGGGGCTCTGGTTCAACCTGTGGCTGCTCGGCCACTTCCAGCTGCGTGCCACGGACCGCGCCTTGTTGCTCGCGCTGGTCGCGCTGCCCGCGCTGGTGACCACGCCGCTCGCCGGCCGTCTGGCGGGCGCGCAGTTCCGGCGGTCGCCGCGGCGCACGATCTGGCTGTCGGCGGCGCTGTTGCTCGGCTTCGACCTCGCGATCGTCGGGTGGTGGACCCACACGGTTGCGACGACGATCGTGCTCGCGGCGGCCGGGTTCGCGTGCGTCGCCGCTGCCATCGCGACCGTGCTCCCGGTCGCGCAAGCGGTGATCCCCCCGCAGACGCGCGCCCAGGGGTTCGGCGCGTTCATCAACACGCTGTTCATCGGGGCGTTCGTCGCGGGAGCTCCGCTCGTCGAGTTCTGGCCCGAGCTCGAGCGGCAGCACACGACGCTGTCGTTCGTCGTGACCATCACGACGGTCGTGGGCGTGTGCCTGATGGCCTACGGGTCCCGCTTCGTCGAGCTCGACATGCACCGGATGGTCGAGGAGTTGGAGGAGGAGCGGGCTCGGACAGACGCCGCGGGCGCAGGCGCCGAGACACCGGTCCTGCAGGTGCACGACCTGGACTTCAGCTACGGCTCGCTCCAGGTCCTCTTCGGCATCGACCTCGAGGTACGGGCCGCCGAGACCCTCGCGGTGCTCGGCACCAACGGCGCGGGCAAGTCCACGTTGCTGCGCGTGATCAGCGGTCTGGGGCTGCCTGACCGGGGCGCCGTCCGGCTCGACGGCGAGACGGTCACCTACCTCCCGGCCGAGGCGCGCTCACGCAAGGGGATCGTCCAGGTCCGTGGCGGCGACGTGTTCCCGGGCCTGTCGGTGCAGGACAACCTCCGCGTCGCGCTCGCCGCGCACCCGGTCGAGCGTCGGGACGCGAGCCGACGCTTCGCCCGGGTGTTCGAGGTCTTCCCCGCACTCGACGCGCGCCGGAACCAGAACGCGGGATCGCTCTCGGGCGGTGAGCAGCAGATGCTCGCGTTCGCTTGCGCGCTCCTGTTCGAGCCGCGCCTCCTCCTGATCGACGAGCTGTCACTCGGGCTGGCGCCGCTCGCCGTGCAGTCCTTGCTCCGAGTCGTGGAACGCCTCCAGGAAGAGGGGTGCGCGATGGTGATCGTCGAGCAGTCACTGAACATCGCGGCGGCGATCTCCGACCGCGTGGTGTTCATCGAGAAGGGTCGGGTCCGCTTCGACGGGCATGCTCAGGACCTCGCCACGCGCGACGACCTCGCCCGCGCGGTGTTCCTCGGAGGTGAGGGCGGCTAACCCTTGTCGACGAAGAGCGGTCCCGTGACGACCTTGCCGCCCTTGTCGTACCCGGGCTGCGGGACGAGGCAGATGCGGTAGTTGACCGGGTTGGGGGGGAGCGACGGGTGCGCGCACGGGTACTCGGGCTTGGTCAGCACCTGCGCGTACGCGACTTTCGTCGGAGGGTGGTTGATGATCTGCGTCGCGCGCGGCGCCGGTGATCCCTTCGCCGCGATGCTGTCAGTGAAGGGCAGGGCCTCGAACGCCTTGATCGCGGACTTCTGCGTGAGATTCGGCCCGGCGTTGTACAGGGCACGCCCCAGCGTGCGGTACATCGCGCAGATCAAGGCGACCGTGCTGTACGGATCGCGCGCGAAGGCAGGAGGAGCGGGTTCGGGGAGGGTGTCCTTCGCCAGCGTCGTGTTGGCGTCGTAGTCCTTGTTGCAGACGGTCACGAGATCACCCTCGGTCGCGCCCGCCCGCCAGTCCTGCTGACCAGCCGGGGAGTAGGCGTTGATCTTCATGTCGTTGATCAGCTTCGCCCCGTCCGCGCCGCCGACGATGCGGCTGAGGTCGGCCACGGCGTCGTACTGCGCATCGAGGTTGTAGATCTGGATGGCCTGGTCGAGGCCCTGGTTGCGCAGTTCCTTGGTGAGCGCCGCAAAACGGAAGGTGTTGCCACCGGCGCTCCCGGTGATGAGAACGTTGACCCCGTCCTGCTTCAGCTGGTTGACGAGCACCGGGTACTGCGACGAGATGTCACCCGCCGGGTCAGGCGTGAGCGGTGTGGAGTACACGACCTTGACGCCCTTCGACTTCAGCAGATCGGTGACGTTGGCCTTGATCAGGTCGATGCCCGTCGTGAAGGTGGGGTACAGCACCGCGACCTTCTTGCCCTTGAGCTTGCCGCTCTCGAGCAGGTCGAGCATCGGCGCCTGGTACTGCGCCACCTCGTTCGTGTTGCCGAACAGGATGTGCCGGCCCTGGGCCGTCTTCAGGTACTCGTTCTGGGTCACGAGGCCGTCGAGCATGAGGGTCTTGTGGTCGTCGGTGATGCACTGGGGCGCGGCGAAGCCGCCGGTCCAGGTCATCACGATGAACGGCTTCTCGTCCTCGGTCGCCTTGATGCAGGCCGCCTGCGCGTTCGCGAGCGTCGTGGCCTGGTCGGCGGCGCCGCCCGCCTGCTCCACCACCGCGAGGTCGAGCTTGCGGCCGTTGATGCCGCCGCAGTCGTTGACCATCTTGGCGAAGGTCTTGAGCATGTCCACGGGGTCGCCGAGGTTGTACCGGTAACCCTGTGGTGAGTCGCCGGGCTGCAGGGGCAGCTCGATCGCGACCATCTTGATCGAGTCGGCGGTCACGCCGGGCGCCGTCGCCTTCAGGCCGGTGTGCTTCGCGGTGTCCTTGGTGCAGAAGGAGGTCTTCGACGTGAACGGCGACGTCGACGGATCGGGTGTCACGCGCGGCGCGGCCGCCGCGGCCGCGGTTGCTCCGAGGCCGGCGGTCACGCCGAGCCCGAGCGCCAACGTCAACAGGCCGACGAGTGCGTGCCCAGGACGAATCATGGTCCCCCCTGACATGACCGGTAGCGCCTGGCGAGTGTCACACGCGCGGCGAAATCTCGCCAGGCGCGGGTGAGTGTATGGTTCGCGAGGCCTCGCGCGCGGTCGCGCGGCACGTGCCGCATACCAGCCGCGGATGCAGGGGGAAGAACCGCCCGATGATCCACGTCCACGGCTGGGACATCTCGCAACAGATGGTGCTCACCGGTGCGGTGATCGGCCTCTCCTACAGCGCCATCGCCGCCGGGCTCATCCTCGTCTACCGGGCCAGCGGCATCGTGAACTTCGCCGTCGTCGCGTTCGGCGCCGTCGCGCTCGGGCTCTTCGGCCTGCTGACGGAGCACGGGTGGGGTTTCTGGCCGTGCCTGATCGTGTCGGTGCCGTTCGCCGCGATCGTCGCGATGGCCGTCGAGGTACTGATCATCCGCCGGCTCGAGCACCCGCCTTCGGGCCGCGGCACCGGCGCGCCGCGACTCGTGCTGCTGATGGCCACGATCGGGATCGCGCAGCTGCTCGGCTTCCTGATCCTGATCTTCGCCGACCTGCTGCCGGACGTCCCGCCGGGCGGCGACTTCCCGACCCTGGTTCCCAAGGATTGGAGTTGGCAGGTCAGCTCCGAGCTGCAGGTGACTGCGCGCGAGATCAGCGTGCTGATCGCGGTGCCGATCCTCGTGGTCCTGCTCGCGTGGATCATGACCCGGACGCGATTCGGGCTCATGGTGCGCGCCGCCGCCGGCAACCCCGACAAGGCGCGTCTGGTGGGCATCTCGGTCGCGCGGACCTCGACGCTCGTGTGGGGGATCTCGGCCGCGTTCACCGCCACGACGCTCATCGTCCTCGCCGCCGTGCAGTTCGTGACCCCGCTCGGTGCGGCCAACGGCACCGCGCAACTCACGCTCGGCTACCCCGTGTTGGTGAAGGCGCTCCTCATCGCCATGATCGCCCGCATGCGGATCCTGTGGCTCACGGTGCCGGTGGGCATGGCGCTCGGCATCGTCGAGGTGATCTTCCAGCAGAACGTCACCGGTGCCGACGCGAACGTGTTCGCGCTCTGGCTGTTCGTCGCGACGCTCGTCGTCGTGCTGACGCTCGCGCCGACGGCACGCGCCGCGGCCGACTCCGAGCCGTCGTGGAAGCTCGCGGGCCGGACCAAGCCGCTGCCCGAACGGGTCCGGGGCACGTGGGCGGTGCGCCAACTGCCGCGCTTCGGCGTCGCCGCGGTTCTCGTCGTCCTCACGATCATTCCCGCATTCGCCACCCAGGCGTCGCAGTCGTTCCTCTGGACGCGGGTGCTGATCTTCGCGATCGCCGGTTGCTCGCTCACGATCCTGAGCGGGTGGGCAGGACAGCTCTCGCTCGGCCAGTTCGGCTTCTCGGCGATCGGCGGCCTCGTCACCGTTCGCCTGGTCGGCGAGGGGTGGTTCGGCCTCCACAACGTGCCGTGGGGCGTCGCCGTCGCGTTGGGTGTGCTCGTCGGCGCCGCGGTCGCGCTCGTCATCGGGATCCCCGCGCTTCGCATCCCGGGCCTGTACCTCGCGGTGACGACGCTCGCGTTCGCGGTGTTCGTCGAGAACTGGCTGGTCAATCAACACTGGCTGGGCGTCGACCCGCTCACCGGCCAGATCCCCGTCCTGCAGAAGCCGGATGCGGGCATCGTGAACTTCTCGTCGCGCCGGTCCTACTACTACCTGTGCCTCGGCTTCCTCGTCGTGTGCCTCGCGGTGCTGGCGCAGCTCCGGCGGACCGGCATCGGACGCACGATCATCGCCGTGCGCGACAACGAGCGTGCGGCGGAGGCGATGACATCGTCGGCGACGCGCGCCAAGCTCGTCGCGTTCGCGCTGTCGGGTGGCATCGCGGCGCTCGCGGGAGCGCTGTACGTCACGGCGCTGCCCACCAACACGCCCAGTGCCACGTTCGCCACCACCGAGTCCGTCACGCTGGTCGCGATCGCCGTCATCGGCGGCCTCGGTTCGATCGTCGGGCCCGTGCTGGGCGCCGCGTGGGTGATCGGTCTCCCGACCCTCTTCCCCGACTTCGCGGCCGCGCCGCTCCTCGTGTCGTCCGTCGGTCTGCTCGGGCTGCTCCTGTTCTTCCCGGGTGGTTTCGTCGAGGTCGCATACCGCGTTCGCGACGCTCTGGGCGCCCGCGTCGCGTCCCGGCTCCCTCCCGGGCCCGCGCGGCAGCGAGCCGACGACACCTCGATCCCGGTGCCCGCGGTACTGGAGCGCGTTGACGACGCTGCGGTCCTGCCCGCCGAATGGCTGTCCGTGCACGACGTGACCGTCCGCTTCGGCGGGCGCGTCGCGGTGGACGCGGTGAGCCTGCACGTCGGCGCGCGCGAGATCGTCGGCCTGATCGGGGCGAACGGCGCGGGGAAGTCGTCGCTCATGAACGCGATCGGCGGCTTCGTACCGTCGACGGGGACGGTCGAGGTGCTCGGTCACGACCTCAGCCGGCGCGCGCCCTACCAACGCGCGCGCGTCGGCCTCGGCCGCGGCTTCCAGTCGGCGCGCCTGTACGACGACCTCACGGTCCGCGAGACCGTCCTCGTCGCTCTCGAAGCGCGCGAGCGCACGCCGATCGTGTCGTCGATGCTCGCGTTCCCGCGGTCGTCGGCTCGGGAGCGCGCCAAGCGCACTGAGGCCGCCGAGATCATCCAGTACGTCGGCCTCGACCGGTTCGCCGACGAGTTCGTCTCCAACCTCTCCACGGGCACGCGCCGCGTCACCGAGCTGGCGTGCCAGCTCGCGATGGGCGCGCGGGTCCTGCTCCTCGACGAGCCGACCGCGGGTCTCGCGCAACGCGAGACCGAGGCGTTCGGCCCGCTCATCCTCCAGGTGCGGCGGGAGCTCGACGCCGCGGTGCTGCTCATCGAGCACGACATGTCGCTCGTGATGCAGGTCAGCGACCGCGTGTACTGCCTCGAAGCGGGCAGGGTGATCGCCGAGGGCCCACCGGAACAGGTTCGTCACGACCCGCTGGTCGTTGCGACCTACCTCGGGACTGACGTCCGCAGCATCCAGCGCTCGGGCGCGGTCACTTGACCGCGCCCGACCCGCGGCGCGCGCCACTCCTCGGGGGTGGCGCCACACCACTGGCACGACCACTGGGCGCCGACGACGCTTCGGCGCATCACGGGGTGCGTTGCGGAACCAGCTAATTTCGAAGACCTGACCCCAACCTTGGTGTCGCGGTGGAACGCCTCTCACCGAGCGGAGGAGGCAACGAGATGACGTACGCATGTGGCCGGCCGATGCTGGACGCTGACAGCCATCTCATGGAATTGCCCGGCTTCTTGGACCCGTACATCGAGCGCGACCTGCGCGACGAGCTCAAGGGCCGCGAAATGTCGCGGCTCGCGTCGAGACTCGACGCGGCAGTGGCGGCTGCGGAGCGGCGGCGGACGAATCCACAGCAACGCGCCGACGCGGAGGAACGTCTCCTCCAGGACAAGGGCTGGAACGCTCTGGGCGCGTTCGACTCGGCGGAGCGGAGCCGGGCCCTCGACCTCTTCGGGTTCGACGCCCAGTTCGTGTTCGCGACCTTCTCGACGTCGATGTTCGTCGGGCGCGACGAGGACCTTCTCTACGCGGGCAGCGCGGCACACAACCGCGCGGTCGCAGCCTTCTGCGAGCACGACCCGCGGCTGCTACCCGTCTCCTTCGTCCCGCTCGTCGATCCCGTCCGAGCCGTCCGCCTCCTCGAAGCGGCGATCGATCTCGGGTCCGGCGCGATCCACGTCCCCTCGACCGCTGCCGGTGCGCGCGGACCGACACACCCCGACCTGGACCCGTTCTGGCGGTTGCTGAACGACTCGGGGATCCCGTTCGTGTTGCACATCGGCGGAGGCGGACGCCTGATGGACCGCGCGTTCCACAACAACGGGCGTCCGGTCACCGACCACCTCGGCGGTGGCGAGAACATCCGCTCGAAGGACTTCCTGGCGATCAGCAGCTCGCCATCGGTGTTCCTGGGCGCGTTGATCCTCGACGGCCTCTTCGACCGCTGCCCCGATCTCCGCGGCGGAGTCATCGAGGAAGGCGCGAGCTGGGTGGTGTCGTGGCTCCGCACCCTCGACCACGCCCAACGCGCGTTCCGAGGGACCGAGGAGCCGCTGCGTGAGTTGCAGCTCAAGCCGAGTGAGTACGTCAAGCAGCACCTCAAGTTCACGCCCTTCGCGGGTGAACCGGTCGGTTGGATGATCGAGCAGGCCGGCGCCGAGCTGTTCATGTTCTCCACCGACTTCCCCCACCCCGAAGGCGGTCGCGATCCACTGGCGAAGTTCGAGGCCGAGCTGATATCGACCAATGAGCAGGAACAGCACCGGTTCTTCTATGCCAACATGGCCGAACTCCTCGGCCGGTCACTTGAGCCGAGGACCGCGAACGCCTGATTGCCCAGCTCGAGCTGCCTCGAGACGTCAGCTCGTCGCTCGACGTCGGCCCGGGCCCAAGGGTTCTCCGCCGGGTATTCTCCAACACCCGCCCTCGTAGCTCAGCGGATAGAGCATCGGCCTCCGGAGCCGTGTGCGCAGGTTCGAGTCCTGCCGAGGGCGCCCTTCCATCTGGGCCCTGACCAGGGACTTTACCTAGTAGGTCGTGTGCCGCGAGTGTCCACCAGGCCTCGCAAGACCCCCTCACCGCCCGATGTTCGGGGGAAGGCCCGGGGAAGGCCGAGGATGGGCAGGGTCTGGAACGCGCTCATGGGTGACGAACCCACGACCACAGCTTTCACGACCTCGCGGCACAAGACTCGCCGCGCTGGTGATCCGGGTAAGGGATAACCCGCGCTGCCCCGGACCCGACGGTTGACTCGGTCAATTAGTTAGCGGAGATAGCTGTCCAGCAGTTCAGAGCGAGATACCGAGATCAGGCTCGACTGCCGGTGTGGGGAGCCGCTGGCGGAGCCGTTCGACGCGCTGGACGATGGCCTGAGCGTCGAGGTGCTCGATCTCGGTGCGAGCGGTCCGGATGTTGGCGTGGAGTTGTGTGAGGGCAGGTGCGCACACCTGGTCGTACTCAGCCTGCGCGCGGGTGACGGCGCGCTCGAGCTCGGGGATGGCTCTGGCGGCGGCGCGTCGTTCTCTGCGGCGGAACGCCGGGTCGAGTGCGACGTGGTGGGCGTGCTGGAGCTGTTGTTTGGCTTCGGTGAGGGCTCGGGTTGCGTGTCCTTGGGGGGTGTCGGCCCAGCGGCCGGTGGCGGCGCGCAGATCGCGATGGTCGTCTTGAAGCCAGGCGAGGTGGACCCGAGCCAGGGCGCGACGCTCCTGGAGTAGCGGCTCGTCGGTCGATACGACCGTCGTACGTCTTTGCGGTGGTTCGGGCTGGTGTCCGCGCTGCGCGGGGGTGTCGGTGATCCAGCGTTGGTGGTGGGTCTGGTTCCAGTCGGCGTAGAGGTCATCGACGACTTGTGCGAGGTTGTCGGCGGTCGCGTAGATGCGGGTCTGGTGGCGGGCGCGGCTGAGGGCGACGTAGGCGAGTTCGCGGCCGCCGCCGGCGGCGAGGACGTGGGCGCGGTCGACGGTGGCGCCTTGGGCTCGGTGGACGGTGCGCGCGTAGCCGTAGTCGAGGTGCTCGGCGTCAAGGCCGTCGGCGGTGATGCGCACCGTTCGTCCTTCGCTGGTGCAGGCGTCGAGGCTTCGGTCGTCGATCGCGGTGATGGTGAGCCGGTCGCTGGTGACGATCCCGGCGGTTGGGTTGGGGGCGAGGGCGACGAGTTGGTCGCCGACGGCGTACCAGCGTCCGGGCGTGATCTCGATGTCGTCGCCGTAAAGGTGGCCGTGTCGGTCCCAGTGGTGGCGTGCGAGGCGGTTGAGGTCGTCGACGTCAGCTCGCCGCCATGCCAAGAGGGCGCTGTCGTGACCGTTGGTCAGGTCGTGGGCCCAGGCGTCAGTCATCGCCGCGAGCGTCTGGACCCGGTTCGCTCGGATGTCGATGCGGCCAGTCGTCGCATACCAGTCGATCGCCGTGGCGACGGACCCGTCGCGAAGTTCGGCGAGGGCGTGGCGTTCGCCGGGATCGTGTTGTCTGACGTTGTGGTCGAGGGTGACGGTGAGCTCGGGGTGGCGGTCGATGAGCGCGGCGAGCGCACCACCGGGGCCGACGGCGGCGAGCTGATGATGGTCACCGACGAGCACGAGCGACGCGTGGGTGTGTTGGACGGCGAGCGCAAGGCGGGCGAGGTTGGCATCGTCGGCCATGCCGGTCTCATCGACAACCACCACCGTGTCCGGGTCGAGGGTGACCTGGCCGTGGTCGAGTCGCCACAACAGCGACGCGAAAGTGGTGGCGTCGAGATGGGCTTCGCGGCCGAGGGTGCGGGCGGCTTGGCCGCTGGTCGAGGTGCCCAGCACCCGGCAGCCGGACCGTTCGAGCAGAGCCGTGACGGTGTCGAGGGCGGTGGTCTTGCCCGAACCAGCGACGCCGATCACCACGCGCACCGCCGTGCCGCTTCCACAGACCTCCTGGACCACCCGTCGCTGCCCATCCGTGAGCCGACGACCAAGGTTCTGCTCGCGCTCGGCGATCGCAGCGGCGATCTGATCCGAGTCGACAGTGGGGCCGGCTCGGGTGGCGAGCGTTTCGACGACCTGGGCGATGGTGGCTTCGGCGGTGAGGACCTCGACGGTCGTGTAGGCCTGCTCGCGGGCACCGGCGACACCGATAAGCGGCACGACCGCGCGGCTGGTGACGACGTGCTCGAGAACCCGCTCGAGCTCGCTCGGGTCGCGTCCGTAGAGATGCGGCGCGAGCTCTGCCACGAGTTGGGTGCGGGTGAAGATCTTGTGGTTGGCGAGAAGCCGACCGTCAACATCGAGCACCTCGCTAGCGAGGCGGTCAATCTCCCCGGTAGTGAGCGGGAGCCGCAACGTCAGGCTCCGGTGTTTTGACTTGGTGAGGCACTCGACGAGTCGTTCGACCGGCCAGCCGACCGTGGCGAGTTCCTGGTGCCAGGTGGGGAGCAGTTCGTCGACGCCGGTGTGACGCTTCACGGAACGGGTCGCTCGGGCCGCGACCCCGCGGGCCCGGTAGCCGTTCTGGCCGGTACGGGCGAGGTGCTCAGCGATGTCGTCGGACCGTTTCGAGAACACCTCACACACCGCGTCGGGGATCCCGACGATGCGCCAGTGCCGCAGATGCCCCGACGGCCCATCGTCCACTGCGATGTCGAACCCCAACTCGACCGCCCGCGCGGCCGAGTGGAGGCGCCCGACCATCGTCGCTGCTTCGACCGTGTCGCGCAGCGCCGCACTGTCCAACGCCTTCCAGCCACCCGTCTCGTCGAGCATCTCGACCACGTTGGCGACCAAGACGTGATCATGGGGGGAGGGGTCCCCGGCTCGCGAGGTCGCATGACGCGTCACCGCGTAGGTCAGCCCACCGGTCGCGGTACGGGTCTGGGCCCGGCCTCGCCGGCCGCCCCGTTCCTGGAACCAGCCGTCCAGCCAGTCCATCGTCGTCGCAGTTTCGACGTCGAGGATCGAGTGCATCGCGTCCGCCTCGCCCTGCACGCCGAGCACCGCGACCGACTTGTGCGCAGAAACCACCAGCTCGAACCCCGGCCGGCACGTCCCGACCAGCCGGTCACCGCTCGATGGGACACGGAACCCGCCCGGACCGAACGCCGCCTCGTACGCCGCCGGCGTCACCTCACCGAACAGACCCAGACGGACCGCGCCTGTACCAGCCCACCGCAGCGGTGTTTCACCCCGCGACCCGTAGTAGGCGAGCGCGGCACCCTCATGATCGTCGGCGCGACCGAGCACCGTCGCCTCGTGATACGCGACCTCGTCCGCGCCCATCGCCCGGAACCAGGCCATCTCAGCTCCCGGCGAACATCCCGGCATCCCTCCCGGGAGTCGCGCAATCGAAGGTTGCACTCGTGTTCGTCATCGAGAGCTGTTTTCGCGCTCGCGTGGGGCGTCAGCAAGCGATTGTCGATGGCCGTGTCATGACGGTCGCTGAGGGACAGCGCGTCTCCGTAAGCGCGCTCGGATGGTCTGCGGGGGGTGTGCGACTCCTTGGAGAGGTAGCGGCCGCGCGTGCAACAGCTAATAGAAGCAACAGCGGAGCACACCGCGAGTCAGCGGCTCCCTCGCGGTCCGCACGACAAGCACTCGAGCAAGAGGAGCACCAACACATGGCCACGACTACTCAGCCAAATCCAGGGCGTCTTATCGGCATCAGCGACGTCGCAGAGCAGCTCGGCGTCGATGTCCGTCATGTCCGCCGTCTCGTCCACGAGAAGCGCATTCCGTACATCAAGTGGGGCCACCTCCTCCGTTTCGACCCCACCGAGCTAGCCGCTTGGATCGACACCCATCGCAATCACCCCGCGGCGAGATGATGGCAGCGCGTCAAGATCAGTGCGCCCATCAGGCAGATCTGGCGCGGCGAATGGCACCGGGTCCTCGCCTTGTCAGAGGAGACAGATTGCCGGTTCCGCTCCCGCCGGTTGGCGGCGTCGCTCGACGCTGTGGGGTGCGCGGCTGACTCAGGCCGCGACGGGTGCGCTGCTCCCCGCGGTGACGCGCGCCAGGCGACGGTGGTGCGGGGCGAAATCGAACGGACCCATGTGCGCGGTGAGGTGTTCGTCCCAGATCACGACGTCGGAATCTGACCACCGGTGCCGGTAGTGGAACGCCGGGTTGTTCAGGTGGTCGAAGAGGATGCGCAACATTCCGGTGCTCTCGCCTCCGCTCAGCTCGTTGATCTCGACCGTGTAACCGGGATTGACGAACAGGACCTTGCGGCCGGTGACCGGGTGTGCGCACACGACCGGATGACTGTTGCCCTGAAAGTGCTCGCGGGCCTTCTCGCTCGGTTCCTCGCCAAGGGTGCGGCGCAGCTCCCACCAGAACTTGTCACCCGCGTCGTGACGCGCGGTGAGATCGTCGAGGAAGTCGCGCATCCGAGGTGACAGCGCGTCGTAGGCCGCGCCCGCGTTCGACCACATCGTGTCACCGCCGTTGGGCGGGAGCACCTCGGCGTGCAGCACCGCCAGATCGGGGATCTCGGTGCTGAACGAGTAGTCGACGTGGAACTGCTGATCTCCCTGCGGGAGCTTGTCGGCGTCGTTCTCGACCACCGCGATTGGGTCTGCCGCGCCGAAGAGGAACTCAGGGACGGGATGTCCGTGCACGGCACCGAACCGCGCGGTCGCGTCCACCTGTTGTTCACGGGTGAGCTCCTGGCGTGGGAACACGAGCACGCCGTGTTCTGCGAGCGCGGCGCGGAGCGCACGCGCCTCGGCGTCGCCGATGTCGCGCAACTGCACGTCGTCGACGACGGCACCGATCGAACTGGTCAGGGGCGTGGTGGTGACCGGCATGGGTTTCATTTATCATTGTTCAATGACTCCGTCAACCCAGGTCCAACGCCGCCCGGGCGGGCGCGGGGCCGGACTCACCCGCGAGCAGATCGTGGACCGCGCGGTGGCGCTGATGGACGCCGAGGGCACGCGGGCGCTCACGCTTCGCCGCTTGGCCAAGGAGCTGGGCGTGGAGGCGCCCGCGCTCTACTGGCACTTCGCCGACAAGGGCGAGCTGTGCCGTGAGGTCGTGCGGACGGTCGGCGAGCAGCTCAAGGTCACCAGCACGGCGCGCGGCACGCCCCGTCGCCGGCTGGAACACCACTTCCATGCGGTGCGCGACCACTGGCGCGCGCACCCAGGCGTGCTCGAGCTGTCGCGCCAGTTCCCACCGTCGGCGGCCGGCGACGTGGCGCGGCACGGTCTCCGTCTCGTCGAGGTGCTTGGGATCGCGCCCGACGAGGCGCTCGAGTGCTACCGGTCACTCTCCTGGACGGTCACGGGATTCGCGATCCTCGAACAGACGCTCGCCGAGTCGGTGCACCACCGCCGCGTCGGGCCCACCCGCTGGGAGCTCGACCTCGCCGACGGTGCGGAGCCGTCAGCTTTCGACACCGACGAGCTCTTCCGAACCACCCTCGGGCTCGCGCTCGACGGCCTCGAACGCCGCATCACCTGACGCGCTCGTTCACTCGTGTGGTCACGCGCATGGGGGCGTCGATCCACGGGTCGAGGGGACCATGGCGAGCGGGGTTGCGGCCTCGGTCTACCAACCGGCACTTCGGCGCGGATCGGGCGACGCCCGCGGCTACTTGCGGTGGTGGTGTCCAGTCGCCCTCGGGTCATACCCGCGGTTCCAGCCTTGCATTGCGACGTATTTGTGTGGTTTACGCGTGCTCTTACCGTTCGATCAGCGTTCGGGTGGAGAGGCGGGGCGTGCTGTGAAGCGAACTCGAACTTTTGCGGGAGCGACACTCGGAATGTCGCTCCTGTTCGGAGCCCTCAGCGGCGCGACTGGGACCGCGGCGGTACGGGCGGCGAACACGAAGACCTTCTGCAAGAACTACGTCGCAGCCGCCAAATCTTTCCAACTGTCATTTGGGGACGTTGAGGACCCTTCCTTCGACAAATTCGTGAAGTCGTTGCAGAAGGCGCAAGCCGACGCACCCGCCGCCGTGAAAGGTCAGGTCGACACGATGCTGAAGACGGCGAGGAAGATCAAGGAGGACGGGGGCAACGCCGACCTCACGACACC
Source organism: uncultured Actinomycetes bacterium (assembly GCA_963809795.1). GTDB lineage: Bacteria > Actinomycetota > Acidimicrobiia > IMCC26256 > DASPTH01 > DASUAS01. The sequence goes on from CAWELN010000012.1 coordinate 128,530, forward strand.
CTCGAAGAAGATCGCCAAGTGGGCAACCACGCACTGTTGAAGCTGGCACCCGGCCCCTGTACCCGAAGCGGAGGCAATCTGGCGCTTGCGTTCCGCGTCTCGATGGTGGCCGCTAGTCAAGGTCGGGGATGCGTGAGGTTGAGCAGCCGACTCCCACGGCCGCGCTCATCTCCGGCCGTCGCGGCGGGTTATCGTCAGGGCAGTGAAGCGACGGCCGTTCTCTGAGGATTCGACCTACCGTCGGCATCTCTGTTTTCGAGTGGCTGCGGTTTTGGCGTACGCAGCGCTCACAATCGTGCTTGCCGTGATCGGCGCGAAGTTCCTGCTCACCTTGGCGACGGTGGTCACTCTCTTGTTTGCGTACGAGGTCGTACGTTTCTGCGTCGCGCATCGGCAGTTCGAGGCGTAGCGGCTCTGCCCTTTCGGATCGCTGGCGAATGTCGCCCCGTGAGCGTTGTGTGAAGCGCCGATGAGGTCCGATGGCCGCCCCGTGCGGCTGTCGTAGTGCCCCGCGATCCGAACGCGACGGTGCCCGCCGGGAAGAACCCGACGGGCACCGAGTCGACCACAGCGGCCGAAGGTTCGGTTCAGGTCACGCGCTGGCGTGCTGACCGAAATGGTGGTTCATCAGCGTGGCGATCCGGGTCGGCAGCTTGTTCTTGATCGAGGCAGCCAGGTCCGGGGAGAACCGGCCCGCGGCGACCAGCTGGTCGAGCTTCGTGTTCGCTGCGTTGGTCAATGCGTCGACGACCGTCTGGGGGTCCTTGCCCTGCGATGTCGCGTACTCGCTGATCGTCTGGCCGCTCTTCAGCGCAGTGCGGAGGTCCTGGCGGCTCACGCCGAGCGTGTCCGCCGCGACCTTCACCGCGCCGCGACGGAACTCTGCCTGGATGCGCGGGTGGCCGTTCGCGGTCTGCGTCGACGGCGTCGAGGTGCCCGTCGCGGAACTGTCAGCGGCGAACGCGGTGCCCGCGGCGCCGACGGTCAATGCCCCGGCGAGGGCGACACCGGCGGCGAGCTTCTTGATCTTCGAGTCCATGGTCCTAGTTCTCCTGGGTTGGTCTTGGTGCGACCCAGCTGCGGGGGTGCGGCTGCTGTCACCCATTACAACGCCGGCAACGTCATGGGTTCGTGAAGTCCGCAACAACCCAAGACCAAGCCCAAGGAATCGAGACGCCGCCATAGCCGCCGCCCGGGCAATCTGGCTTGGCAAGCTGGCTCCGGGGGTGTGGCCTTGGTGGGTGCCTGACGTCGGCATCACGATTCCTTGACATTGCCGGCGTTGTGATCAGTGACAGCAATCCTCGGGACGATGCTGGGTGTCGGCAGCCCGATGAGCACGGAGGCGATGAGATGGACCGGACCTCGATGGGGACGATGCGGTATCTGTTCTTTGGTGTTGGGCTGGTGGGAGGCGTCATCCTGCTCGCAGCGGGCCAGACGCTCATCGGCGGGCTACTGGTAGCCATGGCCGCGGTCCGGATCGTGTTGCTCGTATCGATGCAGCGTCGGACGCGGTCGTCGTCGTCCCAGGCCCCAGGCGTGAACGGCCGTCGCGGTGGTGGACGTCAAATGCTGCACCGCCTTGCCAGCATGGAGCTCGATGTCGCCGCGACCGCGATCGGCGTTGCGCCCGACGTGTTGCGGCGCGCGGTCGACGACGGCCGCTCCATCTCCGCGCTCGCAGCTGACGCCGGTGTTCCCTCGGACCGTGTGGTCGACGCGGTCGTGCGCGACGCCAACACGAAGGTCGATCAGGCCGCCGCCGACGGCCGCATCGCCCCCGACCGGGCAAGCATGCTCCGCAACCGGTTGCCGAACTGGGCCGAACAACTAGTCCTGCAAACACCGAAAATGCTCGCCGGAGCCGCATCACCTCCGGCCTGAGCGGATCACTGCTAACGCCACAACTGATGCCGCTCGGCCTTCGCACTCCCGCTGTCGCGCAATCCTTTACGAATCAGGCGAGAGCACGGCTTCGATACGTTCGTTCGCGATCCGCTCGTCGCCGTCAAGTGCTCCCACGTAGGTCGACACCAACGTGTCGACTCGGTGTCCGAGACGTCGTGCGGTCTCTCCCAGCGGTACACCGGCTCGGAGCCACGTGGTTGCGCAGGCGTGGCGGCAGTCGTAGACCCTCAATGGCGGTTCGCCGATCGACGTAAGCGCACGTCGCCAGGCGCGCGACCAGTTCGAGGGCGAGGGTCGTCGTCCCGACCTTGTTCGAAAGACCAAGTCCGCGGGCTCTTGGACCTCGTTCAGATCGATCCACTGTCTCAGCATCTCGACGAGGATGGGCGGGATGGGGACCGTCCGTGACCCGGTCTTGGGTTCGCCTGGTTCGTCGTATGAGATATCGGCTTCGGTGACCTCGAGGGCGCCCCAGCCGGAGCCCTCGAGATGCAGCGATCTCCGCCTCAGCATCACGACTTCGGACGGGCGGAGCCCGGCGTAGTACGCGACTGCGGTCATCACCTTGTAGGTCTTGCTGCCAGGCTGGTGCGTCTCGATCGCGTCGATGGCTCGGGCCATCGTCGATGGTTCGGGCAGCGACCGGACGTTGATCGTTCCGCGTGCTCGTACGACCTTCCGTTGTGCGCGGGCTCTCGACCACGCCGGCCATGGGTCCGCGTCGATCGCCCCCGCAGACACCGCGCCACGCAAGCACGCCCGAGCGACGTTGCGATACCTCTTCGCGGTCGATGACGCGAGAAACTCGCCGTCGAGCCTCAGTGCGAGGCGTCGATCAATCCCCACCAGAACGTCGCGCGTGCACTCCATCAACGACAACGCGTGGCTGTCGAGCCATTCCTCGAGTGCGTCGTCCAGCTGGTTCGCGTCGCTCGCAGCCAACGTCCTCTCGAGGTAACGACGAAGATCCGTGGGCACTCGCGCGTCGTCAGAGGCAGCGAGGGACACGAACCGAGCAAGCGCTTCAAGCGCAGAGGCACGGGTGCGAGGCTGCCACTCTGGCCACTGCTCCGACACCCAGTGCCGCACCCACCGATGGACCGGCCAATCCCGCATCGACTCCCGCCACGCACACGGCTCTCCGGACACCGAATCGAACCGCTCTCCCGCCTGCGCTGCCTGCAACAGCAAGACGCGATAGCGATCGGCCTCGGCGCGAGTGCGGAACGACTTGCTGCGCTCGCGGCCATCGATCGTGAGCCGCACAATCCACGGCCGTCTGGCCTGCTTCGTCGATCGGCGGTCTTGGATCCCTTTGATCCGGATCTCCTGCATGGGACGCGCCAACACTGTTCCCTTCCTCGAACTCCTCCTGCTGGTAGCGATCTCGCCTGTGCAGCGCCGGAGCGCAACGAGCTCGCCAGGGAAGACCAGGGGAAGGGACACCCCGGGTAGGTTCGAGAATGCGCTCTGATCTGCGGGAACACCGCTCGATCCA
>CAWELN010000013.1:0-102836 GCA_963809795.1 uncultured Actinomycetes bacterium
GCGTCGGCGCTCCGGAAGTGCAGCTCGCCGATGCCGTCGAAGTCGGGCGTGTCATCGGTGAGGCGGCTGACGACGTGGTTCTGCACGTAGTGCCAGAAGCCCGGCTGGTGCGCCGAGCAGAGCAGCCCTTGCCGTTCGCGCCAGGCGCTGCTCGCGGTACGCAGCCGCTCAGGTCGGGTCGGCGCCGCACGAGGCAGACGATCTTCACGCCCGGCGACGCCGCACCGGCGGGCCAGGTGCGCTCGTACTCACGTTGCACGACCTCGTCGACCTCGTACGCTCCCACCAGCCGGCTCCCATCGAGCAACGCGAACGCGAGGGCCGTCGCCGGTACCTCGACGCCCCAGAGCGACACCGTCGCCGACGCGTCGTGCTCGGTGTCCAACTCCCGGACCGCGTCGAGCTCGTCGCCGGCGCCGGAGGTCGAGGGCCGCGCCCCGCTCCGCGCCACCGCGTCCGACGAGGTCCGACAGCTCGGCCTGCACCGCCTTCGAGAAGTCCTCCGGGTCTCCGTCGAGCTCCACTGTCAGCAGCACCTTCATGGCATCGCTCCCCCACGGTCAGTGGTGGCACGGCACACGCCCCGGGTGGTCCTCCGCCGTCCGAGCGAGTCGACCACGGCCGTCGCCGTTGCGCAACCGACGTGGCCCTCCGCTCACTGCTTCCGCTCTCGTCGCTGCGCTCCGGGGCGCTCGGCCCCCGCTCCGTTGCTCGCCGGGGTACCCGGCTCGGACACATTCCGCTCAGGCGTCGTCGGGGACCAGACCGGTGGTCGCTTCTCCATGAACGCCTGCATCCCCTCGCGCCTGGCTCGAGCGAGTGCTCCAGCGCCCAGAACATGGTCTGGTAGTCGATGGTGCCGTAACGCTCGTTGAGCATGCGCTTGGACGTGCACACCGCGCGTCGGGGGAGGTCTGCAAGACCTGCCGGGCCGCGGTCCAGACACGGCGCCACGCAGGTCGTCGTGCGGGACCATCCGGCTGATCACCCCGAGTCGCACCGCCTCCTCGGCGTCGAAGCGTCGCGCGCCAGAGGAGCAGGTCGCCGCGCGACGGCGACGCCGACGTGCGCCGGCAGCACCGCCGCGTACGTCACGTCGGGGATGCCCCGGAGCAGCTCGGGAACGCGGAAGGTCGCACGGTCGCTGGCCACCACGATGTCGGCCATCATTGCGATCAGGAGGCCGCCGGCCTGGCGGATGCCGTTGACCACGGCGATGACCGGGGCCCGGCTGTCCCGGATGGCGAGGAACGGCAGGATGTCGGAGCCGGCGGCGTCGGGCCACGTCTCTCCGGGCTCCGACCAGTCCGCCCAGGTCACCGCCGGGCACGAAGACGTCGTCGACCCCGGTGATGATCAGCGCCGCCAGTTGCTGGTCGGTGTTGACCAGCTGCACCGCCCGCTTGATGCCGTAGTACATGCCCGGTGTGACCGCGTTTCGGGCCACGGGTCGGTCGATGATGCACCAGGCGATCGACCCCTCCTGCTCCAATCGCAGCGACGACGTTCCGAGCTCCTGCGCCATCGCCGCACACTACGTTTGCGTGCGTCCGGTACGCCCGTCCGCGATCGGTTCCGGGCTACAACGGTGGCGTGGTCGACCACGCCGGCGTCGCGGAGTGGATCGAGGAGTACGAGCGGGCCTGGCGCTCGCCGGGCACGGCCACGCTCGGGGACACTGTTCGCGGATGACGCCTCCTACGCACCGTCGCCCTGGGCGGAGCCCGTGCGCGGCCTCGAGGAGCTCGCCCGGTTCTGGGAGCGCGACCGCGACGGTGCCGGCGAGGGGTTCGGGATGCGGAGCGAGATCGTCGGTATCGGCGGCGCGGACCGCGGTGGTCCGCGTCGCGGTCGACTACGACGACGGCGAGCGATGCGCCGCGACCTGTGGATCGTCACCTTCGACACTTCGAGCGTCGGATCCAGACGTCGAGGATGGCCGAGTTCGCCATCGATCGCCGGACGGGCACTGAGGACCGGGGTCGGGGACGACTTCCCGTCTTGCGGCGAGTGCCCCTTCCTTCTTAGCCTGGGCGAGGAGCGCCCGCGAGCTGCCGGGGTGGAGCCATGGCCTTGCGGAGACATCCGAGAGCTGAAGAACGAACCAGCACGCGTACGCAGCGGAGCTGGAGCAGCGCTGGACCGGGCTGCTGAGCTACCGGTACATCGGCCGCAATCACGGCTCGATGAACACCGGTGTGGTCGGACAACACCGTGACCCTGCGGCGCGACATGCGCAACGCGACCGGTGGACTCCTGGTTCGCGCCATCGCGATCAGCTCGCCGGAAGGCGATGTCGGCTCCGACCTCGTCACCGTCCCGAACCCGGTGATCCACTCGTGCCAGATCATCGATCCGGCCCGCGACGTCACGCGCATCGAGGTCATCGAGTCGGAGGTGCTGCACGGGCGCGCGCGATGGGCTACAGCCGCTCGAAGATCGTCGACGCCGACGATCACACTCGGGTCATCGCGTTCACGGAGGGGCAGGGCGCGAAGATCGGTGAGGTGCCCGAGGGGCTCGAGAAGATGCCCGAGGACAAGCTCGAGATCGTCGACTCGCCCGACCTCCCACCCCTCTGGCAGGTCTTCGGCGCCGTCCGGCCGCGACGACGGCCACTGGGCGCTGCCCGAGCTCTCGGTCGAGCTCGCGTCGCCCGACGCCGCGCTCCACATCGGTCCACAGCACATCGTCCTGGAGACCGCCGCGACCGACGCCGCCGTGCGCTCGCCGGCACCGACGAGCTGCAGATGCAGTCGTGGCACGTGATGTTCCTCGCCCGGGGCAAGGTCGGACCGTTCCGGGTCGACAGCGAAGCGGCCCGCGGGCCGGGCGGTCGGGTCGGTGTCCGCATGGTGCTCCACGACGAGGGCGACCAGGACCCACGCGGTGACCTCGGCGACCGCGCTGTTCGCGGTGGTCGGTAGCCGGCTACGTGTCGTCGGAGAGCTGTTCGTCCCAACCGTCCGGACGCCCTTCCCGGGTGAGGTCGAACAGGTTCCAGAGCGGTTCCAACGTGCCCACGTGGCGCCGATCCTGTCCGGGGTCGTTGGGCCGCGAAGAGGAGCTCGGAGCTCCAACTGTGCCGCACGGTGCCGTCACGCCAGGCGCGGGTGAACACATTGAGCATCGGGTCGGGGCCGTGCTCGCCGTCGCCGTGGTAGTCACGACGGAACGTGTTCCCCGCCGACGACACCAGTCGGAGATTGCGCCAGCCGCGGTCTTCGGCGACGACCGCCATCCGTGCGAACGGCACCCCCCGCGACCACGACCAGCCCCAAGTCTGCGCCACGTGCGCGGCGGCGCCGTCGAGCTGGTCAGCAAGGCGGTGCACGACGGGCAGGGCGTCTCTTCGAGCGGCCACCGGGCCAGAGGTCCCGACGGTGGTGCAGGCCGGTCGTCCCCCGCGTGCCGCGGGAACATCCAGTGATAGATCGCCAACGAGGTGTGACCGCCGAAGAGGCCGGACAGTCGCGGACGCCGTTCCGTCAGCGCCGACGAAGTCGTAGTCCTCGGGCACCGTGCCGCCGCGGCGGGAACAGCCGTTGCGCCGGTACGGCGACGCCGTCCATGGCGCGCCGCAGCTCGATCTCGTCGTCGAGCAGCTGGTCACGGGCGCGGCGGTACTCCGCCGATTCGCCCGGAAACGTGAGGTTCATCGGATCACTCCTGGGGTCGCCGGGTAGGACATGCCCTCGGGTCTGACGCCCGCGATCCCGGGAATTCATCGCCGCGTCGTACCCCGACGCCCTCCACCGACCATTCTGTCGGGCACAGGTGTCGTGGTGAGAGAGGAGCGGTCGTGAGTGACGAGAGGCTGGCGGGACGGCGGGTGCTCGTGGTCGGTGCTTCCACGGGAATCGGGCGCGTGATCGGCCGGCGGCTGTGCGCCGCCGGTGCGCACGTGGCCTTCGCCGCCCGCCGCGGTGAGGTCTGCGAGGAGGCCGCCCGGGAAGCGGGTGGTGTCGCGATCGGCCTCTCGTGCGACGTCACCGATGAAGAGCAGTGCACGCGCGTCATCGCCGACACGGTCGAAGGGTTGGGCGGCCTCGACGACGTCGTGTATTCGACTGGTGCGATCGGCATCATCGCGTTGGCCGAAGCGAACGCGGAATGGTGGCGACGGACGTTCGAGACCAACGTCATGGGTGCGGCGCTCATCACGAAAGCGGCGTTGCCCCATCTGCAGCAGTCGACGGGGTCGGTGATCTACCTCTCGTCGGTGTCGAGCATCGGGGCGGTGTGGCCGGGCATCGGCGTGTACACGGCGACCAAGGCGGCGCTGAACCGGATGGTCGAGACGTGGCGATCCGAGCACCCCGAGATCGGCTTCACCCGCATCTTCGTCGGTCCGACCGACGAGTCGGCGACCGGCACCGAGTTCGACATGAGCGCGGTGGAGCACATGGCGCGCTGGCCCACGATGGGCGTGCAGTCGGGAGCCATGTGCACGCCGACGTGCATCTCGGAAGCGGTCGAGATGGTCCTGAGCAGCTCGTCACGCGTGTGGGACGTGACCGTCGTGCCGAAGGATCCGGCGCTGCCGTGGGCGTTCGACGCCGGTGGGGCCCTGGCCTGAGCGGTCGGTGTCTCGCTCGGTCGCCGACGTCCCGCGGTCAGCTTGCGGCGGCCCGGTCCGCTCCCTAGGGTGAAACTGTACCGTTTCGTTTCGAACGGACCGAGACCGTCGGCGACGGGCCGGCAGAGGGGGCGTTCGCATGCGGGTCGAGGGCAAGGTCGCGTTGGTCACCGGCGGCACGCGCGGGATCGGTCGGGGCGTCGTGGAGATGCTCGCCGCCCAGGGGGCGGCGGTGGTGTTCACCGGCCGGTCGGAGGACACCGGGTCGCGCGGTCGAGGCCGGCGTCACGGAGGCGGGCGGTGAGGCGATGTACCTCCGCGCCGACAACGGCGTCGAAGAGGAGGTCGCGGGCGCAGTGGCGGCGACCGTCGAGCGGTACGGCCGGTTGACGACGCTGGTGAACAACGCCGATCGCGTCCGACGACGTCGGCAGCGGCAAGGACAGCCACGTCGACGAGATCGACAACGACACGTTCGATCAGATCCTGCGCATCGCGTTGATGGGCACGGTCTGGGCGAGCAAGTACGCGATCCCGGAGATGCGCAAGGCGGGCAGCGGTTCGATCGTGAACATCTCCGCGAGCTCCTCGAAGTCGGCGCTCCCCCACCGGCCCGCCTACCACGCGTCCAAAGGTGCCATCAACGCCCTGACCCGCCAGATGGCGGTCGACTTCGGCAAGGACGACATCCGCACCAACGCCATCATCGTCGGATTCATCTTCACCGGTTCGGAGGCGATGAGCGCCATCCTCGACAACCCGCAGTACCGGGCCACGTTCGAGAAGAACATCATGGTGCCGCGCTTCGGCGAGCCGGCCGACATCGCCGCCGGGGTCGTCTACCTGGCCTCCGACGAGTCGAAGTACGTCACCGGCATCGAGCTCACCATCGACGGGGGCGCGCTGTGCCACCAGGCACTCCCGGAGCTCGACTTCGAGGGCATGCACGCGGGCGAGTAACCGGCGGCAGGAGCGCACGTGGAGCGGTACCCGACCCTCGGCGGGTTGGTCGACCCCGCCGCGCCGCCCGGGGAGCTCTGAGCCGGTGTCGCCGCGCCCGCGGCGTGCGCAGGACCCGATCCTCCAGGCGACGCTCGACGTCATCGCCGAACAAGGGGTGGTCGGGATCAGCGTCGACACCGTCGCGGCGCGCGCGACGGTCAGCAAAGCGACGATCTACCGCCACTGGGGCTCGCGACGCGGCTCATCCACGCGGCCATCTCGTCGTTGCAGCAGCCGACCGCGGATCCTGACACCGGATCGCTGCGGGGGGACCTCACCGTCCTGCTGCAACACCTCGTCGCGTACTTCGACACGCCGAACATCGCGCGCGTCTTCCCGTCGTTCGTCGACGCGGCCGTGCGTGATCCGGAGCTCGCCGAGCTGCGTCAGGAGACCCTGCGAACGGGACGCGCCAGCTTCGAGCGGGTCGTGCAGCTCGCCATCGAACGCGGTGAGCTCGCCGACGACGTCGACGTCGCGCTCGTCGTCGACCTCGCGAGGTCACCGATCATCTACCGGCGGGTCGTGGCGCAGACGGCGGTACGTACGGCAGACGTCGCACCCATCGTCGATGCCGTGTTGGCGGCGTTCGGCTCGGCGCCCGCGCCGTCGACCTGACCGACCGGTACGAGGGTCAGTCGCGTCCGGGTTCGCCGTGGCTGGCGTTGGCGACGCCGGCGCGCCAGTAGGACTTGGGCGCGATCCGGGTCGCGTCGAGCCCGCGGTCCAGAAGCGACGCGCGCATCGCGCTGACGACGCTCAGCTCTCCTGCCAGGTACGCACGGCCCGCGCCGTCACCGAGCTCGACCCCGGCGAGCACGTCGACCAACCGTTCGGCATCGGCCGCCGACGCGCCGCCGCGGTGCACGTACCGAAGGCCCGGCAGCTCGACGCCGGGCACCTCGTCCGCGCTCGAGTCGACCGAGATCACGAGCGTCGCACGCGCCGGGTCCGCCAGGCTCTCCGCCATCGCGCACGCGGCCGGGAGGAACGACTCGTCGCCGGCGAACAGGTGCCAGCTCGCGTCGCCGTCGACCGTCACCTTGCCACGCGGGCCGATGGCCTCGAGTCGGTCGCCGGCCCGGGCATCGCCGAACCACCTCGCACCGGGTCCGTCCCCGTGCAGGACCGCATCGACCGCGATCGTCGTCGCGCCGGCGTCGAACGAGCGGATCGTGTACCGGCGGCGTACCTCCGACCCGTCCTCGTCGGCGATGCCGAACATGAGGTCCTGGCCGGGCTCGTACCGGAGCCCGGCCGAGCGCGTCGCCGCCGAACACGACGCGGCGCATCGAGGGCGTGAGCGACACGGCGTGGACGACCTCGAGGTCGTACACGTCGGCGCCGATGCGCGCGGCCAGGGCCCGGCTGTCGCCTGCGCTCGTGACCACTTCCCGACCTCCCGCCGCCGTCCGCCTGCGTCCCGCCCATCTTGGCCGGTGGCGGCGCGAGATCACCCGTCGTGCGTCGACTCCAGCCGAGCGACGAGCGCGTCGGGGTCGGCAACGGTGACGGTCAACGCCGAGTGACCCTTCCTGCGGAGCGGCGAGGGCACGCGCTCCCGGAAGTGGACGCAGACGCCGGCGTCGCGGTTGGTGCCGAAGGTCAGCCCGTCGTCGACCATCGAACCGCGTGCACCGGCGGCGGTCCACCACCGGTAGTTGCGGGTGACGTGCGCGCCGTCGATGTTGGTGAGCGGGGTCTCCATCTTCATGAACCCGAAGCGCGCGACGAATTTGCCGTCCGGGGTGATGGTGACGCCATCGGTGTGGCGGTGCAGCCCGAACGGCAGCCAGAAGGGCGCCAGGCGATTGTCGACCGCGTAGGGGAAGAAGTCAGCCATCGTCGACCACGACCGAGTCTCCCAGCGTCGAACGTCGCCGAGCAACCCTGCGGGCGTGCGTCGCGCCGGAGCACGCGGCAGGATTCCGGCGGCGAGCGCCGCCACCTTCCCCCGATGCGGACGACCCGGAGGTCACCCGTGACCGACTACCACCTCATCTCCTCGGATTCGCACGTGACCATGCCCGACGAGGCGTGGCAGGAGTACCTCGACCCCGAGTTCCGCGACCGGGCACCGCGGATCGAGCGGACCGACGAGGGCGACTTCCGCGTCTTCGAGGGCAAGCGGACGCCGATCATGACCCTCGACAACCTGGCGGGGAAGAAACCCGAGGAGTTCTCCCTCAACGTCCGCAAGCTGAACGAGCAGCGCGCGGGCGCCTGGGATCCCGCCGAGCGGATCAAGGACATGGACACCGACGGCGTCGACGCCGAGGTGCTCTACGTCGGTGGGCCGTTGATGTCCTCGGATCCGGCCCTGCGCCTGAACAGCGTCCGCGGGTACAACCGGTGGCTGTCCGCCTACGCCTCCTACGCGCCCGGTCGGCTGCTCGGCGTCGCCGCGATCCCGATCGACACGCCCGAGCGCGCGGCGGAGGAGATTCGCTGGGCTGCCGCGCAGCCCGGCCTCGCGAGTGGGTACATCCCGTTGTTCCCACCCGAGGGCGACTACGGCGACGAGCGGTGGGATCCCATGTGGGAGGCGTTCCGCGACACCGGCATGCCGATCGGGTTGCACGTCGGCGGTCGCCGCCCCGGCACGCCCGTCGTCGGCATGTACGACAGCGCACCGCGCTTCATGACCGGCCTCGTGATGAGCAAGCTCACGATGGCGGAGTCGGTCTCCGAGCTCATCCACGGGCTCGTCATGCAGCGCTACCCCGAGCTGAGGTTCGTCGCGGTCGAGGGCCAGATCGGTTGGATCTCGTTCTTCCTGTACTACTCCGACCACCTGTGGGAGAAGCACCGGTTCTGGACCAAGAGCGAGCTGGTCGAGCCGCCGAGCCACTACTTCCGCCGCCAGGTCTTCGGCACGTTCATGGAGGATCCAGTCGGGTTACGCGAGCGCGAGCACATCGGGATCGACAACATCATGTGGGCGAGCGACTACCCGCACTCGGAGACGACCTGGCCCAACTCCAAGGCGCTCACCGACGAGTGGCTCACCCCGCTCGGCGACGAGCACAAGGCCAAGATCCTCTGGAAGAACTGCGCCGAGCTCTACGGGCTCACCGGGTAGCGCACCTGGATCACGCGCTCGATCCGGTCAGCCGCCGAGCACCGACTTCAGGATCGGCCCCACCAGGTTCGGCGGTGGCGCGGGCGGCGTCGTCGTCGTGCTCGGCGGTGGCGCGGGGGTCGCGGTCACCAGCGGCGGGGGCGCGGGCGTCGGGATGGTCAGGTGCAACTGGCCGGTCGCCGTCGCGCCTTCCGCAGGCGCCGGCGGCGCGACCTGCGCGTGCACGTCGGCGGTCACCGCCGGCGGCGCGGGAGGTTGCGTCGCGGTCGGAGAGGTCGGTGGCGGCGAGCCGTGCGGCGCGAAGCTGGCGACGAACGTGTTCCCCGGACCCGAGACGAATGCCGTGATCGCCGGCGTGAGCGCGCCGCAGTGCGCGAACGTCGGGATGGTGTAGGTGCTGGCGAAGGTCCCGCCGGTGGCGGGGTTCACGACACCGTGCATGGTGACGGTCACGGGCGACGTGGTCGTGCAGCGGTCGCCGACCAGGTTCACCGAGGTGCCGTGCGGCGTGAGGCGTGCGAGCCTCACGTTGAACGCCGCCGTCGTGTCGACGGTGAAGGTCGCGAGGTCGACGTGGCCGTGGATGGGTCCGGCGGCCTCCATGACGAACGACGCGTCGGCGGCGGGAAGGACACCGAACAGGTTGATGGTCACCGTGGCCGGCGGCAGCGACAGGGTTCCGGTCTGGTCGCCGGTCGCGAGGTCGATCGATCCCGTGAAGACGCCCGGTGGCACGGTGATGTCCATGCCCGACTTGGCCAGGTGCGTGCACGCGTACACGTCCTGGGTGAACGGCACCTTCGGGTCGGCCGACGCCGCCGGCGCGGCGAGGACGACGACACTGCCGACGAGGAATGCCCCGGCAAGGGCCCGGGCCAACGCTCGGGAGCGCCGGCGGGTGGTCCGGGGCATGGGAGAACCTCCGTGCAGCGGTCGGGGGAGAGGGGACCCGGCATGCACGCCGGGTAGTTCCCTCTGCCCCGTCAACGCCTCACGTGCGCTCCGGGATACGGCTCCCCCGCGAGTCGGTCACATGATCAACCGGAACATCACACGAGCTGCGCGCTCGGAGGGATTCGAACCCCCAACCTTCTGATCCGTAGTCAGATGCTCTATCCGTTGAGCTACGAGCGCCGGTGTCGAGCCCCTGCCGGGCAGCGGCTCCGAAGCATGCACAGGCCCGATCGAGAGAACGCCGAGCCGTCCGCGCGTTCGGAGCCCCGAAGTGTAGGCGACGGTCCCCCGGTCCGGGCCGGTCGGACTCCGGGCTCCGACCCGCGGACGATCCTCAACCTCTAGCTGACGTCCACATCGAGCAGGGCGAGCGGCCCAGCCGATCGGGGGCGGGTCGTGAGGAAACGATCGGTGCGATCGCCGGCAGGCTCCGCTTCGGAACACGGCGACTCGGAACGAAGGGTCGCATCCACCTCGGTCGGATCGCAGCCGAGGATCGAAGCGAGGAAGCTGGCGTCGCTGCGGCGGACCACGAGGACCGAGGAGCTCGACTCTCGGCGCATGCTCTTGATGGCCTGGCCGAACCCCATCACCTCGGCCGCACAGGCATCGGGCAGCACGCGGAACCGCGACAGGTCGATCACGATGCCGACGCCCCGCGACTCGAGTGCGACCAGGTCGATCGTCGGCGTGCGCATGCCGAGCAACGATTGGACGTCCACGCCGTAGACGGTCGCCAGCAGTTGGAGCCGTTCGAACGTGATGGACCGATCGCCGCGCTCGTACGCGCCGAGCGACGAGACCTTGAATTCGTTGCCGGAACGCCGGGCAACCTCCGACAGGGTCAGGCCCTGTCGGAGGCGGAACCCGCGCAGAGCCTCACCAACGGAAAAAGTCATCGAAGTTCCCGGGGGTCGGGAAGGACCTTGACATCATGCGCCGCCCGCCGAACGAAGTGGTGGATTTCCGGTTCAACCTCACTGGCCACGTTCTGCATGCCTCCCGCCGGTTCTACCCCGTCCGCGTGCGCTCCCGCGTGCTTGCGGCCCCGCCGGCCCGCGCCACGATCCGTGGCCCGGGCGCGAATTACTCCCCCGATTCGCCACGTATAGTGTTCAGACGTGGCCACGATCAGCGCCCGGTCGTGGCCAGTCGGGATCGACACAGCGCACCATCTTCCGGCTTCCAGCGCAAGTGCGGGTGGTTTAGGTGCACTTTGGGGGCAAGAATGCGGGGACCGAGGTCAAGAAACTCGTTGCTTCTGGGCGCGACTGATGCCACTATGAGTGGCAAGGGGTAAGGCAAGGGCAAGGGCTGGCAGGCGGGGGCTCACGGGAAGGGTCGTGTTCGTGGCATTTCTCACGAACGGGCAGACGAATACGCGCCGCGGTTTCGAGTGGACTCGGGCGCGGCGACGGGAAGCGAACGAGGCCGCGCGGGCAGCGCAGAGCGCCACCGGCCCGGAGAATTCCGGACCTCAAGGCCCACGCCTGGTGGCGCCCGCGCGGCGGGCGGCTCCGCTTCGTGCTCCTCTGGAGCGACGTGGCCGCGGTGGCCGCGGCGTGGCTCGTCGTGCTCGCGTTGCACGGAGACCTCGTCGCCCGTCCGCTCCGCTCCCTGGGTCTCACTGCGTGCGTGGTGCTGGTCGCGGTGGCGTTCGCGACACACTGGGGGCTCTACCTGGCCCGGGTGAACACCGTCCGCTCCGCCGAGCTGGCCGCGATCTTCCGGGTCTCCGCCATCGCCGCGGTCCTGGGGTGGCTGCTCGCCAAGGGGTTCGGCGTGCCGATCTGGTGGGTCTTCGTGGCCCTTGCCGGGGTGCTCACGTTCCTGTTCCTGGCCGCCAGCCGCAGCGGCTTCGACGTCTGGATCAAGTCCCGACGCCGGGCGGGGGCGTACTGCCGGCAAATCCTGCTCGTGGGGCGCGACGAGGCGGCGGTGGAGCTGCTCGAGCTGGTCCACGACCAGCCCGAGCTCGGCTACCGCGTGGTCGGCTTCGTCGGCCCGCGCTTCGAGACCAACGACGAGTTCCCCGTCACCTGGGTGTCCGACTATCCCGGGCTCGCCGACGCGGTCGCGCAGCAGGAGGCCAACGGGGTGATCGTCGCCGCGAGCGCCCTGGGCAACCGGGCGTTGCGCGCCGCGCTGTGCGAGCTGGTCGAGGCGGGGGTGCACGTCCAGGTGTCGACCGGTTTGCAGGGTCTCGACCACCGCCGCCTCCGGGCGTCGACCGTCGGGTACGAGCCGGTGCTGTACCTCGAGCCGCTCAGCAACACGTCGTGGGAACGTCACGTGAAGCGGGCGATGGACCTCGTGATCTCGAGCATCGCGCTCCTGATCGCGTTGCCGGTGCTGGCCGTCGCGGCCGCGGCCATCAAGCTCCACGACCGTGGCCCGGTCTTCTTCCGGCAGGAGCGGATCGGGCGTGGCGGGCGCCCGTTCCGGCTCCTGAAGCTGCGCACCATGGAGACCGACGCCGAGAGCAAGCTGGCCGCCCTCGTGGGCGACAACCAGCGCGACGGTCCGCTGTTCAAGCTCGGCGCCGACCCTCGCGTGACGCCGCCGGGCCGCATCCTCCGGGCGAGCAGCCTCGACGAGCTCCCGCAGCTGATCAACGTCCTCAAGGGAGAGATGAGCCTGGTGGGCCCGCGTCCGCCGCTGGCCAGCGAGTTCGACCAGTTCGACGACGAGCTCCAGCAGCGTCAGCAGCTCACGCCCGGGATCACCGGGCTCTGGCAGCTCGAGGCGCGCGACAACCCGTCGTTCCGGACGTACCGGCGGCTCGACCTGTTCTACCTCCGCAACTGGTCGATCTCGCTCGATCTGATGATTCTCCTGCTCACTGCCTACAACGTCGTGATCCGCGCGGTCACGCCGACGCACATGGACGAGGAAAGCCCCGCGAGCACCGACGCGGAGCCGGATGCAGTACACGAGGAGCGACCCTCGGTGACGGTGGCCTGACCACAGCTCCGGCTGGTCAGGGGTGCGGGAGGCACATCCGACGCTCTCCTAGACTGGCCGGACTCGGGATGGAAGAGAAGAAGTTGGGCCCGAACGGCCAGCTCAGTGCTTGGACGCCGCGGCCCCGGCTCGCTGCGGTGACGAGCCTCGTTGCACACGGCGGTCCGACCGTGGTCGCGATCGCGGTGGGCGTCGCCTGCAGCAGGCTGTTCCCGCAGCCGGTCGGCGCCGGTGCGTTCACCTGGTGGGTGGGAATCATCGCGGTCGGCGTGCTGGTCCTGGCGGCGTTGCAACCCGTTGCCCGGCGGGCGCAGGCCCTCTCGGGACTGCTCCAGCTCGCGATCGAGTTCCCGACACCCCCACCCTCACGCGTTGCGGCTGCCTGGCGCGCCTCCGATCCCGGCACCGTCCGACGGCAGCTCGAGCAGGTCCACACCCAGGAGCGGTCGCCCTCGCTGCAGACGGACCTCGCCGTGCTCGCGGCGACGCTCGGGGTGCTCGAGCACCGGCGTCGACAGGCCGAGGTGGTCTTCAGGGTCGGCGACGACGACATCACCACCCGGGTCGTCGAGAGCGACATTCCCGGCTTCTTCCAGGTCGTCCCCGTCGGGAGCAGCAGCCGCAGGGTGCTCGTCATCGTCGTCGCGAGCACCGCCGCCGCCGCCCTCGCCGCGAGCGCCGCGCTCGGCTCCGGTTCGTCGGGCACGGGCACGTTCCCGACCGCCTCGCCCGCGGCGCCCCCGACCGCCTCGGTCGACACCACCACCCCGCCTCCGGAGAGCACACCCCCGTCGTTCGACGGCGCCGGCACGATCAACCCGTCGGCGCTCGCCCCGCGCGCCGGCGCGCCGGCCGACAACACGGCGGTGAACCCACCTCCCGGTTCGGCGACGGTGACGCCGGCTCCGAGTCCCGCGGCCGGTGAGACCGCGCCGACGGGCGGCACCGGGCGGACCGGTGAGGTCACGACCGCCGCTGCGCAACCGAGCTCCGCCAGCGCGGCCACCGACGCTCAGGCGCCTTCGCCGTGGCTGAGCGCCGCCGACGCGGCGCCGGGCGCCGCCATGCCCACGACGGCGCCGCTCGTGCCCGCACCGAGCGCCGGCGCGCTGAGCCCGGCCACTCCGAGTCCCCCCACCGCCGCCGTCGCCAGCGCCGCCGTGGCGCCCGCGGCCGCCGCGACCGACGACACCGCGACGATCGCCGACGCCGGGCCGGTCGCCACCTTCGCGCTGGCGGGCGCGCCCGCCGCGGTGGAGCCGGAGGCCACGCCTTCCGACGACACCGTCACCGCCCCGGAGCAGCCGGCCCCCGCCCCGGAGCAGCCGGCCCCCGCCCCGGAGCAGCCGGCCCCCGCCCCGGAGCAGTCGGCCCCCGCGCCGGGGGACCAGAACGCAGACGCCGGGCAGGCGGGTGACGACACCCAGGCCCAGCCGCCGGTCGAGGAGCCCGTCGTGGACGCGCCGACGGCGGATGCGCCGGCGGCTCCGGATGCCGCGGACGGAACCACGGACGCCAACCTCGATGCGCCCTCGGACGCGTCGGGCGCGGCAGTGAACCCGCCGCCGCCCGGCACCGCCGATCAGCCGGGGAACGGGGACGTGCCGGTCAGCCCGTGAACCGGGGGGTCACGACGACCGCGGTCGGCGTCACTGCCGCCTGGAGCTCGACCGCACCGATGTCGCATCCTCCGCCGCTCGGGCGGGGCTCGGCGCGCTGATCGACGAGGGGGACGATCGTCGAGGCACCATCGGCGGAGCACTGGGCCGTCGGGATCGCGTCCACGAGCATGCTCGTCGCCTGCGGGGCCCGAGTGAGCGTGGGTCCGCCGTTGTCGGCCAGGGCACCGAGGAGCGGGTTCGCGCCGGTCTGGTCGGTGGGGTCGGTGAACCCGCAGGTCGCGTCGTCGCTCCGGTTGAAGCCGTGCGACACGGTCGTGCCGACGGCACAGTTCGGGCTCTGCAACGCGACCACTGACGCGAACGACTCGAGCGTCGCCGCGCTCACGTTGGACCCGCAGCCCCCGGCGCCGTTCTCGGCGACGGTCGCGTACACGAGGGTGACGTGGCCGTTGGGCGAGAGCAGGCCGCAGCCCGAGTTCCCGGAAATGGTGGAGTTCACCGCGTCCACACCGGCCGGCGCGTTGACACCGAAGACCGCGCCTCCGGTGACGGTCGATCCGGTCAGTGTCACCGTCCCGTTGTTGGTGACCACACCGCCGTTCGCACCGCCGGTCAGCTCGGTGCTCGTGGCGACGACACCGGTGTTGGCGACCACCGCGAGGAGACCGCCGCTGATCGAGGAGCTCTCGGCAGTCACGGTCCCGGAGGTGACGAACGCGCCCAGGCCTCCGCCGCTGGTGATCCTCGAGCCGGTGATGGTGACGTCGAGCCCGGCCTGGACCCCGCCACCCTGGCCGTTCACGACCGAACCGTCGACCGATGCCCGGCCGCCGACGCCGGCGAGGACGCCTTCCCCGCCACTGCTGGTGATCTCGGAGGCGGTCACGGTGGCGTTGGTGCCGGCGATGGCGCCGCCGTTGGCGCCGGTGACCGAGGAGCCGTCGACCACGACGTTGCCGGCGGTTCCGAGCGCACCGACCCCGGCGGAGCTCGACAGGGTCGAATCGGTGACGGTGGCGTCCTGGGCGGCGTTCACCGCGGCGAGCGACGAGCTGATCGTGCTCCCGGTGATGGTCGCACTCGTGCCGCCGCCGAAGCTGACCACACCGTTCCCGTTGGTGGTCGTGAGGGTCGAGCCGGTCACCGAGACCGGACCGGACGCGTTGAGCGTGTTGTTCCCGCCGGACGCCACGAGGCCGTCGACGGTCAACGGGCCGTTGGTCTGCAGCAGATCGGCCGCCGTGGTCTGGGCCACGGAGTTGCCGTTCCCCTCGATGCTCAGCGCGGTGGCGGTCGGGTGCGCGAGGGCGCCCTGCGTCAGCGAGATGGGCCCGACGGTGATGCTCACGGTGTCGGCCGCGCCCGAGTTGGCGGCGGCGATCGCGTCTCGCAGGGTGCAGGTGCCCGCCGGGACCGCCGGGCAGTTCGCCGGGTTGCCGACCGCGGGGTCACCGGTGTTGTCGACCGTCACCGTGACCGCGCCGGCGGCGGCCGCCGTGAGCAGGACCGCGCCCGCCGGTGCCGCGACGAGCGCGACCGCGAACAGGGCAGCTCGCCCGCGTCGACCTGATCCCCGCATCGTTGCCTGTCCCCCGTTTCCGGTATCGCCACCCGGTGGCGATACGTGGAGAAATTGGTCCGCAGACGGTATCAGGGTTCGCGGGGCGCTCCGACCACGGCCTTTCCGGCGGAACGGACGCACAGCACGCCCCGTCCCTCCACCACCGAGGCATGGCTCGACGCCGGGCAGCTGCCCGGCGCGATCGACGACCGCCACCAGGCGGGCGTCGTGGCGGTCGTGGCAGGGCACCGGGGCGTACGGATCGGTACCGACGAGGCAGGCCCCGGGCACCAACGACGCCGCGGGCGACGGATCCGCCCCGGCGAGCGCGCCGAAGCCGATCACGCCGCAGACCAGGAGGACCACGACGAGCGGGAGCGTCCAGAAGCCCGCACGCATCGCGACCGGATCGCCGGGCGGCATGGGCATCGCCAGCCGCGCCCGCACCCCGACCACTGGCGCCGGGCGCCCGAGTCGCGTGATGGCTCGGAGCGAACGAGCGTTGTCGACCACCACGCCGACGTTGGTGACGAACAAGGTCGGGCCCCAGAAGCCCCTCCGCAGCGTCCGGTCCTGGTGCGCCCGACCGACGGCGCGGCCGCAGTCGCGGCACAGCGTCGATCGGAGGGAGTACCGCCGGCGGGAGAACGGCGCGCCTTCCTGGTACGTGAAGGTGACCCGCGCCGCGGGCGCGTGACCGCACATCGAGCACTCGTCCCGTGCGGGACCGCGGAGGTTCCGCGGCTTCCAGCCACTGCCGTCACGCGCCTCGCGCGGGGACGACAGCGACCGGTACGCGTGGTTCAGCCGCGCCATCAGGCGGCTGTACCGCTCACGTTCCTCGGGGGTGGAGCCGGGGTGGACGTCGGGATGGAGCGTGCGCGCGAGTCGGCGGTATGCCTGGGTGACCTCTTCCGAGGTCGCGTCGGGAGAGACTCCCAGCGTCTCGTGCGCGTCCATCACCCGCCTCTCGCTTCCCGGTCGCGAACGCTACCCGGCGTCGGCCGCCGCACACGGGGCCGCGAGGGACGAGGTGACTCAGGTGTGGAGGCTGGCGAGCTCGACCATCCGGGTGAACCCCGGGATGGTCCGGTCGAGGTCGGAGAAGGTGCCGTTCGCCACCAACTTGCCCTGCTCGAGGTAGAGCAGGCGGTCGCACCGGCGGACGGTGCTCAGCCGGTGCGCGATCGTGACGGTGGTGAGCTTCCCCCTGAAGCTCTCGAGCACCTCGGTGAGCTTGAACTCGGTCTCGTTGTCGAGCGCCGAGGTCGCCTCGTCGAACATCAGGATCCGGGGCTCGTGGTAGAGCGCACGCGCCACGCCCAACCGTTGGCGCTGCCCACCCGAGAGCTGGACCCCGCCCTCCCCGATCATGCCGTCGAGCTGCGACGGCAGCTGGTGCACCACGTCGGTGAGCTGCGCGAGCTCGAGCACCTGCCAGACGCGTTCGTCGTCGACGTCGGCCTCCGCAACGCCGAAGGCGACGTTCGCCCGCACCGTGGCGTCGAAGAGGACGATCGACTGCGGGACGTACCCGACCATCGACTGCCACTGCCGACGGACGGAGTGGATGGGCCAGCCGTCGACGAGCACCTCGCCCGAGTCCGTCTCCAGCAGACCGAGCAGGACGTCGACCAGGGTGCTCTTGCCCGCACCCGACCCACCGACGAGCCCGATCGCCTCGCCCTGATCGATGTCGAAGGTCACGTGGTCGAGCACGGGAACGCCGGGCACGTACGAGAACGTCACGTCGCGCAACGAGAGCCGCGGGCGCAGCTCGGAGAGGTGCACCTCCTCGGTCTGCTGGAGGTTCTCTGCCACGTCTTCGGCCTTGGCCATGTTGAGGTCGTCGGCGAGCTGCTCGAGCGAGGGCATCGACGCCCGGGTCTGGGAGATGGCGAAGATCACCTTGTTCAGCGGCGCCAGCATCCGGAACCCACCGGCGAGGAAGACGCCCACCGTGGCGGTTGCCGAGCTCACCGGTTCCGTGGAGAAGGCGACGAAGGCGATGACCGCGGCGGCGCCCATCATCGCCAGCTCGAGGACATAGCGCGGGGTCAAGCTCGAGAGGGTGACCGCGCGGTATGGGCCGATGAGTGTGCCGTGCATGTCGCGCACCTCATCGGCGAAGTACTTCTCGGCGCCGCGCACCTTGACGTCCTTGACCGCGGCGAGCGACTGGTGCATCGCCTGGATCTCTTTCGCCTGCTTGTCGTGGATGGCCCGCGCGGCTCTCGAGATGAAGCGCTGCGCAACGCGCTGGTAGCCGACGACCACGATGGCGAAGTACGCCGCGGCTGCGGCCGCGATGCCCAGGTTCGAGACCGCGAGAATCACGCCCACGAACGCGACCGAGAAGATGTCGCCGACGGCGTTGAAGCTCTGGACCATCGCCATCCGGAAGATCAACGGCAGCGAGATCTCCAGGGTGCGTACGAACTCGTTGCTGTTGCGCTCGAGGTGCATCTCGTAGGGCGCGCTCAGGTACGTACCCATCAAGCGGTGCAGCATCTCGGTCTCTTCCGCGAGCGCGAAGGTCGTCGCCCAGCGGAGGATCCCGACGGCAGCGAAGCTCTTCACGATGTACACGCCCACCGTGATCACCGCGAGGATCAGCGCGAGGTGCTCGGGCGACGGGTTCCCGAAGAGGTCGCTCGCGAACTTGACGCTGCTGCTCGTCGTCTGCATGTCCGGCGCGGTGAGGAGCTGCATCAGCGGGATCAGCGCGACGAAGGCGAGGGCCTCGAGCAGGGAGAGGAACAGCATCGCCCCGCACGCGATGAGCAGCCGTACCTTGGTCGCCCGATCGAGCAGGGGGTACAGGCGCCGGAAGAACGGGATCATCGGACGGTCACGCGCCGCGCGCGCGAAGCACCCAGGGCGCACCGCACGTTGAATTGCCCTTCAGTGGTCAGCCGTTGAAGCTCGCGATCCTTCACAAAGCGCCTATCGATTCAGGAGTGGTGCAACTTGAGGAGCCTGCCGAGAATTCGCCCGCGGTCCGGGAGACCATGACGCGGAGAGTGAAGATTACCTGCTCTGCGTGGTGTCGGTGCGCGCGGGAACCGCCACCGAGGGTACGCTCGCCCGCCACGCTCGGGTGACGGAAGCGGTGTCGTGGCAGAACCTCGTGGTGGCAGAGGCCGAGGGGCGCAGCGGCGACGGTCAGGGCCGTCACGACCGTGACCCGCGCGTCGGATCTCGAGACCGGAACCTGGCTGCGGACCGGTGCGGGGCTGTTCGCCCTGATCCTGGGATTCGTCCTGTTCCGCGTGGAGCCACTCCACGGGCCGGTGCTGCTGTCGCTCGGCAACACCCACGGCCTCGACCTCGGGGACCTCGTGTGCGTGCCCGTCCTCGTGCTCGGCCTCTGGTTGCTGCGCGACGGCCCCGTGCACCACGGCGTGCTCACGTCGCTGAGGGCCGCCGAGCGCGCCGGCTGGGACCCGGCGACGGTCGGGCTCCTCGTCGCCGGAACCGGGCTCGTGCTGGTGTGGGTCTTCATCGAGGTGGACGCCGGGAGCCGCGTCGCCCACGCCGGCGCGCTCCCGGCGGCGATCGCCATCTTCGGCCTCGTCGTCCTCGGGTGCGCGCTGAGCGAACCGGGCGCGTCGCGCTCGATCTTCGGTGCGTCGCTCGTCGTCGTGCTCGGCACGCTGGGGATCGGGTTTCTGATCGACGCCATCGACGGCCCCGCCGGCTCGGTGGTCGGTCCGACGCTGTTGGCCGCGCTGCTGGCGATCACCCTGGGCCGGCGGCGGATCATCGCCGCGTTCGTGTTCGGCATCACCACCGCGGTGTTCCTCCTCGCGGACCTCGCCGCGCTCGTCGACGCCGGGCACTTCCGCGAAGATCGGCGCCTCGACGGGGGCGGGCTCGGTCGGACGGCCGCGCTCGGAGGCGTGCTCGTGCTCGTGGGACTGTTCCGACTGTCCGACCGCGACCGCGCGGCGACAGTCGGTCGGCTGACCGTCGCCGCGAAGACGCCCGCGTCGATCAGCGTGGTGCGGCGCTCGTTGCCGGCGTTTGCGAATCGGGCGTGGGCATGGCCCGGCGCGCGGCCCGCAGCGCGATACGTGTGCGTTGAGAGAGCTGCTCGCCCTTCGACCGTTCGTCGGGCTTGTACTTCACGACCCAGGCCAGCCGGTCGGTGTCGGTGACGTTCGGTCCGCTCGAATGGAGCGTGCGTTGCGTGTGCACGGTGAATCCGCCGGCCGGCACCGGGCACATGACCATCCTTTCCTCGGGGGCACCCACCGCGTGCAGCGCGTCGGAGCCCCGGGTGACATGGGGCAGCGTCGGCTCGAGATGGCTCCCGGGGATGAACCGCATGCACCCGTTCTCGCGCGTGGCGTCGGCAAGGGGAACCCAGAAGTTGACGGTGGTGGCGCGGTCCTCGACGTTGAACGCGAAGTCCTGGTGCCACGGCGTGAACGCCACGGTGTGGGCCGGCTTGACGATGGCGTGGTCGAAGGCGAGGGTTGCCGGTGAGCCCAGCAGTTGCCCGGCGACGCCCCGCATGGTCCGATAGGCAGAGGTCATCCGGATCCGCGGCTCGATCTCGGCGGTGAACACCACCTCCGGGATGGAGGTACGGGCGGGCGAGGGCTCCCCGAGGTCGTGCACCCACTCGTCGGGGACGCGGTCGAGGTCGGTGAAGAGCGGCGCGATCAACGTGCGCAGCCGCCGCAGCTGTGCCGCGGTGAGGATGGGGCGCGAGATCGCCAGATACCCCTCGTCGTGGAAGCGGTCGATCTCGTCTGCCGTCAGCATCGCCTGTCCATCATCGACCCGGTGTCACGCCGGCCCTCCGACGATGTTACTCTCCGTGACCAGATCGGGCCTGCGGAGAGGGCGGGCGGCCGGACCCGAGACTACGGACGCGTGACGATGGCTCCAACAGGGCGACAGTGCAGTTCCTGCGACGGGTTCCGGCGCGCGATCCTGGGCTCGACAATCCTCGCCGCGACCGGGGACGTATGCCTCACATGACAGTTCGCGCCACGAAACGCACCGTCACCGCGATCGTCCCGACGCACAACCGGCGGACCACGCTCCAGGCGACACTGACGTCGGTGCTCGATCAGCGCGACGTCGACCTGCAGGTGATCGTCATCGACGACGGCTCCAGCGACGACACGGGGGTCTGGCTCGCCTCGCTCGACGACCCCAGGGTCCGGGTGCTCCGCCACGACGTTCCCCAGGGTGCCGCGCAGGCCCGCTCCACGGGGGTGGCCGCCGCGGAAACCGAGTACGTCGCGTTCTGCGACGACGACGACCTGTGGTCGCCCCGCAAGCTGGCCGCCCAGCTCGACGCGGTGGCCGCGAGCCCGGGCGCGGGCTGGAGCTGCACCGCTGCGGTCTCCTTCGTCGCGGACCGCAGCACTCCCGTGGAGATCGTGCACCACCAGCCTTCGCCGTCCGCCGACGGCGTGCTCGCCGGCCTGCTGACGAGCAACATCGTTCCCGGCGGCGGCTCGTCGGTGCTGGTCGCGAGGGATCTCATGCAGGAGGTGGGGGGCTTCCGCCGCGGGTTGGCGGAAGACTGGGACCTGTGGATCCGGCTGGCGCTCGCGTCTCCCGTGGCGACGGTCGAGGCGCCGCTCACCGGCTACCGCATCTGGCGGGGCGCGGGGAAGTCGCGCTCGAGCGATCTCCGGGGCATGACCGATGCCACCCAGACCGTGCGCGAGCGCTACCGCTCCGAGGCGGAGACCCTCGGCGTCTCCCAGGTGGGCCATGCCGACGACGTCTACCTCGCCAAGATCGCGCTGCGGGCGGACCTGCGAATCGAGTCGTTCGTGCGCTACGCCCGACTGTCCCGTCGCGCACCCGCGAAGCTGGTCTGGGCGGTCGCGGCACTCGTCTCGCCGTCCGCCGTCGACCGGGCCACCGATCGCCGGTCGGCCCGGGCCGTTCCCGCCGAGCCGCGCGACGAGGCACTCGAGTGGCTGGTGCCGCTCCTCGCCGAGCCGGCGCTCACCACGAGTGGGCCCCGCCCCGCCGGCTGAGCCGGTCCGCCGAGGTTGGCTCCGTTGCCGTCGAGCCGCTGCCGTACCGGGTGCCAACCCGAGGAGTGGCGGTTCGGTGGCATTTCGGGCCTCCGCGTGGCAAACGCTACTATCAGAGTGAGCAATCGAACACGCTACGTGTTCAGCTGCGCGACGACAGTGACGAACAGGACATCGAGGCAACACCGGTGGGACCAAGGAGGGCGGGGCTGATGGGTGCCCACTCAGTCGTGACGGTCACGATCCCCTCGTACAACTACGCGCGCTACCTGCGGGAATGCGTGGAGAGCGCCGTCCACCAGGAGGGGGTCGAGGTCGACGTCGTCATCGTCGAGAACGCCTCGACCGACGGGTCGCGGGAGCTCGCCCGTCGGCTCCGCGACGAGCACCCCAACGTGCGTCTGGTCGAGCACGCCGAGAACCACGGCATCATCTGCTCGCTGAACCGGTGTCGGGACGAGATCCGCGGCGACTACGTCGTGCTCCTGTGCGCCGACGACTGTCTGACGCCGGGCTCGCTCGCCCGATCGGTCGCCTTCATGGATGCGCACCCGAACGTGGGCATGACCTACGGGCCCGTGATCGATTTCACCCACGTGAGCGACGTGAAGCCGGCGCAGCTCGCAGCCGCGCCAGGTCCGGCGAAGATCTATCCGGGCGCAGAATGGATCGACCGAGTGTGCCGCGCCCGTGAGAACCCGATCCGCACGCCGGAAGTGCTCATGCGCGTCTCCACGCTCGCAGTGGCGGGTCGGCTCGACCCCGCATGCCCCCACACGAGCGACCTGAACATGTGGCTCAGGATGGCGTCGTACGCGGACGTCGCGTTCCTGCCCGGGCAGATCCTGGCCATGTACCGCCAGCACGAGACGAACCATTCGAATGCCTACGAGGGCTCGGCACTCAGCACCATCGAGCAGAAGTGGGTCGCCTTCTCCGCGTTCCTCGACACGGTGGCCGACCGTCCGGAACGCGCGCGTTGGGACACGACGGTCCGGCGCACTCTGGCGCGCGAGGCCCGTTACTCGGCGTCGCGCGTGTACGTGAAGGCGAAGGGCGCGGGGCCCGAGGAGTCGCAACGCCTCCTCGACCTCGCCGCGGTCCTCGACCCGAGCAAGCCCTCGGGCGAGTCCCTGTCGTGGCGGGTGCGCCGGAGCCTTGGACCCGAGCGGTCGCGCACGTTCCCATTGTTCTTGCCCCGCCTCGTCCTGAGCCGCGTCCAGCGCGTCGCGGCCGAGAAGCGGCGCGTACGGTCAGGAGTCTGACATGACGATGTTGATCTCGGCTGAGGCGAACATCACCGACGATGAGCGCCGCCGGCGGCTGTACGACGGCGAGGTGTTCAACCTCCCGCCCCGGGCGTCCGTGCGCGCGCTCACCGACTTCGCGTGGGAGCTCATCGCCGCGGCCTTCGGCGCCCTGGACCCGACCCGGGCCTTCGAACACCTCCCGGTCGAGGAGTACGTGGAGATCCTCGGTCCGCTCAAGACCGGCTTCACGCACCATCCGCGCTCCAAGGAGCTCCTCACCGCCGCGCTCGTCGACCTGGGCTGCGACCCCGAGAAGACCTACTTCGACGTCCCGAAGCTGCGGGTCGTCACCCCCGCCAGCTACCTCACCGCGGGCCTCGGCTACAACTACAAGCCGCACCGCGACACCTGGTACTCGGCACCGCCCTGCCAGGTGAACTGGTGGGCTCCCATCCGGGGCCTCACCCGCGAGAGCAGCATGGCCTTCCACCCCGACTTCTGGGGACGCGCCACCGAGAACAGCAGCCAGGCGTTCGACGCCTACGAGTGGAATCGCTCCGGGCGCCGGGACGCGGCGCGCTTCGTCACCAGCGATCCGCGGCCGCACCCTCACCTGCTCGGTGGAAGTGCCGGCGCCGAGGTCCGGCTCCTGGGTGACCCCGGCTCCGCGCTGGTCTTCTCCGGGGCGCAGTTGCACTCGACCGTGCCGAACACATCGGGGGGCACGCGCTTCAGCGTCGACTTCCGCACCGTCAACCTCGGCGATCTCACGGCTCACGCGGGGCCGGAGAACGTCGATTCCGAGTCGACCGGCACGACGCTGCGCGACTTCCTGCGGATGGGGACGTACGAGGGGCTGCCGGAGGACCTGATCGCGAGCTACGACGTGAACGGCAGCGCGGACGGCGTGCTCGTGTTCGACCCGGCGATGCTCGACGCCTGAGCGGGCGGACGGTACGGCAGCAGTGGAAGTCGGTCTCGACACTGCCTCGGCGGAGGACGTCACCGGCCCGCCTCGACGGCGGTGAAGAGCGTCGAGCTCGTCGTCGTGGTCTCACTGGGTCCGGAGTGCGAGACCAGCTCCGCGGTCGAAGCCGTGGAGAGTGTCGAGGCGTACACGACCAGCAGTCGCGCCATCGTCGTCGCCGACCATTCCGGTCATGGGAGTGGTCGTCGCGTGCAGGAAGCACACCGTGACGTCCACGTCTCCGAGATGGATCCCGGCGCCCTGGACGACCCCTCGACGGACATCTCGTACGTGCACCTCGCGCAGGTGTTCGCGGAGGTGCTACGTGGCCATCAGTTCGACGCGCTCTTGCGAATGCGTGACGACGCCCTGATCACGGCTCCCCACCCCGAGGCGGCTGCCATCGCGTGCTTTGACCATGACCCGCTGGTCGGCGCGGCAGGACGCTATCGGGCCGAATCCGATGCCCCGACGAGCGATCGCGGATCCGCCGCGCAGAAGCTGAGACAGCAGATGTTCGCGCCGCGCGCACTGATCGACGACACTCGGGGGACACTCGGGCTCTGGCGAGCGGTGGCGCGAGCACACCGGGGCGGATACCGCGCCGGCGAACGCGTCGAGGGCGGCGCGTGCTTCTACAGCTACACGGGCCTCAAGGCGCTGGCCGCGAACCGGTACCTCCCGAAGATGTCATTGGCCCGAACGGGTCTCCGAGAGGAGGACATCTTCGGCCTCACCCTGCGCGCGTCCGGCTACCACTTCTGCGACCTGTCCGGTTGAGGTCCGCGGTCAGGGCGCGCGGAAGACGCGGTTCCTTCGGTCGATGCGGCATGTCATTGCATCCGCCAGTCCGTGGAAGCGGCTGCGCGACATCCTCATGCCCCGGAGATCGCGGTTGGAGAGGCAGTAGAGCGCGTCACCGACGTACATCTTCATCAGATGCCACATGATCCTGAGGTCACCGAGGCGCACGTGCTTGGCAACGACACCACCCTCGCCGTACGCGTACGAATCCAGCAATGCCTCTGCGGAGTGGTCGGCGTAGGGTCGAGCGCCCCAGTGCACGACTTCGACTGACGGGACGTAGGCGATCGACAAGCCGCCAGTTGCCGTCCGATAGTAGAGATCGAACTCCTCGCAGCCCGCGAAGCGACTGCCGGGGCCGATCATCTCGTCCCATCCCGCGATGACGTCGAACAAGGTTCGCCGCGCGAAGCAGTTCGCACCCGCACCGCCGCGTTGAACGACCGCCGCCCAACCCTGCAGGATCTCGAACCGGCCGAGCATCGTGCCGGGCACGAACAGCTCCTCCGGATCGTGCTCCATCGGCTTCAGGTCCCCGAAGAGCAGACTCACCTCGGGATGTTGCTCGAAGACGGACTCGCCCCTCCGCAGCCAGTGGGTGGGCACCGTGCAATCATCGTCGGTGAACGCGATGACCGGCGCCGACGCCTGTGCAATCCCAGCGTTGAGCGCCGATGACTTTCCCCTGGACTCCAGGTGCAGGTGCACGAGACGCGGATCCGGCTCGAGCGTGATCGGAACTGTGCTCTGGTCCGCGATGATGACCTCGAACGAGGGGTGATCTGACGCCAGCACGCTCTGCACGCAAGTCCGGAGCATGTCGGGTCGATCTCGAGTCGCGATGACGACCGACACTCGGGGCTGAGTCACACTCGTACTACAGCACACGATGGATCGGCACCAGCCTTCACCGACTCAGCGACGAAGTGCGCCGCGCGCCCGGCGCCGACTCGAAGAGGGCGGCGATCGACGGCCCGATCCGCCGTATGTCGAACTCGGCGATCACGCGCTCACGGGCGGCGCGGGCGAGCTCGGCGCCCACCGACGGGTCGGCGAACAGCCGCTGCAGCGCATCGGCCAGGAGATCGGGACGTCCGGGCGGCACGAGCAGACCCGTCACGCCGTCCTGCACGAGCTCGGGGATGCCGTTCACGGGGGTGGTGACGACCGGGAGCCCGGAAGCCATGGCCTCCATCAGGACCACCGGCAGCCCCTCGATGAACGTCGGCAGACAGAACGCGCTCGCGCGGTGGTAGTAGTCCCTGATCTTGTCCTGCCCGATCGCGCCCGTGAGGTGCACCGCGTGGTCGAGGCCGAGTGCAGCGATCCGCGCCTCGATCACCGGTCGCAGCGGGCCGGCACCGACGAAGACGGCCGTGGCGTCGAGGCCGCGGCCCCGGAGCGCCGCGAGCGCGTCGACCAACACCAGGTGACCCTTCTCGGCATCGAGCCGGCCGACGCACAGGACGGTCCCGGGCGACGCCGCGCCAGCCTTCGCGGGCGAGAACATGTCGGGATCGATGCCGCAGTGTCGGACGTGGAGCCTCGGCCACACCGTCGGATCGACCTGCCGCATCAGCTGGGAGCGCGTGTACTCGCTGATGCAGATCACGAAGTCGGCGGCGGCCGCCTTCTCACCGAGCGAATGCTTGCGTTCGTCGACGAACTCGTGCCAACCGTGGACGGTCATGCTCCACGACCACGGCGGCTCGCCTTCGCCGCGCACGCGGTTCCCGAAGGAGGCGGCCAGCCATGCGAGGTCGCTCGGAGCGCTGGCGAAGTGCGCGTGGATGTGCCGCACCCGGTTGCGCTCGCAGTGCTGCCAGAGGATGAGCGCCTCGACGAAGTAGAAGACGCTCCAGAGACCGTCGCGCACATCCGTGCGAGCGGCGCGCAGACCTTGGAAGAGGGTGGCGACGAACGCGCCGGGGTATCGGAGCAGGGGTACGACGACCGCCTGCCACAGCAGAAGCACCGACACCGGACGAATCGTCGCGGTTTCCTTCCGGGCCCGACGGTCGGCCTCGGACAGGACGTCGGTCGCGGCGGCAGGCACCAGCGCCACGGGGACCACCTCGACCCCGGCCGCGCGCACCGCGTCGATCTCCCGCTGGATGAACGTGTGCGACACGCTCGGGTAGCGGTTCATCATGTAGCAGACGCGAGCCGGTTCGGTCACAGGGTTGCTCCGGGGGGACGGACGGCTCGGCGGCGGGCGATCGGACCGCAGCCTCCGACCGTCAGTCGACGACCGAAACCTCGGGGATCGGGAACACGAACCGGCCGCCCCAGTCCCTGATCGCGCCCATGTCCTCGATGATCTCGTCCCTGAGGTTCCAGGGCAGGACCAGCAGGTAGTCGGGCTTCGCCTCGAAGACGTGCTCGGGGGCGAAGATCGGGATGCGGGTGCCCGGGAGGGCGAAGCCCTGCTTGTGCGGGCTGCGGTCGACGGTGAAGTCGATGACGTCGGTGCCCACACCGGCGTAGTTCAGCAGCGTGTTGCCCTTCGCCGGTGCGCCGTAGGCGGCGATGGTGGCGCCGCTCTCCTTGGCGTCGAGCAGGAAGCGCACCAGCGTTCGCTTCGTCTGGCGAACCTGCTCGGGGAACGCGCTGTAGCCGCTGAGCCGGTCGAGCCCCGCCTCCCGCTCGACCGCGAGCAGCTGCTGCGCCCGATCCGTGGTCACGTGCGCCGCGTTCTCCGCGTGGCACCCGTAGATGCGGAGCGAACCGCCGTGGGTCGGGATCTCCTCGACGTCGAAGAGGCGCACACCGTGGTGCGCGAAGACGGCCGACACCGTGAGGAACGAGAAGTACGAGAAGTGCTCGTGGTAGATGGTGTCGAACTGGTTGTGCCGCATCAGCTGGAGGAGGTGCGGGAACTCCATGGTGATGACGCCGTCGGCGGAGAGCAACGTGGCCATGCCGCCGACGAAGTCGTTGAGGTCGGGTACGTGGGCGAGCACGTTGTTGCCCAGCAACAGGTCGGCAGTCGTGCCCTCGTCGCGGAGCCGCGTCGCCAGCTCGGTGCCGAAGAACTCGACCAGCGTCGGGATCCCGCGTTCCTGCGCCGCCGCCGCGACGTTGGCCGCCGGCTCGATGCCGAGGACGGGCAGCTCGCGCTCGACGAAGTACTGGAGGAGGTAGCCGTCGTTGCTGGCGATCTCGACGATCTGGTTCGACGGTCCGAGGTCGAACCGCGCCGACGTCTGCTCGACGTACGTGCGGGCGTGCTCCAACCAGCTCCGCGAGAACGACGAGAAGTACGCGTAGTCGCCGAAGATCTGCTCGGGCGTCTCGAACTCGGCGAGCTGCACCAGGTAGCACTCCGAGCACACGTATGCGTGCAACGGGTAGAAGCGCTCTCCCTGATCGAGCTGGTCGGCGCTCACGTAGGAGTTGGCGAGCGGCGACAGGCCGAGGTCGCAGAACGACTCGGTGAGGGCGGCGCCGCAGAATCGGCAGGTGGCGGAGGTGCTCATTCGGACCAGATCTTCCACGGTGCGGCGTTGTCGTCCCAGAGTCGCTCGAGGAAGATCTTGTCCCAGAGCGTGTCCATCCCGTACCAGAACCCGTGGTGCTGGTACGCCATCAGCTCACCGTCCTGCGACAGGCGCTCGAGCGGCGCGCGCTCGAAGACGGTGTCGTCGTCGTCGAGGTAGTCGAACACCTTCGACGACGCCACGAAGAACCCGCCGTTCACCCAGCCGCTGCTGCCGTGCGGCTTCTCCTCGAAGCGCACGTCGTCGCCGTCGAACGTCAGCGCGCCGTACCGGCCCGGCGGCTGGACCGCAGTGACCGTCACGGCCCGGTCGTGGCTGTCGTGCCAGTCGACCACCTTCGCGATGTCGAGGTCGACGAGGCCGTCGCCGTAGGTGAAGCAGAAGTTCTCCCCCGCGAGGTGCCGCTGCGCCCGGAGCAGACGACCTCCGGTCATCGTCTCCGCGCCGGTGTCGAGCAGCGTCACCCGCCACGGCTCGGCACTGTTCTGCAGCACCTCCACCGCGTTGTTCGACAGGTCGATGGTCACGTCCGACTGGTGCAGGAAGTAGTTCGCGAAGTACTCCTTGACCATGTACCCCTTGTAACCGAGCAACACGACGAAGTCGTGAATGCCGGCGGCCGAGTAGATCTTCATGATGTGCCAGAGGATCGGCTTGCCGCCGATCTCGACCATCGGCTTGGGGCGGCTCTGCGATTCCTCGCTGATCCGCGTGCCGCGCCCGCCGGCCAGGATCACCGCTTTCATGAGCTCACGGTCTTCGTCGTCATACCAACCGCCTCCCTGCCGCCCAGGATGGACACGAGTGTCTCGCAGACCCGATCGACGTCGGCCTCGGTGAGCATGAGCGCGGACGGCAGGTTCACCGAACGCCGGCTGAGGTCGTACGCCACCACGTTCCGTTCCCGCGCCTCGTGCGCGGTGGCGTAGCCGTCGAACGCAGGGAGGGAGCTCAGGGGCGGGAAGAACGGCCGGGAGTCGATGTCGGCGTCGTCGAGGCGCGCCATCAGCTCGCGGGTCTCGAGCCCGTAGCCGGGATCGACCACCACCGTCGTCATCCAGTAGGTGTTGTGCATCCCGGGCACGCTCGGGTTGAGCGAGAGCCCGGGCACGTCGCGCAGGCGCGCTTCGTACCAGTCGAAGATCTGCCGCTTGCGCTCGAGGAGCTGGTCGATCCGCTGCAGCTGGGCCCGGCCGAACGCGGCCTGCAGGCTGCTCATCCTGTACTTGTAGCCCAGCTCCTCGGTGACGAAGAACCGGTGGTCGTTCGGGGTGCGACCGTGGTCGCGGAGCCGCGACGCGCGCGCGAAGAGGTCGTCGCGGGCGGTGACGAGCATCCCGCCCTCGCCCGTGGTGAGCGTCTTGGTGCCGTGGAAGCTGAAGACGGCGACGTCGCCGAGCGTGCCGGCGGGCCGGCCCCGCCAGCTCGAGCCGATGGCCTGCGCGGCGTCCTCCAGGATGGGGACGGGCCGGTTGCCGAGCACGGCGTGCAGCGCGTCCATGTCGGGAGTGCCGCCGTAGAGGTCGACGGTGACGACGGCCCGGGTGCGCGGCGAGAGGCAGCGCTCGAGCGATTCGGCGGCGATCCCCCACGTGCGCGGGTCGGCGTCGGCGAAGACGGGGACGGCGCCGAGGTAGGCGAGGGGTGCCGCAGTGGCCACCCACGTGGCCTCGGGCACGATCACCTCGTCGCCCGGGCGGAGGTCGAGGGCCAGCATCGCGAGGTGCAGGGCCGAGGTGCCGTGGGGCACCGCCGCCGCGTGGGCGAGGCCGAGGTAGTCGGCGAACTCGCGCTCGAACAGGCCGACGGATTTGCCCGCTTCGCGATACCAGTCGTTGGCGGCCGCGTCCGCGACGTACTGCACCTCGAGCTCGGTCACCCAGGGGCCCGCCACGGGAACACGGTCGCGACTCACGCAGTGAGGTTATCGACTGCCCTCAGGGCGCCTTGACGGCCGATTCGCGCCTGGTGCGGTGCCGCGCTCACGTCCACCGCAGCCCGTCGTCGAGCTCGTGCCGCTGGAGCCGGCGCTGGATGGTCCGCAAGCGGTGGTACTGCCAGCCGTCGAACGCCTCCCAGGTCAGGCCGGCCCCGGAATAGGCGCCGTACAGCTGCTCGATGCCCCGGCGCAGGGTCCACTCCGGGGCATAGCCGGGCAGCTGCGTCTCGATCTTCGAGAAGTCGACCTGGTAGTCACGCGCGTCGGCGGAGGCACCCTCGGCGAACGCCACCTCGCATCCGGGCACGACCTCGGCCACCTGGTTGGCGATGTCACGGATCCGGTAATTCTCGCCGGTCCGGCCCACGTTGAAGGCCTGGTCGTGCACCGCGTCGCGGGGGGCGACGAGCGCCTGCTCGAAGGCGTGCGAGATGTCGAACACGTGCACCAGCGGGCGCCACGGCGTGCCGTCGCTCTGCAGCAGCACTTTGCCCGTCGTCACCGCGTGCCCCACCAGGTTGTTGACGACGATGTCGGCGCGGAGCCGGCGCGATGCCCCGAACGCGGTCGCGTTCCGCAGGTAGACCGGGGTGAACGCGTCGTCGGCCAGCTTCGACAGCGCCTGCTCGACGCGGACCTTCGACTCGCCGTAGGGCGTGACCGGGTTGAACGCCGCGTTCTCGTCGAGCAGCTCGCCTCCCCCGGCGCCGTAGAGGCTGCACGACGAGGAGAACAGGAACCGCGGCACCCCCGCCTGCTTCGCCGCGGTGGCGAGCCGCACCGACGCGTGGAGGTTGATGTCGTAGGTGAGGTCCGGATTCAGGTCCGACAGCGGGTCGTTGGAGAGGGCGGCGAGGTGGATCACGGCGTCGAAGCCCTCGAGCTCCTCGGGCTCGACGTCGCGCAGGTCGGTCCGCAGGTTGGGCACGTCGTCGGGCGGCGCGACGAAGTCGCAGTCCGCGAAGTAGTCGACGTCGAGCCCGACGACCTCGTGGCCCGCGGCGAGCAGCCTCGAGGTCATCTCGACCCCGAGGTAGCCGAGGTGCCCGGTGACGAGCAGCTTCATCGCGACGGCAGTCTGGAAGAGCGGCGATCCACGCCGGGGAGTGTACGGCGTCGCGCGCAGGGTGACGGACGCGGGCGGGCGACCGGGTACCGTGATCCCGTGTCCGCGGCGCCCGATCCTCGCTCTGTGCCTGTCCCGACGCCGGTCTCGGTCATCATCCCGGCGCACGACGAGGAGGCCGTGATCGGGCGCTGCCTCGACGCGCTCACCCACGGTGCCGAGCCCGGGGAGCTCGAGATCGTCGTGGTGTGCAACGGCTGCCGCGACCGCACCGCCGCCGTCGCGCGCGCCGCGCAGCCGGCAGCGACCGTCGTCGAGCTCACGGTCGCATCGAAGTCGGCTGCGCTCAACGCAGGTGACGAGCACGCGACGCGCTTCCCGCGCGTCTACCTGGATGCCG
The DNA here is from genome assembly GCA_963809795.1 of uncultured Actinomycetes bacterium. Classification (GTDB taxonomy): domain Bacteria; phylum Actinomycetota; class Acidimicrobiia; order IMCC26256; family DASPTH01; genus DASUAS01. The sequence goes on from CAWELN010000013.1 coordinate 31,702, forward strand.
ACATCGAGCTCCCGATCGGCGTGCTCCGGGCCACGGTGCGGGCGCTGGCGTCGCCGGGCGTGCTGTGCGCGGCGCCGGCGCCCGCCTTCGAGCTCCGCGGCCGACCCCGGCTGGTCCGCGCCTACTACGACGTGTGGCAGCAGTTGCCCTACCTCACCGAGGAGATGGTGGGCACAGGGGTGTACGCGCTCTCCGAGCCGGGCCGCCACCGCTTCGACCGGTTCCCGGACCTCACCGCCGACGACCAATTCGTCCTCCAGCAGTTCGCCCGGGGCGAGCGGCGCTCCCTGCCCGACGAGCACTTCGTCGTGCACACGCCCACGACCCTGAAGGGCCTGGTGGCCATCCGGAAGCGGGCGTACCGCGGTACGGCCGAGCTCGAGGCCTCCGGAGTCCCGCACGGGAAGGCGACCGGGGCCGGACGGCGGCTGCTCGAGCTGGCGTCGTCGCCACGGAACTGGTTCCCGGTGGCCGTCTACGTGACCATCTCGGCGATCGCCAAGCTCCGGGCCCGCTTCGGAGGTGGCCGCGCCTGGGAGCGGGACGACTCGGCCCGCCAAGCCGCGGAGGGGCCGCGGGTCCCATGAGGCACGCAGTTCTACTAACGTGACCCATCTCAGTGCCGATAGTGAGCGTGGCCGCATTGAGTGGCCGGGCTGCCTCGGACCCCGTCTGACGGCTCATCACCATCGGAAGCGCTAGGAGCAGGAGTTGGCGAAAGACCTGACCGACCCGGCGGTCGAGTCCGACGACGTGAACGGCGTCGTCGTACGGAACGGCTCGTCCGACGCGGTCGACCACCGTGACGACGCCGTCGAGCTGGACGTCCCGTCGGACCCCGTCCAGACGTTCGTCGTCCGGCACGCGCGCCCGTATGAATCACCCGGCCGATCGGCCAAGAACCACTGGCAGCTCATCACCGTGTTCTGCCTCCTCGGCGTCCTGCTCGGCGCCGCGTTCGCCTTCGTGAAGTCGCCCACGTACAACGCCGAGATGCGCCTCGTCGTCGGCAAGACCGCGCAGCTCAGCAACCTCGCGTCGGTTCCCGGTCTCGACGCCGCGGGCCAGAGCCTGGCCTCCTCCTACAGCCGGCTGGTCGACACCGACGAGGTGCAGGCCGCGACGGCCAAGAAGATGGGCGGCGCGCTGAACGGCTCCATCTCGGCATCGCCCATCCCGGAGTCCCCGGTGTTGCGGCTCGACGCGACCGCAGCCAGCCCGGAGCGCGCGATCGCGCTGGCGAAGGCGGGCTCTGCCGCGCTCGTGGACGCGGTGAACAAGCTCAACGAGCAGCAGAATCAGTCGGCGAAGAAGATCCTCGATCAGTTCAACGCTGCGAACCAGATCGTCATCGACACTCAGGCCCAGCTCAATCAGTTGCAGCCGAGCCTGGCGGCCCAGACGACGGCCGCGGGCGCCGCTCAGGTGCAGGATCAGATCAACGCGGCCCAGGCCAAGCACGACACGGCGAAGGTCCAAGCCGACGCGCTGAACGAGGCGTACAGCGGTGTCTATCAACCCACCGCGATCAACTCGCAGATCATCCAGTCGGCGGGTCCGCCGAAGGACATGGGGAGCAACCGACGCTCCACACTCGAGGCGGGCGTCCTCATCGGCCTGGTCGCCGGCGGCCTCCTCGGCCTGGGCCTCGCAGTCTGGATCGACCTCCGGGCGCGTCAGGCGCAATGACCAGCGCGCCGCCCACGCCGGCGGCCCCTGCGCTCCGAGAGCCCGTCGTCGACCGACCCGCCGTCCGCGAGCACCTGCCGGCGGCGACCTGGCTGCTGTCGTTCGCGATCGCCGCCGAGATCTTCTCGGGCAACTGGGGGAACTTCGGCGTCCCCGCCGCGCTCGACCGGGTCCTCCTCGTGCTCGGCCTGCTGGCCCTCGTCCTCGGTGGGGTGCGCGCGGTCTCCGATCGCAGGTTGCGCCTCCGGCCGATCCACATCGTGCTCCTGCTCGCCGCCACCTTCGCCACCGCGTCGTCGATCGCCGCCAACACGTTCGACGTGTCGAGCGCCCGGTTCGCGCTGCTGGACCGCTTCGGTCTCGTCCCCTTCCTCATGTTCTGCCTGGCGCCGCTGGTGTTCGGTTCGGCCCGCCAACGGCGATTCCTCCTGGGCGTGCTGATCGTCGTGGGCGCGTACATCGGGATCGTGAACTTCTTCGAGGGCGTCGGCCTCAACAACCTGGTGATCCCGAACTACATCGTCGACCCGAACGTCGGCCTCCACTTCGGCCGCGCCCGGGGTCCGTTCGTCGAGGCGGTCGCCGACGGGCTCTCGCTCTACATGTGCGTGGTCGCCGCCGCGATCGGGATCGCCGTCTGGCGGAAGCCGTGGATCCGCTTCGTGTGCGGCACGGTCATCGTCCTGGGCGGACTCGGGATCCTGTTCACGCTCACCCACGCGGTCTGGATCGGGGCCGTGGCGGGGACCCTCGCGGCCATGCTCGTGGTGCCACGCGCCCGCCGGTACATCGTCCCGGCTCTCATCGTCGGCGCGATCGGGGTGATCGCGGCGCTGGCGCTGGTCCCGGGTCTGTCCAGCAAGGCCGACGACCGGGTCAACGAGAAGGCACCGGTCTGGGACCGTTACAACACCAACAATGCGGCGCTACGGATGGTGGAGGCCCGGCCCATCTTCGGGTTCGGCTGGCAGACGTTCGTGGACAAGGGCCCCGATTTCCTGCGGCAGACCGACGCGTACCCGCTCACCGGGGCCGGCCTCGAGGTGCACAACGTGTTCCTGTCGCACCTGGCGGAGCTCGGCGTCGTGGGTGCGGCGCTGTGGTGCATTGCACTCTTCGGCGCCGTGGGCGGCGCGATCGTCCGGCGCGGCCCACCCGAGCTGTACCCGTGGCGGGTCGGCCTGCTGGCCGTGTTCGTCTGCTTCCTCGTCGTGGCGAACCTCGGCCCGTTGAGCTACGCGCTCCCCAACCTCCTCCTCTGGACCTGGGCGGGGATCGCCGGCGCGGAATTCTTCCTGGCTCCGCGCCGCGGGTCGACGGTGCTCGACGGTGACGACGTGCCGCGAGCCGTTCCCGCCGTGAGCGGCGACGTCACCGCCCGCGAGTTGTCGTAGCGAGCCGGCGGGTCCCGCCACCCGAAGGAGATATCCGCCCCGGAGCCAATAGCCTGACCCGATCGGACGGGTCCCCTCTGGACGGGCAGCGGTGCAGATCACGACCAGCGAACCGCGAGTACGCCGTGACTCGCTTGACGTCACGACGAGGCGCGCCGAGCGCCGACGCGCCGAGCATCGTCGGCGCACGATCGCACTCGTCGCCGCCACCCTGGTCGTGGCCGTGGTGATGGCGGCGCTCTTCGTCAAGACCGGCTCGGAACCGACGTCGACGTCGACCCGGACGCAGGCGAGCAACCCTCCCCGCCCGACGACCACCGCCGCGCCCACGGCGGTCGCGCTCGGCACCGGTGGTGTCACTCCATTCAGCACGAACAGCTTCTGGAACACGCCGTTGGCCGCCGACGCCGCGGTGGCACCCAACTCCCAGCAGCTCGTGAGCTCGTTCGACCAGCAGTGGCGCGACAACTACGGCACGGTCGGGATCAACACCGACGACTTCAGCATCCCGATCTACCGCGTGCCGGCGGGCCAGGCGACGGTGGCCGTCTCCATCGCCAAGGACTGCAATGCAAGTGCGGGCCTGCTCGAGCAGATCGACGCGGTCCCGATCCCGGCGAATGCGCAGCCGGCGAACGGCACCGATCACTCCCTCGTGATCTGGCAGCCGTCCACCGACACCGAGTGGGAGCTCTGGATGGCGCAGCGGGCCGGCGACGGATCGTGGTCGGCGTGCTGGGGCGGTCGGATCGAGAACATGAGCCAGGCGCAGGGAGTGTTCCCGTTCCCGTACGGGGTGGCCGCGTCAGGTCTGTCGTACCTGGCCGGAGCGATCAAGGCCTCCGAGCTGCACGCCGGGAGGATCGACCACACGTTGGCGGTCAATGTGGTCCACGCGACCGCGGGCACCCAGGTCGCGCCGGCCAACCGCACGGACGGCGACTCCACCGATCCGGATGCGATCCCCGAGGGCACGCGGTTCCGGCTCGACCCGTCGATCGACGTGACCACGCTGGGCCTGCCCGCCGGCGGTGTCGCGATCGCCCGCGCGCTCCAGGACTACGGGATGTATGTGACCGACAGGTCGGGCGCGGTCGTCCTGATGGGCGAGAGCAGCGCGCCGTACGTGGCCGCCGGCCAGCCGAACCCGTACGACGAGGCCTTCGGCGGCCTCCAGGGGTACCAGGTGCTGGCCAAGATCCCCTGGGACCGGCTCCAGGTGATCCAGCCCGCGTCCTGACCGCCGCGCCCGTCCCGACGGCCGTCGTGCCCCGGAGCGCGACAATTCTGCACATCGCGTGACCTGCAGTCACTCAAGGTGGTCACAGCGGCTGCCGACCTCTGGTGTTCCCGATGCACTCCGAGGGGCACCACATGCGGCGATGCACGATCCGGCGGACCTGGGCGATCGCGGGGAGTGCACTCGCGGTCGCGGTGCTGGCCTCCGGTTGCCTGCCTCCGGCCCCCGCCAAGGCACCCGTGGGTCCGGTCGCCGCCGCCGCGCCCGCGAGCCCCCCGCCGCCCGGTGCGACGTCGCGCGATCTGGCGTCGTGGCCCTTCTCGTCCACGTCGCCCTGGAACACCCCGCTCGGCTCCGGCGCCGCGTACGACGCCCGCCCGATCGTGAACCTCGCGTCGACCACGCCATGGATCAACAGCTCGGAGTACTCGATACCGGTGGTGCGCGCCTCCACGGGCGACCCACTCGTGACCATCGCCGTCAGCGGCGGCACCTACCCGGGTCCCGTGACCCTGCGCATCCCCGCCGGCGCCCGCCCCGCGGCCGGTACCGACGCTCACCTCGCCGTCATCTCGCCCGACGGCCTCCACGCCAACGAGTTCTGGTCTCTCGACCTCGGCACCCGGACCGCCGGCGCGACCATCCCTGTCGACCTCAAGGGGTCGGGGGTCGGCATCGGGTGGGTGCGCGCGACCGGCGTGTCGCTTCTCGGTGGCCTCATCAGGAACGGTGAGACGACCAACATCCCGCATGCGCTCGCCATCGCGCTTCCCTATCAGCTCCTCGGCAACGGCCAGGTGTGGCCGGCGATCTCGAACGACGACGGCGGTGCCCTCGGCACCGCGCCCGAAGGCTCCCTCCTCGCCATCCCTGTCGGCACCCCGCGTCCCGCCGGGCTGAGCCCGCTCGGCAACGCCATCTTCGACGCCCTCAGCCGGTACGGCGCCTACGTGGTCGACTCGACCGGCAGCAGTGACGCAACCGTGCTCTACACCGAGCCGACGATGGCGCCGTCGACGGTCGACGCGGCCAGGGGCGACATGGCCAAGATCCTGCCGTCTCTGCGTCGCATCGCCAACAACGGGCCCTCGACCATCGGCGGCCCGGGGACACGGTTGGCGGCGAGCGCGCCGGCCGTTCCCTGACCGCCGCCGTCGAACGATTCTCGGTCGAGGGTTCAGGCGCCGGAGCGCCCGCGACGCGCCGGCAGCTCGTGCGCCGCGATCACCGCGAAGCACCGGACGGCATACCCGGACACGCGCCCCGTTTCGCGCCCACTGACGTCGATCGACGGCGCCGAGATCGGACCCGCCGGCGGTCCGTTGAGGCGCGGTGGACCGCCAGCCGCCCTCGCCGAGGTGCGGACCCGGCCCGGTTCCTGAGAGGGGCTCTCAGGTCGTCGGGCACATCGAGGCCCACGCCGTCGTTACCAGGGAGACCATCAGTGACCAAAGCACCACCGCCGGCCCTGAACAGGTTCCTCTCAGGATGGGTCGGGCAGAGTCCTCGGTACGGGTTCCCCCCCGTCCCCTGATCCTGGAGCACCCCACGATGTCGCACCCCGACGACGCCGACCGCACGGAGCCACAGTCTCCGCCTTCCCCGCCGTACCAGCCGACGTACCCCCCGGCCGCGGCGACACCCCCTCCCCCGCCACCGCCTCCCCCGCCGCTGACGGCCCCCACCGGCCCGGCGAGCGCCCCCGGCTACGGCGCCCCCGGCTACGGCGCACCCGGCTACGGCGCACCTCCGCCGGTCCCACCGCGCAGCGTCGAGCGTCACGCTCGCGCGTCGCGTCGGCGCAGCCTCACCGCGCTCGCGGTCGCGTGCTTCCTCGCCTTCGCCGGGGTGCTCGGCTATGCGATCGGCGCCGACAACGGGTCGAGCACGACGAACGCGAGCAGCCTCTTCCCGTCACAGCAGCAGGCGCCCAGCGCGAACGGCAACGGCAGCTCGTCGGGCAACCGCCAGAACAGCAGCATCGACGTCAACGGCATCGCCGGCAAGGTCAGCCCGTCGATCGTGAACTTCACCAGCTCCCTCGACCAGGGTGAGGCCGCCGGAACCGGCATCCTCATCTCGTCGTCGGGCCTGGTCCTCACCAACAACCACGTCATCGCCAGCGCCAACGAGCTCGAGGCCGAGATCGGCGGCGACGGCTCGCAGCACCCGGCGAAGGTGCTCGGCTACGACATCCAGAGCGACGTCGCGCTCGTGCAGATCGAAGACGTGTCCGGCCTCGACGCCGCCAGCCTGGGCAACTCGTCGTCGGCGCAGATCGGTGACGCGATCGTCGCCATGGGCAACGCCGGCGGCAAGGGCGGTGCGCCGAGCGTCGTCAGCGGCACCATCACCGGCCTCGACCAGCAGATCACCGCCTCCGACCAGGACGGGAGCGACGCCGAGACCTTGCACGGGCTCATCCAGACCAACGCCAACATCCAGCCCGGCGACTCCGGCGGCCCGCTCGTCGACGCCAGCGGCGAGGTCATCGGCATGGACGCGGCGGCGTCCACCGGCAACGGCGGCAGCGGCAACGGCGGCTTCGGCTTCGGTGGTGGCAGCCAGAACGAGGGCTACGCCATCCCGATCGAGGACGCGCTCGCCATCGGCAAGCAGATCGAGGCGGGCAACGGCACCGACAGCATCCACGTGGGCGCCCACGCCGGCATCCTCGGGGTGAGCATCCAGACCGACTCCAGCGCCAACGGCTCCGGCAACCCCTTCGGCGGGAACGGCGACGTCGGAGGCAACTCCGGTCAGGGCAGCGGATCCGGGAACGGCGCCAGCGTCGCCGGCGTGCAGTCGGGCTCGGGCGCCGACCAGGCCGGGATCCAGACCGGTGACACCATCGTCGGCATCGACGGCACCACCATCACGTCGGGCTCGCAGCTGACGCACACGATGGTGCGGTACGGCCCCGGCGACTCGGTGAAGGTCCAGTGGCTCGACTCCTCGGGTCAGAGCCACAGCGCGACCGTCGAGCTCGGTTCGGGTCCCCCCGCCTGACTCCCCGCTCACTGACCGCCGGCGGGGTCGTTGCCCCGTCGGCGGTCACGCGCGAGGCTGCGCGCTTCCGGTGCCGGAGGGAGCCGCATGCGTCGCCACGTTGTCGCCCTCGTTGCGCTCGCGCTCGTCGTCGTCGCCGCGCTGGCAGCACCGGCCCTCGCGGCCTCCCGCGGCGGGGGGCGCTCGAGCAGTGATCGCATCATCAGCATCACCGGCGACGTCGACGTCGCGCGCGGTGAGCTGGTGCACGGCCCCGTCGCCACCGCCGATGGCGACGTCCGCATCGCAGGGACCGTCACCGACTACGTGATCGTGGGCGAGGGCGACCTCGTCGTGAGTGGCCGGGTGACCCGTGGCGTCGTCGTCGTGCACGGCAACGCCCGCATCACCGGCCGAGTCCGCGGCGACGTCGTCGCGCTCACCGGTCGCGTGGTCGTCACCGCCGACGGCAGCGTGGGCGGCGACGTCGTCTCGCGGCGCGATCCTCAGATCGCCCGTGGAACGGTCGACGGTGAGGTCAGACGCGTCGACCTGCGCGCCATCTTCACCGGGATCATCATCGGATCGCTCGCGTACCTCTGGATCGCGGTCACCATCTCCATGGCGATCCTGGGTCTGGCGTTCGTCGGCATGCTCCCCCGCGCCGCCGACACCGCGGCCGCCGCGGGCAAGCGGATCGCGGCGTCGTTCGGGTGGGGCGCGCTCGTCGGTCTGGTCGGACCGATGGTGGCGGCGCTGGTGCTCGTGACCATCGTCGGCATCCCGCTCGGCCTGACCATGCTCTCGGCGCTCAACGTGCTCGCACCCCTCGGGTACGTCACCGCCGGGTACATCATCGGGCGCCATTGGGTGAAGGGCACGTCCACCGGCGCCCGGTTGGGCGCGTTCTTCGCCGGCTTCGGCATCCTGCGCCTGGTCGCGCTGATTCCCGGCATCGGTTTCCTCGTCTGGATCGTCGTGTGCGTCTACGGGCTGGGTGCGGTGAGCATGGCCGCCTGGTACGGCGGGCACCGGGTGCGCGACGACGACGAATCACCGCCCGACGCAGCACCGCCGACCCAGCCACCACCGATGGAGCCCCCCACCGAGCCCCCGACCGAGCCGCCCGCGCCCGAGCCCGATCCGGTCGACGCGCCCATAGGCTGAGTCGCATGGAGCGCTCCCTCCTCGGCATCCTCGGCACGTTCCGCGACGACGGGTTCACCTACGACTTCTACGCCCGGCCCGGTGGCGTGGTCGAGTGCGGGCACTGCCACGCGCCACACCCGGCCGACACCCTCGAGCTCCACCAGCTCGAGCGCCTGGAGGGCGACTCGGATCCCTCGGAGATGCTCGCGGTCTGCGCGGTCTCGTGCCCGCGGTGCGGCATCCGGGGCACCCTGGTGCTCACCTTCGGCCCCGAGTCGACCCGCGAGGACGACGAGGTCCTCGAGCTCCTCGACGACGCCCGCCGGCAGTAGCACGGAACGCCGGCCCGCCGGTCGTCGCTCCCGGTCGGCCCGTCCGGCAGCTGATGTGCTGCGTACAATACTTGCAGTATGCAATCCTCTGCCCGAGCAGGTCGTCGACGCCGTCCTCCGTGCGTCCCGGGTGCTGCTCTCGGTGGCCGTCCGATCGTTGGCCGCCGCGGACCACGACGTCACGCTCCCCCAGTACCGGGCGTTGGTGGTGCTGGCGAGCCGGGGCCCGCAGCGGCCGAGCGCGCTGGCCGAGGCGCTGGCCGTGCACCCGTCGACGATCACCCGGCTGTGCGACCGCCTGGTCGCCAAGCGGCTCGTGCACCGCGCAGAGTCGGCGACCAACCGGCGCGAGGTGTCGATCCGGCTGACCCCGGCGGGCCGACGCCTGGTCGACGCGGTGACCGAACGGCGACGCGCTGAGATCGCCGAGATCGTGGCCCGCATCCCGGCCCGCGAGCGGGCGACGATGGTGCACGCGCTCCACGCGCTGGGCGAGGCCGCGGGCGAGCCGGCCGACGCGGCGTGGTTCACCGGAGCGGAGTCGTGACGCCGGGCGAGACCACCCGCCGTTTCCGCGAGTTCGCCCGTCGCTCGCACGAGGTGATCGTGCTGGCCGCGATCACCGGCGTGGCCACCGGGTTCGCGGTCGCGCTGTTCGATCGCATCGTCGTCGACGGCATCCTCGACCACCTCTTCGAGCTCTCGCCCTGGGTGCTCGCGTTCATGCCGCTCGTCGGGCTGGCCTTGTCGTGGCTCGCGCTGTTCCACGTCGCCCGTTCACGCGACGCGGGCATGACCGACCTCTACCTCAAGGCGTTCCACGATCCCGAGCAGTCGTACCGCCTCCGCGAGTTCCCCGGTCGGATGCTGGCGGCGATCGCGACGCCCGCGTTCGGGGGCGCGATGGGCCTCGAGGGCGGATCGCTCTACCTGGGCTCGTACTTCGGGTCGTTCCTCCAGCGGCGCTTCCCACGCTTCACCGCCGGGAGCAGTCGGCGCGTGCTGCTGGTGGCGGGCGCAGCCGCCGGCGTCGCCGCCATCTTCAAGGCACCGGCCACCGGCGCGATCTTCGCCCTCGAGGTGCCGTACCAGGAGGATCTCGCCCGGCGCATGCTGCTGCCCGCGCTGGTCGCGTCGGCGTCGGGCTACCTCGCGTTCGTCGCCGTCAACGGCATCACACCACTGTTCGAAGCGCGCGGCGCACCGCCACTGTCGTTCGCCGACCTCGCCGGCGCGGTCGGGCTCGGCATCGCCGCCGGGGTCTGCGCACGCGCGTTCGCATGGCTCCTGATCGCGGCGAAGGGACTGCACACCCGCTTCGGTCCGTGGACGCGTGTCGTCGGCGCCGGCCTGGTCATCGCCGCGCTCTTCGCGCTCACCTGGCTCCTCACCGACGAGCCGATCGCCATCGGGGTCGGCTACCGCACCATCGACTGGGCACTCGATCTGCACCGGGCGTGGTGGCTCCTGCTCGTCGTGCTGGTGGTGCGGTGCCTGGCCACCGCGGCCACGGTGGCCGGCGGGGGCGTCGGTGGGCTGTTCATCCCGTTGGTCGTCGCGGGCGCGCTGCTCGGCCGGCTCGCGGTCGCCGTCGTGGGCGGCGGCAACATCACGCTGTTCGTCGTCATCGGTGTCGCCGCCTTCCTGGGCGCCGGGTACCGCGTGCCGCTGGCCGCGGTCATGTTCGTCGCCGAGACCACCGGCCGCCCGCAGTTCATCGTCCCCGGTCTTCTCGCCGCGGTCGCCGCCGCGCTCGTGATGGGCCGCGCTTCCGTCACCACGTACCAGCGCGCCTCCACCCAGGCCGAGCCACCCACCACGGCGCGGGAGTAGGCGCTCCTCCCTCCCCGCGGGCGCGGCCGTCGACATCGCACCGGGCCCGGGTTACCGTGGCGACGTCGGCCTCAACGGCCTGACCGTCAACTCCATCCGGCAGGAACGCGCACCACCCGGCCCAGCGAGGAGGAGACATGTTCATCCAGGTGATCAGTGGCAAGGTGAAGGACGCGGACGCGATGCAGCGTCACGCCGACAAGTGGCAGACCGACCTACGCCCGGGCGCCACCGGGTTCCTCGGCGTCACCCAGGGCATCACCGACGACAACCGGTTCGTCGTGCTGGCGCGCTTCGAGTCTCCCGAGGCGGCGCGGAAGAACAGCGAGCGGCCCGAGCAGGGCAAGTGGTTCGAGGAGATGCAGCAGTACATCGACGACGTCACCATCCACGACGCTTCCCGCGTCGAGACGCTGTTCGGTGGTGGGAAGGACGACGCCAAGTTCATCCAGGTCATGCAGGGGCGCATCAAGGACCGGGCGAAGGCCGACGCCACGTTCAAGCGCGCCGCCGAAGCGGAGAAGGTGCTCGGCGCGGCGCGGCCGGACGTGATCGGCGAGGTCGTCGCCATCCACGACGACGGCGACACCTACACCGATGCGGTGTACTTCTCCTCCGAGGACGAGGCGCGGGCCAACGAGAAGAAGCCGATGCCCGAGGGCGCGGCCGAGATGATGGCGGAGTTCGAATCCGCGCTCGAGGTCACCGAGTACCTCGATCTCCGCCGCTTGTACCTGCGGTAGTCGTCAGCCGAGCCCGGCGACGACCTGATCGACCAGATCGTCGGCGCTCTCGTACCAGATGCCGTACGTCTCGACCGCCGAGAGCAGGTCGGCGAGTCGCTCGACGTCGGCGACGAGGTCGTCGAGCTCGAAGAGCGTCGGCAACGCCGCGGTCACCGCGACCGCGGTGCTCAGAGGACCCGTGTGCTCGGGGCTGCGGGTGAGGAACCAGCTCCGCAGCGGATAGCGGCCCGGGCGCACCCACGGCAGCTCGCTCCCGAGCTTGACTCCCTCGTCGAGCTCGGCGACCACCGATTCGTCGTGGGGCACCGTGGGCTCGGGCACGACGAGCTCGCGCGTCGACCGGTCGAGCAGCGTGCGGGGCGTGTCGACGATGCAGAGCCCCGCCTTGGCCAGTCGCGGCTGCAGCTGCTTCACGAAGTCGAGCAGGCCGGCGGGGAGGAGGAGCGCGTCTCCGTCACGGACCACCGCAGTCGCGTTGACGCGCGTGAACGCGGGATCGGGGGGCGCGAGATCGGCGGAGAGGCGCTGCAGCAACCCGCCCAGCACGCGGCCACCAGAGCGGCTGCGCACCAGCTGCGTGCTGCCGTGCACGAGGAGCTTCAACGACCGCGACGTCCCCGCACCCTTCGTCGTCGGCGTGCCCCCGAGCGCGACCGAGTAGTTGTCGGGAACTCGCCGGTCGTTGACGCGCGCGCCGCGGAACAGACGGTCGAGCACGTCGGCAGTCTCGTCCACGTCGTAGCGCAGACCGACGTGGTAGCCGCCGATCGCGTAGGCGCGCGTGCCCTTCCAGTCGGTGCGGTTGGCGCCCCCGCCCCCGCCTCCGGGGCCGCACATCGCGCCCGGCGCGGGGAGGTACCGCCCTCGCTCGTCGTCGGGCAGGTCCTCGAGCACGTCGGGCTCGTCGATCACGCCGTAGGGAGCTCCGGGATCGACGCCGGCGAGGTCGCGCGCCAGCTTCGGCACCTGATCCGACCCGACGACCATGGTCTCGACCAGTCGGCCGTCCTCGTCGAGGAGATAGGCGGCCGGGGTACCGGTGCCGGCGAACGGGTCGACTTCCGTGTCACCCCGCAACAGGACCGGCGCCGCCAGCCCGGCGTCGTCGAGGACCGCGCGGTTGGCGTCGGCGTCGCCGATGGCCACGAACACGAGGTCGACCCGCTGCTCTTCGAGCAATGGTGCCAGCGCCGCGAGCTCGGCCGCGATCGCCACGCAGAACCCGCAGCCCGGGCTCCAGTTGACGAGCAGCACGCGCTTCCCGCGCGAGTCGGAGAGCGCCCGCTCGTCGCCCGCGAGATCGGGCAGGGTGAAGTCGTCGAGCTCGTCGCCGGGTGCGAGGACCTCGGGTGGGGTCCAGTCGTCGTTCCACTCGGGCATCTCCGGCATCTCGGGCGTCGGGAGCGCCACGCCCTCGAGCAGCCCGTTTGCCCCCAGTTCGCGCACGAAGGCGAGGACGTCGTCTTCCACGACCTTCTGGTCGACGCCGAGCACCTCGGTGAAGTCGTCGACCAGCTCGCCGAGCGAGGCCTCGCCGTCGAGGAACCGGAAGATGAGCGCGGCGGTGGGATTGAGGACGACGAGCTGGGTGGCGCCGCCGATGACGACCTGCTCGTCGCCGATGGTCGCCATCGCGAGGTCGGGCACCAGCTCGGCGACGAATCCGAGGTCGATGTCGTCGGGTGTCAGCGGGGCAGCGAGCGTCTCCATCGGCGCCCAAGGGTACGCGGTCGATGCCGGCGAACTCACCGCTCGATGCCCAGGAGTGATCGAGCCACTCGGCAGACCGCGTGCGCGCCAGGCGCCCGGGTGCCCTGCGCGCACAGCCAGGCCAGTGCGGCCTCGAGCGAGGCAGCCGGACTGCGCCGGTAGGAGGGAGCGAGCCGGAGCGGCGCGACCGGTGGCGACGAAAGGACGGCAGGGATCGGCGGCAGTCCCTCGTCGAGACGCACGCGATCCAGCAGATCGGCGAGGTCGCTGTATCCCAGCTCGACCGCGAGATCAGCCATGACGTCGACCAGCTCGGGGTCGGAGATGGACGCACCGCGATCGGTGTGCCCGTCAACCTCGTGGGCGAGGCGGAGGAGCAGCAGGTCCCGCGTGCGGGGCGAGCGCGCACCGATCCCGCCCGCCAGGCCCCGGATCGTCTCACCGTTCCAATGCCAACCGGCGTACGCGAAGGCCAGTTCCTCGGCCTCGGGTCCGACCGCGTCGCGCAGTCTCGCCCGGCGCCGGTCGACGGTCTGGAAGGGGCCGAAGTCGCCGACCTGGTACGCGGCGTGGACCAACGCAGCCGTCACCAGCGTCGGGCGGCCGTCGACCGTCAGCACGACGGACGCCGCGCCGACGAGGTGGTCGACGAAGGGCTTCCCCGAGGAGTGGTAGCGACCGCTGAACAGCTGGCACGCGAGGTCGTACGCTCTCCGCGCCGCGGCAAGGTCGCCGACGTCCCACTCGTACTCGAGGAGCTGCTCGTAGAGCTGAAGGTTGGTCTGCGCGACCTCACGCACGACCACCCAGGTTACGGGTCGCGATCCCAACTTTCGGACGACGGCGGGCATCTCGGACGTCGCCGATCAGCACGCGTTTCCGAGGCGCCGACGCGCACGCCAGACCCGCCGACGGATCTGGTGCTCCCACTGACAGGCAACCGTGCAACGACGACCAGCCCGTACGCTCCCGGCTCATGGGCACCAAACAGCTACTCAAACGGGTGGTGCCGGAGCGGTTGATTCGCGCCCGCCGTCTCCGCATCGCGAACCAGTTCGCACGGATGTCGTACGCGGTGAACGCGACGTGGCTGGGCACTCCGGCGCTCAAGGCCCCTGCCGACCTGTGGATCTACCAGGAGATCATTGCCGAGTTGCGTCCGGATCTCATCGTCGAGACCGGCACGATGTTTGGCGGCTCGGCCTTGTATCTCGCGTCGATCTGCGATCTCGTCGGTCGTGGACAGGTGGTCACGATCGACATTGATGAACGTGGTCCGTACCCGCCGCACCCAAGAGTCGACTACTGGACGGCGTCGTCAATAGACCCGGCCACAATCGACCGGCTACGAGAGCGCGAAGCCGAGACAGTGCTGGTAATCCTCGACTCGGATCACTCGGAACGACACGTGCGGGCCGAGCTCGAGGCTTATCAGTCGCTTGTGACGGTTGGCTCGTACCTCATCGTGGAAGACACGAACATCAACGGTCACCCGGTGCTTCGGGGCTATGGCCCGGGTCCGATGGAAGCCGTCGACGGCTTTATGGCAACCGCGACGAACTATGTCATCGACCGGTCGCGCGAGAAGTTCCTCGTTACTCAGAATCCGCGGGGATACCTGCGGAGGATCAGGTGACGAGGAAACGACTTCCGTTGGCTCTGTATACAACGCCGGCATGGCCATGCAATCCAGAGACCCGCGCCTGTACCAGGATGCAACGATGCGAATCACCCACCTGACGGCGGTGATCGGCGGCCATGGCGGAGTACAGCGACTGCTTCACGAGATCGTTCGCTGCCAAGTCAAGCGTGGTCATGAAGTGCAGGTGCTTGCGGCTGCTTCCCCAGACCTAACACAGGATCTGGACGTCGGCCCAGAGGTGACGGTGTCCTGGTTTCCGACGACCCGGAGAGTTGCCGGGCGCTACGCATACCAGTCCGGGCTCTTACGCAGAATCAGAGCTGAGGCTCAGATTCCGGGAATCTTCCACGCCCATCAGCCCTTCTCGACGCCAACCCTCTTTGCTGCTGCGACGCACGCCCCAAGGGTCGTGACTCCGTACATGCACACACCGCATGACGTTGATCGACTCACCGCTGCTCGCCGAGCTCTCCAACTTCGCATATTGGCGGCGCGATATCAGGGTGGCCTCGTCTTTCTCTGCGAAAGTGAGCGCAGAGTATTCGAGTCAATCGCCCACCGCCGCTACCCAGATTCTTCGGTCGTACCACCTGGATTGTCCGAACCCGGACAGGGTGTCTCGGCATATACCAAGAACGAGCCTGTCGTGCTTGTGGTCTCTCGATTGGTTCGCTATAAGCAGATCGACCGGGTCATCGAGGCCGTCGCCGCGAGCATTGGACCTTGTCGGCTCGTCGTTGCGGGGGATGGACCTGAGCGCGGCGCGCTGGAGGCAACCTGTAGGGCAAATCGACTCGACCCCTCGAGCACGCTGCTCGGGTCCGTTGACGATGAAAGCCTGCGGAGGTGGTACCGGACGGCCGATGTCGTCGTCTCGCTCTCCCAAGAAGAATCGTTTGGGCTCACGCTCCTGGAGGCAGCGTCGGCAGGCGCTGCCCTACTGGTATCGGACATCCCTGCCCACAGGGACGCCCTAGCAGTAGTTGGCCAACAAACTGACAACGCGATCGTTCGAGCTGACGCGGAAACCGACCGAATTGCCGAGGCACTTGATCGGCTTCTCGTAATTCCCCAGCGACACGTTCCGCGTGAACGACCGGTCCGGACCTGGGACGACACTGTCGACGACCTCGAGAACGTCTATCGACGAGTCCTAACCGCCAACGGTGGACGCCACTGAATCTCCCGGCCCGCCTGGCTGCTTGCTCCTATAGCCGGGCGCGCCACGGTCGACGGTCCGATCGCCTGCCGCCGCTGGTGGGCCGACCGCACCGTGCCCTTCCAGACGGGCGTAAAGATGCCTGGTGGCCGAGCTGCAACTTTCAGAACTGCATCTTGGCGCGGAAGCTACGCAACAACACCAACCAAACGAACACCGAATGACCCTCCGCGCTTACGCGCGTCCGAACAGGCTCGACAAGCCCGCTCCATCACGGACACGCACTCCCTGGACGGAGCAAGCATCGTCACGAGGAGCCCATCGCTTCCGCGATCGCCAACCCGGCGTGGATCAGTCCGATGTGCGTGAATGCCTGCGGATAGTTCCCGAGCAGCTCACCCGTCGCCGGGTCGACCTCCTCCGACAGCAACCCGAGGTCGTTCGCGCAGGACGCCATCCGATCGAAGAGCGCACGTGCCCGCTCGACCTCGCCGGCCCAGGCGAGGCACTCGGCCAGCCAGAACGTGCAGATGCCGAAGGTGCCCTCGCCGCCCGTGAGGCCGTCCTCGTTCAGATACCGGTACACGAAGCCGTGCTCGTCGGAGAGACGGTCTGCCACCGCGTCGATGGTGGCGTGCATGCGGGGATCGGTCGCGGGCAGGAAGCCGACGATCGGCATCATCAGCACCGACGCGTCCAGGTCGTCGCGCCCGAAGGCCTGCGTGTACGCGCCCGCGGTGTCGCTCCAGCCCCGATCGAGGATGGCGGCGCGGACCTGGTCGCGGTGGTCGGTCCAGTTGGCGACGCGCTCCTCGGCCGCGCCGATGACCGGCGCCAGCTTCACCGCCCGGTCGAGCGCCACCCAGTTCATCAACTTGGAGTACAGGAAGTGGTCGGCGCCGCCGCGCACCTCCCAGATCCCCTCGTCGACGTCCATCCAGCGGAGCACGGCCCGGTCGGCGACGTCGGCGAGGAAGGCCCCGTACTCGGGATCGAGGTCGATGTCGAGCTGCGACATCTGCCAGGCCGCGTCCAGGAGCTCGCCGTACACGTCGAGCTGCGTCTGGTCCCACGCGCCGTTGCCGATGCGCACCGGCCGGCTGTCACGGTGACCCGACAGTGCCACCAGCTCGTGCTCCGGGATGAAGCGCTCGCCGCGGATGCCGTACATGATCTGCAGCCCCTGGCCGATTGCGAGGCTGCCGGCGGTGGCGGTGGCGAAGAAGTCGAAGTAGGCCGTCGCCTCGAACGCGCACCCGCTGGCGGCGAGGGCACCGATGGTGAAGCTGGCGTCGCGCACCCAGGTGTAGCGGTAGTCCCAGTTGCGCACGCCGCCGATCTCCTCGGGCAGCGAGGTCGTCGGGGCCGCGACGATGGCGCCGGTCGGCGCGTAGTTCAGCGCCCGCAGCACGACCGCGCTCCGGCGCAGGAGGTCGCGGTGGTCGCCCTCGTAACCGACGAGCTTCGTCGCCCACGACTGCCAACCGTCGATGGTGTCGTCGCGCGCCGCGATCACACCCGCCGACGACGGCATCGGTGGTGCCTCGCGCCATGGGTCGGTGACGTTCAGCGCGAAGCAACGGTGCTCGCCCGCCCGCACCAGGAACCGCGCGCGCAGCACGCCGCGGTCGGGCTCGAGCTCGACGTCGGTGGCGATCGTGGCGCGGATGGGGCCACCGCGCGTGTGCCAGAGGCCGCTCGCGTCTTCGCTCACCAGCGGCGTCGTCAAGCCGTACTCGGGACGCACCGCGATCTCGACGTCGAGCTCGACCGATCCTTCGATGCCCTCGACGACGCGGCCGATCGCCGCGGGCGAGTGACGGCCGATGTCGTTGTGCTTGTCGTCCGCGTGCAGCGGCATGAAGTCGTTCAGCACGACCCGGCCGCTCGCCGTGCGCAGCTCGGTGCGGAGCACCATGGTGTCCTCGACGTACTCGCGTCGCGACTCGCTCGGCTCGACGGTGCTCAGCCGCCAGGAACCACCGGGTTCACCCAGGATGCTGGCGAAGCAGGCGGCGGAGTCGAACGACGGGAGGCACGCCCAGTCGATCGATCCATCACGCGAGACGAGCGCCGATCCCTGACAGTTCGAGAGCAACGCGTAGTCCGCGATGCGCGCCATGCGGTGTCGTCCCTCGCGTTTGGTCAGGCGTTCACGACGCGTCACCCAGGGTGCCGCGATCCTCAGGCGCCCGAGTGCGGACCACACGTCGCCCTCACATGAGCTCGCGGGCCGACCCGCATCCGAGTCGCGGCGACTCAGCCGCAGCTGAGCCAGATCTCGAACGAGTCCCAGTCGGCCAGTTCGCGAGAGAGTCGCGGTGCCGACGAACGGCCACAACCTTGTTGGCCGACTGCAAGTCGTGGCTGTAGACGCTCGCATCGATGTGCCGATCACGGACGTGCGCCGTTCGGCGGCTGCGACGATCGTTGCAGGAGCAGCCGGCACCGCACCGTGAACGTGATGGCGTTCGCCGCGTCGGTCGAGGATGTGCCACAGTGGCAGCTGGGTGAGGTCTGCGACATGACAGCGCCAGCGTGTTCGGAGCGGATCGGAGCCGCCGCCGTGAGTCGCCGCAGCGTCGTCGCCAGTGAGGGGTGGGGCATCCGCACGCTGGCGACGGTCGGGGTAGCGTGAACAGCTGTTCGACGATCGACGCTGCAGTGGATCTGGTAGCAGCCCGGGGTCGCGGTGGCGGCGACTGCGGCTGCTGGGCTCGACAGTGAGTCGATGATCATCGGCGCGGTCCACGCCGCGGCGCCCGCGATACCGGCGGCCTTGATCATCTGCCGACGGTTCAGGCCCGGACGACCTTCACCGTCGACAGGGTCGACGTCGTGATCTGTGGGGGTCACGTGCGGTCCTGCCTCTCGGGCCCTGAGAATCGCCGCAGTGTACCGAAGTTCGTCGGAGTCACCATGGATCACCTTGAGCGTCAAAAACCTGTTCGAGTCACGTACAGCCCAGCCAGATCGCTGATTTGCTGCCCGCGCTTCGTCATCCTGCCGACAGCACGCTACCCAGATCGAGGGGACCCGACGCACCATCCTCAGGCACCGATCGCCGCCCGCGACGGGCTACTACCGTTGCGGCGCATGGCACCGAGCGGCACCGCGGCCGAAGAAGCGGCTCTTCGGCGACCGTCACCGGTGACCGAGAAGCGTTCGCGCGTCCTCTCGCTGATCAAGGGCCTCGGACCGGGCGGGGCCGAGCGGCTGCTCGTCGAGCAGGCGGCCGGCGGCGACCGGGACCGCTTCCAGCACGAGGTCGCCTACGTCCTCGACTGGAAGCGGCACCTCGTGCCCGAGCTCGAGGCGCTCGGGGTGCCGACGCACTGCCTGGGCGTGAACGACGAGCGCGACCCGCGCTGGGCGACCCGGCTCGCCGGTCTCCTCCGCCGGGAGCGCTACGACATCGTCCACGCGCACTCGCCCGTGGTCGCCACGGTCGCGCGGGTCGAGGTCAGGGCCCGGCCGAAGGACCGCCGGCCCGGGTTCGTGTACACGGAGCACAACCGGTGGCCGTCGTACCGGACCGAGACCAGGCTCGCCAACCAGCTGACGTTCGGACTGAACGACGCGGTGTTCGCAGTGTCGGAGGACGTGCGCAGCTCCGTCTCTCCGCGGTACCGGACCGGCGTCGAGGTGGTGATCCACGGCGTCGACGTGACGCGGGTCCGCGCCCATCTCCGAGATCGCGAACAGACGAGGAAGGAGCTCGGCGTCCTGCCGGGCGAGTCGCTCGCGGTGACCGTCGCCAACCTCCGCGACGACAAGAACTACCCCGGGCTCATCGAAGCGGCGCGCCTCGTCGGAGAGCGCGGCGCGCCGGTGAGATTTGCGACCGCAGGCCAAGGACCACTGGAGGCGCAGATCCGGGAGCTGCAACGCCGGAGCGGCCTCGGTGAGCGTTTCGCGTTGCTCGGGTACCGGGACGATGCCACCCGCCTCATCGCTGCGGCCGACCTCTTCGTCCTCGCGTCGCACCACGAAGGCCTGCCGGTCACGGTGATGGAAGCCCTCACTCTCGGCGTGCCGGTCGTGGCGCCGGCGGTGGGCGGGCTCCCCGAGGTCGTGACGAGCGGGACCAACGGCATCCTCGTCGCGGCGCGCTCGGCGCCGGCGCTCGCCGACGCCATCGCGCAAGCCGTCGAGCCGGAGGTGCACGCGCACCTCGTAGCTGGTGCGTCGCGCACCGGCGAACGTTTCTCCTCGCGGCATGCGATCGCGCGCATCGAAGCCGCCTACGCGGCGCTGGCGCCCACACCTCGTTCGTGAGCCAACGCCAGCAGCACCGCGGCGGCGAGCACGAACGCCGGGATCGACAGCGCCACTGCGGACCAGGCGGAGTGCTCGAACCCCGCGACGCGTGACTCGAACGCGACCAACGCGCACTGGGTGACGACGAGCAGCGCGATCCGCGCGGAAGTCACCCGCCGCCATCGCACCAGCGGGATCAGGAGCACCACCCCGAGACAGGCGATGCCGCCGACGACCGATCCCGGCCGGCCGACGCCGCCGTACGCCACTACCCACACGAACAGACCGGTCAGCGTGACCTGGCCGAGGGCGTGCCCGAGCCGGGGCTCGAGCGCGATCACCGTGCCGGCGAGGAGCGCGCCCAGCAACGCCTTCGGCGCCTCGGTGTCGGGCACGCAGAAGTAGACGCCGCCGGCACCGATGGCCAGGAGCACCGGGAGGACACGCGGCATCACCCGGTCGACCCCATCGGCCGACACACCACCGACGAGGGCGGCGACGGCGACCAGCACACGGATCCACAGGGCCCACCCGTCCGGGAGCGCCGCACCGAGCACCACTGCTCCCGGTGTCACACAGAGCACGCGTTCCATGGTCGCCAGGTCACGGGCCAGCCATTCGCCGAGGGCGAGGAGCACGACGCCGACGACGAGCGGCGCGGGCAGCCGGTGCTCGACCCGGAGACCGACGAGGCACCCGATCGCGACCGCGATCGCGACGCCAGGCTCACCCGCACCCCGGCGAACGCGGACCCAGACGAAGACCACGCCGACGGCGGCGACGACGAGGGCGACCCAGAACGCGGCGTCGTCGACCACGTTCTCGACGTCGTGCACGAGCCGTAGCATCGCTCAAATGGCGGGGGCGCGTGAACGTGGACGGCGTCTGACCGTCGCGCACCTGACCACTGTCGACGTGAGCCTCCGCTTCCTCCTGCTCGCGCAGCTCCGCGCCGTGCGCGATCTCGGCGGGGTCGCCATCGGCATCAGCGCGCCCGGACCGTGGGTGGCCGAGCTCGAGGCGGAGGGGATCCGCCACGTCCCTGTCGCGTCGTCGACGCGTGCGATGGACCCGGCCGCCGACGTACGGGCCGCCCGCGAGCTCTGGCGCATCCTGCAGCGCGAGCAGGTGGACGTCCTGCACACGCACAACCCGAAACCCGGGCTGTACGGCCGCGTCGTCGGGCGACTGGCGCGGGTACCGGTCGTCGTCAACACCGTCCACGGTCTCTACGCGACCGACGACGACCCGATCTCCCGTCGGGCCGCGGTGTACTCCCTCGAGGCGTTCGCCTCCCGGTTCTCCGACGCGGAGCTGATCCAGAATCCCGAGGACCTCGAGCTCATGCGCCGATGGCACCTCACGCGCAACGCCGAGTTGCTCGGCAACGGCGTCGATCTCACCCGGTTCGACCCCGCGCGGTTCTCGACCGACGACCGCCACGCCGTCCGGGCGGCGCTCGGCATCGACGACGACACCGTGCTCGTCGGTACCGTCGGGCGACTGGTCGCGGAGAAGGGCCTGCCGGAGCTGTTCGCGGCGATGACGCGTCTCCCCCGCGACCGCTTCGTCCTCGTGGTGGTGGGCGCGCCCGATCCCGTCAAGCCCGATGCGCTCGGCGCCGATGAAGTCGCGCGTGCACGCGAACACGGGGTTCGGTTCCTCGGTCATCGCGACGACGTCGACGCGCTGTACGCGGCCATGGATATCTTCGTGCTGGCGTCGCACCGTGAAGGCTTCCCGCGCGCGGCGATGGAGGCGACCGCGATGGGACTTCCGGTCGTCGCCACCGACGTCCGCGGGTGCCGGGAGGTCGTCGACGACGGCGTCACCGGATCGCTGGTGCCGGTCGACGACGCCGCCGCGCTGGCGGCGGCGCTCCGGGCGCTCCAGGAGCCGGGCGCGCGACGCGCCCTCGGCGGCGCCGCCCGCACGCGAGCCCGGCAGCACTTCGACGAGCGCCGGGTCGTCGAGATCGTGCTGGCCGCGTACCGACGCGTCGCCCGGCAGAAGGGCCTCGCACTCCCCGGTCTGTGAACCCGAGTCAACTACTGTCGCGGCGATCGATCCTCTCGACACGCTCGTGGCAGGCCGAGAGGGAACACGCTCCGTCGTGGGCCCGGTGACGAGGATCGCCGGTCACCGGTGCGGAGCGACCGTGGAACCGGGGACGTCCGGAGGCGTGTGGGGCCAGTGGTAGATCGAATCGACCCGGGCACGCCCAGGAGTCTCTGGGCCCGCATCGCGCGATCGGCCATCCGCGTACGCGGCGACTTCGCCCTCGTGCTGCTCGATGTGGTGCTGACGGTCTTCACCTACCTGCTGCTGTTCGCGCTGCGCTTCGACTTCAGCGTGCCCGCCCACTACTGGAACAACTTCCAGATCTTCCTCCCGGTCGCCTGCCTCGTGAGCGTGGGCAGCATGTGGGCGTGGGGCTGCTACGGCCGCACGTGGCGCCACGCCAGCATCGACGAAGCCCTGCGACTGCTCGCGGCCGGCGCCACCACCGGGTTCGTCCTCGTGCTGTCCTTCATGTGGAGCTCCGAGCGCGTTCCCCTCACCGTCGTGGTCGTCGGGCCGGTCATCGCCACCTTCCTCTACGGCATGGTCCGGTTCCAGCAGCGGCTGTTCGCGTTCCGTCGGAACTCGTACACGAGCACCGGCGTGCGCGTCGCCGTCGTCGGCGCGGGAACCAACGGCGCCGCGGCGCTGCGCGAGATGCAGCAGTCCCCCATCCTCGGCCTGGTGCCGGTGGTCGCGGTCGACGACGACCCCGGGCTGTGGAACCGCTCGATGCACGGCGTGCCGGTCACCGGGTCGGTCGACGACCTTCCGCGCATCGTCGCCGACCATGACGTGCACCTCATGCTCCTGGCCATGCCCTCGGCCCCGCGGAGGGTCGTGCAGCGCGTCGCCGACACCGCCGAGGCGGCCCACATCCCGGTACGCGTCCTGCGGGAGTCCTCCTCCTGGGTGCACGGCATGCCACGCCTGCGCGAGATGAGCGACCTGAACATCGAGGACCTGCTCGGGCGCCGGCAGGTCGACCTCGACCTCGAACCGGTGCGCAAGCTGCTGCACGGACGCCGGGTGCTCGTCACGGGCGGCGGCGGCTGGATCGGCTCGGAGATCGCCCGCCAGGTCGCCGGGTTCGGTCCTTCGCAATTGGTGCTCCTCGACCACGACGAGACCCACCTGCACGACACCGTGTACGACCTGCAGGGCATCGCCGACCCCGAGGTCGTCCTCGCCGACATCCGCGATGCTCCGACGATCGACGCGGTGTTCCGGCGGGTGCGGCCCGAGATCGTGTTCCACGCCGCCGCGCACAAGCACGTCCCCGTGCTCGAGGACTTCGCGTGTGAGGCGGCCCGCACCAACGTCTTCGGGACGCTCAACGTGATCGACGCCTGTGCACGGGTCGACGTGGCGCAGCTCGTGTGCATCTCCACCGACAAGGCCGCGACGCCGACGAGCGTCATGGGCGCGTCGAAGTGGCTGGCCGAACAGATCGTGCTCGAGCGCGCCAACTGCGACGGGTACCGCTCGGTGCGGTTCGGCAACGTGCTCGGGAGTCGCGGCAGCGTGATCCCCACGTTCCAGAAGCAGATCGCCGCCGGCGGCCCGGTGACGGTCACCGATCCGCGCATGACCCGGTACTTCATGAGCACCGACGAGGCCGTTCGGCTCGTGCTGCTCGGCGCATCGCTCCCCGGTGACCACCAGGTGCTGGCGCTCGAGATGGGCGAGCAGGTCAACATCTACGCGCTCGCCGAACGGATGATCCGATTGTGCGGGCTCCGACCGCACGACGACATCGAGATCAAGGTGACCGGACTGCGGCCGGGCGAGAGGCTCGCCGAGTCCCTGATCGGTCCGGCGGAGACCAGTGCCGCCGAGCACGGGGCCCTGCTGCACAGCATCGAGCCCGCGGCGCTGGGTCCGACGCGACTCGCGCAGGGCCTGGAGCTCCTCGAGCGGCTCACCATCGACGACGACCACGTCGCCGCGCGTGAGGTGCTGCTCGACCTCGCGCGTCCGGCCGCGCACCACTTCGGATCGGACCCCGACACCCCGCTCCGCGCGTCCTGACCGCGCCGGGGCCGCGCGTCCCGCCGAGCCCCTCCCACCTAGCATGACCTGATGCTGACGGCCGCGGCGGTTGCCGCTACGGCGGCCAACCGTTGGTTGTTGGCGGGAATTGCCTCCGCGATCGCGGTGCTCGGGCTCGCCGCGTACGCGCGCGACAGGAGCAAGGAGAACACGAGCCCCCGCGGGACCCGCCGCCGAGCGGGCGCCATGATCGCGCTCGGGCCGGTGATCGGCCTCGTCCTCGCGCCCGAGTTCGGTGACCTGACCGTTCTGGTCGCGCTCGGCGCGCTGCTGCTCGCCGTCGTCGGGGTCGCGATCGAGCGCTCCGACCACACCGACCGCCTGGCCGCGGCGGCGGCCGCAGTGGCCGCGCTGGTTGCGGTGCTGGCGGGCGCGCGCCTCGGCCCGACCGGGATCGGGGCGTTCGACGTGGCCGGCGCGTTCCTGTTCGTCTTCGTGGTGATGAAGTCGATCGACGGCCTCGGCAACGCCGACGGGCTGGCCGCCGGGTCCGGGCTGGCCGCCGGCACCACCCTGTTCGGGATCGCCGCCTTCGCGCATCAGGACGGGCTGGCCTGCGTGCTCGCGGGCTTCGCCGCCGCGTGCTTCGCGTTCCTGGCGTTCAACGTGCGCCCGGCGTCTCTCTTCGTCGGCCGCGGCGGCCGGCTCGGCATCGGGTTCACCCTCGCGGTCGGCGCGCTGGCGGTCGATCCCGTCCCGGTGTCGTGGCGCGAGCTGACCACGCCGCTCATCCTCCTCGGCATCTTCGTCCTCGACGGCCTCATGGTCGCGGTATACCGACTGCGGCGGCGGCGGTCATTGCTCCAGCACCGCAACGACCACGTGCTCCATCGGTTCGTCGCCCTCGGCTGGTCGACCGGCGAAGCGGTCATCTTCCTGGTGGCGGCCGAGGTGATCCTGTCCGTGATCGCGCTCTTCACCGCCCGCGGCGTCTTCCCGTTCTGGCTCACCGCGGGCTCGACGGTCCTCGTGCTCCTCATCGTCGGGATCGAGGCCGGTCGGTCCCGGTTGGAACGCGAGCAACCGCGCGGCCTGCCCGGCTGGGCGTGGATCGTCGTGCTGCTCCTCGTCGTGTGGCTGGTGGCCGCGACCGCGCCGCTCGCGCTGGCAGGGAACGATGCGGTCGACCGCATGCAGAACGGTCGCGAGGCCGCGACCCGGGCGCTCAACGCCGCGCGCGCGGGCGACTCGATCACTGCGCAGGGCGCGTTCGACCAGGCTGCACGCGCGTTCTCGGACGCACGCGACAAGTTGGAGACACCGCTCGCGTCGACTGGTCTGACGCTGCCGTTCCTCGCGTCCAACGTGAGGGCGGCGCGGACCCTCGCCGACATCGGGACCGATCTCGCCGATGCCGGCGAGTCGCTGACCGAGGCAGTGGATCCCGACGCCCTCCAGGTCGTCGGGGGTCGCCTCCCGATCGAGGAGGTGACCAAGATCACGCCGCAGCTCGAGCACGGGGCGGCAGTCCTCGCCCACGCCCGCGCCCGCCTCGACCACCTGCGTGACGACCCGTACCTGGTGGCGCAGGTGCGCGACGCCGTCGACAAGGTGTACGACCAGCTCGCGCGCGCGGACCGCGAGGCCCAGCACGCCGCGGCCGCGGCCCGGCTCGCGCCGGCGATCTTCGGCGCCGACGGCGACCGCAACTACCTCCTCGTGGTGCAGAACAACGCCGAGTCACGCGCCACGGGTGGGTTCATCGGCAGCTACGCGCTGATCACCGCCCACGACGGGAAGCTGACCGTGGGCGACATCATCCGGACCAAGACGTGGGACGACACGATCGCGCAGCAGGCGCAGGTCACCTATCGGGCGCCGGTCGACTACACGCGGCGGTACGCGCAGTACCGCCCGCAGACGACGCTGCAGAACGTGAACCTCTCGCCCGACTTCCCGAGCGTGGCGGAGGTGCTGGAGACGCTGGCGCCGCAAGCCGGCCTGCCCCGGGTCGACGGCGTCCTCTCGGTCGACCCGGCCGGGCTCGCCGCCTTGCTCCAGCTCACCGGGCCGGTCACCGTGCCCGACTGGCCGGTGCCGATCGACAGCGGGAACGTGGTCAACGTGACCCTGCGCGACGCGTACGCCCAGTTCGCGGCGACGCCGGACCGCGCCGACTTCCTCGGTGACGTCGCCAAGGCCGCCGTCGACGAGGCGACCGCAGGCACGCTCGGCAAACCCGCGCAGATCGCCAAGGTGCTCGGCGGCGCCGCGCACTCCGGGCACCTCATCCTCGGGTTCACCCGACCGAACGAGGAAGCGCTCGCCGACCAGCTCGGCGTCTCCGGCCGGCTCGACCCGGTGCGGTCGGACGCGATCGCGGTGACGTCGTCGAACTTCGCCGGCAACAAGATCGACTACTACCTGAACCGCGCGGTCGACTACCGGGTGGAGCTCCGGCCCAACCAGAGCCTCACCCGCGCGGACGCGTCGGCGAACCTGTCGGTGGTGCTCGACAACACCGCTCCCGCCGAAGGCCTCCCGCAGATCGTGATCGGCCCGTACCTCCAGGACCGGTTCGTTGCCGGTGAGAACCGCACGCTGCTGTCGATGTACTCGCCGTTGACCTTCCAGCACGCGTCCGTCGACGGCAAGCCCGCTTCGATCGCGCCGGGGCGCGAGCGGGGACGCAACGTCTACTCCGTGTTCGAACAGGTGCCCTCGCGTACGCAGAAGTCGACGACCACGAAGCTCGCCGGTCCCGTGCAGCTCCACCAAGGCTGGTACACGCTGCGCGTCCATGCGCAGCCGACCCTGAACCCGGACCGGGTGCACGTGTCGGTCGAGGTACCGCAAGGTTGGGAGATCGACCGCGCACCGAAGATGGAGCGCCTCTTCTCGCGGCGGGTCAGCGTGAACGTCCTCGGCGACAAGTCGATGACGTTCCGAGTTCACATCACGCCCGACGCGGGCAGCCAGAACCTCTGGGACCGCCTCGTCTCCGGCGATTGAGCAGCAGCCCCTCGATAGGCTCGGCGCAGTGGTGGTCCCCCTCCGCATCCTCGTGGTCTGCACCGCGAACCAGTGCCGTTCCCCGTTGACGGCGGTGCTCCTGCGGTCGCACGCCGCGGAGCGCGAGCTCCCGGTCGAGGTGGCCTCCGCCGGCGTCCAGGCGGTCTCGGGCATGCCCGCCACCGCACCGACCGTCGACGCGGCGCGCCGCTTGGGCGCGGATCTGGTGACCCACCGCAGCACTCCGCTCGCGTCGGGCGCCGTGCGCAGCGCCGACCTGGTCCTCGGGCTGGAACGACGCCACGTACAGGAGATCGTGCTCGTCGATCCGCGGGCATTCGTCAAGACCTTCACGCTGAAGGAGCTCGTCCGGCGGGGCGGCGACGCCGGCCCCCGCCGGCCGGATGAACCGGTCGCCGACTGGCTGGCGCAGCTCCATCGGGGTCGTCGTCCGACCGACCTGCTCGGCGCGTCGACCGACGACGACGTGACCGACCCGACCGGCTCCGACGCGACGGATCACCACGGGACCGCGGAGGCGATCGACCGGCTCGCGTCGGAGTCGCTGGCGCTGCTCTTCCCCTGAGGTCGCCGGCGACCCGGTTCAGTCGGACGGAGCCGGCGTCGCCGGCCCGGGCTCCGGCACGAACATGTCGAGGTCGATACCGTGTGACCCGTTGCCGTTCGACGCGGCCGACGCGCCCGCCGTCGCAGGACCGCGGCCGGTCTGCTGGATCCGACCCGGTTGGTAGTAGTAGTAGTAATCGCTCGACGCACCGATGGCGCCGACCAGCACGACGCCGGCGATCGGGACGTCGAGCCGGTTGAGCAGCTCGATGCTGCGCTCGGCCGCGTCGACGTTGCTGACGCCGACCCGCGCCACGAGGAGCACCAGGTCGGCGGAGCTGACCAGCTCGACCGCGTCGTTGGCGGTCAGCAGCGGCGCGGTGTCGAGCAGGATGACATCGAAGCGACCACGCGCGGAGGCAACGACCTGGCGTTGCGCGGCGACGACCTGCGCGGGGTTGGAGCGCGGGTCGGAGAGGACGTTGGTGACGACCTTGACCCCTCCGATGCCGGTCTCGTGGACGCGCCGCGGCTCGTCCTCGAGACCGAAGTACCGGTGGATCGTCGGTCGGCGGAAGTCGCAGTTGACCACGAGCACCGACGACCCGGCTTCTGCGAACACGGCCGCCAGGTTCGCCGTGGTCGAGGTCTTTCCCTCACTCGGGGACGCCGACGTGATCATGACCACGAGCGGCTCGTCGTGCGCGGGCTCGAAGAGGCTGCCGCCCGGTCCGGCCATGGTGCCGTTCCTCGACGAGTCGTTCCGCCCGGCTTCGGCCGCGGCCATGGCGGCGCGGCTGAACAGCAGGCTCGAGCGGATCGCACGGTAGGCCTCCGCCACTCGCGACAGGGGCACGGTCGCGGCGACGATCTCGCAGTCGCGCTGTTGGACCTTGGTGATCTCGGGGACGTCGGCGAGCACGGGGAGCGTGAACGCGCCTTCGGCATCGGCGCGGGTCCGGATCCGCCGGTCGAAACGCTGCAGGACGACGGCGAGGGCGACGCCGAGGAGCAGACCGAGGACCCCGCCCAGCACGCCGCGGGACACCGGTCCGCTCACGGGTGAGCTGGACGACGTCGAGAGGATGGTGTCCGAGTTCGACGCGTCGGAGGTCGAGCCGTTGTCGGCGGTCAGGTTGTTGCGCGCGGTGGCGCCGAGGTTCAGCCGCGCGTCGTACTCGGCCTTGCCGATCGGTACCGGCTCGGCCTTCTGGAGGGTCTGGAACCGGCTGGTCGGCGGACCCTGAGCCGCGAGCGACGCGTACGAGTCGTACGTGATGCGGTACTGGTTGGTCAGCGCGTCGTACTGCGCCTGGATCGTGTCGCGGTTCGGCGGGTTGGCGATGAGTTGAGCGAACAGCGCGTTCTTCTGCTTGGTGATGTCGTCGAGCCGACCCTGGATGCGGTCGCGGGCCTGGGCGTACGCGTTCTGTCCGCGCTGGTCGAGGTTGGCGACGAGCTCGACCGCGAACGTGTCGGCCGTCCGCCGGGCTTCGTCGGCGGTCGGTGCGGCGGCGGTGATGGCGATCGTGGACGTGCCGCTGTTGGTCGTGGTGATGACGTGCTCCGCCAACTGACGGCCGCTCTCGTCGGTCCCGAGCTGCTTCGCCACCAGGTCGGGGACGTCCCCGGTCGTGGTGTAGATGGCCACCTGGTCGAGGCTCTGGAAGCCGTTGGGCGTGGCCGAGGCGCCGGTGCTCTGGTTGGTCAGGTCGACGACGAGGGTGGTGGTCGCCTTGTAGAAGGTGCGCGACTTCGTGGTCTTCGAGTCGAACGCGGCGGTGGCGACGCCGACCGCGGCGCCGACCACTGTGAGCGCGAGGATGAGCACCCAGTGCCGCCGAAGCGTGCGGAGAATCGCGAGAAGATCCATGGAGAACAAGGCCCTGCGGTCGATCGACGGGCGGCGGGCCATGCTACTCCGAGGGGCTACCGCCACTGTCCGCGGCGGACTCCAACGCCCCGGCGGCATCGAGCGCGCGGAGCGCGGGGCCCAGGTCGCGGGCCACGACGTCCGGAGTCGAGCCGTAGGCAGCCGCGAGCACCTCGGCCAGCTCGTCCTCGGACCGCCACTCGGCGAGCAGCTGCCACATCGCCGGACCGGTGCCGGCCAGCGTGATCACGTCGGGGGCGCCGGGCGGCAGCAGCACGACCGCGTCGAGCGAACGCCGCCAGAGCACGCCGGGCCGACGCCGGATGCGGTTCCCCATCGCTCCGGTTGTCATTCCGGGTCCGGGTCGCGCCGCTCGTCGGCCGCGACCCCGTCGAGGAGTCCCTCCGCGCCGAGCTCGCGCACGACGCGCACCGCGTCGGCGAGGACCAACTCGTACGACAGGCCGAGCTCGTCGCTGATGTCGCGCGCCACGTCCTGCACACGCGCTTCGCCGTCGAAGCACGACCACAGGAGGCTCGCGGTGGGGTTCAGATGGTGCAGCCGGTCCTCGTGCTCGTCGAGCAGCACGAGCTCGCCGTCGACCTCGACCGAGTACACCAACGCGGCGCGGGCCGGCACGAACTCGGCATCGAGGGAACCTGGGCTGCGCTCAGCCATCGCCGCCCTCCGCCACCAGTGCGTCGACCAGCCGGCACGCGGTGTCGAGATCGCCGACGGTCAGCCGGTAGCAGTCGACCGACCGGATCACCCGCGCCAGCGCGTCGAGCGAACGCCGCGACTGCTCGTTGAACCGGAAGGTGTTCCGGGCCAGCTCGACCAGGCCTTCGGCGCGTCCGATCGGCACCAGCGCGGTCGGGGCGTCGGCCGCGTAGCGCGGGAACACGACGTACCCGGCCCGGCACCGCTCTCCGACCGCATCGGGCCGGAACATCGACGGCGGGACCTGCCATTGCTCGACGCCATCCGTGGTGGCGGCGGGCGGCGGTGGCGGGGCCAGCTCGGGGAACAGGTGTTGGGACCCCGGGTCGAGCGACAGGGGCTTGGGGAACGGCTCGATCTCCCCGGTGTCCCAGTCGAAGGCGACCGCTTCGTCGGTGAGGTACGACCAGCCCGAGCGCACCAACCCCGCGGTCAGGGTGGTCTTCCCCGACTCCATGTGCGCCGGGAACACGCACGCGACGCCGTCACGCACCACACCGCCGGCGTGGCTGGTGACGGAGTAGGCGGGATCGACCGCCCGCTGGTTGACCCAGTGCACGAGGTTCACGACGAAGGAGCTGGGCGCCGACCGCGTGCAGGACGGTCTCGCCCTCGCATCGCATCTCGACGGCATCCGGTTCGTCGCCGGCGGTGACCACCTCGTAGGCGACCGCGTCGCCCGACGGCGCCGCGAAGCCGTCGAGCAGCCACTCGAGGTACTTCCCGAGCGCGTCGTCGTCGACCGCGAGCGCGAAGTCGAGCGCGAGGGCGTGGAAGCCTCGGGTCACGTACACCGGGGTCCGATCACTTCAGGATCCGGTGCCAGGCCCGCCGGAAGTGCCCGGCGGCGTTGAAGCCGCGGGCCGCGAGATATTCGCGCTGCGGGAACATGATCGCCCGAAGGTAGGCGAGCCGGGCTTCCGTCCCCCGCAGCACGAGGAGCGCGGCGAGCTGACCCGTGAACGCGCGTGCCGGGCCTTCGTGCCATGCGAGCATGCGGCGCTGGTGGGGACTCGGCACGAAGCGACGCGCCCACTGCACGACCGGTGGTTCGGCAGTGAGGCCGAGCTCGTCCCAGGCCAGGGTGACGGCCCGGGCCACGATCGGTTCGCACTGCCACTCGCGCGCCATGAGCAGCACGTCGAGCAGGTTGGGCTTCTCCCGATGGACGAGCTGCGCGAGGTCACGCAGCGACATCAGCCGCGGCGGCCAGTCGCCGAATGCCGCCGCGTAGCTCGCGTGGAGGAGCCGCTGCGGCATCGGGAGCGCCTCGAGCTCGACGATCCCCAGAGGAAACCGGTACGGAGGGGCGAAGAGGTCGTCGAAGCGGACGGTGAGGCCGTACGCGCCTTCGACGAACGTGCGGTGGAGGTCCAGCTCGAGACCACCGACCTTCAGCATCACCTCCTTGCCGAAGCGGTCGTCGAACCCGCGTCGGAGCTCGGGCTGTGGGCGCTCGGCGTCGAAGGCTGTGGTGAGGACCCGGGACGCCCGCGTCAACTCGGACTTGGGCACCAGGAGGTCGACGTCACCGAAGACCCGCTCGCTCGGATCGTCGTAGGCGGTGTGGGCGAGCGCGACGCCTTTGAGCACGCGCGAGTCGATGCCGGCGCGGTCGAGCACCGCGGTCGCGTCGAGCACCAGCCGCTCGATGCGCACGCAGTGGGTGAGCCAGGCCCGGAACGTCACCTCGAACGTGCGCTCCTGTTCGTCGGTCAGGCGCAGCGCGCCGGCGCGTATCGCCGCCCCGAGCTGACCCAGGAGCCGGTGCTGCTCGCACGACGCGAGGAGCTCGTTGAATTCCTCATCGCTCAACGCGGCGGCGCCGACCGTCAGGCGCGACGGCAGCCCGTAGGCCGCGATCGCCGCTGCGGCGACCGTCATCGTGGCAGGGCGCGTTCCTGCTCGGCGGCGCCGGCATCGGTCTTGCGCTTCGAGGGGTACAGCGCCAGCAGGACGAACACGAACGGCAACGCCTGAGTGCGCTGTCGCGCCAGGATCCCGAAGTTGCTGATGGTGCCGAACGCGAAGAAGAAGATGAGCAGGTACACCACCGCGTACGTCACGTACGGCTCCGACCGCAGCCGTCCGAACAACGACACGATCCGCCGCCACGACGCCGCGCAGAGCACGAAGAGGAACAAGGCTTCGAGCGAGGTCGCGATCTGCTCGGCGCCGCTCGACTCGATCGGGAGCGGTCGGAACAGGATCGTGAAGCTGGCTTCCACATAACCCAGTGGGTTCTGCGGATCGGCGGCACTGAAGGTGGAACCGCCCTCCTCGGTGCGCCGGTTGGTCTCGAGCGCGGTGTTCACCGACGAGCTGCTGAAGTCGTCGACGTCGAGGACGGTGGCGGCCCGCGACGCCAGGATGCCGCCGAGGACGATGAGGACGAGCAGTCCGGCAACCTTGGCGATCGAGCTCGGCGTGACTCCGGGCCGGCTCGACTCGCGCCGGCTGACCAGGAGCGCGACGCCGAACGCCAACAGCGCCATGAGGGAGACGTGCGGACGCACGAAGCTCCCGAGCAGCAGACCGAGCACCAACAGCGTGTAGCCGCCGGGTCGGCGCACCAGCACGCGCGCGGCGCCGACCGACGCGATGCCGAGGGTCAGGAGCATCCAGCAGTCCTTGCCGATGCTCGAAGGCCAGAAGGCCAGCGAGGGCCACAGGAAGATCAGCAAGGCGTAGCGGCGGTGATCGGCGTTGGGCAATGCGGTGACGAACGCCCGGTACAGCAGGTAGCACCCGATGAACCCGAGCCACGCGAACACCAGGAACTTTGCGGCCAGGTTCGGGCCGGTGAAGACCGAGACCGCCCCGCTGATGATCCGCATCGCCCCGGTGCCGGGTACCGGTGCCCCCGGGTCGACGTTGAAACGGAAGTGGCGGAAGGCTTCCGCGATCCGGTCGCCTTGCTGGTCGTACACGAAGGCATCGGCACCATGCGCCATCCGGTAGAACGCGGCGAAGAAATGCAGGCCGAGTCCCGTGGCGGCCAGACCCGCGAGATCGAAACGGTGCTCGCGCCGGCCTGCGGCCACCAGGACCGGGAGCGTCAGCAGCGTCAGCAGCGGGATGACCACCAGGCTCGAACCGGCCGCCCACCCATACCCGAGCCACTGCCACATCCAGAAGGCGATGGTGAACGCGAAGACGCCGCACGCGATCGGTTGCCACGAGAAGTGCTTCGGCGCGGCCGGCCGCGTCGGCAGGAGCGGCGGCCGGTACGCGCGGCGCGGCGTTCCGGGTGTGGTCACGGCCGGCTAGGACGTCTCGTGGTCCAGCGGTCCCGGAACAGTGACGGAGTGGGCAGCCGGGCCGGCGGCAGTCGCAGGTCGATCGGCGCGACGACGCGACGGCTTCCGACCCGTTTGGTAGTAGTAGTAGTACTCCGAGCTCGATTCGCCGGATGCGATGAGCACAACCCCACCGAGTGGCGCATCGAGGCGGGTGAGCACGTCGACGGCGCGCTCCGCCTTGTCGGTCGTGGAGATCTCGGACCGGGCGACCAGCAGCACGAGGTCGGCGGACCCGACCACTTCGATCGCGTCATTGGCGGTCAAGACCGGCGCGGTGTCGAGGACGACGACGTCGAATCGGTCCCGTGCCGCCGCGATCACCTGGCGTTGCGCGGCCACCACTTGCGACGGGTTCGCGTTCGGGTCGTGCAGCACGTTGGTCACGATCTTCACACCCGGCACCGAGGTCGTCTGCACCGTGCGCGGCACGTCTTCGACACCGAACAACTGGTGCACAGTGGGCCGGCGGAAGTCGCAATTCACCACCAGCACCGAGGCACCCGACTCCGCGAACACCGCGGCAAGGTTGGCGCTGGTGTTGGTCTTGCCCTCACGCGGCGACGCCGAGGTGACCATGACGACCAGGCATTCGGTGCGCGGCTCGGGCTCGAACACCGGGTCTACCGACGCCGCGGCGTCCATCACCTCGTGCCCGTTCCGGTTCCCATTGCCGTTGCCATTCCCGGTGAGCGCGGCTCGTTCGGGCGGTCCCGGGTTGACGCTCGCGGTCTGGAAGAGCACCGAGGTTCTGATGGCGCGAAACGCCTCGGCGACCCGCGACAGTGGCGCGGTGACGGAGACGATGTTCCCGTCCTTCTGCTGCGCCCGGGTGAACTTCGGCACCTCGGCGAGCACCGGGAGCCGGAACGCGGTCTCGGCGTCGGTCCGGGTCCGGATCCGGTGGTCGAGGCGATCCAACACCAGCGCCAGCGCCACGCCGGCCAGAAGGCCCAGGAACGCACCGAAGAGACCGCGCGACACCGGATCGTCGAGGGTGGTCGACGAGCTGCTGACGCTGATGGCGCCGCTGCCGTCGGGCGACGCCCCGGCGTCCGCCCGCAGGTTGTTCTGGCCCGAAGCGCCGAGACTCAGGCGGGATTCGTACTCACCCTTGGAGATCGGGACGGCATCCGCGCTCTCGAGCTTGCTGAGGCGACTCGTCGGCGGACCCTCGGTGGCAAGCTGCTGGAGCTGGCCGTACACGGTGTAGTACTGGTTCTGCGTCGCGTCGTACTGCTTCTGGATGGTGTCGACGTCCGGCGGGGGCGGCACCGCCCGCACCTGCGCGAGGAAGTCGTCGGCCTGCGACTTCAGCGAGGCGAGCTGCTGGTTCAGCACGTCGCGTTGCCGGTTGTAGCGGCTGAGCAGCCGCGCGTCGAGGTTCTTCACCAACTGATCCGCGAAGGCGTTCCCCATGGCGGCGGCACGGGTCGGGTCGGGATCGGTGGCGGTGATCGCGATCGTGTTCGGAACCTGGCTGGTGAGGGTGACCACCCGCTCTGCCAGCTGGCGGCCCGACTCCGACGTGCCGAGCTGCTTGGCCACCGCGTCGGGCACATCGCCGGTGGTGGCGAGGATGGCGATCTGGTCGACGTTCGTGTACGCCTGGTTGCCCGAGTCGTTCGACGACGTATCGAGCTGCAGCGTGCTGGTCGCCTTGTAGAAGGTGCGCGCCTTCGCGCTCGACCCCTGAAGCTGCGTCGAGGCCGCGCCCAGCGCGCCACCCACGACGACGAGCGCGACGATGACCAACCATCGCCGCCGCAACACACGAAAGTAGGAGAGCAGGTCCATCGAGCGGGAAGCAGGTTCCTCGTCGTTCGAAGGTCGCGCGGCGGGTGGGAGGGGCCGACGGCACCGCGGGGCAGCATAGCGTCCTCACCCGGTGAACTGGCGACGCAGAAGGCCCAGAAACATGGCGAACGGTTCGATTCTGCACATCGTCGCCTCGACCGATCGGCGGGGTGCCGAGACGTTCGCGGTCGACCTCTCGGCGCGCCTCGCCGCGCTCGGTTGGCGCTCCGAGACGGTCGCGCTCGCCCCCGGTCGCAGCGGCGGACTCGACCTGGAGTCCCTCGGCGACGCTCCTCTCTCGTTGCGCACCCTGCAGCGACTCCGCCGCCGCACCCGGAGCTCGAATGTCGTCGTCGCCCATGGGTCGACGACGCTGCCGGCGTGTGCCCTGGCCCTCAGCGGCAGCGGGCGACCGTTCGTCTACCGCAACATCGGTGACCCGTACCACTGGGCGACGTCGCGCCTGCGTCGCCTCCGCACCGCCGCCTTCCTGGCCAGGGCGTCACGGATCGTGGCGCTCAACGAACGCTCGGGCGCCGCACTGCGCGAGCTGTACCGAGTGCCGCCACGGAAGCTGACCGTAATCCCCACCGGCGTGTCGAGCGGATCACATCTCCCCGCCTCTCCGGAACAACGGGCAGGCGGCGCGGCTCGGACTCGGCATCGGGAGCTCCACGACGCTGGTGCTCGCGGTCGGGGCGCTCAGCTCCGAGAAGGGCGTGGATCTTGCCATCGACGCGCTCGTGCACGTCGGGGATGCGTTCCTGGTCGTGGCGGGCGACGGCCCGGAGCTCGCCTCCCTCGAACGTCAGGCCGCTCGACTCGGCGTGACACGGCGCGTCCGGTTCACCGGGAGTCATCTCGACCTGTCCCACCTGTACGCGGCGGCCGATGTTCTGGTCCTTCCGAGCCGGACCGAAGGGCTCCCCGCGGTCGCGATCGAGGCCGGGATGCGGGGGCTAGCCGATCGTCGCCACCGACGTCGGGTACGTCGCCGACATCGTCGAGGACGGCGTCACCGGGATTCTGGTGCCACCCGATGACGCCGACGCGCTGGCGCGCGGGCTCGATCGTGGTCTGGCGTCGGACGCTGGGCTCGGCGCTGCCGCGCGCGCGCACGCGCTCCGCCACTTCGAGATGGACGTCGTCACCGCACGATGGGACGAGCTGCTGCGATCCCTGGTCGCGCGCTGAAGGTCAGTCCACCCAGGAACCCGCCGCGCGGAGGTGGTCGAGCTGCGCGCGCAGACCGGTCGCGAGGTCGACCGTGGGCTCCCACCCCAACAGCTCACGGGCCCTCTCGATCGAACCCCCCGTGCGATCGACGTCACCGGGCTGCGCGGGAAGATGCTCGGTGCGCGATCGTGCGGTTCGTGACCTCCTCCAGCAGAGGGATGAGCTCGAGGACGCTGATCGAAGATCCTCCGGCGACGTTGCACACCGTGCCGGCGGGGACGTCCAGCGGTCCCGGCGGCGATCGTCGCGTCCACCACATCGCCCACGAAGGTGAAATCCCGGATCTGGCGACCGGTGCCGTAGATAGGGAGTGGCCGCCCGGACTGGATCGCGTCAAAGAACCGGGAGAAGCCCATGTCGGGGCGCTGGCGGGGCCCGTACACGCTGAAGTAGCGCAAGGAGACCGTCGGTACTCCCCAGTTGTCGGCGTAGAGCGAGCAGAGGTGCTCGGCCGCGAGCTTGGTGACGCCATAGGGAGAGTGGGGGTGGGGCACGTCGGCCTCGGTGGTCGGGTATCGCACGGCATTGCCGTAGATCGACGAGCTCGACGCGTAGACCAGCCGCGGCACCGGGTGCTGGCGCGTCGCTTCGAGCAGGCGCTGGGTCGCGAGGACGTTGAGCGTCACGTACTGTGAGAAACCGTCCGACCACGACACCCGCACGCCCGGCTGCCCGGCGAGGTGGTAGACGACGTCCACACCGTCGAGCACGAGAGGAAGGTCGAGCTGGTTGAGATCTCCGTCGATGAGCTCGAAGCGTGGAGACTCCTGGGCCGCGCTGACGTTGGCGTGCTTGACCGCCGGGTCGTAGTAGGTGGTGAACGCGTCGATGCCCCGGACGGCCACGCCCCGCGCGAGCAGGGTGTCGGTGAGACGGGAGCCGATGAAGCCAGCGCACCCGGTGACCAACGCCTGCATCGCCACGCCCTCCTCGAGCCGGTTCCGTCCGACTTCCTAGCCGATCACGGGCACGCCAACCGTTGAAGACCTCGCGAAGGCTCCACGTCCTCTACGTGATCGACACGCTCCGGCCGGGCGGGGCGGAGCGGTCCCTCGCCGCCCTGGCCCCGCACTATCGGGACCTGGGTATCGCCCTCGAC
Source organism: uncultured Actinomycetes bacterium (assembly GCA_963809795.1). Taxonomy (GTDB): domain Bacteria; phylum Actinomycetota; class Acidimicrobiia; order IMCC26256; family DASPTH01; genus DASUAS01. The sequence continues at coordinate 69,500 of CAWELN010000013.1, forward strand.
GTCGCGGTCCTCGTCGACACCGACGGGCTGCAGGACGAGATCCGGGCCGCCGGCGCCGCCCTCTTCTGCGTGGGCGCGGGCCGCCGCCTCGGCCAGGTCCGCCGGTTCGCCGACCTGGTGCGGTACCGACGACCCGACCTCGTGCACACCACGCTCTTCGAGAGCGATATCGTCGGCCGCACCGGGGCCCGGGTCGCTCGGACGCGGGTCGTGTCGAGCCTGGTGAACGAGGCGCTACGGGCCCGACCACGCCGCCGAGCCAGGGATCCGCTCCAGCCGCTTGCGGGCGGCTCAGGCGCTCGACGCGCTCACGGCGCGGGCGACGATACGGATGCATGCGGTCTCGAACCGGGTCGCCGAGATCATGTCGCGGCGGCTCCTGTACCCGCCGCGAGCGCATCGACGTGATCCCGCGCGGGCGTGACCCACTCGTGCTGGGGCGGAGGACACCCGACCGCCGCGACGCTGCCCGTGCTCGGCTCGGGGTCACCCCCGACACCCCAGTCGTACTCGCGGTTGCACGACAGGATCCGCAGAAGGAACTCGGCATCCTGGTGAGCGCGTTCGCGCGAGTTCGCGCCGCGCACCCCGCGTCGCAGCTGTACGTCGCCGGTCGGGAGGGCTCGGCCACCGCGGCGCTCATCGCACCAGATCGACGACCTCGATCTCGGCTCGTCCGTCACCCTGCTCGGCGAGCGCAGCAACGTCGCCGACCTGCTCTGCGCCGCCGACGTGTTCGTCCTGCCGTCCCGGCGCGAGGGCATGCCGGGCAGCGTGATCGAGGCGATGGCGCTCGAGACACCGGTGGTCGCCAGCGACCTCCCGCAGGTCCGGGAGGTCGCGGGTGACTGCGCCCTGCTGGTCCCGGTCGGCGACGTCGACGGCTTCGCCCGCGCAATGCTCGATTGTCTGCACGAGCGCGATGCCACAGCCCAGAGAGCCGAGCGCGCGTTCACGACGTTCCAGGATCGGTTCACGATCGCCGAGGCAGCTTGCCGCATGGTCTCGTTCTACGAGCGAGCGATCACCCGCTCACGATGACAGAGATGCGAACCGCTCAGGAACCCGGGCTCTGCGAGGGTGGCCTTGGTAGACTGATCGGCCGATCGGTGTGTCTCGACGGTTCGCTCAGCCGGCGAACGCCGACACCGCTCTGAGCGACAAGATGGAGCCGAGAGGTAGTGCGAACCCACGACAGTGAGTCGTTGTGCACGAACTCCGGAGACCCTCGCTGAAATCGCAAGGGGTGTCGTCGCACCGAAGCGTGCTCCGTCGCTTGATCACGGGGCAACGGCGGCGGCTTGTCCTCGTCGCAGTGGCCTCGTTCCTAGGCGGAATCGCTGAAGCACTGGTACTCGCCGTCATCGCAAAGCTCGCCTTCGCCATTGCATCGAGCGACACGGCGATCACATTCGAGATCTCCTCGATCAACATCCACATGTCCGCATCGGAGCTCGTCGCAATAGCAGTGGGTCTCGCGGTTGCTCGCGTTGCGCTCCAGGCGGTCGCGGTGTGGGAGTCGACCAAGATCGCGACCCGGGCTGTCGGTGAGGGCCGACTGGACGCAGTCAGATTGTTCCTGGGTGCGTCCTGGGCGCTCCAAGCAGAAGAGCGACGGGGACACCTGCAAGAGATGACGACCACACAGGTCACCCAGGCTGCGAACGTGTTGACCGCCGCCCTGACGCTCCTCGTCAATGCCGCGACGTTGATCGCGTTACTCGCTGCAGCGCTGTTCGCCAATGTCTGGGCGACACTTGCGGCAGCATTCATCGTCGTCGCGTTAGCGCTGGCGTTCCGCCCTCTCCGGAATCGCATCCGTCGACGTTCGTCGGTGACGGCGGCTGCCAACGCCGAGTTCGCGGCGTCGATCAGCGAGCTTTCGGAGATCACGCGCGAGATCCGGGTGTTCGGTGTTGACGATCAGGCACAGTCGCAGATCGGATCGGCGATCGACGAACACCAACGGTCGTTCTTCAAGACTCAGGTGCTCGCGGGGATGCTGCCCGCCACCTACCAGGGCGTCGCTCTGCTGCTGATCCTGGGCATCCTGGCATTGGTGCAGAGCATCGATGTGAGCAACGTGAGCGCACTGGGTGCGGTGGTCCTCATCATGCTGCGGTCCCTGAGCTACGGACAGTCGGTGCAGACGTCCTATCAGGGCGTGATCGTCGGTCTTCCGTATGTCGAGCAGTTCTATGCGCAGCTGGATCGCTACCGATCTGCCGCGGTGAACTCCAAGGGAGGCACCTTCTCACACTGTGATTCGCTCGAGTTCCGGAGCGTGTCCTTCGCGTACGTCGACGAGCCTGTGCTCGAGGATGTCTCGTTCCGCATCGAGGCCGGCACGATGCTCGGGATCATCGGTCCATCAGGTGCCGGAAAGTCGACTCTCGTCCAACTCCTCCTCCGGCTTCGGCAGCCAGCGACCGGCGAGATCTGCGCAAACGACCGCAGCATCGGTGACTTCAGCCTCGCAAGCTGGTACGGGGAGATCGCGTTCGTACCCCAAGAGGCACGCCTAATTCCGGGCACGGTGGCCGACAACATTCGGTTCTTGCGCAGTGCTTCCGATGAGGAAGTGGAGCGTGCTGCAAAGCTTGCCCACATCCATCACGACATCGTCGAGTTGGCCCAACCAATACGACACGTCGGTTGGTGAGCGCGCCACCCAGCTCTCGGGTGGGCAGGGCCAGCGACTGTGCATCGCGCGCGCGCTCCTGCGTGATCCCAGCATCGTGATCCTCGACGAACCGACGAGCGCGCTCGACGTGCACTCGGAGCTGCTGATCCGCACAACTCTTTCCGAGCTGGTTCCAGCGAAGACCGTCCTCGTCATCGCGCACCGGTTGTCGACACTCGAGCGCGTGCGACCAGATCCTCGTCCTGCGCAAGGGCAGGGTCGAGGCGTTCGGCCGGCCCGACGACCTCGAGCGGTCGAGCGACTTCTACGCCGAGACGCTGCACGTCGCTGGACTGCGCTAGAACGCCGCCAGCATTCGCTCGGCCACGACGTCGTAGCGCATGAACGGTTCGAGCTCGAGCCGCCGCGCCAGCGCTCGTTCCCGGTATTGGCCGTAGCGCCGCGTAGAGCTCTCGGAGTGACCGTTCCAGCGCGCCCTGATCATCCGGAGACGCGAGAAGTCCGGCATCGCCGGTGATCCACGCGATGTTGCCGATGTCGGTCGCGACCACGGGTAGGCCCTTGAGGATGGCCTCGACGAAGATGACCCCAAACGGCTCGTCCTTGGTGGGAAGCAGCAGCGCATCGGCCTGGCTCAGGACGTCGTCCATCCGTGCGTGCGGAACCCGCCCAAGGCATCGCACACCTTCGGGCAGCGTCTGCGGCAGGGTCACACCGACGATCCAGAGCTCCAACTCCGGGTGGTCGCCCCGTACCCGTTCGAATGCTGCGAGCGCCTCGGGCCCTCCCTTCCGGCTCCAGTCGACACCGCAGAAGAGGAGACGACGGAGCGGTCGCGCCTCCCCGGGCGGACTCAGCAACATGTTGGGGCCCGAGCCGACCACTTCGATGCGACTCGCCGGCACGGCGTACCGCTCCTCGAGCGTGCGTGCAGTCGACGGTCCGAACGTGAGGATGGCCTTCGCCTGCCGCAGGAACTGCGCTTCCCGTTCGAGCCAACCTGGCGTCGCCTTCTGACGATATGGCGGCGTCGCATCCAACGTCTCCGCCGCGACGCGATCGGTGTAGACCACGTAGCGGACACACGGGCTCGAGCACGAGCGCTGGGAGGGTACCGAGGACGACCACCGGCGAGCGTCCGGAGCAGGCTCCCGCGCGTTCCAGCCGTCGCTGCAGACCGACCGACCACGCCTTCGACTTCAACCAACTGTGGCCGTGCCGGGCGCTTTCCATCTCCGCGCGGATGCGGACGTATGGCATCACCTTCGACCGCGCCATTCTCTGCGCGTCGAAGTCGCGGACCTGGACCCGGGCGGCGAGGGCATGCCGGACCTGGGTCGCGATTCCCGAGAACGCACCGAAGTGGACGAGTTCGACTGCGTCCGTCATCGCGACCGAGGGTCCGCCAGCGCGGATCAGATGCCACACGGTACGAGCACTGGGACTCGCGCGCAACGACTGCCGGAACGCCGTTCGGGCGGCGGGTCGGTCACCTCGAGCCAGCTCGCGCAAGCCGATGCGCTTGAGGCGATAAGCACGGGCGCGCCGGTGCGTGCGGTAGTAGCCCTCGTGGTCGACCAGCAGGCGGCGACTGAATCGCAGCCGACTCTCCCCGACCATGAATGCCACGCTCGGCATCGTGCGACCGAAGGAGATACCCGATGTCGGGCACAATCGTCACCGGCTGCGACTCGCTGAGGCGGATCCACCACTCCACGTCCTCGCACGCCAGGTACTGCGGGTCGAACCACGGCGCGACGTCCCGGCGTACCGCGACACATCCGAGGCACAAGGGGTGATCGACCTGCTCCAGGCGCTTGGCGGACCACTTGGTGCAGGTGCAGGGTCGTCCAACCATCCGTTGAGACAGCATGCGACCGGCGCGAACGGAGACCATGTACGGCCAGCTCCAGCCGACCGGGCAACCACACGTCGTCGTCGTCGAGGAACGCGACGTACTCACCGACCGCGCGCTCGAGACCCTCGTTGCGGGCCGAGGCGGGCCCACCACCGATGGGCAGCTCGACGATTCGGATCCTCGGATCGTTCCCCAAGCCCGTCACGGCCGATCCACCGTCGTTGACGACGATCACTTCGAAGTCGCTCACCGACTCCGCGAGCACCGAGCCCACGGCCTCCCGGACGAACTGCGGACGGTCACGAGTGGGAATGATCACGCTGAAGAGAGGCCGACCCGTGACCTCGCCCAAGGTCACGGAAGTGGGTACCGAAGCCCGAGGCGTCCGAGCACGCCGTCACCGAGTCCACGGGTATACGCGATCAGCTGCGTTCCGCGGTCGTGCGAGCTACCGGTGACCGCCGTTGCGAGCAACTTCACCAGAACCTTGGTCGCACGCCAAATTCGGACGCGAACGTTGCCGTTCTGCACCCTCGATCGGAAGTACACCGTGTTCCGAACCTCGTAGTAGGTCTTCCACGGCGGGCGGGGCTGGAGGCCCCGCACACGTTGGTGCTCGACCACCGCCAGCTCACAACGGCGCACCTCGACACCGTTCGCCGCCATCCTCGCCGTCAGGTACTCGGTGTCCTCCGCCCACCACACGAAGTCCTCTCGCGGCAGCCCGACACCCTCGACCACCCGCCGCGGGAGCAGCACTCCGCACCATGCGGGTCGGTACACGGCGTCGCGGCTCACCGCATCGATCCACAACGGAAGGAAGATGCTAGAGGGCGGGTTCCGCGTGACCGCGCCCAGGAGCTCCTCCAGGCACTGCGGCTCCGCCACGCAGTCGTCGTCCATGATCCACACGAACGTCGCGGGCGAATCGAGGAACGCTCGCAGGCCCGCGGCATGACCGCCGGCCGGTCCGGTGTTCGTGCCGAGACGAAGTACGGAGGCCGCGAGCCGTGACGTACGAGAGGACGGCCGGGACGGGGCTCGCGTTGTCAACGACCACCACAGAATCAGGGCGCCGAGTCTGGGCTTCGATTCCGGCCAGGCAACGCTCGAGTGATTCGGGCACGTCGTGCGTCAGCACGAGCGCCGTCACCAAGGATGCTTCGAGCGAACCAGATGCGGCATCCATCTCAGCCTCTGATCGGTCGATCAGGGCGCCGTTCGAGTGGGCTCATCACATCTGTATCGTACGGCGCAGTGCACCGATCTGGATCGAAGGTCGATACCTCCGCGCGCTCGGTCCTGCGAGATGACTGCATTCCGGTGTCGCGATCACCGCTGACGCTCGTACACTTCTGCCGGAGTGGGCACGGCGACTGACGATCGACCATGAAGCTCAGCGTCGTGATGCCGGCGTTCAACGAGGCCGCGCACATCGCCGACCAGCTCGCCGCGCTCGCGGCGCAGGAGTACCTGGGCGACTGGGAGGTTCTCGTCGCGGACAACGGCTCCACCGACGGCACGCCGCGCGTTGTGGAAGCCTGGTCCGACTGTCTGCCGCTCCAGCTCGTTGATGCTTCGGCGCGACGCGGGGGAGCGGCCGCTCGCAACATCGCGATCGAGGCCTCGAGTGGGGATGTCATCCTTTTCTGCGACGGCGATGACGTCGTCGGCCCTGGATGGCTCACCGCGCACGCCACTGCGCTCGAGCACGTCGCTCTTTCGGGCGGGGCGATTCTCCACTTCAAGGACAAGCCGAACACCGGTGTGCAGGTCGCCCAGGCCGCGGACACACTGCTGGGTTGGTTACCGTACGCACAGACTGCGAATTGCGGCGTGCGCCGTGACGCCTGCGAGGCGGTGGGTGGCTTCAACGAAGAGAACGCGGTCGCTGAAGACGTGGAGTTCTCCTGGCTCGTGCAACTTGCGGGGTACTCGTTCGGCTACACGCCCAGCGCCATCGTTCATAAGCGAGCACGAGCGACCGCTCGGGATCTGTTCGTGCAGAACTATCGCTACGGCAAGTGCGATGTCTACCTGTTCCGCCGTTACCGCGACCGGGGCGCAGCGCGACCCCCGGCCCGGAACCTCACCCGAACCTATGCGGGGCTGGTCGCGCGCCTTCCGGGTCTCGGGTCGGTCGAGATACGAGAGCGCTGGCTACACCAGGCCGGACGGAGATCTGGGCGACTCGTCGGCTCGGTCAAGGAGCGCACCTTCTTTCCTTAGACTTCGCAACTTCGAGCTGGCGTCTGGACATGGCGGCGTGCTCGAAGGAGGACACGGTCCGCGGTCGGCCAGATGGTCCCCCGATGTCGAAGGGAAAGGGACAGGCCGATGTCGTCGCTCGAGACGCGTTGCCAAACGTACGATCTCTCCGCTTGGCCGCATCCAAGCGCCGTGCTCGGAGTGCGCTCGACCTCTCCGTGCACTCGAAGCTCGATGCTCGGCCGGATGGAAAGCCGTCGCGGACACGCTCGCGGACCCAGCCTTCTGATGAATCCCGGTCGGGCACTCACGAACGCATCCGCGATCGGAGCCACCCAGCCGCGTCAGTTCCTGGTCATCGCGTGCAACGACCCGACCGGAGAAACCGGACTCGGGACGCGGCTACGTACCACGATCGATGGGCTGGCAACCGCCGGGTCCGTCGACGTCGTTGCGTTCGGCGGCGGGGACCTGCATGCCGCGGCGCCCGCGGTGCAGTCCTTCTTCAAGGATCGCGTACGACACTACGAACGACGACCACGCGTTCCGAGGCGGACCTCATTGCTCGGCTACGTACGCTGGCTTGGACAACGCAGCCTGCCCCGCAGCCTGTTTTTCGGCGACTACGAGCGCGAACGCGATTCGATCCTCGAGCAGCTTCGCTGGTCGTACGACATCGTGTGGTGTGCCAGTCCGCGTGCATTTCTCGTGCTCGGCTGTGTGCACGATGGCGTCGTGGTGACCGATCTTTCGCAATATGTGGACCTGGACGTCGAGCTCCTGGGTGACGGGCTGGAAATCCAAACACGTCGTGTGCGCATGCTCGGTGCAATGCGGCGGGCGATCGCGCGAGTGGATCGACGAAGGTGGCACCGGCTGTACCGCACGATCTGCAGGGAATCGACCGTCACGACGATCTGTAGTCGTGTCGATCGGGACCGGGTCGGCGATCCTTCGATCGTGATCGTGCCCAATGCGTATCCAGAGCCTCCGGCGCGTGCCACGGTGAACTCCGAACCGACATCTCCGACCATCCTGTTCACCGGGTTCTTTCCGTATGCACCGAACGCCGACGCGGCGATTGCGTTGGCGACCCGGATCCTGCCCCGCGTCCGAGCCCGGATCCCGGAGGCGCAAGTGCGCTTGGTAGGCAAGCCAACCCCTCGAGTGGAGCGGCTCGGCGAGCTCCCCGGCGTCACGGTCACCGGGTTCGTCCCAGCCGTCGCCGACGAGCTACGCCGCGCTGACCTCGTCGCGGCGCCGCTGCGTGTCGTCGCCGGCACCAACATGAAAGTGCTCGAAGCCTTTGCCTACGGTATCCCTGTGGTCGCGTCGAGCGCAGCTGCACGAGGTCTCGAGCTCGAGGACGGACGCGAACTCCTGATTCGAGACGACGCACAGGAGTTCGCGGATGCGTGTGTAGCCATCCTCACGAACCGGGAACTCGCCCATTCCCTGGTGGGCTGCGCCACTGAGCGTTACCGCTCGGAGTACAGCACGCACGTCGCGCGAGACCGAATCGCAGCGATCGCGGCCGTGTGCGCGGCCCAGGTCTGACGCCGTTCCTTCGGTCAGCGCGCACCGCAAGCGCGGTCCCCGGTAGCGAGAGGATTTCGCTACGCGCCACCGTCTCGCTGCGACGATCCGGACGGAACTGCAACGGTCTCGCTTGTCGGCTTCCGTCTAGGTCGGGATCTTGCGGACTTCGCGCAGCTGTTGCTCGGCGAGTTCCCGACACTCCGGGTCGTCGACCTCGGGCCCGAAGAACATGGCTCGCCTGTTCCCACCGAGCTTCTCGGCGACGGCCGCGATCTCGGGAGACACCACGTCGTCCTCCAGGTGCGTGATCCGGAGTGCGAAAGGCCAGCGAGCAGGGCGACTTCGGGATCGTTGAGCCTGCCGTCCGTGAACTCGACCGAGGGCATCTACGCTCCCGTCTGGTGGACTACAAGACGCAAGTGAAAGCGCTCATGGGACGGAGCGCCCTCGGGCGCGCTTACCTCGAAGAGCGGAAACACGCGATGCGTCCACCCTGGTGGGACCGCAATCAGCAGGACGAGCGTGCAATCGCCGTTGTGATTACAACGGTATTGGGCCGTTCCAGCAACGCCATCGACATCGGCGCGAACGCTGGAACGATCTTGCGACGAATACAGCAACACGCGCCCGATGGTCGCCACATCGCCTTTGAGCCCCTTCCAAAAAAGGCGGCCAGCCTCCGCTCCAACTTCCCCGATGTCGAAGTGCATGAGATCGCGCTCACTGACGAGGCGGGCACAGGCGCATTCCTCCGCGCCATCGACAACGACGCCTTCAGTAGCCTCGACGGGCATTCCCACGCGCTTTCCTCGCTTCGCACCGAATCGATGACCGTGCAGACGGCGCGTCTCGATGACACCCTTCCAACGGGCTACCGACCCGACCTCATCAAAATCGACGTGGAAGGTGCCGAGGCGAACGTCCTTCGTGGGGCGGTCGAGACGCTTCACGCGTCCCGCCCGGTCATCATTCTTGAACATGGCGGAGCTGGTGCAGGCTCGACTCGGCCAGCTCAGATTCACCCGCTGCTCGTCGGCTGCGGTTACGACGTGTTCGACATCGATGGCGATGGCCCCTATTCGCTGGCACGAATGGACGAGACATTCCAACGAGGAAATCTCTGGAACTGGCTCGCGTTACCCCACTGAGAGCCCATGGAACCGAGGCCTGGGAGGGCGGTCAGCCAGAGGGCCCCTTGATGTCGGACGAAAGGGACAGACAGATGTCATCGCTGAGACGCGTTGCCAAGCGGGTGACCCACACGTTCGGCCTGGAGGTCTCATCGCTGCACAATTTCGGTAGAGATGCCGACCGAGACCTCCCTGTGTTGCTCGCCGGCGTGGTCCACCCCGTTGTCTTCGACGTCGGCGCAAACACGGGGCAGTCGGTCAGGCGGTTTCGGCGAGTGTTGCCTGGCTGTGAGCTGTACGCCTTCGAACCTGCGCCGGACACCTTTCGCGAGCTCGAGACCAACACGCGAGGGATGTCGGAGGTCCATCTCGTCAATGCCGGAATGGGATCGAATTCGGGCACCCAGTTGCTCATCGAGAACGAGCAGACCGTCATGACGTCTTTTCTTCAACCGGACACCGCCGCCTGGGGCACGGTGGTGCGAGAGACACCTGTGGAGGTGACGACCCTCGACGAGTTTTGCGCCGATCGGAGCGTCGATCACATCGACCTCCTCAAGACGGACACGCAAGGCTTCGACCTCGAGGTTCTCAAGGGCGGCGCGAATCTTTTCCAGGAGGACCGCATTCGGCTGATCTACATGGAGGTCAACTTTTCGGGACTCTACGTGGGCCAAGCGCGATTCGACGACGAGTATCGGTTCCTCGTCGACCACGGTTTCGGCTTGGTGGGCTTCTACGACTTCATCTGGCAAGGCAAGATGGCTGGTTGGTGTGACGCGCTTTTCGCCAATCGGCACGGGGGATGAGGTATTCAGTGGTCAGGCAACGTCGAGCCGTCACGACGAGATGCAGCACGAGCACCAAAGCGCGCCGAGCGGACCGATGTCGGGGCTGACAGTGCGGAGAATGAAATCGCGGATCTACCGAGGAATCGCCGCGCGCCGAGATCACTGGGGCATCACGCTCGCGGCCAATGCCGCGAGATCCTTTCTCGGGGCATACGGAAACAACGACTACGTGCACACGTCGAACGGCGAACAGCGCGTGCTCGACTCGCTGCCGCCGAACCGTGTGGTCACGGCATTCGATGTCGGTGCAAATAAGGGCACATGGACGGCGATGCTGCTCGACGCGCAGCCGAGCGCTCAGGTCCACTGTTTCGAGATCGTTCCCGCGACTGCGACGGCTCTCGCGCGGCGCTTCGAACACGCGCCATCGGTGAACGTCAACGCGGTCGGGCTCGGGAGCAGCGCGGGCACCGCGCACCGTGTACCTGGATCCGAACAACTCCTTACTGAACACCACCGTGGCCCCACCCGGACATCGCGAACTGACGACGCTCACGGCGCCGATCGTCGTCGGTGACGAATATATGACGGAACACGGGATCGAGTCGATCGACTTCCTGAAGGTCGACACCGAGGGCGCTGACATCGATGTTCTGCGAGGATTCCGGAACGCCTTCGAGCGAGGCGCGATCGACGATGGTGCAGTTCGAGTACAACGACCTCAGCCAGTTCAGTCGGACCCTCCTCGCTGACTTCTACGCACTGCTCGGCGACCACTACACGATCGGGAAAATTCGGCCACGCCGAGTTGAGTTCACCGGATATGACCGCTCGCTCGAGGACTACCGAGGACCGAACTGTCTCGCGGTGCGCACAGACCTTCGCGGGCTCATCGAAGCGCTCGGATGACGCGAGCTTGGCCTGGGCTGTCAGCTCGGAAGAGTTCTCGGGCGCGCTGGCACCGAGTCTCCGAAAACGGCGAGTTTTCGTGCCTCGCTCGGCTCGCTAGCGCTCCGCTCGGGTCAGGAACGCGCGATGTGTGGCGTAGCCGGCTACCTCGATCTCCTCCACCGGAACGCACCGGACGGCGCGTTCGAGAGCGTGCGCTGCGATGACCACGACGCTCGTGCATCGGGGTCCGGACGCGTCCGGGTCCTGGGTCGACGCCGATGCCGGCATCGCGCTCGGGCACCGTCGGCTCTCCATCATCGACCTCACCGATGCGGGCGCGCAGCCGATGCACTCGGCCTCGGGACGCTACGTGATCTCGTACAACGGCGAGATCTACAACGCAGTCGACCTCGCGCACGAGCTCACGGCGTCAGGGCAGCACCTGCGCGGCCACTGCGACACCGAGGTCCTGCTCGAAGCGATCGACGCCTGGGGCCTCGATCGCGCGCTCGAACGATCGAACGGCATGTTCGCCTTCGCGCTGTGGGACCGACGCGAGCGGCGGCTGCACCTGGTTCGCGATCGTCTGGGCGAGAAGCCCCTGTACTACGGGTGGATGGGCGACACCCTGCTCTTCGCCTCCGAGCTCAAGTCATTGCGCGCCCACCCCGCCTTCCGCGGCTCGGTCGACCGTGACGCGCTCGCGGCCTACTTCCGCGCGAACTGCGTCCCCGGCCCGCGCTCGATCTACGAAGGTGTACGGAAGCTGCCGCCGGGCTCGGTCCTCACCATCGAGGCCGATCGCGCCCGCGACCGCGCTCGCGCTGCGGTCCCGGTTCCGTACTGGTCCGCCTTCGACGCGTACACCGACGACTCACGGAGCGCTCCGGTATCGGATGACGACGCGATCGACGCGGTCGACGAGCTGCTGCTGGACGCGACGCGGATGCGCCTGCGTTCCGACGTCCCGCTGGGCGCGTTCCTCTCGGGCGGGCTCGACTCCTCGGTCGTCGTGGCCCTCATGCAGCGGCACAGCACCGATGCCGTGCGCACCTTCACCATCGGGAGCCCGTCGGCCACCTACGACGAGGCGGATCGCGCCGCCGAGATCGCGACCCGGCTCGGCACCGACCACACCGAGCTCACGGTCACGGCTGACGAAGCGCTCGCGGTGATCCCACGCCTCGCCCGGATCTTCGACGAGCCCTTCGCCGACTCGTCGCAGATCCCGACGCTGCTCATGGCCGAGCTCGCCCGGCGCGACGTCACCGTGACCCTGTCGGGCGACGGCGGTGACGAGGTGTTCGGCGGGTACCAGCGCTATCGCTGGGTGCCCAGGCTCGCGCACTGGCTGGCACGGGTCCCGGCCGGCTCGCGTGCCGCGGTCGCCAGCGTGCTCCTGCGGGTGCCACCCTCGGTCTGGGACGGGCTCGTCGCCCCGCTGCCCACGAGCGTGCGGCCGCGCATCCCGTCCACCAAGGTGGCGAAGCTCTCACGGATCGCGACGCTCGACTCGCCGGAGGCGATGTACCGCCGGCTGGCCGCGCACTGGGACGACCCGAGCGCGCTCGTCATCGATGGCACCGACGACGAGCGCGACGACGGCGACGCGTGGGACGGGGACGAGATCGTGCACCGCATGATGGCGCTCGACACCACGACGTTCCTCCCTGACGACATCCTGGTGAAGCTCGACCGGACGACCATGAGCGTGAGCCTCGAGGGCCGCATCCCGTTCCTCGACCACCGGCTGATCGAGCTGGTCGCCGGCTTGCCCGAGTCGATGAAGATCCGGAACGGCGAGAGCAAGTGGCTCCTCCGCCGCGTGCTCGAACGCCACGTGCCCGGCAAGCTCGTGTCGGGACCGAAGTCGGGCTTCGGCGTGCCACTCGGTGCATGGCTGCGCGGACCGCTGCGCCCGTGGGCGGACGACCTGCTCTCCCCCGCCGTCCTGCACCGGCAGGGGTACCTGCGCGCCGAGCCCGTCACCCGGATGTGGGAGGAGCACCGGTCGGGTCGCCGCGACTGGGAGTACCACCTCTGGGATGTGCTGATGTTCCAGTCGTGGCTCGAGGCGTGGGACGTGGCTTGAACGAGCCGAACGACGAGGTCGAGATCCGCACCGCGACCGACGACGACATCCCCGCGGTGCTGGAGCTGGCACGACGCACCCTGCAGTGGGACGGACTCGACGACGAGGCGTTCTTCCGCTGGAAGCACCTGGAGAGCCCGTTCGGGCGGTCGCCGATGTGGGTGGCCTCGGTCGACGGCCGGCTCGCCGGCTTGCGCACGTTCCTCCGCTGGCGGTTCACCGAGGCCGACGGCCGGACGAGGCACACGGCGCGCGCGGTCGACACCGCCACCGACCCGGACTTCCAGGGTGCCGGCATCTTCCGACGGCTCACGCTCCACGCGCTCGAGGCGCTGCCCGGCCTCGGCGTCGAGTTCGTGTTCAACACGCCGAACGACAAGAGCCTCCCCGGCTACCTGAAGATCGGGTGGCAGGTCATCGGGCGAGCGCCGGTGCGGGTGATGCCGACCGGAATCGAGTCGCTGCCCGCCCTGCTGCGCGCCCGGGCTCCGGCCGACCTGAGACCACTCGAGTCGTCCGTGGGCGAGGAACCGGCGGACGTGTTCGGTGACGCCGGCGCGACGGCGCGTCTGCTCGAACAACTCGCCGACCCGCGTGACCTGGCCACCGACCGCTCGGGTGACTACCTGCGCTGGCGGTACGGGTTCGCGCCGCTTCGCTACCGCGTGGTCCTCGCGGGCTCGGCCGTCGAGGACGGCGTTGCCGTGTTCCACCTCCGCCGGCGCGGGCCGGCGACCGAGGCGACGATCTGCGACGTGCTGCTCCCCGAGAGTGGGCGGTCACTCGAGCACGGCGTGATGCGACGGATCGCCTCCGCGACCCGAGCGGACTACCTCCTGCGCATCGACCGGCGACGCGCGGCGCGGGGATGGCTCCCGACCCCGCGCAGCGGTCCGATCGTGACGGTTCGGGACGTCACGGGGACCGAGCTCCCGACGCTCGACCGCTGGTCACTGTCGATGGGCGACGTCGAGCTCTTCTGACACGCGGCGCGCGGCCGGCGCCCGATCGGGCGCCAACGGCCACGCGACGAACGACGCCGCGGCGACGAGCAGCATCGCGAGCGGCACCGACCCGATGGCGCCGTCGAGCGCGAGCGCGAGGTACACGGTCGCGGACAGGAACGCGCTGGTCGCGAGCACCAGCACGTCGACCGTCCGCCGTCGCGGCGCGAACCGCCAGAAGCGCACCGCCAGGGCCGCCATCGCCACCACCGTCTCCAGCAGTGCGGCGGAAGTGAGGGCCCATCCCGTCCGGGTGTTGCCGGCGGCGCCGACCGCGAACCCTGCGGCACCGACCGCGCCCAACGCGGCGAGCAGGAGCGCGGCCCGCCGGTGGGTGTGGAACCGGGGCGACACCCGCGGGATCAGCACCCGGCTCGTCCACGGCGCCGGCCCCCATGCTCCGGCGATCGCGATGCCCAACGGAACGCCGACACAGAAGCCGAGGGCACCGACGCGCCCGACCGTCGCCCAGACGCCCGCGGCACAGGCCGCCCCGGCGAGGAACGGCAACGACCAGAGCACGCTCGTCCGGGGCGAGGTCGCGAGCATCAGGAGCCCGGCGGCGACGGGTACGGCCAGGACGACGACGACCGTCGCCGGCCCGGGGATCACGAGCATCGCGGCCGGGACCACCACGAGCCCGGCCGCCGGTGGCACCGGCCACACGGCCACCCGGCATTCGGCGCCGACGAAGCACACCACCGCCAGCAGGCCGAGCGTCCTCCCCCATGCCTCCGAGCCGGGAAGGACGAACGTCAGCGCGACGAGGACGGCACCGAGGGTCAACAGCCCGCCGACCACTCGCGCCGGCGCGGGCCGGACGCGACGACGGACCCGGACCAGCAGCAGCACCGGGAGCAGCAGCGCGGGCAGGAGCAGCAGGCCCGCGCTCCACCAGGCGACGTCGAGTGCGGCGAGCCCGGCACCCGCGCCGAGGAGCGCGAACGGGATCGCGATCGCATCGAGGGGGAGGTGATGACGGAGGGCGGCCGCGGGTCGTTCGCCGAGCAGGGCACCGAGGGTCGTGCCGAGCACCGACTCCGCGAGCACGTACAGCACCACGGCGACCGCCGCGGCACCGAGCAGTGCGGGCGCGGACCCACCGAGCGCGCCGGTCGCGATGCCGAAGGCGACGAGCGCGGCCGCGGTGACGAGGGTGGTTCGTCCCGAGTTGTAGGCCATGCGCGCGAACGCCCGCGCGCTCCAGTGCTCGGCGTCGAGCGGTCCGGCCAGCAGTGCGACGACCAGCGGGCCCACCCAGGGTGCGCCGTCGTGGAAGCCCACCATGGCGGCGAAGATCACCGCGGCGTCCGTGGCACCGGTCTCGTCGGGGAACACCACGAACCGGTTCGAACACAGCGCCAGCGGGACGGCCAGCAGCAGGACCGGGCCGGGTGCCGGCCACCGGCCATCGAGCACCACTGCCGCACCCACCACGAGCAGGGCGGCGACGAGCAGCGCGCACGCGAACCACGCGGCGCGTCGGGAGGTCCGCGGGAGTCCCACCTGGTCGAGCTCGCTCGCCGGGGACTCGAGCGGGAGCGTCAGGCTCACGACGCGCGCACCCGATCGTGGTGCCGCGCGACGGCGCGGGCGCGGGTGACCATCCGGGACGCCGCTCCGACCGCCGGTTGCTCCGCGATGTCCACTGGCCGTCCCCGCAGTCCGGCCGAGCGGGCCGGCGACGCCGTCGGGCCGCGACGCGGCTCGACGTCTCCCTCGCGATGGAAAGGACGACCAGACGCGCTCGCTGTCACGCCCGAGCGGACCCCCGCCCTAGCCTCACCCCGATGAGCGCCGCCCGGACGACGCTGAAGGTCACGTCGGCGGTGGTCGACACCGTGCGCCCGCCCGCGCCCGGGTTGGTGGTCCTCATCTACCACCGGGTCGGGCGCCGGACGCCGGTCGAGGTCGACCTTCCCCGGTCGCTCTTCACCGAGCAGATGGCGTTCCTCGCCACCGAGACGACCGTCGTGACCCTCACCGACGGGCTGGCCCGCCTCGCCGATGCGGACGCGCCGCGGGAGCCGATGGTGGCGGTCACCTTCGACGACGGCACCGCCGACTTCGCCGAGGTCGCGCTGCCGGTGCTGGTCGAGCACCGGGTGCCGGTCACGCTCTACGTCGCCACCGACTTCGTCGAACGCGAGATCGCCTTCCCCGACGCCGGGGCACCGATCACCTGGCCCGCACTGCGCGACGCCGTGAGCACCGGGCTGGTCGACGTCGGGTCGCACACCCACGCCCACGCGTTGCTCGACCGGTTGCCGGTCGGACAGATCGAGGGCGAGCTCGACCGGTCGATCGACCTCATCGGCGAGCGGTTGGGCGTCCCGGCCCGGCACTTCGCCTACCCGAAGGCGGTGATGGGCTCGCCGGCCGCCCACGCCGCGGTGCGCGCCCGCTTCGACTCCGCCGCGGTCGCGGGCACGCACGGGAACCGGTACGGCGCCACCGACCCGTACCGGTTGGCGCGCTCCCCCATCCAGGTGAGCGACGGCACCCGCTGGTTCCGCCGCAAGGTCGCCGGCGGCCTCGGCCTCGAGGACACCCTGCGGCGCGCGCTCAACCGCCGCCGCTACGCCGCGTCCACCACCTGAAGGACACCCGCGACGACGCGGTCGACGTCGGCGTCGGTCATGACCGAGCCGCTCGGGAGACAGAGCCCGGTGCGGAAGATCTCCTCGGCCACCGCGCCGCCGCGCCGCTCGCAGTCGGCGAACAGCGGCTGCAGGTGCATGGGTTTCCACGCCGGCCGGGCCTCGATGTCGAGCGACTCGAGGTGGAGGCGGACGGCGGTGGGATCGGCGACGGTGACGACGGTGAGCCAGTTCGTGGGTTGGCCCGTGGCGGCGTCGGGCATGAACCCGATCCCGTCGACGCCGGCGAAGGCCTCGCGGTAGCGCGCCTTGATCTCGCGCCGGCGTCTCACCTTGGCCGGGAGGCCTTCGAGCTGCGCCCGACCGACCGCGGCCAGCAGGTTGCTCATCCGGTAGTTGAACCCGATCTCGGTGTGCTCGTAGTGCGGCGCCGGTTCGCGCGCCTGCGTGCTCAGGTGACGCACCCGTTCGATCGCCGCCGGGTCGTCGGCCGTCAACATTCCGCCGCCGCTCGTGGTGATGATCTTGTTGCCGTTGAACGAGAACACGTTCAGCGCACCGAACGAGCCTGCGGGCCGGCCGCGGTACGTCGCCCCCAGCGCCTCGGCCGCGTCCTCGATCACCGGCACGCCGTATGCCGCGCACGACGCGAGGATCGGGTCCCAGTCGGCGCACTGCCCGTAGAGGTCGACGCCGATGAGCGCGGCCGGCTGCTCGCGTCCGGCGTGGAAGCGGGCAGCCAGCTCCTCCTCCACCAATCCGGGATCGACGTTCCAGGTGGCCCGGTCGCTGTCGAGGAACACCGGCCGCGCGCCCACGTAGGCAACCGCGTTCGCCGACGCCACGAACGTGAGCGACGGCACCAGCACGTCGTCGCCCGGGCCCACACCGAGCAGCACCAACGCGAGGTGCAGCGCCGCGGTGCCGCTCGAGAGCGCGGCGGCGGCCCGCGCACCGACGAAGGCCGCGAACTCCTGCTCGAACGCGTCGACGTCGGGTCCGAGCGGCGCGATCCAGTTGGAGTCGAACGCCTCGAGCAGCCGCGCCCGCTCACGCGCACCGACGTCGGGCGGAGACAGGAAGAGCCGGGGCACGGTCAGGAACGTAGCGGAGGCGTGCTCGGAGCGCGGGACGCCGGAGCGGAGTGACCCGAATGGAAGGAACGTAGCGGAGGCGTGCTCGGAGCGCGGGACGCCGGAGCGGAGTGACCCGAATGGAAGGAACGTAGCGGAGGCGTGCTCGGAGCGCGGGACGCACGGGAACGGTCGGTAGCCTTGGCGGCCGTGAGCATCGTCGTGACGGGAGGCGCGGGTTTCATCGGCGCGAACCTCTGCCGTCGCCTGAGCCGGGCCGGTGAGACCGTCGTCGCGTTCGACGACCTCTCTTCCGGTGACCGCGACAACCTGCGCGACCTCGACGTCACGTTGGTGGAGGGGACCATCCTCGATGCCGACGCGCTCGACCAGGTGATGCGCGACGCGACCGCGATCGTCCACCTCGCGGCGCGGCCGTCGGTGCCGCGCTCGATCGCCGATCCGATGGCGTCGCACCTCGTCAACGCGACCGGCACCGTGGAGGTGCTGGAGGCGGCGCGGCGCGCCGGGAACGTGCACGTGATCGTGGCGTCGTCCTCGTCCGTCTACGGAGCGAACCCCACGCTGCCCAAGCACGAGGACCTCGCCACCGTCCCGCTGAGCCCGTACGGCGCCAGCAAGCTCGCCACCGAGGGCTACGCCCTCGCCTACCAGGAGTCGTTCGGGCTGCCCGCGCTGGCGTTCCGGTTCTTCAACGTGTTCGGGCCGTTGCAGCCGGCCGGGCACGCCTACGCCGCGGTGGTCCCCGCGTTCGTGTCCGCCGCGCTCGCGGGTCGAGCCACTCGTGGTGCACGGCGACGGGAAGCAGACCCGCGACTTCACCTTCGTCGACACCGTCACCGAGGTCATCGCCGACGCCATCACCCGCCGGGTCACGTGCCCCGCGCCGTTGAACCTGGCGTTCGGGACCCGCACCGACCTGCTGACCTTGATCGCCGAGCTCGAGTCGGTGTTGGGCGTGCGCCTCGCCGTCGACCACGTGGAGAGCCGCGCGGGTGATGTGCGCCACTCCCAGGCCGACTCCAGCCGCCTCCAGGAGCTCTTCCCCGACGTCGAGCCCGCCCCGCTCTCCGACGCGCTGCGCGCCACCGTCGACTGGTTCCGTGCGCAGTGACGACGCGCTGAAGCGCGTCATCGATGTGCTCGGTGCGTCGGCCGCGCTCGTCGTTCTCTCGCCGCTGCTGGCCGTCGTCGCGGTGCTCGTGCGCGCTCGCATGGGACCGCCGGTGCTGTTCCGCCAGCTGCGTCCGGGACGGGAGGGGCGACCGTTCGAGCTGACGAAGTTCCGCACCATGACCGACCAGCGTGGCCCCGACGGCGCGCTCCTGCCCGACGCACAACGCCTCACCGCGCTCGGACGCTTCCTCCGCCGCACGAGCATCGACGAGCTGCCCGAGCTGATCAACGTGGTGCGCGGCGACATGAGCCTCGTCGGCCCCCGTCCACTGCTGATGGAGTACCTGCCGCGCTATTCCCCTGAGCAGGCGCGGCGGCACGAGGTGCGACCCGGGGTCACCGGGTGGACCCAGGTGAACGGCCGCAACGCGCTGACGTGGGAGGAGAAGTTCGCGCTCGACGTGTGGTACGTGGACCACCGCTCGACCCGGCTCGACCTCGAGATCCTCGGGCGGACGGTGTCGCAGGTGCTCGGCGGGCAGGGGGTCAGCGCGCCCGGTCACGCGACGATGGAGCCGTTCCGCGGGAGCCCGTCGTGACTCGCCTCATCGTGATCGGCGGGTCGGACCAGGGCCGGCAGGTGCTCGATGCCATCGTCACCGGTGGCGACCACGAGCCGGTCGGTGTGCTGGACCGCTCGCTCGCGCGCGGCGACGACGTGGCCGGTGTGCCCGTCCTCGGCACCGACGCCGATCTCGTCGCGTGCGCGGCGCAGGCGGGCGCCGACCACTTCGTCGTCGCCATCGGCGACAACGCGACGCGCGGCCGCCTCCTCGAGGGCGCGGCCTCCGCCGCGCCACAGCTGACGCCGGCAACGATCGTCCACCCGGCCGCGGTGCTGGGCCACGACGCGGCCATCGGTGCCGGCAGCATCGTCCTCGCCGGCGTGGTCGTCGGCAACGGCTGCCGGATCGGCCGGGGCGTGCTGCTCGGCATCCGGTCCTCGGTCGACCACGACGGGGTGGTCGCCGATCACGCCAGCCTCGGCCCCGGCGCCACCACCGGCGGGAACGTCCACATCGGGCGGGCGACCGCGGTCGGGCTGGGTGCCAGCGTCATCCACGGCATCACCATCGGCGACGACACGGTGATCGGGGCGGGCGCGGTCGTGGTGGATGACGTGCCCGAGGGGGTCGTGGCCTACGGCGTGCCCGCCCGCGTGGCCCGGAGCCGTCAACCGGGCGAGGCCTATCTCTGAGCCGATGCGCCTGAACGGACACCGGCGGCGCAGTGCAGTAAATTCTTTGGTCCGCCCTGGCCGCGCCGGCAGGAAGCGCGCTGCCGCCCCGGAGGACCACTTGCCCGACCGCACGCCGGAACCTGCGGAGGGCGAGCGTCAGCGGTACCCGCTCCCGAACGAGTACGGCCCCGCTCGCCCACCCCTCGGGAACGACGACGACCTCTTCGACGACGACATCCCGACGGTGACGTTGCACGAGCGCGACGCGGTGACGCTACCGCAGACGGTCGGGAGCGCGGCGACCGCGCCCGTCGCACCCACCGTCGCGACGGTGGCAGTGACCGCGAATGGTCAGGGCGGTGGAGCGCACGCCGAAGGTCCGACGACTGGGCGGCCACTGTCGCGTCGGGAGCTCCGGGAGCAGCGCGAACGGGCCCAGGCCACGGAGAAGGCGACGACCAAGACCACCCGGCCACCGCGCTCGACGCGCGCCAAGTGGATCCGGCGCGGGATCGCGATCGCGGTGGTGCTCCTGCTCATCCCGGTCGCGGTGTCGTACGTCGACTACCTGCAACGGCCCGGCAGCGACACGCTCTCGGTGCGCACGGTCGAGTGGATCCGCGACCACGGCGGCAACGGCATCGTGAACACCGTCGAACGCTGGTGGTACACGAACAACCCGCCACCGACCGGCGGCAAGCCGAGCGCGATCAAGGTGCAGGACACCGTCACCGACACCACGACGAAGGCCGACACCGCGCCCCCGACCTACCCGCAGATCCAGCGCCTCGCGCCACCGATCGCTCGCGTCCCCACGCCCGCCCCCGAGGTGGAGCCCAACGAGGGCGTCTGGCAGCCGACCGGGCGCCTGGTGTCGGGGCAGCCTGCCGTCTACACCACGTACGTGCGCCCCGACGCCGCGCACACCTCGTACTACACCGGCTTGATGTGGCTCGACACCAAGTTGCTGCGCGCCAACTACGTCGTCGGCACCGAGCAACCCGGTGGCGGCCCGAACCCGTGGGGGTCGGAGATCCCGGAATCGCAACGCGACATCGCGATCGCCGCGTTCAACTCGGGGTTCAAGATGGACACTGCCAACGGCGGCGCCTACCTCGACGGCCAGGAGATCGTCCCACTGCGGGGCGACGCGGCGTCGCTCGTCATCAACCAGGACGGATCGGCGAACGTGGGGGTGTGGGGCCGCGACTTCATCATGTCGCCCGACATCAAGGCGGTGCGCCAGAACCTCGCGCTGATCGTCGACAACGGGCAGCTGAATCCCGCGCTGCAGGAGAACGACACCACCCTGTGGGGTGCCACCCTGGGCAACAACGTGTTCGTCTGGCGTTCCGGCGTCGGGGTCACCGCCGACGGTGCGCTCGTGTACGCCGGGGGTCCGGCGATGTCGATCGTCGCCTTGGCGCGCACCTTGCAGGCGGCGGGCGCGGTGCGCGCCATGGAGATGGACATCAACACCGACTGGGTGAGCGCGTTCACCTACGTGCCGCAGGACCCCAACGCGTTCAACTCGCCGATCGTCGGGAGCAAGCTGCTCGACGGCATGACGCACGACGGCAGCCAGTACCTCCAGCAGAGCTCGCGCGACTTCTTCGCCTTCACCGCCGACGGCAAGCTGGTCGCGCCGCTCCCGACCACGACGACCACCACGACCACGACCGCCAAGCCGAAGAAGTAGCGGCTCGGGGTCTGGTCGAGCGGGGCTACCGCGGGTCGAGCTCCAGGCTGCAGGAGTTCATGCAGTAGCGCTGGCCGGTCGGCCCGGGGCCGTCGGGGAACACGTGGCCCAGGTGCCCGCCGCACTGGCGGCAGACGACCTCCTCCCGCACCATGCCGTGGCTGCTGTCGACCTTGATCTCCACCGCGTCGGCCACCATCGGCTCGGTGAAGCTCGGCCAGCCCGTCCCCGACTCGAACTTGGTCGACGCGTCGAAGAGCTCGGCGCCGCACCCGGCACACCGGTAGACGCCGTCGTCGTGGCAGTCCCAGTACTTGCCGGTGAATGCCCGCTCGGTGCCCGCCTGCCGCAGCACCTGGTACTGCTCGGGGCTGAGCTCCGCCCGCCACTGGTCGTCGGTCTTCTCGATGCGGTCCGTCATGTCGTCTCCTCGGGCAGGTACGCCCAGCACTCGATCTCCACTTGCGCGCCGGCGGGCAGGCCCGCGACGCCGATGGTGGTGCGCGCGGGCCGATGGGCCCCGATCGCGCCCTCGTACAACGCATTCACCGTCGCGAAGTTCCCCAGATCGGTGAGAAAGATGGTGGCGCGGGCGACGTCGGCCCACGACCCACCGCAGTCGTCCAACACGGCCCGGATGTTGGCCAGGACCTGCTCGGTCTCGGGTTCGATCCCGCCGGCGACGAGCTTCCCGTCGCCGCCGATGCCCACCTGCCCGGCGAGCACCACGAAGTCGCCGGCCCGGACCGCGGGCGAGTACGGGCCCGCGACCGGCGGCGCGCTCGGCGTGGGCACGGGCTCGACCGTCACGAGTCGGCCATCGGCTCGTGCCAGACCTCCTCGGGGTCCTCGAGCAGCCGGTACTGCTCCTCGGGGCCCCAGCTTTGGCGGTGGTACGGGAACGCGGGGCCGTGGTCCACGAGGACGTTGTCGACCACCCGCCACGACGACTCGACGCCGTCTTCGCGGGCGAACAGCAGGGTCTCGCCGTGCAGCGCGTCGGTGAGGAGCCGCTCGTACGCCGACGCCTGGCCGGGATGATCGTTGCAGAGGTACAGCTCCACGTTCTCGCCGTGGAAGCCTTCGCCCGAGGCCTTGACCCGGACACCGGTCGCGATGCTGATGCGCGGGTTGAGTTGGAAGCGGAAGTAGTTCGTCTCGAAGGGCAGCTGCTCGAACTCGGAGAACACGTTCGTCGGGGGCCGGTGCAGCTCGACCCGCACCTCGGTGCACGTGCACGGGAGGTACTTCCCGGCCCGGACGTAGAACGGCACGCCCGCCCAGCGCCACGAGTCGATGTGCAGGCGGACGGCGGCGAACGTCTCGACGTCGGAGTCCGGAGCCACCCCGGCCTCGTCGCGGTAGCCCTCGTACTGGCCGCGCACGAGATCGTCGGGCTTCAGCGTCTCGATGGCGTCGAACACGCCCTCCTTGCTGTCGCGCAGCTCCTCGACGCCGGGCCCCACGGGCGGCTCCATGGCGAGCAGCGCCACGGTCTGGAACAGGTGGTTCTCGATGACGTCGCGCAGCGCGCCGACCTCTTCGTAGAACTTGCCCCGCCCCTGCACGCCGAAGTCCTCCGCCATCGTGACCTGAACCGAGCGGACGTAGTTGCGGTTCCAGATCGGTTCGAGGAACGAGTTGGCGAACCGCAGGTAGATGAGATTCTGGATCGCCTCCTTGCCCAGGTAGTGGTCGATCCGGAAGATGTCCTTCTCGGGGAACACCGAGTGGAGCACGTGGTTGAGCTCCTGGGCCGACTTGAGGTCACGCCCGAAGGGCTTCTCGACGATGACGCGCGCGTTCTCGGCGCAGCTCGACGACCCGAGACCCTCGACGACCTTCTCGAACATGCTGGGCGGGATGGCGAGGTAGTGCGCCGGACGGTTGCAGCCCGTGAGCTCCTTCTTGAGCCGGCGGTAGGTCGTCTTCTCGTTGTAGTTGCCGTCGATGTAGCGCAGCAGCGACGTGAGCTTCTCGTAGGCGTCCTCGTCGTCGACCCCGCCGCCATACTGCGTGATGCTGTCGCGGGCACGCTGGCGCAGGTCGTCGACCGTCCACTTCGACGACGCGACGCCGATGACGGGGACGTCGAGCACGCCCTTCTTCACCATCGCGTAGAGCGCGGGGAAGATCTTCTTGCGGGCGAGGTCACCCGTCATCCCGAAGAACACCAGCGCGTCGGATGGATCGGTCGCTCTCATTTGGTCTCTCCGATCGTCTGATCGAGCTTCTCGTCGTGCCCCCCGAACTCCTTGCGCATCGCCGACAGCAGCCGGTCCGCGAAGTCGGCGCCGTCGCGCGACGTGAAGCGCGCGAACAGCGCCGCGCTGAGGACGTCGGCGGGGACACCTTCGTCGACCGCGGCATGGATGGTCCAGCGACCTTCGCCGCTGTCGGACACCCGCCCGGCGAAGTCGGAGAGGTCGTGGTTCTCCGAGAGCGCGTGGGCGGTGAGGTCGAGCAGCCAGCTGGCGACGACGCTCCCGCGCCGCCACACCTCGGCGACCTCCGGGATGTCGAGGTCGTACTGGTAGTACTTCGCGTCGCGCAGCGGCGCGGTCTCCGCATCGGCCTGGCGATGCTGCTTGCCCACGTCGGCGTTGTGCAGGATGTTGAGGCCCTCGGCGTACGAGGCCATCATCCCGTACTCGATCCCGTTGTGCACCATCTTCACGAAGTGCCCGGCACCGTTGGGTCCGCAGTGGAGATAGCCGTTCTCCGCGGTCGACGGCTCACCGGTGCGGCCGGGGGTGCGGACGGCGCTGTCGACCCCCGGCGCGATCGACGCGGAACACGGGGTCGAGATGGGACACCACCTCGTCCTCCCCGCCGATCATCAGGCAGAAACCCCGGTCGAGGCCGAAGACCCCGCCGCTGGTGCCGACGTCGACGTAGTGGATGCCGCGGGGCCGCAGGCGCTCGGCCCGGTCGACGTCGTCGCGGTAGTACGAGTTGCCGCCGTCGATGATGATGTCGCCCGCTTCCAGGTGCTCGAGCAGCTTCTCGATCGTGTCGTCGACGAATGCGGCCGGGACCATGATCCACACCGCCCGTGGCGGTTCGAGCTTCGCCACGAACTCCGCGAGGGAGTACGCGCCCGTCGCCCCCTCGCCCGCCAGCTCGTCGATCGGTGGCTTGCTCACGTCGTAGGCCACGCACTCGTGGCCGTCGCGCATGAGTCGCCGGACGAGGTTGGCGCCCATCCGGCCGAGGCCGATCATCCCGAGCTGCATTGTGTGCTCCCTTCGTCTCCCGCCAGCTTGCCAGGCGCCGCCCCCGTCCCGACCGGTCCGGGCCGCGACGGCGCTACCCGCCCGGTGGACGCACCAGCAGGGTGAAGCGCATCACCGGCAGGAAGCCGTGCTTGGCGAACCCGGGCCGGCTGTCGTCGCTCGTGAACGCGACGGCGGGCAGGTCGGGGCCCTCGGCGAGGACGAGGTGCTCAGCCATCGGTCAGCTCCGGAGCCGGCGGTACCGGCGGATGAGCGCGTTGGTGCTGCTGTCGTGGTGCAGGTCGGGCTCGGGGCCCGAGAGCTCCGGGATGATCGCGGTCGCCAGCTTCTTGCCCAGCTCCACGCCCCACTGGTCGAACGAGTTGATGTTCCAGATCGTGCCCTGGGTGAACACCTTGTGCTCGTAGATCGCGACCAGTTGCCCCAGCGAGTGCGGCGTCAGCCGCTCCACCATCATGGTGTTGGTCGGGCGGTTCCCCGGGAAGACGCGGTGGGGCACCTGCGGCGGAGGCACGCCCTCGGCCTCGACCTCGGCCGCGGTCTTCCCGAACGCGAGCGCCTCGGTCTGCGCGAGCAGGTTGGCGGTGAGCAGGTTCTGGTGCTCCCCCAACTCGTGGTTGGCGCGTACGAACCCGATGAAGTCGCACGGGACGAGCTTCGTCCCCTGGTGGATGAGTTGGTAGAACGCGTGCTGGCCGTTGGTGCCGGGTTGGCCCCACACGATCGGGCCCGTCTGCATCGTGACGGGCTTGCCCTCGAGGTCGACCGACTTGCCGTTGCTCTCCATGTCGAGCTGCTGGAGGTACGCCGGGAAGCGGGCGAGGTACTGGCTGTACGGGAGGACGGCCTGGGTCTCGGCCTCGAAGAAGTCGTCGTACCAGATGCCCACGAGGCCCAGCAGCACTGGGAGGTTCGCCTCGAACGGCGCGGTGCGGAAGTGCTCGTCGATCGACCGGAAACCGGCGAGCATCTCGTCGAACTGCTCGTGACCGATGGCGATCATCAATGACAGGCCGATGGCGGAGTCGTACGAGTAGCGGCCTCCGACCCAGTCCCAGAACTCGAACATGTTGGCGGTGTCGATGCCGAACTTCGCCACCTCCTGCGCGTTCGTCGAGACGGCCACGAAGTGCTTGGCCACCGCCGACTCGTCGCCCCCGAACGCGTTCACCGACCACTCGCGCGCCGTCCGGGCGTTCGTGAGGGTCTCCAGGGTGGTGAACGTCTTGGACGAGACGATGAACAGCGTCTCGGCCGGGTCGAGGTCGTGGGTGGCCTCCCAGAAGTCGGTGCCGTCGACGTTGCTCACGAACCGGAACGTCATGTCGCGCTGCGCGAAGTCGGTCAGGGCGTCGTAGGCCATGTGCGGTCCGAGATCGGACCCACCGATGCCGATGTTGACGACGTTGCGGACTCGCACGCCGGTGTGGCCGACCCACGCACCCGACCGGACTCGCTCGGAGAAGTCGGCCATCTTGCGGAGCACCGCGTGCACCAGGGGCACGACGTTCACGCCGTCGACCTCGACCACCGCGCCCTCGGGTGCCCGCAGCGCGGTGTGGAGCACGGCGCGGCCCTCGGTGACGTTGATCTTCTCGCCGCGGAACATCGCGTCGATGCGGTCGCGCAGGCCGGCGCGATGCGCCAGCGCGACCAGGAGTCGGAGCGTCTCGTCGGTGATCCGGTTCTTGGAGTAGTCGAGGTAGATGCCGTTGGCATCGACGGTCAGCCGCTCACCCCTCGCCGGGTCGGACGCGAAGAGGTCGCGGAGGTGGACGTCGCGCAGCTCGGCGAAGTGGGCGTCGAGCGCGCGCCACTCGGGGGATTCCGTGATCGGCGCCATGCCGTCAGACTCTACGGCGACTCACAGACCGTAGGCCTCGAGGAGCCGGAGCCAGACCTCACTCATGGTCGGGAAGGACGGCACCGCATGCCACAGGGTGTCGAGCGGCACCTCACCGGCGACCGCGATCGTGGCCGCGTGCAGCATCTCGCCGATGCCGGGCCCGGTGAACGTGGCGCCGACGATCACCCGGCGCGGTTCGTCGACCACCAGCTGACTGGTGCCCGTGATGCCCTTGCCGTGCACGGACGCGCCGGCGACGTCGCCGGTGCCGTAGTTCACGACCCGCACGACGATGCCGCGCTCGCGGGCGGTGGCCTCGGTGAGCCCGACCGATGCGATCTGGGGATCGGTGAAGATGACCGCGGGCACGGCCCGGTGGTCGGCCCACGCCTCGATCGACGAGCCGTGGAGGATGGCATCGGCGGCGACGCGCGCCTGGTACTTGCCCATGTGGGTGAGGAGGACGCGGCCGTTGACGTCGCCGATGGCGTAGAGCCAGCCGCCGTCGACGCCGGTGGCGCGCAGCTGGTCGTCGACGTCGACCGGCTCTCCCGGTTGCAGCCCGACCGCCTCGAGCCCGAGGTCGTCGGTGTTGGGCCGGCGGCCGACGGCCACGAGGAGCTCGTCGCCGACGAGCGTCCGACCATCACCGAGCGTGAGCTCCACCGGCGCGTCGTCGGCCGGCGCGAGCGGCCCGCGTGGCCTCGGCACCGAGGAGCACGGTGATGCCCTCCTGCTCGAACGCGGCGCGCAGCTCGTCGCCCGCAAACGGCTCGAGGTCGGGCACCAGGCGATCGTGCTTGGCGACGATCGTCACCTCACGCGCGCCGAGGCGCTTCCACGCCTGCGCCATCTCCACGCCGACGGCGCCGCAACCCAACACGAGCAGCCGCTCGGGCACCGCCTTGGCGCTGGTGGCGTCGCGGCTGTCCCAGATCCGGATGTCACGGAGGCCATCGACGGGCGGGATCACCGGCCCGGAACCGGTGGCGAGCACCACCGCCTTGCGAGCCTCGAGCCGGCGCACGCCACCCCCCGGCGCGCGCGACGTCGACGACGCGCTCGCCCACCAACCGACCCCGCCCGCGCACGAGGATGCCACCCGCACCCTCGAGCCACTCGACCTGCGCGTCGTCCTTCCAGTCGGCGGCGATGTCGTCACGCCGGGCGAGCACGGCGTCGACGTCGAGCTCGCCGGTGACCGCCTCCGCCGCGCCGGGCACGCGCCGCACCTCGGCCAGCGCCTCACCGGGGCGGAGCAACGCCTTGCTCGGCATGCACGCCCAGTACGAGCACTCGCCGCCGACCAGCTCGGCTTCGACGACGGCGATGCTCGCGCCGCACTCGACACACCGGCCGGCGATGTTCTCGCCCGCCGAACCCCCACCGATCACGATCACGTCGAACTGCTCGCGCTCATCCATCGCGCTCAGTCTCCCAGACGCCGCCGGCCATGACGCCGGGTCGGGGCGTTCCTGAGCGATGATGACGCCATGACGACAGTGCTCGGCATCGACATCGGCGGGACCGGCATCAAGGGTGCACCCGTCGACACCCGCAGCGGTCAGCTGCTCGCCGACCGCCACCGCATCCCCACCCCCCATCCGGCGACCCCCGACGCGGTCGCCGGCGTGGTCGCCGAGGTCGCCCGCTTCTTCGAGTGGACCGGCCCCACCGGAGCCACGTTCCCCGCCATCATCAAGGGCGGCATCGCCTACAGCGCGGCGAACGTCGACCCGTCGTGGATCGGGACCAACGCCGCGCAGCTCTTCACCGAGGCGTTCGGCGGTGACGTCACGGTGATCAACGACGCCGACGCCGCCGGGATCGCCGAGCTCACCTTCGGCGCGGGCAAGGACCACCGGGGCGTCGTGATCATGATCACCCTCGGGACGGGCATCGGCAGTGCGTTGTTCGTCGACGGCACGCTGGTGCCCAACACCGAGCTCGGGCACCTGAGGATGGGCAAGAAAGACGCCGAGGAGCTGGCGTCCGACAGCGTGCGCGAGGACGAGAACCTGTCGTGGAGGGAGTGGTCGAGCCGCCTCGAGGAGTACTTCCAGATGGTCGAGGCGCTGTTCTCCCCCGACCTCTTCATCGTCGGCGGCGGGATCAGCAAGAAGGCGGACAAGTTCCTCCCCCGACTGGACCTCCACGCCGAGATCGTGCCCGCGCAGCTGCTGAACGAGGCCGGGATCGTCGGCGCCGCGCTCGCGCACGCCCAGCGCGCCGGCGTGCCCCACACCGACTGACGCCGACGCGCTACTCCGGCGGCGTGGCCATCGGCGTGCGCCCCGCGAACCCCGCGTCGGGCCAGTGCCACCACTCGATCGCGTCCTCGCCGTCGAGCCAGCACAGCAGGTAGGTCTCGCCCGACGGCGCGAGCGCCGGGAAATCGATGAGCCCACGCCCGGGATCGCGCACGATGATGCCGTCCGCCTGGAGCTCGCCGATCAGGCGCGCGATCTCGGAGTCGAGGCGCGCGCCCGACCCGTTCGCGGTCGGTCGCGCCGAGAGGAGCTCGCGGATCCGCTGCACCTTGTCGCGCACGTCGGGCAGCGCGGCGGTGGCTTCCTCGTGGGTCCAGTGGCGCACCCCAAAGACCATAGGTGCGCGCGAAGGCCCCCACTACGCTTCCCGCCGATGACCAGGGTCGGGTTCCTCGGGCCCCACGGCACGTTCGCGGAAGAGGCGCTGCGCACGCAGCCCGACCTCGCCGCGGGCGAGGCCGTCCCCTACCGCGACGTCCCGCACGTGATCACCGCGGTGGAGAACGGCGACGTCGACCTCGGGATCGTGCCCATCGAGAACTCGATCGAGGGGTCGATCACCGTCACCCTCGACACCCTCGCCTTCGACACCGAGCTGCTCGTCCAGCAGGAGGTCGACCTGCCGGTGTCGCTCCACCTCTGTGTCGCTCCCGGCACCAAGATGTCCGACATCACCACCGTGGTCTCCCACCCGAACCCGCTGGGCCAGACCCGGATGTGGATGGCGAAGCACCTGCCCGACGCCACCGCGGTCGCCGCCAACTCCACCGCCGAGGCGGCCCGCCAGGTGGCGAAGTCGCGCAAGAAGGGCATGGCGTCGATCGGCACCCGCCAGGGAGCGGCGAACGAGGGCCTCGAGATCCTCGCCAGCGAGATCGCGGACCACCCGGAGAACCAGACCCGGTTCGTGATCGTGGGCTACGGCATCCCGGCTCCCACCGGGCACGACAAGACCTCGATCGTGTGCTTCCAGCGCCAGGATCGCCCCGGCTCGCTGCTCGCCATCCTCCAGGAGTTCGCGGCCCGGGCCATCAACATCACCAAGCTCGAGTCGCGTCCCACCAAGCGCGACCTCGGCGACTACTGCTTCTTCATCGACTTCGAGGGCCATCTCGACGACGAGCTCGTCGCCGACTGCCTCCGCAACCTGGCCGCGAAGCAGGCAAGGGTGAAGTTCCTCGGCTCCTATCCCGTCGCCGGCGACGAAGGCCACGTGCGCCGGAAGGCCGTCACCCGCGCGTGGCGCGACGCGACCTCGTGGCTCGACGGCCTGCGCGACCAGATCCGCGGCGGCGACACCCCGTGATCGACGTGCGCCGGTTGCGCGACGAACCGGAGTACCGCGCCGGCATCGAGCGCAAGCGGGTCGCGCCCGGTCTGATCGACGACCTGCTCGCGGCCGACGCGGCCCGGCGGGATGCGCTGAGACTGGTCGAGGACCTGCGCACCCGGCAGAACGCGGCGTCGAAGGCGATCGGCAGGGCCGCGCCCGAGGAGCGCCCCGCGTTGGTCGAAGTGGCCGGCGCGCGGAAGGCCGAGCTGACCGAAGCGGAGGCGGTGCTCGCCGCCGCGGACGCCACCGTGCGCGAGCTCGCGCTGCAGGTGCCGAACCCGGCCGACGCGTCGGTGCCCGACGGCGGCGAGGACGACGGTGTGGTGCTGCGCGAGATCGGCGACCGCGCCGCGGCGCCGGTCCTCGACCATGCCGCCTTCGGCGAGACCATGGGCTGGGTGGAGAGCGAGCAGGCCGTCCGCATGAGCGGCTCCCGCTTCGCCTACCTCATGCGCGAGGCGGTGCTGCTCGAGTTGGCCCTGGTGCAGTGGGTCACCACGAAGCTGGTCGCCGAGCGGTTCACGCCGGTCGTGCCGCCGGTGCTGGTGCGCGAGGAGGCGATGGAGCAGGCAGGCTTCTTCCCCACCGACCGCTCGCAGGTCTACGAGGTCGACGACGACCAGCTGTTCCTGGTGGGCACCAGTGAGGTGCCGCTTTCGGCTCTTCACCGCGGCGAGATCCTCTCCGCCGACGACCTCCCGCGGCGGTACCTCGGCATCTCGCCGTGCTTCCGGCGCGAGGCCGGCACCTACGGCAAGGACACGCGTGGCATCTTCCGCGTACACCAGTTCGACAAGGTCGAGATGTTCTCGTACGCGGATCCCGCGACGTCGTGGGACGAGCACGAGGCGCTGCTCGCGATCGAGGAGTCGATCGTCGGGGGACTCGGGCTGCCGTACCGCGTCGTGAACATCGCCGCCGGGGATCTCGGTGCGGCGGCGGCGAAGAAGTACGACGTGGAGGTGTGGCTGCCGTCGGAGGGCGCGTACCGCGAGCTCACGTCGTGCTCGAACTACCTCGACTTCTCGGCGCGCCGGTTGTCGACGCGGGCGAAGGTCGACGGCGGCAACCAGTTGGTGCACACGCTCAACGGCACCGCGTGCGCGGTCGGCCGCACGCTGGTGTTCCTGTTCGAGCACTACCAGGACGCCGATGGCGGGTTCACCGTCCCCGAAGTGCTCCGCCCGTACATCGGCTTCGACCGCGTCGACCCCGTCGAACGCCGCTGATCCGGCGCGTTCTGCACCGCCGACGGTCAATTGCGCGCAACGTTGGCGACGGCTCGGTCCGCGGGGTGCCCGGTCGTCGCGCCAGACTGTGTCGATGACAAGGACGTTCCGGGTGGCGAAGAACCCTGACGGCGGTTCGACGCTCCCATTCGTCATCGACGTGCCGCTCCCGGACGGCTCGGTGATCCTCAAGGCCAAGGAACCCTGGCCCCGGACCACCAAGGTCTACTGCCACCGGGTCGACGAGTGGCCGGACGGCGCGGAGATCGTCGAAGAGGTCGCGGTGCGGTCCTGCGTGCGGCGGGGGGTGGCGGTCGACCTCGTGCTGGACCGCGCCCGTGAGAATCGGTCGCAGTTCGTCTTCACGAGGCTGCGCGGCGGTCGCGACGGCATCTTCTGGCAGAGCGCCCGCACGACGCGGAAGACCCGGCCCGGGCTGCGGCTCCCGACCCGCCGCTCGGCCGCAGGCGCGCTCACAATCATCGTCGACACGCGGGAGCGTTACCCGTGGAAGTTCAGCGACCAGCAAGTCACCGTGAGCAAAGGCGCGCTTCCCGTCGGTGACTACGCCGTCGAGATCGACGGAGACGTGGTCGCGGCCGTCGAGCGCAAGACCCTGGCCGACCTCGCTGCGCGCCTCGTCGACGGGAGCTTGCTCATCATGCTGGGCGAGCTGGCGTCGTTGCCCCGCGCCGCCATCGTCGTCGAAGACCGCTGGGCCGACGTGTTCCGCATACAGCACGTCTCACCGTCGATGGTCGCGGAGATGCTCGCCGGCGCGCAGGTGAGGTATCCGAACGTGCCGATCGTCTTCTGTGAAACTCGCGCCCTGGCGCAGGAGTGGGCCTATCGGTTCCTCGGCGCAGCCCTCGCGTTCGCCGACGAGATACCCGCGCTCTTCCGCGACGAAGGCGGGGACGAACCCGCCAACCCAGTTGCCGAGACCCCGTAGCCTGAGTGGCGGAGGGGTGCCAGAGCGGCCGAATGGGACGGTCTTGAAAACCGTTGAGGCGCAAGTCTCCGAGGGTTCGAATCCCTCTCCCTCCGCAGGTCAGAGGCTATTTCTGAACCCGGTTTGACTTTCGGCGTACGATTTGCCCATGAGTCTTGCCCATCAGTCGCGGCAGCAATGAGGGGCTCGATCCGCAAACGGGGGTCGAGCTGGCAGCTCGCCGTGTACGTGGGGTACGAACGCGGGCGCTCCCGCTACCGCTATGAGACAGTGACGGGCACTCGCCGCGAGGCCGAGCGGCGCCTTACCCAGCTCATGGCCGACGTCGACAGCGGGCGCCTCGGCCCGAGCCGCGCCGGGACAGCTCGAGGACCTGGCGACCGCGTGGTGGGATGCGCGGGCCGATCAGTTATCGCCCACGACGCGGCGCGAGTACCGCCGACTCCTTGACCGTCGCATCCTCCCCGCGCTCGGATCGAAGCGCGTCGACCGCATCAAGCCGGCTGACATCGAGCGCTACTACGCGTCCCTGCGGCGAGGCGAGGCTCCTGGCGGCGGTGTGTTG
>CAWELN010000014.1:0-317391 GCA_963809795.1 uncultured Actinomycetes bacterium
CACCCTCCGTGCCCACACGGCGTCCAAGATCATCAGCGAAGTGCTCGCTGAGATCGACTCCGAGACCTCGACTCGTACAGGAACGCCGTTCATCGTCGTCCTCGATGAGTTCGCCTCGACGGCTCGGGTCCGTATGGGGCGCGTCGAACGCGAGCCGCCGTTGTCGGCCTTCGCTCGGCGAACCGGAGCACAACCGCAGGGCGATCATGGCGCGCTCGTACTCGCTGACGGGTCCGAGGACCTGGCGAATCAGCTTCCGGGACGGGTGTGCGTCTGATTCCTCAAGCGAGAGGACTGGCGTGAACGGGCGACGAACTCGACGGCCCAGCTACCCCATAAGCCGGGGTCGATGTCCTATCGCCTGCAGCCGCGGACGAACCTGCCGCGTCACGTCGACCTGTGCTGGGTATGGAACGTCTGGACCTCGAACGTCATCTCCTCGGGTGTACCGGGCAGGCCTTGTTCGACATTGGCCAGACCGGGCAGCAATGTGTTGTCCCGGAAGCGCTCCCACGAGGCTTGCGAGTCGTGCACAGCGACGATCAGCCAGCCATCGTCGGTTGGCCCCGCGAGATGCAGCAGCTGGCCCTCGGGCAAGGCCTTGCCGTCATCGGGATGAACGACCTTCAGCGCGTTCTCGTACTGCTCGCGTGTGCCGCCCTGGAAGCGGTGGATGATTCCGAATGTCGCCATGGTGATCGACCTCCTTTCTGCCGTGCCGCGACCCGGTCACCGACCCGCGCTGTCGGGCGGCATCGTGAACCGGCGCTCGTGCAGCTAGGCAGGACTGTGGCCCAAGATCGGGCAACCAGCAAATGTGAGGGGTCGTGAGTTGCTGATTGCCGCACCACGACCTGACTGGCGCAAGCAACCGATGCTCACTCGCCTGACTTGAGCGCGGAAGGCCATCAGTGAAGAAGCGAGCCGTATCAAGGGGCTGGGTGAGAGCACTCGTTGTCCCGTGGAGTAGCCGAACCTCATGTAGACCGCGTCGGCCTAGAGGTCGTAGAGGGCGACGGCGTTGCCGCCGGCGATCTGTCGCTGCTGCTCTTCGTCGAGATCGTCGATGGACTCGTACAGCTCGTCGGTGGTGCCGGGGAACTTCGCGTCGGGGTGCGGGTAGTCCGACGCCCAGATGATGCGGTCGGCACCGACGAGGGGCGAACGAGCGGTGAACGCAAGCGTTGACTCGTCGGCGTCGAAGCTGATCCAGCCCTGGCGGCGGAAGTACTCCGACGGAGCCATCTTCAGGAGTGGCACGTCGGGCTTGAACAACGGCACCTCGGCATGGTGGTCGAGGCGCTCGAGCCAGGGCACGAGCCACCCTCCGTTGGCCTCGAGGAAGATCAGCCGCAGCTCGGGGTAGCGCTCGCACACCCCGCCGGCGAGCAAGAACGCCATCGAGCTCATCATGTCGAAGGGATTCGACAATGCCTGGCTGAAGTAGATGTTGTCGATGCCGATGCCGCTGCCGGCCTCCTCGGTGGATCGCATGAACGCCGGCGCGGTCTCGTGGACCTGGTGGAGGTGCATCCCGATGCAGGCGCCCGGCAGGCGCGAATCGAGGAACGGGTGGAGGCCGAGGGGAAGGCCGGTGTCGCAGGCGGCCTGCCAGATCGGGTCGTACACGGAGTGGTTGAACGGCTTCCAGTCGGCGGTCGGGTTCGGCCGGATGAATGCCGCCACGATGCCCGGGAGCGTCGCCGCGCGTCGCAACTCTGCTGCTGCGAGCTCGAGGTCTTGCTGAGGAAGCAACGCGGCACCGAACAGTTTGCCCTCACCCTCGCTCACGTGGTCGGACAACCAGTCGTTGTACGCACGGCACTGCGCGTTCGCGAATTCGACGTCTTTGTACGCCTGGATGCCCAGGAGCTGGGTGGGATAGAGCACCGACATGTCGATGTCGTCGGCGTGCATGTCGTCGAGCCGCGCCTTGGCGTTGTACGCAGCGGGCCGGACCTCGGTGTAGCGCAGCTCGCCCCTCATGGCACGCTGGCAGTCTTCGTCGCTCATGCCGGCGGTGCCGGAGACCGAGGCGAGGTTGGCGGGGCTCCGTACACCGTCCCACATCAGCCATTCCGTGCCGTCGGAGTCGGTCTCGATGTGCCAAATCCGGTCTCGGTACTCCTTCGGTGCGTAGTCGAGCATGCCGGTCGGGTGCTCCAGGACGTGCCCGTCGGAGTCGACGAAACGCAGGTCACTCTTAGCGGCCATGACAATCCCCCTTCGGCGCAGGCGGCGGACCGCCCGCACGTCGGGCGAGACCTTCGACCCGCGCGATGCTGCCGCGAGCGTGACGGCAACGCAAGGGAGGCCCACGATGAACGACTACCTGCCACTCGCCTACCGCGATTTCCGAGCCACCTACCCGGAAGTCGCCAACACCTTGGATCAACTCGGGCAAGCCGCCGACGAGGCCGGCCCGCTCGACGAGCGCACCCGACGGCTTGTGCATCTCGGTATCGCGATCGGCGCGGTCGCGGAAGGGGCGGTGCGGTCGAATGTCCGCAAGGCCCTCGATGCGGGAGCGTCCGTCGACGAGATCCGCCAGGTCTCGCTGCTGGCGATCACCACGAGCGGGTTTCCCACGGCCATCGCCGGCCTGGGATGGACCGAGGAAGTCCTCGCCGCACCGTGAGCCGTGCGCCCATCACGATCGACGTGCAACGCGACAGTGGTCTGATCCTCACCTGGGCCGATGGCGCGACCAGTCGCTTCGGTCTCGAGGAGCTCCGCCAACACTGCCCGTGCGCCGAGTGTCGAACTCGACGGGAACGCAACCTGCCTGTGTGGCCGCTGGCGTCCTCACCGCAGCCGCTGCGCATCATCGACGCCAAACTCGTCGGCGCCTGGGGCATGAGCATCACGTGGAACGACGGACACTCCACCGGTATCTACAGCTGGGAGCTGCTCGGCCCGGAGGAACCGACCGATCCGTCGTAAGACTCGACGGCCGCTACCCCCTCAGCCTGAAATCACCACCCTCGCCGCGACCCTCCAAGCTGAGCTGATGGCGGTTGTCAGTCTTAATGCGTCATCTTCGTCACGCGCATTGACGACCAGTTCTGCGCTTTGCGTCCGGGGACACTGCGAATCCGATATCGCAAGGGCGCGTCTACCTCCATGAGCTCGAGCGCGGAACTCAGTAGATGAGCGCCTTGATAGTGCGCACCCGGTCAGCGCACAGATCAGCGCACCGAACGTCACCGGTCCGCCGCGCGGTGGTAGCGCAGAACGCACTTCGGCGCTCGGTTCGCCGCGTGCTCGCCAACGGGCGGCGGTAGCGCAGAATGGCCGCGATGCGCTCGGCTGGCCACCGAAATCGCCGCGCCAGAACAACGCGGAGCAGCGCCCATTAACGCCGGGGCCAGGTCACTGTGCGCAATTTTGGCCTCCCGCGGCGGCGCACGCTGCGTAAGCTCAGGGCGGTTTGTCAATCCATCCGTCAATCCAACGAGTCGCACTTGTTGGATCGGCAGCGGAGCAGCGGACGAAACGAGCAGCTAAACAGCACTCTCGATCACCACGCAGACGCTATGGACGGCCCAAATCGGCCTCCGGAGCCGTGTGCGCAGGTTCGAGTCCTGCCGAGGGCGCCCCACCACCGAGCCCAGTGTGCGCAGGTTCGAGTCCTGCCGAGGACGCCGAGATCGTCGACCTCTCAGAGGGGGCGATCGGATCAGTCGAACCGCTGCGTCGGGAAATGGGCAACCATGCTCGATCCCGCGGGACCGAGTTGCATGTGCACTCGCAGGTTGCGCCGATGGAAGAGCTCGACGAGCGTCCGGTCATGCGCGCCGGTGGTCGCGTCGGCCAAGACGAACCGTTCGAGTGCCTCGTCGCCCTCCCACCACGTCTCGGGTCGGCACCCGAGCACCGGCACGAGGTCGTCGAGGTCGGCTTCGACGACCGCATCGCCGATCTCGTCCACGCGCTGGAGATGGCGCGTCATCCGGAACGCGAGACGAAGGTCGTACTGCAACTGTGCGTCGTCGGTGTGCACGGCTCGCATCGCACGCACGAGATGAGCGTGGGTGTTCGTCTGACGCGTCCGACGCGCTTCGGGAGTCTCGACCGTCGGGAGCTCGATGTCGAGATACTCACCGAGGGCTTCGGTCGCGTGCAGGTTGGTCTCACTGTTCCACTGCATGTTGTTCATGAGGTCGGTCTCCGCTACCGGATCGAGGACCGCCGCGCCGAACATCAGCTGGTTGCTCAGGGTTCCCGCGAAATGGTGACGCTTGATTGCTTCGAGGTCGACGGGTGAACCCGTCAACGACTCGTAGCGCCCGTAGAGCTGGGCGAAGTTGCCGAACGGGATGAGGGTGTCGCGCATGCGCCAGATCGCCAGGTCGACCATCGGGTCGCCGACGTGCCCGAACTCGAGGTCGAGGATCGCGACCAGGTGGCCGTCGGCGTGGTGGAACTGGCCCGAGTCCCACACCACGCCAGCTTCTCGTCCCTGGCTGTCGGGGAGGTGCCGGTGGAGCCAGCCGAGGCAGAACTCCATGAACGGATCGGGGTGCCGCTTCGTCGCCCGGAAGAGCCGCTCGAGCTGGCGATGGCCCGACCATCGCGGACTGCGACGGCGACTCGGCGCGTCGGACACCGGCCGCCACGAACTGGTCGATGTCCAGCGCATGGAGACGCGCGAGCACCTGGAGGTACTCGTCGACCACCACGTCGCGCTCGTCATCGGGGACGCCGGCGAAGTCGGGACGTCCCGGCACCAGCTCCATGACCATGGCGCCGAGCTCGTCGAGCCAGCCGTGCAGCTTCGGCACGGGGATGTCGTTGGCTTCGAGCACCGCGTGGAAGCGCATCTCGTGCTCGAGCGGGAACACCATCGTGTCGACCCGCTCGGCGCGGACCACGAGGTTCAGCGGCTGGCCGTCCCGCGTCGTCTCCACGAACCAGGTGGGTCGCCATCGCCGTTGCCGGGTGACGGATCCGACGCGCGCGCCCGAGCTGTCGTTCGACGGCCGAGGCCACAACGTCGTTGGTCGGGATTCCCATGAGTCCTCCGTCAGTACGGGCCCGGGACCGCGCCGAGACCTCAGCGACCATCACCGATGGTCACGACTGCTCGCCCCATCACCTGGCGATCGCCCAGCGCGTCGTAGGCGTGGGTGATGTCCGCGGCATCGAAGACCGCGCCGACGACGGGGTGCGCGTCGCGCCGGGTGAGCACGTCGAGGACGCGCCGGCGGCTCGCGGCCACGAGTTCCGGGCGCTGTTCGATCCAACTCGTCAGGTGGAGTCCCATGACCGACAACGACCGGAACCAGAGCTTGGCCAGGCCGATGCGGTTCGGAGCGGCGCCCGACGATGCTCCGACGGTGACGAGGCGACCGAACGCGCCGAGGCAGGCCAGGCTCGAGTCGAACGCCTCGCCCCCGACGGATTCGAGGGCGAGGTCGGCGCCGCGACCGTCGGTGACCTCCTCGACCACGTCGCGGAGGTCGTCGTAGCCGGCGCCGGCGGTCGCCCCGAGGCTGCGGGCGAAGTCGCGACGGTTCGCCGAACCCGCGGTACCGATGATCTCGCGCGCGCCGTGTGCGCGCGCGAGTTGCACCGCGGCGCTCCCGAAGCCGCCGGCGGCGGCTTGCACCACGACCACCTCGCCGGCGTCGAGCCGCCCCATGGTGAACAAGGCGGCGTCGGCGGTGAAGAACGACGACGGCACCGCGGCCGCTTCGGCATCGGTGAGGTGCGCGGGCACCCGGTCGAACCACGTTGCCGGCGCGGCCACCAGCTCGGCCAACGCGCCCCCTCGGGGGAGCAACCCGAAGATCCGGTCGCCGATGGCGTAGTCGACGGACGGTCGGCAGTCCCCGAAGCCGACGACCTCGCCGACGAATTCGTGCCCCGGGACGAAGGGGCCGGACGGGCCGCCGGAGTACTTCCCCTGGGCCTGGAGCACGTCGCCCCACGCCAGCCCCACCGCGGTGATCCGCACCAGGACGTCGCCGGCCTGCGCCTCCGCTCGAGCGACCGGCGACCACCGGGGCCGATCGGTGCCCGACGGATCGATCACCAGCGCGTTCATGGTGCAATCCATGGCTCGGAGGTTAGCGATGAATCATTCATCGTTCCAGCGCCGACGGGCACGATGCTGCGGCGGCCCGTCACCACGCGGCGCCGGACGCCTTGGCCTCGATGATGCGGTCCCAGTCCCAGCCGAGGGACAGCAGGATCTCGTCGGTGTCGCTCCCGAAGCCGGGCCCGGGCCCGAGCGCAGGCGGTGTGCGGTCGAACTGGATCGGGTTCGCGATGAGCGGGATCTCCCGACCCTCTCCGTAGTCGATCCGCTGGATGAACCCGTTGGCCTCCGCCTGCGGATCCCGGAGCAGCTCGGAGACCTTCTTGACGACGTCCCACTGCCCCCGCTGCGCGGACAGGATCGGGATCCACTCGGCCAGGGTCTTCGTCTTGAACGTCTGGTCGAGCGCGACGACTGCGTCGGGGATGTGCGCGGCGCGCTCCGAACCGGTGGCGAACCGCGCGTCCGCCGCGAGATCGCTGCGTCCGATCGCTTCGCAGAACGGCGCCCAGTAGAGATCGGGCTGCAGCATGCAGAGCGCGATCCACCGTCCGTCGCTCGTCTGGTACGTGTTCACGAGGGGGTTGGGCGTGGTCTGGCGCGTCACCTTCGGCATCTCGTCGAGACCGGCGACCGCGGCGCCGATCGTCGCCATCTGCATCGCCCACATCGCGGTGCCGAGCAAGGAGCCGTCGACGAGCGTCGCCTTCGCCGGTCTTCTCCTTCTGCGCGAGCGCGGCGGCGATACCGCCCGCCAACGCCATCCCGCTCAACGCGTCGCCGAACGCGCCCGACGGCATCCCGAGCGGTTCGGCTCCCTCCGGCGTCACCGACGCCGACACCGAACCGCGTGACCAGAAGCTGATCGCGTCGTAGCCGCCTTTCCGTGCTTCGGGTCCCCGCGCGCCCTGCCCGGTGCCACTGGCGTAGATGATCCTCGGATTCACCTCTCGGATCGTCTCGTCGTCGATCCGCAGCTTCTCGCGCGCAGTGGGGAGCAAGCTGGTCAGGAACACGTCCGCGGTCGCGGCCAGTTCGTGCACGATCTCCTGCCCGCCGGTCTGGTTGAGATCGAGCGCGATGTCGCGCTTGCCGCGGTTGAACATCTCCCACGAGTACGCGATGCCGTCGACCGGCGCGACACCGCCGAACGTGAGGGCGCGGATCGGGTCGCCGGTCGGTGCCTCGACCTTGATGACCTCGGCACCCCAGTCGGCCAACACGGCGCCGGCCGAGGGGACGAACGCCCACATCGACACCTCGATGACGCGGGTACCTCGGAGGGGCTGGTTCATGGTTGCTCGTTCCTCCGTGCGGGTGGCCTCGTCGGCCTCCGGTGAGTCCAGTGAGTAGATGCCGTTCAGATCGGTGGTGCGTTCACAGACCCCGTCCACCTGCGACGTCGACGGTGGTGCCGGTCACGTAACCGGCGGCGGGCGAACACAACCAGCGGACCGCCTCGGCGACCTCGACGGGCGCGCCGGGTCGCCCCAAGGGGATCGTCGCGACGCGAGCCGCGATCATGTCCTCGCCGAGGCTCGCCGTCATCGGGGTGTCGATGAATCCCGGGAGCACCGCGTTCGCGGTGATGCCATACCGCGCACCCTCTCGCGCCGTCACCCGCGTGAGGCCCAGCACCCCGGCCTTCGATGCTGCGTAGTTCGCCTGCCCGAAGTTCCCGAGCCGCGCCGACATGCTCGAGATGTTCACGATGCGGCCGCCGCCGCTCCGGCCCCGCATGTGACCCAACGCGGCGCGGGTCACGAGGAACGTGCCTTCGAGGTTGACCTGCACAACCTTGCGGAACGCTTCGAGGCTCATCGTGTGGAGCGGGGCGTCGGCGACGACACCCGCGTTGTTCACGACGGCATCGAGGCGGCCATG
The DNA here is from genome assembly GCA_963809795.1 of uncultured Actinomycetes bacterium. GTDB lineage: Bacteria > Actinomycetota > Acidimicrobiia > IMCC26256 > DASPTH01 > DASUAS01. The sequence goes on from CAWELN010000014.1 coordinate 7,928, forward strand.
GTCCTCCACGATCCTCGCGATCGCGTCGTCGACCCCCGCTTCGTCGGTGATGTCGAAGGTGAGCACCACCAGCCTCGCCGCGTCGGGGCAGCTGCTGTCCACGCGCACCGCAGCCCGGTCTCCCGCGATCACGACCCACCCGTCGATCACCAGCGCCGCGCAGATCGCGCCACCGATGGCGCCCGCGGCGCCGGTCACCAGCGCGACCGGCGGGTTCACGGCAACCCGCGACGGACGAGCTCCTTGGCGATGACGCCGCGCTGGATCTCGTTCGTGCCTTCGCCGACGATCATCAAGGGGGCGTCGCGGTAGTAGCGCTCCACGTCGAGCTCGGTCGAGTAGCCCATGCCGCCATGGACGCGTATCGCCGCCAGCGTCACCTCGGCGCAGACCTCGGAGGCGAAGAGCTTCGCCATCCCTGCTTCCAGGTTGGCGGTCCCGGTGTCGTCGTACGTGTCGGCCGCCTGGCGCACGAGCGCGCGCGCCGCGGTGACCTTGGTGCCCATGTCGGCGAGCAGGTTGCCGATCGACTGGTGCTGCCAGATCGGCACACTGAACGTCTGACGCTCCTGCGCGTACGCGAGCGCGTCGTCGAACGCGGCGCGGGCGACGCCGGTGGCGCGCGCCGCGACCTGGATCCGCCCGACCTCCAAGCCACCCATCATCTGACGGAAGCCCGCACCCTCGTGCCCGCCCAGGAGGGCCTCGGCCGGCGCGGTGTAGCCGTCGAAGAACATCTCGCAGCTCTCGACACCCTTGTACCCGAGCTTGGGCAGCGCCCGACCGACGATGTAGCCATCACCCGGTTCCACCAGGAGGATGCTGATCCCCCGGTACGCGGGCTCGGCGTCCGGGTCCGTCTTGCAGAGCAGCGCGCACACGCCCGCGCGCTCGGCGTTGGTGATCCAGGTCTTGGCTCCGTCGACGACGTACCCGCCGTCGACGCGACGGGCGACCGTGCGGATCGCCTGGAGATCCGACCCACCGTGCGGTTCGGTCAGGGCCATCGTGGCCCGCAGCTCTCCGGTGGCGAGGCGCGGCAGGTATCGGGCGCGTTGTTCATCGGTGCCGAAGCGGCGCAGCAGCATGGTCACGACCGAGTGCCCGCCCATCGCACCGGCCAGGCTCATCCAGCCCCGGGCGAGCTCCTCGGTCACCGCCGCGAAACAGCCCATCGAGACGTCCACCCCGCCGAGCTCGGCGGGTGCGAGCAACCCGTACACGCCGAGCTGCTTCATCTGCTCGACCAGGGCTTCCGGGTAGGCGTCGGCGTGCTCGAGCTCGCGCGCGATGGGCCGGACCTCGCGATCCACCCAGGAACGGACCGACCCGACGATCAGCGCCTCGGTCTCCGCCCGCTCGGGATCGAGCACCATCGGGCCCCCTTGCCGTCCTTGAATCGATGCATGATAATACGCTTTCTGCGAGAGAAGGGCCTTCGGATGCCACTGCAGGACCACATGAAGCTGATCTCGACCGACGACCACGTCATCGAGCACCCGCGGGTGTGGCGGGATCGCCTGCCGGCAGCCGATCTCGAGGTCGGGCCGCGCGTCGTCGAGGTCGACCGGGACGGCATGGCCCCGGCCCACAGCTGGCTCTACGAGGGCGAGCTGTATCCGAACATGGGGCTCAACGCGGTCGCCGGGAAGCCCAAGGAGGAGTTCGGGGTCGAGCCCACCCGCTTCGACGAGATCCGCCCGGGGGCCTACGACCCCGACGCGCGGGTCGCCGACATGGATGTCGACGGTGTCCAGGCGCATCTGTGCTTCCCGACGTTCCCCCGCTTCTGTGGGACCGTGTTCCTGAAGAGCCGCGACAAGGGACTGGCGGCTCGGTGCGTCGGGGCGTGGAACGACTTCATCCTCGACGAATGGTGCGCGGCGGCGCCTGACCGGCTCATCCCACTCATGATCCTGCCGTTCTGGGACGTGCCCCAGTCGATCGCGGAGATGGAGCGCTGCATCGCCAAGGGGGTCAAGGCCATCTCGTTCCCGGAAAACCCGGCACCGCTCGGATTGCCCTCGTTCCACACCGACGCGTGGAACCCGCTGTTCGCGCTGGCCCAGGAGGCCGAAGTTCCGCTGTGCATGCACTTCGGGTCGTCGGGACGGCCGCCGGAGACCGCCAGCGACGCACCGAAGGCGGTGTCGATCGCGCTCTACGGGTGCAACTCGATGGCGTCGACGGCCGACCTGTTGTTCTCACCGGTGTTCCACCACTTCGACCGACTCAAGGTCGCCCTCTCGGAAGGCGGCATCGGCTGGGTGCCCTACATGCTCGAGCGCCTCGACTACACGTGGGATCGCCACCGCTACTACACGGGGATCGACCAGCACACCGTGCCGTCGGAGCTGTTCCGCCGCCATTTCTACGGGTGCTACATCGACGACCAGTTCGGGCTCGAGAACCGGCATCACGTCGGCGTCGATCGGATCACCTGGGAGTGCGACTACCCGCACTCGGATTCCCAGTGGCCGAACAGCCGCACCCACGCCGCCCAGACGCTGGCGGGCGTCCCCGACGACGAGGTGCAACAGATCGTCGAGCACAACGCCCGCGCTCTGCTCAGCTTCGATGCCGACCTCACGCCGGCGTCCGATGCGGCGGGTCGCGCGCGTGGATGAACGCATGGGCGAAGCGCAGCCCGTCCCCCCGGCGCGCTTCGTCATGCCCACGCACGCGACCCACCTTCTCCTCGTCCGCCACGGAGAGTCGGCACCCGTGGTCGCGGGCCGCGCCGACCGCCCGGGCGGCGGGCCGGCGGACCCTCCGCTCAGCGCGCACGGTCGCGAGGAGGCGGCCCGCGTCGCCGCACGCCTCGCGGACGAGCCGATCGCGGCGATCTACGTGTCGAGCTTGCGGAGGACGGCGGAGACCGCGGGCCCGCTGGCGGCGGCGCTCGGGCTGGAACCGGTCGTCGAACCCGACCTGCGCGAGGTGTTCCTCGGCGAGCTCGACGGTCTGAACCTCCAGTTGCGCTTGGAGGATGGCGACGAGATGGTCCGCCGAGCCCTGCGGGAAGAACGGTGGGAGCTCCTCCCGGGCGCCGAGCGGCAGGAAGCGTTCGCGGCCCGGGTGCGCGCCGGGATCACCCGGATCGCCGAGCGTCACCGTGGGCACACCGTGGTGGTCTTCACCCACGGCGGCGTGATCGGACAGGTCCTCTGTGAAGCGACAGGGTGCCGTCCCCACGCGTTCGCCCGTTCCGACAACGCGTCGGTGACGCACCTGGTGGTCACTCCCCGCCGGTGGCTCGTGCGGGGGTTCAACGACGCCGGCCACCTGTGCGCATCCCTGACCCGATAAATCGATGATGATATTGACGATTTCTTCGTTGTCCCGATACCCTGCCCGCTGATGAGCCTCTCGCGAGCCGACGCGGTGGCGAGGCTGCCCGAACCCGGCTTCTTCGTCGGTGGTGACTGGGTGCGCACCCGCCCCGAGACGCACCGCACCCACGTCGATCCCGCCACGGGCGAGGCGAGCGGCCCGTACGTCGCCGCGACCGCCGCCGACGCCGACCACGCCGTCGGCGCGGCCCGCGCCGCGTTCCCCGGCTGGAGAGCGACGCCTCCGGCGGCGCGTCGCGAGCTCCTGAGCCGGCTCGGCGACGCCATCGACGCCGCCGCCGAGGAGCTGGCTGCGATCCAGGCGCTGGAGATGGGCCAGCCGGTACGCGCCGCGCGCGCCGGCGTCGGCCTGGCGGCCGAATGGTTCCGCTACTACGCCGGCTGGGCCGACAAGATCGAAGGCACGGTCTCGCCCGTGGCCCCGGGATCGGTGCTCGACTACGTGCTGCCCGAGCCGTTCGGCGTGGTCGTCGCGATCATCCCGTGGAACGGACCGATCATCGCGTTGGCGCTGAAGGTGGCTCCGGCGCTGGCCGCGGGCAACTGCGTCGTGCTGAAGCCACCGGAGCAGACACCGTTCTCAGGGCTGGTGTTCGCTCGGCTCTGCGAACACGCCGGTCTCCCACCGGGCGTCCTCAACGTGGTGCCCGGCGGCGCCGAGGCCGGGGCAACCCTGTGCAGCCATCCGGACGTCGACAAGATCACGTTCACCGGAGGCGACGCCGCGGCCACCGCCGTCGCCTCCGCCGCGGCGACCCACCACACGCCGGTCGTGCTCGAACTGGGGGGCAAGTCGGCCTCGCTGGTGTTCGACGACGCGGGCCCGCAGGTTGCGGGCAAGCTGGCGGCGGTCCTCGGTGTCCAGCAGAACTCCGGGCAAGGTTGCTTCTTGCCCACCCGCGTGTTCGTCCAACGGTCGATCTACGACGAGGTGGTCGACCGGATCGTCGACACCGTGCGAGGAATCACCGTCGGAGACCCGTTCGACGCGGGCTCGGGCATGGGCCCGGTCGCGAGCGAGGTCTCGTGCACGAGGATCCTCGGCGTGATCGAGCGCGCCCGGGCTGACGGCGAGGGCACCCTGCTCGTCGGCGGCGGACGGCCCGGCGGTGACCTCGCCCGCGGCAGCTACGTGGAACCCACGGTGTTCGGCGATGTGGATCCGGCGAGCCCGCTCGCCCAGGACGAGATCTTCGGGCCGGTGCTGGCCGTCGCCCCGTTCGACGACGAAGAGCAGGCGGTCGCGCTCGCCAACAGCACCCGGTACGGGCTGGCCGGCTACGTCTGGACGCGTGACCTCGGGCGAGCCCACCGCGTCGCGGCCGCGCTCGACGCCGGGTACGTCTCGGTGAACGGCATGGCGGCGCTGCCCCCCAGCGCACCGTTCGGGGGCTGGGGTGCCAGCGGCCACGGCGTCGAGGGCGGCCGATGGGGCATCCACGAGTTCCTCCGGCTCAAGAACGTCCACGTCTCGCTCCGGTAGGCATCGATGACCCTGCTCGCCGACGCCCACGTCGACCTCCTGGCGCTGGCGACCTCCGCCGACGAACGTTCCTTCGCCGCGGACGCGGTCGCGTTCCTCGCGTCGCAGGCGCCGAGGCGCGCTCCCGAGGTCCACGAGTGGGGCCGCGGCCCCGAGCACCTGACGATCTTCCACGAGAGCACGGGTGAGGAGGAGCGCGCGGAAGTCGAAGCCGCGAAGACGTGGCAGGCGACCAAGTGGCGCGCCGGGTTCGGTTGGATCACCGGCCCGGTCGAACACGGCGGCCGCGGCCTGAGCCAGAACTTCGAGCGCTTGTTCCGGGAGATCGAATCACAGTTCGCCGTCGCCGACTTCAGTCCGATCCGCATCGGCCTGTCGACCGTCGGCCCGAGCCTCGTCGTCAACGGGACCGACGCGCAGGTGAGGGACTACGCGGTCCCGATCCAGCGCGGCGCGATCGTGGCGTGCCAGCTCTTCTCCGAGCCGGAGGCCGGTTCGGATCTGGCGGGCGTGCGCACCCGAGCCGAGAAGGACGGCGACGTGTGGCACCTCACCGGGCAGAAGGTGTGGACGTCGAATGCGCAGTTCGCCGACGTCGGCCTCGCCCTCGTTCGGACCGACGCCGACACGTCGAAGCACCGAGGTCTCTCGGCGTTCGTCGTCCCCATGCACACCGACGGGGTGGAGGTCCGACCCTTGCGCCAGCTCACGGGTGGGGCGAGCTTCTGTGAGGTGTTCCTCGATCGGGTGACCGTGCACGACGACCTGCGCGTCGGCGCCGTCGGCGACGGGTGGGCGGTGGCCGTCAGCACCCTGGCCGCCGAGCGAACGTCGACCAGCGACCGTTCGCACGGGCTCACCGCGCGCGGCTTCGCCCTCCTCCTCGCCCTCGCCGACCGCCAGGGGCAGCGGTCCGACCTCATCCAGCGCCAGCGCCTCGCCGACATCGCGGTGCGGCTGCGGGTGGCGGCGTACCACCAGCAGCGCATGCAGAGCACGCCGGTCGAGCATCGGAAGGGACCCGAGCGCGCGCTGGACAAGCTGATGCTGGCCGACAACCTGCGCCGGATCGGCGAGGCCGCGGCTGCGCTCCTCGGACCCGCGCTCGCCGCCGACACGGGCGACTGGGGCACCTTCGGGTGGGGAAGCTGGATACTGGGTGCGACCGGATACCGCATCGGCGGAGGCACGGATGAGATCCTGCGCACCATGATCGGCGAGAGACTCCTGGGCCTGGCGCGAGAACCGTCATGAGCGACTTCACGACGTTCGAGTTCGAGGAACGCGACCACATCGCAACCATCACGCTCGACCGTCCCCACGTCATGAACTCGTTCAACCAGGTCATGCTCGACGAGTTCGCGGTGGCCTGGAGGCGCTGTCGGCTCGACGACGACATCCGTGTCGTCGTCCTCCAAGCCAACGGGGAGCGCGCCTTCTCGACCGGGGTCGATCGGGTGGAAGGACGGTTCCGACACCCGAACCCGTACAGCGAAGACGATCCGGGCGCGTTCCTCGGCGCGAAGCAGAATCGGGTGTGGAAGCCGTTGATCTGCGCGCTCCACGGAATGGTCGCCGGTGGCGCGTTCTACTGGCTCAACGAGGCCGACGTCGTGATCTGCGCCGACAACACCACCTTCTTCGATCCCCACACCACGTACGGCATGGTCTCGGCGCTGGAACCGATCGGCCTCCTGCGACGCATCCCGATCGGCGAGGTGATGCGGATCGCGTTGTTCGGGCTCGACGAGCGAGTGTCCGCCGAGCGGGCGTTGCAGATCGGGCTGGTTTCGGAGGTGGTGCCCGTCGCCGAGCTGCGCGCCCGTGCTCGCACGCTGGCGACGCGCTTGGCGGCGAAACCACCGCTCGCAATCCAGGGCACGGTGAAGGCGATCTGGGATTCGATGTCGATGACGGCCCACGGGGGGCGCGACATCCCCTTGCACTATCCGCAGCTCACGAATCCGTCGACCAAGACCGAGATGACGTCGGAGCCGCGTGCACCCAACGAGCTGCGGTGACCGGCATGCAACCCGAGGAGTTCGCGCACATCAGCTACGTGGTGAGCGATGGCGTTGCGCTCGTCACGTTGAACCGTCCGGAGCGCCGAAACGCGTGGAGCGGCCCGATGTCGGTCGAGTACCGGTGGGCGCTGCATCACGCGCACACCGACGCCGCCGTGCGCGTCGTCGTCCTCACCGGCGCGGGCAACGCGTTCTGCGCCGGTGCCGATACCGGCCTGCTCGAGGAGATCGACTCCGCCGGTGGCGCGTACACCAAGGAGAAGACCGAGCTCCCGCCGTTTCCCGACGACGCACCGGCGCCACTCCGCCACAACCACACCGCGCCGCTCGCGATCAGCACTCCGGTCATCGCCGCGATCAACGGTGCATGTGCCGGTGCCGGCTTCGTGCTGGCGACCTACGCGGACCTCCGCTGGGCCGCCGAGTCCGCTCGGTTCGGTACTGCGTTCGCCGCGCTGGGGCTGCCTGCGGAGTACGGGATCGGCTGGATGCTCCCCCGCATCACCGGGAACGCCAACGCGCTCGACCTGCTCTTCGATCCGGCCCCCCGCTCGGCCCATGAGGTCGAGCGACTGGGGTTCGTCCAACGCGTGGTCCCCGACGATGCGCTGCTCGCCGACGCGCTCGCGTTCGCGGAGCGACTCGCGCGTCACAGCTCGGCCGATTCGCTGCGCACCATGAAGCGGGCGGTCTGGGTCGACGCGGTCGGCGATCTCGACGAGGCCTATCGCCGCTCGGTCGCCGACATGGAGGCCGCGCTCACGCGGGCCGACTTCCGCACCGGCATCGCGGCCGCGAAGTCCAAGACTCGTCCCGATTTCCTCAGCGGAGCCTGAGCTCGCCGACCAAGCGCGCGACGGCGGGCTTGTCGACCTTGCCGCTCGCGAGGCGGGGCAGCGCGTCGACCACGAAGAGGTCGCGAGGACGCTTGTAGGCGACGAGCCGCTCGCCCACCCGCTCGAGGATCGCACTCGGATCCCCACTGCCCTCCACGACCGCGACGGGCAGCTCGCCGAGGCGATCGTCGGCGACCGACACCACTGCCGCGCCGCGCACGTCCGGATCGTCCTCCAGGCACGTCTCGAGCTCCTCGGGGATCACGTTGAAGCCCCCGCAGATGATGATGCTCTTGAGGCGGCCGGTCACGTAGAGGTATCCGTCCTCGTCGAGATGACCGAGGTCTCCCGTGTGCAACCAGCCTTCGGCGTCGACCGGGCTCCCCGCGTCCGCGGTGTCGTCGGCGTAGCCCGCGGTCGACGACTTCGTGCGCGCGAGGATCTCGCCGTCCGCTCCGGGCGCGCATGATCGACCGTTCGCATCGGTGATCCGCACCTCGACGCCGGGCAAGGGCCTTCCGACCGAGCTCGGGCGCCGCCGACCGTCGAGGACGTCCCGTGCGCTCTCGATGGCGATGCCACCGAACGCTTCGGTCTGTCCGTAGGACTGCAGGACCGGCACATCGAAGCGCGCTTCGAACTCTTCGCGGAGGGTGGACGGAAGCGGTGCGGTCCCCGACGACACGTACCGCACCGCGCCCAGGTCGGCGATGGGAGGCACTGCGTCGAGGAGCATCCGCAACATCGCGGGGTTGATGGTCAGGTTGTCGATGCCGTGCGCGTCGATCGCCGCCTTGGCTGTGTGCGCGTCGAACTTGCGCAACACCACGAGCCCGCGTCCGACGTAGAGCGCGAAGAGCAGACGCACCACGCCACCCGTGTGCGAGAACGGATTCGCGACGAGGTTCGGTGGTCGCCGGTCGGTCGGAAGCGGTCCCGGGTTCGTGTCGCGGCGGAAGGCCGACACCGTCGCCCGGAGATTCGACCAGCCGCTGCCGTGGGTGAGGACGATGCCCTTCGGCGCGCCGGTCGACCCCGACGTCAGGAGGATGAGTGCAGGATCCTCATCCGAGACATCAGCCGGAACCGCGAGCTCCGTGAGCGCCGGTGCGTCGCGCGGAATGCTCGGGAGGTCGACGATGGGCGCGTCGACCTGCACATCGGCAGCCTGGTGGACGACGTCGGCGGGATCGGCGATCACCGCCCGGGCCCGGAGCGTCGTCACGACCCGCGCCACCTCGCTGACCGGCGCGGCTGGATGCACCGCGACGGCCACACCGCGTCGCAACCAGATCGCGACCAACGCCGCGAGGAACCGTTCGTCGTTGCCGATCCGCACGATCACCCGGCAACGCGGCTCCACCCCCACGGCGTCGAGCGCGCCCGCGGTGGCAGCCGCGCTGGCTGCGAGCTGACCGACCGACCACGGGCCTTCGTCCTCGACCCACACGCACGGGTGTCCCGGGCGCTCGGCGACCCGCCACGCGAGCAGCTGGGCGAGTGAGCCGGTTGGCTCCATCCTCACCGGGAGGTGTGGGCGTCGACCCACGGACCTTCGAGCGGCTCGGCCATTCCCTCGAGCAACCCCTCGTCGGTCGGTGGCTCCGGGAACGTCGGCAACCCGCGCGCCCGCGAGGGCAACCGCACCCGGAGGGTGCCGGTGGCGGTGGTCTCGTCGCGCTGGTTGGTGCACGTGACCTCGCACAGCACCTCGGGCCACTCGCGTCCGGGCTCGACCGCGATCACGGAGCCGGTGATGCGCGTGAGGTCCCCGAGCGTGTTGAAGCCCTTGATCCGGTCGTCGACCCCCACCAGCACCGCGTCGTCGCCCATCCAGTCGGTCACGATCTGCATGATCCAGGCGTTGCGCAGCATCCCGTAGTCGTACGCGCGCGGCGCCCCGACCGACTGGGCGAAGGAGTCGTCCCAGTGCACGCGCATGGCGGAGTCCCACGCGCCGTACTCGTTCCTCGAGTAGAAGCCACCCATCCGCTGGCGGTTCTGCCAGTTCAGCCGGTACGGAAAGATCTCGTGGCGGCCGTTGCCCATCAGCCAGGCGATGACGTCACCGACGATCAGCGGGCCGCGGTACCGGGTTCCGAGGTCGTCACCCACCGCGACGTCCTCCACGTACCGTGGTTCGGCGCCCCGAATCGACTCGGCCGCGTAGTGCTCGTCGACCGCAGCCAGCTCGTCGTCGCTGTACACGTGCTGCTGGCGGGCGTCCTTGAGCGTGTCGCGCTTGGCCGCGGTGTCGCGCTCGGTGTGCACGAAATCGGCGTCCCAGATCGCGATCAGCGCGCCGTCATCGTTCCAGTACACGCGACGTCGCACGGACAGCGCCGAGCGGCCGCCGAAGCGCGAGTTCTCCTTCTCTTCGATACCGACGTAGAAGCGACGAACCCAGATGCGGTCGCCTGCACGCACCGGCTCGAAGAAGCGGATGTGGTCGCCGGCCCAGAACATGTGGACGCCGGACAGCGCGCCTCTCCCCCGCCCCTTGTGCTCCGCGGGGACGTCCAGCTTCGGCGTGATGCCGGCACCCTCCAGGAAGCCCGGCGGCGCCACCACCGCGCCCCAGCGCGATCGGCTCGCGTGCTCAGGATCGCACCACAGCGGGTTGTCGTCGCCGAAGCCGTAGGCATAGTGGCGGATGCCGTCGCGGGTGGCTTCCTCGTTCCACGTCGTCCAACGGTTGTACGGCCAGTCGACCCCGACCTTCTCCCGGAACTTGGCGATGCCCTCGGGCGACAACCGACCGAAGTCAGGCTTGGGGGTCGGGTCTGCAACTGCCATCGGGCCTCCTCGGTCAGGAGTTAATCGTTCTACTATTCGTCGATTACCGCAAGTCTACGGTGCTTCGAACACGGCGGCGAGCCCCTGACCGCCCCCGATGCACATCGTCTCCAGCCCGTACCGACCCCGGCGCCGAACCAGCTCGAACAGCAGCGTCGTGAGGATCCGGGCACCGGTCGCACCGATCGGGTGACCGAGCGAGATCCCCGAGCCGTTCACGTTCAGGCGATCCGGATCGTCCCAGTCCCACCCGCGCAGCACCGCGAGCACCTGGCAGGCGAACGCCTCGTTGAGCTCGACCAGCGCCAGGTCGTCGAAACCCAGCCCGCTCCGCTCGAAGAGCTTGGCGACGGCGGGGACGGGTCCCGCACCCATCAACGCCGGCTCGCAGCCGACCGCCGCCCAGTCCACCAGGTAGCCCATCGGCGACATGCCGAGCGGACCGAGCCGGTCTTCGGCCACCACGAGGCACGCGGCGGCGGCGTCGCTCTGCGGGCACGCATTGCCTGCGGTGACCGTGCCGCCCGCCATGACCGGACGGAGACGGGCGAGCGACTCGGGGGTCGCGTCGGCTCGGATCCCTTCGTCACGCGTCACCATCACCTCGTCGGCGTGACGTCGGGGCACCGCGATCGCCACGATCTCGTCGTCGAACGTCCCCGCGGCCGATGCCGCGGCGGCGCGGCGTTGACTGCGCGCGGCGTACTCGTCGGCGTCCTCTCGGGAGACTCCGTACCGGCGGGCAAGGTTCTCGGCCGTCTCGACCATGCCCGAGATGGGGCCGAACCGCCAATCAGGTTGGGCGCGCTCACGGCCCCGATCGAGCCGGTCGTGCAGCGTGACGCTGCCGCTTCGCGTTCCCCAGCGGACGCCGGTGGCGTAGTGCTCGATGTTGCTCATGCTCTCGACGCCGCCGGCGACGACGACGTCGGCGGCGCCGGTCTGCACCATCATCGCGGCGGTGATGACGGCTTGGAGCCCGCCGCCGCAGCGCCGGTCGAGCTGGAAGCCGGGTACCTCCACCGGGAGACCCGCGTGCAGCGCAGCCCACCGGCCGACGCACGGCACCTCCGACGTCGCGTACGCCTGGGCGAAGACGACGTCCTCGATCCGTCCCGGGTCGATCCCCGAGCGATCGACGACCTCGCGCACGACCGTCGCCGCGAGGTCTTCGACCGAGACGGTGCGCAGACTGCCGCCGAAGGTCCCGACCGGGGTCCGCACCGGGCTGACGATCGCCGCTCTGCGCATGGGAAAGCGATGATAGTTTCTACGATCACGATGATCCCGGCCGTGTCGATCCGCCTCCGGTACCGTCGGCCCGAGGCGCTCGCCGCGCTCGTCCGCCTGGCCGACGATCTCGGCCTCGCGGGTGTCTGGGTGAGCGAACCATGGGGATTCGACGCCGGGCCCGTGCTCGGCTGGGCCGCCCACCAACTTCTCGATCGGCAGCTCCATGCCACCCCAGCGTCGCGGCCACGACGGCGCCGCCCAGCCGTGCTCGGAGAGCGTCGCCGCCCATCCCCGTTGCCACGCGAGCCTGGCGTCCGGATCGCGTGGCTCCGGGCCCGGATGCTCGGCGGCGAGGAAGCCGGCCAGCGCGCGACGGAAGGCGGCTTCGGGCAGCGCAGCCCGCGCCTCGGGCGGTGGCGTGCCGGCGACCACAGATCGTTAGTATATTCATCGCTTTACGGAGAGTCACCCGTGGTGCCCGCGGAAGTACCATCGGTCGATCCATCCGGTGTATCCGACAACGCTTGGAGCACAGTGAGCAGCCTCGAGATGGGCGATCTCGACCAGATCCGGATCCCCAAGGCCGCGGAGTTGGTCGCCGAGACGCTACGACGCCGGATCGTGACCCGCGAGTACCAGCCGGGTGATCTCCTCCCGCCCGAGGGGACCCTGATGAAGACCTTCAACGTGGCCCGGACGACGATCCGGGATGCGTTCCGGGTGCTCGAGTCGGAAGGTCTCCTGGAGGTTCGACGCGGCGCCGGAGGTGGCGGGCGCGTGCGAGCACCGCACATCGCCCTGGTCTCGAGCTATGCCGGCCTGCTCCTCCAGTTCCGCGACACCACCCTCGAGGACGTCCACCAGGCGCGCGTGCTCATCGAGGCGCCCGCAGCCCGGTTGCTCGCCGAGCGCAGTGACGATCCCAACCTGGTCGAGGCCCTCCAGCAGGTCCTGGCCGAGGAGGCCGCGGCCGCCGACGACCCGATCGCGCTGACCCTGGCCGAAGGACAGTTCCACCGGCTCATCGTGGAGCTGACCGGGAACCGCACCCTGATGATGCTCAGCGCGGTCGCGAATCGCATCATCGCCCACCAGGTGGCGCGGCACATGACCGATCGGAGTGGCGACACCGACGCGATCGCCCACAACCTCGAGGCACACCGCGCGCACGAGCGGCTCGTGCGCCTGATCACCGTCGGCGCCGCGGACGAAGCCGAGACGTTCTGGCGTCACCACCTCGAGAGTGGCCAGGCCTACCTGGCGAGTGATCCGGACGCCGCGACGACCGTGCTCGACGTCATGACCTGACCGACGACGCCGCCAAGGTCACGGGCATCACCCACGACCGACGAGCTGGAAGTCGCCGATCACCTCCTGCTCGTGGGCGAGGCGTGCACGCATCAGATCGACCGCGGTGGCTTCCAACCCCGACGACGTGCCGAGCGTCGCCTCGAGCGCGCGCGACAGCGCTTCGCTCACCACCGAGTAGTGCTCGACCACGTCGCTCAGGTGCATCGACGCCAGCTCGTGCTCGAGCGGCTCGGTGACGCCGGCGGCATCGGGCTGGGTGTTCGCCACTCGCTGGGCGAGCTCGCGGATCTGGTCGATCTCCTCGAGCATCCACGCGATCTCGTGCTCCGCGCGCTGCGCGAGCGTCTCGAGGATGTGGTCGATCATCATCAGACTGCCGGCGACGACCGGGTCGTCGACCGCCGGTGCCACCGTCTCGACCAGCTCCCGCCGGACGATACCGATGAGCTGCGCGGTGGTGGGGCGACTGATCACGCGAACTCCTTCATCGTGCGCTCGATTTCCGCCTCCGCCGCCTCGATGTTCTCCATCCATTGGCGCCAGAGGTCGTGGATGACGACTTCGGCCGAGGTGAGGTACGCGGTCGTGATGAGGTGGTTCTCGCCACGCGCCATCGCGGCCATGCCGCCGAGCGTGAGCCCCCACGTGCGCGCGGCGTTCAGCATGCCGAAGTAGTTGATGGTCGCCGGATTCACGACGTCTTCGCTGAGGCCGGTCTCGTCGCAGTAACGCCGGCAGAAGCGTTCGGGGTGGGTGGCGATCAGGTCGGGTGGATTGAACGCGGCGGCGGTCTGGTACCACCCGAGATCGGCGCGGGGGTCGCCGATCTCGGCCCACTCCCAGTCGATGACGTTGAGCTCGTCGTCGGCGTCGAACATCAGGTTGCCGGCCTGGAACTCACCGTGCACCAGGGTCATGGGTGCGGGGGATGGGCGGTGGCGGTCCATCCAGGTGGCGATCCACCTGATGAACGGATCCCGCTCGCAGTGCTCGGCTTCGACCTGGCGCCAGAGTGCGATCTTCTCGTCGATGTAGTCGTCCCAGGAATCCGGGTGCTCCAGGCACGCCGGCAGCGAGTCGACCGGGACCCGGTGGATGTGGGCCGCCGCGACCGCGAGCTGATCGACCAGGGTCCCCAGCTCGTCGGGCTGCGCCGCCGCGATGCGGGTCCCGAGCTGGGGCCCGTCGAGAAACTCGAGCACGATGGCGGGCACTCCGAGGCGCTCGCCCGTCGGATCGGCGGAATGGGCGACTGGCATCGGCACGTCACCTCGCCGGGTGAGGTGCTGGAGCACCTCCCACTCCCGGGCCCGATCGGTCTGGTTGATCGCCGCATCCGCCGGACGATTGGCGCGGAGCACCAGCGGACGCTCGCCGGCCGACGACCTTGCCGTGAATCTCATGGTCAGAAGGCTGTAGCCACCCGTGATCTCGGTGAGGTCGACGACTTCGGTGTCGCTCGGTTCACCGTGGTCCCGGAGAAACGCGGCGAGACGGTCTTCGAGCCCGTCACGAAATGCCATCGGTGCGGCCCCCCTTGTCGGTCACTGGATCACCGCGCCACCGTCGACCGACAGGGCGTGGCCGTTCACGAAGCTGGCCTGGTCGGAGCAGAGCCAGACGACCGCGGCCGCGATCTCGGACGGCTCGGCCAGTCGCCGCATGGGGCTGACCGCCTTCATCGCCTCGATGAGCGCGGGGTCTCCCTGGTGGTAGTCCTGGATCATCTGGGTGTCGGTGCTGCCCGGGCACACCGCGTTGACCCGCACACCCTTGTGCCCGAACTCCGTCGCCGCGGTCTTGGTCAGCCCGATGACCGCGTGCTTGGTGGCGACGTACCCGCTCAACCAGGGCACCGCGACGAGTCCGGCGTACGACGAGGTGTTCACGATCGAGCCCGACCCCGACGCCCGGATCGCCGGGATCTCGTACTTCATCCCGTAGAACACCGAGGAGAGGTTGATGGCGATGATGCGATGCCAGTCGTCGGACGGGTACTTGTCGATCGGCGCGACCGGCCCGTTGATGCCGACGTTGTTGTGCGCGTAGTCGAGGCGACCGAACCGATCGACCACCGTGTCGACCACGTGCGCCACCTCTTCTTCGCTCGTGACGTCAGCGGCCACGAACTCCAGTCGGCCGCTCCCGCCGAGCGCGTCGACCAGCGACTTCCCGGCCTCCGCGTCGACGTCGGTGGCGAGGACGGCCGCACCGGAGCGGAGGAACAAGCGCACGACCTCGGTGCCGATGCCACCGGCGGCGCCGGTGACGAGCGCGACCTTCCCCGTCAGATCGCCGCCCATGCCTGCCGCGACGGGCGCGCTCATGCCGGCCCCCCGATCGCGCTGCGTGTTCGCTCCATCGTGTTCCCCGGGCTGTGGGGGCGGTCAGTGCCGACCGCCGGGCGCGTCGTCAGCATATCGATACATCATCAATCGTTCAACCGTCAGTCGATGCCGCGCAGCAAGAGGTCGTTGACCCGGCTCGGCAACTCGCGCACACCGTGGAGGGCAGCCACCCGCGTGGGGAGCACGAGCGTGCGGGCACCGCGTGCGACGGCATCGACGATCCGGCCGGCCACCGCCTCGGGGGTCTGTTGGGGCATCGCGCGCACGCGGTCGAGGCGGGCCGACACCGCCGCGATCGTCGGCGACCGACGGGCTTCCTCCATCATGTCGGTCCCCGCCACCTCACCGAGCTGCACCATCGTGGCCGTCACCCCCGAGTTCCGGAGCTCACGCTGCAGCGTCGCGGTGTACTGCGCCAACGCCGCCTTGCTCGCGCCGTACACACCGAGGGTGGGGTACGCGGTGATCCCCGCGAACGACCCGATGTTCACGATCGCTCCCCGACCGCGCTCGAGCATTCCCGCGAGCACCTGGCGCGTGAGCTGGGCCGGCGCCACGGCGTTGAGTGCGAACATCCGGCGGATGGCGTCGGGATCCTGGTCCACACAGCGATCGACCACCGCGATGGCGGCGTTGTTCACGAGCACGTCGACCGGTCGACCGGCGTCGACCTCGATGCGGGCGATCAAGTGCTCGACGTCGTCGGGACTGCAGAGATCGGCCGCGCACGCCCGGCCGCCGGTCGCATCGGCCACCTCGCCGATCGACGCCGCGCTCCGGGCCACCACGGTCACGAACGAGCCCCGGGCGGCGAATTCGAACGCCAGCGCGCGCCCGATGCCCCGTGAGGCGCCGGTGACGACGACATGGGCGCCCCGCGGATCGAGTCGCGACATGGGGCCTCCTCGGAGACGAGCGGACGGAAGAAAACACTCTCTCTATCATCGATTTAACTCCTGTGCTCTGGCACAATCCACCGATGACATCGAGCCCCGAGCCGGTCAGCGCCACGACCTCGCCGGCCGCACCCCGCGCTCGCAAGGCCGCCGACCTCGTGGCCGACGTGCTGCGGCGCCGGATCGTGACCGGTCAGACGCCCGTGGGGAGCGCGCTACCCCCCGAGGCCGAGCTGTTGGCCGAGCTCGAGGTGTCGCGCCCGACGCTGCGTGCCGCCTTGCGGATCCTGGAATCGGAGGATCTCGTGACCGTGCGCCGGGGGTCGAGGGGAGGCGCGTGGGTCAACGCCCCGACGAGCGACGTGCTCGCCCGCCGGGCGGGGATCTTCCTCCAGTACCACGACGCAACCCTCGATGACGTCCATCGCGCCCGGGTCATCATCGAGCCACCCGCCGTGTACCTCCTCGCCGAACGGGCCGATCCGCGCGATGTGATGCAACTGCGCGAACTGGCGGAGGAGGGCGCGGGGCTCCTCGACGATCGTGACGCCCTGCGCGCTTCCGGCGGCAGGTTCCACCGACTGCTGGTCGACCTCGCCGGCAACCAGACGCTGCTGATCTTCTCGCTGATGCTCGAGGGCATCATCGAGCTCAACGCTCAGCGGTCGCAGGCGGCGCGACCGGTGACTCCCGACACGCCGCGGCGCGGCCCCCAGCGCCACCAGGAGCACGAGCGCGTCATCGACCTGATCGAGGCGGGCGCCGCCGCCGAGGCCGAGCGGTTCTGGCGTGAGCACCTCGAGAGCGTGCGGGCCGACCTGACCAGCGGCGGCGTGGCGAGCTCGGTGCTCGACCTCATGTCCTGACCCCGCCGCCCGTTCCACTCCCCGACCGCGACCCCTCGGGCGCGCTGGACCGACCGGATAATCCGGTCTATGATTGCTCGATCGGGCGGTGTGATCGGCACCGACTGCGGCCAGCCAGGGGGAGCATGTGAGCGCAGTATCCGTTGCCCCGGATCACGTCCCGGCCGAGCTCGTGCGCGAGTTCGACTACCACACGGACGCGGCGTTCCTCGCCGACCCGTTCGCCGGATGGGACAACGCACGCGAGCTCCGGGTGTTCTGGTCCCCGGCCTACGACGGGTACTGGGTGCTCACGCATCTCGAGGACATCCGCGCCGTCTACCAGGCCCCCGATCTGTACTCCAGCAAGGTCATCGGCATCCCGGCGGGGCGCTATCCCCGCACGCTGCGACCCTTGGCCCTGGATCCACCCGAGCACGGTGTGTACCGCCAGGTGCTGGCCGCAGCCTTCTCCCCCAACGCGGCGACGCGGATGGCCGGTGACGTCCGGGACCGCTGCCGGGCGTTGATCGACCAGTTCGCGGCGGACGGCGGCTGCGAGTTCGTCGGTCAGTTCGCCCGCCCGTTCCCCACGACCATCTTCGTGGCCATGCTCGGCCTGCCCGAGGAAGACGCGGGGAAGCTCGAGCGCTGGAACCACGACCTCACCCATGTCTACGAGGACCCCGGGGTCCGGCAGACCGCCGCGCAGAACATCGAGCGCTACCTCGACGAGGCGGTCGTCCAGCGGCAGGCGAACTCGTCGGCCGACGCCGAGGATGTGCTCTCCGTCCTCGTACGCGGCAACGTGTACGGGCGACCGCTCACCCATGACGAGATCGTCGACTTCGCGTTCCTGCTCTTCATGGCCGGGCTCGACACGGTCACGGCCGCGAGCACGTTCGCGTTCCGGACGCTGGCGACACGGCCAGACCTCCGACGTCGACTCGTTGAAGATCCGGCGATTGCCCCGCAAGCGGTCGAGGAGCTCCTCCGTGCCCACGCCATCGTGAACGGGGCGCGTACCGCGACCCGGGACACGACGATCGCGGGCGTTCACATCAAGGCCGGCGACCTCATCCTCGTCTCCACCGCGCTGGCATGCCGCGATCCAGAAGAGTTCGATCACGCCGAGACCGTCGACCTGGACCGCTCGCAGAATCGTCACCTCGCGTTCGGGGCCGGCCCGCACCGCTGCCTCGGATCCCATCTGGCGCGACTCGAACTACGAACCGCGCTCGAGGAGTTCCACGCGCGAATTCCCGACTACCGAATCCCCGACGGCGCCGACATCAAGATCCATGGCGGCGGCGTGCTGGGCATCGACCAACTCCCATTGGAGTGGGGCGGTTCATGAAGGTTCGTCGTCCGCAACGTTTTGAGAGGGGAGCGTCGATGACGCTGCGCAGATCTTCGGTGTCAGTCCTGTGTCTCGCGGTGCTCGTGGGGGCACTCGTCACCGTGCCGGGTACGGCGGGGGCGACCGCGCCGAGTGCGAGCTCGAACGAAACCGCCACGGTGGGGGTCATCCTCGACTCGACGCTGGCGCAGGTCGTGGCGCAGGGCAAGGCCGGTGTGAACGCGGCGGTGAAGGCGATCAACAAGAAGGGCGGCGCCAATGGCGCCAAGATCGTGGCCAAGTTCTGCGACAGCGGGAGCGATGCGAACACCGCGGCGAAGTGCGCCAACGACTTCGCCGACGACTCCAAGATCGCGGCGTTGGTCGGCGTGCAGACGAACTTCGGCGACACCGTCGATCCGGTGATCGAGAAGGCGAACCTCCCTTCGATCGGGCAGTCGATGTTCGGACTGTCGGACTTCAAGTCGCCCATGATCTTCCCGGCCGACGGAGGCTCGATCTCCGGTATCGCCGCCGCCGGTCCGGTCTGCATCAACGAGCTGAAGGGCAAGACACTCTCGCTCGGTTACATCGACTCCGCTTCCGGAGCGCAGTTGATCCCGGTGTTCGACAGCTATGTGCTCAAGCCGTTCGGCACGAAGCTCCAGACGTCGGTGCCGATCCCGACCACGGCAGCAGACCTGTCGGCGCAAGCGGCGCAGTTGGTGAGCGACAATCCCGATTGCATCGTGTTGGGCGTGGGCGGGGACTCGGCCGCCGCGCTCGCGAAGGCGCTGAAGCAGCAGGGATTCAAGGGCAAGATGTTCGTGTCGGGGCAGGCGGCTTCGCCGGTGACCTTGTCGAAGCAGGCTGGTGCCGCGGCGAACGGCATGGTGCTGATCGATGGCTACGACTACACCTCGCCGACCTACAAGCAGTTCCTCGCGGACATGAAGGCCGCGGGGTACACCGATCCGTCGCTGATCAGTGACGGGGCCGCACGAGGATGGTTGGCGACCAAGATCTTCGCCGACGAAGCCACCAAGGCGAAGACCACGGATCGGGCGACGCTCCTGGCGGCGTTGCAGGCCGAGACCGGCTACGACACCCAGGGCATGCTCCAAGGACCCCTCGACTACACCGCCCGCAAGCCGAACCCCGCCATCTTCTCGGGGCTGGCGCCGAACGTCATCCTTCCCTACGCCATCGGGGCGACGGTGAAGAACGGCAAGAGCACGCCGATCACGGGCAAGTGGCAGGACGCATTCGGCGGTCCGGCGTAGACGCTCGCGGGCGGTCGTTCGCGACGTGAACGAGTTCTGGAAGTTCTTCCTCCTGGGCCTCGGCAGCGGGGCGATCTACGCGCTGGTGGCGCTCGGGATCGTGCTCGTGTACCGGGGCTCGGGAGTGGTGAACTTCGCTCACGGTGTGTTCGCGCTCACCGGCGCCGGGGTGTTCACCGAGGTCCGCGACTCACTCGGCACCGCGACCGCGGTCGTCGTGGGGGTGGCCGCCGGCGCGGCCGCCGGGGCCATCGTGAACCTGGCCGTGATGACGCCGTTGCGCCGGTCGTCCCCGTTGGTGCGGATCATCGCCACGCTGGGCGTGCTCACGCTCGGACGAGAGTTGTGGAAGCACCGCTTGGGATCCTCCGATTTCCGCCCGGTGGCCCAATTCCTGCCGTCGCGCGCGGTGGAGCCATTCGGCGGTGGGATCATCATCGGCGAGGACCGGATCTGGATCCTGGGGATCACGGTCGTGCTCACGGTGGTGTTGACCGTCGTGTACCGCACGACGCGTTTCGGGTTGGCAACCTCGGCAGTGGCGGAGAACGAGGCGGTCGCCGAGGCGCAGGGCTGGTCGCCCACGGTGATCGCCACCGTGAACTGGGCGCTCGGTGGCGCGTTGGCCGGCTTCGCGGGGATCCTGCTCGCGGGCGTGGTCGGGGGTCTGTCGGTCGACAGCCCGGTGTTGGTCGTCGTGATCGCGTTGGCCGCGGCGCTGGTCGGGAACTTCTCGTCGTTTCCGCTCACCCTGCTCGGCGGGCTGCTGGTGGGGGTGCTCGAGTCGGAGGCGTTGCACTACGGCCGGCCGACGGGCTACCTCGAGGGACTGTCGACCGCGGTGCCGTTCCTGGTGATCGTGGTGTTGTTGATCGTGCGGGGACGGGCGTTGCCGTTGCGGAGCTTCCTTGCTGATCGCCTGCCTTCGATCGGGACGGGACGGGTACGGCCGGTGCCGGTCGTGCTGGTGGCCGGCGCGGTGATCGGTTCCTTGTGGGTGTTCACCACAGATTGGTCCAACGTGGTGATCACCAGCGGCTCGTTCGCGTTCATCGGCTTGTCGTTGGTGGTCGTGACCGGGTACGCGGGGCAATTGAGCCTGGCCCAATGGTCCATCGCGGGCGTCGGCGCACTGCTCGTCGGGCGCTACGCGGCGGATCTGTGGTCGATGCCGTTCCTGCTCGCGATGGCAGTCGGGATGCTGTTGACCATCCCGGTGGGCATGGTGGTCTCACTGCCTGCGTTGCGCGTCAGGGGCGTCAACCTGGCGGTCACGACCTTCGCGTTGAGCCTCGTGTTGTCGACCATGGTGTTGTCGAACGACGTGTACACCGGTGGGCTGTTGCACCCGGGCAACGTTCCCCCACCGGAGATCTTCGGTTGGAAGATCGATGCGCTGACCCATCCCGATCGGTACGGCGCAGTCGTCATCGTGCTCCTGGTCATCGGTGCGTTGCTGGTCGCGAACCTGCGTCGGGGGCAGGTCGGTCGTCGGCTCATCGCGGTCCGTGACAACGAACGCGCCGCGGCCAGCCTCGGGATCAGCATCGTCGGCGCGAAGTTCTACGCGTTCTCGTTGGCGTCGGCGCTCGCCGGAGTCGGTGGCGGGTTGATCGCGTTCCGGAACTCGCGGCTCAATCTGGTGGCGTTCGATTTCTTCGGGAACATCGAGGCGGTGCTGCTCACGACGATCGGTGGCATCGGGTGGATCGGTGGCGCGCTGATCGCGGGCGCCACCGAGACCGCCGGCGTGAGCGAGCACCTGATCGGCGAACTGGTCTCCACCGAGAACTGGTATCCGGTCATCGCCGCGGTCGTGCTGTTGTTGATCGTGGTGTTCAACCCCGATGGCATCGCGTCCGACGTCGCCGGGCGGGGACGTGCCGTTGCCGGCCGAGTACGCCAGCGGGTACGTCGGCCCGTACCGGCAGTCGCGGCGAACGCGGCGATCGGCGACCGGAGAGCGGAGATCCGGGTCGCGCCGATGCGCCTGGAGCTCCGCGGGCTCACGGTCCGCTTTGGCAGCGTGATCGCACTGGACGGCGTCGATCTCACCGTCGAACCCGGCGAGGTGGTCGGCCTCATCGGCCCGAACGGCGCCGGCAAGACCACCCTGATCGAAGCGGCCACCGGATTCGTCGGCGCCACCGGTTCCGTGCGCCTCGATGACCGCGCCCTCGAACGCCTGTCCCCCCGACAGCGCGCCAAGCGGGGCGTGACCCGGTCGTTCCAATCGCTGGAGCTGTTCGACGATCTCACCGTGCTCGACAATCTCCGCGTCGCCGCCGACGACGGCAACCGCTTCCGCTACCTCCGCGATCTGGTGTGGCCCGCATCGCCTCCACTTCCCGATGCCGCGGTCACCGCCATCGACGAGTTCGGTCTCGGTGACGTCCTCGATCAGAAGCCCGGCGATCTCCCGTACGCGCAGCGCCGCACCATCGCGATCGCCCGCGCCGTCGCCACGTTCCCGTCGGTGCTGCTCCTCGACGAACCCGCCGCCGGACTCGACGACTGGGCCACCAACGAGCTCGCCACCCTCATCCGTCGCCTCGCCGACGAATGGGGCATCGGGGTGCTGCTCGTCGAACACGACGTCGGCATGGTCATGCGCACCTGCGATCGCGTCGTCGCCCTCGAGTTCGGCCAGGTCATCGGCCGCGGCACTCCCGACGAGATCCGCACCAACCCCGCGGTCATCGCCGCGTACCTCGGATCGCCCGACGAGGCCGCACCCTCGCTCCAGCACGAGGCACCGCGAGAGCACGAGACGTCGCGATGACGACACTGCTCGCGGCCCGGAACCTGTCCGCCGGATACGGCACCATCCCGGTCCTGACCGACCTCGATCTCCACGTCGACCGCGGTGAGATCGTCGCGCTCATGGGGTCCAACGGGGCCGGCAAGACCACCACGCTCATGGCGCTGTGCGGTCGACTCCAGGCGTCGGCGGGCGCCGTTGAATGGCTGGGCCGACCCGTCCGCAGCGGGCTGCACCGGCGGGCGCGGGCAGGGCTGCGCTACGTGTCGGAGGAACGCTCGATCATCCGCGGTCTCTCCGCGCTCGACAACCTCAGGCTCGGCCCCGGCCCGGTCGACGACGCGCTCGAGCGCTTCCCCGAGCTGAAGCCGCTCCTCAGGCGGGAGGCCGGCCTCCTGTCCGGCGGGGAACAACAGATCCTCGCCCTCGCCCGCGCCTTGGCCGGCGAAGCCAAGGTGCTCCTCTGCGACGAGCTCTCGCTCGGCCTCGCGCCCCTCGTCGTGGACCGGCTCATGCGGGCATTGCGCGACGCCGCGGCGCACGGCGTCGGCGTGCTCCTCGTCGAGCAACGAGTGCGCGCCGCGCTGAGCGTCGCGGATCGCGGCTACGTGTTGCGCCGCGGTGTGATCGCACTTTCCGGCTCCGCGGCCGAGCTCCAGGACCAGATCGTCGACATCGAAGCCACCTACCTCGCCGGTGTCACCGACGAGACCAGCGTCTGACGCCGAAACCCACCTCGGAGTCCGGACGAGCGCCCGAGCTCGTGTGGTCATCCGGGGATCCGACCGGCGAGCGCCGCGTCGATGGCGTCCTCGCCGAACCGCTTTCGCACGAGGTCTTCGAGGTACGGCGCCTTGGTGAGCTCGTTGCCGCCCTCGATCCCGATGCTCTGACCGGTGACCCAGCCGGACTCCGACCCCGCGAGGTAGCGGACGCCGGCGGCGATGTCGTCGGGGACGCCGGTGCGGCCGAGGGGCTTCTCGGCAAGGAACTTGCTGATCACGGCGTCATTCGCGAAGAGGCCGTCCTTGGTGGTGTTCGTCTTGACCAGCCCAGGTCGGACCGCATTGACCCTGATGTTGAGATGGGCGAGCTCGAGTGCGGCTCCTCGGACCATGCCCTCGACGCCCGCCTTCGACGTGTTGTAGAGCGCGAGGAACGGCCACGGGATCTTGGCCGCATCCGACGAGATGCAGACGATCGATCCGCCTCCACCCGCGGTCATGAGCGGCGTCGCGTGACGGATGACGATGAAGGCCGAGACGATGTTGCGGTTCAGGTCCTCGAGCACTTCGTCGGGCTCGAACATCAAGAGCGGCTTCATGGTGCCGCCGCCGACGACGGACACCGCGATGGCGAGGCGGTCGGCCAACGATGCCGCGGTTCGAAACGCGTCTCGCACCTGCGACTGATCGAGCGCGTCGCCGACGAACGGCTCGACGACGGCGTCGGCTCCGGCCACGTCGAGAATCTCGCGTCTGGCGTCGACGAGGGTCGATTCGGTGCGCCCCATGATCAACACCGCCGCGCCGTCACGCGCGAGCCACGCCGCGGACGCGCTGCCGATGCCGCCGCCCCCTCCCGTCACCAACGCGGCCTGTCCGGCCAGAGGCTTCTCCACCACGTGTCGCTCCCTTCGCTCGGCACCGCCCGGCGTACAGGCCGGCGAGCGCCAGGGTCGCACACCGTCGCCGTGGCTACCCCAAGCGGAGCGCGACCCGGATCGCGTCGCGGCCCGGCGTGCGCCGGGTCATGAGCGAGAACGCCTCCTCGAAGCGGTCCAGCGGGAACGCCTCCCCCAGGAGCTCGGCGGTCGGCACCCGGTCCTCGTTGATGAGGGCCACCGCACGCTCCACGTCGAGCCCCGCGCCCGGGTGGATCGTGATCTGACGCATCGGGATCCAGTCGCTGATGAACCCTTCGACGGGCCGACGGTCCTTCATGCCGGCGATGACGACGTGCCCGCCGCGGCGGACCAGGTCCATCGCCAGGGTCACCGTCACCGGATTTCCCGACGCCGCGTCGATCACGACGTCGGCCATGCCGCCCCCCGGTGATGGCGGCGACGCGCTCGACCGCGTCCTCCTGCTCGACGTCGATCGCGTGATCGGCACCGACGCGCAACGCGGTGTCGAGGCGGAATCGATCCTGCGAGACGCCGGTGACGATGACCGTCTCCGCACCCGCCGCGCGCGCGGCGACGATCGTCGCCATGCCCATGTGGCCCGGCCCTTCGATGACGACGACGTCGCCTTCCTGGATCGGGTGCACCCACGTCACCGCGCAGCTCAACGGCTCGAAGAAGGTGAGCTCCTCGGCCGGACGGTCGTCGCGGAGGCGGTACACCATCGAGCCGGGCAGGAGCTCCAGGTGCTCGGCGAAGCCGCCGTACAGTCCGGAGCCCTCGTCGGCGGAGAAGTCGTGGCCGTAGATGCGGAAGCCGTCGTCGGTCGCGACCATGCCGCGCACCGCGACGCGGTCGCCCTCGTCGACGCCCCACTCGCGGGCGGCCGCCGGATCGATGCGGTCGATCCGGCCCACGATCTCGTGCCCGGCGATCGACGGGAACTCGCCGCCCCACGGCGTGTGCACGCGCCCTTGGAAGTGGTCGAAGTCGCTGTGGCACAGGCCGGTCGCCTCGACCCGCAGCACCGCGCCACCGGGGCGGGGCTCCGGCACCGGGAGGTCGCGCTCCTCCCAGGTCTCGTCGCCGTTGAAGACGATCGCCCGGCTCACGGGAGGACCTCGTGCAGCAGTGTGTTGGCCCGCTCGACGCTCCGCCGGAGTGCGGCACCGTGTCCCTCGGCCTCGATCGCGGGCCCGACGACCTCGAGCTCGAACGCGCCCGTGTACCCCGTGTCGAGGGCGGCTTCGATGAAGGCGTCGAGTGCGAGGTCGCCGTCCCCCGGCACGACGCGGCCGCCGGGCGACGGGTGGTCCGTCGTGCCGTAGACCGCGTCGGAGAACTGGACCACGGCGATGCGCGAGCCGGCGCGCCGCACGGTGTCCTCCACGTCGCGTTCCATCCAGCAGTTGCCGAGGTCGGCGATCACGTCGATCCCGGCTCGCGCCGCGACGTCGGTGCCGTCGCGCAAGGTGTGCACGAAGGAGACGTCGGTGCGCAACGACGGCTCGATCGCGAGCCGGACGGCCCGTTGCTCCGCGTACTCCGCGCACGGCGCGACCGCGTCGGCGAAGGCCGCCGCGAGCTCGTCGAACGATCGCCCGTCTCGCCGGCCCGTCGTGAGGTACGCGCACCCCCCGCCCAGCTCGGCGGCGAGGTCGATCGCCCCGTTGACGGTCTTGCGGGTCGTGTCCCACCCCGTCGGGTCCGACAGGTCGAACATCCCCGTGATCACGGTGGTCGCCGCCATGGAGCGCTCCTGCAGTGCCGCGATCGCGGCGTCGCGGCCGAACGCATCGACCTTCGCACCGATGAGACCGACCTGGCGGACACCCAGCTCGTCCCACAGCTCGAGCTCGTCGGCGAGCGGCCAGGGGTAGGTGCACATCTCGCTGACCGACAGCCGCGGGTGCATCATCCCGACGCCGCCTCCGTGTCGCGGATCTCGGCTTCCAGCCAGCGGACCTCGCTGAAGTTCTCACGCCCGCTCCGGTCGAGGAGGATCCGGAGCGCACCGAGCTTCACCCGCAACGCGGGCGACGTCGCCGGGAGAGCCCGCCAGGACCATGTCGACGAGGTGCAGCGCCTCGAGCGGGCGACCGGCGTCGAGATGCGCCGTGGCTCGTTCGGTCAGCACCGCCGGGCCGCCGGCGAGCTCGGTGAGCTCGTCCCAGATCGCGGACGGCGGGACGTCGTAGAGCTCGGTGGTCGACTCGTAGCGGAACCAGCCGGCGTGCTCCTCCCAGACCGCGCGCACGATCCACGGCACCTTGCCGTGCCCCTGCGGGATGTCGAGCTCGGGCGGCAGCGTGATCGACCCCATGAGCGTGAACAGGTCGACGCCGGAGTTCATCCCGTCGATGGTGCGGTCGCGGAGGTACTGCGTGGCGTCGCGCAGCTGCGAGAGCCGACGCCGGATCTCGTCCGCGCCACGGACCGGCTCGCCGTGCCCGGTGACGAGGACCTCCGGATCGAGGCCGATCACGCGGTCGACGGCATGGACGTACGCGATCGCGCTCCGGATCTTGTCGCCCCGAACGGTGTAGAGGTTCGGGATGTGGCCGAACAGCGGACCGGTGAGGTTCCCGGTGAACACCGTGCGATCCTCGGGCAACCACACCACGAGCGAGTCGGTGGTCTCGCCCCCCGGCGTCGCGTAGAGCTCGAAACGACGGCCGCCGAGGGTGAACGCGTGGGTGTCCAGGAAGGTCGTGGTGACCACCGGCTCGGGCGGCTGGTACGAGCGATCGAAGCTGCCGAGATCGCCGCTCCAGAGCTTCTCGGTGCGGCGGGAGAAGAACGGCTGCAGGCTCCGCCAGTACTCGCGGACGTCGGCGTGGTTCGCCTGCGCGATGGTCTCCACCCCGGGTCCGTCGAAGTGCGACCATCCACCGACATGATCCGAGTGACCCTGGGTGAACACGATCGCCCGGAGTGGGTTGCTGCTCACGGCCGCGAAGCGCCGCTCGATCTCCGGCGCCTCGAAGTGCATGCCGGTGTTGATCATCACGTCGCCGTCGACGGTGGTGACCAGGTAGCTGTTGGAGATGCCCTTCGACATGAAGATGCCAGTACCGAGGGCGACGGCGTCCTGCGTGCCCTCCCCCTCCTTGACGATGAGCGCGTTGAGTGGCTGCTTCACGTGGCGCGGTCCTTCCTGGCCTCGGGCCGGATCCCGAACTCGTCGGTGTAGAACGCGAACCGCCGTCGGAGCGCGTCGGCGTCGAGCCCGAAGTCGCCTTCGAGGTCGTAGACGACCCGACCGTTCCTGCCGCGCGGGTGGGCGGTCATGTACGCCTCGAGGTCCGCCCGACACTCGTCGGTGACGGGGAGACCAGCCTGCTCGAACACACGCGCCGCGGCACCGACGTCGTCGCGCGACGATGTCCTCGAACATCAGCTCCACGAGCTGGTCGCCGGGAACGAGCGCGCGGTCACGCACGTAGCTGCGGAGCATGCGCTCGATGCGGTCGACCCAGTAGTCGACGTGGCCGTCGATGTCGGGCTGCTTCTGGCTGCTCTTGACCAACAGGCCGCGCATGGTGAGGAGCGACTGGAGGGTGGAGACGGGGTCGCGGTGGATCATCACGACCGTCACGTCCGGGTACGTCGCCAGCAACGGCCCGAGCTGTTCGCTGTGCTGGTTCGACTTGAGCATCCAGCGCCGATCGCTCGGGAACTGCGACGCGATCGTGGCGAGCACGTCGCGCATGTAGCGGTAGTGCGGCGTCTGGTCGTGCGCGAGGTAGTGGTCGCGAAATACCGGCACCGCGGCCATCCACTCCCACTGGTAGCTCGCGAAGTCAGGGATCTGCAGCTCGTTCTCACCGCACGCGTGGTCGGGCGAGTGCTCGTGCATCGCCGCCATGATCTCGTTCTGTCGCATCATCTGCCATCGGGCGTCGGCCCGCTTCCAGCGCGGATCGATCCCGTCGGGTCCGGGCTCGTCCCCCGGGGTCGGCACCGGTTGCGCGGCCACGTAGACCGGGAGGTGGCGGAGCCGGCGGTCGGCGCCCACCAGGTTCTCGAGGTGGGTGCTCCCCGACCGTGGCAACGCGATCACGTCGATCGGCCGCTCGATGGTGACGTCCCGCGCTTCGGGGTGCTCCGACCAGTGGTGCTGGATCAGCAGGCGGTTGACCGCGGCCTTGGTGCAGTGGTCCACGAACATCGACTTGTGCGCGTTCCACACGTTGTCGTCGGCCGCGACCTCGCCGAGCAGCAGACCGAGGCGTTCGACGAAGTCGCGGGGGCCGAAGTCGTCGAACCCGCTCTCGCGCCGGGCGGCGTCGAGCACCGCGTCGACCGTCATGTCGAGCGGCTGCGCCTCCGCCGCCTCCAGCGCGCGCCGCTCGTCGTCGGTGCGCGTGTCGTCGCGCATCCCCTCGACCCGGAGCACCTTCACGGCCACGGCGGCAGCTCCGAGATGTCGGTCTTCCCGGCGTTCGCCATCCATCCACCCTCGACCACGACGAGATCGCCGGTGTGGAAGCGCGAACACTCGCTCATGAAGTAGACGCCGATCCCCTCGAAGTCGTCGGGCGTGCCCATCCGGCCCATGGGGCTGTAGCGGCGGATGTGGTCGAACAACGGGTCGTCGGGTGCGATCTGCACCGTGTCGCTCGCGGTGTATCCCGGGCACACGACGTTGCACCGGATCCCGTAGCGCCCGGCCTCGACCGCGATGCCACGCGACATCGCGGCCATCGCGCCCTTGGACGCGTTGTAGTGCTGCATGCCGGGACTGCCGGTGAGGGCCGAGAGGCTGGCGCAGAACAGGAGCGATCCGCCCGGGTCACCGGCATCGAAGCGACGTTTCATGTGACGCGCGCCTTCGCGGACGGTCACGAACGCGCCGTCCTGGTTCACCGCCAAGAGGCGACGCCACTCCTCGGTGGTCATGTCGAGGAACGTGCCCGCGCTGCTCATCATGCCGGCGTTGGCGATCACCCCGTCGACCCGGCCCATCTCCTCCACCGCCTCGGCCATCGCCTCGACCACGCGCGCCTCGTCGCTGACGTCGACCTGCTGCGCCAGCACGCGGCCCCCGTGCTCCTGCAGCGCGGCCGCCGCCTCGGCGTTCTTCTCGGCCCGCCGACCCCAGATCACGACGTCGCCGCCCGCCCGGGCGACGCCCCGGGCGAAGCCCAGTCCGATGCCGGCGTTGCCGCCGGAGACGACGACCACCCGGCCGGTGAGATCGAACATCTCCTATTGCTATAGCAAAAACGCTATCGTCGCAAGCCGATGACGACCGAGCGCTCAGCCCTCCGGCACCCGGCCCCGAGCCTGGCGGGTGGCGACGGCGGCGGACCGCACCAGCCGGCGACCCAGCTCGAGCACCTCGTCGACCCGCACCGGGTGCTCGGGACCCGTGATGCTGAGCGACAACAGCACACGACCGATCGGGTCGAAGATCGGCGCGGCGACGGTCTTGAACACGACCTTGTCGGCCGGGGACAGCTCGGCGAACACGACGAGCATCTCGTCGGTCTGCTGCAGGACGTCGGCGAGGTGTTGCTCGGCGTCGTCGGCGGTGGGTTCTTCGCGCACCCGGCTGATGGCATCGGCGATCGCGGGCTCGGCCATGGCCTGCATGGGCACGCTGAAGCCACGCGACCGTGTCTCGGCCAGGACACCGCGGTAGAACTCGGCGTGCTCCACGCCGAGCGACGCGCGTTCGAGCCACGCGCTGACCTCGGCGTCGTCGGCCCAGGCCATGAACACCGCGCCGAGCGGAGCGAGCAACGGCGAACGGTCCCCTGGGTAGCCGCTGGTCGCGTCGAGGGTCTCGGGTCCGCGCCGGGCGAGGAAGATGACGTCGCGGCCGGCGAGCGCGGTCAGCCGCACCTCGGCATCCAGCTCCTCCGCCAGCACCTCGGCCTGGTTGATGGCCGCTTCGATCGCGGGATGCTGTCCCAGCGTCGCGAATCCGGTCGCGGCCAACGCCGGGCCGAGGAAGTACGTGCGGTGCACCGGGTCACGGACGACGAAGCCGGAGTCGCTGAGCACGGCCAGCGTCGCGTGTGCGGACGCGATGTTCATGTCGAGGTGGTCGACAAGCTCGCTGATCGTGAAACCCCGCGACGGGTGCGCGGTGAGAAACGAGAGGATCCTCACCGCGCGGTCGGCAGCAGGAGCAGCACGGGCCATTCGGCCCAGCGTATCGGCGCGCCGAAGCGCACTGGTCAGGCGCGCGGTCGCATGGGCCCGGGAAGGGCCCCGTGTTGCGCGGTTCGACGGCAGACGCCAGATTGTCACCGCCCCGGTCTCGAGGAGCCCGCTCGATGAACAGTGCGCACCCGCTCGCGGCGTCGGCCCGCATCGTCGGCACCGTCGTCAACCGCAAGGAGGACCCGCGCCTGCTGACCGGTGACGGCCGCTACGTCGACGACGTCGTCGTGCCCGGCATGGTGCATGCCCACTTCGTGCGTAGCGACATCGCGCGGGGGCGCATCGTCCGCATCGACGCCGCGGCCGCACGCGCAGCCACCGGGGTGATCGCGGTCCTCACCGCGGCGGAGCTGAACCCACTGCAGCAGGGACCGATGCGCGCCACCCCGATGCTCGGCATGCCCGGCGCGGCGCCGGAGCGCCCCCTGGCGGACGGTGACGTCAAGTTCGTCGGCGACCCCGTCGCCCTGGTCGTGGCCGAGAGCCGTGCGCTCGCCGAGGACGCCGCCGAGCTGGTGGAGCTCGACATCGATCCGCTCCCACCGGTCGTCGACTTCGAGACCGCGGCGGACTCGCGTGAGCTCGTCCACGACGGCGAACGCGACAGCAATGTGTTCAGCCACCTCGAGGTGGCGGGGGGCGACGACCTCGAAGCGGTCTTCGCCGGCGCGCCGCACGTGATCGACCAGACGTTCAGGCAGCAGCGCTACCTGGCGGTGCCCATGGAAGCCCGCGGCGTCGTGGCGTCGTGGTCGCCCCGCACCCACGAGTTCCGGGTGTGGGTGTCGACGCAGTCACCGCACGACGTCCGCGCCATCACCGCCCGGATCACCGGAGTCTCCGAGCGCGACATCCGGGTGACGATGGGCGACGTCGGCGGGGGGTTCGGGCAGAAGGCCTACCTGGCCCGCGACGAGCAGGTCGTCATCCTCGCGAGCTACCACCTCGGCCGGCCGGTGAAATGGATCGAGGACCGGCGCGAGAACCTCATGGCCGCGACGTCGTCCCGGAACGAGCGTTGCCGCGTCCGCCTGGCGGCCGACGCCGACGGAGCGATCCTGGCCGCGTCCTTCGAGCAGCTCGACGACTGTGGTGCGTATCCGCTGTCGGGGAGCCCGGGCGTGATGGCGGCGATGATGTTCCCCGGGCCGTACCGGATCCCGCGGTACGCCTGGAGCGCGACGTCGATGTTCACCAACACCTGCCCGCGTGCTCCGTATCGCGGGCCCTGGCAGGCGGAGACGTTCGCGGTGGAGCAGGCGATGGACCTGCTCGCGCGCGCCATGGGCCTCGACGCGCTCGAGCTGCGTCGCCGCAACGTGCTCCACCGAGCCGAGCTCCCGTACACGATGCCGAGCGGCATGCCGCTGGTCGAGGTCTCTCCCGAGGAGACACTCGACCAGGCGGCCGATCTCGTGGGGTACGCAGGCTTTCGGGTCGCGCAGCGGGACGCGCTCGCCGCCGGGCGACTGGTGGGGATCGGCATGTCGTTGTACATCGAACCGCAGACGCCGATGAGCGTCTACGGCACCGAGCCGTGCCACCTCCGCGTGCAACCGAACGGCACCGTCGACGCCTACATCGGGTCGGGCAGCCACGGCCAGGGGCTGGAGACGACGACCGCACAGCTCGTCGCCGAGCACCTCGGCGTCGGGCTCGACGACGTGACCGTGCACCAGGGCGACACCGCGGAGACGCCGTACGCGTTCGGAACCGGCGGCAGCCGCAGCGGGCCGGTGCTCGGCGCGGCCGTCCGTCAGACCGCGCTCGAGCTGCGCGCCAAGGTGACGGAGCTGGCGGCCCACCGCCTCGAGGCGGCCGCGGCCGACATCGAGGTCGTCGACGGCGTGGCATCGGTGCGAGGCACGCCCTCGCGTGGCCTCACCTTCGCCGAGCTGGCGCGGTCGGCCTACTTCGACCTCGCCGACCTCCCCACCGGCATGGAGCCCGGCCTCGAGCTGATCGGCCGGTACCGGGCCCCCGACCTCATGTATTCGAACGCCTGTCACGTCTGCACGGTCGAGATCGACCGCGTCACCGGCGCGGTGGAGGTGCTCCGGTACGTCGTGAGCGAAGACTGCGGCGTGATGATCAACCCCGCGGTGGTCCACGGCCAGATCGACGGCGGCGCGGTCCAGGGCATCGGCGGTGCGCTCCTCGAGGAGTTCGTCTACGACGAGGCCGGCAACCCGCTCACCACGACGTTCCTCGACTACCTCATCCCAACTGCCGCCGACGTGCCCATCATCGAGCACGGCCACGTCGAGACCCCGGCGACGACGCCCGGCCACTACAAGGGCGTCGGCGAAGGCGGCGCGATCGGCGCACCGCCCGCGGTCGCGAACGCGGTGAACGACGCGCTCGCCCAGGTCGGCGCCGCAGCCTTCGCGCACCCGCTCTCACCGCCACGGCTCCGCGCCGCGCTCGACGCGGTCGGCGCGTGATGACCGACGCCGCCACATCCGACGAACCACCGGCCGGGCCTGCCGCTGGCGGTCGTCGTCGGTGCCGGGGGAATGGCGATGGCGATCGCCCGACGCCTCGGCGACTCGTACCGGGTGCTGCTGGCCGATCGCGACGCCGAGCACCTCGAGCGTCAGGTGATCGCGCTGCGGTCCGAGGGCCACGAGGTCGACGGCATCACCTGTGACGTGGTCGAGCCCGACGCGGTGCGACGGCTGGCGGCGGCCGCCGAGCAGTCGGGGCCGGTCCGCGCGCTCGCGCACGTCGTCGGCCTGTCGCCGAGCATGGCCGACGGCGCGACGGTGCTACGGGTGAACCTCGTCGGCCCGACGCTCGTCGCCGACGCCTTCGTCGAGCTGGCGACTCCCGGGACCGCAGCGGTGTTCGTGGCGTCGCTCGCCGGCCACCTCGTCGAGCTCACGCCGGAGGAGACCGCCGCGCTCGACGAGCCGCTGACGCCGGACTTCCCGGATGCGGTCGCGGCAGCGACCCGAGGCGAGCTCGATGGCGCGAAGGCATACCAGCTGTCCAAGGCGGCGCTGGTCCGCATGTGCCGTGACCGCGCCGCGGCCTGGGGCGCGCGAGGCGCGCGGATCGTCTCGCTCTCGCCCGGCTTGATCGCGACGCCGATGGGCGCGCTCGAGTTCGCCGCGCAACCCGAGAAGCGCCGGCTCCTTCCCCTCACCCCGCTGGGTCGGGAAGGGACCATGGTCGAGATCGCCGACGCGGTCGAGTTCCTGCTCTCCGACCGCGCGTCGTTCATCACTGGCATCGACCTGCTGGTCGACGGCGGCATCAGCACCGTGTTGCGCCCGTAGCGAACGTGCGTGGGTGCAGCCGGACCGAGTAGGAACACGAGCCATGCACGACTTCGTCCCGAGCGTGGCACCGATGGAGCTACGCCGCCGCTGGCACGCCGAGGGCCTGTGGAACGACGACACGTTCCCGATCCTCGTGGCGCGCGGTCTGGCCGACAACCGCTCCGGACGCGCCCGCGTGTTGTCGGCGGTGCGCCCGTACGAGGGAACCGTCGGCGAGTTGGCCGACCAGGGTGCGCTCCTCGCCGGCCTGCTCGCCGCCCGCGGGATCGGTCCCGGCGACGTCGTCGCGTTCCAGCTCCCCAACTGGCCCGAGGCCGCGTCGACCTTCTACGGGCTGCTGCAGCTCGGCGTGGTGGTCGTGCCCATCGTCCACATCTACGGGCACCGTGAGGTCGGTCACATCCTGCGGCAGTCGCGCGCCCGGACGCTGATCACCGCCGATCGCTTCGGCGCCCACGACTACCTGGCGGAGCTCGCGCGGGCGGCGCCGCTTCCCGACCTCGAGCTGGTCGTCGTCGTCGACGCGCACGGTCCGTTCCCCGCGCCCGACGCCGAGAGCCTCACCTGGCGAGAGGTGCTCGCGGCGGACAAGCCGTTCGGCGCCCCCGCCACCGTCGACCCCGATGCGCCCGCGTTCGTCTGCTACACGTCCGGCACGACCTCCGACGCCAAGGGCGTCGTCCATTCGCACCGCACGTTCCTGGCCGAGCTGCGCCAGGGTGCCGCGCTGCGCGGGCCCGCAGACCCGGCCATGGTCAAGGTGCAGGGTGGGTTGTCGGGCGCGCCCGTCGGCCACGTGGGCGGCATGTTGATGCTCTTCGGTCCGGTCGTCGCGGGTTCGGGCCTGAACCTCCTCGACCGGTGGGATCCCGGTCTGGTCCTCCGCACGATGGCAGCCGAGAACCTCACGTCCGGCAGCGGTGCGACCTTCTTCCTGACCTCGCTCCTCGACCACCCCGAGTTCGATCCCGCCGTGCACGCCCCCCTGTTGGCGCGCGTCGGGATGGGTGGCGCGCCGATCCCCGCCGAGGTCGCCCGGCGCGCCACGGAGCTCGGCATCTCGCTGACGCGCAGCTATGGATCGACCGAGCACCCGTCGATCACCGGGTCGAGCCACGACGACCCGGAACACGTCCGTCTCTACACCGACGGGGCGCCGCTCCCCGGGGTGGATCTGCGACTCGTCGACGAGGACGGGCGCGACGTCCCGGTGGGAACACCGGGCGAGATCCTGTCCCGCGGTCCCGAACGCTTCGTCGGCTACGTCGACCCGGCGCTCACCGCCGCCGCCATCGACGCCGACGGCTGGTACGCGACCGGCGACGTCGGCGTCCTCGACGAGCGCGGCAACCTCTCCATCACCGACCGCAAGAAGGACGTCATCATCCGCGGCGGGGAGAACATCAGCGCCGCGGAGATCGAAGAGATCATGCTGACGCGCCCCGACGTGCTCGAGGTCGCAGTCGTCGCGGCACCCGACCGCCGTTACGGCGAGCACGCGTGCGCGTTCGTGCGCGTGACCGATCCTGCGTCGACGTTCGGGATCGAGGAGCTGCGGGCGCAACTCGAACGTGCCGGCCTCGCCCGCCAGAAGTGGCCCGAGGACCTGCGCTTCGTCGACGACTACCCCCGCACCGCGTCGGGGAAGGTCCAGAAGCACGTGCTGCGCGCCTGGTTGCGCGACGAGTCGCGCTAGCTGCGGAACCCGGCGACGCGCCGGGCTCCGCAACCGTGCAGAGCGCGACCGGCTCGCGTCAGGCGGGCACGCCCACGTTCATGAGGCCGGCGAGGTTGCCGCCCATGACCTTGGCCTGGTCCGCTTCCGACAGCCCGGCGAGGTCGTCGACGTAGGTGATCGGGTCGGACATGCCCTCGGCGTGCGGGTAGTCGGAGCCGAAGCACACGTGGTCGACGCCCACGAGGTCGATGAGGCCCATCGGGTCCTCCTCGTGGAACGGATGGACCCAGATGTTGCGCCTCAGCACGTCGACCGGGTGCTCGGCGAACAGCTGGGGCTGCTGCTCGTACGCCTGGTTGAAGTGCTCGATCGACGGGCGCACCCAGTGGCTGCCGTTCTCGACCGGGAGGATCTTGATGGTCGGGAACCGCGTGGGCAGGCCGTGGCCGACGATGGCGGCGATGGTGTCCTCGATCGCCCGATGGCCGATGGTGCTCAGCGCCGCGAACCCGGAGCCGTCCTTGAACGGCAGCATCTCGCCGCCGGGGATGCCCTCCCACTCGTTGATGTAGCGCTGGTACCCGCTGTCGGACGCGTGCATCCCGACGAGGACGTCGGCGTCGACCACGCGCTGCCAGAACGGGTCGAACTCGGGCAGCGCCATCGAGCGCGTCGCGTACAGCGTGGTGACGGGCGCCGGCCGGATCAGGATGGCCTTCGCGCCGTGCTCCAGCAGCCACTCGAGCTCCGCGATCGCGTTGTCGAGCAGGGCCAGGTTGATGATCGGCGTGGCGAAGATCCGGTCCTCGTAGTTGAACGACCACTGCTCGTACATCCACCGGTTGAGCGCCTTGATCACCGCGGCGGTGGCGTACGGGTCGTCGCGCAGGCGCTCCTCCACCAGGCTGGCGAGGGTCGGCCACATCATGGCGCGGTCGATGCCGAGCTCGTCCATGAGCTTGACGCGCGCCTCGGGCGCGAAGAACGCCTCGGGCGAGCGGATCGGCTTGCCCATGATCTCGCGACGCGACTTGCCCTCGGGATTCCCGCTCTTGAAGTACTCCTCCTGCGCGCCCGGCGCGGCCACGACGTTGAACGTCGGGTTCGGGATGTACTCGCTGATCGTGCCCTTCACCGTGATCTTGGTGCGGCCCTCGATGTCGATGTACTTGATGACGTTCTTGAACGGCTCGTCGACGAACTTCGTGAGCGCGTCAGGCGTCTCGTACATGTGGTTGTCGGCGTCGAAGATCGGGAAGTCGAGGATTCGTGACGGCACGGTCGCCTCCTGGCTTGTGCGGCTGGCAGTGCGGGCGCAGGTCTGAAGTTAGGCCGAGTACGATTATGGCTCATCCCGGGCCGGGCGCGCCAGCCCGGGACACCCCGAATGTCCCACACCCGGGAGGATCGGGTGAGCTGCGGCCCGGGGCCTCCCGGGCCGGGCGTGGTCGCTGCCTCCCCGACCCCGGGAACCGCAATCGGTCACGCCGATCTCGACACCGCGCGGTCCGGCGTGCGCTGGGGCCGACCGTGCTTCAGCTCGTAGACCGAGTCGAGCGCGGTGAACGTGGCGACCGCGTCCCACAGGTCCAGCGCATCGTCGCCGGTCGGCGGCGAGGTCATGATCGGCCCGAACACGCCCCGGGTGGCGCCCGGTGGGACGAGCACGGGAGAACCGACGTCGGGTCCGGCACGAGCGGCGGCGCTCTCGGTGGCACGGCGGACCGCGAGGTCCAGGTGCGGATCACGCGCCGCGTGGCGGATGCGGCGGGACAGGCCGGCGCCCCGCGCCGCCTCCTCGAGGACGGGGACGGTGGGTGACGCACCGCCATCGTGCACGCGGGCGCCCCACTCCCGGTACAAGCGTCCACTCGCCGCGAACTCCTGCTCGGCGGCCAGGTACTCGGTGATGCGCAGAAAGGCGTGCCCGACCGCGGCAGGGCCGGTCGCCGTCACCGCGGACGCACTGCCGTCGTCCGCGTGCAGCAGCGCGAGGCTGAGCGCGCGCCACGCCACGGGGAAGCCGCGCCGGTCGGCAACGTCCACCAGCCACCGCGCGGTCACCCAGGTCCACGGGCAGAGCGGGTCGAAGAAGAAGGTGGCCGACGCCGCGGTCGCGTCGGGGACCGCGTGGAGCGCGCGCACGTCGTCGGGGTGCATGCGCCCAGGGTGCCCGCCGATGCGCGGGTTGAACCCCGCGGGTGACGACGGGATTCTCCTCCTGCCTTGTCGGGTAGGCCGTGCAGATGTCCGAACCCGAACACGCGCTCGCACCCACCCTGCGCCGGGCGCTCCACGCCCGCCCCACCGACGGCGCGGGGCTGCACGCGCTCCGCGGCGAGACGGCGGCCAGTTGGCGCGACGCCCTCGAAGCGCTCCTCGAGATCCATGCCCTGCACCTGGCCCCCCTGCAGACCCTCGACGGTGCCGAGCACTGGCAGCACCATCCCGACGTCGCACGCCTGAAGCTGCAGTTAGAGGGCGCATTGCGCCGACGGCTGGAGCACCGATGCCCGGTGCTCGCGGTCGAGGACGCGGTCGGTGAGCTCCGACGCGTCGCCGCGCGCGATCTCGTGCCGCCCGTCTACGACTGGCTGGCCGACGAGGCGAGCCTCGCCGACCTCGTGCGGTTCATCGCGCTCGAGGGCGGCCCCGACGCCGGGTTCGACGACCTGGTGGCGCTGTGCCAGATCGGGATCGCGGGCACGCCCAAGGTGACGCTGGGTGCGAACTACTGGGACGAGATGGGGCGGGGCGAACCGTCCGCCGTGCACACCGAGCTCCACCACCGCATGGCCGAGGCACTCGACCTGCCGCGCCTCACGCCGCGCGAGCTCCCGATCGAAGGCCTCGAGCGCCTCGCGCTCAACGGTCTCCTGGCCACGAACCGCGCATTGCAGCCGGAGCTCCTCGGTGGGCTCGGTCTCCTCGAGTGCCAGGCCGGACCACGGTGTCGCCGGGTCGCGGCGGCGCTCCGCCGCGTCGGCGCACCGCCCGACGCGCTCCCCTTCTACGAGGAGCACGCGCTCGCCGACCCCCGCCACGGCAAGGACTGGCTCGACGGCGCGGTGGCGCCACTCGTCGAGCGAACACCGGCGTGGGGAACCCGCATCGTGCAGGGCGCACGCTGGCGGGCATCCGTCAACCGGCGCTTCTTCGACGCGCTGGAACGGCATTTCGTCGGCTCCACCGAAGACCTGCTCCCGTGTCCGCGCCCGCAAGCAGCCTGACCCGGGCCGCCCGGGAGGTCGAGTTCGGTCCGGTGCGGATCGGATTCGACGCCACCGTGCTCGAGCCCCGTCCCTGGACGATCGCGCAGAGCCGGATCGCGGCCGACCTGCTGGACCACGAACCACCGGGCGCGGTGCTGGAGCTCGGTTGCGGGGCCGGGCAGATCGGGCTCGCCACCGCGGCGTGGACCGGTCGTCGCCTCGTGCAGGTCGACGACAGCGCCGCGGCGTGCCGGTGGGCGCGACGCAACGCGGCCGCGAACCGGATCCCCGTCGAGGTGCGGTACGCCGGGATGAGCGACGCACTGGCACACGACGATCGGTTCGCCCTCGTGCTCGCCGACCCGCCGTACGTGCCGACTCGAGACGTCGCCCGCTACCCCGACGATCCCCGGCACGCCATCGACGGCGGTGCCGACGGGCTCGACGTCGTCCGCACCTGTCTCGCGGTGATCACGGCCCACGCATCGCCGGGAGCGCCGGTCGCGCTGCAGGTGCGCGGGCCGGCGCAGGTCGATCACGTCACCGCCGTGGTGGCGGCGGGAGGGACTGCCGTTGACGGCCGAGCGGGCGCACGTCGTGTCGCCCGAACGGGCGGTGCTCGTCCTCCGCGTGGCCGCACCACTCGGCGGCGGGTGACGTCCGCCCGAAGGCGCCGGGTTCGGACTCTTCGGACCCGTCGGATTCGCCGCGAATGGCGCGAGCTGCGCCGGCCCCCGCCGCGTTCAGGAGGGGGGGTGCGCATCTCCGGCGACCTCGCTAGAGTCCGACCGAGCACAACAATGAATCGTGACCGAGGCAGCAAGGACGCCGCTGCCACTCGTCAAGGGTCACACGGCTCCACAGCGAGGACCAGGGGGGTTCACCGGTGCTGCAGTTCATCGTCGTCGGACTCGTGCTCGGGAGCATCTACGCACTCGCCGCGTCCGGCCTGGTCATCACGTACGTGTCGACCGGCGTCCTGAACTTCGCCTTCGGCGCCCTCGCCTTCTTCATCGCCCGCACCTATTACTACCTGAACACGGAGCACCAGTGGGGCATCCTCGCGTCGGCCGCGATGTGCCTGCTGGTGCTGGCGCCGGCGATGGGCCTGTTCCTCTATCTGGCCATCTTCCGGTTCCTCCGGCTCTCGTCGCAGCTGATCAAGGTGGTCGTCACCATCGGTGTGTCGGTGGTCATCCCGGCGCTGGCGGCGATGATCTTCGGCAACGAGGAGATCTTCCAGGCGCCCGGTCTGGCGTCGCAGCCGGTGAGCGTCTACCACGTGTTCGGCACCGCGGTGACCCTCGACCAGGTCATCGCCTACGTCTGCGTCCTCGCCATCGTGATCATCGGCGCGCTGATCCTGCGCTTCACCGAGGCGGGCCTGAGCGTCCGGGCGATGGTCGACTCCGAGGCCATGACCTCGCTGTCCGGGAGCAACCCCTCCCGCATCGCCGCCGGCGTGTGGGTGGTCTCGACCTTCCTCGCCGGGCTCGCGGGCATCCTGGCCGCCCCGGTCATCGGTCTCGACTCGGGGAAGTTCACGCTGCTCATCGCGGCCGCGTTCGCCGCCGTCATCGCAGCCCGGTTGCGCAGCCTGCCCGTCGCGGTGATCGTCGCCCTGCTGATGGGCATCGCCGGCAGCCTGGTGCAGTACTACCTGCCGCCCGACAGCGACGTCACCGCCAACATCATCCCGAGCATCCCGTTCGCGTTCGTCGTCATCTCCCTGGTGGTCAACATCATCCGCAGCGGCCGGGTCAACGAGGAGGAAGGGGTGGGTGGTGCGCTCGACCGGGCGATCACCCCGAACGGCGGCGCCCGGCTCGCGGCGTCGACCGACAGCGAGAACCTCTACCCGAAGCTGAACTTCTTCTTCCCGATCGTGCTGTTCGCCGGCATCTGCCTGCTCCCCTTGATCTTCAAGCCCTACTGGTTGGGGTTGATGGCCACCGGCGTCTGCCTCGCCATCATCTTCATCTCGTACACGCTGGTGACGGGTGAGGGCGGCATGTTGTGGCTGTGCCAGATCACCTTCGCGGGCGTCGGTGCGCTGGCCACCGGACAGCTCGCCACGCAGCACGGATGGCCCGTGCTCGCCGCGGTCATCGGCGGGGGGGTGATCGCCGCGGCCATCGGCGTGGTCATCGGCCTGCTGACGATCCGGCTCGGGAACCTCTACGTCGCGTTGGTGACGTTGACCTTCGGGCTCCTCATGGAGCGGCTGGTCTTCAACCTGAAGGACTTCTCGCAGTTCGGCGCCGGTGTCGCCGTCGCCCGCCCGGAGTTCGCGATCTCCGACCGCGCCTTCACCTACATGGCGCTCGCGTTCTTCGCGGTCATCGCCATCCTCATCGTGAACCTGCGGCGTTCCACGACCGGCCTCGCGCTCAACGCGGTGCGCTGGAGCGAGACCGCGTCCCGCACCATGGGGCTGAGCGTCATCCAGATGAAGATGATCGTGTCGGGCCTGGCGGCGTTCGTGGCCGGCGTCGGCGGCGGTCTGTACGCGGTCGCGCACAAGCAGGCGATCCCGCTCGACTACGTGACCCTGGTGGGCCTCGTCTGGCTGGCGGTGCTGGTGACGTTCGGCGTGCGCTCGAACATCGCCGCGCTGCTCGCGGGGTTGGTCTTCGTGCTGTCGCCGGCGTTCGTGCAGACGTACCTGCAGCTGAGCTCGACGTGGGCCCAGGTCCCGGTCCTGCTGTTCGGCCTCGGTGCGATCTTCCTGGCGCAGAACCCCGAGGGCACGGTGCACCAGTGGGCGATGGGGTTACAGGGCGGGCTCCACAAGCTCAGCGGCACGCGGGCGGTGCCCGCCGCGACCGCGATCGCCGGCCGCCACGATCCCCGGCTGGCCGGCGACGGTCAGGAACCACCGCCACCCGATGAGCCGGCGGAGTCGACGGCGGAGATCACCCGGTCATGAGCTCCGCCGAGACCATCGACCTCGCCGCGGCCGAGGGTGACGGGCGCGAGGCCGTCATCGAGGCCCGCAACGTGACCGTGCGCTTCGGCGGTCTGGTCGCCCTGAGCGACGTGAGCCTGCGCGTGCCGCCCGCCAGCATCGTCGGGCTCGTCGGGCCCAACGGCGCGGGCAAGACCACGCTCTTCGGCGTGCTGTCCGGCTTGCTGCGCCCTCAGGAGGGCGACGTGTTCCTCGCCGGCCAGAGGGTCACGCGCTCGGCGCCCTCGAAGCGGGCGCGGCTCGGGCTCGCCCGCACGTTCCAGCAGCTCGAGCTGTTCATGGGCCTGACCGTGCGCGAGCACGTCGTGCTCGGGTACCGCGTGCGCAATCAGCGCCGGCGGTTGTGGAGCGATCTCGTCACCGCGGGCTCGCTGCACCCGCGCACCGCCGACGAGCAGGAACGCGTCGACCACCTCATCGACCTGCTCGACCTCGGCAGCGTGGCCGACGCCCCGGCGTCGGTGCTCCCGTTGGGCACCGCGCGACGCGTCGAAGTCGCACGCGCGCTCGCGACCGGCCCGTCGATCGTGCTCCTCGACGAGCCGTCGTCGGGACTCGACGGTCACGAGACCGCGCAGCTCGGCGGCGCGCTCCGCACCGTCGTCGAACAGGAGCAGATCTCGTTGCTGCTCGTCGAGCACGACGTGGCGATGGTGCTCGGCCTCTCGAGCGAGGTGGCGGTGCTC
This sequence comes from uncultured Actinomycetes bacterium, assembly GCA_963809795.1. Lineage (GTDB taxonomy): Bacteria > Actinomycetota > Acidimicrobiia > IMCC26256 > DASPTH01 > DASUAS01. The sequence goes on from CAWELN010000014.1 coordinate 50,062, forward strand.
GACTTCGGTGTGCGGATCGCGTACGGCACCCCCGACGAGATCCGCAACGACCCCGCCGTGCGCGCCGCCTACCTCGGTGACGACGAGGCGGTCGAGGGAACCGAGGGGACCGAGGACGTGAAGGCATGAGCGACGCGAACGGAAGCGGCGGCGAGGCGACGGAGCCGGAAGCGAACGTCGACACCGGTGCCGCGGACGCAACTGCCGGCGGCACGTTGCTGTCGACCGAGGGTCTCGACGTGCGGTACGGGTCGGTGCAGGCGCTGTTCGACGTCTCCATCGACGTCCCCGCCGGGTCGGTCGTCGCCATCCTCGGCGCCAACGGGGCCGGGAAGAGCACGCTCGCCCGGGCGGTCTCGGGACTGGTGCCCTCGTTCGCCGGACGGGTCACGTTCGACGGCCGCGACATCACGAAGGCGGCGCCCTACGACATCCGCCGGGCCGGCCTCGTGCACATCCCCGAGGGGCGCGGCATCTTCCCCGGCCTGTCGGTGCAGGAGAACCTGCGCATGGCGGTGCGGCGCGTCGGTACGCCGGACCAGCGGCGGTCGGCGGTCGACCACGCCTACGAGCTCTTCCCCCGCCTGGCCGAGCGCCGCTCGCAGCGGGCCGGCACCCTGTCGGGTGGTGAGCAGCAGATGCTCGCGCTCGCCCGCGCGCTCGCGGTGCCGCCGAAGGTCATCATCGCCGACGAGATGTCGCTCGGACTCGCACCCCTTGTCGTCGACTTCGTGTTCGAGAACATCCAGCGCGCGAGCGAAGCCGGCGTCACCATCGTGCTCATCGAGCAGTTCATCCACCGCGCGCTCGGCCTCGCGGATCAGTGCGTGATCCTGAAGCAGGGATCGGTCGCGTGGACCGGTTCGTCCGACAACGCCCGGCAGGAAGTGCTCGACCGATACCTCGGGGAATCCGCCGACGCGATGAGCTGAGCCGGTCCGCCGGCTCCCCCAGAGGCGTCGGGGCCGCGCAGCAAAATGTCTGACCACGCGATACCGTGACGGCGTCCGACTGTCAACAGCGGTAGCGCCCGGTTCCGGCCGGGCCGACCTGGGGGGGTCAAATGTTGAACCATCGGAGCAAGGGCGCGCGGCGCCTGATCGCACTCGCCGCCGTGGCCGGTCTCGCGGTCGCCGGTCTGGCCGCCACCGGAGCCGGTGCGCAGACGAGCACCGATCCCGGGGTGACCGACAAGGACGTCACGATCGGTTACATCTCGTCGCAGACCGGCGTCGCCGCGGCGACGCACAAGAACGCGCACAAGTCGTGCCAGGCGAGGGTCGGCGCGCAGAACGCCAAGGGTGGCGTCAACGGGCGCAAGATCAACGTCCAGTACATCGACGACCAGTCGTCGGGTGCCAACCTCACCGCCGCGCAGGACCTCGTGCAGAACCGCAAGGCGTTCGCGGTGATCGACAACTCGGCCTTCGCGTTCCTCGCCTGGCGTTTCCTGAAGGACCAGGGTGTGCCGATGATCGGCGGCGGGTTCGACGGGTCGTACTACTACAACAAGGGCAACGAGAACATCATCTCCGGCCTGGGCAACGGCACCCCGGTGCCCGGACTGACCTACGACACCACGACGCGTGTCATGAAGCAGATGGGCGCGAAGAAGGTGGCGGCCGTCGGCTACGGCGCGTCGCCGTCGTCGAGCGAGTCGGCCAAGGCCACCGAGACCTTCGGCGCCGATGCGCAGGGGCTCAAGGGCGTGTACCTGAACAACACGCTCGAGTTCGGGGGCACCGACGTCGGGCCGGTGGTGCTCGGGATCAAGAACTCCGGTGCCGACGGCCTGTACCTGCCGCTCGACTCCGACACCAACTTCGCCATCGTGCAGGGGCTCCAGCAGAACGGCGTGAAGATGAAGTCCAACATCCTCGCCACCGGGTACAGCCAGGACCTGCTCGACCAGCCCATCGCCCAGACCATCCAGCCCAGCGACGTGATGTTCTCGGCCTACCGACCGGTGGAGCTCGGCGGGCCGGCGGTCAAGCAGTTCCGGTCCGACCTCAAGAAGTACGCCGGGCTCACCGGCGTGCCCGACTACGGCACGTACACCGGCTACATCGTGTGCGACATGATGATCAAGGGCCTGCAGGCGGCGGGCAAGAACCCGACCCGTCAGGCGTTCGTCGACGGCATCCGCAAGTCGAACGGCGGTCAGTACGACGGCGCCGGACTGCTGTGCCAGCCGATCGACCTCAGCTACGAAGGCTTCGGCAAGGTCGCCAACAAGAGCTGCACCTGGTTCGTCACCGTGAAGGACGGCAAGTTCAAGGTGCTCAACGGCGGGAAGCCGGAGACCGGGAAGCTGGTCGGCGACCCCGCGCTCATCGCGCAGTACGAGAGCAACACCGGTGGGGTCACCACGACGGCACCGCCAGCGACCGCAGCACCCTGACCCAACCGAGGTCGTCGTGCGAGGGGAGCCGGTTCGCCGGCTCCCCTCGTCGCGTCAGGGGGCGCGCGCCCAGCTCGAGGGCGAATCGCGATACGTTGACCGCCCCGAGACCGGCAACTGCTGAGGTGCCCGGGCGCTCGGGTCGACTGGGGGGTCGGACAATGAACCATCGGAGCCGGCGCGCGACTGCGCGCCATCGCAGGAACCACCGTCGCCGCGGTCACCGTGGTCGGGTTGGCCGCCACGGGAGTCGGTGCGCAGACGAGCACCGATCCCGGCGTGAGCGCCAAGGCGGTCAAGCTCGGCTACATCTTCTCCGAGACCGGCTCCGCCGGTTCGACGTTCAAGAACGCGGGCAAGGCGTGCAAGGCGCGCATCGACCGCGCCAACGCCGCGGGCGGCGTCAACGGCCGCAAGATCGAGGTCGAGTACATCGACGACCAGTCGTCGGGGGCGAACCTGACCGGGGCGCAGGACCTCGTGCAGAACCGCAAGGTGTTCGCGGTGGTCAACAACTCCTCGTTCGCGTTCCTGGCCTACCGGTACCTGCTCGGTGCCGGCGTGCCCATGGTCGGGGGTGGCTACGACGGCACCTACTACGGGCAGAAGGGCAACGAGACCATGTTGTCGGCGCTGGGCAACGCGGCGCCGTTCAACGGCCTCGGGTACGACAACACCACCAAGGTCATGAAGCAGCTCGGCGCCAAGAAGAGCGCCGCGATCGCCTACGGCGCCTCGCCGTCGTCGACCGCCTCGGCCCAGACCACCCAGCAATACGCCGGGCCGGCGCAGGGGCTCAAGCCGGTCTACACCAACACCTCGGTCGACTTCGGCAGCACCGACGTCGGGCCCATCGTCCTCGGCATCAAGAACTCGGGCGCCGACGCGGCGTACCTCCCGTTGGTGGCGTCGAGCGACTTCGCCGTCCTCCAGGGGCTCGAGCAGAACGGCGTGAAGATGAAGGCGATCCTCATGCCGACCGGGTACGGCCAGGACCTCCTCGACTCGCCCACCGCGTCCATCATGGGGCCGAACACGGTGCTGTTCCAGACCTACAAGCCGGTCGAGATCGGCGACAAGGCCACCAAGCAGTTCCAGTCCGACCTCAAGAAGGCGGGGATCAACGGAGTACCCGACTACGGGGACTACACCGGGTACATCTCGTGCGACCTCGCGGTGACCGCGCTCGAGCAGGCGGGCAAGACGCCCACCCGCAAGGGCTTCGTCGACGGCTTCCGCAACCTGGGCACCTGGGACCAGGCGGGCCTGGCCTGCCAGCCCGTGACAGGTCGGTCTCGACTCGTACGGCAAGTACCCGGAAAACGGCTGCATCTACACCGTGACCCTGAAGAACGGGAAGTTCGTGGTGGGGAACAAGGGCAAGCCGGTCTTCGGCAAGCTGGTCGGCTCGCCCGACGCGCTGAAGGCGAATGCCACCGGCAACCCCGACCTCGTCACCACCACGACCGCGGCACCGGCGTCGTAAGGACGAAGCTCCGAGTCGGAGGGTCCGTCCGGGAGCTCAGTTCCCGGGCGGACCCTTCGGGACGTCGCGGAACGGGATGTTCTTGTCGGCGGTCTGCTCCCGGGGCATGCCGAGGACCCGCTCGCTGATGTTGTTGCGGGCCATCTCGGTGGTGCCGCCGCCGATGCCCGACGTCTGGCGTTCGAGGAAGTTGAAACCCTCCTCCGCCCACGGGTCGTCGGGGAGCGTGGCGGCGGCGCTGGGCCCGGCGAGCTCCAGCGCGATGGTGTTGCTGCGCTGGTGGACGACCGCGGTCATCAGCCGGGCGATCGCGGCGCTGTTCTCCGGGAACACGCCCGTGCCCATGCCGGCGGCGATGCGCTCGGACAGCGCCGTCCTCGCCGATCGCAGCATGGTGGCCTCGCCGATCAGCTCGAGGGTGCGCGGCTCGTCGAGGTGACCGGTGGCGTCGGCCAGCTCGACCAGTGGGTCACGGCCGTCGGTCGCACGTCGGGGCTCCATGGTCCCGGTCACGTAGGGCGAGCCGCCGCCCATGGCGTTCTTCTCGTGGAACATCCAGCGGGTGCCGACGGTCCAGCCCTGGTCGACGTCGCCGACGCGGTCGGAGTCGGGCACCCGGAGGTCGGTGATGAACTCCTGGCAGAACTCCTTGGAGCCGTTGATCATCTCGATCCGGTGCAGCTCGATGCCGGGCTGGTGGATCTTGATGATGAACACGCTGAGCCCACGGTGCTTGGGCACGTCCCAGTTGGTGCGCAGCAGGCACAGGCCGTAGTCGGAGAACCACGCGCCCGTCGTCCAGATCTTGGAGCCGTTGACGACCCACTCGTCGCCGTCGCGCACCGCGGTGGTCAACGCGGCGGCGACGTCCGAACCACCACTGGGCTCGGAGAGGAACTGCATCCAGATCTCCTCGCCCTTGAGGATGGCGGGGATGTGCTGCTGCTTCTGCGCCTCGGTGCCGAACTCGAGCAGGACCGCCGCGCACGGCACGAAGGTCGGGACCTGGAGGATCCGAGGGATGGCGTAGCCCGCGGTCTCCTCGTTGAGCGCACGCTGGTGCGCGGGCGTGAGCCCGAGGCCGCCGTACTCCTTCGGGAAGCAGACGCCGGCGAAGCCACCGTCATAGAGCATGCGCTGGAGCTCGCGTGCCCGCGCGATGTCCTCGAGCTCCTTCTCGTCGGTCGCCGCCGCGCGCAGCAGCATCTCGTTCCCCTCGTCGGGCGGGAAGTTCTCCTTCAGCCAGGCGCGGGCGCGCGCCCGGAAGGACTCGACGCTCTCGATCTGCTTCGTGTCGGTCGTGGTGGTCATGGTGTGAGCCTCGAGGTTCGGGTCAGGCGGCGTGGGCGCGCAGGGCGCCGATACGGCGGCAGTGCTCGGTCGGCGTGCCGTAGGTGAGCCGGTCGACGGTGATCCGCCGGAGGTACAGGTGGAGGTCGTGCTCGTAGGTGACGCCGATGCCACCGTGCAGCTGCACGCAGTCCTGGACGAGCTCGGCGAGGTAGTCGCCGGCGTAGGCCTTGGCCGTGCTGACCGCGCGGGCCGACGCGTCGTTCTGCTCGTCGTGCCGCGCCGCGACGTCGGCGAGCGCGTGACTCGCTTCCAGCCACATCTTCATGTCGGCGAAGCGGTGCTTGATCTCCTGATACGACGCCAGCGGCCGGCCGAAGGAGTACCGGCTGAACGCCCAGTCGAGCGTGAGGTCGAACGCGACTTGGGCCGCGCCCACCATCTCCGCGCTCTGCACCACGCCGGCGATCTGCAACTGGTGCTCGACGTCGGCGGCCGCGCGGCCGGGCTCGCCGACGAGAGCACTCGCGGGGACGCGCACACCGTCGAACTGGATGCGCGCGTAACGCCGCACGAGGTCGACGCTCCGCAGCGGTGTGACTGTCACCCCCGGCGTCTCGCGAGGCAGGAGGAACTGGGCGGCACCGGCGTCGGTCGTCGCGGTGACGAGCAGCTGGTCGGCCTGCGCGCCCGCCTCGACCGGTGATTTCACCCCCGTGAGGACGTACTCGGACCCGTCGGCCTCGGCGCGGAGGGCGATGTCGCCGAGCCCGTCGTGAGGCGGCACCTCGGTGAAGGCCCAGGTGGCGACGACGTCGCCGGCGACGATGGCGGGGAGGAACTCGCCCTGCTGCTCGGCGCTCCCGGAGCGGGACAGCGTGGCGGCCACGACGCTGCACGGGAGCAAGGGGCCAGGCGCGACGTGCGCGCCGAAGGCGTCGGCCACGAGCGCGAGGTCGGCCGCCCCGTTCCCGCTGACGCTGCCTCCCCCCAGGTCCTCGGGCACGAGCAACGACGTCCAGCCCAGCTCCGCGCCCTGCCGCCAGTAGTCGCGCTCGAACCCGTCGGGGTTCGAACGCAACGAGCGCACCTTCGGGATCGGGCACTCGCTGCCCAGGAACTTCCGGGTGGTGTCGCGGAAGAATTCCTGGTCGTCGCTCAGCGCGATCTCCATCGCAATCCTCTTGTCGTCGACGTCGAAACCGCCATCCTGGCGAGGATTTGGGCCTCGCGCAATTTCTACCCGGGGGCGTTCGGTCCGGCTTCCGGGGTAGCGTCCCGGGCCGTGGGGGCCCTGGCACGAGACCCGGACGAGACCGCTCGGCAGCTCACCGCATGGCTCACCGGCGTCGCCGGACTGGACGACGTGTGCGTGGGCGCGATCGAGATCCCGGCGGCCACCGGCTTCTCGAACGAGACCGTGCTGTTCGACGCGACCTGGGCCGACGGCGCCGAGGCGCACCGGCTCGTCGTGCGCATCGCGCCCCAGGCGTACCAGGTGTTCTTCGAGACGAACTTCGAGTCGCAGTTCCGGGTGATGGACGCGCTCGGCGACCACTCCGACGTGCCCATCCCGACGATGCTCTGGTTCGAGGCCGACCCGGCGTGGTTCGGCAGCCCGTTCTGGATCATGGAACGGGTCGACGGCCAGGTGCCGTCCGACGCGCCGCCGTACGCGACGGCGGGATGGTTGCACGACTCGTCACCCGCGCAGCAGGCGCAGGCCTGGTGGAGCGGCATCGAGGCGATGGCCGCGGTGCACCGGGTCGACTGGCGGGCCGCCGGGCTCGACTTCCTCGCCGACCCCTCGCGCGGCGCCACCGGGCTCGAGCAGCAGCTCCAGTACTACGAGGAGTACCTCGACTGGGCCGAGGACGAGGGTCCCCACCCCGGCGCCCGCGCCGCGCTGGCGCGGTTGCGTGCCGAGATGCCGGCTCCACCGCCGCAGGGCGACGCGCTCGTGTGGGGAGACTCACGACTGAGCAACCAGATCTACGTCGACCACCGCGTCGTGGCGGTGCTCGACTGGGAGATGGTCGCGCTCGGTGATCCGCGGATCGACCTCGGCTGGTGGTTGTTCTGCGACGAGACGCTGTCGACCGGCTCGGGCTTCCCGCGTCTCCCCGGGTTCCCGACGCGCGACGCGACCGCGGCGCGCTGGGCCGAGCTCACCGGCCGCGCCGCCGACGACCTGCACTACTTCCTGATCTTCGCCGGCCTCCGGTTCACCGTGATCATGTTGCGGCTGGGGACACTGCTCCCGGCCATGGGCTTCGCACCGGCGCGCTTCGGCTACGACAACGCGATCAGCCAGGCCCTCGATCGGCTCCTCGCGGAGTGATCAGGGCGTGATGCCGATGCGAGCCACCGGCTCGGCCGCGACCTGCCGCTGGAACAACGCGCGCTCGAGTGAGTGCAGCAGCATGTTGCGGATCTCGCGGGGATCGATCAGCTCGTCGAAGCCGAGCGTGCTCGCCGAGCGGTAGGACGCCTCCAGCTCCATGTCGCGGAGCATCTCGGCTTCGTCGACGTCGGACTTGCGCGACTTGCTCATCGCCGCCGCCCCCATCGCGCCCATCGTCGCGCCGGGGAACGCGAACACGGCCGATTGCCCGTCGAAACCGATCATGCCCATCACCATCGAGCCGAAGCCGTACGCCTTGCGCAGCGTCACCTCGAACTTGGGTGCGGTCGCGGCCGTCTGCGCGGCGAACATGCGGGCGCCGCTGCGCAGGATGCCGCGCCGCTCCGACGCGGTGCCGGGAAGCACACCGGGGTTGTCGGCGAGGAAGACCAGCGGGAGGTGGAACGAGTCGGCCACGGTGATGAAGCGCGCGGCCTTGTCGGCGCCGTCGACGTCGATCGAGCCCGCCATGACCTTGGGTTGGTTGGCCACGACCGCGACCGGGTGCCCGCCCAGGTGCGCGAGCGCGCACACCACCGTGCGCCCGAAGTCGGGCTGCACTTCGAACCACGACGACTGGTCGACGACGACATCGATGACGTCGCGCATGTCGTAGACCCGCCGACCGTCGCGCGGGATGATGTCGAGGATCTCGGGCACGAGGCGGGGCTCGGTGTCGTCGTGCACGTAGTCGGGTGGGTAGGACCACGCCGACGAGGGGAAGTAGCTGAGGTAGAGGCGGACGAGATCGAGCGTCGCCGCGTCGTCGGCGCCGACGTTGTGGATCAGCCCGCTGGCGACCGCGATCGTGGGGCCGCCGAGCTCCTCCTTGGTGACGGTCTCGCCCAGCGATTCCTTCACGACGGGCGGCCCGGCGGTGAAGATGGCGCCGTGCGCGCTCATCACCGCGAAGTCGGAGATCGGCGCCACCAGTGCGCCGTGGCCCGCCGACGAACCGAGCACCGCGGTGACCAGCGGAACGCGACCCGAGCAGCGTGCCTGCGCCAGCATGTCGGTGGGGGTGCGGCCGTAGACCTTGCCGTCGGCGCGGAACCCCGCGCCGTCGAGCATCATCACCAGCGGGACGCGGTCGGTCACCGCGAGCTCGGCGGCGCGGTAGCGCTTCGAGTTGCTGGTGTGGCTGATCGTGCCGGCGAGCACGGTGAAGTCCTCGGCGGCCACGATGACCGGTCGTCCCCCGATGCGGCCGGAACCGAGCACGATGGCGTCGGCCGGCGCGTCGCGTCCGCCGGCGAGCGTGCCGAGCTCGTGGAACGAGCCGGGGTCGAGCAGGGTGTCGACGCGGGCGCGCGCATCGAGCTTCCCCTGGCCGTGGTGCTTGGCGAGCCGCGCCTCACCACCCATCGACCGGCCGGCGCTCCGGCGGTCGTCGAGGTCGGCGAGGGTCCCCTTCCAATCGTCGGAACCCGGGACGTCAGGCATCGCGAACCCCCACGAGGTCGGCGATCAGCTCCAGCTCCGCGGCGTCGTCCGCGGCCACGATCACCCCGGTCGCGCCGGGCGCCACGACGCCGCCGGCCTCCCACTGCTCGCGGATGCGCGCCGGGGTGCCCACCAGTGCGCCCTGCAACATCGCCTCGTCGGGCATGGCCGCGATCGCCTCGTCGCGGCGGCCGGCGAGGAACAGCTCCTGGATGCGCGCCGCCTCCTTCGCGAAGCCGCGTCGGGCCATCGACTCGACGTGGTAGTTGTGCGACGCACTGCCCATCCCGCCCACGTACGTGGCGCGGAACGGGCGCTGCCGGTCGAGCCAGCCCTGCACGTCGTCGGTGATCACGACGGTGAGCCCGTTGAAGATCTCGAAGTCCTCGCGTCGCCGGTCGTCGGTGCGCCGGGCGAAGCCGCGCTCGAGCGACGCCGCCACCTCGGGATCGTCGGTGCCCTCGGGCGGGAGGCCCATCGGCAACCATCCCTCGCAGAGCTCCGCGCACAGCTCGGTGTTGCGGGGACCGACCGACGCCAGCCAGATCGGGATGTCGGACGGCGGGTGGAGGATCGACTTGAGCGGCTTGCCCTGCCCGAGCGCCCCCGGACCGTCGTAGGGGAGCGAGAGCTCCGGTCCGTCGTAGGCCACCGGCCCCTCGCGCCGGAGCACCTGGCGCAGGATCGTCACGTAGTCGCGCAGTCGCGCGTTGGGCTTGCCCCACGGCTGGCCGTACCAGCCTTCGACGATCTGGGGACCGGACAGGCCGATCCCGACGATCATCCGCCCGCCGCCGGCCAGCGCATCCACCGTCATCGCCTGCATGCCGAGCATCGCCGGTGGCCGACCGGCCAGCTGCACGACCGCGGTCCCGAGCTTGATGCGCGACGTCGTCGCCGCGATCGCCGCGAGCGGTGTCATCGCGTCGGCCCCGTAGGCCTCGGCCGTCCACACCGAGTGGAAGCCGAGCTGCTCGGCGAGCTGCACCAGGTCGTAGGGCAGCTCCAGCTGCGGCTTGCGGAAGAACTCGAGGCGGAGTCCCAGCTTCAGCACGTGGGCGACGCTACCCGACTCGCATGGGAAAGGTCAGACCGATCCTCCGCGCGCGGGTGGGCCACCTTGCCCGGGCGCGGTGGCGCGTGCCAGCGTGCCCGGCATGGACGCCGGCACCTGGTTGCGCGGCCGCACCGCCGTCGCCGGCATCGGGCACACGCCCTGGGGCAAACGGGGCGAGCACGCGGCGAAGGGACACCTCCGCCTCGTGGTGGAAGCGATCACGCACGCGTGCGAGGACGCCGGGATCTCGCCCAAGGAGGTCGACGGCTACAGCTCCTACGTCACCAACGTCGACCCCGCGGAGCTGTTCACCGCGTTCGGGGCCGACCAGCTGCGGTTCGCGGCCCAGACCTGGGGCGGTGGCGGCGGCGCGATGGGCGGTGCGTTCCTCAACGCGGCGTTGGCGGTCGCGAGCGGGCAGGCGAACTACGTCGTCGTGCACAAGGTCATGACCATGGAGGGCGACAACCGCTACGGCCAGGCGTTCGGGCGGATCGGCATGAAGAACCCGGTGGTGCCGGGACCCATGGCGTTCGCGGTGCCCTACGGCTTGCAGTCGCCGGGCCAGATGTTCGCGTTGGCCGCCCGGCGACACATGCACAAGTACGGCACCACCGACGACCACTTCGCCGAGGTCACGATCAACGCGCGGCTCATGGCGGCTACCAACCCGGAGGCCCGCTTCCGCGTCCCGTGCACCGTCGAGGACCACCACGCGAGCCCGATGATCGCCGACCCGCTCCGGCTGTTCGACTTCTGCATGGAGTCCGACTACGGCTGCGCGGCGATCGTGACGACGGCCGAGCGCGCCGCCGACCTCCGTCGGCCGCCCGCGTACCTCGCCGGCGCGGTCGGGGCGGCGCCGTACCGCTACGGGCACGCGCTGATGGGCAGCTACAACATGCCCGACGAGGACTTCGCGTCCGCGGGGCAACGTGCCGTCGCCCGCGAGCTGTACCGCGTGAGCGGGCGCGACGTGAACGATCTCGACGCGGTGATGGTGTACGACCACTTCACCGCGATGGCGATCATGTCGCTCGAGGACTTCGGCATCTGCCCGAAGGGAGAAGGTGGTCCGTACGTCGCCGACGGCAACCTGCGCATGGGGAGCCGGTTGCCGGTGAACACCCACGGCGGCAACCTCGCCGAGGTGTACGCGCACGGGATGACGCACGTGTTCGAGGCGGTGCGCCAGGTGCGCGGCACGGCCAACAACCAGGTGGCCGACGCGGAGAACGTGCTCGTGATCGCGGGCTCCAGCCCGTCGCCCAGCAGCGGGCTGATCATCAGCAAGGAGCGAACATGAGCAGAGTGGCCGCGAGCCGGGTAACCCGGCTCGCAACGGAGCGGGGGCCGAGCGCCCCGGCGCCCAGCGCCGAGAGCGGAAGAGCATGAGCAGCGCCGAGAGCGGAAGAGGATGAGCGACGCGGTCGAGCAGCGCGGGCTGCCGTGGCCGGCACTGGAGCCGACCACCGAGGGGTACTGGCGCGCCGCGCGCGACGGCCGGCTCGTCATCCAGCGGTGTGACGACTGCGGCACCCACCGGCACCCACCCACCGAGGCCTGCTACGCGTGCCAGTCGCTCCGCTGGTCGTGGGACGAGGTCCCGGGCACCGGCCGTGTGTACACCTACACCTGGGTCGACCGCCCGGTGACGCCGCAGCTCGCGCACCTCGGCGTCTACAACATCACCGTCGTCGAGCTCGACGGCACCCACGGGGAGCCGGTCCGGGTGCTCAGTCGGGTGGAGGGCGTGGCGCGGGAGGCGCTGCAGGTGGGGCTCCCGGTGGTGGTGGGGTTCGCGCCGCTGGACGACGGCGAGTCGGCGCTGCCGATCTTCCGCCCGGCGGCCGGGTGAGCGGTTGTGAAAACGCGGTTTTCGGTTAGGATGGCGGGGCAGCCAGGGTCGCCGGGCACCCCGCGGGGGCCCGAGCCGAGCCCGCACGAGGCACACGCAGGACACGAAGGACGGGAGCGCGCGATGGACGGCAAGATCTGGGCCAACTCCGGCGACTCGCACCTCACCGAACCCCCCGACCTGTTCGTGCGGAACCTCCCCGCCGATCTCGCCGCGCGCATGCCCCGCAGCGTGAAGGACGAGGACGGCAGCCACGAGACGATCCACGTCGACGGCCAGACCTTCCGCCGGCGCATGCCGCGCATCCGCACCGACTACTCGGCGGACGAGATCGAGGAGCTCCGCAAGAAGCCGAAGGACGCGGAGGCGGTCGGCTTCGTGGAGGTGTTCACCCGCGCGCCCGGCGCCAACGACCCCCAGCTGCGGCTGGTCGACCTCGACGAGGAGGGGATCTGGGGCGAGGTGATCTACCCGTCGTTGGCGACATGGGCGTTCTCGATCCGTGACCCGAAGCTGGTGCGCGAGGGCGCGAAGGTGCTCAACGACTGGGCGATCGAGTTCCAGCGCACCTCGCCGCGCTTCGTGTGCGCGGCGACGCTGCCGCTCCTCGACGTCGACGACGCCGTCGCCGAGGTGCACCGCGCGGCCGACCTGGGGTTCAAGGTCGCGTTCATGACGACCGGCCAGCCGTTCGACATGCCCCCGTACCATCACGACGTGTGGCACCCGCTCTGGGCGGCCGCCGAGGAGACCGGCACCGTGCTCGGCTTCCACATCGGCACCGAGCCGCACACCCCCGAGGAGTCGACGGGCGTGTACTTCCGCGGTCCGGGCGGCGCGGTCCTGAACTACGTCGAGACCACCTACGGCGGGCAGCGGTGCACCACCCAGCTCATCGCCTCCGGCGCGCTCGACCGTCACCCCGACCTCAAGGTGCTGGTGTCGGAGGGCGGCGCCACGTGGGGCCCGTTCCTCGCCGACCGCATGGACGAGGCGTACCGGCAGCACGGCTTCGCCACGCGCCCCAAGTTGTCGAAGCTGCCGAGCGAGTACCTCTACAGCCAGGTGTACGCGTCGTTCCAGCACGACCGGTCGGCGGTGCAGGCCAACATCGCCATGGGGTGGCAGAACGTGATGTGGGGCAGCGACTACCCGCACCTCGAGGGGACGTTCGGCCACAGCCAGAAGGTGCTGCACGAGCTGTTCGACGACGTCGACGACGCGCCGCGCCGGCGCATCACCGTCGGCGCGTTCCAGGAGCTGTTCCCCCACGTGCCGCCGGCACCGGGTGACTGAGCTCCCCGACTCCCGGCAGGGCGTGGCCGACCCGACGTCGGGGACCCCGGCGCGGCGCCCGGGGTCGATCCGGCGGACGTCGAGCATCGACTCGTGGCGACCCGACGGCATGACGGGACCCGTGCGCCAGCTCGGTCGCGCCCGCGACCTGGTGACCGCGCCCGACGGCACGACCGCCGCCGTGGTCGCCGAGGCCGAGATGCACGTCGTCATCGACTTCGCCGCCGGCATGCTCGTCGGCGAGATCACGATGGAGCCGGCGGTCGACGGGCTCGATGCATTCGTCGGTGCGCGCGCGGGCGGTGGGTTCCGGAAGCTCCTCGACCTCGAGACGGGCGTCGAGCGCGGGTCGCTCCCGTACCTCCTCCTCGACGACGTGCCCGGCGCGACGCTCGTGTCGGGCTACGCGGTGAGCATGGCCGCCGAGCGGGGTGACGCCGACCTCAGCGAGTACCGGGCGCGCGTGCGCGAGATGCCACTCCGGCAGCAGGCCGACATCTGCGCCGGGTGGCAGAGCGGTGGCACCCTGCTCGCCAATCTCAGCGAGGGTGGACCGCCGGCGACGCTCGGGCCCGTCGCGTTGTCCGTCGTCGACGACCACGACCCTGACGCCTGGCACCCACTCCCGCCGATGCTCCGCGACGGCATGCGGCGGGCACGGCGCATCGACGTGGGGCGCGACGACGTCGTGCACGTCGACGTGTTCTTCCGCGACAGCTTGATGGGCCGCGGCGGGATCGAGACCGCGGTGCACGAGTACACGCTCGCGGCGACCGTCGACCCCGACACGATGACGGTCCTCACGTGCCGCGCGGAGCCGCGCGTGCTGCCGTGGCGCGAGTGCCCGGAAGCCGTCGGTAGCGCCGGCCGCCTGGTCGGCATGTCGGTGCGCGACCTCCGCCCCGAGCTGCGCACGCAACTCGTCGGCCCGAGCACCTGCACCCATCTCAACGACGTCCTCCGCGGCCTCGAGGACGTCGCTCGGCTCACCGAGCTCCTCCCCTCCTGACCGCGCTTCGGACAGGGTCAGAGGTCGAGCTTGGCGAGGGTCTCGTCGCCGTATCGGCGGATCTGGTCGAGCGCCTCGCGCGAGTTGGTGAAGGGGTGCACGATCACGCGGTCGACGCCCGCCGTGCGGTAGCGCTCGAGGTCGGCCTGCGAATCGACGGCTCCGCCGATGGTGAGGGTCGTCTCGCCGTCGCGACCGGCGGCGGCGCGCTTCTCGTTGATCTCCGTCATCGCGGCGGGGATGTCCTCGAGCGCGTGGTTCATCGGCAGCCACGCGTCACCGACGAGGGCGGCGCGGCGCTTGGCCGCAGCACCGTCGCCCCCGATCAACAGGCTGGGCTGCGGCTGCTGGACCGGCTTCGGGTTGAACATCACCGGCTGGAAGTCGAAGAACTCGCCGTGGTGCTCGATGACGTCCTCGGTCCACAACCGCCGGCAGACGTCGATGGTCTCGTCGACCCGGCGGCCGCGCGTGGCGAAGTCGAGGCCGGTGGCGTCCCACTCTTCCTCCAACCAGCTCGAGCCGATGCCGAACTCCACCCGACCGCCGGACAGCACGTCGAGCGTGGCGACGGCCCGGGCGGTCACGAAGGGGTGACGCAGCCCGATGTTGTAGACGTTGGTGCCGAGCCGCAGGTCCGTGGTGACCGCGGCGATCGCCGACAACGAGAGCAGCGCGTCGAACGCGGGGGTGTTCGACGGCACCGGCGGATGGGAGTCACCGGCGTGCGGGCTGCCGTTCATCTCCACCGGGAACACCAGGTGCTCGGGGAGCCACACCGACTCGAAGCCGGCTTCGTCGGCCACCTGCGCGGCGGCGGTCCAGAACTTCGGGTTGATGCCCGCGACCTGCACCCCGATCTTCATGGTGAACCCGTTCCCCCTGGTCGTGTCTGCGCCTGTCGAGCACCAGGAACCTACGGGTATTGTCACGACTCTTCCAGTCGAGCTCAGGGGGATCTGATGAGCATCGAGCGCTTCTCGTTGGACGGCAAGGTCGCGATCGTCACCGGGGGCGCCGGAGGCTGCGGCGAGGAGTACGGCCGGGGCCTCACCGCCGCCGGGGCGCAGGTGGTGCTGGCCGACCTCGACGGCGAGCGGGCCGAGCAGCACGCCGAGGAACTGCGCGCCCAGGGGCACCAGGCGATCGGCGTGCCCGTCGACATCACCGACCAGGACGCCGCCGACGCGATGGTGCAGCGCGCCACCGACGAGTTCGGTGGCGTCGACATCCTCATCAACAACGCCGCGTTGATGAAGGAGATCCCGATGGGATCGATCCTCACCCTCCCGCTCGACTGGTGGGAACGGGTGATGAAGGTCAACGTGATGGGCGCGCTGGTGTGCTCGCGCGCGGTCGTGCCGTCGATGCTCGAACGCGGCGGCGGTCGCATCATCAACCAGGTGTCGGGCGGCGCGTTCATCCCCGGCGGCATCTACAGCATCAGCAAGCTGGCGCTGGTGAGCCTCACCACCAGCCTCGCCGCCGAGCTCGGTGGCCGCGGGATCAACGTGAACGCGATCGCGCCCGGGTTCGTGCAGGACGAAGCCGGCTACGAGTCGCTCGGCAAGGACGACCCGATGCGGGCGGCGATCCTCGCCGGGGTGCCGGGCAAGAAGGAGGGACCGCCCGACGACCTCGTCGGGACCATCCTCCTCCTCGCGTCGAAGGCGGGCGACTGGATCAACGGCCAGACGATCAGCGTCGACGGCGGTTGGATCATGAGGGTCTGATGAGCGGCGAGGTCCCGCGACACGCCCCGACGTACTGGGGACTGATCGACGAGCGCGCGACGGCCACGCCCGACGCCCGGCTCTTCGTCGACGAGCACGGACGCGAGCTGACCTTCGCCGGCTACCGCGACGAGGCCGAGCGCGTGGCGGCCGGCCTGCACGACCTGGGAGTGCGGACCGGGACGGTCGTCAGCTGGCAGCTCCCCACCGCGATCGACTCGCTCGTGCTCCTGGCCGCGCTCACCCGGCTCGGAGCGGTGCAGAACCCGATCGTGCCCATCATGCGCGAGCGCGAGGTGCGCTACATCACCAAGGAGGCGTGCACCGAGTACTTCGTCGTCCGACCGGAATGGCGCGGCTTCGACTACGGCAGGCTGGCCGAGCAGATCGCCGCCGAGATCGGGTGCACCGTGCTCGACGGCGGCTCGCTGCCGACGGGTGATCCGTCGGTGCTCCCACCGCCGCCCGGTCCCGAGCGCGTCGCCCGCTGGCTGTACCACACCTCCGGTTCGACGTCCGACCCCAAGGGCGCATGGCACGCCGACGCGTCGGTGATCGCGGGCATGTACGCGTTCGTGACCCGGGTGCAACCGACGCCCGACGACGTGTACCCGATCGCGTTCCCCATGGCGCACATCGGCGGCGCCAACATGCTCGCCGCCGCGCTGCACGTCGGCTACCTCCTCCCGCTGATCGAGGCGTTCGACGCCGAGCGGAGCCCGCAGTTCATGGCCGAGCAGGGCGCCACGCTGCTCGGCACCGCGTTGCCGATGTTCCAGGCCTACCTGGCGGCGCAGCGCAAGCACGGCGACCAGCCGCTGTTCCCGCGACTGCGGACGTGCGTCGGGGGCGGCGCGCCGAAGACGCCCGGGATCGACGAGGTCATCCGGCGCGAGCTCGGTGGGCTCGGCGTCGTGAGCAGTTGGGGGTTGACCGAGTTCCCGACCGCCACCAGCGCCAGCGTCGACGACACCCCCGAGCAGATCGAGACCACCGAGGGTCGGCCGTCACCCGCGGTCGAGCTCCGCGTCGTCGGCCTCGACGGGACGGTGTGCGGCCCGGGCGAGGAAGGGGAGCTCCGGCTCCGCGGCCCGCATCTGTTCCTCGGCTACGCGGTCGAGGCGCTCAACGCCGACGCGCTCGACGAGGAGGGGTACTTGCGCACCGGCGACCTCGGGGTCGTCGCGCCGACGGGTCACGTGACCATCACCGGACGGTTGAAGGACATCATCATCCGCAACGCGGAGAACATCTCGGCCGGCGAGGTCGAGGAGATCCTCCACCAGCACCCCGCCATCGCCGATGTGGCGGTGATCGGTCTCCCCGACCCGAAGACCGGTGAGCGCGCGTGCGCGGTCGTGACCCTCGTCGACGGCGTCGAGTCGCTCTCCCTCGTCGACCTCGCCGAGCACTGCCGCGCCCTCGGGCCTCGCCCGGCAGAAGGTGCCCGAGCAGCTCGAGATCGTCGACGAGGTCCCCCGCAACGCCATGGGCAAGATCCAGAAGCCCGCGCTGAAGAAGCAGTTCTCCGCCTGACCCACGAACGGCAACGCTTCAGGCGTTGGGGTCGATGAGGACCTTGCCGGTGGCGGTGCGCTCGAGCATGGAGCGCAGGGCGGCGGGGGTGTCGGCGAGGGGATAGACCGCGGACACGTGCGGGTGGATCTTGCCGCCGACGAACAGCTCCTTGAGCTCGCGCTGGTCGCGCATCACCAGCTCGGGCACCGCGTTCATGATGCTGCGCATCTCCATGCCCCGCACGATCACGCCCTTGAGCAGCACGAGGTTCAGCGGGATGCACGGGATCTCACCGGCCGCGAACCCGATGACCACGAACCGACTCCCCCACTTCGTCGCCCGCAGCGCCTGCTCCGAGTAGGGGCCGCCGACGGGGTCGACCACGACGTCGGCACCGCCCCCGGTCAGCTCCTTGGCGCGGGTCTTCAGGTCTTCCTTCGAGTAGTCGATCCCGGCGACCGCGCCGTAGCGCGCGCACAGCTCGAGCTTCTCGGGCGAGGAGGCCGCGGCCACGACCTTGCCGCCCATGATCGTCGCGAGCTCGACGGTGGCCAGCCCCACGCCGCCGGCCGCGCCCAGGACGAGGACGGTCTCGCCCGGTTGGAGGTCGGCGATGGTGCGCAGCGTGTGCATGGCCGTCGTGTGGGCCACGCTGAACGCCGCCGCGTCCCGCAGGTCGACGGAGTCCGGGATCACGTTGACGCTGGTCGCGGCGACCACGATCTTCTGCGCGTAGGCACCCACGAAGCTCGAGCCGTACACGTGGTCGCCCACCGCGACGCCTTCGACGTCGTCGCCGACCGCGCTCACGGCACCCGCGAACTCGCTCCCCGGCACGAACGGCACGGGGACCTGCACCTGGTACTCGTTGTTGACGATGAGCACGTCGGGGAAGTTCACGGCCGCGTAGGTGATGTCGACCGCGACCTCCCCCGGTCCCGGGGTCGGGTCGGGCAGCTCCTCGATGACGACGGTCTCCGGCGGCCCGTGCTGCGGGACGAGCGCGGCGCGCACCGCTAGCCCCCGTAGTCCGTCGTCTCGGCGAGGTCGGCCGCACCCTGCATGAGGTCGAGCACGATCGGGCCGAACGCGTGGAGCTTCTCGTCGTCGCCGCGGCGCTGGTAGCCCTGCTCGAGCACGACCGCGAGCTTCCACTTGGCGAGGATGATGTAGTAGTCGAGGTCGTCGACCTGGCGCCCCGAGATGTCGGCGTAGTGCGCCACCACCTGGTCGCGTGACGGCATGCCGTACATGTCGGCGTAGCCCGTGCCGCCCTGCACACCCTCGGCCATCGTGTCCTCCGGCCAGCTCTGCACGACCCAGCCGAGGTCCAGCTTCGGATCACCGACGGTGCCCATCTCCCAGTCGATGAGCGCAGCGAGCTTCGCCGGCGCGCCGTCCTGGAACATCACGTTGGCGAACTGGTAGTCGCCGTGCATGAGACCAGGGATGAAGTCGATCGGCTTGTGCGCGCGCAGCCAGGCGGATGCCTCGTCGAAACCGGGCAGCTCCCGCCCCTTGATGCGCTCGAGGAACGCGGTCCACCGGTCGACCTGGCGCTCGTGGAAGCCGTCGGGGTGTCCGAGGTCCTGCAGGCCCTTGGCCTGCCAGTCGACGTTGCCGAGCAGCGCGATGCCCTCGACCAGCTGGTAGGCGAGCCCCTTGCGGGCCTCGAGGTCGGTGTCGAACGGCGCCGGCCACCCGTCGGTGTTCATCGGCGACCAGCCGTCGACCCAGCCCATCAGGTAGAAGGTGCGCCCCAGCACCGACGGGTCCTCGCACACGCCGATGGCCTCGGTGTGGGGCACCTCGGTGCCGTCGAGCGCCTCGATGATCCGCCACTCGCGCAGGATGCCCTTGTCGCGGTCGGGCGGGGCGCCCGGCGGCGGGATCCGGATCACGCAGTGCAGACCCGGGCGCCGCAGCTCGTAGATCTCGTTCTGCGAGCCGCCGGCGACGAACCGCTGCTCCAGCGGCTCACCCTTGCCGGGCAGGCCGGCGTCGTCCATCCAGGTCGCGAGCCGGTCGAAATCGATCACAGGTTCCCCACCTCGTGTTCCAGGTACTCGGCGTACTTCGCCCGGGCGGCGTCGAGCTTCTTCGGGATGTGCTCCGTCGGCCACAGATCGTCGCTCGGCTTGTAGTCGCGGAGCAACTGCCGGGCGATGGTGACCTTGTGGACCTCGGTGGGGCCGTCGGCGAGACCCATGACCGCGGCGCCGTGGATGTACTGGAAGAACGGCATCTCGTTGCTCGTGCCGAGGGCGCCGTGGACCTGCATCGAGCGCCAGGCGATGTCGTGGAGCACCGTCGGCATGACGACCTTGGCGGTGGCGATGTCCTTGCGCACCTTCTGGTAGTCGTTGTACTCGTCGATCTCCCACGCGGTGTAGAGCACGAACAGCCGGAACTGCACGAGCTGCGCGTACGAGTCGGCGATGTAGCCCTGCACGAACTGCTTGTCGCCCAGGAGGCTGCCCGCGGTCTCACGGCTGAGCGCCCGCTCACACATCATGTCGAGCGCCTTCTTGGCCAGGCCGATGGTCCGCATCGCGTGGTGGATGCGGCCACCGCCGAGGCGGGTCTGCGCGATCGCGAACGCCTGGCCCTCACCACCGAGGAGCGCCTCTGCGGGGACCCGCACGTCGTCGTAGTGGATCAGGGCGTGGAAGCCCTCGTTGAGCGGCTCACCCGCGAGGCCGATGTTCCGCTCGATCTTCACGCCGGGCGTGTCGCTCGGCACCAGGAACATCGACATGCCCTGATACGCGCTGACGTCGGGATCGGTGACCGCCATCACGATCAGGAACGACGCCGTCTTCGCGTTCGACGAGAAGAACTTCCAGCCGTTGATGACCCACTCGTCGCCGTCCTTCACCGCGCGCGTCTTGAACATGCGCGGGTCGGCCCCGGCGTGCGGCTCGGTCATCGAGTAGCACGAGAACATCTCGCCGTCGAGCAGCGGCCGCAGGTAGCGCTCCTTCTGCTCGGGCGTGCCGTAGTGGGCGATGATCTCGGCGTTGCCGGTGTCGGGCGCCTGGCACCCGAACACGTTCGACGCCCACTGCGAGCGACCGAGGATCTCGTTCAACAGCGCGAGCTTGAGCTGGCCGTAGCCCTGCCCTCCGAGCTCGGGACCCAGGTGCGTGGCCCACAGCCCGCGGCGGCGCACCTCTTCCTTCAGCGGGTCGATCGCCCGCCGCCGGTGCTCGTCGAGCGGGACGAACTGCAGGTCCGGGAACACGAGGTCGAGCGGCTCGACCTCCTCCCGCACGAACGTGTCGACCCAGTCCAGCTGCTCCTGGTACTCGGGGTCGGTCCGGAAATCCCATGCCATGTGCTGGCCTCCACGATCGTGCGCTCGGCCTCGGCTCCTCGATGGTCGACTCCGCTGCGGCGTCCCGGGCATCCGCCCACGCCTACGCTTCGTCTCCTGGCCAGAATAGGATTCTTGGAGTGACGAACACAATTCCAGACCCCGAGGACGTCGCCGACCGGGTGGCCCGCCAGACCCTGGCCGGGCGGGAGGCGGCCTACGCCACCGAGGTCCGGCGGCTCCTCGACGCCGCCCTCGACGTCATGCGGAGGTGCGGGACGACCTCGCGGCCCCGGGTCGCCGACATCGTGGCCGCCGCCGGGCTCTCCAACGAGGCCTTCTACCGCCACTTCCCGTCGAAGGACGCGCTCGTGGCCGCGATCCTCGACGACGGCGCCCTCCGGCTGCGCAGCTACCTCGAGCACCAGATCGAGAAGCAGCGCACGCCCGAGGGCCAGGTGCGGCGCTGGGTCGAAGGCGTGCTCTCGCAAGCCGACGACGACATCGCGGCGACGACCCTGGCGGTCATCTGGAACGGCGGCAGCGCCGGGTCCGGGCAGGCGTCGGGCCGGCACTTCGGCAGCGCGCCGGTGGGGGCGCTCCTGCACGCACCGTTCGCGGCGCTCGGCAGCACCGATCCCGAGCTCGACGCCGCGCTCGCCGCGCACGCGACGTTCGGGAAGCTGTCCGACTACCTCTGGCAGGGCACGCAACCGTCGCCGGCGGAGATCGACCACATCGTCGACTTCTGCCTGGCCGCGATCACACCCCGCTCGTGAGCACCGCGTCGGTGTCGCGTCCGGCCGAGTGCATCACCGCGCGATCGCGCGGCACGACGCCGTCCCATTCGGAGTAGCCGCGGATCACACGCACCTCGCCGAGGTCGTCGTCGTCGACCACGAGGAAGCAGTCGTTCGCAGCCAAGGCCTCGCTGGTGTACACGTCGTCTCGATCGAGCACCCCGATCGCCGGGATGCCCTGCGCGCGGCACGTCTCGACCACCTCGTCGACGGTCAGCTCGCGGAGCGCGGCGTCGTCGGCGCCGCGTACGGCGTCCCAGGACCGCCGCTGCTCGTCGGTGCCGGCGTAGACGGCCAGCCAGCCGTCGGCCGCCTCGACGTACCGGTGCGCCTGGTCGTCGCCGACGTAGTCGATGTACCCCACGCGCGCCGGAGGCCGGCCCGGGTAGGTGGTGAACTCGGCGCCCTGGAACGCGACCGAGGTGCGGCTCAGCGCGACCCCGACGTGCTGTCCTCCGTCGAGGTGCGTGCGGGCGTAGAGGGCGACGAGGGTCCCGAACGCGGCCAGCGTTCCGGTCCCGATGTCGTGCAGGGACATCGGCTGGATGACGGGGGTCTCGGCCCCGCCCTGGGCGACCATCAGGCCGCTGCGGGCCTGGAGCAGCGGATCGAAGCCGGGCGTGTCGGCGAGCGGTCCCGCGCCCCAGCCGTCGATGTGACAGTGCACGAGGCGCGGATTGGCGGCCCGCAGGCCGGGGAGGTCGAGGCGCAGCTCGTCGGTCACCTGGCGGGACATGTTCTCGAGCAGCGCGTCGGCTCGTCCCACCAGCGCCGCGAACGCCTCACGGCCGGCGGCGTCCTTGAGGTCGATGCAGACCTGGTCCTTGTCCCGGTTGAGCGCGCAGTACGACGCCCCGGCCACGGTGCGGAAGTCCTCACCGCCGGGCGGATCGACCTTGACGACACGCGCGCCGAGGTCCTGGAGCACGAGACCGCCGAACGGCCCGGCCAGGAACTTGGTCGCGTCGACGACCAGCACGCCGTCGAGCGGAAGCGTGGGCTGTGCCCGCGGCGCACGCCCGGGCGCGGTGACGGTGGCCGTCGATGGCTCGAGCGAACCCGGCGTGGCCGACAGCACCGCGGGGAACCCGGGCCCGGTCGTCCGACCGTCGCCACCGGGTACCACCAGCAGTAGGTCGTTGGCGGCCACCGTCTCGCTCGCGGCCCAGTCGTGGCGCGTCTGCACCGGCGCGTAGGGCACGCCGAGCTCGTCGAAGCGACGTGCCCACTCGCCCGAGTCGAGCTCCGCCATGCGTTCGGCGAACCTCGCGTTCGCGATCACCTGGACCTGGGGCTGCACGAACCGGGCGAACTCGCCGTCGACCTCGGGGATCAACATGATCTCCATGAGGTCGAGCGCTTCGAGCAGCTTGAAGAAGAACGGTGGCGTGAGCGCGCACACGAACAGCCACACCCCGTCGCGGCAGCGGTACATGCGGAACTGCGGCGAGACGCCGGTGCCGTCCTTCTGTGCGCCGAACGGCCGGAAGATGCCGGGGAGGTCGATGCGGATGGACGTGTTCATCGCGTTGACCGCGTGGAGTCCCGACACCGTGAGCGAGCGCACCACCGCGTGCTCCCGGCGCTGGAGCAGCGCCGCCGCGATCGCGCACGCGCCGAGCGCGCCCTGCTCGTAGGTGATGATCGGCACCACCGGGGCCACGGGGTGGTCGCTGGTCGCACCGGGCTGCTGCGCGGCCAGGCCGGTCCACGCCCACAGGAGGAGCTCGTCGTACGGCAGATCGGCTGCGGGCCCGTGCACCGCGTGCGGCGGCATCCACGCGTGGATCAGCGAGGGGTTGAGCTGGCGGAGCTGCGCGGCACCGAGCCCCGCAGCTTCGAGCTCGGTCGCCGGCAGGTCGACGACGACGACGTCGGCCGTGTGGGACAGCTCCCGCAGCCCGTCGTCGGACCCGACGACGACCTTCTTGGTGCGGTTGGCGTACCGCCAGAGCGGATCGTCGGGCGCCGCGTCATCGGGCCGGAGCTCGACCCGGGTGACGTCGGCGCCGTACTCGCCCAGGTGCATCGCCGCCAGGGCGCCACCCGGAGCGACCGAGAGGTCGACGACCCGCACGTCGAAGAACGCGTTCGTCACGCGTGCGGACCTCGCCCCCGAACCGCGGTCTGCTCGTCAGGCGTTCCCGATGGAGTGCTCGAGCATCTGCTCGATCTTCGCGCGGGCGGCCTCCCGCTTCGCCGGCAGCCACTCCGACGGCCACAGCCCGTCGGCGGGCTTGTAGCCCTTCAGCACTTCCTTGGCCGCGGTGACCTTGTGGACCTCGCTCGGGCCGTCGACCGTCGCCATGATCGGCACGCCCGCCCACATCCGACCGAAGGGCATCTCGTTCGACACACCCAGCGCGCCGTGGAGGTGCATCGACTTGAAGATGATGCTCTCCTGCACCTTCGGGGTGAGGAACTTGATGGTGGCGATGTTCTTCCGCACCCGCTTGTAGTCGTGGTAGCGATCGATCTCCCACGCGGTGTAGAGCACCAGCAGCCGGAACTGCATGAGCTCGGCGTACGCATCGGCGATGTCGGACTGCACCATCTGCTTGTCGGCCAGGATCGAGCCTTGCGTCTCCCGTGACAACGCGCGCTCGCACATCATGTCGAGCGCCTTCTGGCAGATTCCGACCGTGCGCATCGCGTGGTGCACGCGGCCGCCACCGAGACGGGTCTGCGCGACCGCGAACGCCTGGCCCTCGCCCCCGAGCAGCGCGTCGGCGGGCACCCGCACGTCGTTGTAGTGGATGAGGGCGTGCATGCCCTCGTCCTCGGACTCGCCCATGAGCCCGATGTGGCGCTCCACGTCGAGACCAGGCGTGTCAGTGGGCACGAGGAACATCGACATGCCCTGGTACGCGCTCACGTCGGGGTCGGTCACGGCCATCACGATGATGAACCGCGCGGTGCGCGCGTTCGACGAGAAGAACTTGTAGCCGTTGATGACCCACTCGTCGCCGTCCTTGACCGCGCGGGTCTTGAACATCTTGGGGTCGGCGCCGGCGTGCGGTTCGGTCATCGAGTAGCAGGAGAAGCACTCACCGTTCAGCAACGGCTGGAGGTACTCCGCCTTCTGCGCCTCGGTGCCGTAGTGGGCGATGATCTCCGCGTTGCCGGTGTCGGGGGCGGCGGTGCCGAACACGATCGGGGCCCATCCCGAGGTGCCGAGGATCTCGTTGATCAGCGCCAGCTTCAGCTGCCCGAAGCCCTTGCCGCCGAGCTCGGGACCGAGATGCGCGGCCCAGAGGCCCTGCGCCCTGATCTCCTCCTGCATCGGCTTGACGAGGGGTGCGGTCTCGTCGTCGAGCGGGTGGAAGGCGCGCCCGCCGTAGATGAGGTCGAGCGGCTCGATGCGCTCGGCCACGAACTGCCGGATCCACTCCAGCTTCGCCTCGAACTCGGGCTCGGTCTCGAAGTCCCACGCCATCGCGTCGCCTCCAGTGCTCTCGACTACTGCCCCACGAACCGTGGAGCCCGCTTCTCGGCGAATGCCTGTGCGCCCTCGAGCGCGTCCTTGCTCCCGAACACGGCCCCGATCTCACTCGGGCGCGGCCAGCCGGCGTCGCCCCCTTGTGTCGTGGACCGTCGCACGAGCCGCTTGACCGTGCGGACCGCCAGTGGCCCGTTCTCGGCCATCCGGTTGGCCAACACGAGTGCCTCGTCGACCTCTTGACCGGCCGGCACCACGCGGTTGATCAAGCCGAGCTCGAGCGCCCGCGCCGCGTCGAACGTGTCGCCGATGAGCGTGATCTCGAGCGCGATCGCCAGGGGAATCCGCGTGGCGAGCAACGTGCCACCGCCACCGGGCATCAGACCGCGCTTGACCTCGGCCAAACCGAACATCACGTGCTCGGCCGCCACCGCGAGGTCGCACGCCATCATCATCTCGAAACCGCCGCCGACCGCGGCGCCGTTGAGGGCGACGACGATCGGCTTGGGGTACTCCCACGAGACCATCTGGTGGCGCTCGGGCACCACGGTGTCGTCGTCGGGGTCCGGCGGCTGCTCGTCGCGGGGGCTCTCGGCGAACTCCTTGAGGTCCATGCCCGCGCAGAAGGCGCGGTCGCCGGCGCCCGTCAGCACCACCGCCCGGACCGCGTCGTCGACTTCGAGCTCCGTGAACGCGTCGGCCAGCGCGGCCAGCAGCTCCTTGTTGAGCGCGTTGCGCCGCTCGGGCCGGTTGAGCGTCAGCACCTCGACCGCGCCGCGCCGCTCACGCTCGAGAACGCTCACACCGCCTCCACCGTGTCGCGCTCGGCCACCTTGAGCTTGGTGCCCCGCCACTCGGGGACGTCCTCGCCCACCTTGGCGACCGCCATCTTGTCGTCGTGCTCGACCATCCAGTGCGCGTGGTTCAGCTCGTGCATGGTGAAGCACGCGTGCAGCGAGTTGTAGAAGCCCTGGTTGTCCTGCGTCTGGTTCACCGACTCCTTGACCAGCAGCGCGGCCATGGTCGGGATCTTGGCGATGCGCCGGGCGAACTCCAGCGTGCGCTCGCCGAGCTCGTCGACCGGGAAGATCTTGCTCACCATCCCGAGGCGATACGCCTCGTCGGCGTCGATCGAGTCGCCGGTGAGCATGAGCTCCTTGGTCTTGCGGGCGCCGAACTCCCACGGGTGGGCGAAGTACTCGACACCGCACATGCCCAGCCGCGTGCCGACGACGTCGGCGAAGATCGTGCCCTCGGCGGCGACGATGAGGTCGCAGGCCCACATCAGCATGAGCCCCGCCGCGTACACGCCACCGTGCACCTGGGCGATGGTGATCTTGCGGAGGTTCCGCCAGCGCAGCGTGTTCTGGAAGAAGTAGTGCCACTCCTGCAGCATGAGGCTCTCGGGGCCACTGCGGCTCCCGCCGTTGATCGTCGCGGTGGGGTGCGGATTCTCACCACGCAGCTCCTCCCACATCTCCTTGCTGCCGGTGTCGTGGCCCGACGAGAACATCGGCCCTTCGCCACCGAGGATCACGACCCGCACGGTGTCGTCCTCCTCGGCTCGCAGGAACGCCTCGTTCAGCTCGACGAGCATCGAGCGGTGCTGGGCGTTCCGCGTCTCGGGCCGGTTGAGCATGATGCGGGCGATGGTGCCGTCGTCGACCGTCTCGTAGGTGACGTAGCGGTACTCGGAATCAGCCATTGCGGACCTCCCAACCGGACGGGCACCCGACGCTACACAGAGTGCCCGACCGGGCACCACCGAGGTCAGAGGAAGAGCGGGTAACCGCCGGTGACCTTCAGGGTCTCGCCGGTGACGAACGACGAGTCCTCGGAGCAGAGGAAGAGCAGTGCCCGCACGATGTCGTCCATCTGACCGAGGCGCGGCACGAGCTGGAGCTGGTTGACGAACTGGTCGACGAGCTCCTGCGGCAGGTCGTCCATCGCGTTCTCGGTGGCCATGAGCCCGGGCGAGATGCCGTTGACGCGGATGTGGTCGGGTGCGAACTCCTGGGCGAAGGCGATGGTCAGGCCGCGCACCGCCAGCTTGGAGACCGAGTACGGGGTGCCGCTGAGGTACGACGCCATCGACGAGATGTTGACGATGGTGCCGCCGCCCCGGGCCGCCATCGACGGGCGGGCGGCGACCGAGCAGTTCACGACGCCGATGACGTTCACGTCGAAGAGGGCGCGGAGCTCGTCGCGCTCGAGCACCGAGAACGGCTGGTTGTACTTCGTGAGGTGCTTGCCGGCGTTGTTGATCAGGATGTCGATGCCGCCGAACCGCGCCACCGCGGCCGCGACCGCGGTCTCGACCTGGTGCTCGTCGGCGACGTCGCACCGCACGCTCGACGCCGGCGTCCCGGCCGCCTCGAGCTCGGCCGCCAGCGCCTCGCCCGCGACGGTGTCGATGTCGGCGACGACGATCGATGCCCCCTCGGCCGCCAGCGCCCGGGCGAAGGCGCGCCCGAAGCCGATCCCCCCACCGGTGATGAATGCGACCTTGTCGTCGAACCGCATCGCGCGACCTTTCGTGTTCAGCTCGTGACGCTACCGGGCAGGACGGGACGCGACCTCCTACGCTGCCCCGGCATGAGCAACGTGATGGAGGGCATCCGCATCCTCGAGGTCGCCGAGCACACCTTCGTGCCCGCGGCGTCGGCCATCCTCGCCGACTGGGGCGCCGAGGTGATCAAGATCGAGCACGTCACCCGGGGCGACGCCGCGCGCGGGTTGGGCTCGACCGGCATCGCCGGCTTCAGCGGCAAGGTGGCGGTGCTCATGGAGCACGCCAACCGGGGGAAGAAGAGCCTCGGCCTCGACCTGACCGACCCGGCCGGGCGCGACCTCCTCTACCGGCTCGCCGCCATCTCCGACGTCTTCCTCACCAACAAGATGGCGGGCGTCCGCAAGAAGCTGCAGATCGAGGTGGACGACATCCGGGCCCACAACCCGAACATCGTCTACGTGCGCGGGACGGGCTACGGCAACCGCGGCCCCGACGCCGACGCCGGCGGCTACGACTCGCTCGGGTTCTGGGCCCGTTCGGGCGTCGCCCACTCGGTCACGCCCTCCGACCTGCCCCAGCCGCTCAACCAGCCCGGGCCCGCGTTCGGCGACTCGATCGGAGCCATGACCATCGCCGGCGGCATCTCGGCCGCGCTCCTGCACCGCGAGCGCACCGGCGAGGCCCAGGTGGTCGACGTGTCGCTCCTGTCGACGGCCATGTGGGCGCTGGGCGGCACCATCGCGGTGTCGCAGGACATCGGCATGGCCTGGCAGGCGCCACCGTCCGGCGAGCCCGCCGCGCCGTTCAACCCGCTCATCGGCTACTTCGGCACCGCCGACGGCCGCTTCATCATGTTCTCGATGCTGCAGGGCTTCCACTACTGGCCGGAGGTCTGCGAGCGCCTCGGGCGGACCGACCTCGTCGACGACCCCCGGTTCGACACCGCCGAGCGACTCATGGAGAACGCCGCCGCCGGCGCCGAGATCGTGCGAGCGGAGATCAAGCAGTACACGCTCGACGAGATCAAGGCGCGGCTGACCGGCATGCGCGGCCAGTGGGCGATCGTGCAGGACACGATCGAGATCGGCGACGACCCGCAGGTCGTCGCCAACGGTTACCTCCAGGAGCTGGAGTGGGACGGCTACAAGTACAAGCTGGTGGCCACGCCGGTGCAGTTCGGCGAGGAGGTGTCGGTGCCGGGCAAGTCGCCCGAGTTCAACGAGCACGGCGACGAGATCCTCACCGAGCAGCTCGGACTCGACTGGGACACGGTGATCGACCTCAAGGTGAAGGGCGTCGTCGCCTGACCCTCCGAACTTCGCGGTGGACGGTCAGAGGCCCTTGGGGCGGGTGCCGATGACCTGGGCGGCCTCGAGCGCGGCGTAGGTCGCCTCGTCGACGCCGAGCTCCCCGACCAGGATCTCGTGGTTGTGCTGGCCGAGTGTCGGCGCGGGCGTCCGCAGCCAGTGGTCCACCGACGCGAAGCGGAACGGCAGCGTGGGGGTGGCGAGACGGCCGACGACGGGGTGGTCGATGGCCTCGTAGAACCCGCGCGCCCGCAGCTGCGGGTGGTCGTACATCGACCGCGGGTCGCGGCCGACCGCGGCGGGCACGCCGTGCGCCACCAGCAGCTCGGCCGCCTCGGCGACGTCGCGCGTCGCGCTCCACTCGGCCAGCCGCTCGTCGAGCTCGTCGTGCCGGGCACGCCGCCCGGCTTCACCGGCGAAGTCGGCGTCGCTCGCCCACATCGGAGTGCCGAGGGCGGCGACGAGGCTCCGCCACTGGTCGTCGGTCGCGACCGACACCGCCAGCCACGTCTCCGGCTCGCGGCCGCGGTAGAGACCCTGCGGCGCGACGTGGGGGCTGCGGTTGCCGTCGCGCTCGAGGAGGTTGCCGTAGGCGGTCGCCTCCAGCACCAGCTCGGCGGCCGCGTTCAGCGCGCCCTCGACCATCGTGACCTCGAGGAGGCAGCCGCGACCGGTGGCCTCCCGCTCGGCCAGGCCGACGATGAGCGCGAACGCCGCGTGCATGCCGGCGTTCGGGTCGCTCGGCCCGCGCTGGATACGGGGCTGGTCGTCGCGGTGCCCGGTGATCCAGGCCAAGCCGGTCACCTGCTCCATCGTCTGCGCGAACCCGACGTTGTCCCGCCATGGTCCCGACAGCCCGAAGGCGGGCATGCGCACGAGCAGGCACCGCGGGTTGAGCGCCTCGATCTGCTCCCACTCGAGGCCGAAGTTGCCGAGCACCCGCGGTGAGAAGTTCTCCAGCACCGCGTCGCTCTCGGCGATGAGGCGCCGCAGCAGCCCGAGCCCGGCCTCGGTGCCGAGGTCGAGGGTGAGGTTGCGCTTGTTGACGTTGGAGCACAGGTAGTGCGAGCTGCGCTCCCACCACGGCCCCTCCATCCCCGTGCTCGCGCCCGTCGCCCGCATGCCGTCCATGCGGCTCACCGACTCGACGTGGATGACGTCGGCACCGAGGTCGGCCAACGCGCCGGCGGCGATCGGGCCCGCCCACCACGCGGTGAGGTCGAGGACCCGCACGCCCGCGAGCGGGAGATCGGGATCGTCGCCGCCGATCGGGGGGCGCGCCGGCGTGTGCGACTCGACCAGGCCGGTGTGCTCCCCCAGTCGCGGCGCCGGCCGCGGCCGCGGCGGGTCCTCGTCGTTCATGCGCCACGGACGGCGCGGCATCGTGAAGGTGCCCGAGGCGTCGTCGACGAAGATCTTGCGGGCGACGAAGTGGTCGCACTCGAGGATGTTGGCCGGGCCGTGCACCGGCGCCACCGGGATGCGGAGCTCGCTGGCCATCCGCACGATGTCGGCGGTCGTGTGCTGCGTCGTCCACGCGTGCACGATCTCGTTCCACTCGTCCCACCGCGCCTGGCGGTCGACGTGGCTGCTGAACTCGTCGGTCTCGATGAGGTCGGGACGGCCGATGAGCAAGAGGAAGCTGTGGAACTGCTCGCGGCTGTTGGTGCAGACGCCGACGTACCCATCGAGGGTCGGTTCGACCGACGGCGTCTCGATGGTGCGCGTGGCACCCTGGATCGGGGGGCTGCCGAGCAACGCGCGGATGTACTCGGCGTAGCTGTTGGCGGCGATCGTCATCACCTCGGCCACCGAGAAGTCGATGTGGTCGCCGTGACCCGAGCGGGCGGCACGCCGCGCCGCCGCCGCGACCGCCATCGCCGAGAACGTGCCCGCCAGCCACTCGCTGGTACGACCACCGGCCTGGAACGGGATGCTGCGCACCGAGCCCCGCCCCACCAGCCCGCCCGATTCCGCCTGCACGATGAACTCGGTCGTCGGGCGCTCGGCGTACGGGCCGGCGCGGCCGTACGGGGTGATCGAGCACACGATCAGGCCCGGGTGCGCGTCGCGCCAGCCCTGCGGGTCGAACTGCGACGGCGGGAAGCTCTCGATCACCACGTCGGCGCCGGCGACGAGGTCCTCGACCTCCGGGTCGCCGGGACGACCGACGACCGATCGCATCCCGTGGTGCAGGAACTGGAACAGCGCGCCGCCGTCCTCGGGATCGACCTTGGCGCCTCCCGCCGACCAGGCGCGCCACGGGTCACCGCCGGGTGGTTCCACCTTCACCGCGTCGGCGCCCGCGTCGGCGAGCAGGCGCGAGCAGTAGCCGCCGGGGATCCCGAAGCTGAGATCGACGACGCGGAGCGCCGCCAGTCCCTGCTGCACGGTTCAGCCCGTCGCGACGGGACGGAAGTACGGCAGCGTGAACCCGCCCTGCATCTCGCGGAAGTCGACCTCCACCCGGAGCCCGATCTCGACCGCGTCCGCCGGGCAGCCGATGAGGTTGGAGAGGATCTGCCAGCCCTCGTCCACGTCGACGATGATCGCGACGTACGGCACCTCGAACGAGGGGATCTGCGGACGCCACACCGTGGTCCAGCTGTAGATCTCGCCGGTGCCCGCGCTCCGCTCCCAGGTGAGGTCCTCGGACGTGCAGTGGGAGCAGAGGTACGCGGGGGTGTGCGTGGCGTGGCCGCACCGGCCGCACCGCTGGAACAGCAGCTCGTGCCGCGCGCACCCGTCCCAGTAGGGCTGGGTGAGCGGACCGGGATGCGGGACGGGGACGACGCCGGACTGTGGTTCGAGGACGGTCATGCTCCCCCGCTCTCGGCGCTCCGCGCCGGGCCGCTCGAGCCCCGCTTCGCTGCTCGCCGGGATACCCGGCTCGCGATCGCTTCGCTCATGGCCGATCGGCTCCCAGCAACATCACATCGGTGAACAACGCCCCCGACCCCCCGTTGGAACACATCGCGACCTCGGCGCCCGCGACCTGGTTGGTGGCACACGTGCCGCGCAGCTGCTCGACGCCGCGGATGACGCGCTGCAGCATCTGCGCCGACGCGCCCGCGTGGCTGTACGACATCACCCCGCCGTCGGTGGTGACGGGGAACTGCCCACCGGGCTCGATGGCGCCACTCGTCACGAAGTCGCCGCCCTCGCCCTCGGCGCAGAACCCGAACGCCTCGTACTGGCGGATGATCTCGAACGAGAACGGGTCGTAGAACTCGCACACGTCGACGTCGGTGGGCCCGAGACCGGCGGCGCGGAACGCGTCTTCGGCGGCGCGCCGCCCGACGGTGCCGTTCACGAGGTCGGGGCGCCGGTTGCCCCCGAGCTCCCACGTCGGCGGGTTGCGGTACGCGGTCCCCCCGCTGTCGCCGTTCCCCCCGAGCACGTACACCGGGGTGGTCGGGAGATCAGCGGCGAGGTCGGCGCGCGTCAGCACGAGACCGCAGCCACCCTCCGACGCGGTCGCGCAGTCGAGGAGATGGAACGGATCCGCGATCATGCGGCTGTCGAGCACGTCCTGGGGCGTGAACGGCCCGCGCCCGTAGTACACCGCGTCCGGGTTGACGTCGCCGTTGTTGCGGATCACCGCGGCCACGGTCGCGAGCGCGTCGGGCTTGGTGCCGTAGCGGTGCATGTGGCGGCGCGCGACCAGCGCGAACTCGGCCGCGGTGAACATTCCGAACGGGGCCACGAACTCGCTGCTCGGTCGGGTCCAGGGCGCGGTGGCGGCGCGGTCGACGTACACCCCGGCGGTTCCGGCCATGACGAGGACCTTGGTCGCCATCCCCGCCGCGATCGCGGTGGCCGCCTGCAGGATCGCGGGGATGCCCGACCACGACGACGTGACCCACACCGGCGCCAGGCGCGCCTGGTACACGAAGTCGTTGGCGAACTGGCCGACGACGCCGTCGACGTCGCGCACGCCGAGACCGGCATCGGCGAGGGCGCCGAGCGCAGCCTTGAACGAGATCGAGAGCGAGTCCTCGCCCTCGAGCACGCGCGCCTGCTCGGTGTTGAAGATCCCCGAGATGGCGACGTCGTGGTACGGATGGGCGGACATCATGGCGAACCTACCGTGCGCCGGCCGAGGCGGCGCAATTGCACCGGGCGCCGCGGCACGTGCGGGCGAACGGTGGGCAGGGGTACGTTCCCGGCATGAAGTTCTCGATGATCTTCGAAGCCCAGGTCGAGTACGGCACTCCCGACGTGGAGCGCCAGGCGATCCGCAACTGCGTGGAACAGGCGGTGTTCGCCGAGGAGGTGGGCTTCGACGGCATCTGGGCGGTCGAGCACCACTCTCTCATCGAGTACTCGCACATGAGCGCGCCGGAGATCTTCCTCACCGCGGTCGCGGCGAAGACCTCCCGCATCCGCGTCGGTCACGCCGCGGTGTGCATGCCGTTCGGGTACAACCACCCGGCGCGGGTGGCCGAGCGCGCCGCGATGCTCGACATCATCTCCGACGGCCGCCTCAACCTCGGCGCCGCGCGCGGCGGCACCGTGCAGGAGATGTCGTTGTGCGGCGTCGACCCCGAGCTCACCACGCCGCAGGTACAGGAGGCCCTGCGGTTCATCGGCCACTGCTGGCGCGAGGACACGATCCAGTGGGACTCCGACCTGCTGACGATCCAGCACCCACCCGGGCGCCCACCCCACACGGTGGTGCCGCGGCCGGTGCAGCTCCCCCACCCGCCGCTGTTCCTCGCGTGCACCAACCCGGAGACGGTACGGCGGGCGGCGAGCTACGGGGTCGGCCCGATGGTGCTCGGCTTCGGCGGCCCCGAGATGATCGGCGACATGCGCCGCATGTTCGACGAAGAACGAGCCCGGCGCGACCCCGAGGCGATGGTGTCACCCGGGATGGTCAACGACGAGTTCGTCGCGCTGTGCCCGACGTTCCTCATGGACGACCGCGACGAGGCGTTCCGCAAGGGATGCCGCGCGCTCCGCTTCTTCGCCGAGGCGATCACGCACTGGGCGGCGCCCAACGGCGTGGCCCCCGCGCGCGACACCGAGCACGTCGACAACGCGGCGTTCATGGCCGAGCACCTGCAGATGGCCAAGGACGCCATCGCCCGCGGTGAGGCCCCGCCCACCGCGGCGTCGTCGATGTACAACACCGACCACGCGTTGGGCGACGCCGACACCGCGATCGCCTACGTCGAGCGGCTCCGCGACGCGGGCGTCGACAACGTCATGTGCCTGATCCAGATGGGCACGCTCGGGCAGGACGAGATGATGGAGTCGATCCGCATCTTCGGCGAGCAGGTGATCCCGCACTTCCGCGCCCTCGACGCCATCGACGGCGCCGCGAGCGAGCTCACCCGTCAGCCCGGCTGAGCCTGCCCAGCGCGCCCTTGTCGATCTTGAGCATCGAGGTCATCGGCAGCTCCGCCACGACCTCCAGCCGATCGGGCGCCTTGTAGTCGGCGAGGCGATCGCGCACGAAGGCACGCAGCTCCTCCAGCGTCGGCGGGTCGGCCGGGTCGGCGGGCTCGACGAAGGCGACGCCGATCTCGCCGATCGTGGGGGCCGGCGTCCCGACGATCGCGACCCGCCCGACCTTCGGGTGGTCGGCCAGCACGCGCTCCACCTCGAGCGGATGCACGTTGAACCCGCCGCGGATGTACATCTCGCTGGTGCGGCCGCGCAGCACCAGGTTGCCGTCGTCGCGCAGCAGGCCGAGGTCGCTGGTGGTGATCCACCCGTCGGGTGAGAGGGCCTCCGCGGTGCGCTCGGGATCGTTCCAGTAGGCGCGCATGCTGCAGGGCGACCGCAGGGTGACCACGCCGACCTCGCCGCGGGGGACCTCCTCGCCGTCGGCGCCGACCAGCTTGAGCTCGATGCCCTCCTGCGGGCGGCCGACGGTGTGCAGGAGCACCTCCGGTGGGTCGTCGGGCCGGGTACCGGTGATCGACGACGATTCGGTGCACGCGTAGCGGACCACGATCGGGCAGCCGAGCCGGGTGCGCATCTTCTCGGCCAGCTCCGGCGTCACCGGCGCCGACCCGGTGGAGCACAGGCGCAACGCGGAGAGGTCGGCGTCGGCCAGCTGCGGCAGATCCACCAGCTTCGCCCACTGCGTGGGCACTCCCCAGCCCATGGTGGCGTGCTCGGCGACCATCTGCTCGAGCATCGACTCCGCGGTCCACGGTGTCGCGGTCAGCACGCAGCCGATCACGAACTCGACCTGGTCCCAGAGCTTGTTCATGTACCCCGCGTGCGCGAAGGGCACCGGCATGAGACGGACGTCGTGGTACGCGCTGAGGATGTCGCTGAGCCGGGCCGACGCCTCGAGCGCGCGGTGGTCGAACCACGCGCCTTTGGGCAGCCCGGTGGTGCCGCTCGTCCACACGATGCACACGGGATCCTCGGGCCGTCGCACCGGCCGGCCGAGGAACGGAGTGCCGGCCTGCCACACCGCCGCGACCTCGGCGCGCGGCATGAGCACCTTGGGCGTGGGTGCGTCGGCGGGAAGATCCGGGTCGGTGCGCTCGTGCAGCAGCGCGACCGGCTCGCACCGCTGCAGGATCGCGGCGACCTCGCGCGGGCCGAGCCGGGTGTTGATGCCGGTTGCGACCGCGCCGAGGCGCGTGCACGCGGCGTAGGCCACCGCGTAGTCGATGCACGACGCCATCGAGAACGCCACGACGTCACCCGGCTCCACCCCGCGAGCGCGGAGCTCCGCGGCCAGCGAGTCGGCGCCGGCGAGCCACTGGCCGTAGGTCAGCCGCTGGTCACCGTCGACGTAGGCGAGGGCGTCGGGCTCGCGGGTGCCGATCTCCTCGAACAGGTCGCCGAGCGTGGTGCTCGACACCGGCGGTGGCGCGGCGCTCATTCCGGATCGGCGGCGCCGAGGCGCGCCGCCCAGCCGTCGGGATCGACACCTTCGGTCGTGATGGTGCGGCGGGTGATGAGCCACTCGCCGTCGACCACGCCGAACTCGTCGAGGTAGCGGCCCCAGTGGTCGAGGCCGGTCGACGACACCACCTGGTAGTAGGAGCGCACGCGTGCCGCGGTCTCGGAGAGGAGGTCGATCTGGACGGTGCTGGTGAAGTGCCGGAGCGACGGCCGGCCGCCCTCGGGCACGTAGCGGCCCGCCGGGTTCGGGGCCGCGCCCGAGGGCACGCCGCCGAGGAACTCGAGCACCGCGTCGCGCCCGTGCAGCACCGTCGCCGGGGTGGGCTCGAACTCCACGTCGGGGGCCAGGACCTCGACCATCTCGGGGAAGCGGCCCGCGTCGCCGTTGGCGTTCCAGCGGGCGATCCGGTCGCGGATGCTCTCCCGTGCCACCAGCTCCCAGAACTCCATGCGGGCCGCACACTACCGGTGGTGACCGGCGACTCGACACGGCCGGGGTCGGGCGGCATCCTGCTGCGGGCCCCGGGGACCCGGGTCCGCACCCGGGATACAGTCCCCGGAATTGGGCACACCGCTGGCTGAGAACGCCGTTCACGACGGGAGGAGCGATGGGCACCGGCTCGATGCGGGGGGCGGCGGCGATCGTCGGCGTCGCCGACGCCGCCTCGCCCACGGGAGAGCTCGAGACCCGCGGCCGCGTCCTGGAGGCGGCCATGATCCGCGAGGCCCTCGACGACGCCGGGCTCAGCCTCGCCGACGTCGACGGGGTGTGCTGCTCGGGGATGGCGACCGGCATCGCCGAGTACCTCGGCATCCACCCCCGGTTCGTCGACGGCACGTTCGTGGGCGGGTCGAGCTTCGAGGTGCACGTCGAGCACGCGTCGGCCGCGATCGCCGCCGGACTGTGCGAGGTCGTGGTGGGTGTGTACGCGTCGACGCCCCGGCAGGACCGCCGACTGGGCCCGACCGCGCCGTCGCTCGGGCCGATGGGACCCGACGTCGGCGCCGAGTGGGAGGCCCCCTACGGCCCGCGGATGCCGATGACCTCGTACGCGCTGGCGGCGAGCCGGCACATGGCGCAGTACGGCACGACGTCGGAGCAGCTCGCCCGCATCGCGGTCGACGCCCGGCGCTGGGCGGCCCACAACCCGCGGGCCCGGCACCGTGACCCGATCACCGTCGACGACGTGCTCGCGTCGACGATGACCGTGTCACCGCTGCACCAGCTCGACTGCTGCCTCGTCACCGACGGCGCGGGCGCGTACGTGCTCACCTCCGCCGAGCGCGCTCGCGACCGGCCCCAACCGCCCGTCTTCGTGCTCGGTGCCGCGACCGGCGTCGACCACTGGGTGATCACGGAGATGCCCGACCTCACGGTGACGCCCGGCGCGATCTCGGGCCCGGCGGCGTTCGGGCACGCGGGGATCGGGCCCGACGACGTCGACGTGCTCATGAGCTACGACTCGTTCACCATCACCGCCCTCCTCCACCTCGAGGACCTCGGCTTCTGCGCGAAGGGGGAAGGGGGCGCCTTCGTGGAGGACGGCAAGCTCGGCCCCGGTGGCGCGCTCCCGATGAACACCAACGGCGGCGGCCTCTCCTACACCCACCCGGGGCAGTACGGGATGTTCCTCCTCGTCGAGGCGACGCGGCAGTTGCGCGGCGGATGCGGCGACCGTCAGGTGGCGGGCGCCGAGGTCGCGGTGGCACACGGCTGCGGCGGTGTGCTGTCGGCCACCGGCACCGTCGTGCTCGGCACCGGGGCGACGCGGTGACCGCGCGTCGCGAGCCGCCGGCCTCCGACGAGGCGCGCCCGTTCTGGGACGCGACGCGCGAGCAGCGGTTCGTGCTGCCGTGGTGCACGACGTGCGACGCCGCCGTCTGGTACCCGCGCACGGTGTGCCCGCGCTGCTTCGGCGACACCGTCGAATGGCGCGAGGACGCGGGAGGCGGCACCGTCTACGCCGCGAGCGTGCACACCAGGCCGGGACTGGGGCGGGCCGAGGAAGACGGCCCGTACGTCGTGGTGCTCGTCGACCTCGACGCCGGCGCGCGCATGATGAGCAACGTGGTCGGCTGCCCGCCGGGCGACGTCGAGATCGGCATGCGCGTCGCGCTCGCGTGGGAACCATTGTCCGACGGGCGCCACCTCCCGGTGTTCCGGCCCGCCTGAGCCATGCCGTTCCCCGACTTCACCCCGACCGTGCCCGAGCTCGTCGCCACGGCCGCGGCGCGCTTCGGCACCCACACCTACCTGGTCGCCGACGGCGAGCGGCTGAGCTACGCGGCGGCCGACGCCCGTTCGGCGGCCCTCGCCCGCGGCCTGCTCGCGGCCGGCATCGGCAAGGGCTCGCGGGTGGGGATCCTGATGCCGAACCGGGTCGACTTCGCGATCGCCGCGTTCGCGGCGGCGCGCGTCGGTGCCGTGTTCGTGCCCTTGAACACGTTCTCGCAGACGCGCGAGCTCGGATGGACGATCCGTCACGCCGACCTCACCGAGCTCCTCGCCCACCCGCGCTTCCTCACCAACGACTACCTCGAACGTCTCGAAGCGGCGCTGCCCGGCCTCGCCGGCCAGTCGGCCGACGACCGGTTGGTCCTCGCCGACGCGCCGTTCCTCCGCGCCATCCACGTGTGGGGCGCGTCGGACCGCGCCTGGTCGCGGGGTGACGAGGCGTCGATGGTCGACGCCGGCGACCGGGCCGGCATCGACGCGGCGTTCCTCGCCCGGGTGGAGGCGTGCGTCGTACCCGCCGACCCGCTGGTCGTCGTGTACAGCTCCGGCAGCACCGCCGAGCCCAAGGGCGCCATCCACACGCACGGCACCATCGTGCGCCACTCCTGCAACCTGCAGTCGGGGTACCCGATGGGACCCGACGACGTGATCTTCTCGTCGATGCCGTTCTTCTGGATCGGCGGGTTGGTCACCACGCTGTTCGAGGTGCTCCACCTCGGTGCCACGCTGGTCACGCTGAGCTCGTTCGACGCCGCGACCGCGCTCGACCTCATCGAGCAGGAGCACGTCACCATCGCCACCGGCTGGCCGCAACAGGGCAAGACGATGTCGGAGCACCCGTCGTACCCGGCACGCGACCTGTCGTCGGTGGTGCGGACGAGCATGCCCGACCTCGTGCCGCCCGACCGTCGACCGCCCGAGGTGAACTCGACCTCGCTCGGCATGACGGAGATGTGCAGCTCGCACACCCTGTGGGACCAGTACGACCCGCTCCCCGAATCGCGCCGCGGGACCTTCGGCCGGTCGCTGCCCGGGATCAGCCACAAGGTGGTGGACCCCGAGACCGGCGTGGAGCTGCCGGCGGGTGCGGACGGTGAGCTCTGGGTGCGCGGCTACTCGCTCATGCAGGGGTTGCACCGGCGCGAGCGGGAGGACGTCTTCGAGCCCGACGGCTGGTACCGCACCGGTGACGCCGGCCACTTCGACGCCGACGGCTGGTTCTACTTCACCGGCCGGCTCGGCGAGATGATCAAGACGCCCGGCGGCGCCAACGTGACCCCGGCGGAGGTCGAAGGCGCGCTGATGGCCTACCCGGACGTGCTCGAGGCGTACGTCACCGGGATCCCGGCCGCGGGCGGTGGCCACCTGGTCGTCGGCGCGGTGGTGCCGCGCGGCGGTCACGCGGTCGACGGCGACGAGCTGCGCGCCCGGCTCCGAGCCGACCTGTCGGCGTACAAGGTCCCGAAGCACCTCTGGGTGTGCGCCAAGTCCGACCTGCCGTTCCTGCAGTCGGGCAAGATCAAGAAGCAGGAGCTGGCCGAGCAGCTCGCGGCGCGCATCACACCGTGAGCGAGCACGCCGACGTCGTGATCGTCGGCGCCGGGGCGTCGGGCGGCGTCGCCGCCCTCCGCCTGGCGCGTGCGGGCCTGCGCGTCGTGTGCCTCGAGCAGGGCGACTGGGCGAACCGGGACGACTATCCCGGCGCCGGCCCCGACTGGGAGCTCCTGGCGCGGAAGCAGTGGTCGTCGTCGCCCAACCTGCGCGCCCGCCCGGCCGACTACCCGCTGGACCTCGACGACTCCGACATGGTGCTCGGCAATTTCAACGGCGTCGGCGGGGGCACGATCCTGTACAACGCGGTCTGGCCGCGCCTGCTGCCGTCCGACTTCCGCACCGGCACCGACTTCGGGATCGGCGACGACTGGCCGCTGTCGTACGAGGAGCTGTTGCCCCACTACGAAGAGACCGATCGCCAGTTCGGTGTGTCCGGCCTCGGTGGCAATCCGGCGTACCCGCCCGGCGCGGATCCACCCCTGCCGCCGCTCCCGATCGGCCGCGCCGGCCTCGCGCTCGCTCGGGCACACGCGCGACTCGGGTGGCACTGGTGGCCGGAGAACAACGCCATCCTCTCGGCCACGCGCGACGGTCGCCACGCGTGCGTGCAACGGGGGACGTGCGGTTCGGGGTGCAACGAGGGGGCGAAGGGCTCCACCGATGTCACGCACTGGCCCGGGGCACTGGCGGCCGGTGCGCAGTTGCGCACCGGCGCGCGCGTGCGGCAGATCGAGATCGATCCGCGCGGTCGGGCCCGCGGCGTGACGTGGCTCGATGCCGACGGGCGTGAGACCTTCCAGGGTGCCGACGTCGTGCTCTGCGCCGCGAACGGCATCGGCACCGCCCGCCTGCTGCTGCTGTCGGCCCATCCGGGCGCGCCGGACGGCCTGGCCAATTCGTCGGGGCTCGTCGGTCGTCGGCTCATGGTGCACCCGGGCGCGATGGTCGAGGGCTACTTCGACGACGACCTGCGCAGCTGGCAGGGCCACTTCGGCGGGCAGATCCAGTCGCTCGAGTTCGGCGGCACCGACCCCGGCCGCGGGTTCGTGGGCGGCACCCGCTGGAGCCTCACGCCCACGGGGGGACCGCTCGCGGTCGCGTTCGGCTTGCGCGGCCGTCCGCCGCTCGGCGCCGACCACCACCGCCACATGCGCAGCCGCTTCGGCCGGGGCGCGCGTTGGGTCGTGCTGTGCGAGGACCTCCCCGACCCGGGGAACCGGGTGGAGCTCTCGGCCACGCTGGTGGACGGCGACGGCATCCCCGCACCCAAGGTCACCTACCGCATCAGCGACGACGCCCGCCGGGCCACCGAGTGGAGCATCGAGCGGGCCACGCACTCGCTCACCGAGGCCGGCGCGCACACGGTCGAGGCGGTGGCGATGCGCAACAACAGCCACCTGCTCGGCACCGCCCGCATGGGCGACGAGCGCGACACGTCGGTGGTCGACCGGTGGGGCGTCGCCCACGACGTGCGCAACCTCGCGATCGTCGACGGCAGCGTCTTCGTGACCGTCGGCGCGGCCAATCCGACCAGCACGATCTCCGCGCTCGCGCTCCGCGCCGTCGACCACCTCCTCACCCACCGCGCCGACGTGCCGGTACCCGAGCCGGCGCGGCATTTCGCCACGCGCGATCACGCGCCCGGGAGGGGCGCCGCGTCGGCACCGGTCGCGCTGCGGCCCGCGGTCGGCGACGCGGCGCGCGACCGCGTGCGCGTGCTGGCTCGCTTCCTCGTCCCGGCCGACGACCGCATGCCCGCCGCCGACGACATCGGTGTGGCGGGCGACCTGCTCGACCGCGTGCTCGACGTCCGCCCCGACCTCGTCGCCCCCCTGCTGCGCGCCGTCGACCGGGACGTCGACGATCCCGGCGCCCGGCTGGAGGTGCTGCGCACGACGGATGCACCGGCGTACCGCGCACTGGTCCTGGTGGTGCTGGCCGCCTACTACCGCGCGCCCGACGTCCGGGCGCGCCTGGGCTACCCGGGGCAGGAGGCCACGCCGGTCGGTCGGTTCGAGTTCCCGGAGTACCTGAGCGAGGGATTGCTGGACCACCTGGTCGCGCGGTAGGCACGTCGGTATGAGCGACACCCGCCACCCCACCGTCACCGAGGCCGGACCGGTCCACGACCAGCGCGAGATCGACGCGGTCGTGCGCGTCCTCCAGGCCCCCGGGCGCCTCGCCATCGGTCCCGAGGTGGCCGAGTTCGAGCGGCGGGGCGCCGAGCTGCTGGCGAAGCAGCACGCGGTGATGGTGAACAGCGGCACGTCCGCCCTGTGGCTGGCCGTCGACCTGCTCGGGTGCGAGCCCGGCGACGAGGTGATCACGTCGCCGCTCACCTTCTCCAGCGACATCGCGCCGCTCGTGCGCAACGGCATCGTCCCCGCGTTCGTCGACGTGGAGCCGGACACGCTGCAGATCGACGTCACGAAGATCGAGGCCATGATCGGCTCGCGCACCAAGGCCATCCTCACTCCCAACCTCGTGGGCAACTGCCCCGACTGGGACGCGATCCGCGAGATCGCCGACCGGCACGGGTTGCTCGTGGTCGAAGACAGCTGCGACGTCCTCGACTCGTACCTCCGCGGCTCGCGCACCGGCACGCGCTCCGACATCTCGGTCACGAGCTTCGCCCGGGGTCACTCGATCACGGCCGCGAGCAACGGCGGCATGATCGCGGTCGACGACCCCGAGTGGTTCGACCAGACGCTCGTGCGCCGGCGGTGGGGTCGTCACAGCGAGCGGTACCTGTTCGGCAGCAAGCAGGGCGACGACGACCGCTTCGGCCGGCTGGCCGACGGCACGCCGTACGACATGGTGTTCCTGTTCGAGGACACCGGGTACAACTTCGAACCCTCGGAGATCGGTGCCGCGTACGGGAACGTGCAGCTCGAGCGGCTCGCCGAGTTCAACCAGCGACGGCGCGACAACTTCGCCCGCCTCGACGAGGTGGTCGCGCAGCACGAGGACACCGTGGTGCGCGCCCGCACGACCTCCGAGGTCGAGACGACCTGGATGCGGTTCCCCTTCCTGCTCCAGGACGACATCGACCGCTCGGCGATGCAGGAGTTCCTGCTCGAGCGGGGCATCCCGTCCCGCATGGTCTGGACCGGCAACATCCTGCGCCAGCCGGGGTTCGCCGACATCGCCCACCGGGCGCCCGACGACGGGCTGCCCAACGCCGACCGGGTGATGGACCGCGGCCTCACGCTCCCCTCCCACCACGGCCTCTCCAGCGACGCGGTGGGGCACATCGCCGCGTCGCTGTCCGACTTCCTGCACACCGTCGAGTGACCCGATAGGTTTGTCTCCGCTCTACGAGAGACACGTTTCCGACATCACCGAGGAGCGCATCGTGGACTACATGTTCGTCGACGCCGACAACCACTACTACGAGGCCGAGGACGCGTTCTTCCGCCACGGCGACGAGGACGTGAAGCGGTACGTGCGCTGGGTCAGCGAGGGCAAGCGCCGCTACATGGTGTTCGGCACGACGATGATCGGCCTGGCCAACACCAGCGTGCCGAACCCGACCTTCGACCCGATCGCGAAGCCGGGCGCGTTCCACGCGCGCCTGAAGGAGCTGCAGGACCGCACCAGCGGGGTGACGGGCCTCCCGTTGACCGACATGCACAAGGCGTACGGCCAACTCGAGCACATCCCGGAGGGATACCGGGTCAACCACGCGCGCATCGACATGATCGACGAGCAGAACGTCGAGCGGTGCCTGCTCTTCCCGACCCTCGGTGACTGCGTGGAGGGCCTGATGCACGACAACGTGCCGATGGCCTACAAGGTGTTCCACGCGTTCAACCTCTGGCTGGAGGAGGACTGGGGCTACGCGTACCGCGACCGCCTGTACGCGCCGCCCTACATCCCGATGCTCGATCCCGACCTGGCCGCCGCCGAGCTCGAGTACCTGCTCGGAAAGGGCGTGAAGGCGATCTCGTTGCGACCCGGTCCGGCCAACGGCCGGTCGCCCGCCGACCCGGCCTGGGACCGCTTCTGGTCGCTGATGAACGAGAGCGGCACGCTCGCCGCGTACCACGGCTACGGCGGCACGACGAAGTACAGCGAGGCGTTCGACCGGATGTGGGGGCAGTCGAAGGCCGACGAGGGCTACAACGCCGCCCTCGGGCAGGCGCTCACGTCGGATCGCGGGATCCTCGAGACGACCGTCGCGCTCGTGCTCGGCAACCTGTTCGGCCGGTTCCCGAACGTGCGGATCGCCAGCATCGAGCTCGGCTGCGCGTGGACGCCGTACGCGCTCCACATGGTCGACCATGCCGGCTCGCTGCTCGAGCGGCGCATCACCGCGTTCGGCCAGACGATGCAGGACCTGCCGTCCGACGTCTTCAAGGAGCACATCTACATCTCGCCGTTCCCCGAGGAGGACGTCGTCGGCCTCACCGAGCTCATCGGCGTCGACCGGGTGCTCATGGGCTCCGATTGGCCCCACCCCGAGGGCAACATCATGCCGGGCGACTTCGCCGACAGCATCCAGAAGCTGCCGGAGGCCGACATCAAGAAGATCATGCGCGACAACCTCCTCGCCCTCCTCCAGTAGCCGGGGGCGGCGGTGGCACGGGTCGTGCTGTGGGGGCCCGGCCAGATCGGCATCGGGGCACTCCGGGCG
Organism: uncultured Actinomycetes bacterium; assembly: GCA_963809795.1. Taxonomy (GTDB): domain Bacteria; phylum Actinomycetota; class Acidimicrobiia; order IMCC26256; family DASPTH01; genus DASUAS01. The sequence goes on from CAWELN010000014.1 coordinate 94,233, forward strand.
ACCATCCAACACCCCGGGCTGGAGCTCGCGGGCCTCGTCGTGCACAGCGAGGCGAAGGAGGGGCGCGACGCCGGCGACCTGTGCGGGCTCCCGCCGACCGGCGTGATCGCCACGCGCGACATCGACCGCGCGCTCGCCACCGACGCCGACGTCGTGGCGTACTTCGCGAGCAGCGACTACCGCTACCGCGAGGCTGCCGACGACATCGCCCGCTGCCTGCGGGCGGGCCGCGACGTGGTCACGACGTCGTTGGTGTCGTTCTGCTGGCCCCCGGCGGCCGAGCCCGACCTGCGCGAGCTGCTCGAGGACGCGTGCGCCGCCGGTGGTACCACGCTCTTCAACAGCGGCATCGAGCCGGGGTGGATCAACGACCTCGTGCCGTTCGCGTTCAGCAGCACCTGCGCGCGCATCGACAAGATCACGATGCAGGAGATCCTCGACTACTCGACGATCGCGCAACCGCACATCATGTACGACTTCATGGGCTTCGCCCATGCCCCCGACGCGGTCACGCCGCTGCACGAACCGGGGCGGCTGAACCGCCTCTGGGCGCCGGTCGTCTGGGGTCTCGCGGCCGGGTTGGGGCTCACCCTCGACGGCGTCGAGGACACGCTGGAGCAGTGGATCGCGCCCGAGTCGTACGAGACCGCGTCGGGACCGCTGCCCGCCGGCACCGTCGGCGGGATGCGCTTCCGCCTGGTCGGGATCGCCGGCGGCGAGGAGCGGATCGTGCTGGAGCACATCACCCGCATGGGCGACCACAGCGGCCCCGACTGGCCGCGGCACCCCTCCCCGCTCGGCGGCTACCGGGTGATCCTGGAGGGCATGCCCACCTACACCGTCGACATCGAGATGCACGGCCGCGGCAGCAACCTGCGCGGCCTGAGCTTCGCGACCTTCATGCGTCCGCTCAACGCCATCCCCGCGGTGGTCGCGGCGCCGCCGGGGATCATGTCCGCCCACGACCTCCCGATGGTCACCGGCGTGATGACCGGCGCCCAGTGGACGGGCGTGCTCGCCTGACCCACGGTCAGTGGCGGCGTCGAGCGCGGCGGCACCAACGAGTGACGCAGTCGCTCGTTCGTCATCACCGTGAATTGCGTGTGCCCGGTCTCGGTGCGCCACCACACCCCGGGGCTCGACGATCCCGAGACCCTGGCGCGGTTCGAGCGGGGGTTCGCCCGCCAGCCGGTGCCGCGTGACGGCCGGCTCGAGGACGACATCGCACCCGTCGTCGGGTTCCTGCTCTCCGACGCGAGCGCGTACGTGACCGGTCAGACGCTGATGGCCGACGGCGGCCGGATCATGCTCCGGTGAGCTCCGCTCGAGGTCGTCGATCGCGGGCCGCGACGACGACAACTACGCTTCCCGAGCCGCGAGCAGTGCGACGAAGGTCCGGGAGAGGTCGTTCGGTGACACTCGACGGCAAGACGATCGTCGTCACGGGAAGCGGCGCCGGCCTGGGGCGGGCAGTGGCCGCGCACGTGCTGCGCGACGGCGGCAACGCGGTGCTCGCGGCGCGCGACGGCTCGGCGCTCGAGGACCTGGCGCGCGGCCTCGATCCATCCGGTGAGCACGTCGGTGCTCGGGCGACCGACATCGGCGACGCCGACCAGTGCCGGGACCTCGCGGCCTTCGCGACCGACCGCTTCGGCTCCGTCGACGGCGTCGTGCAGATCGCGGCGCAGGAGGTGGTAGGCGGTCTGGGCGCGACCACGGATGACGACTGGCGCGCGGTGCTCGACACCAACGTCCTCGGCACCGTGCACGTGATGTCGGCGATGACCGAGGTGATGAACGGCGCCGGCGGCTCGATCGTGCTCATCGGCTCGCAGACCTTCCGCGTCTCGAACGGCGCGATGCAGCAGACGGCCTACGCGGCCTCCAAAGGCGCGCTGCACTCGGCGATGTTCCATGCCGCGTGGGAGCTCGGACCCCGGCGGATCCGGGTCAACATGGTGGTGCCCTCGTGGATGTGGGGTCCGGCCGTCCAGCAGTTCGTGCGCACCAGCGCCCAGCGGCGCGGTGTCGACGAGGAGGTGGTCACCGCGCCGATCAAGCGGGCGATGCCGCTCGGGGAGATCCCCACTGTGGACGACGTCGCCGAGGCGGTCGTGTTCCTCTCGTCGGACCGCGCCCGCATGATCACCGGACAGACCCTCTTCGTCAACGCCGGGAACCACATGACATGAGTCGTGCACCCGACCCCCGGCGCGACGTGATCCTCACCGGGATCGGCGGGCAAGGGGTGCAGCTCTGCGCCAAGGTCCTCGCCCAGGCCGGCGTCGCCGACGGCCACCACGTGATGTTGAGCTCGTACTTCGGCGGGGAGATGCGGGGCGGGCGCACCGAGGCCACGGTCGTGGTGCGGGACGCGCCCATCGTCGACCTGCCACCCATCGTGCCCCGCCTCGACGCGGTGATCGTGCTGCACGCCGCGTTCCTCGGCGACGCCACGCCGCGGCTGATCGACGAGCCGCTCGTGGTCGCCGATGCGTGGACGTGGCCCGAGAGCGACGCCACCGCGGTGCGGGTGCCGGCGCGCGAGATCGCCGCCGACCTGGGCGCACCGGTCGCGGCCGGCCTCGTGCTGGTGGGCGCGTTCGCCGCGTTGACCGGAGTGGCCGGCGCCGACGCGCTCGAGGCCGCGGTGCACCATCTCGTCCCGGCGCACCGGGCCGCCGCCATCCAGTCGAACCTGGCCGCGCTGGCGGCGGGAGCCGACTCGGTCCGCGGCACGGCGGTGGAGATCACCCGGTGAGCGACCGCGGCACGGTCATCATGGCGCTCGACCGTTGCAAGGGATGCGGTCTCTGCGTCCCGGTGTGCCGCCCGGGCGCGCTGGAGATGACCGACGAGCGCAACGCCAAGGGCTACGTGCTCCCGCGGCTGCTCGACGGCTGTACGGGGTGCCGGGCGTGCGCCGAGGTGTGCCCGGACTTCGTGTTCGAGGTCTACCGGTTCGAGACCGCGCCATGACCCTGGTGCTGCGCGAAGGGTACGACGCGATCGCGGCGGCGGCGGTCGACGCCGGCTGCCGCTTCTTCGCCGGGTACCCGATGCTGCCGTTCACCGGGCTGCTCGATGCGTTCGCACGCGAGCTGCCCCGCAACGACGGCGTCTGGATCCAGGCCGACACCGAGATCGAGGGCGCCAACATGGCGTTGGGCGCGGCGGCGACCGGCGCGCGCGCCGCCACCGGCTCGACCGGTCAGGGCATCGCGCTCATGCAGGAGACCATCGCCGAGGCCGCGCTCAACGAGCTGCCGCTCGTCGTGTTCAACATGGCCCGCGGTCAGCAGGACTACTTCCAGACCACCCGCGGGGGAGGTTGGGGCGACTACCGCACCATCGCGCTCGCGCCCGCGAGCGTCGTGGAGGCGGCCGAGCACACCCGGCTCGCGTTCGAGCTCGCCGACCGGTGGCTCACCCCCGTCGTCCTCTACGGCGACCACATGATCGGCTTCACGCAGACGACGGTCGAGGCGGAGCCCGCCCGCGACGGCGCGACCGGGCCCGACAAGCCGTGGGCGCTCGACGGGTCGAGCGGCGGCACCGGGGCGTCGAAGGTCGTCTGGACCTGGCGCCAGGGGAAGCACAACACGCCCGGCCCGGGTCCGAACCGGCACTGGCAGCACGTCGCCGACAAGTACGACCAGATCGCGGCGACGGAGGCGCGCCACGCCGGTCGCCACGTCGACGACGCGGAGCACGTCGTCGTGTCGTTCGGCACCACCGGCGCGTTCGTCGACTACGTCGTGGACGAGCTCCGGCGTGAGGGGCACCGCATCGGCACGTTCCGGCCGGTCACGCTCTGGCCCTTCCCGTCCGCCGCGCTCGGCGACCTCGCCCGCTCGGCGTCGTGCCGCCAGGTGCTGGTCCACGAGCTCAACGCGGGGCAGATGATCGACGACGTCCGCCTCGCGGTGAACGGCGCGGTGCCGGTGCACGCGGTCGGAGGCGTGAGCCAGGACGAGTCGGGCATGCGTCAGGGCGAGCTGCTCGACGTCGACACATCCGCGCGCGCATCCTCGCCGCCACCGAAGGAGCACGACCATGACGCACACCGATCCGACCATGCGGAAGGTCGCCGACTTCGCCCCCGCGCTCTTCCAGAGCACCGAGCACCACCTGTGTTCGGGCTGCGGCCACCCGGTCGCCTGGCGGTTGCTGGTCGAGGTGCTCGAGGAGCTGCAGCTCGTCGACCGCTCCATCGGCGTCGTGGGTCACGGCTGCTACACCCAGATCATCACCACCGCCGACGTCGAGTTCCTCCAGTGCCTGCACGGCCGCGCCCCGGCGGTCGCCACCGGCATGAAGCGCATGCTCCCGGATCGCGCGATCTACACCCTGCAGGGCGACGGCGACATGGTCTCGGAAGGGCTCGCCGAGGTCCTGCACGCGGCCGCGCGCGGCGAGTCCATCACCTGCCTCATGCTCGACAACGGCGTGTTCGGCGACACCGGCGGGCAGATGACCGCGGCGACGACCGTCGGGCAACGCACCAAGACGAGCCTCGACGGTCGCTCCGAGCAGGAGCACGGGTACCCGATCCCGGTCGCCGACATCGTGGCCACGTTCCCCGGCGCGGCGTACGTCGCGCGCGGCGCGGTCGACAAGCCCAACGCCATCGCGCGGACCCGGCGCTACCTGCGCGAGGCGTTCGCGTCGCAGCTCGCCGGTGAGGGGTTCTCGCTGGTCGAGATCCTCACCATGTGCCCGACCGGCTGGGCCGTTCCCACCGACCAGGGCGCGCAGTACCAGCGCGACCAGGTGGAGAGCACCTTCGGCCTCGGCGAGCTGCGCCCGCGATCCACCACCTGATGGACGTCCGCATCCACGATCTGCTCGTCCGCACCGCGCTCGTCCAGCCCCACCGCATCGGCGCGACCCTCGGCGACGACGCCCGCACCTTCGCCGAGCTCGACACCGGTGCCAACCGCGCCGCCCACCGGGTGCAGGCCGAAGGCGTGGGCCCGCTCGACCGGGTGCTGTGGTGGGGCCCGACCGCGCTCGACGCGCTCGAGCTCGGGTACGGCGTCTCGAAAGCGGGCGCGGTCCTGGCGCCGATCAACCCCAACTTCACCGAGCGCGAGGCGATCGACGCGTTCGAGACGCTCACCCCGCGGCTCGTGGTCACCCACCCCGACACCGAGGAGCCCGCCCGGGCGGTCGCGGGACGGTTCGGGGTCCCCGTGATCACCACCGGCCCGGGGTGGCACGCCGACGCGTCGCCCACCGCGCCCCCGCGGGTCGGGTCGAGCGAGGACCCCTGCGTCGTCTTCCTCACCAGCGGGTCCACCGGCGTGTCGAAGGGCGCGGTCCTCTCGCACCGCGCCACCTGGCTGCGCGCCATCCAACGCGACAACGAAGGTGGCGCGACCGGGCGGCGCGGCTTCGTCGTGACGTTCGGCCTGTTCCACATGGCCGGATGGTTCTTCCTCGAGAACGCGCTGGCCGCCGACCGCCCCGTGCACCTCGTCGGCCGACCGGAACCGCACGAGCTCCTCGGTGCCGTCGAGCGCTGGCGCGCCAGCGGCATCTATTGCATCCCCGGGGTGTGGCAGCGCATCCTCGACGACGACGGCACCTACGACACCTCGTCGCTGGTCGAGGTGCTGACCGGCACGTCGCTCGTGACGCTCGACCTGATCGATGCGCTGAAGGCGCGGTTCCCGGGTTCGTGGACGTCGGTGGCGTACGGCTCCACCGAGATCGGGCGCGGCGCCGTCCTCCTCGACTCCGACCTCTACGACCGGCCGGGCAGCGTGGGCCAGCCGCCGCCGATGGTGGTCGCCGACCTCGCCGACGACGGCGAGCTGTGGCTCCGCGGCCCCACGATGTTCTCCGGCTATCTCGACCGGCCCGACGCCACCGCCGACGCGATCGACGACGACGGCTGGTTCCACACCGGTGACCTCGCGACGCGCGACGCCGACGGCTACCTGAGCATCACCGGACGCCGCTCGGAGTCGATCCGCTCCGGCGGCGAGTGGGTCGCGCCGGTCGAGGTCGAGAGCGCCGTCCGCACCCACCCGTCGGTCGCGGACGTCGCGGTGGTGGGCCTCCCCGACCCGAGCTGGGGCGAGGTCGTGTGCGCGGCGATCGTGGTACGGCCGGGCGCGACGCTCCCGACCGTCGACGAGCTGCGCACGCACGTCGCCCGCGTTCTGGTCGGGCCCAAGCAACCGCGTGTCGTGGTGCAGGTCGACGAGCTCCCGCGCACGGACGCCACCGGGCAGGTACGCCGGCGACGCCTGCGCGACACCATCGCGTCGAGCTAGCGGACCTTCCAGTCCGGGTCGCGCTTCTCGAGGAAGGCGCGGGCGCCTTCCTGCGCGTCGTCGGTGACCGCGACCTTCATGCGGTAGCCCTCGGCCATGAGCTCGGCCTCGTAGGGCGACAACGCGAGCGACTTGCGGATCGCCAGACGCGTGCCGCGCACCGCGAGCGGCGCGTTGCGGTTGACGATGCTCGGCGATCTCCCACGCCCGGTCGAGCAGCGCGTCGGGCTCCACCAGCTCGCTCACCAACCCGAGGTCGTAGGCCCGCTGGGCCGACATGCGCTCGTACTTGCCCATCAGCGCCAGGCGCATGGTGATGTTGAGCGGCAGGACCCGCGCCAGGCGCAACGCCTCCCGGCCCGACACCACGCCGATGCTCACGTGCGGGTCGAAGAAGGAGGCGTCGGTCGACGCGATCACGATGTCCGACGTGGTGACGAGGTCGAGCCCGGCGCCGGCGCAGAGGCCGTTCACCGCGCAGATCACCGGCTTCGCCATCTCGAGGTACGGCAGCGTGGCCTCCTGCGGCGCGTCCCACTGCCGCATCGAGGCCAGCAGCGGATCGCCCTGCACATCGAGGCCGCGGGTGTAATTCCCCCGTTCCTCCACGCCGGCCCGGTTGACGTCGGCGCCGGCGCACAGGGCGCGCCCCGTCCCGGTGACGATCAGCGTCCAGACGTCGGGATCGGCCTCCAGCGCCCCGGCCGCCTCGTTGATCTCGGCGATCATCCGGTCGTCGATCGCGTTCAGCACCTCGGGCCGGTTCAGCCGCATGCACGCGGCGTGACCGCGGCGCTCGACGACGATGGTCTCGTAGCTCACCCGGCGCTCCCCTGGTACTTCGCGAACTCGGCGTCCGCCTCGGCCTCGACGACGGTACCGGCGAAGAACGACGGGTTCATGCCCCGGTACAGCTGCACCACGTTCGAGAAGGTGAACTCCCGGAAGTTCGCCTCGGTGATGTGGCCGTCCTCGACCAGCTCGTAGGCCTCGTCGAGCACCTCGGTCGCGTCGACCACGTCGAAGTGGGCGATGTCGGAGCCGAGCAACGGCTTGAGCTGCAAACCCATCCGCTCGTCGAAGGCGATGGAGGTCATGGGGTCGTCGGCCTCACACCCGAAGTAGAAGTTCCGCGCGAACAAGCGGCGGATGTCGTCGCGGCCGCCGATGTGCACGCGCGAGAAGTCGTCGCTGTCGAGATCGCGCGCGGTCAGCTCTTCCTGCGACGTGTCCGATTCCAGCGCGTCGAGGTTGCGGGCGATGACGTCGTCGATCTTCCCCTCGTAGCGCGGGTTGCCGGCCGTGTACTGCTCGAACAATCGCCGGAACTCGGTGGTGTCGAGGTTCGTCGGCTTGAGGTGCTCGTCCATGAACGCCCGGTTGCGCTTCTCCCAGTGGCCGAACAGGTCGGCGTAGAGGTTGCAGGCCCAGCCGACGCCTCCCTCGAGGAACCCGAAGTTGAGGGTCGGGAACCGCTCGGTCACGCCGCCGAGGAAGAGGCTGCGCGCGAACGTGTGGTGGCTCTGGGCGAAGTGGCCCAGGTGGTTCCCCACGAAGTTGGACGAGAGGCTGCGGTCCGGCCAGCCCATCGAACCGCTGTGGCTGGTGACCGGGATGCCGAGGTCGACGAAGCGCTGCCAGACGGGGTCGTAGTCGTAGGGGCTGTCGACACCGAGCGCGTCGATGTACACGCGTCGCCGGGCCGGGTCCGGTTGCCATTCGGCGTCGGCCTCGATCGGGCGCACGATCGTGCCCCCGGTGACGAGCACCTTCAGGCCGAGACCGTGCGCGTGCTCCATCTGCTCGATCGCCTCGGTCGGCTCGGCCAGGCTCAACACCCCGACCGGCACCATCCGGTCGAGGTACGGCGAGAACAGGTCCGCGACCATCGTGTTGTAGGCCCGGAGGGCCACGTTGCCGAGCTCGGGATCGGCGATGTCCCGGCCGAGGGTCAGCCCGATGCTCGGGAACACGATCGCCAGGTCGATGCCCCAATCGTCGAGGCGGTCGTGGAAGAGGCCCGGGATGGCGGTGGCGGCGCGGTCCCGGACGTTGACGGGCACGCCCCAGTACGACGGGCGGCGCAGGCGCCGTTGCCGCCGCTCCTCGACGGTGAGCTCGTACCAGCCGTGGAACCGGTGCCCGTACCGGGCGCGGAACCGGTCGACGTCCGCCGGGCTCCCGACCTCGGCGATGTAGTCGAAGTACACCGGGAACAGCTCGACCCAGTGGCCGTCGGCGTCGATCACCGGATGATCGAGCTGCTCGCGCACCTTGGCGCTCTTCGTGGTCACGGCACTGGCTCCTCGGGCCGCACGCCGAAGCGGGCATGGAATCGGTCGGAGTAGGTCGGCCACGCCTCGGGGTTGATCAGGCGGGGTGGTCGCTTGCCCGCGAAGATCGTGATCCACTGGTCGGCGGTGGCCAACGCGATGTCGCGCGTCGCCTCGACCGTGATCCCCGCGGTGTGCGGGCTGGCGACGACGTTGTCGAGCGCCAACAACGGGTGCTGCGGGTCCGGAGGCTCGCGGTGGAACACGTCGATGCCCGCGCCCGCGATGGTGCCGCCCACGAGCGCGTCGTGCAGGGCGTCCTCGTCGTGGACCGGACCGCGGGCGGTGGTGACGAAGAACGCGCTCGGCTTCATCCGGGCGAACTGCTCCCGACCCATCAGGCCCTCGGTCTCGGACGTCAGCGGGCAGTTCAGGTGCACGAAGTCGGAGCGCGCCAGCAGCTCGTCGAGCTCCACCTTCGTTGCGCCGCGCGCGTCGAGCTCGTCCTCGTCGAGGTAGGGGTCGTAGGCGAGCACGGTCATCGTGAACGGCGCGCAGAGCTCGATGAGTCGCCCCCCGATCTGCCCCACGCCCACGATGCCCAGGGTCTTCCCCAGCAGCTCCGTGCCCCGCAGCGCGCGGCGGTCCTGCACGACCCCGCGGCGGATCAGGCGATCGGCCAGCGAGATCTTCTTCGCCAGCGTGAGCATGAACCCGAGCGCGTGCTCGGCCACGGCCTCGCGGCCGGGACCGGAGTTGTGGCAGACGATGACCCCGGCGGCCGTGCACGCGTCGACGTCGACGATGTCGTATCCCGCCCCGGCCGAGCACACCGCCAGCAGGTCGGGGCAGCGCGCCAGCAGCTCGGGGCCGCAGATCCACTGCTCGGCGACACCCGGGTTGCGGGCCAGCTCGGTGCGGATGAGCGACTGGTAGCCGTGGGCACGCTCCAGCCCCGCCCAGTTCGCCGCGACCGGTCCCGCGATCTGGAGGCGGGTGACGTCGAACCCGCCGTGGTCGGCCAGGACCTCCCCCGCGACCGGGTCGGTCCACTGGTCGAAATAGACGAGACGGGGGCGCACGTCGCCGGCGGTCAGTCGACCCGGGGCTTGGCCTGCGCGGCCTTGAACAGGTCGGCGAGGTCCTCGTCGACGTTGCGGTAGTCGTTGATCGCGATGCGGCCCTCCCGGCCGGGCACCGGGTCGTACCCCAGGTGTCCTCCCTCGTTCTCCATGTGGAAGAACTCGCGCCCGATCGGGAGCCGGCGGTCCTCGAGCGGCACCTCCGTCCACGCGCGCAACACCAGCCGGCGGCGCTCGGGGTCGGGGCCGTCGACGAAGTCGGAACGGGAGTGGCAGAGGGCGAAGTTGTTCGCCATCGACGCGTCGCCCGGCCGCATGCGCAGCTCGACCTGCTGCTGCACCAGGACGCGGCGGAGGATGTCGATCGCCTCCTCCTCGTCGGGTGTCATCTCGCGCCCCAGCTCGTGCAGCGCGGGGAGGATGCTGCTGTAGGTGAAGTTGATGCAGATCCGGCCGTCGACGTTGGAGAAGATCGGCACGTCGTAGGGCGTGACGTCCGGCTGGTGGTCGGGCTGCTCGCTGCGACGGTGGTGCGGGAAACCCCGGTAGAGGATCGGGAGGATGTCGGGGCGGGTGGCGAGGATGGTGTTGTGCGCGGCGGGGCCGCTCGAGAACTGGCTCTCCCCACCCCGCTCCGCCTGGTGGATCCACAACAGGGAGAAGAGGTCGGCGGCGTCGTTGTGCATGGCGAGCTCGCCGGAGGACTTCGTGCCTCGCGCCGGCTGCACCCCGTTCGGCAACACCTCCTGCTGCACCCGCACCATCCGGTGACCGAAGGAGTTGTTGGAGACGAGGCGACCGAAGTGCGACAGCCACGCCCAGAACAGGAGCTCGGTCTCGTCGACGCCGTGGTCGTCCACCGGGAACCCGCGCACCACCACGAGCCCCCGACCGGAGATGAGCTCGTCGTAGACCTCGCGCGCGGGACCGTCGACGTCCGGATGACCCACGTGCTCGCGTTCGATGGAGTCGCGGGGCAGGTCGCGGACGCGCTCGAGGATCTCCTCGAGCCCCTGCACGGTGCGCGGTTCGAGCCGGTAGACGAGGTCCTCGTCGCCGGTGAAGTCGTCGCCGACCCAGGCCATCGGGTCGTGCACCTGCTCGGTGTGGATCGGGGTGCTCATCGGGCGTCCTCGCACCGGGATGGCGCGCAACCGGGTCGCGTGCGCGCTCGCCGCCTCGGTCATGAAGCCGACGTCGGTGCCGGCGCTGACGAAGCGCAGGCCGAGCCCGACGAACTCGGTGAGGAGGTCGAGGTCGCGGATGCCGGCGATGCCGAAGATCCGGCCGTGGGTGCGGCACGCCTTCGCCACGGTGCGCACCGCGTCGAGGAACGCCTCGTCGCGGAACTGGCCGAGGATGCCCATCTCCGCAGTGAGGTCGTGCGGGCCGAGCATCACCATGTCGACGCCGGGCACCGCCGCGATCGCGTCCGCCCGCTCGACCGCCGCCGGGGTCTCCAGCATCACCGCCACGACCGTCTGCTCGTCGAAGGCGTCGAGCAGGTCCCGTTGGGGCATCGGCTGGTAGCGGTTGGCGGGGTTGGGGCCGGCGACCGACCGGTGCCCGCGGGGCGGGAAGCGACAGGCGTCGACGATCTGCTCGGCCTCGGCCCGGGTCTCGACGTGCGGGACGATCACGCCCATGGCGCCGATGTCGAGGACACGCGTGAGGTACTGGTGGTCGGCCGCGGGCACCCGCACGAGCGGCGTGATCCCGGCCGCGATCGCACCCGCGCACAGCACCGACGTCGTCTCGAGCGAGATGGCACTGTGCTCGAGATCGACGTAGACCGCGTCGAAGCCCGATGCCGCAGCCACCATGGGGATGTCGGCCGTCCGGGCCTGGGCCAGTGCCAGGCACAGCACCAGGCGACCGGCGTCGAGCCGCTCGCGCATCGACGGCATGCCCTGCATCATGCTCGCTCGGAGCGCCCGGCGGTGCGGTCGCGGAACGCGGCGGAGACGGTGCTCGTCCCGTTGCCCCAGGCCCCGCCCATCTTCACCTCACCGAGGTCGGAAATCACACTCTTGCCAACCGGGAAGCAGGCTATCGCTGCCGGCGCCTCGCGTCGACGGGCCGCGCCGTCAGCGGTGGAAGACGACGGGCATGGTCTTGATGCCGGGGGTCATGTGCTGGCGGGTCCGGGTCGGGGGGCCGACGATCTCGTAGTTCGGGAACCGCGACAGGAGCTCGGCGAGCACGATCTTGGCCTCGCGCCGCGCCAGGCTGGCGCCGAGGCAGAAGTGCTCGGCGAAGCCGAAGGCCACGTGGGCGGGGTCCGGTGCGCGCGTCACGTCGAAGTCGTCCGCCCGCTCCCACACCTCCTCGTCGCGGTTGGCCGCCGGGTAGAGCAGGCACAGGAAGTCGCCCTTGGCGATGTGCTGCCCGCGGATCTCGGTGTCGTCGAGCGCGGTGCGGCACATGTGCGTGACCGGGGTGAGGTAGCGGAGGAGCTCCTCCACCGCCCCCGGGATCAGGTCCGGCGACTCGACGAGGAGCCGGCGTTGGTCGGGCAGCTCGGCGAGCAGCTGACCGGCGCCCGCGAGCAGGCCGCGGGTGGTCTCGTTGCCCGCGATCAGCAGGATCTGCGCGGTGGCGAGCTGCTCGTCGATGCTGAGCGGCTGGCCGTGCCACTCGGCCTGGGCGAGCTTGGTGAGCAGGTCGTCACGCGGGTGGGCGACTCGGTCCTGCAGCTGCTCGGTGAAGTACTCGCGGAACGCGATGATCTCGTTGATGCGGTCCTCCACCTGACCCATCGCCGACTCGTCCGACATCTCGATGAAGGCGTCCGACCACACGCGGAACGTGTCGAGATCCTCGATCGGCACGCCGAGCATCAGCGCGATCATGATCATCGGCAACGGCGCGGCGACGGTGTCGACGAAGTCGACCTCGACCTCGTCCGGGATCTGGTCGAACAGGTCCGCGGCGATCCGCTTCACCTGGTCCTCGAGCTCCCCGATCGCCCGGGGGGTGAAGGCGTGGCTGGCGATCTTGCGGAGGAAGGTGTGGCGCTCGCCGTCGGCCATCACGAGGTTGTCGGTGTGCAGCGGACCGAGCGCCTCGATCTTGCGCAGCTCGGCACGCCGAGGGAGCCCCCGCGGGTCGGTGCTGGGCTCGCCGTCGTCCTGCACGCCGGCCGCGGCGACGTAGATGTGGTACGCACTCCCGAACCGGGCCGGGGTCTTCGACACCGAGCGCACGTCGTCGTACTTCGAGATCGCCCAGAGGCCGTCGCGCTCGGACCAGTACACCGGCGCTTCGCGCCGGAGGCGCGCGTACACGTCGTGCGGGTACGACATGAACCAGCTGGCCTCCATGAGGCGGACCTGGTCGTCGAGCGTTGCGCTCATCTGGTGCTCCTCGTCCGCTCGGCGAACGCGATGCTCAATGGCGAGAACCACACTCTCGCAACGGGAGGGAACCCTAGCCGCCGTCGTCGCGTTCGGCGGCGGGTCGGCCGGGCCGGCTCAGGCCTGGCGGCGGAGACCGCCCAGGCAGAACGCCCACACGTCGTCGGGCGACTCGTGGCCGGTGTGCAGGATCGTCGTCTGCACCGCGGCGTTGCCGGTGTGCAGGAGGATCTCGGCCAGCCGCCGGCTCCCGATGTCGTCACGCACCTGGCCCGACGCGATGCCGCGCTCCACCGCCGCGAGCAGGACCTGGAGCTGCGGCTCGAGCGCGTGCGCGAGATCGGCGGGACGGGTCGACGAGAGGGTCATGTTGTAGACCGCGAGGGCCCGGACCACGTCGGGGCTGAGCTTGCCGACCCACAGGCTGGTGAGGAAGTCGCGGATCTGGTCCACGGGGTCGTCGTGCTTCGCCATGCGGTCGCGTTGCCACTCGGCCGCGGCGGCGACGTACTCCTCGAACAGCGCGAGCAGGAGGTCGTCCTTGCTCGCGAACGTCTGGTAGAAGCTGCGGAGGGAGAGCTTCGACCGGTCGACGACGTCCTGCACCGTGAAGTTGAGCGCGCCGGTCTCGTCGAGCAGCGCCATGGCGGCCTTGACGAAGCCGTTGCTCTTGTCGAGGGCGCGCCGCTTGGCCTCGACGAGCGAACGGTCGAGCGCCCGCTGCTGCCAGCCGCTGAGCCGCTCCTGGTCGTCGGTCGACGTCGGCTTCGCCGTGGGCTTGGGGGCGGCCTTCGCCATCGCGGACATCCTTCTCTCGCCGCACCCTGAACGTTTTCGGGCTGCGGAACGCGACTCTAGCGGTGGCGCGAGCACGCTTCCGAGGGCGCGGAAACCGGAGCCGGCGAGTGCGTCCATGCCCGTTCGACGAGTCGGCGTGCGTAGTCTCCGCGGCCATGGATCCTCTGACCTTCGACGGCCGGGTCGCCGTCATCACCGGTGCGGGAGGCGGACTCGGGCGGAGCCACGCGCTCGAGTTGGCGCGGCGGGGCGCGCACGTGGTGGTCAACGACCTCGGAGGCGCGGTCGACGGGACGGGCGGATCGGCCTCAGCGGCCGAGCAGGTCGTCGCCGAGATCCGCGCCGCCGGGGGCGAGGCGATCGCCAACACCGACTCCGTGGCGACGCCGGACGGCGGGGCGGCGATCGTGGAGTGCGCGCTCGACACGTTCGGGCGCGTCGACATCGTCGTGAACAACGCGGGAATCCTCCGCGACGCGGCGTTCAAGAACGTCACCCCGGCGCTGCTCGACGCCGTGATCGACGTGCACCTCAAAGGGGCGTTCAACGTCCTCCGCACCGCCTGGCCCCACCTGCGCGAGCAGAATTACGGCCGCGTCGTCAACACCAGCTCCGGGTCGGGCCTGTTCGGCAACTTCGGCCAGTCGAACTACGGCGCGGCGAAGGCCGGGCTCATGGGGCTGACCCGGGTCCTGTCGATCGAAGGAGCCCGCAACAACGTCATGGCGAACGCGATCGCACCGATCGCGCACACCCGTATGACCGAGGGACAGATCGACGAATCGATGGCGCCGGAGCTGATCTCGCCGCTCGTGGCCTACCTGTGCCACGCGTCGTGCGCGGTCACGGGTCAGGCGTACTCGGTCGGCGGCGGACGGGTGTCGCGTGTGTTCCTGGGCATGACGACCGGCGTCACCGACTCCGCGCTGACCGCGGAGACGGTCGCCGACCGCATCGACGAGATCGACGACACGCGCGAGTTCGTCATCCGCTGGTGAGGCGAGCGGCCACCGATCGCGGGCGGCCCGCCCCGCGCGCCTCGAGCAGCGTGCGCTGCACCTTGCCCGAGGCGGTCTCCGGGAACAGCTCGTCCCAGACCACGAGCTCCTCGGGGATCTTCCACTTCGCGGCGCCGGCCGCGACCAGACCGTCGACCATCGCGTCGAACGGCAGCTCGGTGCCCGCACGCAGGCGAACGGCCATCGCCAAGCGCTCGCCCGTGGTGTCGTCGGCCACGCCGTAGCCCGCGCACTGCTCCACCCCCGGCAGCCGCGCGACCATCCCGTCGATCTCGCTGATCGGGATCTTGAGCCCGTTGCGGATCACGATGTCCTTGATCCGGCCCGAGATGCGCAGCCGGCCGTCGCGCAGCTCGGCGAGGTCGCCCGTGCAGAACCAGTCGTCGTCGAACGCGCCGGCGTCGTCCTCCCGATCCACGTAGCCGAGGAAGAGATGCGCGCCGCCGATGCAACACTCGGCCGGGTCCAGTCGGGACCCGATGCGCACCTCGACGCCGGACAGTGGCCGGCCGTCGTCGGCGAGCCGGACCGCCTCCGGTTCGTCGCGGGTCCCCGAGGTGCTGAGCGGCGCCTCGGACGACCCGTAGGCGCGGAGGACGACGATCCCGTACTCGTGCTCGGCGCGCGTCAGGATGCGCGGGTCGAGCATGGACCCGCCGAGGTACACGGTGGTGAGGGGCAGGTCGGTGACGCCGCGCGCCGACGCCTCGTTCATGACCCGATCGAGGAGCAGGTCCGGACCACCGAAGAACGTGGCGCCCGTCTCCACCAGGAAGTCGAAGGTGGCGGCGTCGTCGAACCGGTGCTCGAGCGTGAGCTGCGCGCCGAGGAGCGGGACGACGGTGATCGCCTGCAGCATCCCCGTCACCGACGCCAACGGGCTGATCACGAACAGGTTGTCGGCCACGGTGAGCGCCGCGGCGTCGACGTAGTTGCGCGTCGCCACCAGCATCGTGTTCAGCGAGTGCACCACGCCCTTGGGGCGCGACGTCGTGCCCGACGTGAAGATCACCATCGACGGCTCGTCGGGATCCCGCGGCGAGGGAGGCGCCCGCATCACCGGCTCGGCGTCCCCGATGGTGGCCATGGGCGCCCAGCGCGTCGGCCCGCGGTCGTCGCCGTCGGCCGGGACCAGCGCGTCGGGTGCGAGCGTGAGCGACGGCTCGGTCATGGACACGATGTCGCGGACCTGCGCGCTCCCCGCGGTGGTCGGCGCGACCATCACCAGCGCGCCGGCGCGCAGCCCGGCGTGGATGGCGACGACGGACGTGACGTCGTTGCCCACGAGCAGCAGCAGCGCGTCGCCGGCCGCGACTCCCTGCGAGCCGAGCGCGGCGACCCCACCGTCGACCGCGGCGTCGAGGTCGCCGTACCGGAGCGACCGCTCGCGCCCCACGACCGCGACGTGGTGCGGGTCCCGTCCCGCGGCGCCGCGCACGAGGTCCACCGCTTCCGTCCCCCAGTCGCCGGTGGCGCGGAACCGGCCCGCCCGGGCCGCCGCCCGCGCCCGCGCGCCGGCGGTGAGGTCGGGTGTGCGCACCACTCGTGTCGCGCTCCTTCGTCGTCGCAGTGCGTGAGAGCGTGGCCCTTGGATTCGGAGAAGCATGTTACGGTCCCGAGCTCGTGGAGGCGCTCCCGTCGTACCCGCCGACCGTGTGGGCGCTGGTCGAACAGGCCGCGGCCCAGTGGCCCGACCACGTGCTGCTCGCCGACGACCACGGCCGCTCCCTGACCGGTCGCCGGCTCCACGACACCGCGCTCGCGGTCGCCGCCGATCTCGGCACGCACGGCATCCGGCCCGGCACCGTCGTCTCGTGGCAGCTGCCCACGACCCTGGAGACGATGGTGGTGAAGGTCGCGCTGGCCCGCCTCGGCGCGGTGCAGAACCCGTTGATCCCGATCCTGCGCGAGCGCGAGGTCGGGTTCATCACCCGCCAGGTGGGCACCGAGGTGATGATCACCACGGAGCAGTGGCGCGGGTTCGGCCACGGCGCGCTGGCGCGCGAGTTGGCGGCCGACCAGGGCTTCTCCGTGATCCTCACCGATCTCGACACCGACCCGGCGTCGGTCGGCAACCGCCTGCGGCTCGAGCAGGGTGACCCGGCGTCACTCGGTCCTCCGCCGAGCGTCGACGAATCGCCGGTGCGATGGATCTACACGTCGTCGGGCACGACCGCCGACCCGAAGGGCATCCGCCACACCGACCGCTCGGTCATGCACAGCGCCACGGGACCCGCGTACGCCATGGCGGCGTCACCCGACGACGTCAACCCGATCGCCATCCCCATCTCGCACATCGGCGGGCTCACCATGCTCACCGCGTCGATCGTGACCGGCATGCGCCTCGTCCTGTTCGAGTCCTTCGATCCCGCCACGACCCCCGAACGCATGGCCGGGCACGGCCCCACCCTCCTCGGGAGTGCGGTGCCGTTCTTCCTCGCGTACTTCGACGCGCAACGGCGTCACGGCGACTCGCCGCTGTTCCCGCGGTTGCGGGCGCTGACCGCGGGCGGCGCACCGACGCCGGCCGAGGTCAACCGCATGGCGCGCGAGGTTCTCGGCGTGCACGGCATCACCAGCTCGTGGGGCCTCACCGAGTTCCCCGTCGCCACGTATCCCTCGCCCGACGCACCCGTCGCAGTCCTCGACCACACCACCGGGCCCACGGTCGCCGGCGTGGAGGTGCGCACCGTCGGCACCGACGGGCAGGTGTGCGCGACCGGGGAGGAGGGTGAGCTACGTCTGCAGGGTCCGCAGTGCTTCCTCGGTTATGTCGATGCCTCGCTCGACGACGACGCGTTCGACGCCGACGGCTGGTTCCGCACCGGCGATCTCGGCGTGCTCGACGCCGACGGCAACGTGAGCGTGACCGGGCGGATCAAGGACATCATCATCCGCAACGCCGAGAACATCTCGGCGCTCGAGGTCGAGGAGGCGCTCTACCGGCACCCTGCCGTCGTCGACGTGGCGGTCGTGGCGGCACCCGACGCCCGCACCGGTGAACGGCTGTGCGCCTTCGTCGTACCCGCGCCCGGCGCGACGCTCTCGCTCACCTCGCTCGCCGACCACTGCCGGACCCTCGGGTTGGCGGTGCAGAAGTGCCCCGAGCAGCTCGAGCTCGTCGATTCGCTCCCGCGCAACTCGTTCGGCAAGGTGCTCAAGCAGGACCTGCGGGCGCGCGTCGCCTGACTGCTCGCCTCACGGTGCGACGACGAGTCGCGGCAGCAGCCGGAACTCCTCGTCGACGAGATCCCCGAGCTCGCGCGTCGGCGGACCGTCGAGCCAACGCCGGAGCGCGCGCTGGTAGAGCACGAGCGCGACCGCGGCGAGGGTCGCGGCATCGGCATCGGGCTCGGCCGCGCCCCGGCGACGTGCGATCGCGCCGGCGATGGTGCGGGCGTGGTCGGTGAAGTGCTCCTGCTCGCGACCCAGGAGCACCGGCGAGGACTCGACCGCGGCGCGGTACGTCTGGATGCGCTCGCGCAGCGCCGCGAAGCCCGCTGCCAGCGCGACGAAGGTCGCCCGCAACGCCTCGTAGTCGCTCTGCGTCGACGGTCGCTCGAGGTAGGCCGACGCGAAGGAGCGCATGAAGCCGTAGTCACGGTGGAAGACCACCGACTCCTTGGTGGGGAAGTACCGGAAGAAGGTGCGCGGCGAGACCCCGGCGTCCTCGGCGATGCGGTCGGTGGGGGTGGCGTCGAACCCGTCGCGGGCGAACCGCGAGAGCGCGGCGTCGATCAGGGCCTCCCGGCTCCGCGCCGCACTGACCGCGCGGGGCGTGACCGGGTTCTGGACCATGGCGGCATGGTACTGTTCGTGACAGTCGACTGTCAGGGAACCTGAGGTACGGCAACGAACGGCACGGAGGCGCCCGGATGTCTGCCCGGCTCGGATACGACGTCTGGGACGCCGACAACCACCTGTACGAGGCGGTCGACGCGTACACCCGTCACCTCCCGAAGCGCTACGAAGGCGCGATCCGCTTCGTCGACGTCAACGGTCGCGACAAGCTCGAGATCCTCGGCAAGGTCAGCGAGACCATCCCCAACCCCACCTACGTGGTGATCCCGACACCGGGCGCGTGGACCGAGTACTTCCGCGGGAACAACCCGGAGGGCAAGAGCCTGCGCGAGCTCGCGCAGCCGATCCGCTGCCCCGAGGAGTTCCGGCGCCCCGACCTCCGTCTGCGGCTCATGGACGAGCAGGGCGTCGACGGCTGCGTGCTCTTCCCCACGACCGCGGGGTTGCTCGAGGAGCACATGAAGGCCGATGTCGAGCTCACGCATGCGGTCGTGCACGCCTACAACGAGTGGCTGCTCGAAGACTGGACCTTCGACTACGAGGGGCGCATCATCCCCACCCCCGTCGTCACGCTGCCGCACGTCGACCAGGCCGTCGCCGAGCTCGAGTGGTGCCTCGACCGCGGCGCCAAGACGGTGCTCATCCGCCCCGCGCCGGTGCCCCGACCCGACGGTTCCTCGCTGTCGCCCGCGCTCGCGGAGTTCGACCCGTTCTGGCGGTTGTGCGAGGACGCCGGCATCCCGGTGATGATGCACAACGCCGACTCCGGCTACGACCGGTACGCCACCGACTGGGAGCCGGGAAGGGACGAGTTCCAGGGCTTCGATCAGACCCTGTTCCGCGCCTTCCTCTACGAGGAGAGCCGCCACATCTTCGACACCTTGGCCGCCTTTGTCGCCCACGGACTGTTCCAACGGTTCCCCCGCCTGCGCGTGGGCGTCGTCGAGAACGGCGGCGCGTGGGTGCCCCGCCTGCTCGACTGCTTCGACCGCGTGCACAAGAAGATGCCGGGTCGCTTCGACGAGCACCCGAGTGACACGTTGCGCCGCCACGTGTGGATCAACCCGTTCCACGAGGACGACATGCGCTACCTCGTCGACGCGCTCGGCGCCGACCGCGTGCTGTTCGGCTCCGACTTCCCCCACCCCGAAGGGCTGGGCGACCCGCTCGAGTTCGTCGGCGAGCTCACCGACCTCCCGCGCCCGGTCGTCGAGCAGGTGATGGGCGGGAACCTCAAGGAGCTGCTGGCCCTCGACACCGCCGGGCGCTGAACGCGCTCACGAGCGCGGGATCTCGCTCCAGGGCTTGCCGAGCCAGGCGTCGGGCTCGCGCGGCAGGCCGAGCACGCGCTCGCCGAGGATGTTCTTGTTCACCTCGGTGGTGCCGCCCTCGATGGTGTTGGCCCGGCTGCGCAGCATGCCGCTGATCTCGAACGGCAACGACTCGTAGTAGGCGTCGCTGTCGTGCGGGACCACCGCGCCGGCGTCCCATGCCGTCGCGTGGGCGCCGAGGAGGTCGACCGCGGCCGCCTGCACCCGCTGGTTGAGCCCGGCCTGGTGCACCTTGCCGATCGACGCCGCCGGGCCCGGGGTCTGGCCGGCGGCGAGGTTCGACGCCACCCGCTGGTTGGTCCAGGCGCGGATGCGCTCCTCGCTCCACAGCGCCGCCAGCCGCTGGCGCACCATCGGGTCGCCGGCCAGGCCGTGCTCGCGCGCCAGCTTCAGGAGGCGGTCCACACCGGAGCCGCCGACCCGCCCGCTGCCACCCGAACCGGCGCCGGCCACCATCTGCCGCTCGCTCGAGAGCGTCGCGCCGGCGACGCGCCAGCCGTCGTTGACGTCGCCGAGGCGCCCGAAGTCGGGGACCCGGGCCTGGTCGAGGAACACCTCGTTGAACTCGACCTCACCGCTGATGTGCCGCAACGGTCGCACGTCGACACCGGGCTGGTGCATGTCGACGAGGAAGTACGTGATGCCCTTGTTCTTCGGCCGGCTCGGGTCGGTGCGGGCCAGGAGGATGGCGAAGTCGGCGTCCTGACCCCACGTGGTCCACACCTTCTGCCCGGTCACGACCCACTCGTCGCCGTCGCGCACCGCCCGCGTCGCCAGCGAGGCGAGATCCGAGCCCGCACCGGGCTCGCTGAAGAGCTGGCACCACTTCTCCTCGTTGCGGACGATGGGCGCCAGGAACCGCAGCTTCTGCTCGTCGGTGCCGTACGCGAACAGTGCGGCGGCGGTGTTGTTCAACCCCAACGGGTTCAGCGCGCGCAAGTTGTACGGCGTCAGCACCGCCCGCATCGCGCTCGCGGTCTCGGGAGTCACCCCGAGGCCCCCGTACTCGCGCGCCCACGTCGGCATCACCAGACCCGACGCGCCGAACACCGGGTACCAGGCCTCGTAGTCGGCGCGGCTGCGCACCTCCCGGATCGCCGAGTTCCCACCGCGTGCCGCCGCCTCCCGCCACGCCACCGGGACGTGCGCCTCGACCCAGGCCTCCGTGCGCGCCACGCACTCCTGGACCGGGGTCGACGCGTCCACTTCGAGTCGATCGTCGTTCATCGTCACAACGTAGATGTCGCGGCGGCGCGGTCAGACACGACCGAGCACCAGGCCGCTGTTCAACGAGCTCACCAACACGCGTTCGACCGCCGGTACCTGGTTGACGGCGGCGCCGCGCACCTGGCGGACGCCTTCCTGGATGCTGTTGATCCCGTGGATGTACGCCTCGCCCAACAAGCCGCCGTGGGTGTTGGTGGGGAGCGCGCCACCGGGGTCGAGGTTGCCGTCGGCGATGAAGGCCGGCGCCTCACCCGGACCGCAGAAGCCGTACGCCTCGAGCACCAGGAACACCAGCGGGCTGAAGTTCTCGTAGATCTCGGCGACGTCGACGTCCGCCGGCGAGAGTCCGGCGCGGGCGAACAACAGGCGGGCGCACGCCGCCGCCTCCGGATAGGTCGCCAGGTCGTCGTGGTAGTAGTTCGACGTGATGCTGGCGTCGCGCTGATGGGCGTCGGCGACGGCCACGATCGCGACCGGCTGGTCGACGTCGTCGGTGCGCTCGGCCCGGGTCACGACCAGTGCGACGCCGCCGTCGCTCTCCTGGCAGCAGTCGTAGAGCCTGAGCACCGGCTCCACGATCCAGCGGGACGCCTGGTGGTCCTCCAGCGTGATCGGCCGGTCGTGGAACCAGGCCTTGGGGTTGGTGGCCGCGTACCGCCGCGCCGTGACCGTGTACCGACCGAAGTCCTCGTTGGTCGCGCCGTACGCGTGCATGTACCGGCGGAACCAGAGCGCGTACATCTTCGCCGGCGTGTCGATGCCGAAGGTGTAGTACCAGTCGAGCGGGGCCGCACCCAGGGGCCGGGCGTGGGGTTGGCCGAAGCGGTACTGCGACCGCTCGTTGAACGCCCGGTACACGAGCACCGCGTTGGCCTGTCCCGAGGTCACCGCCGCGACCGCGTGCTGCACGGTGGCGCAGGCGCCCACGCCGCCGCCGGGCGTGCGCGACCACCAGGTGATCTGCTCGACACCGAGGTTGCGCATGAGCTGCAGCTCGTCGTTGCCGTCGACGGTGAAGGTGACGACCCCGTCGATGTCGGCCGGGGTCAGGCCGGCGTCGAGGATGGCGGCGCGCGACGCCTCGGCCGCGAGCTGCATCGTGCTGCGGCCGGAATCCTTCGAGAACTCGGTCGCGCCGATGCCGGCGACGATCGCCCCGGTCACGACCGCCCCCCGCCGTCGACCCGGAAGAAGGGTGTGCGGGTACCGCGGTCGTCGCGGAAGTCGACCACCACCGGCCGGTCGTCGTACGGACCGTCGTCCGGCGGGTCGACCAGGTTCGACACGAGGCGGACGCCCTCGTCGAGCTGGACCAGGATCACGATGCGGGGCTCGTCGTCGGGCCGGTTCGGGTGCAGGGAGTACATCCAGGAGGTGATGCGACCGCGGCCGGCCGACTGCGCGGTGTTCCACGACAGGGAACCGCAGTGCCCGCACATCGGCGCCGGCGGGTGACGCAACGTGCCGCAGTCGGCGCAGCGCTGGATCACGAGACGGTCGTCGGCGGCGGCATCCCAGAAGAAGGCATCGTCGGACGCGGCGCGGCGTGTGTCGCTCATCGGCTCACGGTATCGGAGAACTTCGTTATTCTCGTCCTGCCGTGACCGCACGAACCGTCGTCATCACCGGCGCGACGCGCGGCGTGGGCCGCGGGATCGCCGACGCCTTCGCCCGGCGCGGCGACGCGCTCGTGATCGTCGGCCGCAGCACCGACGCCAACCCGAACCGCCTCGGGCTGCCCGGAACCCTCGAAGGCGTCGCCGGGGAGCTACGCGCGGCCGGCAGCGACGTGGTCACCATCAACGCCGATCTCGCCCGCACCGAGGTCGTCGAACGCGTCACGCGCGAGATCCAGGATGCGTGCGGAACCCCGGACGTCCTGGTGAACAACGCGGCGGCGACGTTCATCGGCCCGTTCCTCGACATCCCCGTCTCGCGGTGGAAGACCGCGCTCAACCTCAACCTCCTCGCGCCGGTCGCGCTGATCCAGGGCTTCCTCCCCGGCATGCTCGAACGCGACGAGGGCCGGATCATCAACATCACGTCGACGGCGGCCCGCACCCGAGAGGTCTCCGCGACCAACGTCCCGCAGCTGGCCTACGCCGCGAGCAAGGCGGCACTCGATTCGTTCTCGTTCGGGCTGGTGCAGGACCTCGCCGACACCGGCGTCGCGCTGAACCTGCTCGCTCCCGTCGTGCTCACCGAATCGGTCGAGTACCACCTCACCGACCCCAGGTTCGACGAGGTCAAGCACCGCATGGCGCGCATGGCCCCGTACGGCGAGGCGGTGGCTCGGGTCGCCGACCAGCCACTCGACTTCCGCGGTCGGTACCTCGAGAACCACGACCTCGAAGCCCTCGGGTTCCTCAGCACCTGACCGTGCAGTGGGGGGCGCCGGTCATCGTTTGACAACGCGCGACCACGCGCGTGAACCTCCCGCCCCATGGCCATCGAACGCTTTCCGATCGAGGCGGGGCACGTGATGATGTTCGCCCGCGCCATCGGTGATCCCAACCCGGTCTACGCCGACGAGGAGGTCGCCGGGCGCTCGGAGGTCGGCGCCATCCCCGCCCCGCCGACGTTCGTGACCGCCAGCGCGCAGTTCGACCCCGACTACCCGCTCCGGCCGAAGCCCGGGGAGCCGTGGTTCGGCTCGGGCCGGAACGCGACCGGCGCCGCGCCCAGCGTGCCGTCGGGCGGCTCCGGAGGCGGCGGCACGTCGCTGCACGCCGAGCAGCACTACGAGTACCACCGGCCGCTGGTGGTCGGCGACGTGCTCCACGCGCGCGGCCGCCGGGGCGAGCAGTGGGAGAAGCAGGGCCGCTCCGGCACGCTGAAGTTCACCGAGCTCATCACCGAGTACCTCGACGAGCACGACGAGGTCGTGATCACCGCCCGCACGGTGGCGGTGCTGACGGAGGGACCCAAGTGAGCGTCTCGGCGTCGTCGCTGCAGGTGGGCGACACGAAGGAGCTCCTGCTCGTCGACGATCTCACCCGCACGCAGATCGTGATGTACGCGGGCGCGTCGGGCGACTACAACCCGTTGCACAGCGACGAGAAGTTCGCACGGGAGGTCGCCGGCTACCCGGGCATCTTCGCCCACGGCATGCTCAGCATGGGCATGACCGGGCGCATCGTCACCGACTGGTTCGACGTCGGCCGCATCACCAAGTACGGCGTGCGGTTCGTGCGCCAGGTGTGGCCGGGCGACACGCTCACCGCCACCGCCACCGTCGACGCCATCCGCGAGGAGGACGGCGTGCCGTACGCCGACGTGTCGATCACGACCGTCAACCAGGACGGCACGACCGTCGTCAGCGGCACCGCGACCGCCCGCCTCGATCCCTGATTCGATTCATTGCCGCGTCGCGGCCGGAATCCGCGCCCCACGCGACAGTGAACGGGGGCGCGGCGGGGTTTGGCGAACCGGTCCCGAACTAGCCGAACACGACGTTCTTGCGGCGCACGAACTCGTCGATGCCGGCGCGCCCGCCCTCGCGCCCGAAGCCGCTCTGCTTCACCCCACCGAAGGGAGCGCCGGGCGACATGCCGGGGAACCCGTTCACGATGACCGTGCCGACGTCGAGTCGGCGCGCGATGCGCTGCGCCCGCGCGCTGTCGCGCGTGTGGAGGTAGGCCGACAGGCCGAACGGGCTGTCGTTGGCCTTGTCGACGACCTCGTCCTCGTCGTGGAAGCGCAGCACCGAGAGCACCGGACCGAAGATCTCCTCACGCGCGAGCGAGCTGTCGTGGTCGACGTCGCCGAAGACGGTCGGCGCGACGAAGTAGCCGGCGGCCAGCGCGCCGCCGAGCCGTTCGCCGCCGGTGAGCAGCGTGCCGGCACCCTCGTCGACCGCCCGCCGGATCACGCCGAGGATGCGTTCGCACGCCCGCTCGCTCACGACCGGGCCCATGAGCACCGCCGGGTCGAAGGGATCGCCGACCGGCACCGCCTCGATCTGCGCCACCACCCTCGAGACGACGTCGTCGTAGACGTCGTCGTGCACGTAGAGCCGCGTCGGGAGCGCACAGCCCTGGCCGCTCAGGAGGACGGCACCGAGCATCGCCGCCATCGACGTCGCCCCGTCGAGGTCGGCGTCGGGGAACACGATGTTGGCCGACTTCCCGCCGAGCTCGAACGTCAGCGGGGTGAGCGTCTCGGCCGCCGCCGCCATCACCAGGCGGGCGGTGGCGCAGCCACCGGTGAACGACACCTTGTCGACACCGGGGTGGCGCACGAGCGCGTCGCCCGCCGCCGCGCCGCCGACCACGACGTTCAGCACTCCGGGCGGCAGCCCCGCCTCGAGCGCGAGCTCGGCGAACCGGAGCGCACCGAACGGCGCCAGCTCCGGGGGCTTGACCACGACGGTGTTGCCGGCCGCCAGCGCGGGCACCGCCTTCTGGCCCATGCCCATCATCGGACCGTTCCACGGCACGATGGCGCCGATGACCCCGTAGGGCTCGGGGAGCACGACGTCGAGGACGTCGCCCGCGACCGGCACGACCTCGCCGTCGAGCTTGTCGACCCAGCCCGCGTAGTACCGGGTCCAGGCGGCGGTGTACTCACCCGAGCGCATCGCGCTCACCGGCGTGCCGTTGTCGAGCGCGTTGATCGCGCACGCCTCGTCGTCGTGCGCCTCGAGCAGGTCGGCGAGGCGGTAGAGGATCGCCATCCGCTCGGGCATGGGGATGGCCCGCCACTCGTCCCGCGATCCACGCGCCACCGCGACCGCGGCGTCGACCTCGGCCGCCCCGGCCAGCGGCAGCTTCGCCTGCAGCACACCGGTGGCGGGGTTGTGGTGCTCGTAGACGCCACCCGAGTCGCCCGTCGACCGCTGCCCACCGATCACGTGGCCGCGCGCCGCGAGCTCTTCGATCAGCGCGGTGGCGGCGGCCGCGTCGAGCGCCATCAGCGGGCGGGGCGCCGGCGGGCGCGGCGGCTGGCGACCATCGGCGGCGCGTAGCCGGCGTCGGCCCAGGTGAAGTTGGTCCCGGGCGGGACGATCTCGTCGATGCGGTCGAGCACGTCGCCGGACAGCTCCACGTCGGCGGCGCCGAGCTGCGAGGTGAGCTGCTCCATCGTGCGCGGGCCGATGATCGCCGACGTGACCGCGGGGTTGCGGATCACCCACGCCACCGCCAGCTGCACCAGCGGGACGCCCACCTCGTCGGCCAGCCGGCCGAGCGCATCGGCGGCTTCGAGCTTCTGCTGGTTGCCGGGCACGGAGAGGTCGTAGCGCGCCGGGATCCGGGTGGCCCGGTGGCTGGTGAGGTCGGTCGCGCCCTTGCGCCACTTGCCCGACAACCAGCCGCCCGCGAGTGGGCTCCAGGGGATCACGCCCATGCCGTGGCGCTGGCAGGTGGGCAGCACGTCGGCCTCGATCCCCCGGACGAGGATCGAGTACGGAGGCTGCTCGCAGACGAAGCGCTCGCGCTGGCGTCGCTCCGCCACCCATTGCGCCTCGACGATCGCCGACGCCGGGAAGGTGGAGCTGCCGAGGTAGCGCACCTTCCCCTGGTGGACGAGGTCGGTGAGCGCGCCGAGCGTCTCGTCGATGTCGGTGTCGGGCTCGGGGCGGTGGATCTGGTACAGGTCGATGTAGTCGGTCTCCAGGCGCTCGAGGCTGTTCTCGCACTCCTGGATGATCCAGCGGCGCGAGTTGCCCTGCATGTTCGGGTCGGAGCCCATGCCGCCGTGCACCTTGGTCGCGAGCACGACGTCGTCGCGCCGACCCTGCAGCGCCTTGGCCACGATCTTCTCGGACTCGCCCGCCGAGTAGACGTCGGCGGTGTCGATGAAGTTGATGCCGGCGTCGAGCGCGGCGTGGATGACCGCCACCGACTCGTCGTGGTCGGGGTTGCCCCAGGCGCCGAACATCATCGCCCCGAGGCAGAGGGGGCTGACCTTCACGCCGGTGCGGCCGAGGGTGCGGTACTTCATCGCGGCCTCCTTGTCGTCGTCAGGGAGACGCTATGCGCGAGACGGGCGGACCGGAACAGGAACAGGCGAGCGAATGAGCGGAGCGCGATCTTGGTGCGCGTCAGGCGTGTCGCGTCAGGTGATGTCGCCGACCGCGTCCGGCGCGTTGCGGCTCACCGGCACGCCACCCGCGGCCTCGGTGGTGATCGCGAGGCTCTGCGTGGGCACCGCGGCCTTGAACGCGATCGTCTTCGGCGCCCGTCCGAGCACGCCCAGCGAGATGGTGCCCGAACGGCTGACACCCCACAGCTGGTACGTCTGACCCGGCGCGACCGGCGGCAGCTTCGACGTGAGGTAGCCGGTCCCGTCGCGGGTCACGACCGCAGTGGCGAGCGTGTTGCCGCTGGCGTCGGTCAACGCGGCGTGGCGGGCGCCCGGCGTCTCGGCGGCCTGGCGCGCGAGCGCGGCGGTGTCGGCGGTCGCCGTGCCGGAGTCCGACCGCTCCGCGATCCAGAGGCCGCCGAACGCGAGCGCGACGACCGCGGCCGCCGCCGCCAGCCACTGCCAACGGCGATCGCGTCGCGGCGACGCGGCCTCGCGACGCGCGCCCAACACGTCGGGCGGCGCCATCGTCGGTTGCGTGCGGGCGGTCTCCGTGATCGCGGACTCGAGTCGCTCCCACACCCCCTCGGGAGGCGGTCCACCGGCGTGCGCGAGCATCGATGCGGCAACGCGGAGCTCGTCGACCTCGTCACGCGCGCCGGCATCGGATGCGAGGTACGCGTCGACGATCGCGCGCTCGTCGTCGTCGAGCGCGTCGAGCGCGTACGCCGGGAGCAGCTCGGTGATCTCCTCGGGAGTCAGTTCGCGATCCATGACCCGTCGATTCCCCGGTCGAGCAGTTGCGTCCGCAGCCGCATGAGTCCCGTACGTATCCGGCTCTTGATGGTGCCCTCGGGCTCGCCGAGGATCCGCGCCACCTCCCGGTAGGTGTGACCACCGAAGTAGGCCAACTCGATGGCGCGACGCTCGCCTTCGCTGAGCGTCGCCATCACCTCCCGGACCTGCTCGGCGACGTCGAGGTCGTAGGCCTCGAGGTCGAGGTCGTAGTCGGCCACGACCGCGGCGCGGGCGGTGCGCTCCTCGCGCTCGCGTCGGCGACTGTCGGAGCGGATGCGGTCCACGCCCCGGGCGTGTGCGTCCATCAGGAGGAACGAGCGCAGGGAGCCCCGCGCCTGATCGAAGCGGTCCGGATGCTCCCAGAGCCGCAGGAAGGTCTCCTGCACCAGCTCCTCCGCCAGCGCCCGCTCCCACAGCAACCGCTGCGCGAGTGCGAACACCGCGCCGGCGTGGCGGCGGTAGGCCTCGGCGAACGCGTCGCCGTTGTAGCGCGCGATGGCGATCACGAGCCCGACGTCGTCGGTGCGCGCGAAAGGAGGGTCGACCGCCATGACCTCTGTTCGTCGCCGGCGCCGAAGGGGATGGCGCGAATTCCGGATTCCTCCGTCTTCCGTATCCGGCGGGGCCATCCGCCACCCGGGCGCCGCCGAACACCTCCGGTATCCCGGACCGAGGAGGCCCCATGCCCGTGCTCGCCAACATCATCGGCCCCGAGCTCCTGATCGTGCTCGCGGTCGTCGCCCTCCTGTTCGGTGGGAGCCGGCTGCCCCACCTCGCCCGCTCGCTGGGCTCGGCCAAACACGAGTTCGAGCGCGGCCTCCACGACGAGGGCCCCAAGGAAGAAGAGGCGACGCACTGATGCGCGGGGCCCGCCTGGGCCGGGTCCCGACGATCCTGCTGGCCCTGCTCGTGCCCGCGGTCGCGCTGGTGACGGTCGTGGTCACGCTCGACGCCACCTCGGACGACACCGGCGCGGTCGCGACCGGGGCCGGCAAGGGCGCCGGCGGCACCGCGATCACGATCAAGAACTTCCAGTACTCACCCGACCCGATCGTGGTGACGGCGGGTGACACCATCACCGTCACCGGCCTCGGTGGTGGTCGCGGTCCTCGTGCCCGTCGTGCTCATGGAGCTGCGAGCACGGCGACGTCCAGCACGCTGAACACGTAGGCGACGGTCTCGTCGAGCGTCATGGTGGCGCCCTGCGCCACCGCGCGCTCGTACACCTCGTCACCCAGGGCCTCGCGCGCCCGTTGCAACGACTCCGCCACCCCGAGGTCGGCGACGAGCCCCCCGGTGAGCGGACGGGCGACCCCGGTGGTCACGCCCGCGCCGAGCGCGCCGGCGAGGACCGCCGCCGCCTCCTCGCGGCCCACGACCTGCAGCACCGCCACGCTGCATTCGAGCGCGCTGGTGAGCATGGGCCGGTCACCGCGCTCGTGGCCGTGCTTCACCGCCTCGCGCGCGTCGCGCCCGGCGCCGGCCGCGTCGCCGGCTTCCGCGCGCAAGACCGAGCGCCGGCTCAACGCGAAGCCGAGGAGACCTCCGCTCGTGCCGAGGCGGCCGAGCTCGATGCTCTCGTCGAGCGCGCTCGCCGCGGCACCGGGATCGTCGCGGATCAACGCGACCGCCCGGGCGAACTGCGCGCTCGCGGTCGCGGTCGGGTTGCCGGACCGCCGCGCCTCCTGCAGCGCGAGATCGGCGTCGACGCGTGCGGCGTCGTGATCGGCCAAGAGGTTGTGGAAGTTGGCCTCGGCGGAGTACAGGAAGGAGAGCCCGCGCGGCGCGTCGCCGGCGGCGCGCAGGGCGGCGATGGCGTCGTCGATGACCCGGACCGCGGCCGCCCAATCGCCGCTCATGCCCTCGTTGGCGGCGATGGCGATGTAGGCCCAGACCGCACCCGGGCAGTCGGGCGGCACGCCGTCACGCAGCGCGGCGGCGGCGAGCTCCCGCATGGCCACGACGTCGTTGCGACCCTGGGCGCTGAACGCCGCCGCGGCGAGGACGGCGGTACGCACCGCCGGCGGCGCGAGGTCGACACGGGGCACGAGGTGCTCGGCCCACCCACCGATGCCCAGGCCGCGGTCGTTGACCGCTTCGAACGCGAGCGCGGCGACGATCCGGAGCGCGCGCCGGACGTCGTCGTCCTCACCCATCCGGAGGCAGCGGATGAACGCGGCGCGGAGGTTGTCGAACTCGAGGTGGACGCGCTTGCGCCACGCGACCTCGTCGGGACCGGCGAGCCCGGCATCGGCCGCCTCCGCGAAGCGCGTGTAGTGCTCGGCGTGACGGCGGAACATCTCGTGGAGATCGCCCTCGGCATCGAGGTGCTCGCGCGCGAACGTGCGGAGCGTCTCGAGCATCTGGTACCGGGTGGTCCCGCTGGCCTCGTCGGCCACGATCATCGACTTCGCCACCAGGCCCGCGCCGGCGTCGAGCACGTCCCACGCCTCGAGCCCGTCGCCGGTGGCCACCGCCGCGACCGCGTCGGCGTCGAACGTGCCGGGGAAGGCGCCGAGGCGCACGAACAGCGCCCGCTCCCGCTCGTCGAGCAGCTCGTACGACCACTCGATGGCGCCGCGCAGGGTCTGGTGCCGCTCGGCCGCGCTGCGGCGCCCGCCGGTCAGCAGCTGGAACCGCTGGTCGAGGCGCGCGGCGATGTCGGCGGGCGTCATGATCGTGACCCGGGCGGCGGCGAGCTCGACCGCGAGCGGGATGCCGTCGAGCCGGCGACAGATCTCGGCGACCGCATCCATGTTCGTCTCGTCGAGCACGAAGCCGGGTTGGACGGCCTGCGCCCGCTCGGTGAAGAGGCGCACGGACTCGCTGGCCGCGACCACGTCGAGCGACGACGTCCGCGCCGGGAGCTCGAGCGAGGGCAGCGGCCACACCTGCTCGCCGGCGATGCCGAGCGCCTCGCGACTGGTCGCCAGGATGCGCACGCCGGGGCACTCGCGCAGCAACCCCTCGGCGAGCCGCCCCACCGCTTCGACGATGTGCTCGCAGTTGTCCAGCACGAGCACGAGCTCGCGGAGGCGCAACGCGTCGATGATGCTCGCGGCGAGGGTGAACGCGGGACGCGCCAGCACACCGAGGGTCGCCGCAACCACCTGCGCCAGACCTTCGTCGTCGGTCGCGGTCGCGAGCTCGCACAACCACGCGCCATCAGGAAAGCGCCGGACGATGTCGAGAGCGACCTGGATCGCGATGCGGCTCTTGCCCACGCCACCGACGCCGGTGACCGTCACCAGCCGGGAGGCGAGCAGGGCGTCGGCGATGGCCTCCCGCTCCACCTCCCGCCCGACGAACGACGACAGCTGCCCGGGGAGGTTGCCGGGCATCGCGTCCAGCGACCGGAGCGGGGGGAAGTCGTGGCGCAGCCCGGCGGCGACGACCTGGAAGATGCGCTCGGGGCGCGCGAGATCGGGCAGCCGGTGCTCGCCGAGGTCGAGGAGGGCCACCTCGTCGGGCAGCGTGTCGCGCACGATCTCCTCGGTGGCGTGCGACACCACCACCTGTTCGCCGTGGGCGGCGGCCATGACCCGGGCGGCCCGGTTGGTCGCGGGGCCGTAGTAGTCGCCGTCGCGGGCGACCGCGTCACCGGTGTGGAGGCCCATCCGCACCCGCAGCCCGCCCGGCACGGCCCACCGCTCGGCGACGAGGGCCCGCTGGGCGGCGAGGGCGGCGTCGAGGGCGTCGCGGGTGGTGACGAAGACGGCGTGGAGGCCGTCGCCGGTCGTCTTGACCACCCGGCCGCGGTGCCCGATCACCGCGTCCCGGAGGATGCCGTCGTGGCGCTCGAGCGCGTCCGGCATGGCTCCCGGGTGCTGTTCCCAGAGCCGCGTGGAACCCTCGAGATCGGTGAACAGGAACGTCACCGTTCCCGACGGCAACTCCGGCACGGCTCCCCCTGGCAGGTCGCGGCGGGGCTGCTGCATGATCCCACGCCGTGACGGATCCCGTCGCCGAATCCGGTGCCCGGCCCTCCGGCACCACCCCCTATCCTCGACGGCATGGAGAACGGACCCGACCCGTCGACCGAGCGCGAGCGCGTGCAGCCCGAGTTGGTCGACGGCCGCGCCACCACCGACACGGCCGCGGCGACCGCGGCGGCCGAGGCGGAGGGCGAAGCGGCGGCGGAGCAGAGCGGGGAGCAGATCTCCAGCCCCACCAAGCTGATCCGGATCGCGTCGATGGTGCGCAACATGCTCGACGAGGTACGCCGCGCACCGCTCGACGACGCCGGCCGTCGCCGCCTGCGCGAGATCCACGAGAAGTCGCTCGAAGAGCTCGAGGGCGTGCTCTCCCCCGATCTGCGCCGCGAGCTCACCGAGGTGGTGCTGCCCTTCAACAGCGACGCGCCCAGCGAGTCGGAGCTGCGGCTGGCGCAGGCGCAGCTCGTCGGCTGGCTCGAAGGCCTCTTCCACGGCATCCAGGCCACGCTGTTCACGCAGCAGGCGTCGGCCCAGAGCCAGCTCGACCAGATGCGCCGCCGCGCGCTCGACCAGGGCCCCGGCGCGCCGACCGGTCCCACCGGTCCGAGCGGGTACCTGTGAGCGCGACGGAGCCCGGCGCCGACGCGTCCAACACCACCGGCGGCGAGCTCTTCCACCTGCAGCAGTGGTCGCCCGACAGCTGGCGCGCGCTCCCGGCCGAGCAACAGCCCGACTGGCCCGACCCCGCTGCGCTCGACGACGCGCTCACCACGTTGCGCGAGGTGCCGCCGCTCGTGTTCGCGGGTGAGGCGCGCAGCCTCACCGACGCGCTGGCCGCGGTCACCGAGGCGCGCGGCTTCGTGTTGCAGGCGGGCGACTGCGCGGAGTCGTTCGACGCGTTCTCCGCCAATGCCATCCGCGACAAGCTGAAGGTGATCCTCCAGATGGCGGTCGTGCTCACGTACGGCAGCGGCGTGCCGACGGTGAAGATCGGCCGCATCGCGGGCCAGTTCGCCAAGCCCCGCTCGTCGCCCATGGAGAAGCGCGGCGAGGTCGAGCTCCCCTCGTTCCGGGGCGACATGGTGAACGACTTCGCCTTCGAGACCGCCGCCCGCCGCCCCGATCCGGCCCGGCTCGTGCGCGCCTACCACCAGGCCGCGTCCACCTTGAACCTGCTGCGGGCGTTCGCCAAGGGTGGGTTCGCCGACCTGTCACGCGTGCACGCGTGGAACCTCGAGTACGTCGACGCCAGCCCCGAGGGGCGCCGGTTCGAGGCGCTGGCGGGCGAGATCGACCGCGCGCTCCGCTTCATGGCCGCGTGCGGCATCGACCTCGACTCCGAGCACCAGCTGCACCAGGTCGACTTCTACACGTCGCACGAGGCGTTGCTGCTCGGCTACGAGGAGGCGCTCACCCGGCGCGACAGCCTCACCGACCAGTGGTACGACTGCTCCGCCCACCTCCTGTGGGCGGGTGAGCGCACCCGCCAGCTCGGTGGCGCGCACATCGAGTTCCTCAGTGGCGTCGAGAACCCGGTGGGCGTCAAGCTCGGGCCGGGCGCGTCGCCGGAGGACGTCGTCGCGCTGTGCGACCGCCTCGACCCGAAGCGGCGCCCGGGCCGGCTCGTGCTCGTGAGCCGCATGGGCGCGGATCGCATCGCCGACGCGCTGCCGCCGCTGCTCCGCGCGGTGAAGCTCACCGGCCATCCCGTCGTCTGGATGTGCGACCCGATGCACGGCAACACGTACCAGCACGCCAGCGGGTACAAGACCCGCGAGTTCGACGACGTGATGCGGGAGCTGCACGGCTTCTTCGCCGCGTGCGACGACGCCGGCGTGTGGCCCGGCGGCGTGCACATCGAGCTGACCGGCGAGAACGTCACCGAGTGCCTCGGCGGCAGCCACGAGGTGCTCGGCGACCACCTCGAGCAGCGCTACGAGACGAGTTGCGACCCCCGCCTCAACGCCCGCCAGTCCCTCGACCTCGCGTTCCAGGTGGCCGAGCTGCTCCGTCGCTGATCGATCCGCCTCCGCACGCGCGAGCATGAGGCGGAGTGGAGTCGTGCCCGGAGAGCCGGACGGCGCAACGGAGTCGACCAGAGAGCAGAGAGGAGGTCCGGTGACCCGTTTCGACGACCTCGGCCCGAACTCCGGGCTCGTGGAGGAGCTCTACCAGCGTTACCTCCGGAACCCGGCCTCGGTCGACGACCACTGGCGCGCCTACTTCTCGGACGCCACCCCTCCGACCGGCGACGGCGCCGCCCCGGCTCCACCGGCTCCGCCGGCTCCATCGGCCGAGGCGCCGCCGGCGGCGCCGCCGGCTCCGGTCGCGCCGACCTCCGCACCGGCGCGCCCGGGCCCGATGGTGCTCGACGGTGACGAGCCCGAGCCGCTGCGCGGCGCGGCCGCCCGCACGGTCGAGAACATGGAGGCCAGTCTGGGTGTCCCGACCGCGACCTCGGTACGCGTGGTTCCGGCCAAGCTGCTCGAGGTCAACCGCCAGATCCTCAACAACCAGCTGGCGCGCACCGGCTCGGGCAAGGTCAGCTTCACCCACCTGATCGCCTACGCGGTGCTCCGCGCGCTCGCCGACTTCCCGGCCCTCAACTCCGCCTTCGCCACCGAAGACGGCAAGCCCGTCGTCGTGCGCCACCAGCACGTGAACCTCGGCCTCGCGGTCGACGTGCAGCGGCGCGACGGGACGCACTCGCTGCTCGTGCCCAACGTGAAGGACGCCGAGACCCTCGACTTCGCCGCGTTCTGGCGCGCGTACGAAGAGCTGATCGTGAAGGTCCGCAGCGGCAAGATCTCACCCGACGACTTCGCCGGTACCACGTCGTCCATCACGAACCCGGGCATGATCGGCACGGTGCACTCGGTGCCCCGCCTGATGCCCGGACAGGGCTTCATCGTCGGCGTCGGCAGCATCGGGTACCCCGCCGAGTTCGAGGGCGCCGACCCCGCCGCACTGGCGCAGCTCGCGGTGAGCAAGGTGACCACGCTCACCAACACCTACGACCACCGGATCATCACCGGCGCCGAGAGCGGGGAGTTCCTGCGGCGCATCCACGAGCTGCTGCTCGGGCAGGACGAGTTCTACGACGACGTGTTCGCCAGCCTGGCGGTGCCCTACGAGCCCGCCCGCTGGCACGAGGACCGCAGCGGGTTCGCCGACCCGGCCACCCAGCACGAGAAGGTCGTGCAGGTCCACTCCCTCATCAACATGTACCGCGTGCGCGGGCACCTCATCGCCAACCTCGACCCCCTCGGGCGTCGCGCGCCCGAGACGCACCCCGAGCTCGACATCACGCACCACGACCTCTCCATCTGGGACCTCGAGCGCGAGTTCCCGATCGGCAACCTCGGTGTCGGCCGCCTGCCGCGCAAGGTGCTGCCGCTGCGCGACATCCTCGGCGTCCTGCGCGACGCGTACGCGCGCACCGTCGGCGTCGAGTACATGCACATCCAGGAGCCCGACCAGAAGGAGTGGATCCAGCAACGGGTCGAGGGCCCCAAGGAACCGGTGTCGTCGGAGGAGAAGCACCGCATCCTCGAGCGGCTCAACGCGGCGGAGGCGTTCGAGCGGTTCCTGCACACGAAGTACCTGGGGCAGAAGCGCTTCAGCCTCGAAGGGGCGGAGACGCTCGTGCCCATGCTCGACGCGCTCTGCACGAGCGCCAGCGACTCGGGCATGAGCGACGTCGTGCTCGGCATGGCGCACCGGGGCCGGCTGAACGTGCTCGCCAACGTGATCGGCAAGTCGTACTCGCAGATCTTCCGCGAGTTCGAGGGCGAGCTCGACCCTTCCAGCACCCAGGGCTCGGGCGACGTCAAGTATCACCTCGGCGCGGTCGGCAAGCACCAGTCGCCGAGCGGCAACGACGTGAAGCTCACGCTCGCCGCCAACCCCAGCCATCTGGAGGCGGTGGGACCGGTGGTCGAGGGCATGGCCCGGGCCATCGGCGACGCGGTGGCCGACGGCGCCCGACGCGCGGTGCTCCCCGTCCTGCTCCACGGCGACGCCGCCTTCGCCGGTCAGGGCGTCGTCGCCGAGACCTTCAACCTCTCGGAGGTGCCCGGCTACGAGGTCGGCGGCACCGTCCACATCGTGATCAACAACCAGCTCGGGTTCACCACCGCGCCCGAGCTGGGCCGTTCCAGCGTGTACCCCACCGACGTCGCCAAGATGGTGCAGGCGCCGATCTTCCACGTGAACGGCGACGACCCCGAGGCCGCGGTCCGGGTCGTGCGCCTCGCCTTCGAGTTCCGCAACCAGTTCCAGAAGGACGTCGTCGTCGACCTCGTCTGCTACCGCCGCTACGGCCACAACGAGGCCGACGAGCCCGCGTTCACGCAGCCGCGCATGTACGAGCTCATCGACTCGCACCCCTCGGTGCGCGCGCTCTACACGCAGCAGCTCGTGCAGCGGGGCGACATCACCCCCGATGACGAACAGGCCGTCGAGTACGACTTCAAGGTCCGGCTCGAGCGCGCGTTCGAGGAGACCCAGACCGGGCGCGCACCGGCACCGGACGAGGACGACGACGCCGGCCTCTCGGTCGCGACCGACGAGCAAGGGGGCGACGACCCGCCGGTCGCCACCGCGGTCCCGGCGGAGGTGCTGCACCGCGTGCTCGACGGCCTCACCCGTTGGCCCGAGGGCTTCACGGTCAACCCCAAGCTCGAGCGCCAGCTCCTCGCCCGGCGCACGATGGTCGAGCGCGACGAGATCGACTGGGCGCTGGCCGAGGCGCTGTCGTTCGGTTCGCTGGTGCTCGGCGGCACGCCGGTGCGCCTGGCGGGACAGGACACCCGCCGGGGCACGTTCAGCCAGCGCCACGGGGTGCTGGTCGACCAGCGCACCGAAGCGGAGTACGTCCCGCTGGCCCACCTGGCCGACGACCAGGCCGCGTTCATGCTCTACGACACCGTGCTGTCGGAGTACGCCGCGCTCGGGTTCGAGTACGGCTACTCGATCGCGTCGGACGCGCTGGTGTGCTGGGAGGCGCAGTTCGGCGACTTCGCCAACGCCGCCCAGGTGGTGATCGACCAGTTCGTGACCGCGGCGTCGGACAAGTGGGGCCAGCGCAGCAGCATGGGGCTCCTGCTGCCGCACGGGTTCGAGGGGCAGGGCCCCGAGCACTCGAGCGCGCGCATCGAGCGCTATCTGATCCTGTCGGCCGAGCAGAACCTGCGTGTGGTGTACCCGAGCACCGCGGCGCAGTACTTCCACGTGCTGCGCCGCCAGGCCTTCGCGCTCCAGCGCGTGCCGCTCGTCTGCTTCACGCCGAAGCGCTACCTGCGCATGCCGCAGACGCGTTCGCCGCTCGCCGCGTTCACCGACGGCCGCTTCGAGCTCGTGCTCGACGACCGCGGCGCGCCCGACACCGTGCAACGGGTGATCCTGTGCACCGGCAAGATCGCGCACGAGCTCATGGACCAGCGCGATTCGCGCGGGGCACCGGCGGCGGTCGTCCGGGTCGAGCAGCTCTACCCGTGGCCGGAAGCCGAGGTGTTCGCGGTGCTGGACCGCTACCCCGACGCCAAGCAGGTGTGGTGGGTGCAGGAGGAGCCGGAGAACATGGGCGCGTGGCCCTACGTGCACCAGCGGCTGCACAAGGTGCTGCGCGAGCGGGCCAAGCTCAAGCACGTGGCCCGCGCACCGAGCGCGAGTCCCGCCACCGGGAGCTCCAAGGTGCACGACGCCGAGCAGCAGCGTCTGCTCGCCGCCGCGTTCGCCAAGCTTCCTGGTTAGGGTTCCGGCCGTGACCGCCGAGAACTCCACGTACCGACCGGCACACCTCACCGCGGTCGCGATGGCCGACGGGCGCAGCGAGGCGACCTGGGCGCCGAGCGCGGAGTGGGGCAATCCGGTGGGCAACGTCCACGGCGGATACATCGCGCTGCTCGTCGACGATGTCGCCGGCATGGCGCTGATGTCGCTCATCGGCTCCGGGGCACCCACGGTCTCGTTGCAGGTCGACTACCTCAACCCCATGCCCCTGGGTCGTACGTACACCGCGCGGGGAAGTGATACGCGCCGGGAAGGCAACCGCGATCGTCGACGTGCACGTGTACGACGCCGACGACCTCCTGGTCGCCCGGGGCACGTGCTTCTTCCAGCTGCCGAGCTCGTGGCGGGAGCGGACGGCGACGTGACCGCAGCTCTGATTGCCCCTTGACGACCGAACACATGTTCGTATAGGGTAGGGACACGCCGCGAGGGTCGGGCGTGACGACCTTCTCCTGGGACTCGGAGCGTTCGGGAGGAGGGTCGTGCCGCGACTTCGTGCGCTCGCCATCGAGATGAGCCGCGCCGCGTCGACGTTCGAGCCTGATCGCTGGTCGGGCGCGGACTGCGCGGCGATCGCCGAAGAGCTCTCGGCGACGGCGAAGGCGTGCTTGGCGGCCGCGACGCGCGCCGCGGCCCGGGCGGTCGAGTGCAAGACCCGCCGCGACGGACCGGAGTGGCTGGCGCGTGTCGCGGGCACCACCCCGGCGGAGGCACGCGCCGCATTGTCGACGGTCGCCGCGGTCGAGGACTGCCCGGCGACCGCTGACGCGCTGGCGTCGGGTCACCTCTCACTGCGGCAGGCGCACGAGATCGCGGCCGCGGTGGCCGTCGAGCCCGGCGCCGAGGCGACGCTCCTGGAGGTTGCGACGACACGGGGCATGGCGGGCCTGCGCGAGGAAGCTCGCCGGATCACGTTGGGCGCGCTCGATCGCGAGCAGCTGCACGAGCGGCAGCGACGGGCGCGTTCGGTGACGCACTGGGTCGACGAGCTCGGGATGATCGCCGGCCGGTTCCGACTCCCGCCCGAGACCGGCGTGCCGTTCGTGAACCGCCTGGACGCCGAAACCGATCGGCGCCGGCGAGAGGCGCGGCGCGAAGGAAGCACCGGGGCGCGTGAGGTGCACGCAGCCGACGCATTCGTGAGGATCGTTGGCGGGTCCGGCGCGAGGAAGAGCGGGCGCGTCGACGTCGTGTACGTCTGTGATCTGAGCGCCGCCGCGCGCGGTCACACTCACGGCGACGAGCTGTGTCACGTGGTGGCGGGCGGCCCGGTGCCAGTGAGCGTCGTGCGGGAAGCCGCCGTCGGCGCGTTCGTGAAGGTCGCGGTGCGCGACGGACGGAAGCTGGACACCATCGTCCACTACGGGCGCAGCATCCCGGCCGAGCTGCGAACCGCGCTCGAGCTCGGCGACCCCGATCGACTCGACGGCGCGGTGTGCATCGAAGACGGCTGCGATCGCCGGTACGGCCTGGAGTGGGATCACGACGATCCGCTCGCCCATGGAGGGGCAACGAGCTACGACAACCTGAAGGCCAGGTGCAAGCCGGACCACTGGGCGAAGACCGAGCGTGATCGCACGGCAGGCCTCATCGCCGGGAGTCGTGCACCGCCGCGCTAGCTGCCGAAGGCCCGAAGGGTGGCGTCGACGAGTGACGCCGCGAACTCCTCGTCGAGCGCGGCGTTGGTGATGAGGAAGCGGTAGAAGATCGGGCTCACGTAGGAGTCGATCACCAGCTCGGGGTCGACGTCGGGGCGGAGGTCGCCGCGCTCGATGGCCCGCCGGACGACGATCATGCTCCGGGCCCGCTTCTCGGCGACGATGTCGGCGTAGGCACGGTCGAGCTCGGCGACCCGGGTGCGCGCCGCGACCAGGATCGGGAGCACCCGCCCGAGCGGTGTGGTGGTGAGGATCTCGATCAGGCCGTCGACGAGCTCGCGCAGGTCGCCGCGCGTCGAGCCGGTGTCGGGCGGGAGCACCGGGCCCTGGGTGAAGCAGCGGGCGGCCGCCACCACGAGGTCGACCTTGCACGGGTACCGGCGGTAGATGGTGGCCTTGCCCACCCCCGCGCGTGCCGCCACACCCTCGATGGTGAGGCTCTCGAGCCCGACCTCGGCGAAGAGCTCGACCGCGGCCTCGAGGATGGCCTCGTCGGCCTCGGCACTGCGCGGGCGGCCGGGCCGGCGCGCCTCGGCCACCTCGACGACCTCGGGCACGTCCACGAGCTCGGCGTCCATCACGCGTCCGCCGAGACCATGTCGGCCGGCTCCTCGGGCGCGGTGTCGGGCGCGCCCTCGGCGAGGGCGTCGTAGCTGGCACGAGCCGGCAACCACACGAACGCGATGATCGCACCGACGAAGGCCACGGCGGCGGCAACCAGCACACCCGCGTGCATGCCGTCGATGAACCCGTCGATGGCGGTGGCGGCGAGGCCGGGCACCTGCTTGCTCGCCTGCAGCGCGAGGCCGAGCGACTGCTTGAGCTGCTGGGCGGTGCCGCTCGGCACCGGCTTGCCCTGCAGGAACTCGCCCACCCGGGAGCCGTAGATCGAGGCGAGGACGCTGCCGATGACGGCGACGCCGAGCGCGCCGCCGACCTGGCGGGTGGTGTCGTTCACCGCCGACCCGACCCCCGCCTTGCCCAGCGGCAACGAACCCATGATCGACTCGGTGGCGGGCGCCATCGTGAGGGCCATGCCGCACGCCAGGAGCGCCTGGCGCCAGATGATGTCGGGCCAGTACGGGCTGGTGGCACTGAGCGACGCCCAGGAGACGAGACCAGCGGTGACCATCAACAACCCGGTGCCGACGACGAGCTTCGTCCCGATCCGCTGCACGAAGCGCGCGCTCAACGGCGAGAGCACCATCATGCAGACGGCGAGGGGCAGGAACCGGTAGCCGGTCTCCAACGGCGTGTACCCGAGCACGAACTGGAAGTACTGCGTGAGCAGGAACGTCGCGCCGAACATGGCGAAGAACACCATCGTGATGCCCAAGCTCGCGGCGGT
Source organism: uncultured Actinomycetes bacterium (assembly GCA_963809795.1). GTDB lineage: Bacteria > Actinomycetota > Acidimicrobiia > IMCC26256 > DASPTH01 > DASUAS01. Next base: position 134,960 of record CAWELN010000014.1, read on the forward strand.
GAAGCGCGGGTTCTTGAAGAAGTGCACGTCGAGCATCGGGTGGTCGGTGTGCGCCTCCCACGAGAGGAACCCGCCGAGCACCGCCAAGCCCAGCGCGATGCACCCGAGGATCGTGGGATCACCCCAGCCGTGCTGCGGCGCCTCGATGATCCCGTAGAGCAGCACGGTGAGACCGACGATGGAGAGCACCGCGCCGATCGGGTCGAGCCTGGGGGCCGACGGGTCCTTCGAGGTCGGGATCAGGAAGATCCCGGCGAGGATGCCCACCACGACGATCGGGATGTTCACCAGGAAGATCGAACCCCAGTAGAAGTGCTCGAGCAGGAAGCCCCCGGTCAGCGGCCCGAGCACGCCGGCGAGGGCGGCGGTCGCCGCCCACACCCCGATGGCCTTGCCCCGCTCCGTGGCGGGGAACACGTTGGTGATGATCGACAGCGTCGCCGGCATGATGAACGCGCCGCCGATGCCCATGAACGCGCGCGTCGCGATCAGCTGCTCCGACGTGCTCGCGAACGCCGACGCCAACGACCCCAGACCGAAGATCACCAGGCCGAGCTGCAGCGCGCCCCGCCGGCCGAAGCGGTCGCCCAGGCTGCCGCCGGTGAGCACCAGACCCGCGAACACCAGCGTGTACGCGTCGACCATCCACTGGAGCTGGCTGTTGGTGGCGTCGAGGTCGCGCACGATCGTGGGGATCGCGACGTTCAGGATCGTGTTGTCGAGCACGATCACGAGGAGACTGAAGCAGAGGACGGCGAGGATCCACCACCGGCGTTCGTAGGCGCGATCCTGCGCGCGGACGCTCAGGGTGCCGGTCATGCGGGGTCTCCGGGGGCGCGTTCGAGAAACGGAACGGGAGCGTGCCGATTCTATTGGGCGGCCCGTACGGCCGCCATCGCCCCGTCGATCGCACCCGCCGACGCGGCGACGAGCGGGAGCCGTACGTCGGGCGTCGGGATGCGACCCTGCGCGTGGAGCACTCCCTTGAACACCGACGGGTTGGGCTCGGCGAAGCAGGCCTGCACGACCGGCAGCAGCGCGTCGGCGTGCGCCCGCCCGTCGTCGACCTTGGCCGCGAGCCCGCAGTCGGTCATCGCCACGAAGCGCTCGGTGAGGACGTGCGCGCTGGCGCAGATGGCGCCGGCGCCCCCCATCAGCACCGTGGGGAAGAGGAACGGGTCGTCGCCGCCGAGCACCGAGAATTCGTGCGGCGCACCGGCGAGGATCTCCAGCGTGTCGGAGTCGAGTGCACCGACGGCCTGCTTCACCCCGACGATGTTGGGGTGGCGCGCCAGCTCGAGCATCCCCGCGGGCCCGAGGTTGCGGCCGGTGCGGACGGGGATGTTGTAGATGACGACCGGCACCGGGCTGGCCTCGGCGACCGCCCGGAAGTGCGCGACCACGCCGGCGTCGGAGGGGCGCACGTAGTAGGGCACGACGATGAGCGCGGCGACCAGGGCCGGCGTCCCCGCGAGCGCCTCGACCGCGGCGATGGTCTTGGCGGTGCTGTTGGTGCCCGCGCCGACGATCAGCTGCGCGTCGTGCGCGGCGCAGGCGCGGGCGCAGCCGTCGATCACCGCGCGTTGCTCGGCGGCATCGAGCGCCGACGACTCGCCGGTGGTGCCGAGGGCGACGATGCCGGCGCAGCCGGCGTCGAGGTACTCGTGGCTCAGGCGCTCGACCGCGTCGAGGGCGACCGAGCCGTCGGCCGCGAACGGGGTGATGAGCGGGACGTAGACGCCCTCGAGCAGTCGACTTCCCTTCGACCCGGTCACGGGCGCGAGGGTACCGCGCCGGCCAGCTCGCGGGCCCGGGCAAAGATCGCGTCGAGCATCGGCGGTGTGAGCCGACCGGTGAACGTGTTCTGCTGCGACGGGTGGTAGCAACCCAGCACCACGGCCCGCGCCGTGGGCACCTCCATCCCGTGGGCGAACTTCGGGCGCGGCACCGGGAGCGCGGCGCCGGCCGCCGCCAGCACCCGGCCGATGGCCTCGTAGGCGAAGGCGCCGAGCACGACCACGACGCGCACCGAGCCCAGCAGGGCGAGCTCCCGCTCCAGGAACGGCTGGCACCGGTCGCGCTCGGCCGGCGTGGGCTTGTTCGCCGGCGGCGCGCACCGCACCGCGGCGCTGATGTAGGCGTCGCGCAGGGCGAGGCCGTCGTCGGCCGAGGTGGCGGTCGGCTGGTTGGCGAACCCGGTGCGGAACAACGATGCGAACAGGAAGTCGCCCGAGCGGTCGCCCGTGAACACGCGGCCGGTGCGATTGGCCCCGTGCGCGGCGGGGGCGAGGCCGGCGATGAGCACCCGCGCGTGCGGATCACCGAACCCGGTGACCGGCCGGCCCCAGTAGTCGTCGTCACGGAACGACGCCCGCTTCTCCCGGGCGACCTGCTCGCGCCACTCCACCAGGCGGGGGCACGCCTGGCACCCGACGATCTCCCGGTCGAGCGCGCGCAGGGCGGCGGGACGGGGCTCGTGCCGGGCGTTCACCCGCGGGGCGTTCACGCATTGACGATAGGGTTCGCCGCCGTGCGCGTGCTCCTCGTGGTCAACCCGGCCGCGTCGTCGGTGACCACCCGCGCGCGCGTCGGCGTGGAGCGCATCCTGCGCGAGGCCTTCGCCACCGACACGGTGGAGACGACGCGCCGGGGTCACGCGGTCGAGCTGACGCGGGATGCGGTGCGGGAGGCCTACGACGTCGTGGCCGTCCTCGCCGGCGACGGCACGCTCAACGAGGCCGCCGGCGGGCTGGCCGGGTCCGCGGTGGCCCTGGCGCCGCTGCCCGGCGGGTCCACGAACGTGTTCGCGCGCACCCTCGGGGTCGCCTACGGCCCCGAGGACGCCGCCCACCAGCTGGTGGAGTCGCTCCGACGCGGGTCACACCGCCGCATCGGACTCGGCGCGGCGGTGTCACCCGCGCAGGTCGAGCGGCCCTTCCTGTTCCACCTCGGCGTCGGCTTCGACGCCGCCATCATCCGCCGCATGGAGGCCCGCTCCTACCTGAAGCGGCACTTCGCCCACCCCGCCTTCGCGGTCGCGACCATCGACACCTGGCTGCGCCACTACGACCGCGCGTCGCGGATCCGGTTCCGGGCCGCCACCGCCACCGCCACCGCCCCCGGCACAGCCACCGGCGACGACGTGGTCGCGCTCGGGCCCTACGCGGTGATCTCGAATTCCGACCCGTACACGTACGTCGGCCACCGCCCGCTGCACATCGCGCCGGACGCGTCGCTCGACGCCGCGCTCACCGTCACCGTGCTGACGAGCCTGCGGCTCCCGCTGGTGCTGCGGGCGGCCGCTTCGGCCGTCGGCACGATTCACTTCCTGGCCACCTCGCCCGAGATCGTGCAGGTCCCCGACGTCGGGAGCGTGTCGGTCAGCGGCGAGGCTCCGTTCCCCTGGCAGGTCGACGGCGACTACCTGGGCGAGGTGGAGCAGCTCGAGATCAGCCACCGCCCCGACTGCCTCACCGTCGTCACGCCCTGAGCACCGTGCGGGCGAGGTCGGGCACGTCGGTGACGACGCCGTCGATGCCGGCGTCGCGGAGGCGCAGCAGCTGGTCGGCTTCGTTCACCGTCCACACGTTCACCCGCATGCCGTCCCCGTGCGCCCGCTCGGCCACCTCCCTCGGGTCGCCCTGCAGCAGCGTCCACACGTCGGGGTGGAGGGCGTCGTGGCCGTGCTCGCGGGCGGTGTCGAGGGCCTCGAGGGGATCGAGGCCGAACGACAGGAAGGCGGAAGGGACGTCAGGCGCCAGGTCGCGCACCCGGTCGACGGCGGGGAGGTGGAACGACGACACCAACACCGTGTCCGCCCCGCCCCGGGCCTCGAGGAGGGCGACCAGCGCGTCCACCGCCCGCGGGTCCGGGTCCTTGATCTCGACGTTGACCAGCCGGCCCCGGCAGACATCGAGGACCTCCTCGAGCACCGGGACCTCGGGCAGGGCGACCGCGAGCTCGGCCCGGGTGAGCCGGGTCACCGGCCCGACCGGGGTCTCCACGTCGTGGCGGACCGCCAGCGCGCCGTCGGCGGTGCGGTGGACGTCGAGCTCCACGCCGTCGGCACCGACCTCGAGCGCCCGCACCATGGCGGGAACGGTGTTCTCGGGCGCCTGCCGGTTGGCGCCGCGGTGCGCGAGCACGAGCATCCCACCCACCATGCCACCGGCTGCCGGGAAGCGCGAAATTCCTGGTCAGCCCCTTGCGCGGACCAACGAGCCTCAATAGTCTCGAAACCAGAGCGCCTCGAGGCTCGCCCGGGGACGCCGAATTGGGACAGTTCGACCGAGTCACCGAACGGGGGAAGAGCGTTGGCACTGACCTGGGTACGCACGCACGATTGGGACGTCAGCGCGTGGCGTACGCGTTCGGCCTGCCGAGACTCCGATCCCGACGTCTTCTTCCCCATCGGCAGCAGTGGCCCCGCGGTCGAGCAGATCGAGACCGCCCGCCGCATCTGCACCGCGTGCGCGGTCAGCGACGAGTGCCTCGAGTTCGCCCTCGCCACCAACCAGGAGGCGGGCATCTGGGGCGGTCTCACCGAGGAGGAGCGCCGGAAGCTGCGCAAGGCCTGGCTGGCCAAGCAGCGGATGGTCGGCTGAAGCGGAGCTGAAGGGTCGCCTAGCTAGAGGGTCGCGTTCCCGGTCTTGCGCAGGGGCACCATGAGGTGCACGCGCGTCCCGGCGTCGCTGCGCAGCTCGATGGTGCCGCCCAGCTCGCTCGTGACCAGCGTGTGGACGATCGAGAGCCCGAGGCCACCCGACTGCTCCACCGTGAACCCGGGCGGCAGGCCCACGCCGTCGTCGACCACGTCGACCAGCAGCTGACCGTCGTCGCGCGCGAGCTGCACGCAGATGGTGCCGGAGGTGCGCCCGTCCGACACGAAGGCGTGGTCGACCGCGTTCTGCATGAGCTCGTTGAGCACGACCGCCAATGGCGTGGCGAGGTCGCCCGGCAACATCCCCGCGTCACCTTCGACCGCGAGGCGCAGGTCGCGGTCGGGCCCGGTGACGGTCTCCGCCACCACCCGCACCAGCGGCTGCACGATGTCGTCGAAGCGCACGACGTCGCCGGCGTCGCGCGAGAGCGTCTCGTGCACGATGGCGATCGAGCGGATCCGTCGCTCCGACTCCTCGATCGCCGCCTGCGCCTCGGGTGACTGCAGGCGCCGGCCCTGCAGCCGCAGCAGGGCGGCGATGGTCTGGAGGTTGTTCTTCACCCGGTGGTGGATCTCCCGGATGGTCGCATCCTTGGAGAGCAGCAGCCGGTCACGCCGGCGGAGGTCGGTGACGTCGCGCAGCAGCACGAGCACGCCGACGACCCGGCCGCCCATCAGCTGTGGGATCGCCTGCACCAGGAGCGAGGTCTCGCCCCGCTCGATCTCCTCGGTGACCGGCAGCCGGGCGCGGATGGCGACGTCGACCGCATCCTGGTCGAACCCCATCTCCGCCAGGTGCAGGCCCGACGTGTACGAGTGGATGCCGAGGCGGTGCATCGAGCTCACCGCGTTCGGGCTGGCGAAGCGCACCCGCAGGTCGGGATCGAGCAGCACCACGCCGTCGCCCACCCGAGGGGCGTCCTCGAACTCGTCGTCGTCCTGGCGGAACGGGAAGCTGCCCTCGGCGATCATCGCCGCGAAGCGGTCGAAGGTCGCCAGGTAGAACTGCTCCAGCTCGCCGAGGTTGCGCCCGAGGGTGGGACGGGTCTCCCGGGTGACCACCGCGATCACCGACCCTGCGTGCCGCACGGGGATGCACTGCACCTGCGCGCGCTCCGACGACCCGAGCAGCTGCGAGTCGCCCTCGACCACCTCGCCGGTGCGGAAGGCGCGTGCGACCAGGGGCCGCGCCACCTCGTCGACCACCGCACCCACGAGGTCGGTCGGGTAGACGGTCTGGCCGGTGGTCGGCCGGACCTGGGCCAGCACGACCGAGCGGCTGCCGTCCTCCCCCACCACCGGGGCCAGCAGGAGGAGGTCGGAGAAGCAGAGGTCGGAGAGCGCCTGCCAGGACGCCGCCAGGCGCTGCACGTGCCGCAACGACTCGCCCCAGAGGGCGGTCTTGGTGCGCGCCTGCTCGAAGAACGTGGTCACGGGGGGATCGTACCGGCGCCCCCACCGGCGCCCGGGACCACCGGCGCACCGTGGGCGAACAGCACCTCGCCGATGCGGGCCAGGCCGCGCACGTCGGCGATGTCGGCGTCGAAGGCAGGGACGCTCACCACGACCTCGGGTCCCGGGGGCGCCAGCCGGCTCAGCTCGGTGCGCAGCTCGGCTTCGCGCCGGGCGACGACCTCGTAGTTGTGGAACGAGTCGGCGAGCGTGCGGAGCACGCGGGCCGTGGACTTGACGTCGCCGAGCACGCCGTCGGGCTCACCGTCGGCCCCACCGTCCGCCTTCGCCAGCTCCCGCGCGAGCGTGTCGTGGTCGCGACCGAGCACGTCGGCGGCGTGCTCGCCGTCGGGCGACAGGAGGTAGTCGGGCAACACCTTGTTCAGGACCAGCGCCCCGAGGTCGAACCCGCGCGTCGCGAGCTCGCGGCAGAACGTCTCCGCCTCGCGCAACGGTGCGCCCTCGAGCGTGGTCACGACCGCGAACGTGGTGCGCCGGTCGTGCAGCAGCTGCTCGACCGACTGCGCCCGCTCCACGAACCCGCCGTACATGGACTGGAAGTTGAGGAAGAACTCGGCGATGTCCTGGAGGAACTGGCTCCCGAGCACGCGGTCGGCCATCTGGTAGAAGGGCCGGCTGGCGGCGTTGAACATGCGCCCGCCGCGGCCACCGCCGATGCGGTAGGGCATGGTGATCCAGCGCAGCAATCGACCGCCGAAGAACTCGGCCATGCGCGCCGGCGCGTCGAGGAAGTCGATCGCGTTCCGCGTGGGCGGTGTGTCGATGACGATGAGGTCGTACTCGCCACTGGCATGGATCTCGTACAGCCGCTCCATCGCGATGTAGTCGTGGCTCTGCACGAACCGGCTGGTGACGTTGTGGTACATCCGGTTGTCGAGGATGCGGTACGCGGTCGCCTCGTCGGGTGCGTGCCGCAAGACCAGCTCGTCCCACGAGCGCTTGGTGTCGAGCATCGCCGCCCACAGCTCACCCCGCGGCTCGACCCCGAGCTCGGTGTACACGTCGAGCGGGACGCGGCGCGCCACGTTGCCGAACGCCTCGAGCCCGAGTGCGTCGGCCAGGCGCCGGGCGGGGTCGATGGTGAGCACGAGCACCTTGCCGCCGAGGCGCGCCGCCGCGGTGAGCGCCGACGCCGCCGCCACCGACGTCTTCCCCACGCCGCCCGATCCGCAGTAGACGACCACCTCGCGGGTGGACAGCAGCGCGGCGAGCGACGGAGCCTCGTCGCTCACGCCGCCTCCATTGGGCGTTCGCTACTCGCCGGGATACCCGGCTCGCTCACGCTCACGCCAACTCCTGGCCCAGCGCCTCCGCCACCATGCGGGTGACCCGCAGCCCGTGGTCGCGGACGAACAGGTACGGGATCAGCAGCAACGGCAGGTCGACCTCCTCGCGCAGGTGGGCGAGGTGCACCGACCGGCTCCGGCGCATCGAGACCGCGAGGCGCGCGGCGTCGAGCACCGCGGTCGCACCCTGACCGGCCCGCTCGTGCAGCAGCTCGTCCGGTCCCGGCTCGCGCAAGGCGTCGAACACCGCCTCGTCGGCGTGGGTGAACAGCTCGGGGAGGACCCGGTTCACGATCACGACACCGAGCGGCACGTCGAGCTCCTGGCGCGCGGTGGCGACCAGCTCGATGGTCTCGTTGACCGGCATCTCCTCCGGTGACGTGACGACGTTGAGCGCGGTGAGCGACGGATCGGAGAGCAGGTCGACCATCCATCCGGTCTGGTTGCGGATCGGTCCCACCTGCACCAGCTCCTGGATCGCGCCCGGCGCGTCGAGCTGGCTGACCACGTGACCGGTGGCGGCGGCGTCGACCACGATGAGATCCCAGTCGGCGCGACCGGCGAGCGACTCGCGCAGCTCCCAGCACACCTTGCCGACGGTGAGGATCTCCTTCACCCCCGGCGCGGCGGTGGCCACGAAGTCGAACGCGCGCGCCATGGGCCCGATGCGCCCGAACACCGGCACCTTGGCCTGGACCTTGAGGTACTCGCGCAACGACGCCTCGGTGTCCATCTGCATCGCGTAGACGCCCGGGTGCACCTGACGGGGCTCGAAGCCGACCGGTGCGTGCTCGAACAGTGCGGTCAGGTTGTTCTTGGCGTCGACCTCCACCAGGAGGACGCGCTTGCCGTGCTCGGCCGCGAGCAGGGCCGTGGCGGCGGTGACGGTGCTCTTGCCGACACCGCCCTTGCCGGTGAAGAACAGCAGCCGGCGATCGAGCAGTGCGGGCGCCGGGCCCATCACGTCACGTCACGTCACGTCGCCGGCGGCGCTAGCGCCCGAACCCGACTCGCTTGTTCGCGCCGTCCTCGTCGATCTCGACGTAGGCGATGCGCGACGAGGGGATGCCGACCCGCCGACCCTTCGTGTCGGTGACCCAGATCATCGGCGCGCCGTCGGCCATGGCCTTGTCGATGGTGCCGACGATCTCCTCGGCGGATCCGTCGAGCTCCAGGTTGAGCTCCTTGGCCGTGTGCACGACACCGATGCGAAGTTCCATGGCGCGCAATCTAGTGGCCGCCTGCGAACGCTCAGGCCTCGAACTCGGGCCGGGACCGGGGGCGGCCTCCGGGCCCGCTGTACGCGAGCCCGTAGCGCGGCTCCGGGTCGTACTCGAACGGGGGCACGGTGGCGCGTGCCGCGGTCCACGCGTCGATCAGGCGGTCCTCGGCCGCGTAGTCGAACGGGTCCGTGAGCGTGAGCTCCTCGGTGGAGCCGTGGATCGGGTGGGCGACGAGCCAGCGGGCGGTACGGGCCAACGCCTCGCGGGCGGGCACCCGGTCGTGGTACCCGAGGTCGGTGCGGACCCGCGTGAGGTCGAGCACCCGGTGGGTGGGGAGCGGCTGGGCCAGGAGTGGCCGGGCGGGCACCGCGAGGTCGTAGGGCATCGACACGATCTCGAACCGGTGGTCGAGCGCCGCGGCCAGGATCTCGACGACCTGCCGCACCGACAGCACCTCCTCGTCGGCGATGTTGAAGATCTTCCCCGCGGCGGCCTCGGGCTGCTCCAGCGCCAGCAGGAGCGCGTGGGCGATGTTCTCGGTGTAGCCGTGGTGGTGCAGCGTGAGGCCGTCGTCGGCGACGACGATGCGCTCGCGCCCGTCGAGGACGCGGCGCACGACGATCCATTCCCGCGGGGTCAGCTGGTACGGGCCGTACACGTACGGGTACCGGAAGTGCGTGGCGTCGGGGTGGGCGGCGAACACCGCCTCCTCGGTGCGGACGATCCGGAAGCCCTTCTCGTCGTCCCCCGGCGCGTCGACGGTCGGCGCGTCCTCGCCCACCGGTACCGGCAGGCCGGGCGGGTCGTACAGCCACGCGTTCATCCAGCCGCGGTAGGCCGGTACGCCACCCACGGAGACCACCCGCCCGGTGCGGCCGCGCAACACCCCGGCGATCATCCGCAGCCGCCCGTACATCGCGTACGTGACGTCGAACGTCAGACCGTCCAGCGCGGCGCGCAGGGCGTCCTCGTCGAACGGGTCGGTGTGCAGGTGCTCGACCGCGTCGGGCGTCTCCGGCCGCTCGTGGGTGCCGCGGTGCAGGATGGTGACGCGGTGGCCACGGTCGAGCAGGCCCTGGACGAGCGGGATGCCGGTCGGTCCGGTGCCCCCGATCACCAGCACGTGCATGGGCCGGAGACTACCGGGCATAGTCTCCGCTCATGTCCGACACGTCTCCCCAATCGATCTCCGGGTACGTCAATTTCCGCGACCTCGGGGGGCACCACACGCCCGACGGTCCGGTGCGAAGCGGGCGCGTGTACCGCAGCGATTCGCTCGCGCACGTGAACGCGGCCGACGTCGAGCACCTGGTCGACGAGCGCGGCGTGCGCACGGTCGTCGACCTGCGCGGCGTGACCGAGGTCGATGCGTACCCCAACCACCCGATGCGCGAGGCCGGCGCCACCATCCACCACGTGCCGCTCATCGACCCGGCGAAGCGCGAGGAGTCGGGGTTCGAGTGGGAGACGATGACGCTGGTCGACCTCTACCGCTTCATCCTCGAGAGCGCGGGATCGCAGTTCGTCGAGGTGATGCAGATCATCGCCGAGCCGGCCAATCACCCACTGGTGTTCCACTGCGCGGCCGGGAAGGACCGCGCCGGGCTCATCGCCGCCACCGTGCTCGGTCTGCTGCAGGTCGACGACGAAGAGATCGTCGACGACTACGCGCAGACCTCGGCGGCGCTCGACGAGCTACGCGCCCGCGCCCACAAGCGGGCCGAGGGCACCGGCCGCGCCCCCGCCGACCGCTTCATGACCGCCGACGCGGAGACGATGCGCGAGGTGCTCGAGTGGCTGCGCGCCGAGCACGGCGGCTTCGAGCCCTATCTCCTCGATCACGGCTTCACCGCCGGTGAGCTCGAGCTGCTCCGCGCCTCGCTGATCGAACGGGGCTGACGTGCTCATCGACGGCACGATGGGCGGCGGCTTCGACCACGTCCAGGCGGCGGCCGCGGCCAGCGAGGCGGCCGGCTACGCGGGGCTCTGGACCGGCGAGACCCAGCACGACCCGTTCCTGCAGGTGCTGCTGGCCGCGGAGGCGACGGAGCACGTGACGCTCGGGACGTCGATCGCGATCGCGTTCGGCCGCACGCCGATGACGCTCGCCAACACGGGGTTCGACCTCGCCCGGTACTCGCACGGGCGCTTCGTGCTCGGGCTCGGGTCGCAGGTGAAGCCGCACATCGAGCGGCGCTTCTCCATGCCCTGGTCGCATCCCGCGCCCCGCATGCGCGAGTTCGTCGCTGCGTTGCGCGCCATCTGGGCGAGCTGGCAGGACGGCGTCAAGCTCGACTTCCGCGGCGACTTCTACACGCACACGCTGATGACGCCCTTCTTCTCACCCCCACCCCACGAGTGGGGTCCGCCGCCGGTGTTCCTCGCCGGCGTCGGGAAGCTCATGACCGAGGTCGCGGGCGAGGTGTGCGACGGGTTCTTCTTCCACGCGTTCACGACGCCGTCGTACCTCCGCGAGGTGACGATCCCGGCGCTGGAGCGCGGCCGCCTCGCCGGTGGTGCCGGCTCCCTCGAGGGATTCACCGTCGCCGGGCCCGCGTTCACCTGCGTCGGGCGGAACGACGAGGAGCTCGAGGCGGCCATCCGCGGCACCAAGGAGCAGATCGCGTTCTACGCGTCGACCCCCGCCTACCGCGGCGTGCTCGAGCACCACGGGTGGGGCGATCTCCAGCCCGAGCTCACCCGCATGTCGAAGGAAGGCAAGTGGACGGAGATGGCCGACGTCATCGACGACGACGTCGTCCGCACGTTCGCCGCGGTGGGCGACGTCAAGACGGTTGCGCGCCAACTGCGCGAACGGTGGGACGTCGCCACCCGCTTGTCGTTCTACATCCCCTACCGCGCCGACGATGCGGTGCGCCGGGAGTTGCTCGCCGAGCTCAGTTGAGCTTCAGCTCCGGGTTGTAGATCCGCTTCGGCGCCAGCTCGGTGTCGAGGCGTGCGGCCAGCGCCCGGAAGACCTGCCCGACCTCACCCTCGGGATCGACCGCGACGATGGGCCGGCCGACGTCACCACCGACGCGGAGCTCGGGCACCAGCGGGATCTGCGCGAGCAGCGGCACCTCCAGCTCGCCGGCCAGCTCCTCGCCACCGCCGGCGCCGAAGAGCTCGTAGCGCTTGCCGTCGTCGCCGGTGAACCACGACATGTTCTCGATCACGCCGATCACCTGCAGGTCGACCTTCTCCGCCATCGCCGCCGCCCGCTGGGCCACCCGCTGGGCGGCCGCTTGCGGCGTGGTGACGACGAGCACCTCGGCGCGGGGGAGGAACTGCGCGATCGACAGCGAGATGTCGCCGGTGCCCGGGGGCATGTCGACGACCAGGTAGTCGAGCTCGCCCCAGTAGACGTCGGTGAGGAATTGCTCGAGCGCCTTGTGCAGCATCGGGCCGCGCCAGATGACGGCCTGGTCCTCGCGGGCGAAGAAGCCCATCGAGATGAGGCGCACCCCGTTCGCCTCGGGCGGGATGATGACGTCGTCGATGAGCCCGGGCGGCGCGGAGATGCCGAGCATCCGCGGCATGGAGAAGCCCCACACGTCGGCGTCGACCGCGGCGACCCGGCGACCCCGGTCGGCGAGCGCCACCGCCAGGTTGGTGGTGACCGAGGACTTGCCGACCCCGCCCTTGCCCGACGACACCGCCAGCACCCGGGTGCGGGAGTCGGTGAACGGGTTCACCCGGGCCGGGGGCTGCTGGGCGGCGGCGGCGTCGAGCACCTGCAGCGGGTTGGGCGGGGCGACGCCCTTGAGGAGGCGGCCCAGGGCCACGATCTCGTCGTCGTCCATGTCGCGGAGGTCGACGTCGACCCGCTCGATCCCGGGAACCCGGCCCACCGCCTCGACGATCCGGCGGGAGAGCTCGGCCCGGGGGGCGTCGCCCGGGAGCGGGGCCGCCAGCGCCACCACCGCGGTACGGCCGTCGACGGCCACGCCCTTGACCATCCCCAGCTCCACGACCGATCGGCGCAGCTCGGGCTCCTCGACCGCCGCCAGGGCGGCCTGCACGTCGAGCACTTCCGGCTTGGCAGCGGGCATGCGGCGGCTCCAGAGGATTTCCACTACCGGCATAGGTAGAATACGTCCGATGGAATCGGAAGCCCTCACCGCAGACGAGTTCAACTCGGTGGTGAGCGCGGTCACGAACGCGTTCGGCGACCCGACGCGGCGCGAGATCTACCTCTTCGCCCGTGACGCCGGCGCCGCCGGCGTCACCGCCGGTGCCGTGGCCGAGCAGTTCGACCTGCACCCGAACGTCGCCCGCCACCACCTCGAGAAGCTCACCGGTGGCGGCTACCTGGTGGTCGAGATCGCCAAGCCCACGGTCGACGGCCCGGCGCGCGCCGCCGGTCGCCCGTCGAAGCGCTACCTCGCCGGTCCGCTCGACGCGACGCTCGCGCTCCCACTCAAGCACGACGACCTGCTCGGTGGTCTCCTCGCACGGGCGCTCGACGCGCTCGGCCCCGCGCAGGCCGAGGCGCTGGCCGACGAGGTCGGGTTCCAGTACGGCACGACGCTCGCCGCCCGCATGGATCCCACCGAGGGTCACCGGTCGGTGCGCGCCGCGCTCGCCGCGGTGGCCGATGCGCTCACCGCCCACGGCTTCGCGGCGCACACCGAGGCGCGTGACGGTCGCCTGGCGATCGTGTCCGAGTGCTGCCCGTTCGGCGAGACCGCGCAGCGGTACCCGCACGTGGTGTGCGCGCTGGACCGGGGGATGATCCGCGGGATGCTCGCCGGCCTCTACGGCGAGACGTCGCCGCAGTTCGAGACCAGCCGCCCCGACGGCGGCGATCACTGCGTCGCGCGCGTCTGACGGCGGGTTGCTGAAGGACGCCGGCGTGGCGCGCGCCTACCTCGACCACGCGTCGTCCTCGCCGTTGCGACCGGTCGCGCTCGAGGCGATGCTCCCCTACCTACGCGACCACCACGCCGACCCCGGCCGGCTGCACGCCGAGGGACACGCCACCCGGGTGGCGGTCGAGTCGGCGCGCGAGCAGGTGGCGGCGCGCTTCGGCGCCCGGCCGCGCGAGGTCGTGTTCACCGCGACCGGCACCGAGGCGGTGAACACCGCGGTGTGGGGCGCGCTGGCGCGGGGCGGCGCCGCACACGTGGTCACCACCGCGGTCGAGCACTCGTCGGTCCTCGATTCGGTGGCGCGCGGCGCGACCGAGGTGACCACCGTCGGCGTCGACCGGCTCGGTCGCTTCGATCCCGCCGAGGTCGCGGCGGCCATCCGGCCCGACACGGTGCTGGTGTCCGTGCAGCTGGCCAACCACGAGGTGGGCACGTTGCAACCGGCGGCCGCGGTGGTCGAGGAGGCCCGGGCCCGCGACGTCGTCGTGCATGTCGACGCCTGCGCGGCGGCCGGCCACGTCGCCGTCGACTTCGGCGGGTTGGGCGCCGACCTCTGTTCGGTCACCGGCCACAAGTTCGGCGGGCCCAAGGGCGCGGCCGCACTGCTGATCCGGCGCGGGTTGCGCTTCCCGCCGTTCCTGGTGGGTGGCGCGCAGGAACGGGCGCGGCGGGCCGGCATCGAGGACGTCCCCGCCATCGTGGGCTTCGGCGCCGCCGCGACCGACGCGCTCGACGCGGGCGACGACGACCGTCGCGAGCGCACGCTCTCGGAGCGACTGGCGCGCGAAGCGGTCGCGCGCGTGCCCGGGGTCGAGCGCTTCGGCGACCCGTCCGACTGCCTCCCCCACCTCGTCTGCCTCGGCATCGACGGCGTGGAGGCCGAGCCGATCCTGCTCGCGCTCGACCAGCGCGGGGTGGCGGTGCACTCGGGCTCGTCGTGCTCGAGCGAGTCGCTCGAGCCGTCGCCGGTGCTCACCGCGATGGGCGTCGACGCCGATCGCTCCTTGCGGGCCAGCGTCGGGTGGTCGTCGACCGATGCCGACGTCGACGCGTTCGTCGACGCGTTCCCGATCGTCGTCGAATCGCTGCGCGGACTCCGTCGGTAAGCTGCCGCCCATGACCAACGACTGGTCGGCCCTCGCCGCCGACCTCACCGAGATCCTGCACCTCAACACCGCCCCGCTGGCGATCACCTTCTCCGACGCGCCCCTCCCCGGCGTCGCGATGTTCGACGAGCCGATGCCGGCGCCGCTCCCCGACGGCCGCACCGGCCGCGTGCCCGCGGGCTGCGTCTTCTGGATGAAGGCCGCCGACCGCACGTTCGGCACCGTCGCCGAGGACCACGGCAACTGCAGCGTCGGGAGCGTCACCCACGGGTTCAAGTCACTCGAGGAGGTGGCGGGCAACTCCGACGTCGCCGCGCTCCTCGACTCGGGCTGGGTCACCATGGACGTCGTCCCGGAGATCCCGGTGGTGCACGAGAAGCCGGGCGCCGTCACCTACGGGCCGCTGGCCGAGACGCCGGTCGATCCCGACGTCGTGTTCCTGCGCCTCACCGGACGTCAGCTCATGGTGCTGTCCGACGCGATCCCACGCCTGCGCATCGAGGGCAAGCCGCAGTGCCACATCGTCGCGGTGGCCAAGGAGGAAGGTGTGCCGGCGGCCAGCGTCGGGTGCGCGCTCAGTCGCGTGCGCACCGGCATGCCGCCGACGGAGATGACCTGCGCGATCCCCGCGGCCGCGCTGCCGGAGATCCTGGCGTCGATCCGTCAGCACGCGGATGCCGACAGCACCGTCGCGCACTACGCGGCCGACGACGCGCAGCGGTTCTCCGCGAGTGCGGGCTAGTTACTTCTTCGCCGCTTCGTAGTACGGGTTGTCGCCCGATGCGTGGTCGGTGACGTCGACCACCTCGGTGATCTCCGGGACGGAGTCGAGGATCGCCACCTCGATGCCCTGGCTCAGCGTGACCGAGGCCATGCCGCAGCCCTGGCATCCGCCGGACAGGCGGAGGTAGGCGATCGAGTCCTCGACCGCCACCAGCTCGGCGTACCCGCCGTGCGAGGCGATCGCGGGGTTGATCTGCTCCTCGAGCACCTGGATCACCCGCTGCGGCACCTCGCCCGAGAGATCGGCGTCCGGCCGGTCGGCGACGCGCGCACCCGGAGGCAGCGGCCGGTTCGGGTTCTGCATCACCATGCCGCCGTTGAACTCGAGCGTGGCACCCCGCAGCAGCTCGACGCTGTCGGGGGGGATGGCCACCGAGAGGTCGTCGTGGTGCTGGATGAGCACGTCGTCGCCGAGCTCGGCGGTGGGCCGGAACTCCATCAGGTAGGTATAGGCGCCGGCCTGCTCCCCGCTCACCTCCACCCAGAGCGCGAGCGAGGCGGGGTCGCTCTCGGCGTTCCGCACATCGAGCACTGTCGCCCGCGCCTCGTCGGTGATGGTGAGGACTTGGTCCATGGCCGTCATGATAGGTCCGTGCCGCGGATCCTCCTCCTGCTGCCCACCTCCACCTACCGGGCGCCTGATTTCGTGCGGGCGGCGGCCCGTCTCGGCGTCGACGTGGTCGTCGGCTCGGAGGAGGCGCAGGCGCTGGCAGCAGGGATGGGCGATCGGGCGGTGGTGGTGCCGCTCGACGACCCCGAGGTGGCCGCCGACGCCATCGTGGCGCTCGACCGACGGGCCGCGGTCGACGCGGTGGTGGCGGTCGACGACCGGGGTGTCCTGGCCGCCGCCACCGCGGGCGAGCGACTCGGCTTCCCCCACAACCCGCCCGCCGCGGTCGCCGCCACCCGCGACAAGGCGTCGATGCGGACCGCGCTGGCACGGGCGGAGGTGCCGCAACCGAGGTTCGTCGTCGACTCCCCGCCCGACTTCGCCTACCCCTGGGTCATGAAGCCGCTCGACCGCTCGGGGAGTCAGGGCGTGATCCGCGTCGACGATGCCGAGGCGGCGCGCGCCGCCGTCGCCCGGATCGGTGCCATCGCCCCCGGACCGGTGCTCGTGGAGGAGTACGTGCCGGGGTTCGAGGTCGCGGTCGAGGGCCTCCTGCGCGAGGGCGAGCTCGAGCTGCTCGCGGTGTTCGACAAGCCCGACCCGCTGGTGGGACCGTATTTCGAGGAGACCATCTACGTCACGCCGTCGCGCCTCGACCCGACGACGCTCGCGCGCGTGGAGGACGTGGCGGCGCGTGCCTGCGCCGCGATCGGTCTGGTCGAAGGGCCGGTGCACGCCGAGCTGCGGGTCGACGGCGACCGCGTGTGGGTGATCGAGGTCGCGGCCCGGTCGATCGGCGGGTTGTGCGCGCGTGCCCTCCGCTTCGGTGCCGGCATCGCGCTGGAGGAGGTGATCCTCCGACACGCGCTGGGGATGCCTCTCGACGGCCTGGCCCGTGAGCCGGCGGCGTCGGGCGTGATGATGCTCCCCATCCCCCACGCCGGTGTGCTGCGCACGGTCGACGGCGAGGACGCCGCGCGCGCGGTCCCCGGGATCACCGGGCTCGAGATCACCGTGCCCCGTGGCCGCCGGGTGGTGCCGGTGCCGGAAGGTGACCGCTACCTCGGCTTCCTGTTCGCGCGGGGGAGACGCCCGCCGACGTGGAAGCCGCGCTGCGGGCGGCGCACGACGCGCTGGCGATCCGCATCGACACCTAGCCTGGACCGGTGCGCATCCTCCTGGTGGCCACCTACGAGCTCGGCCAGCAGCCGGGCAGCCTCGGTACCGCGGCGGCCCACCTGCGAGCAGCCGGTCACGACGTGCGCGCGGTCGACGTCTCGGTCGACGACTGGGACGTCGCGCTCGCGACGTGGGCGGACGAGATCGCGTTCTCGGTCCCGATGCACACCGCCACCCGCCTCGCCCGCGACCTCGCGCGCGACCTCGCCCGCACCGTCGATCGCCCCGTGCGGTGCTTCGGGCTCTATGCCGACCAGTGCACCGACTTCGCCACCCCGGTCGAATGGGACGCCCCGATCCCGGCCCGCGATCTGCTGCCGCCACTCGACCGCTACGCCCGGCTCGAAGTCGGCAGCGAGCAGCGCCTCGTCGGAGCGGTGCTGGCTTCGCACGGGTGCGCGCACCGCTGCCGACACTGCCCGGTGCCGGTGGTGTTCGACGGCCGGGTCCGCCGGCTCGACGAGGACGCGGTGCTCGCCGACATCGCGCAACTGGTCGAGGCCGGCGCGCGCCACATCACCTTCGGCGACCCCGACTTCCTGAACGCGCCGCCGCACTCGCGGCGCGTCGTGCGGGCGATGCACGAGCGGTTCCCCGACGTCACCTTCGACTGCACGGTCAAGGTCGAGCACGTTCTCCGGTATCGCGGTCTGCGGCACGACGACCTCTGGCCGGAGCTGGCCGACGCCGGGTGCCTCTTCGTGGTGTCGGCATTCGAGTCGGTCGACGACGCGGTGCTGGCCCGGCTCGACAAGGGGCACAGCACGGCGGATGCCGGGAGCGCCGTCGGCGTGTTGCGCGACGCGGGCATCGACGTCCGGCCGTCGTGGCTGCCGTTCACGCCGTGGACCACCCGCGAGAGCTTCGTGGCGTTGCTCGACTTCGTCCACGACCACGACCTGGTCGGCAGCGTCGACCCGGTGCAGTACAGCGTGCGGCTGCTGCTCCCGAAGGGTTCGCTGTTCCTCACTCATCCGGATCTCGTCCCGCACGTCGGTCCCTGGGACGAGGCACGGTCGACGTTCTCGTGGCGGTCGGCCGACCCGGCGGTCGACGAGCTGCAGCAGCGGGTCGCGGCGCTGGTCGAGGCGGACGGCGACGCGCGCGACCTCTACGCGGCGGTCCGGGCCGCGGCCGGCGCGCCGCCCGTCGACCTCACGAACGCAACCGTCGGACGCCCGCGCCTCACCGAGAGCTGGTTCTGCTGCGCCGAGCCCACCGAGCTCCAGTTGCAGCGGTCCGGCGCCACCGAGGTGTCGTTCCAAAGTCGTTGCTAGCGCCGGTGCAAGCACATGCGCTTGCACCCGTGCTTGCGCCGGTGCAAGCACGGGCTCCGGAACAACAATGTGCGCGCGGCGGCGCGACCGAGCGGCGATGGATGTCACAGGGCAGTCGTATGGTCGGCTCATGTCCGCCGCTGTCGTCTACCTCCGCATGGCGCCCGCGTTGCGCGACGCCCTCCGCAACCACGCCGCCGAGAGCGGCGTGTCGCTGAACGCCTTCGCGGTGCAGGCGCTCGCGGCGGCTGCGGGGCCCGAGTTCCTGCGCGACGTGCGCGCCGGCGGCACGCCGTCGTCGGTGGGCGACGAACGCCGAGTGTTGGAGCGTCCATCGGCCGACCGGATGCGCCCGATCGTCACGCAGTACGTGAGCTACTGGGTCGACCGGTTGGGCCGGGAGGCGACGTCGCGGGTCATCCAAAACAGCAAGGACCACGACCGGGTATGGGCCTGGTACGTCGGCCGCCAAGCGGAGCTGGCCACGCTGGCCGGGGTCAGCTCCCCCGGAGGACGTTGAGGGCGGAGCCGGCGCGGAACCAGGCGATGTGCTCGTCGGACATCGTGTGCGTGGTGCTGATGGTGTCGGTGGTGCCGTCGGCGTGGTGCACACGCACCTCGACCGGGCGGCCCGGCGCGAGTTCGGCGAGCCCGACGATGTCGACGGTGTCGTCGTGGCGGATGCGCTCGTAGTCATCGGGGTTGGCGAACGTGAGGGCGAGCACGCCCTGCTTCTTCAGGTTCGCCTCGTGGATGCGCGCGAACGAGCGGACGATCACGGCCCGGCCGTTCATGTAGCGCGGCTCCATCGCCGCGTGCTCCCGCGACGATCCCTCGCCGTAGTTCTCGTCGCCGATCGCGACCCAGAAGATCCCGGCCTGCTTGTAGGCCTTGGCGAGATCGGGGAGCGGCACGACTGATCCGTCGCGCACGTCGACGCCGGAGCCGGGCGGGTCGAGCGCGAACGCGTTGTTCACGCCGATGAACAGGTTGCCCGAGATGTTGGTGAGGTGACCGCGGTACCGCAGCCACGGACCGGCCGGCGAGATGTGGTCGGTGGTGCACTTGCCCACCGCCTTCATCAGCACCTGCATCCCGGTGAAGTCGTTGCCGTCCCAGGCCAGGAACGGCTGGAGCAGCTCCAGCCGCTCGGAGTCGGGCTTCACCACGACCTCGACGCTCGACGGGTCGTCGGCCGGCGGCTGGAACCCGGACTCACCGGGGTCGAAGCCGCGGCCCGGCAGCTCGTCGGCCGACGGCGGCACGAGCTGCACCTTGGTGCCGTCGTCAGCGACGACCGGCTCGCGCACGAAGTCGACGTCGAGGCGTCCGGTGAGCGCCATCGCGGTGACCGTCTCGGGCGAGCCGATGAACGAGAGCGTCGCCGCGTTGCCGTCGTTGCGGGCCGGGAAGTTGCGGTTGAACGACGACACGATCGTGTTGCGGTCACCCTTCTCGATGTCGTCGCGTTGCCACTGGCCGATGCACGGCCCGCACGCGTTCGCCAGCACCGTGGCGCCGATCGCCTCGAGGTCGGCGAGCAGGCCGTCGCGCTCGATGGTGGCCCGCACCTGCTCCGAGCCCGGCGTGATCAGCAACGGCGTCTTGACCCTCAGACCCGCGGCCTTCGCCTGCCGGGCGACGTTCGCGGCGCGCCCGATGTCCTCGTACGACGAGTTGGTGCACGAACCGACGAGGGCGTAGCTGATGTCGACCGGGTAGTCCTCCTCCCGCGCCGCACGCCCCACCTCGGAGATCGGGCGGTCGAGGTCGGGGGTGTGCGGGCCGACCAGGTGCGGTTCGAGCTCGTCGAGGTCGATGTCGATGACGCGGTCGAAGAAGCGCTCGGGGTCGTCGAGGACCTCGGCGTCGACCCGGAGGTGCTCGGCATGGGCGTCGGCGAGGTCGGCGAGGGCCTCGCGACCGGTCGCCTTGAGGTAGGCGGCCGAGCGGGCGTCGTACGGGAACAGCGAGCAGGTGGCGCCGATCTCGGCGCCCATGTTGCAGATGGTCGCCTTGCCGGTGGCGGAGATCGACTCGGCGCCGGGGCCGAAGTACTCGACGATCGCGCCGGTGCCGCCCTTCACGGTGAGGATGCCCGCCACCTTCAGGATCACGTCCTTGGCCGCCGCCCAGCCCGAGAGCTCGCCCTGCAGGTGCACACCGATGACCTTCGGCACCCGCGTGTTGAACGGCCAGCCGGCCATGACGTCGACCGCGTCGGCGCCACCGACGCCGATGGCGACCATGCCGAGGCCGCCGGCGTTGGGGGTGTGGCTGTCGGTGCCGATCATCATCCCGCCCGGGAACGCGTACTGCTCGAGCACGACCTGGTGGATGATCCCGGAGCCCGGCTTCCAGAAGCCGATGCCGTACTTCGCCGAGACGGTGCGCAGGAACTCGTACACCTCCGAGTTCACGTCGAGCGCGGTCTTGAGGTCGGGATCGGCGCCCACCCGGGCCTGGATCAGGTGGTCACAGTGCACGGTGCTCGGGACCTGCACGGTCGGCAGCCCGGCGGTCATGAACTGCAGCAGCGCCATCTGCGCGGTGGCGTCCTGCATCGCCACGCGGTCGGGCCGGTAGTCGGCGTAGTCGACGCCGCGGTCGAGGCCGACGGTGGACGGATCGTCGGCGTGGGCGGACAGCACCTTCTCGGCGAACGTGAGCGGGCGACCGAGTCGTCGGCGGGTGTCGGCGAGGGCCCGCGGGTAACGCGCGTAGGCGGTCTCGACGAGCTCGAGCGGCGTGGTGGGGCCGACGGTCGTTGCCATGATGTCCTCTTCCTCGCTCGATGTCCCTGCGTCGAATCTACGCCCGTCAGTGCGGTTTCCAAGCCTCCGGGTCCTCGGTCAACCGCTCGATCGGTCGGGGTAGACGCCCGGCGGCGACGTCGGCCACCGTGACCTTCTCGAGCACGCCCCGCAACGCGGCCCGCACCGCGATCCACACCTCGGGCAGGCGCTCCGCCGGCCCGTCGTACGACAGTGATTCCGGGCGGATGTCGCGCACCGCGGCGAGCGGCCCCTCGATGGCCCGCATGATGTCGGCCAGCGCGATCGCGCTCGCGGGCCGGGCGAGGCGCGAGCCGCCGTCGGCCCCCCGGTGCGTGGCGACGATCCCGGCGCGCCGGAGGTCGGTGAGGATGTTGTCGAGGAAGTGGCGGGGGATGCCCTGGGCCTCGGCGATGCGGTCGGCCTTCACCAACCCCCCGTCGGCGGCGGCGAGCTCGAGCACGGCCCGGACCGCGTAGTCGGCCTTCGCCGTCACCTTCACCCCGCGTCTCCTCGAACCAGCCCGACTTGACCTCCCGCCCGCCGAAACCCTACAATGTCGACTAGTTCAGTTGCCTTTACCGGGATACGGCTCGTGCACCTCGACCTCGGCATCGCCCTCGCAGGCCTCATCGTGGGTGTCGTGGTCGGGCTCACCGGCATGGGCGGCGGGGCGCTGATGACGCCGATCCTGGTGATCGGCTTCGGCATCGAGCCCCTGGCGGCGGTGTCGAGCGACCTGGTCGCCGCGGTCGTGATGAAGCCCATCGGCGGCGGCATCCACTTCCGGCGCGGCACCGTGCACACCGGCCTGGTGCGCTGGCTGGCGTTCGGCTCGGTCCCGGGCGCGCTGCTCGGCTCGTACGTGGTGGGCCACCTCGGCGACGACGTCGGCGACTCCATCAAGACCATCCTCGGTGTCGTGCTGCTCATCGCGGCCGGGGCGATGGTCGTCCGCATGTACCTGAGCCGCCACCGCGGCGCGGGCGTGGAAGGCGACGAGGCGAAGCGGGTTCCGGTGCGTCGGGCCGCGACGCTCACCATCGGGCTGCTCGGCGGCGCCATCGTGGGCATGACGTCGGTGGGGTCGGGCTCGCTCATGATCGTCGCCCTCATGTTGCTCTATCCGACGCTCTCGTCGAAGGAGCTGGTCGGGACCGACCTCGTGCAGGCGGTGCCGCTCGTGCTCGCCGCCGCCATCGGCCACCTCCTCTGGGGCGAGTTCGAGCTCGGCCTGACCGGCTCGCTGCTCATCGGCAGCGTCCCGGGCGTGATCATCGGCGCGCACGTGTCGTCACGCGCACCCGACGCGATCATCCGCCCGATCCTCGTGCTCGTGCTCGCGTTGTCGGCGCTCAAGCTGCTCGACGTGCCCAACGAGGTGCTCGGGGCCGTGCTCGCCGGGGCGATCCTCGCCGGCACGGCGACATGGTTCGTCACGCGGCGGCGCGCCCGTGCACTCGGTCGCGAGCTGCCTGCAGTGCCGGCGGCGTCGGCGTCACGAGGTTCAGCACCCGGCTGAGCGCGAACACCCCGGTGCGCACCGGCAGCGTGACCGGTGGGAACCACGGGATCCGGTACAGGCGGCGGGCGTACCCGGGCAGGATGGCGATCGCAGCGGTGGTGGGGATCGCCCACAGCGGGCGGTACCGCAGGTTCATGGGCGGGAACATGACGACGCGCAGCCCCTCGAACGCGGCCGGTGTCGCCCGCAACCCCCGCACCGAGCGCAGGTACTCGTGCAGCTCGCCTTCGGTCTGCGGGGCGCGGCCGACGGGCAGCTCGACCATCTCGGCCACGCGCGCCATCTCGGCCACGTACCGGTCGGCGTCGGCCTCACTCACCCGGCCGGCGTAGGTGCGGTAGGCGAGGAGGAACGACTCCATCTCGACCGCGTGGATCCAGAGCAGCAGGTCGGGATCGTTGGCCGCGTACGGCAGCCCGGTGACGGAGTCGATGCCGTGGATGTGCTCGTGCACCTTGCGGATGCGGGCGGCGGCGGCTTCCGCGGTCGCGGTGTCGCCATAGGTGGTGGCGACCACGAAGTTGGTGGTGCGCTCGAGGCGGCCCCACGGGTCTTCGCGGAACTTGCTGTGCTGGTCGACGGCCGCCATCGCCCGCGGTTCCAGCGCCTGCACGAGCAGGGCCCGCAGGCCGCCGACGAGCATCACCGGGTCGGCGTGGATGCGCCAGGCGACGCTGTCGGGCCCGAAGATCCCTGCGTCGCCGCTCATGCCGTCCAGGCTACGCGTCGCGCTCTTCGATCTGGACCGTGCGCATCACGTCGCCCACCTTCGTCGACTGCGCCACGTCGATGCCGTCGACCACGTAGCCGAACAGGTTGTAGTCCTTGGTCAGCTTGCGGGTGCAGTCGTCGATGCACACGAAGAACTGCGAGCCGTTGGTGTTGGGTCCGGCGTTGGCCATGGCCAGCGCGCCGAGCGTGTACTCGCCCTGCACCGGCTCGTCCTCCCACCGGTAGCCGGGACCACCGCGACCGCTGCCCTCGGGGTCGCCACCCTGGATCACGAATTCGGGCACGACCCGGTGGAACGTCAGACCGTCGTAGAAGCCCTGACGGGCCAGCGCCACGAAGTGGTTCACGGAGTTGGGAGCCATCTTCGGATCGAGGTCGGCGACGATCGTGCCGCGGTCGGTCGTGATCGTCGCCCGGTAGACCTTGGAGTCGTCGATCTCGTACGCGGGGGGTTGCGCCATGTCGGCTCCTTCATCTCCTACTTCTTCTTCGACCGGGGAGTGGTCGTCGTCGGGGGCACGGTAGTCGACGGTGCTTCGAGCGCCGTCGAGACCTTGGTGAGCAGGTCGCGCGCTTGCGACGCCCACTGGCCGGCGGGTGCCTTCACCAGGTAGTTCTGCAGATCGACCTGCGAGCGGGCGAGCTCGTTCGTCGCCGCGTACAACACCGCGCGGAAGAAGTACGCGTCCGGGTAGTTCGGATCGACGGCGATCGCCTGGTTGAACCCGGCGAGCGCCTGGGCGACGAGCTGCGCCTGCGTGTCCTTGCTCGGCACCTGCTCCGAGGCAAGGTAGAGGAGCCGGGCGGCATTGGCGTGGCCCTCGGGCCGGTTGGCGTCGATGGTGATGGCGGCGTCGGACTGCTTGAGGGCATTGTCGAGGTCGCCGTTCTCCTCGTACGCACGAGAGAGCTCCAGCCGCAGGTCGAAGTCGTCGGGCTTGGCGTTGACCTGCTTCTGGAGCGTCTCGATCCGCTGCTTCAGCGCCCTGGACGCCGCGTTCGTCGTCGTCGGCGCGGCCGCCGAGTTGCCCGACGACGTCTGCCCCGGGAGGCGGGCCCCGAGGGCGTACGCGAGCGACACGCCGGCCAACACCGCGAACACGACCACGCCCGCGACGAGCACGACCCGGCGGCGCGTGCGCTCCTTGGAGCGGGGCGGACGTGCGGGCGTGACGTCGACGCCGTCGCGCAACGTGCGGATCACCGCGGCGGCACGAGCGGTGTAGTCGTCGTGGAGCTCCTGGTAGGACTCGTCGTCGATGCCACCGCTCTCGCGCTCGAGCTCGAGGTCGTCGAGCGACTGCATCAGGAAGTCGCGCTCGTCCTCGAGCTGTCGCCGGCGTTCGGGGTCGAGCTGCTCAGCCATCGACGGTGTCCTCGACCCGGTGCTCGCGCTCGACGAGACGCTCGTCGGCGTCGGTGGCGTGGAGGTGCGGCTCGTCACGGTTGCGACGCAGCGCGAACACGATGCCCGTGGCACCCAGCGCGACCACGACCACGGGCAGGATCCACACGAGCAGGCTCACACCCGAGTCCTCCGGGGCGAGCAGGATCGAGTCGCCGTACTTGTCGATGTAGGCCTGCCGGATCTGCTCGTCGCTCTGCCCGGCCGCGATCCGCCGCTTGATGTCGCTCCGGATGGCGCGGGAGGTCGGCGCCTGGCTGTCGGCGACCGAGAGGCCCTGGCACTCCGGACACTTGAGCTGCGTCTCCAGGTTCTGGGCACGCGCCGCGCTCGACTGGTCGCCGTTCGGCCACAGCACCACCGCGAGCGCGATCACCACCACGACCCCGAGCGCGATCCACGGGCCCCATCGACGGATCATTCCGAGGCTCGCGCCGCGGCGAGGAACGTCTCCAGCTCGCCCGACGACATCGGCCCGTACTTCGCCGCCGCGACCACGCCGCCGGGCGAGATCGCGTAGGTCTCCGGCTGTCCACGCGTCGCGAAGTCGAGCGCGGCCTCGTTCTGCGGATCGAGCGCGATCGTCCACCCGACGTTGTTGTCCTTCACGTAGGTGCGCACGTCGCCGGTGGTGTCGTCGCGCACGATCCCGACCATGGCGAAGTCGGAGTCGTCCTTGTGCGCGGCGTAGAACTGCTGGAGGGCCGGCGCCTCCTGCTCGCACGGGATGCACCAGGAGTTCCAGAAGTTGACGATGGTGGCCTTGCCCGCGACGTCGGCCAGCGTCACCCGCCCACCGCTGAGGTTCGGGAGGTCGAACGCCGGTGCCGCCTTGCCGACGAGGTGGCTCTGCTTGGCGTCCTGCTCCGGGTCGTTGCCGACGTTCAGCGCCAGCACCACGCCGAGCACGACGACGACGAGCGCGACCGCGAGCGCGACGATGCGAGCGGGGTGCTTCACACGCTCACCTCCGCGCGCGGCTCCGGATCGCGTGGCTCGGGTTCCGGCTCGGACGCGGCGTCGGCCGCGGGCCGTGGACGCGACCGGCGCCGGAGGCGGGGCGAGAGCGCGAGGATCGTGCCCAAGGCCATGAATCCACCGCCGACCCACAGCCACACGATCATGGGGTTGATGCGCACGCCGAGGGTGATCACGCTGCTGCGAGGTCGGCGCCGACACCAAGGTGAGGTACACGTCCTCGACGAGGCCGGTGTGCACCGACGGCGTGCCGATCCCCTCGGTGCTGTTCGGATAGGTCGAGATCGCCGGCGAGTAGGTGCCGAGCACATGGTCGCCATGCCGGACCTTGACGTCGGCCGAGATCGTGGTCTTCTGCTCGGAACGCGCGGTGTGCGACCCGAGGTAGGTCAGCGTGTAGCCCGACACGGTCGTCGACTGGCCCCGCCGCAGCTTGACGTCACGGTTCGCGCCGTACGCCGACGAGGCCGCCAGCACGACCGCGATGAGCACGACACCGAAGTGCACGACCAGCCCGCCGTAGAGCCGCGGGTTCGAGCGCGTCGCCCGCCCGAGCGCGACCGCGCGCGACTCGCCCAGCGCGCGCCGGCGACCGCGGATGCCGAGCACGAACTGGCGCACGATGCCCGCGGTCGCGAACGCGCCCAGCCCGTACGCGAGGATCTCGGCCAGGCCGCGTGCGCCGAGGATCACCGCGGCCAGCATCGTCAGCCCACCGATCCACGCCGGCACGAGCAGCCGGTTCCGCACCACCTCGCCGCTCGTGGCGCGCCAGGGCAGCGCGGGCGCCGCCGCCATCAAGAAGAGCAGCGCGAGGCCGATGGGGGTGGCCATGCGGTCGAAGTAGGGCTCCCCCACCGACAGGCGGCGACCCGCGCAACGCCTCGGCGATGAGCGGGAACACCGTCCCGAGCAGCACCACGAACGCGAGCGCGGCGAACAGCAGGTTGTTGGCCAGGAAGGCCGACTCGCGCGACACCGCGGAGTCGATGCGACCCGGTGCGCGCAGCAGGTCGCCGCGCCACGCGACGAGACCGATGCCGGTCGCGGCCACCACGCCCAGGAAGGCGAGGAGCCATGGCCCGATGTCCGACTGCGTGAACGCGTGCACCGAGTCGATCACGCCCGAGCGGGTGAGGAACGTGCCGAGGATGGTGAGGCAGAAGGTCGCGATGACGAGCGACAGGTTCCAGACCCGCAGCATCCCGCGCCGCTCCTGCACGATCACCGAGTGGATGAAGGCGGTGGCGGTGAGCCACGGGCAGCAACGACGCGTTCTCCACCGGGTCCCACGCCCAGAATCCGCCCCAGCCCAGGACCTCGTAGCTCCACCACGCGCCGAGGATGATGCCGATGGTGAGGAAGCCCCAGGCGACGAGGGTGGCGCGTCGGGTGTCGGCCAACCAGCCCTCGCCGAAGCGGCCGGTCACGAGCGCGGCGATGCCGAACATGAACGGCACCGTGAACCCGACGTACCCGAGGTAGAGGATCGGCGGGTGGAAGGCCATCAGCACGTGGTTCTGCAGCAGCGGATTCGGGCCCCGGCCGTCGAGCGGTACCGTCGACAGCTCCCGGAACGGGTTGGCCGGCCCGAGCATGAGCGCGAAGAAGAACAGCGCGACCACCAGCCCGGTGACGGTGGCGATCACGACCAGCGGGTCGGCCGCGCGCTTGCGGAACTTCAGCGCCACGAACGTGAGGTAGCCGCCGAGGATCACCGCCCAGAGCAGGATCGATCCCTCGAGCGCGGCCCACAGACCGGTGATGGTGTAGAGCAGCGGCGTGCCGATGGCGTTGTTCTCGGCGACGTAGCGGAGCGAGAAGTCGTGGGTCAGCAGCGCCCACTCCATGACCCCGGCCGCGGCCAACGCGGCGAGCATCACCGCGAACACGCACCGGCGACCGAAGCGCAGCAGGAACGCGTCGTGCAGCTGGAGGCCGGCGAGGAGTGCGGTGATTCCGACCACCGAGGCGCCGGCGCCGAAGGCCACCGCCGCGTATCCGAGCGCGGCCTTCACGAATTCGGTGCCTTGTCGGTGTTCACCTTCGGCGGTTCGTAGTCGGCGCCGTGCCGGATCAGGATGCGGTCGGACAGGAAGGGCGCCGTGGTTGCCTTCGATGCCCAGTGGCCCTCGACGACCACGGGCGCCCGGTCCTTGAACAACGCCGGCGTGTCACCGTCGTGATGGACGGCGACGGTGTGCTTGCCGTCGGTGACCAGGAAGTCGACGCCGTTGCGCACCGGGTGGATCGAGTCGTGGACCACGCCACCGGCGAGGCGGAACTGCGACGTGCCCTCCGACTGGCGGCTCCTGACCGCTTCGCTCACGGTGCGGAAGTAGACGACGTTCTGGGACAGCACCACCGCCAGCACGATGATGGCGACGACCGCGACGACGCAGCCGCCGATGGCGACGATGTAGCGCCCGCGACGTTTCGGGCGCGGCTTGGGCGCCGGCGGTTCCGTGGGCGGGGAGGCGACGGTCGTCACTCGGGTCCTCGCGACCGCTCCGCTCGCTTCGTGCGCTGCACGATCCACAGCCAGTACCCGCCGAGCACCGCGCCCGTGAGCACCCAGCCGGTGATGACGTACTCGGCGAAGTTCACGAGGTCACCGCCCCGACCCGCTCGGCGATGGCCTGTTCCACCTCGCGGTCCTCGCGGTCCTCGTCGAGGGCGAGGAGCCGGTAGCGCCGGTCGAGCAGGTACACGAAGAGGATGGTGAAGGCGAGGACGCCGAACCAGAGCGTGAACGCCATCACCCCGTGGATCTTGGCGTTGAGGCTCTCGTTGAACACCGTGCCCTGTTGGTGCAGGGTGCGCCACCAGTTCACCGAGAAGTGGACGATGGGCACGTCGACGAAGGCGATGAGCGCGGCGATCGCGCACCGCTTGGCCCGCGCTTCCGGCGTGGCGGGGATGCGGCGCAGCGCCAGGTAGCCGAGGTACAGGAAGAAGAGGACCGCGGTGGTGACGAGGCGCGCGTCCCACGCCCACCAGATGCCCCACACCGGGCGTCCCCACAGGGAGCCGAGGACGAGCGTCAACGCGGTGAAGATCACGCCGAGCTCGGCGGAGGCGCCGGCGACCCGGTCCCAGACCGTGGCCCGGGTGCGGGGCCACAACCAGAGCGCCGACCCGAGTGCGGTGACGCCGAACGCGAGGTACGCGATCCACGCCGCGGGCACGTGCAGGTACATGAGCCGCTGGGCGTCACCCTGGACCCGGTCGGGCGGCGCGCCCCACAACCCGAAGAGGGTGAGCACGATCAACGAGGCCAAGGCCAGCCACCCGAGCGCCTTGCTGACCTGCGGCTTGAGCAGTCTCATGCTCGAATTCATGCTTCCTCCAGGAGCGGCCCGAAAGCGAGCATCCCGATCGCGGTGAACAGCACCGCGAAGACCGCCAGCAGCGCGACCCATGGCCATGCGTCCGACGGTACGCCGTCGATCGCCGCTTCCCAGGCTCGGGTGGCCCCGAGGAGGACCGGCGCCACCACAGGCAGGAGCAGCACCGGCACCAGGGTTTCGCGCACCCGCAGTCCCGCAGCGAGCACGCCGTAGAGGGTACCGGCGGCGGCCACGCCGACGGTCGCGGCGAGGGTCGCCAGCACCAGCGGCACCAGCGAGTTGAGCTCGATGCCGTAGACGAGCACGACGGTGGCGGCGAGCACCACCTCGAGCGCCAGCAGCTGGATCGCCACCGCGGCACCTTTGCCGAGGAACAGCGCCGGACCGTCGAGCCCCGAGAGGCGCAGGCCGTCACGGGCGCCGTTGTCGGCCTCGATGGCGAACGACCGCGAGACCGCGAGCAGCGCGGCCAGGAGGACGGTCACCCAGAAGAGGCCGGGGGCGACCCGGCGCAGGATGCCCCGGTCGGGGTCGAGCGCGAACGCGAAGAGGAGGAGGACGATCAGGCCGAACGGCACGATCTGCTGGGCGGTCACCCGGGTGCGGCCCTCGATCCGGAGGTCCTTTCCCGCCACGAGCCGCACCTCACGCCAGAGGCTCACGCTCACGCCACCTCCATTGGGCGTTCGCTGCTCGCCGGGATACCCGGCTCGCCCACGCTCACGCCACCCCGCGATCGGCGTCGGCGCCGGGCCCGAGCCGCGCCTGTCCGGCGGTGATGACGACCTCGCGGTCGGCGAGCCCGCGGGCGTGCTCGAGCTCGTGCGAGGCCAGCAGCACGGTGCGGTGCTCGGACGGCGCCGCGGCCACCACGGCATCGAGCACCTCGCGACCCTCGGCGTCGAGCCCGGCGTGGGGCTCGTCGAGGAGCAGCAGCCTCGGATCACGAGCCAGCGCGACCGCGACCGCGAGGCGGCGGCGCTGCCCGGCCGAGAGGCGGCGGTGCACCACATCGGCCTGGCGACCCAGCCCCAGCCGCTCGAGCGCGTCGTCGGCGGCCGCGGTGTCGCGTCCCGCGGCCTGCGCCGCGAACCAGAGGTTCTCGCGCACGGTGAGGTCGTCGTAGCAGAAGGTCTCGTGTCCGACGAGCGCGAGGTCACGGCGAGCGCTGCGGCGGTCGTGGGCGAGATCGTGGCCGAGCACCGATGGCCTCCCCGGAGTACAGCGGCACCAGTCCGGCGAGCAGCCGGAGCAACGTGGTCTTCCCGGCGCCGTTCGCACCCGACAGGAGCACGATCTCGCCACGGGCGACGTCGAGGTCGACGCCGGCCAGTGCCGGGAAGCGCCCGATGAGGCAGACGGCGGAGCGGAGACGGACGACGGCAGGCACACTCGCCTCCGGGCGGTCGATGGGCTGGAGTCTACGAAGACGACCCCGAAGCGGTCGAACCGGCGGCCTGGGGCCGGGGGACGTGGCCGTTAGCCTCGGCGCCCATGCGCGGGGTGCTCGGGGCCGTGGGCCGTGTGCTGGTCACGGTCGGGCTCCTGCTGCTCCTGTTCGTCGCCTACCAGCTCTGGGGCACCGGGATCTACCAGGCCCGGGCCCAGGACGACCTCGCGCACCAATTCAAGCAGGCGCTGGAACGCAACCCGGACGCCACGCCGGCGACCTCGCCCGCGGGCCCGACGACCACGTCGACCGCGCCGACCACCGCGCCGACCACCCTGGGCCCGATCACGATCCCTCCCGAGGGCGACGTGATCGCCCGGATCGGGATCCCGAAGATCGGGGTCGACCAGTACGTGGTGGAGGGCGTGAACGTCGACGACCTCCGCAAGGGCCCGGGGCACTACCCGACCACCCAGCTGCCCGGGCACGAGGGCAACAGCGCGATCGCGGGCCATCGCACCACCTACGGCGCGCCGTTCGGCGAGCTCGACCAGCTGCAGCCCGGCGACCAGATCGTGCTGGTGACGGTCCAGGGGAAGTTCAAGTACGAGGTCACCGACCAGCGGGTGGTCGACCCCAGCGAGATCAGCGTGCTCGACCCATCCGCCGACCCGGCGCGCCCGGGCCACGACCTGGCGACCCTGACGCTCACCACCTGCAACCCGAAGTACTCCGCCTCGCAACGGCTCATCGTCCGGGCCCAGCTCGACCTGACGCCCGACCAGCTGCCGCTCCCACCGGCGCCCACGCCGAAGGGGAACACGGCCACGACGATCAGCGGCCTGTCGGGTGAGTCGTCGTCGCGGACCCCGGCGATCCTCTGGGGCATCGTTGCCGCGGTGGTCGGGCTGCTCTGGTGGTTGCTCTTCCATCGCCACCCGCGCTGGACGACGTGGTTCGTGGGCGTGGTGCCGTTCCTCGCCGCGCTCTTCGTCTGCTACGTGTACGTCGAGCGGCTGCTGCCCTCGAACTACTGAGCCAAGCTCAGCGCTCGTCGATCAGGACTCGTCGATCAGCGCGATGACGGTGCCGGGGGTGACGGAGTAGCCGGCCTCCACGTAGAGCTCGCGCACGACACCCGGGACGTCGGTGACGACGGCGACGCGTCCGTTCTCCGTCTCGAGCAGCGCGATCTCGTCGTCCTCGGCGACCATCTGGCCCTCGTCGACGTCGACGCGGATGACGGTGCCCTCCGACGACGACCGCAGCTCGTACACGTTCCCGAGGATACCTGCGTCGCTCGCACGGCCGTCGGTACGGTGTGCGCGTGATCTTCTTCGTGGCGACGTTCGTGGTCGCGATCGTCGTCGTCGTGGCGACGAAAGGCAGCTTCGGGCGACTCTCCTCGGTGCACTTCCAGAAGCTCTGGTTGCTGTTCTTCGGCCTGGGCATCCAGATCGTGCTCGAGTTCGTCACCTTCCCGAAGGACCGGATCGACGATGCCGGCTTCGCGCTCCTCGTGCTGTCGTACGTCGCCATCGTCTGGTTCTGCGTCCTCAACCGGAAGGTGAAGGGCATGGTGCTCATCACCGCCGGCATCGCGCTGAACGTCCTCGTCATCGTCTCGAATCAGGGCATGCCGACGAAGGACGACGTGCACGATCGCAACGGACGGGAAGTCCATGTCCCGATCGAGCACACGGTCAAGCACCGCCCGCTCGAAGACGACACGGTGTTCCAATTCCTCGGGGACGTCATCACGCTTCCCGGATTTCCCAACCAGCAGTTTTCGATCGGCGACATCGTCATCGCGCTCGGGATCGTCGACCTCTGCTTCGAGGGCAGCCGAGTACCTCGGAGACGCGGCGTGGCGCGTCGGGTGGAGGCTCAGCAGGGCTGATCGAGGAGACCGCGCCGGTCGAGCACCACCTCGAGCGCGCTCAGCACGCGCGCGTCGTAGAGGTACTCGGGCGCGGAACAGAGCGCTTCGAGTGCGAGGCCGGCGCGCTCGGGATGCCCGTCGGACAGCTCGTCGAACGCGCTCGCGACCTTCAGGATCTGGCCCGACATCACCGACGGGCGCGAACCGACCTGCTCCCGATAGGGCATCCACTCCGCGGCGATGATGTCGCCGGCAGGAGCGAGGAGCTGAGTGCTCCGCAGGATCGTGGCGCCGGAGTGCGCGATGGAGACGGGCTCGGGCGGGCGGCCGTCGTCCGGTTCGTCGATGCACACCTGGCCGAGGTGGTGCAGCAGCGCGGCCGTCTGGAGCTGCTCGAGCTCGTACCGCGAGAACCCGAGCGTGCCACCCATGGCGACGGCGACCTCGGCGACTCGCTCGGCGTGCCCGTCACGCACCATGCCGCCGAGCTCGGGGGCGGCACCGAGCGCACGGATGGTCTGGTCGTACGTGCGGCGGATGAGCGCGAGGCGCTCGTACGAGTACCACGCCGCGAGCAGCGGGATGGTGAACACCACCGGGCCCCACAGGCCCAAGCCCCCGACACCCTGGACCCCGTCGGCGCTGACCGCCATCAGCGTGGCGCTGGAGACGAGCGCGACGTCGGCCATCCGACCGTGGGCCGAGACGGCGAAGGACCGTTCGCGCACCATCCGCGCGATCTCGGCGATCAGGAGCGGCGCGATGGCGGCGACGGCGAGGGCGAACAGGACCTTGCCGCGCATGGGTGGCTCGCCGAGGGCCTCGATGAGCCCGTGGTACACGAGGACCGCGGCCATGCCCTCGAAGAGGCGCTCGACGAGCAGCGCCAACCGCCCCTCGACCGACGCCGGCTCCGAGCGGACCAGGAAGGCGGCGAGCTCGGCGATCACGAGGACGAGCGCGCCTTCCGGGATCGAGGCCTGCCGGGCCAGGACGACCATGAAGGCGAAGGAGATGGGCAACGCGGCCCGGAGGGGCGGCTTGAGCTCGAGCAGCTCGCCGGCCGCGATGGCGCCACCGATGAGGGCGAGCGGTGCCCACCGGCTCCCCGGGTCGGCGATCTCGATCCCGGCCGCGATGGACGCACTCCCGGCGAGGAGGACGACCAGCCGGACCCATCGCCTCACTGACCCGCCGCCTGCTCCTCGGGGACGAGGTGGCCCAGGCCGGCCGAACCGGTGCCGGCCTCCGGCGGTGCCACCGCCCAGTCGTGCTCGTCGACCTCGTGCCCGGCCCCGTACGTGCTCGTTGCGCCGTTCGATCGCGGTGATGAACGCCTCCACGCACTGGGCGTTGAACTGGGTGCCGGCGCCGGCGCGCAGCTCGGCGAACGCGGTCTCCTGGCTGAGCGCCCGCCGGTAGGCCCGGGTGGAGGTCATGGCGTCGAAGGCGTCGGCCACGTGGATGATCGCCGGTTCGATGAGGCCCGGTGCCGTCGACGGCGGCGGTGGCCGCTTCGGTGGTCGTGTCGCCGGCGACCGGAGCGAGGAAGTCGATGCGGCGCAGCAGCTCGACCGACACCGGCTCGTGGCGCTTCACCCGTTCGAACTCCGCCTCGGTGAGACGACCGGGCTTGTTGAGCAGCTGGTTGGGCACCACCAGCTTGCCGATGTCGTGCATGAGCGCCGCGTAGCGGAGCCGCTCCATGCGGCGTTCGCCGAACGCGAACTCGGCACCGACGTACTCGGAGAACGTGGCGACGCGCTGCGCGTGACCGGCGGTGTACCGGTCCTTGGCCTCCAGCGCGTGGATCAGCGTCTCGATGGTCTGCTCCTGACCCGCCTTCAGCTCGAAGTAGCTCGCGAAGGTCGACCGGGCGATCAAGATCGGCACGACGAGCAGCGGAACCACCGCGGCGCCGAGGGTCAGGTAGACCCACCCGAGACCGAGCCCCAGGAAGGCAAAGGGAAGCGCGGCGGCGTTGTAGGCAAAGCACATCCCTCAGGACATGGGAGTACGCCTCGTGGTTGAGAACAGCCACCCCGAACGCGACGAACACCGCGTTCAACCCGAGGTAGGCGGCGGATGCGCAGATCACACCGAGGCTCAGGATCGCGGGTTGGCTCGTCGAGCCGAATCGACGTGGCGAGGAGAAACGCGGCGGTGCCGCCGAGCATGGCCAGCGCCTCGGACGCGCAGTTGAACGAGATCTTCATCCATTCTCGATCGCGGAGATGGGCGAAATCGAAGAAGCCGCAAAGAAGACCGACGAGGGCCGGACCCAGGAAGTAGGAGTAGTCGCAGAAGACGATGATCGACGCCACGAGGACCATGACGCTTCCGCTGATACCGGTGTTCGTCCTCGCCATGACCTCCAAGTTCGTCGCCGCGATCGCGAGGACACCAAGGACGACGAGCGCGACGAGGACTGTCGGCGAGAACGAACCCGCGCCGAACTGAGCGATGGCCGCGACGATTCCCGCCGTCGCGACGAGTCCCACCGCCGCGGCAAGCCGAACCTTCGTTGCCGTCTGTACGTTGCGAAACATCTGTGGAGCCAGCTGGGTGGAGGAGGCAGGGCCCCGTTCCCTAGTCGTCATTAGCGAAGTCTTGACGGCGCCACCGGCGAGCAGCATTGCGACCAATGCTGCTCCGCTGGCCGCAACACGGACCATGGCCTTCTTCACGAGACCCCCTGAAACTGACTGATCTCCCGGGGGCATCGCTGACGCGCCCTACGGATTCATCGCTTCGCTTCAGGTAACTCGTATGTTTTGCGGCCGAGGCCCTGCCGTCTCCATCCAGCAGTCTGGCGATCCTCCTCAGGTCCTATACAAACAAGACGGGTAGTTTTGCCGGGATGGAGACACAACGCAAACCCCACCAGAAACACGTGCAACGGACACGCTCATGCACCGTGCCGACGCCGCCACTCTGAGTCGTCTGTGGCTCCTCCGCCGACTCGCCCGACCCGACGCCGGCAGCGTCAGAATCCCTGGCGTAAAGCCCCGTAAGAGGCTTTTGATCCTTTTCCGCCGTGCCTCCCGTCAGCCCGCCCGGTAGAACGTGCGCGGACCCGGCACGAGTCACGCTAGTAGCGGCAAGCCACGCAGGGTGGTCGGTTGGCCGTATGCTTGCGCCGGGGCGGGGGTGGTAGGCCCTCAGGGATCAACGGGGTCATCAATGCCGAGTGACTGGTCGAACGACGAATTGTCGTCCGAGGATGATCAACGCGCGGCCGCGGACCTGCGCGACCTCGAGGACGAGCTGTGCCGCCTGACCGGGGTCCACGCCGTCCGGGTCGTGGGCGATCGGTCGGGCCGACCGGTCGAGGTGCACGTGCTCGCGGACCCGAGCAAACCTGCGAAGCAGATCGTGCGCGACGTGCGCGCCGTGGCCCAGACCGTGTTCGGCATCGAGCTGGACCACCGCATCGTGTCGGTCGCGCAACTGAACACCAACGAGGAGAACACTCCCGTCGGCATCGAGCTGCCGCGCCGCGAGGCACGCGCGCGCGTCGGCAGCATCAACGTGGAGGCGGTCGGGTTGCGCGCGCAGGTGCGCGTGATCCTGGTCCACAACGAGCAGGAGCTCACCGGGTACGCGGAGGGCTCGATCGCGAGCGCGGCGCGCCCTCAGCTCGTCGCCACCGCCGCGCTCGACGCCATCCGGCAGGGGCTACCGGCGGCGGAGGCGATCCACATCTCCAGCGCCGAGATCAGCCGGATCGGCAGCAACCGCGTCGCGGTGGTCACCGTGGTCTACGTCGACCCTCCCACCGAGCTCGTCGTGTCCGGGTCCGCGGTCGTGCGTCGTGACCGCGACGATGCAGTGGTGCGCGCGCTGCTCGATGCCACCAACCGTCGTCTCGCGCGTGTCGAGCGCGGAAACACCTCGATCTGATCCGCACTGCCGCGCGATCCGCGCGAGTCTCTCGACTCGTGCCCCCCGTCGCAGTCCAACTCTCGTACCGGCTCGGCGGCGCCGACGGCGTCGGGGTCGAGGCCCGCAAGTGGGAGTGGGCGCTCCACGAGCTCGGTTTCGACGTGCGTCGCGTCGCGGGCGAGCTCGACGACGGGCTCCGCCCCGACGACGCCTGGATACCGTCCCTCGCGATCGACCCGGTCGACGACCGTCCGCCCGAACCCGACGTGCTCGCGGCCACCATCGCCGGTGCCGACCTGGTCGTGGTGGAGAACCTCTGCTCGCTGCCGATCAATCCGGACGCAGCGGCGATGGCGGCCGCCGTCCTCGCCGAGCACGACGGCCGCGTCGTGTTCCACCATCACGATCTCCCGTGGCAGCGCGCCGGGTTGCCGACGCCGCCCGGCATCCCGCCGCACCGGCCGAACTCGCTCCACGTCACGATCAACGACCACTCGCGCGTGCAGCTCGAGAACCGCGGCTTCGCCGCGGTCACGCTGCGGAACGCGTTCGACCTCGATCCGCCGCGGGGCGATCGCGACGCCACCCGCGCCGACTTCGGCTTCGCGGCCGACGACCTGGTGCTGCTCCAACCGACTCGCGCGATTCCCCGGAAGAACATCCCGGCCGCGATCGCGTTCGCGACCGAGCTGGCGCGGCGAGAGCCGGCACAGCGACTCCGCCTGTGGATCACCGGACCCGCGGAGGACGGGTACGACGGCGTGTTCGCGCAGCTCGTCGACCGCTCTGACGTCCCCGTGGTGGTCGGGCGGGCGGAGAGCGTCGCCGACGCCTACGCCGCCGCCGACCTCGTGCTCTTCCCGTCGACCTGGGAGGGCTTCGGCAACCCGGTGGTGGAGTCCATCGCGCACCGCCGGGCCATCGCGGTGGGGAGCTACCCGGTCCTCGACGAGCTGCGGGCCTTCGGCGTCCACCTCCTCTCGATCGACGATGCCGACGAGGTGCAGGCCTGGTTGCACCGGCCCGATCCGGAGGTGCTCGAACGCAACGTCGAGCTGGTGCGGCCGCACTGCTCGCTCGCCGACCTGCCCCAGCGGATCGGCCGGGCCTTCGACGCGGCAGGATGGGACGCATGGTGAGTCCCGAGCCCACGCGGTCACCCGGGGACCCGGTCGTGGCGCGCCGGGCCCGCATCGCGCACTGGGTCGGGCTGGCGAAGCGATTGGGCTACACCCTCCTGCTGCTCGCGGTGATCCTGTTCGCGATCGCGGCGATCGCCGGGTTCCCGAGCGCGCTCGTGACCGCCACCGTGGTCGCGCTGGTCGGCGCCTGCATCGTGCTCCCCGTCCCGATCGTCATGGGCTACGGGTTGCGCGCCGCCGAACGTGAGGACCGCGAGGCGCAGGCCCGGCGTGCCGGTGGGGGGCCACCGGGCGGCCGGCAGTAGATTTCGCCCGCGATCGCGAACTCGCCGGGCGAAAGGAGCCACCGTGCGCTACCGCCGGTTCGGTCGGAGCGACCTCGAGGTCTCGGAGGTCGGATTCGGAGTCTGGACGCTCGCCAGTGACTGGTGGGGCGTCGTGGAGGACAAGCAGGGGCTCCTGCACGCCGCGCTCGATGCCGGCATCAACTTCATCGACACCGCGCCCGTCTACGGCGAGGCGGGCGTCGGCGAGGAGCTCCTCGCCGATGTGCTCAAGGCGCAGCGCGACGACATCGTGCTCACCACGAAGTGCGGCTACGACATCGACGCGGCGCGCAAGTACCCCGGGCAGTCGGAACGACCACACGACTGGGAGCCGGCGTCGGTTCGTCTGCAGCTGGAGGCGTCACTGCGGCGGCTCGGCACCGACCACATCGACCTCTACCAGCTCCACAACACGCGCATCGAGCCCATCCGCAGCGACGCGCTGTGGGAGGAGCTCGAGAAGTTCAAGAGCCGAGGGCAAGGTCCGCGAGCTCGGCGTCGCGCTCGGCCCCGCGATCGGTTGGGTCGACGAAGGGCTCGAGGCACTGCAGCGCGACATCGTCTCGCTGCAGACGGTCTTCAACGTGCTCGAGCAGGAACCGGGGCGCACCTTCGCGGCGGATCCCGCGGTGGCCGACGGGCGCGTCGGCCTGATCTCTCGCGTGCCGCACGCGTCGGACACGCTCTCGGGTCGCATCACGCGCGACACGGAGTTCCCGCCGGGTGACCACCGGTCGCACCGCAACCGCGACAACATGCTCGACAACTTCGACAAGGCCGACACGCTCACGTTCCTCTGGGAGGGCACCGGGCGCACCGTCGGCCAGGCCGCGATCGCCGGCATCCTCGCCGACCCCGCGTTCGTGACGGTGCTGCCCACCTGCGTGGACGTCGAGGACGTGCAGGAGTACGCCGCGGCCAGTGACCTGCCGTTGACCGCGGACGAGAAGGCCCACCTCGACCAGCTCTGGGACGACAACTTCGGCGTCACCAACCGTTACGAGATGCCCCTGAAGTCGAGCACCGGCGGGTGACGGCCGCCCGGCGCGCGTCGGCGCCTCGGCTCGCGCCCGACGAACGGCGCCGGCAGCTGCTCGACGTCGCGTGCGTCGAGTTCGCGGACCGCGGGTTCTACGCCGACCGCGATGGACGACCTCGCGGTTGCCGCGGGCGTCACGAAGCCGGTCTTCTACCAGCACTTCCCTTCGAAACGGGCGCTGTTCGTCGCCGTGCTCGAGGACGTGGGCGGGCGCCTGCTCGAAGTGCTCACGGAGGCGACGGCGAGCGTCGAGACCGGACGCGCCCGCGTCGAGCAGGGCTTCTCGGCCTACTTCCACTTCGTGGAGAACGACCGGGCGGCGTTCCGGCTGCTGTTCGGTGCCTCGGCCCGCAACGACCCCGAGTTCGCCGACGTGGTCGACCGCGTGCTGACCGACACCGCCGCCGCCGTCAGCACCCTCATCGAGATCCACGGGTCCGACGAGCACCGCCAGGTGCTGGCGCACGCCATCGTCGGGATGGCCGAGGGGATCAGCCGCCACGCGCTGACCGATCCGGACGGACCACACGACCCCGATCACCTCGCCGACTGGATCGCCGAGCTGGCGTGGTTCGGCCTACGAGGCGTCCGCTCCGACGACTGACCGGGCCGCCTGCGTGGCGATTGCCCGGCGTACCGCGTCGACGACGAGGGGCGCGGTGCGATCGGCGCCGGCAGTGAAGAAGTGCGCCCCGTCAGGACGGATCGACGGATCCGACGCCCCGTTCGGACAGAGCAGGTGATCGAGGTCGACCATCGTGGCGCCGTGACTCGCCGCCTGCTCCACCCAGACTCCGTGTACCGCGGCGGCACGCGCGGGGTCGAGCCGCTCGGGCGTGTCGGGATCGGTGCCCGGCACCTCGTTGCGCCCGAAGCACGGCGGCTCGATGGCGACGACCGGCGCACCGGTGGAGTGCAAGACGTCGAACAACTGACCGACGTCGCTCGCGTACCCCGCGGTCCACGTCGGGTCGCCGGGCCCGATGGCGCGGCCCGCGTCGTCCTCGACGTCGTAGACGTCCCACGCGCCGGCCACGACGAGGACCGCGTCGGGACGGAAGGCGGCGACATCCTGCGGCCACTGCCGCTGCCAGAACCCGTCACCACCGCACTTGTTGTGCTGGGCCTCGCCGTCGATGACCATGGTGGGGCGGCTGATGATCGGGCACCCGAGGATGGCGCGGTTCCACACGAGCACGCCCGGCTGCATCGACAGGCCGTGATGCCCGCCGTCGGCGTTCAGCCCCTGCGCCAGCGTCGCCGCCTGCGAATCGCCCACCACGAGCAGCTTGACGGGTTGCGGCGGCGCGGTCACGAGGGGCGCGCCGGCCGACGTCGGCGGGGTCTCGTGCCGCACCGGGACCGTGGGCGGTCCGCCGCGGTCGACGAGCTGACCGACGTCACCGGAGAGCGCCGGCTCCGCCCCCACCGTCGCCGCGAACGTCCCCACCGACACCGCGATCACGACCATGACGATCGCGGAGCGCGCCAGGCGCGGAGAACGGAGCCGCACGCCGCGCCGGATCGGTTCGTCGACGAGCACGTGCGTGAGCCACGACAGCGCGACCACGGCGGTCAGCCGCACCGCGAACAGGTTCAGCCCCTCGAGGTGCGTGCGGGCCGGGGTGAGCACCAGGTACGTCGGCCAGTGCCAGAGGTACATCTCGTACGAGATGCCGCCGACCCAGCGGAGCGGCGTCGACTCCAACGCACGGCCGAAGAGCCCTGACGACGGCTGCGTCAGCCGCCAGAGCACGATCGCCGTCGCGACCGAGTACGCGAGCAGCCCGAGCTGCCCGTAGAAGAAGTCGTGGACCTCTCGGGCGTTGCCGGCGAACCAGGGCGCGACGACGACCACCAGCCCGAGGGCCGACGCGATCGAGAGCGCGCGGCGTGCCGCGCGCGTCCGCACCGGCCCGTGCAACAGCACGACGACCGCGAGTGCCGCCCCGGCCAACATCGCCTGCGCGCGGGTGTCGGTGCCGTAGTAGACGCGTGACGGATCGCCGCCCGGTACGTACAGCACCGCCATCCAGATCGCGGACGCCACCGCGCCGATCGCGGCCACGACGCCCACGGTCACGATGGCGCCGGTCTTCGACAGGCGCCGGCCTGCGAGCCACAGCACGCCCAGCACCACGAGCGGCCACACGAGGTAGAACTGCTCCTCGACCGCCAGCGACCACATGTGCAGCACGGGCGAGGGAGTCGTGAAGGCGGTGAAGTACGACTGGCCCGAGAGCAGGAACCGCCAGTTCGCGCTGTAGCCGAGGGTCGCGAGCACGTCGCCCCGCAGGCCGTCGAGCCCCAGGGGGGACGCCACGAACGCCGCGTACGCGATCACCGCGGCGAGCACCACGAACAGTGCGGGAAGCAGCCGGCGGGCGCGACGGGCCCAGAACGCCAACAGGTCGATGTGCTCGCGGTCGCGCCATTCCCGGAGCAACAGCCCGGTGATGAGGAATCCGGACAACACGAAGAAGGTGTCGAGCGACAACACGCCGCCGGCCGTGAAGTAGCCGGCGTGCACCGAGATGGCGAACCAGATGGTGAACCCGCGCCACCCGTCGAGCGCGGGCCAGTGCGTGCTGCGGGGGCGCGTCGAAGCCGTCACGTCGCCGGTGGTTCGGCGCCGCTGCGGCCGAGGATGGACGGTGCCACGTCAGTCGCGCACCGGGATCGGGGGCTCATCGCGACATCTCCCCGAGTCTGCTACACGGAAGCGCCAACTCACAGGCGGCGTTCTCCGAGGAGGAGCCGGCAGGCCATTGACGACCGGCGCCGCGCTCCGGACACGGCGGCGGTGCGGCGACGTGGGAGGCGTCAGTAGGATCTCGCCCGGGTGTTGTCCGTCGATCTGCCTCCGGAACCCGCGAGCGCGACCCGGGCCCGACGTCTCGCGCGCGATCGGCTCACGGTGCTCTGCGCGCCCGAGGCGCTGGAGACGGTCTCGTTGCTCGTGACCGAGCTGGTGACCAACGCGATCCTCCACGCCCGCACGCCGTTGCGCCTCGTGATCGAAGCGCACCCCGATCGAGTGCGCGTCTGTGTCGAGGACTCCTCGCCCCAACGCCCCGAGGTGCACCACTACGGGACCGACGCGGTCACCGGACGCGGCCTCGCGCTCGTCGAGCAGCTGGCGTCGTCGTGGGGCGTCGACACGACGCCGACCGGGAAGGTCGTGTGGTGCGAGATCACGATCTGAGCGGACAGCCCGTCGTCGTGGTGCGATTCCGTCGCGCACCAGCGGAGCTGCTGCAGCAGGCGCGGGTGCACCTCGAGGCGATCACACGGGAGTTCCAGCTCATCGAGTTCTCCGACGAGGAGGTCGAAAGCCCCCCGGCGCGCCTCCTCGACGTCATCTCGCGTCTACGGACGAACTACGACCAGCTCGGGTTCGCGGGCAACCGACGCTTCGCGCTCGAAGCGATCGAGCGTGGTGATGCCACGGTCGACTTCGAGCTCCCGGTCCCCGTGGAGGCCGGTCGCGCGGCGCGTCTGCTGATCACCACGATGGAGGAGACCGACGCGTGGTGCGAGCGCGGTGAGCTGCTGACGCTGGCCAGTCCGCCGGAGCAGCGCCGGATGCGGCGCTGGTTCTTCGGCGAGATCGAGCGCCAGACCGCGGGCGGCGAGCCGATTCCGTGGGACGACTTCGACTAGGGCACGATCTCGACGTGGTCGACCACGCCGGTGAGCTCGAGCACCTTGCGCACGTGCGCCTGCGGAGCCTCGAGCGTCAGGGCACCGTCGTCGCCGAGCCGCTTGCGGACCGCGATGAGCACACCGATACCCGACGAGTCGAGGAAGTCGAGGCCGCGGCAGTCGACGACGATGCGCGACGCACCGGCGTCGACGAGCTCGTTGAGCGCGTCGCGCACCTTGGGTGCCGTCGCCATGTCGATCTCTCCGCGCACGACCACGATCGTCGCGTCGCCGGACGACCGCGATTCGAGCTCCAGTTCCGCCACGCCTTGCACCTTCGATCAGCTGTCCGTCGGGGTCTGCCTATCCGGTTCGACACAATACGACGATCGTCGCGTCATCTCGGAGTCCGTCGGGCGAGAACAGCTCGACCTCGTCGATGCAACGCTTGACGACCGCCGGCGCCTGATCGCAGCGCGAACCCTGCAGCAACTCGACGAGACGGTTGGGACCGAAGAACTCGTTGTCGCCGTTGCGGGCCTCGGTGAGCCCGTCGGTGTAGGCGCAGAGGTTGTCGCCCGGCGAGATGAACGTCTCGGCCGTCGACCATCCCGGCGCCAGCAGGCCGACGAGCGGACCGGTGGGCCCGAGCTCCGTGGTGCCGTCGGCGCTCACCACGATCGCCGGCGGATGGCCGGCGTTCGCATACCGTGCACGGCCGTCGGCGGTGTCGATCACCGCGACGAACGCAGTGAGGAACACCTCGGCGCCCATGTCGCCGAGCAGCTCGGCCGTGGTTTCGAGCGCGTCACCCGGCTCCGCGCCGGACATGAGCAACGTGCGCAGCACCTCCTTGCACCGGAGCGCGAGGATCCCCTCGGTCGCCCCGTGCCCGGCGATGTCGACGACGATCAGGGCGATGTCGCCCTGGCGCGTCACGAACAGGTCGTAGCAGTCACCGGCGACCACGCCTTCGGCGGCGCGGAGCGTCCCGGCGACGGTCCACCCGTCC
Source organism: uncultured Actinomycetes bacterium (assembly GCA_963809795.1). GTDB lineage: Bacteria > Actinomycetota > Acidimicrobiia > IMCC26256 > DASPTH01 > DASUAS01. The sequence continues at coordinate 178,513 of CAWELN010000014.1, forward strand.
GGCACCTTGCCCACATCGGGCTCCAGCTCCGAGCGGAGGGTCAGCACGACCGCGGCGCTCTGCTCCACCGCCTGGCGGGAACGCTCCGACTCGAGCAGCTGCTGGCGGATCCGACCCCGCATCGAATCGACGTCACCGGCGAGCGCGGCCAGCTCCGGGGGGCCGGCGATGCGGATCGGCGAGTCGAGCGCACCGCTGCGAACCCGGCGCACCTCGTCCGACAGCGCGTCGATGGGCACCGTCACCCAGCGGCGGATGAGGAACGCGGCGGCGACCGCGCCGGCGATGGCGAGGGCGGTGATGGCGAAGAACAGCTCCGTGAGGCGGGTGCGAACGGTGTCGAGATGGCGGGCCGCGGCATCGGCCTCGCGCTGGAGGCGGGTGGCGAGCGCGCCGAGCCGGGCCCGCAGCCCGTCGAACTGCGTCTTCGCCGTGCCGTTCGCGACCGCGTCGGCCGCCTCCTGGGTGCTGCCCGCCCGGCGGAGGGCGATCACCGCCTCGGCCCCGTCCCGGCGCCAGGCGGCACCGGCCTGCTGCACCTGCTGGAGGCGTTCCTGCAGCGCCTCGGTGTCGAGCGAAGCCCGGAGCTGCCGGGTCAGCGCCGCGGCCCGGGTGCTGCCGTCGACGTAGGGCTCCAGGAACGCCGCCTGCCCGGTGAGCGCGTACCCGCGTTCGCCGGTCTCCTGGTCGGAATAGGCGGTTTGGAGGCGCGCGACCCGTTCCAGGGCGACCGACAGGGCCCGCTCGCGTCCCTGGGCGTCGTCCCGCTGCCGGATCACGACCGTCGCCACCGCGCCGAGGACCACCACCCCGGCCACGATGGCGACGAAGAGCAGCAGCAGCCGCCGCCGGAGCAGCATCGGTCGATGGTAGTGGTGGGCCCGATTTTTTTTCCCAGGACGGGTTTGGTCCCGAGTGCCGCTGGGCACGTTCACTCGTGCCGGCCCCTCCCGGCCCGGACGACGCAGGCTCCAGTCCCCGCTGAGCCTGCGTCGTCGCGTCAGGACCCGGTTCTCCTGGCCCGCTTGGTGACGTGGAAGCGGGTCTGGCCGGCGTCGGTGTCGAGCGTGTGCTCGTCGACCACCGCGGCGATGATCGCCTGCGACAGCTGATTGGCCGCCACCGTCGCGGTGCCGGTGGCCGAGGTGCCCGAGACCTCGAGGACCCCGGGCGTGACCGCGAACGACAGCGTGATGGTCGCGTCCCGGTCGAGCGACACGACGCTGCAGAGCTCGCTGACCGCGATGCGCACGTCGTCGATCTCCTCGTAGTCGAGGCCGGCGCGGCTGGCGGCGTCGGCGGTGGCGATCCGGGCCAGGCGGAGGAACTCGGGCGCCGCGGGGAAGGTGACGGTCACGGGACGGGTCTGCATGAGGCGCCGAGCATAGGCAGCGCCGGGCGTACGCTCCGGAGCACGTTTCGAGTCCTCCGCTTCCGGGCATCCTGGCGCCGTGCACTGATCAGCACGACGGGATGGAGCACGGCATGAACGCGGGGATCACGGACCAGCTACGGATCGTGGGCGAGGACGTCTGGCTCACGGTCCCGCCCTTCTCCGAGTTCCTGCGCACGGTACGCCTGGTCGCGGCCGACGCCGCCAGCCGCGCCGGCCTCGACTACGACGAGGTCGAGGACTTCCGCATCGCGGTCGACGAGCTGTGCCACCTGCTCATGTCGTCGACCGATCAGGAGATCTCGCTGTCGTTCGGCACCATCGGGCGCTCGGTGGTCGCGCGCGGCCGCGCCACCCGCCGTCACGGTGGCCCGCTCGCCCCACTCGGCGAGCTTTCGCGCACGATCATCGACTCCGTGGCCGACTTCCACGAGACCTACGAGCACGACACCGAGATGGGCTTCTCGGTGCTGAAGGAGAGCCGGGCTCCGGTGGTGGACGGATGACCGACACGGCCGACACCTACGACAAGTTCTCCGAGTACCGCCGCACGGGCGACCGCGACCTGCGCAACGAGCTGGTCGAGGAGCACATGCGTCTGGCCGAGTTCCTCGCCCGACGATTCGCGCACCGCGGCGAGGCCGCCGACGACCTCCGCCAGGTGGCGCTGGTCGGACTGCTCAAGGCGGTGGAGCGCTTCGAGCCCGACCGCGGGCTGCAGTTCTCGTCCTTCGCGACGCCCACCATCACCGGCGAGCTCAAGCGGTACTTCCGCGACCGCGGCTGGGCGGTGCGGGTCCCCCGCCGCATCCAGGAGCTGCACCTCGAGCTCGACCGCACGGTGAACGAGCTCAGCCAGGAGCTCGGCCGGCCGCCGACCCCGGCGGAGATCGCGCAACGCGCCGGCGTGCTCGAGGAGGACGTCCTCGAGAGCATGGAGGCCGGGAGCCTCTACCGCCTGGCCTCGATCGACGCCGGTCGGTCCGACGACGAGTCGTCACCCAGCCCGGCGCAGCGCCTCGGCGAGATCGACGCGGAGCTCACCGCGGTCGACGACCGGGTCGCGGTGAGCGAGATGCTCGCGGTGCTGCCCGAGCGGGAGCAGAAGATCGTGTACCTCCGGTTCTTCGAAGGCATGACCCAGTCGGAGATCGCCGAGGAGATCGGAATCAGCCAGATGCACGTCTCCCGTCTGCTGGTGCGGAGTCTCGAGACGCTGGGACAACATGCATCCCTCGTCGCGGAGCTCTGAGGCATGGACGACGACCTGTCCCGGGCCGTGGTGACACCCCTGCAGATCGATGTCGAGGGCACGGCGACCCATCCAGTGCTCACCGCCCGGGGCGAGATCGACGTGGCAACGTCACCCCGGCTGCGGACCGAGCTCGCGAACCTCATCGGGCGCGGCGCGCGCGACATCACCTTGCAGTTCGGGGGCGTGACCTTCGTCGACTCGTCCGGCCTCGGGGTGCTCGTCGGCGCGTACAAGCGGCTCCGTGAAGAAGGCGACGGTCGCATCCGGATCGTCGGCGCGCAGCAGTCGGTGCGCAAGGTCTTCGAGATCACCGGACTCGAGCGCGCGCTCCTCACCGACTGACCTGACGCGCGCGCGCGCGCCGGAGCTCGTCGCTCCGCGCTAGTCGATCCTGCCCTCACCCTTCTGGTTGGCGCCGCGCTCGGCCATCTCCTGCTCGTGCTCGGCGACCTCGGGATCGGGCGTCAGCTCCTCCGCGCGCCGCGCCTCTTCCGGGGTGGGTTCGCGGTCTGCGTGCGCGGTCGTCTGCGCGTCGTCGCGCTCGGTGGCGCGGGTCTTGGCAGTCGGTCGCGTCGGCTCGTCGACCATGACGGCAGCTCCGATCGTTGAACGGTCTGGCGTTCGTCCTACCCGACGCTCGGCGCGGTCAACCGTCGTGTCGACGTCGCGCGCCGAGTTTGCTCGCACGAAGCGTCGGGCAGACCACGGAGTCCAGCCCCACGATCCGGAGGATCACATGAGCGAGCTCGGCAACAAGACCGAACAGGTCAAAGGCAAGTTGAAGGAAGCTGCCGGCGACATCACCGACGATGACTCCCTGCGCAACGAAGGCAAGGTGGACCACGCGTCGGGCACGGCCAAGGAGAAGGTTGGCGAGCTCAAGGACAAGGCGGAGCAGGCGATCGACTCCGCGAAGGACACGCTCACGGGCGATCGGTGACCGTCGGGGCCACAATGGACGCGCTGCTCGGCGAGGGGAGTCGCTATGGCGTCCGGCTCCGGCCCCGTGGTCCCGTTCCCGAACCGCCGGGCCGGCGGTGCGGCACTGGCCGCGCTGCTGACCGCCCGGCGCGAGCTCGACCCTGACCCGGTCGTCGTCGCTCTCCCTCGCGGCGGCGTGCCGGTCGGGGTCGAGGTGGCGGATGCCCTCGGCGCCCCGCTCGACGTGATCATCGTGCGCAAGCTGGGGACGCCCGGGCAGCCCGAGCTGGCGATGGGGGCGATCGGGGAGGGCGGCGTCCGCATCCTGAACTACGAGGTGCTGGACGCGCTGCGCATCACCGACGGGCAGCTCGAGGCAGTCGCGGCGCGCGAGCAGCACGAGCTCGATCGACGGGCCCAGCGGTTGCGCGCGGGTCGTGCGCGCGTGCCCCTGACCGGGCACACCGCGATCCTGGTGGACGACGGGCTCGCCACCGGGAGCACCGCGCGGGCCGCGATCCTCGTGGCGCGCGCGCAGGGAGCGCGCCGGGTCGTCGTCGCCACCCCGGTCGCACCACGGTCGACGGTGGTCGAGCTCGGTGACGTCGCCGACGCGGTGGTGTGCGTCGCGACCCCGGAGCCGTTCCGCGCCATCGGCCAGTGGTACGTCGATTTCCGGCCCACGAGCGACGACGATGTCGTCGCGCTGCTCGACCGTTGAGTCAACCCGCGAGCGCGCGCTCGGTCCGCGCGATCACGGCGCGCCCGGGACCGCCACTCGTCGGCGCCTCGGTCGCGTGCGGCACACCGGCGAGGGTCGCCACGGTCGCCGCGCTCGACGCCCGGAGCGCGTCGAGGTCGTAGCCGCCCTCGAGGAACGCGACCGTCCGGCCCGGCCCCGGCGCGAGCTCGAGCACGCGGGTGGTGAGGAGGGCGTAGTCGCCCGCGCTCCAGGCGAGCTCGGCCAGCGGATCGGCGCGGTGGGCGTCGAACCCCGCCGACACGAGGACCCAGCCGGGCGCGAAGCGATCGACGACGGGCGCCACCACCCGGTCGATGGCGTCGAGCGCCACATCGCCGGTCGCGCCCGGTGGCAACGGGAAGTTCAGCGTGAGGCCCGGCGCCTGTGCGCCGCCGGTCTCTTCGGCCCGCCCGGTGCCGGGATACGCGGGGGATTGGTGCGTCGACACGTAGAGAACGTTCGGATCGTCCCAGAAGACGTCCTGCGTGCCGTTGCCGTGGTGCACGTCCCAGTCGACGACGACGACACGTTCCCCGCGCGCGACCAGCGCGGCCGCGGCGACGGCGACGTTGTTGAACAGGCAGAAGCCCTGGCCGCGCGCGCGGTCGCGTGGTGGCCCGGCGGCCGGACGACGACGAACGCTGCGTCGGCCTCGTCGCGGGCGAGGGCGTCGACCGCCTCGAGGCCGCAGCCGCAGGCCCGGGCGGCGGCGGCGTAGGAACCGGGTGCGACGACGGTGTCGGGATCGAGGTGACCGCCGCCGGCCCGGGCGAACTCCTCGAGCGCATCGAGGTAGCGGGCATCGTGCACCAGCTGGAGCTCGGCGCGGGTGGCGTCGCGACCGGGGCTGGCGGTGAGCGCATCCTCGAGCTGCGCGTCCTCGACGCCGGCGAGGACGGCGCCGATGCGCGCCGGCCGCTCCGGATGTCCCCGGCCGGTGTCGTGCAGATCGGGTCCGGGCGGGGTGACGAGGAGGACGCGCGGCCCCACGGTGGCCGGGATCAGCTCGCGACGGGCGTGACCGCGCGCTCGTTGCTGCGCAGGTCGATGACGCGCGGGACCCGCCGGCGGAGGCCGAGGCGGCGACCGGCGAGCATGAGACCGAGCACCACGCCGAGCAGCGCACCGACGTCGACCAGGACCCGCAACCCGCCGGGCAGCTCGCCGGCGAAGAACGCCAGCGCGGCGAGATCGATGGTGACGTGGACGAGGAAGCCCGGCAGCAACGAACCCGAACGCAGCGCCACGTACCCGAGGAGCACGGCCAGGCTCAAGAAGGGCACGACGTTCGCGGCGCCGGTCATCTGGTCCACGTGACCGGGCAGCGCGCTGAACACGAGTCCCGCCCCGACGAGGCCGCCGATCGCGGGTCCGGTTCCCCACTCGGCCGTGTCGCGCCAGTTGCGACCGGCGAGCCGCGCGCACACGGCGCCGATCAGGAGGACGGCGGCGAGCCGGTAGACGAGCTCCTCGCCGGCCACCGCGACGACGATGCCCTCGACGTCGCGCCAGTCGGCCACCGACTGCGGGTACGAGATGCACCACACGAGCACGATCGGGCCGCCCAGCAGCAGGAACTCGCGCCAGGCGCGGAGGCTCTGGCGGGAGCACCCGAGGTGGCCGGGACCGATCAGCGCGACCAGGAGCGCGGCGAGCGGGAGCGCGGGTGAGAGCGAGATCCGCCCGAGGTACCACTCGGGCTCGCCCAGCCACGACGTCGTGACGTCGAGGACCACGGCGGCGGCGCAGACCCAGAGGACGGCCGCCGAGATCGGCCACGATGCCCAGCCGGTCCAGCGCCAGGCCCAGCCGGTCGCCCTGGCGTGCTCGTCGGTGTGCATCTCGCCTGCCTCCTCGTGCCCAACCCCGTCACGAGTCTCGCGGACGGCGGAGCCGCGTGCGACCCCGCACGGGTCAAGACTCGGTAAAGGTTTGCGAGGCAGGCCTCAGCCGAGGTGCGTGCCGAACCACTCGAGGGTGCGCTGCCACCCGTCGGCGGCCGATTCGGCGTGGTAGCTCTCGCGGGCGTCGCAGTGGAACCCGTGCTCGGCGTCGGGGTAGCGGACGATGTCGGCGGGGACCGGCGCGTCGCCCAGGGCCGTCCGCAGGTCCTCCACGCTCTCGATCGAGATGCCCTGGTCGAGATCGCCGAAGAGCCCGAGCCAGGGCGTCTGCAGCGACGACGACTCCCCGATCAGCGGTGGGAACGGCAGGCCGCCGGGTGCCGCGATGCCACCCCCGTAGAACCCGACCGCGGCGCCGAGCTTCCGGCGGGCGGCGACGAGGAACGTCACCCGGCCCCCGAAGCAGTACCCCACGATGCCGATCTGCTCCCGGCGGAACCCCGCGTCCTCGAGGTGCGCGATCGTGGCGTCGACGTCGGCCAGGATGCCGTCGTCGGTGACGCCTTCGAAGAGCGGCATGACCTTCGTGAAGTCGTCGTACGGTGCGGTGCCCCCGCCGGCGCGGTGGAAGAGCGCGGGGGCGACGGCGTGGTAGCCCGCCGCGGCGAAGCGCCGGGCCACGTCCTGGATGTGGTCGTTCACACCGAAGGCTTCCTGCACGACGATGACCGCGCCGCGCGGCTCGCCGTCGGGGGTCGCCTCGTAGATCTCCATCGCGCCGTCGCGGGTGGCGAGCTCGGTGCTCATGACGCCGGAACGCTCATCGACTCGGCCGCGATCTGCACCGCCTTGATGATCCCCTGGTACCCGGTGCACCGGCAGAGGTTCCCGGACAGGCCCTCGCGGATCTCGTCGAGGCTCGGGTGCGGGTTCTCTTCCAGGAACGCGTGCACGCTGATGACGAATCCCGGGGTGCAGAACCCGCACTGCAGCCCGTGGGCCTGGCGGAACGCCTCCTGCACCGGGCCGAGGCTGCCGTCGGCGGGACCGATGCCTTCGATGGTGGTGATGTCGGCGCCCTCGGCCTGCACCGCGAACATGAGGCACGAGCGGACGGCCGCGCCGTCGACCAGGATCGTGCACGCGCCGCACACGCCGTGCTCGCAACCCAGGTGCGTGCCGGTGAGCCCGCAGTCCTCGCGGAGGTAGTCGGCCAACGTCTTGCGCCCTTCGGCGCGGCCGGAGTGCTCCCGGCCGTTGACGGTGAACGAGATGGCGTGCTCAGCCACGGCGTGCTGCTCCCAGGGCTCGGTCGAGGGCGCGCTCCACGAGGTGCGCACCGACGTACTGGCGGTATTCGGCGGACGCGTGCACGTCGGCCGTCGGATCGGTGTCGGTGACCGCGAGCCGTGCGATCTCCGTGAGGTCGGGCGCGCTGGGCGAGGCTCCGTTGAGCTCGGCCTCCGCGGTGCGGGCCCGCACCGGAGTGGGCGCCATCCCGAGGAAGGAGATCGCCGAGCGCTCGACCGCGCCCCTGTCGTTGAGCTCGACCGCGGCGACGACGCCGGTGAGGGCGAAGTCGCCGCTGCGCCGCGCGACCTCCTCGACCGCGAAGCCTGCCCGGCCCGGCCACACCGGGAAGTGCACCGCGCTGAGGATCTCGTCGGCCTCGACGGTGGTGGTCCAGGTACCGAGGAAGAACTCGGCGGCCGGGACGCGACGGGTGCCGTTCGGGCCCACGACCTCGAGCTCGGCGTCGAGGGCGAGGGCGACGGCCGGGAGCTCCGACGCGGGGTCGGCGTGGGCGATGGAGCCACCCACCGTCCCCCGGTTGCGGATCTGGAAGTGGCCGATCAGCGGGATCGCCTGGGCGAGCAGGGGCACCGCCTCCCCGGCGGCGGTGTCGTGCTCGACGTCGGCCTGGCGGGTCATGGACCGCACCGTGAGGGTGCCGTTCGACCGCTCGACGCCCCGGAGCTCGTCGACCCGGTTGAGGTCGACGATGTGGTCGAACCGGGTGAGGCGCAGGGCCAGCATCGGGACGAGGCTCTGACCACCGGCGAGCACCTTGGCGTCGTCGCCGAACTCGGCGAGCAGCGCCGTCACGTCACCCAGCGACTCAGGTGCGTGGTACTCGAACGGTGCGGGCTTCATCGGCGGCTCCCGGCATGGTTGGGCGGCGTGAAACTAGCTCAGGGCATCCGGACTCGCACGCCGGCGACGCCGCGCGACGCGCCCCGATAGGGTCCGGGAGGTGCCCGACGACGAGCTGCCCCCGGCGATCCCCGCGGCGACGGTGGTGCTGTTGCGGGACGCACCGGGCGGGCTCGAGACGCTGATGCTGCGCCGCAACTCGAAGCTGGCCTTCGCCGGTGGCGCCTGGGTGTTCCCCGGTGGTCGGATCGATCCCGAGGACTACCCCGGCGGCGAGGTGACGACCGACGACCCGCGGGTCACCGAGGCGGCCCGCGCCGCGGCAGTGCGCGAGGCCGAGGAGGAAGCCGGGCTGGTCGTCGACCCGGGGGGATTGGTCTGGTTCGCGCACTGGACGCCGGGTGCGCTCGCCGCCCGACGCTTCTCCACCTGGTTCTTCATGACCCGCGCCCCCGAGGGTGCGGTGACCGTCGACGACGGCGAGATCCACGAGCACCAGTGGATCCGACCGGCCGAGGCCGTGGTCCGGCGCGACGGCGGGGAGATCGAGCTCATCCCTCCCACCTGGATGACGTTGCGGTTGCTCAGCGAGCACCCGACCGTCGACGCCACCCTGGCCGCCGCGCGCGCCCGCGAGCCGCAGATCTACGTCACCCACATCGCGCGCGTGGAGGGCGGGATCGCCTCGATCTGGCAGGGCGACGCGGCGTACGACGACCTCGACACGAGCAGGCCGGGACCGCGCAACCGCCTCCTGATGCTCGACGACGGGTGGCGGGTCGAGATCTCCTGACCGGGGCTGACCTCCCGGTGCGGTGCCCCGATCCGGCGGGGCAGGCCGCGTAGTGTCACGGGTTCCCCGCCACCCTCCACGAGGTTCGCGTTGTCTTCGAAGCGCCCCCGGTTCCGCCGCTGGCTCGACCGCTCCGACCTGTCGTGGGCCCGTCACCTCGTCGTCGTCGTGACCGGAGTCGCGCTCCTCGCCGTCGCGTGCAGCGACGGCGGCGGCTCCGGCAACGCGCAGACGGCCACCACCGCCCCGGTCACCACCGTCCCGGGCAGCACCGCCGCCACCGCCGCGCCGACGACCACGCCCAAGAAGATCGACACCATCCCCGGGATGCCGGGCGTGCCGGACCCGTCGAACCTCTACAGCGAGACGGCCGCCGGCAAGATGAGCGACGCGGTCAAGAACGCGTTGCCGCGCGTGTACGTGCCGAACCGCGTGTCGAACACGGTGTCGGTGATCGATCCGTCGACGATGAAGGTCGTCGACACCTTCGACGTGGGGTTGAACCCGCAGCACGTGGTGCCCAGCTGGGACCTGAAGACGCTGTGGGTCACCAACAACGCCGAGGGCACTTCCGACGGCTCGCTCACGCCCATCGACCCGACCACGGGCAAGCCCGGCGCGCCGGTGACCGTCGACGACCCCTACAACATGTACTTCACACCCGACGGGAAGTACGCGATCAACGTGGCCGAGGCCCGCAAGCGGCTCGACTTCCTCGACCCGCACACGATGAAGGTGGAGTCGTCGCTCGACGTGCCGGACTGCGCGGGTGTGAACCACGCGGACTTCACCATCGACGGCCGGTACGTGATCTTCACCTGCGAGTTCGCCGGCAGTCTGGTGAAGATCGACGTGCTGAACCGGTCGGTGGTGGGCTACCTGAAGCTGAGCCAGGGCGGGATGCCGCAGGACATCCGCTCGTCGCCCGACGGCAGCACCTTCTACGTCGCCGAGATGATGCGCGGGGGCGTCTACACCATCGACCCGAACTCGTTCACCGAGACCGGCTTCATCCCCACCGGGATCGGGACGCACGGGCTCTACCCCAGCCGCGACGGCACCAAGCTCTACATCGCCAACCGCGGCAGCGACCACGTGGGCGGCCCGCCGGGCGGGCCGGGGAGCGTGTCGGTGCTCGACTTCGCGACCAAGGCGGTGACGGTCACGTGGCCGATCCCGGGTGGCGGCAGTCCCGACATGGGCAACGTCAGCGCCGACGGCAAGGTGCTCTGGCTCAGCGGTCGCTACGACGACGTCGTGTACGCCATCGACACCGCGTCGGGGAACGTCACCAAGATCCCGGTGGGCAAGGAGCCGCACGGTCTCACCGTCTGGCCCCAGCCCGGCCGCTACTCCCTCGGCCACACCGGCAACATGCGCTAGCCACGTCGCACTCTGCAACCGGCGTCGTACGTGGCGTCAGAGGGACCACGGGCGACGCCGGTTCGTTCACGGGATGGTCGGGCGCAGCCGGGTGAGCGGGGCGCCATTGGTCCACGCGGCGGGATCGCCGGGTTCCCAGCGGCGGGGCGCGCCCTCCTGGGCGATGCGGTCGCGGGCGAGGTCCTCGGCGGCGCGCTGCGGGGTGACGCCGCGGTCGCGCGCGGCCCGGAGCACACGCGAGGTCGTCTGCTCGATGCCGGCGGCGCGCTCGAGCGCACGGGCGCGGTCGTAGCCGACGAACTCCTCGGCGATGTTGATGATGCCGCCCGCGCTCGCCACGAAGTCGGGGACGAACAGCACGTCGCGCGCGGCCAGCTGCTCGGCCGCGCGGTCGCTCCCGAGCTGGTTGTTCGCCGCACCCACGACCGCGCGACACCTCAGGCGCGGGATGGAGGAGTCGTCGAGCATCCCGCCGAGCGCGCACGGCGCGAGCACGTCGCAGGCGACGGCGAGCGCGCGGTCGGGCGCGTGCACCGCGACGCCATGACGGGCGACGACGGCGTCGACGCGATCGGCGAACACATCGCTCACCGACACGACCGCACCCGCGTCGACCAGCATGCCGACGAGCGGCGCGCCGACGTGCCCGACGCCGACCACGTGCACGCGGCGACCTTCGAGGGTGGGCTCGCCGTCGAGCTCCTGCACCGCGGCGCGCATCGCGCAGACCACGCCGAACGCAGTCACCGGAGACGGGTCGCCCGAGCCACCCGCCTGCACGTCGACCCCGGTCACCCAGGGCGTGACGCGCGCGAGCGCGTCCATGTCGGCGGTCGTCGCGCCCACGTCCTCGGCCGCGAGGTAGCGGCCGCCGAGGTCGTCGACCGCGCGGCCCAGCGCCTCCAGCAGCGCCGCGGGCCGGGGGCGGTCGGGATCGTCCCACTGGACGACCGCCTTCCCCCCGCCCTGGTGCAGGCCGGCGAGCGAGGCCTTGAGCGACATCGCCTCCGACAGCCGGAGCGCGTCGGCGAGCGCGTCGACGTCGCGGTCGTAGCGCCGGAAGCGCACGCCGCCGAGCGACGGGCCGAGCGCGGTCGAGTGGACCGCGATCACCGCGCGCAGGCCCGCGGGCGCGTCGGCGACGAACACGACCTGCTCGTGCCCGTGGCGGGCCATGAGCTCGGTGACCGTGCGACTCCCGACCGATGGCATCAGGGCACGCTCACGATCGTGAGCGCGGGTCGTGCCGCACCGGTCGCCTCACGAGTTCCACACACGCAGGACGTGCTGCGCGCGCTCACGGCCGAGGAAGCTGAGGGTCGCGGTGTCGAGACCGAGGAGCGCGCCGCCCGTCGCGGGCAGGCCGATCCAGCGCGCGCCGAGCACGCGCAGGAAGTGCCCGTGGGAGAACATGGCCACCACGCCACCGTCCGCTTCCGCCCGCGCCAGCACCCGGTCGGCGCGCACGGCCACCTGCTCGGCGGTCTCGCCGCCCGGCGCACCGTGGGTGAAGATCGTCCAGTCCGGCACCTCGGCGCGGATCTCGGCGGTCGTGCGGCCCTCGTACTCGCCGTAGTCCCACTCGGCGAGGTCGTCGGTGACGTCGACGCGGTGACCGAGGCCGGCGAGCTCGGCCGTCTCCCGCGCGCGTCGGCGCGGGCTGCTGAGGACCAGCGTGCAGTCGATGCCGGCGAGGCGGGTCGCGAGCGACCGCGCCTGCTCGCGTCCACGCTCGGTCAGCGGGACGTCCGTGTACGAGGTGTGGCGCCCGGAGCTGCTCCACTCCGTGTCGCCGTGGCGCACGAGCACGACGGCGACGTCGGGAAAGAGCACCATGAGGCGCTCTTTCTACTCGGTGTGCTCGAGGGTTTCATGAAGTCGTCGTCGCCGGCGCGGGTGTACCCTGCCACCGACAACTGCATCCCCGGGGAGCTCGGGACAGCCGGGCTGAGAGGGCGACCGCAAAGCGTCGCCGACCCCTCGAACCTGAACCGGGTAATGCCGGCGGAGGGAACCATGGGACGAGTCTCCACCGCGTTGGTGTTCGCGGGCGGCGACGCACCGGCGGAGACCGCGCTGCGCGACCTGCCCACGATCGATCTCGTGATCGCCGCCGATTCCGGCCTCGCGCACGCCCGCGCCCTCGGCGTCGCGGTCGACCTGGTCGTCGGCGACCTGGACTCGGTGAACCGTGCCGACCTCGACGCCGCCGTCGCCGCCGGCGCGGCCGTCGAGCGCCACCCCACGGCGAAGGACGCCACCGACCTCGAGCTCGCGCTCCTCGCCGCGCGCGACCGGGGTGCCGGCGAGATCGTCGTCATCGGGGGCCACGGCGGCCGACTCGACCACTTCCTCGCCAACGTGCTCCTCCTCGGCGCCGCGGACCTGGCCGGCGTGCGCGTGTGGGCCCGTGTCGGTGACGCCACCGTCACCGTCGTACGCGACCGCGCCGAGCTGGTGGGAACCCCCGGCTCGCTCTGCTCCCTGCTCCCCGTCGGCGGCCCGGCCGAGGGCGTCCGCACCGAGCAGCTGCGGTTCCCGCTCGATCGGGAGACGTTGTTCCCCGGCTCGACCCGCGGCGTCAGCAACGAGTTCCTCGCCACCACCGCCGTCGTCACGCTCGAGCGGGGCGTGCTGCTCGCGGTGGTGCCCCACTCCGGAAAGGACGCCTGATGCCCACGCGCTGGACGCGGTACCTCATGCTCACGCTGGCCGTCACGCTGGCCGTCAGCGCCACGACCACGGTGGTGACGGCGGCGCCGTCGTCCGCGGCGTCGACGACCACGATCACCTTGGTCACCCATGACTCGTTCGCGGTCTCGAAGCGCGTGCTGCGCGGGTTCGAAGACCGGACCGGCATCCACGTGAAGGTGCTGCAGGCCGGCGACGCGGGCGCCGCGCTCAACCAGGTGATCCTCACCAAGTCGAACCCGATCGGCGACGTCTTCTTCGGCGTCGACAACACGTTCCTGAGCCGCGCGCTCCAGGCCGGCGTGTTCGCCGAGTACCGCTCGCCCGCGCTCTCGACCGTGCCGGCGGCATACCAGCTCGATCCGTCGCACCACCTCACGCCCGTCGACCACGGTGACGTGTGCATCAACTACGACAAGCAGTGGTTCGCGAAGCAGAAGCTGCCGGTGCCCAACACCCTCGCCGATCTGACCAAGCCGGCGTACAAGGGCCGGCTCGTGGTGGAGAACCCGGCGACGTCCTCTCCCGGTCTGGCCTTCCAGCTCGCGACGATCGCGCGCTTCGGCACCAATGGTTGGCGCGACTACTGGGCGAAGCTGCGGGCCAACGACGTGAAGGTCGACGACGGGTGGGAGAGCGCGTACGACGGCGACTTCACCCAGGGCGCGAACCACGGCACCTACCCTCTGGTCGTCTCGTACGCGTCGAGCCCGCCCGCGGCCGTGTACTACTCGAAGCCGCAGCCCACGACGTCGCCCGTCGGCACCATGCTCGACTCGTGCTTCCGCCAGGTCGAGTTCGCCGGCGTGCTCAAGGGCACCGCGCACGCGGCCGCGGCGCGCAAGCTGGTCGACTTCATGGTCTCCGCACCCTTCCAGTCCGACGTCCCGCTCCAGATGTTCGTGTTCCCGGTACGCGAGGGCACGCCCCTCCCCGCGGTGTTCGCGAAGTTCGCCGAGGTCGCGCCGCGGCCCCTCACGCTGCCCGCGGCCGAGATCGGCGCGCACCGTGACGCGTGGATCGAGCAGTGGACCGAGACCGTCCTGCGGTGATGCCGTCGCGCGCGGCGCGGATCTCGCTCGCGCTCGTGCCGCTCGGGTTCCTGGCCGTCTTCTTCTTCTACCCGGTGGCGGCGATCGTCGGGCGCGGCCTGGCACCCGACGGCCACGTCGACCTCGATCCACTCGGCACGATCGTCACCGACGCCTCGCTGCGGCACGTCGTGTGGTTCACGTTGTGGCAGGCCACCGCGTCGACGCTCCTCACGGTGCTGGTGGCGATGCCGGGCGCGTACGTCCTCGCGCGGTACGAGTTCCCAGGGCGACGGGTGGTGCGGGCCCTGGTGACGGTGCCCTTCGTGCTCCCCACCGTGGTCGTGGGCTCGGCCTTCGTGGGCCTGCTCGGACCCGGCGGCCCGCTCGCCGGGCTCGGTCTCGACCAGACGGTGTGGGCGATCCTCGTCGCGCACGTGTTCTTCAACTACGCGGTCGTGGTGCGCACCGTCGGGGGACTCTGGTCGCACCTCGACCCGCGCGCGGAGGAGGCGGCGCGGATGCTCGGCGCCGGCCGCGCCCGCGCGTTCCGGGAGATCACCCTGCCCGCATTGCGGCCGGCGATCGCGGCGGCGGCCGCGGTCGTGTTCCTCTTCACCTTCACGTCGTTCGGCGTGATCCTCATCCTGGGCGGTTCGCGATTCTCCACGCTCGAGACGGAGATCTACCGCCAGACCGCCCAGCTGCTGAACCTCTCGCTGGCCGCCGCGCTCACCCTCGTGCAGCTCGTCGCCATCGTGGTGCTGCTCCTGGTGACCGGGTGGATCGAAGGTCGCCGCAGCGTCGCGCTGCGGCTGCGCTCGGCGCGCGAGACCGCCCGCCGCCCGCGCACCGCCGCCGCCCGTGTCCTCCTCGGAGCCAACCTCGCACTGATGTTCCTGCTGCTGGGCGTGCCGCTGCTGGTCCTCGTCGAACGGTCGCTGCACCCGCCCGGCGGCTACGGCTTCGAGTTCTATCGCGCCCTGGGCGACGTGCACGCGGGCAGCACGCTGTTCGTGCCGCCGGTGGATGCGATCGCCAACTCGCTCCGGTTCGCGGCGATCGCCACCGTGCTCGCGGTGGTCGTCGGTGGGTGCGGGGCGTTCGCGCTGGCGGCGTCACGCCGGCGCGGCCTCGACACGCTCCTGTCGCTGCCGCTCGGCGTGTCGGCGGTGACCGTCGGCTTCGGCTTCCTCATCGCGCTCGACCACGCGCCGTTCGACTTCCGCGGCTCGTCGTGGCTGATCCCGATCGCCCAGGCGATCGTGGCGGTGCCGTTCGTGGTGCGCATCGTCACCCCGGTGCTGCGCGCCATCGACCCGCGCTTGCGGGAAGCCGCGGCGACGCTGGGCGCATCCCCAGCGCGCGTGTGGCGCGAGGTCGACCTGCCGATCGCCGCGCGCGCGCTGCTCGTGGCGGCCGGCTTCGCGTTCGCGATCTCGCTCGGCGAGTTCGGCGCCACCGTCTTCATCGTGCGTCCCGACACCCCGACGCTGCCCGTGCTCGTGTACCGGCTGCTGGGCCAACCGGGCCCGCTGAACTTCGGGGGTGCGATGGCGGCCAGTGTGATCCTCATGGGCCTCACCGTCGTCGCCATCTTCGGCATCGAGCGCTTCCGCGTCGGCTCGGTGGGGACGTTCTGATGTTGCGCCTCGAACAGGTCACGGTGGCCTACGACGGGTTCACCGCGGTGCAGCCGCTCGACCTCGAGGTCGCCGACGGCGAGATCGTCTGCGTGCTGGGACCGAGCGGGAGCGGCAAGAGCTCACTGCTGCGCGCGGTCGCGGGGTTGGAGCCCGACGCGACCGGGCGGGTGTCGTGGGACGGCACCGACCTCACCCGCGTCCCACCGCACCGGCGCGGCTTCGGATTGATGTTCCAGGACCACGCGTTGTTCCCTCATCGCGACGTCGAGGGCAACGTGGCGTTCGGCCTCCGCATGCAGCGACTTCCACGCGCCGAGATCGAGACTCGTACCGGCGCCGCGCTCGCCCTGGTCGGTCTCACCGGGTTCGGGCACCGGCGCATCACCGAGCTGTCGGGCGGGGAACAGCAGCGCGTCGCGCTCGCCCGCGCGTTGGCCGCCGCACCGCGCCTCTTGATGCTCGACGAGCCCCTGGGCGCGCTCGACCGGGCGCTGCGAGAGCGGCTCGTGACGGAGCTGCGCGCGCTCTTCGTCCGCCTCGGCCTGACCAGCCTGTTCGTCACCCACGACCACGACGAGGCGTTCGCGCTCGCCGACCGGCTCGTCGTGATGCACGAGGGCAGGATCGAGCAGGTCGGGAGCCCGGTCGAGGTGTGGCAGCGTCCGGCCAACGCGTTCGTCGCCCGCTTCCTCGGGTGGAACGTGACCGGTGCGTTCCTCGACGGCTCGGTCGCGGTGCGCGCCGACGGCCTCGAAGTGGTCGACGTCGTCGACGCGCCGGTCACCGGAACGGTGACCGCACGCACCTTCCGGCGCGAGCACTTCCTCCTCGACGTCGACCTCGACGGCGCCGAGGGCGAACGTCTCCAGGCCGAGGTGCCCCTGGACCACCCGCGGCTGCCCGACGTCGGTGCGGTGGTCGGGGTGCGGCTCGTTCCCGGCGCCGCGGTGCCATTGCCCTGATGGGTGCCTCCGCCCGTTCCCCGTCGGCGGCGTTCCGGTCACGGCGAGATGACCCGAACCTGTCGGCACCGGCCGCGCCCGGGCGGCAGAGCCGGGGCGGCACCCCCTCGGCAGGATGAAGAGGTGCCGCGCGCCCGGCTCGCTCGGGTCAAGCCATTCCGCCCGCCCCGAATGGGACAAGTCGAGCACCTGGCGGCAAGGAACGCAAGCGCCGTCGATGCCTGCGACGGCTACCGAATCGCGGCGGAGGAAGCGCCATCAGCACCCTCTCCTCGTGCACGGCTCTGCCGTGCGGCGTCGGAATCTGCACCGAATCTCCACAGGTCCGGCACGACACCCGCAGACCCGCTCCTTATCCTCTGGTGACATGTCGGCAGCCGCCCCGGCGCTCGCGCGCTCGATCCTGGTCGTGGAGGACGAAGCGTCGATCGCGCAGGCCGTGGCCACCCGGCTACGGAGCGAGGGATTTGCGGTGACCATCGCGCCCGACGGGCCGTCCGGGGTCGAGCGGTGCCGGACCCTCCAGCCCGACCTCGTCGTGCTCGACCTCATGCTGCCGGGGATGGACGGCCTCGACGTGTGCCGCGAGATCCAGCGGGACCGGCCGGTTCCGGTGCTGATGCTGACCGCGCGCGATTCGGAGACCGACCTCGTCGTCGGGCTGGCCGTCGGCGCCGACGACTACCTCACCAAGCCGTTCAGCAGCCGCGAGCTGGTCGCCCGGGTCCACGCGCTGCTGCGGCGGGTCGAGCGCCGACCCGGCGGCGGCGCCGAGCGCGCGGGCGCGGTGGTGATGGGCGCGGTCACGATCGACCTCGCATCGCGACGCGTGCAGCACGCCGACGACCTCGTGCACCTCACGCCCACCGAGTTCGACCTGCTCGCCCACCTCGCGCAAGCGCCGGCGCGCGTCTTCACCCGGGAGCAGCTGCTCGCCGACGTGTGGGGCTACCACGACGGGGCCGGCGCGCGCACCGTCGATTCCCACGTGCGGGCGCTCCGACGCAAGCTCGGCAACGACATCGTGCGGACGGTGCACGGTGTCGGCTACGCGGCGGGCGACCCACCCGACGAGGACATCGCGTCGTGACGCGCCGCGAACGGCTCGCGCACCCGCTCGATGACGTCCCCTCCATCAAGCTGAAGCTCGGCTTCGTCATCGCCGCCGCGGTGGCGGTGACGGTGTTCGTGTTCTGGGTGCTCATCAAGATCGGCGTGTGGCCGTCGGTGAGCGGCATCATCGCCGCCGCGATCGCGATGGTGATGGTGTGGTTCCTCTCGCGGGGGATGACGTCGCCACTCCGCCAGATGGCCGCGGCCGCGTCCGAGATGGCGAAGGGCAACTACGACCGGCGGGTCTCGACGTCGTCGCGCGACGAGGTCGGCGAGCTCGCCCGCGCGTTCAACCAGATGGCGGCGGAGCTGGCCGAGACCGACCGCGTGCGGCGCGACCTGGTGGCGAACGTGTCGCACGAGCTGCGGACGCCCATCACCGCGCTGCAGGCGGTGCTGGAGAACCTGGTCGACGGCGTCACCGAGCCCGACCCCGAGACGTTCCGCACCATGCTCGCCCAGGTGGAGCGCTTGGGCCGCCTGGTCAAGCAGCTCCTCGACCTGTCGCGGCTCGAGTCGGGCGCGGTGCCCCTCGACCGCACCGAGTTCCGGGTGGAACCGCTCCTCGCCCACGCGGTCCGGGAGCAGCAGCTGCACGACCCCGAGATCGCGGTGTCGGTGTCGGTCGACTCCCCCGACCTCACCGCCGACGGCGATCCCGAGCGCGTGCACCAGGTGGTCGCGAACCTGCTCGAGAACGCGGTGCGCCACACGCCGCGCGGCGGCACGGTCGAGGTGCGCGCCCGTCGCCGCCCCGATGGCGTCACCATCGAGGTGCTCGACGAGGGCCCCGGCATCGCCGACGCCGACGAGGCACGCATCTTCGAGCGGTTCTACCGGGCCGACGCGGCCCGGGCCTCACGCGACGGGGGTGCCGGCCTCGGCCTCGCCATCGCGCAGTGGATCGTCGACCTCCACGGCGGCGACATCCATCCGGAGAAGCGGGAGCCGCACGGTTGCCGCATGGTCGTCACCCTTCCGCACAACTGACCCGCACCCCAGAGGAGACACCGATGTCGCTGGCAACCATCGACGAAGCCCTGAAGCGCATCCGGCGCGGCGAGATGGTCCTCGTCGTCGACGACGAGGACCGCGAGAACGAGGGCGACCTGACCATGGCGGCGTGCTGGGTGACGCAGGACGCGATCAACTTCATGCTCCGCTGGGCACGCGGGCTGGTGTGCATGCCGTGCGACTCGGGCCGCCTCGACGAGCTCGACATGTGGCCGATGGTCCCGTCCGACCGCGCCGGGAACGACACCGCGTTCACCGTGTCGATCGACCATGTCACCGCGGGCAGCGGCATCGGCGCCGGCGACCGCGCCACCACGATCCGCCGGATCCTCGACCCCGGCGCCCGTCCGTCGGACTTCCAGCGGCCCGGGCACGTGTTCCCGCTGCGCGCCCGCCCGGGTGGCGTGCTCGAGCGTCGGGGCCACACCGAGGCCGCGGTCGACCTCGCCCGCCTGGCCGGGCTCCCCCCGGTCGCCACCATCTGCGAGGTGCTCTGCGAGGACGGTTCGCCGGCGCGCTTCGGGTACCTCGAGCGCTTCGCCGAGGACCATCGCATCGCGATGGTGGCGGTCGACCAGGTGGTGGAGCATCGCCTCGCCCACGACGACACCGCCTCCCACGGCCTGGTGGCGCCGCTCCTCCTGTAGTCGCCTGGGGCCCCTGGGGCCCGCGGGGTCCCCGGGGCCACGTGCCGGAAGGGGTCCGGCCGCCGATAGAGTCTCGCACCGTGCCCGGCTCACGCTCGACGCGTCGCTCGAGGCGGTGGGCGCTCGCCGCGACCCTCACGTTGGTGCTGGCCCTGGCCGCGGCCGCGTGCTATCCGCCGCCGCCACCACCACCGCAACCGGTGTCGCCGATGACCGTCGGCGTCACCCATCCCGTCGGCGCGCTCTCGCCGACCTTCGTGGACGGCTCTCGCCCGACCGCGGCGTTCGGCGCGTACCCCGGGTCACCCGAGCGGCGACTGCCGACGACGATCTGGTACCCGTCCGACGGGGGCGGTCCGTACCCGCTCGTCATGTTCGCCCCCGGCTTCGGGGTGACGCCGGCGTCCTACAGCGCGCTCCTGTCCCGCATCGCGGCGGCCGGCTACGTGGTCGCGGCGCCCACCTACCCGCTGCTCAGCGGGCAGCCCGCAGGACCGACCGAGGCCCTGGACTGGGATCAGCTGTACTCCGACACCTGGTTCGTCACCACGCAGGTGCTCGGGCTCTCGCAGTCGGGCGACCCGACCCTGGGCGGGATGATCGACCCCAACCGCATCGCCGTCGCCGGCCACTCCGATGGCGCGGTCATCGCGTACGGGGACGGTTACCAGCCGTACCGGCTCGACCCGCGGGTGCGCGCGGTCATCGCCTACGCCGCCGACCTGGGATCGCTCGGCCGGTACCAGGCCAACGGGCGGCCGATCCTGCACGTGCTGAGCGACCACGACCAGTACAACCCGTACGGCCAGGGAATCAGCTGGGATCGCTCGGTGCTCCAGCAGCCGAAGGCGTTGCTGTCGTTGTGGAACGCGTCGCACGGACCGCCGTTCATGGATCCGGCCGATCCGCACTTCGACCTCCTGACCCGCGTCACCATCGACTTCCTCGACCGCGAGCTCAAGGGCCACCCGGAGACGATGTACTTCGCCGCGCTCGACGTGGCGGAGCACGCCAACCTCGCCGCCCTCGAGTGAGGGCTCAGGCGTCGTCGTCCCGTTCCTCGGGTGGCGGCAGGTAGACCACCGCCCGCGACCGCTCGGGATGCTCGGGATCGAGCACGAGGTCGATGTGGTCGAGCCGGGGCTCGGGCGCCTCGCTCACGATCGCGGGCTCCTCCTTCTCCGGCCGCCCCTCGAGCGCGTCGCGCACGCCGAGCAGGCCCGCCGCGATCACCGAGCCCGCGGCGCCGCGCCGGAACCGGTCGATCGGGCGTTCCCAGGCCTCGGTCGGCTCGGTCGCGTCGGTGCCCTCCGCCCCCTCGGGCACCTCGGGCTCGTCGGCCGGGTCGTGCTCGTCGGGCCCCGGCTCGGCGTCGTCGTCCACGGGTCCACGTTAGGACCGCCAACGCGTCAGTAGCGTCGCCCCGGTGGAGGACGAGCGGGTGACGCGCCTGGACACGATCGGCGTCCTCGTCGTCGCCGCGGTCGTCGGCCTCGTGCTCGTGAGCCTGGGCCCCGACCGCGACCCGGCGCCGGCGGTGGCTGCGTCACCGATCGGCGCCGCCGTCGCGCCGACCTCCACCCGCGCCGCACCGGTCACCACCGCGCTCGGCGCCCCGACGGTCACGACCCCCGCCACGACCGCGCCGCCGACCACCGCGACCACCGACCCCGGCGCGCTCCCCCAGACCGACGAGCACCCGGCAGCGAGCGGCGCGACGTTCACCGCCGGCGTGCAGGGGTTGTGGCAGGCGGTGCAGCAGGACCGGCCCGAGCTGGCGATGCCGTTCTTCTTCCCCCAGGCCGCGTACCTCCAGGTGAAGGCGATCTCGGATCCGGCCACCGACTACGAGCAGCGCCTCATCGCCAACTACGAGCAGGACATCCACACGTTGCACACGCAGCTCGGCGCCGACGCCGCCGGCGCGCAGTTCGCCAGCATCGACGTTCCCGATGCACAAGCGGTGCTGGTGCAACCGGGGGAAGAGTCGAACCGGTTGTCCTACTGGCGGGTCTACGGCACCACGCTGCACTACACCGAGGACGGGCAGGCGCGCTCGTTCCCGGTGACGTCGCTGATCTCCTGGCGGGGCCAGTGGTACGTGGTGCACCTCGGCGAGATCCGCTGATCTCAGGTCGAGACGAAGTGATCGGCCCGGCCGCTCGGAAGGGTTGGCGGGCATCGACCATTGCGTCTACGTGGAACTCCCACAAAAAGAGAACGTGTCGGTGACGTTCCTGTCATCGACGAAGACGGTTCGCGCACTGACCGGCTTCGTTCACGAGATGTGCTCCAGTGGCAGACCGAACAGCGCGAACAGTCCGGAGTCGATGAAGGACCGGATGGCGCTGATGCGGCCGTCGACGACGTCAACGACGTGGATCGCGAACGCGGTCGGCGTACCTCCGGGCGCGGCCGGCACGTACACCGCCGCCGCCGGTGCGCCGTTCGCTCGCACCGGGACCAACAGATGGTCGCGAAGGGCGTCGTGCGCGATCAGCCAGTCGCGGATGTCGGTGGCGCCTCGAAGCCAGAGCTCGAACGGCGGCATCTCCACGATTGCGTCCTCGCGTAAGAGCGCCACGAGCGCGTTGACGTCCTGACGTTCGAACGCGTCGACGTAAGCGTCCAGCAACGCCCGGTGATCATCCGATGGCTCGTTCGGCGTGCTGTCGCGATCGATCGGTTCGAGCGCGGCCCTGGCGCGGCGTAGCGAGCTGTTGACACTGTCCGTCGAGCTCTCCAGCAGCGTTGCGACCTCGGCGGCGCGCCAGTGCAGCACGTCGCGCAGGATGAGCACGGCACGTTGACGCGGCGCGAGACGCTGCAGCGCTGCGATGAACGCGAGCCTCACGGATTCACGCGCGACGACGCGCTCCGCGGGGTCGCCGGCTGATGGGAGGACGAGACTGTCCGGCGCCGGTTCGATCCACGCCGACCCGGGCTGGCGGTCGATCAATCGTCCTTCGCTCGTACCGACGCGTGCGACATCCATCGGGAGCGCGCGTCGAGAGCGGCCATTGAGCATGTCGATGCACACGTTCGTCGCGATCCGGTAGAGCCACGGGCGCAGCCCGGCCTGATCATCGAAGCGCGGCAGTGCCCGCCATGCTCGGAGCATGGTGTTCTGCACGGCGTCTTCGGCTTCGTACGCCGACCCGAGCATCCGGTAGCAGTAGCCGGTCAGTTCGCGGCGGTACTGCTCCAACTCCGCGGCGCCAGGGAGGCCCGTGGTGGTTACCGCATTCACGGTTTGAGCCTACGTCTCTGCGGCCGCAGAAAATCCCCCGAGCGGCGACGACTTTTTGATCGCGTCGCAGTTGCACACCCGGAAGCGGAATTCGCCGTCTCCATCGACGAGCGAGAACGAAATGAACTGGAGACAGACAATGACGACATCGAGATCCCTCATCTCCGCGATGCAAGTGACGCTCGACGGCTACAGCTCCCCCGGCGGCGCCGACTGGGTCGACTCCTGGGCGGATGGCCTCGATCTGCTCCCGCCCGTCGACGCGTTCATACTCGGCGGCGGCATGTTCCCGGACTACGAACGGTTCTGGGCAACCATCCTCGACGATCCGCGGGCCGCCTCCGACATGCTCGGGAGAGACGTGTACCCGCGCGAGGTGGCGTACGCGCGGCTTGCCGCGCAAACGCTGCATCTGGTGCTCTCGAAGACGCTCTCCGAGTCAACCTGGCCGTCGGCGCGGATCATTCACGACATCAACGACATCCGTACATTGAAAGAGCAACGGGGCAAGGCTGTGTACGTCGTCGGCGGCCCCGGGTTGCTCACGAGCCTGATCAATGAAGGCCTGCTCGATGAGCTCCACCTGATCGTCCACCCGGTGATCGTCGGAAGCGGGGCGAAGCTCTTCGCGGGGTTGGACGAGCGCCAAACA
This sequence comes from uncultured Actinomycetes bacterium, assembly GCA_963809795.1. Taxonomy (GTDB): domain Bacteria; phylum Actinomycetota; class Acidimicrobiia; order IMCC26256; family DASPTH01; genus DASUAS01. The sequence continues at coordinate 202,004 of CAWELN010000014.1, forward strand.
CTCGAGCTCACGTCTGCTGCGCCCACCGCATCCGGCCGCATTCACGTCACCTACCGCTTCAACACCGACGAGCAAGGCTGACAGACCATGATGTGTCATCCGGCTCCCGACGCGGCGAACGGTTTCAACAACCAGGTCATCGAAGAGTTCCGCGCGAACGACGGACGCGTGACTGGGTCGTTGACCGGCACGCCGATCTTGCTGCTCCACCACGTCGGCGCGCGGTCAGGCATCGAGCGCGTCACTCCGCTGGCGTACACGCCGTACCGAGCCGGCGGCTATCTGATCGTCGCGTCGAACGGAGGATCGCCAACGCATCCGAGCTGGTACCACAACCTGAAGGCCCATCCGACGACGCACGTCGAGATGGGCCGGGAGACGTTCACCGCGCGCGCGGAGGAGCTGCAGGGCACGGCCCGCGCCGAACTGTGGCCCAAGTTGCTCGCAGGGTCTCCGAGTCTCCGCGAGTTCGACGCAACGACCACACGACGCGTACCGCTGTTCGTGCTCACCCGCGACTACGCGAAGCGCTGGACGAACCCGAGAGCTGTGTCGGCGACTTCGCGCCATCCGTGGTCGATGGTCAGGGAGTGACCGCGCCCTTTGATCTGGACGATCTCGGTGACGGCGGGGTTCCGCTTCTCGCGCTTGTAGGAGGCGTTGGCAATGGCCCAGGGCACCGTGTTGTCGAGTTCGCCGGAGATGATGAGCTGCGGTCCCCGGTCGGGGTTCTTGCTGTCGACCTTGGCTTCGGTCCACGGGTTGAGATTCGCGGCGGCAGCTTGGAACAGTGGTTTCCCCGAACCTGGCACCGCGAACATCTTGTAGAGCTCTTTCGCCTCTGCGTTGTCGACTGCGTTCGCGAACGCGTAGTGGAACTGGTCGAACGTCAAGGGGACCGCCCGATGCCGGTTCGCCGGGTTCTTCAAGACCGGGGAGCCGGAACGCAACGCCGAGATCGGTAGCGGCAGCACCCCACGGAACGGCGCCGGGTCGATCGCCACGGAGACGGACGCGAGTCCTCGACCCGCGAGGATCTGGGTGAGGAGACCGCCGAAGCTGTGGCCGATGACGGCCGGCTTGCGGTCGAGGGTCGTGATGATCGCCTCGTAGTGGTCGGCGATGTCCCCGATTCCCTTTCGCGCCAAGACGGTCGGATCGGCATTGGCTTCGGTGACCGTGTCGGGGTCGTCGGGCCAACCGGGACTGAGGGCGACGTAGCCGTTCCTCTCGAACAGCTTGCTCCAGCGATCCCAGCTGGACGGCAGTAGCCAGAGTCCGTGGACGAAGACCACGGGCGTCTTTCCTGACTTGTTGGCCCGAGTCGCCTGCCGACGCTCTTCCGACGTGACCGTTTGGCCGTCAGCAACTGTCAGCTTCGGCATGGCCGCTCCCGTCCCGGTGAAGATCGAGGGGACGATACGACACCGCCGACGGAAGTGTCGACCAGTGAACGCCCGGGTTGGAACTTGACGCCTTGGCAACCGCGATCCAAGCTCGCGATCGCGCGCCTTCGAGTCGGTCTGCTGCGTGGGACCCCACTCGCTCGTCGCTCTGACCGTGGGTTTCCGATCAGCGGCCGAGAGGCGGCGGCGGGAGGCCCGGATTCCCAGCCCCAGGGGAGGTCACGACATGCCCTTCGTCACCACCGATGACGGCACGGAGATCTTCTACAAGGACTGGGGTAGCGGTCAGCCGATCGTGTTCCACCATGGGTGGCCGCTCAGCGCCGATGACTGGGACGCGCAGTTGATGTTCTTCGTGCTCAAGGGCTACCGCGTCGTCGCTCACGATCGTCGCGGTCACGGCCGGTCGACGCAAACGTCAGACGGCCACGACATGGACACCTACGCCGCTGACGCGGCAGCCGTCGTGAGCCACCTCGACCTGCGCGACGCGGTCCATGTCGGCCACTCCACCGGAGGTGGCGAAGTTGCCCGCTACGTCGCCAGGCATGGAGAGGATCGGGTGGCGAAAGCGGTCCTCGTCAGCGCGGTGCCGCCACTGATGTTGAAGACCGACGCGAACCCCGGCGGTCTGCCGATCGAGGTCTTTGACGGCTTCCGTGACGGTACGGCGTTCAACCGGGCCCAGTTCTATCGCGACGTCGCCGCCGGACCGTTCTACGGGTTCAATCGTCCCGGCGCGACCGCGTCGGACGGCGTCATTCAAAACTGGTGGCGCCAAGGCATGATGGGCGGCGCCAAAGCTCACTACGAGGGCATCAAGGCGTTCTCGGAAACCGATTTCACCGAGGACCTCGAGGCCATCGAAGTCCCCACCCTGGTGATGCATGGCGACGACGATCAGATCGTGCCGATCGCAGACGCAGCATTGCTTTCGATCAAGCTCCTGAAGCACGGCACCCTCAAGGTGTATCCCGGCTACCCGCACGGCATGTGCACCACCCACGCCGACGTCATCAATCCCGACCTCCTGGCATTCATACAGGAATGATCGACGTGAGCCCCTCGACGCCTGCCGCGCTGATCTCGTCCGCGATGCCCTGACCACGGAAGACTCGCCTCAGAGGGGTCAGTTCGAGACGAACGAGTCGGGAAGCAGGGCGATGAGGAGGCCGACGAGCATGGCGGCGAACGCGGCCACGATCACCCACCGGCCGCGCCGCTCACCCCGCCACCACGCAAAGCCACCGAGGGCCATACCGACCGGCCCGAAGAAGAGCGGCAGGAGGAACACCGCCCAGCCCGCGGCGACCACGCCCCAGATCGCCGCCGCCTGACCGGGTCGGAGCCGGGAGGCCGGCTGCGAGCTGCCGGCGTCGGAGGTCATGCCGCCACCCTATGGGCCCGGGTCCTCGCCGATCTCGCGCAGGGCGGCGGCAATTGCGGTGCGGAGGCGGCGGGCGGTCGCCGGCGCCAGGTGCGCGACCAGGCCCAGGCCGGCGGCACCCACCTCCTCCAGGGTGAGCACGACGCGCGGCTCGCCCATCCCGCAGGCGTCGCAGTCGTCGCTGAGGGCCACCGCCCATGACACCGGCGGCCGCTCGTCGTCGTCGGCCGGGTGGTCGTCGGTGGCGTCGTCGATCGAACGTCGCATGCGTGTCTCCCGTCTCGGCCGGCAATCGACACGGTATACATGCAGCCCGAACCGACGAGGGCGAGGGGATGCCGTGCACCGGATCGTGTCGCGCGCGCGCGACGTCTACGGGCGGTACAACGCGCTCAACGGGCGCGCCACCGCCGCCGCGATCACGCTCTACGGCTTCCTGGCGCTGTTCGCCCTGGCCGTGCTCGCGGTCGCCATCGTGGGCTTCGTGGAGTCGGGCAACGACCACGTCGCCGAAGACATCGTCAACTGGCTCGGGGTGACCGGCACCGCGGCGAAGGTGGTGACCGACGCGGTCAAGGCCGCGAGCGAGAGCGCGCGCGTGGCGAGCGTGGTCGGCATCGTGGGCCTGGTCTGGGTCGGGAGCAGCTTCGCGGTGGCGATCGCGCACGCGTACAACGAGGCGTGGCGCGTCCCCACCCGGGTGAACTTCGAGCGGCTCAAGGGTCTCGGCTGGCTCATCGGCGCCGCCGCGATGCTGGCCGTCGGCAGCGTGGTGACCGCGGGGCTCGCCGCCCTTCCCGACGGTGCTGGCCCCGTTCGTCGTCCTCGTGAGCGTGGCCGTGAACACCGTGATCTGGCTCTGGACGTCGTGGGTGCTGCCCAACCGACGCGTGCCGTGGCGGGCGCTCGTCCCCGCCGCGGTGTTCGGTGGGGTCGGGCTCGAGCTCCTGAAGGTCGCGGGCGGGTACGTGGTGCCGCTGCTCGTGTCGCGCTCGTCGGCGCTCTACGGCACCATCGGCGTCGTGTTCGCGCTCCTGGCCTGGCTGCTCGTGCTCGGTCGTCTGGTGGTGTTCGTCACCGTGATCGAGGTCGACGGTTGGGAGCGGTCGCACGGCACCGACGAGGTGGTGGTGAAGGTCCCCGCCCTGCCCGACCGTCAGGGTTGAAGGCGGTCGACGCGCCAACCGTCGCCCTCCGCGCGCGTGTAGCGCAGGCGGTCGTGCAGCCGGTCGTCGCGGTGCTGCCAGAACTCGATCTCGGTCGGCACCAGTCGGTACCCGCCCCAGTCGGCCGGGCGGGGCACGTCGCCGTCGCCGAAGCGCGCCTCGACATCGGCGACGGCTGCTTCCAGCGCCTCCCGGCTGACCGCCACCTCGCTCTGCGCCGACGCCCACGCGCTCACCCGGCTCGGGCGGGGACGCGAGTACCAGTACGCGTCGGCCTCGCCGTCGGAGACACGCTCGACCCCACCGGTGGCGCGCACCTGACGGAGGACCTCGGGCCAGTGGAACGCGATGGCGGCGTGCGGGTTGGCGTCGAGCTCACGCCCCTTCCGGCTCCCGAAGTTGGTGAAGAAGCAGAACCCGCGCTCGTCGACGCCGCGGAGGAGCACCAGGCGCACCGAGGGATGGGCGTCCGGCGTGCTGGTGGCGACGATCATGGCGTCGGGTTGGAGCTGGTCGTGCTCGACGGCGTCGTCGTACCAGCGGGAGAACTGCACGAACGGATCGGGATCGACGTCGGCTTCGTGCAACGGGCGCGCTTCGACAGGCACGGGAAGGAGGCTACGGCCCCGGGTTATCCTGCGCGCATGCCGTTTCACCACGTGGCCGTGGCGACGCGTGACCTGGACGCGACGTGCCGGTTCTACACCGAGGCGATGGGCTTCCCGCTGGTGAAGGTGGAGGCCGCACCCACGCTCGAGCAGACCGGCTGGGCCCGCCACGTGTTCTTCGACACCGGCGACGGCCAGCTCTTCGCGGTGTGGGACCTGCACGACGACACCATCCCCGACTTCGATCCCGCGCTCAGCCGCGGCCTCGGCCTGCCCACCTGGGTGAACCACATCGCGTTCGCGGCCGCGAGCCTCGACGACCTCGCCGCGCGCCGCCAGCGCCTCCTCGACCACGGCCACGACGTGATCGAGATCGACCACGGCTGGTGCACCTCGATCTACGCCAACGATCCGAACGGGACCCTGGTGGAGTTCTGCTGCACCACACGAGCGTTCACCGCGGCCGACGTCGACGAGGCCCACCGCCTCGTCGCGGCCACCGATCCGCCGCTCGGTGACACGCCCCCGTTCGAGATCTTCGAGGCGAAGCCCGCGTAAACCCCTCGGACCGCCCGTGCGTCGAGTGGGCATGGCCGAACTGTCGGCGGTCGCCGTCGCGCCCACCGGGCTACCGTCGACCGCGCGCGGCCCCCGACTCCTGGGCGGTCAGGTGGACGACGAACCCATTCGAGCCTTCCTCGACGGCGAGTACGCGCAAGTCGTCGCCACCGTGGCGCTGGTGTGTGGGAGCACGGCCACCGCCGAGGACTCGGTGCAGGAGGCGCTCGCCCGCGCGTGGGAGCGGCTGGACCGGGGCGACGGCATCGACCGCCTCGCGGCATGGGTCACGACGGTGGCGCTCAACCTGGCCCGCAGCCAGATGCGACGCTGGCGGTCCGAGCGCCGGGCGCGCGACCGGCTTGGGCCCGTTGCGCGACGACCTCTCGGACGCCCCGGCCGCGAGCGGCGACGCCCACGCGGTCCGGGAAGCGCTCCTCGCGCTCCCGCGGCGTCAGCGCGAGGTGACGGTGCTGCGGTACTACCTCGGCCTGGATGTTCGCGAGATCGCCGAGCACCTCGGCATCGCCGAGGGCACGGTCAAGGCGATGCTCTTCCGCGCCCGCCAGTCGCTGGCGGTGCTGCTGCACGAACCCCCCGACCCCACCGACGAGCCCGAGGAGGTGCGCGGTGCCCGCGGATGACCTGCGTCTCGAACGGGCGCTGCACGACGCCGCCCCGGTCGTCGACACCGCCGGTGTGCTCGACCAGGTCGCGCGCAAGCGCACCCGCCGGCGGCGCACCCACCGTCTGGGCGCGGTGGCGGCCGTGCTCGCGGTCCTGCTGGTGATCGGCGCGACCGCCGTCCTCGTGGCCCGCCACGATGGTTCGTCGCCCCACGTCGCGGTGCCTCCTGCAGGGATCTCCGCGCGCGTCGTGAGCGGCGATCGAGCGGTCGACGCCACGATCGGGCGGGTGCGCGCGCCACGGCCCGTGATGCTCGATGCCCCGACCGGCACGCTGCGCGCACCGCTGTACGTCGGGACCGCGACCGTGTCGGCGGCGAGCGACGACCTCGACGCCAACGGCGTGCCGCGTTCGCGGGTCGTGCGCGTCGACGGCTCGCAGGTGGTCGACATCTCGGACTTCAAGGCGCAGGTGATCTCGATCACCGAGGGCGAGGGTGCGCGTTGGGCGCTCACCCGCAACCCCCGGGCCACGGACGGCACCCTGCCCGACACGTTCCTCAAGCGCATCGGACCGGTCGGGGATCCGGTCTCCCACCAGCTGCCGATCGACGCCGACCCGGTGGGCCCGATCGCGGCCGTCGGTGGCGCGGTGTGGGTGCCGGTGCGCGACGGTGTCGTGCAGTTCGACGCCGCCGACGGTCACCTCGTGCGGCACCTCGCCCTTCCGGCCGCCGCCCACCGGTGGGTGGCGCTGTCCGGCAAGGGTGCGTACGTGACCGACGGTGGCGCGCTCCGCCGGCTCGACCCCGCGTTGGGGCTCGCCGACCGCATCGACCTCGGCCCCGAGATCATCGGGCTGGCGGCGAGGGGCTTCGACGCTCGCGTGCTGCTGCGCAACGAGCAGGGCGGCACCGACCGAGCGCGGGTCGCCGCCGCCTTCGAAGCCGACCCCGTGCACGTCGGCACGACGTTGCCCGCCGGGTTCCACGCCGACGGCCTCGAATCGTCGGCGACGCGGATGTGGGCCACCGGCACCGTCGACGGTGCACCCGCGATCGTGCTGCTCGACGACGCCGGCGTGCACGCCACCGTCGTGTTCGACAACGCGCCACAGGCGACGTTGGTCTGGTCCGGGCCGCACACCGTCACCGCGGTCGCGAACGGCAAGTTGTTCGAGCTTCCCGTGCCCTAGGCAACCACCGACGTCCCGCGAACGTCGACCTCACGTCAGACACCCAACGTCGACCACGAGGGGACGCGTCATGCGGAAGCCGTCGGTGATCCTGGTCGCGCTGGTCATGTTCGCGCTCCTCGCGAGTGCGTGCGGCGGAGGCCGCGACGTGTCGATCGACACCAATCGCCGGCGCCCCGAGCTCTTGTACCTCGGCAGCCGCACCGCGATCACGGCCATCTCCCCGCGCAGCGGCCACGTCCGGTTCCAGGAGGCAGGTGCGGTCCCGAGTCGCGACTGGTCGGTGCTGTACAGCGCGACCAACGACGGCACGTCCACCACCCTGCGCACGCTGGACCCGACCACCGGCGCCGAGCTCGCGTCGCGCACGCTTCCCGGCGTCCTCGCCGTGCGCACGGTCTCGGAGGACGGCGCCGCGGTGGCGTTGAGCCCGCCGCCGCCACCGGGCTCCGACACCTACCACCCGGCCCCCAAGGACCCGACCCCGCTCGTGATCGTCCGCCGGGGCACCGCCGAGCCGCAGGTGCTCTCGGTCCCGGGCAACGTGGAGCCCGAGGCGTTCTCGCTCGAAGGCGACGCGCTGTTCGTGATCGACTTCGTGCCCCCGCTCGCGCCCGAGCGGTACCGCGTCGCCCGCCTCGACCTGGGCAGTGGACGGGTCGGCGATGTCCGCAGCAACGAGGAGGAGCTGCAGGAGCCGATGCGCGGCACCGCCCGCGCCCAGGTGATGGCTCCCGACGGTCGCCGTCTGTACACGCTCTACACCCGTGACGCCACCGCCACCGACCCGGCCGAGGCCTTCGTGCACGTCCTCGACCTCGAGGAGCAGCGCGCGACCTGCGTGGACCTCCCGGGCGAGTTCGCGGTGAGTCAGCTCGGGGCACTGGCCGTCTCACCGTCGGGGACCCACCTCTACGTCGCGGCCCCCGCGTACGGCGCGCTCGCCGAGCTCGACACCGGCACGCTGAAGGTGACGCGCACGGCAACCGGCCCGACCGGATCGATCGGGGCGACGGCCCGCGCCGCCGCGTCGGCGACGACGCTGTACGTCGCCGTCGACCACCAGATCACCGCGCTGGCGCTCGACGATCTCAGGATCGTGGACTCGTGGATCGCGCCGGACACGGTGATCGGGCTGAAGCCGTCGACCGACAGCAACGTGCTGTACGTGTCGCTCGCCGACCGCGTCCTCACGCTCGATCCGCGCACCATGACGACGCGGCGGGAGCTCGACGTGCCCACAACGGACCCGATCGACCACGTGGCCCCCGCGCTGCCGCCGATCCCCGACGACGGCTACGTGAAGTGCGCGTGCTGACGCGCCGGGCGGCCGGCCCGGCGGCGCGCCCGAGGGCTCGGAGTAGGGTCCCGAGCCATGGACTTCGCCCCCAGTGCCCGGACGGAGGAGCTGCGGGGCCGGCTCGCGGACTTCGTCGCCGAGCGGGTCGACCCGGCCGAGGCCGTCTACGCGGAGCAGGTTGCCGCCTCGGGTGACCCGCACTTCCATCCGCCGGTGATGGAGGACCTGAAGGCGGAGGCGCGGGCCCGCGGCCTGTGGAACCTGTTCCTCCCCGAGAGCGACCACGGGCCCGGGCTCAGCAACCTCGAGTACGCGCCCCTGTGCGAGCTGATGGGCCAGTCGCCGCTGTCGCAAGAGGCCACGAACTGCTCGGCGCCCGACACCGGCAACATGGAGGCGCTGGTCAAGTTCGCGACACCGCTCCAGGCGGAGCAGTTCCTGCGACCGTTGCTCGACGGCGAGACGCGCTCGTGCTTCGCCATGACCGAGCCATGGGTGGCGAGCTCCGACGCCACCAACATCACCAGCCGGATCACGCGCGATGGCGATCACTACGTCGTCAACGCGCACAAGTGGTGGACGAGCGGCGCGGCGTCGAGCCGCTGCAGCTTCGCCATCCTCATGGGGGTCTCCGATCCCGACGCCGACCGCCACCGGCGTCACAGCATGGTGATCGTGCCGTTCGACACGCCGGGCGTGTCGGTGGTCCGCTCGCTCCCCGTGTTCGGCCACGACGCGGGCGGCGGGCACTGCGAGACGCTGTTCGAGGACGTCCGCATCCCGAGGGAGTACCTGCTCGGCGAGGAGGGCGGCGGGTTCGGGATCGCGCAGGCCCGCCTGGGACCGGGGCGGATCCATCACTGCATGCGCGCCATCGGCATGGCCGAGAAGGCGTTGCGGCTCATGTGCGAGCGCACCCAGCAGCGCGTGGCGTTCGGCAAGCCGATCGCCGACCAGGGCACCATCCAGGCGCAGATCGCGGAGTCGCGGATCGAGATCGAGCAGGCCCGGCTCCTCACCATGAAGGCGGCATGGCTGATGGACACCGTGGGGGCGAAGGGCGCGCGGTTCGAGATCGCCGCCATCAAGGTCGTGGCCGCCCGGCTCGCAACCACGGTCATCGACCGCGCCATCCAGGCGTTCGGCGCGGCGGGCGTCTCCGACGACTGGCCGCTGGCCTCGATGTACACGCACGCGCGCACCCTGCACCTGGTCGACGGTCCCGACGAGGTGCACCTGCAACAGATCGCCCGGCGGGAGCTGCGCGGCTACGAGTCGTTCCGGACCGCATGAGATGCAGCGGAGCCGTGCCCGGAGGGCGGGACGGCGGAGCGGAATCGACCGTTGAACATGAGATGCAGCGGAGCCGTGCCCGGAGGGCGGGACGGCGGAGCGGAATCGACCGTTAGAGGGGACGCATGAAGGTCCGCATCGGGTACGGGATCGGCACGCAGGGGCTCGCCGACGGCGGGGCACGCTTCGCGGAGCTGATCGACGCGCTGGAGTCGCTCGGGTTCGACTCCATCTGGTGCTCCGAACGCGCCACGGGGCCGATCCCCGAGCCGATGGTGTCGCTCGCGTTCGCCGCCGGGCGCACGAAGAAGCTGAAGCTGGGGACGAGCGTGCAGGTGCTGCCCGGTCGCAACCCGGTGCTGTTGGCGAAGCAGTGGTCCAGCCTCGACGTGCTGTCCGGCGGCCGGGCGCTCCCCGCGTTCGGCCTCGGCGTGGTCGAGCCCCACGAGCAGCAGGCGTTCGGGGTCACCCGTGAGGAGCGCGCCCCGTGGTTCGAGGAGGCGTTGCCGCTGCTGCGCCGCCTCTGGACCGAGGACGTCGTCGACCACGACGGGCCCCGCTTCCACTACGAGGGCGTGTCGATCGGCACGCGCCCGGTGCAGCAGCCGCTCGACGTGTGGCTCGGTGGACGGGCGCGCCGCGAGCTGCGCCGGGTCGGTGAGCTCGCCGACGGCTGGCTGCCGAGCTTCTGCACACCCGCGCAGGTCGCCGAGGGACGGGCCGCGGTCGAGGAGGCCGCCGCCGCCGCGGGCCGCGAGATCGACGACGAGCACTACGGCGCCATGGTGTTCTACGGGCGCACCGAGGTGCCGGAGCCGTACGCGAGCATGGTCGGGGCGCGCCTGGGCTTCGATCCCGGCGAGGTGATCGCGGTGGGGTTGCCGGCGCTGCGCGATCGGTTGGAGGAGTTCCTCGCGGTCGGCTTCTCCAAGCTGGTGCTGGTGCCGGTGCAGGAAGCGGAGTCGTGGCGAGCCGAGGTCGAGCAGCTGGCGGAAGGGCTCCTCGACCTCCAGGGCACCCGCTCCTTCACCCGCTGAGGTCGACCGGGGTCGAGGTGCGTCGCGCGATGGGCGGTGTAGACCGGCGCGATGGACGACATCGTGCGGGGACGTCTCCGGGACGCGGCACAAGCTCCGGCGACGGGTGAGACGACCGAGGTGCTGGCCTCGGCCGGTACCGCGGTGGTCGAGCAGATCCTCAGCGGACGCCTCGACGCCCCGGTCGACTACCTCGGCACCGCGGACGAGTGGCTGGTGGTGGTGGCGGGCGGCGCGGAGCTGGAGGTCGCGGGAACACCGGTCGCGTTGACACCGGGCGACTGGCTGCTGCTGCGGGCGGGGACGCCCCACCGGCTGACCGCGACCCGGCCGGGGACCAGCTGGATCACGGTGACCGCACCGGTGGCACCCGCCCGGCCGACCGGGCCGGACGGGTGACCTACCGTCCCGACGGGCTCACATGTTCGGGCAATTCGCCTGCGCGTTCCCGGTTCCCGTACCCCCTTGCGGGGTCGTGGTCGCCGAGGACCCGTTCGACGTCGAGCTCGACCCCGAGCCCGAACCCGAGCTGCTCGAGGAGGAACCCGAGGTGTCGCTCGTCTGCGCGTGAGCGACCATCGTTCCACCGCCGATCAACGCGCCGGTGAGTCCCACTGTGAGTACGCCGGTTCGCATCCATTTCTGCATGTGCATCACCTCCTTCAACGTCCGAGTGCGTGCGCTCACGCAACACGGCCGGCGCTGTGAGCCCTCTGAAACCGTGCAAGAGCCACGTAAGAATCTCGGGTCCGCTCGCAGCGGGTGCTCAGCGGCTGCACAGGCTGCGACTGCAACGCTCGACACCATGTCTGCCGTCCGCCGCCGATCGCTCGCGCTCGCGCTCGTCGTCGCCGTGACGACCGGCGGGAGCGCGCTCGTCGCGCCGCTCGTGCGCGCCGGGGCCGCGACGAACACGGTCGCGATCGGCGCGGGGCTGCACGGTCCGCGTGGTCTCGTCGCGACGGTCTACGCGCGGTCGCTGAAGAAGATCTCGGCGCTCGCGGTGGACGCGCAGGGCCGCATCTGGGCCGCGACCGCGCAGGCGACTGACACGAACACCGATGCGATCTACCTCGTGAGCGCGGCGGGTACGACACCGCAGAAGGTGGTGACCGATGTGCACACGCCGCTCGGCCTGCTCTGGACGGGCGACACGCTGTACGTCGCGCAGTCGTCCGGTGTGCTCGCGCTGCGCGGGTTCGACGGCACCCAGTTCACGAGCCGCACCTCGGTGCTGACCGTGCCGAGCGGCACCGGCGAGGTGAATGGCATCGCGCAGGGCACCGACGGCCGCCTCTACCTCGGCATCTCGGCGCCGTGCGACGACTGCAGCCCGACCGCGACGTGGTCGGCGTCGGTCCTCTCGTTCCTCCCCGACGGCAGCGACGTGCAGGTGGTGGCCGACCACATCCGCGCCGCGGTCGGACTCGCGTTCTGGCCCGGGACCGATGACCTCTTCGTGACCATGAACCAACGCGACGACCTCGGCGCCAAGACCCCAGGGGACTGGTTGGCGCTGGTGAAGTCCGGGCAGTCATGGGGGTTTCCGGCGTGCTACGGGCAGCACGCGGCCGCGTGCGACGGGGTGGCCGCCCCGATCGCGGTGCTCGCCAAGCACGCGGCCGTCAGCGGCGTGGCGATCGTCACCGGCCAGCTCGGGACGACGGTCGGCACCGGCGCAGTCGTCGCCGAGTGGGCGACCGGCCACGTGAAGCTGGTGCGGGTGACGCGCTCGGCGGCCGGCTACCGCGGCCGGACCACGTCCTTCCTCACCGGGTTCGCCAACCCGGTGCCCGTGCTCGTCGACGGGACCGGCGCGCTGTACGTGGGTGATTGGACCAGCGGTCGGCTCTACCGGATCACCGGCTGACCCGCATCTCCCCCATCTCGTTCCAGCCGTCCTGGTCGACGACCTGGCTCACGATCCGGGGTGTCTCGAGCAGCGCCTGCGGCATCGTGGCGATGGCGGCGGCGAAGTGGGCGCTCTCCACGTGCACGCGTCCGGCGTCGCCGTCCCGGAACGCCTCCACGAGCACGAACTCGTTCGGCACCTCGAGGCTGCGCGACCAGTCGAACCACAGGTTGCCGGGCTCGGCGCGCGTCGCCTCGCTGAACGGCGTCACGAGGTCGACCCACCGGTCGACCCACTCCGGCTTCACCAGGAACTTCACGACGATGAAGATCACCGGTCGATCCTACGCGGGACTCACCGAGCCGATCGGTGCCGCGGTACCGGCTCCCCGATGCCATGAGCCCCGACGGTGCCGACCGTCAACGCGCGCGCGGCGAACTCGTCGGCGAGGCCGGGCAACGCGTCGAGCGCCGAGTGCCACGACCCGGGATACGAGGTGCAGTCGGAGTCGTGGAGCAGCACGGTGCCACCGTCGACGTAGCGGCGGGTGACGTCGGCGACGACCGACGCGGGCGTGGCCTCGCGTCGCCAGTCGCGACCCCAGGTGGTCCAGAGTACGGTCGTCATCCCGAGCCGTCGCGCGGCGCGCAACGACGCGTACGACGAGATGCCGAACGGAGGGCGGAACCAGCAGGGCTCGACTCCGGTCGCGCGGGTGATGGTCTCGTGCGCGCGCGCGATGTCGTCGGCCGCGTGGCGCGGGGTGCGCCGGAGCATGTTCCCGTGGACGTCGCCGTGCACCCCGATCTCGTGCCCGGCGTCGGCGACGGCACGCGCCAGCCCCGGGTCGCGACGCGTCATCTCACCGAGCATGAAGAACGTCGCGTGCCATCCGAGATCGGCGAGCGTGTCGAGGAACTGCGGGGTCGACGCCGCGTCCGGCCCGTCGTCGAAGGTGAGCGCGACGTGACCGCGCCGTCCCATCCCCACCAGCGCGGGCGTGAAGCGCACGCCGATCGGGGATACGCCGCCCAGCGCCGGCGCGGTGTGCAGGACCGCCAGCGCGCCCGCTCCCGCCAGCCCGGCTGCCCCGACGTACTTCAGCGGGCGCCCGAGGTTCAGCGCAGCTCCCCGAGCGGCGCGGCGCGCAGGCCGGAGCGCTCGAACTGCGCCTGGAGGTCGGCGACCGCGACCTCCATGGCCGTGGGGTCGCGGTCGCGACCGTCGAGCACATAGACCTTGCCCGACTCGAGCCGCGTCGGCAGGCTCTCCGGGCGGACGGTGTGGTTCGCCTGCACCAGCTTCTGCTTCTGGCGGTGCGAGTAGTACTGGTCGAACGCATCGAGGCGGCGACCGGGGCAGAACTCGCGCGCCGGCTGGCCCGCCTCCTGGGCGATCAGCTTGCCGGCCTTCGACACGTCGTTGTGGGCGCGGTTCCAGCGCAGGAACGAGCCCTTCCCCCAGCCGCCGTTGGCGATGTCGACGCCCCGGTCGGCGAGCATCTCCAGCTCGACCGAGCGGTGCGTCGCGGCGCGGGCGTCGACGACCACCGACACGCCCAGGGTCTGGATCTCGTCGAGCAGCACACCGTCGGTGAGCTCGGTGTGGTCGAGGCGGACGCCGACGTAGGCGGTGTCGGGGACGTTCTTCGGCGGCCTGGCGACGCCGACGCCGATGGCGGACACCGCCTGTGCACCGAGCGTCAACCCGGCGTACAGCACGAGCACGGTGACCGCCGCGATCATCGCGGTGCGCCGTCCGCGCGGCGCACGCAGCGCGACGACCCGGCCCTTGCGGTCGACCAGGTGCTCCGTCTGCGCGAGCTCCTCGACGTCGTCGGCGGGATCGGCGACGAACAGGAGGCGCGCGGTGTCGACGAGCACGTCGCGCTCCGGGCCCGGACGGGTGACCTCGCGCAGGATCTCGTGCAGCTCGTCCTCGTCGCGCGCGTAGCAATTGACCCCGGCGCGGGCCATCATCTCCGCGTTGTCCTTGCCGTGCCCGGCGATCGGCTTGAAGGTGATCACCGGCAGCCCGACCGCGAACGCCTCCATGCAGGTGAGGCCGCCTGCGTTCTCGACCAGGGCGTCGGACGCGGACATGAGCGCCGGCATCTGGTCGGTCCACCCGATCACGGTGCCGAAGCCCCGCATCTCGAGCTCGGCCCGGAGGTTGTCGTCGCGCCCGCACACGGTGATGGGGTGGAACTCGCCGCTTCCGCCGATGGCCTCGACGGTGGCGACGACGTCGCCCACGCCCCACGAGCCGGCGACGACGAGCACGGCGCGGTCGTCGGGCGAGAGGCCGAGGTTGCTGCGCACGGCCTCGCGGTCGTAGCTCGCCTCCCGGAAGCGCTCGCTCACCAGCGGCCCGCGGGCCCGGGCGTCCTTGCCGCCGCGCGACTCGGCGGCGGCCGCCGAGATCTCGCTCACCGCCAGGTGGCGGTCGATCCCACGGTGCACCCACAAGGAGTGGACCGCGAAGTCGGTGAGGAAGGTGACCACCGGGACGCGGAGCTGCTTCTTGCGCCGCATACGTCCGAGGACGAGGGAGGCGAGCGGATAGACGGAGACGACCGCATCGGGACGGAAGTCCTTGATCGCCCGTTTGAGCTTGCGCCGGGTGAGGCAGGTGTCGAGCATCACCGCGGGCGCACGGAGCAGCGGCGCCATCTTGTAGCTGAGCTCGTAGCTCCACGGCGCCATGCGCAGTTGCACCTGGTAGAACCAGCGCAGCAGCGGCCCGATGTGGAACGCGACCGCGTCGAGGAAGTCGATGACCTCGACCCGGTGCCCCGACGCCTCGAGTCGCCGGCGGAGCTCCTTGGCCGCGCCATCATGGCCCGCGCCCATGGACGCGGAGACAATGAGGATGCTCCGGCGCACGGGACGAGAGACTACCGTCCAGCGGGCATGGCGGCCGTGTTGCTGGCGCTCGGAGCGGCCCTCGCCTACGCCGCGGCGTCGGTCCTGCAACAGCGTGAGGCCCAGCGGGACACGGGTCCGGACGGGCACGGAACCGTCGACGGGGGCGTCCGTCTGGTGCTGCGACTGGCCCGGAGGCCGGTATGGCTGGCCGGCCTGGCCGCCGACGGGCTCGGCTACGGGCTGCAGGCCCTGGCGCTGGGGGTCGGTGAGCTCCTCGTGGTCCAGCCGGTCATCACCAGCGGCATCCTGTTCGCCCTGCCCCTCAGCGCGTGGTGGGCGGGGCGGCGGCTCGGTCGGGCCGAGTTCGCGTGGGCGTGCATCCTCGCCATCGGCCTCACCGTCTTCGTCCTCCTGGCCGGCACCGACGGCGGGCGCGACTTCGCCTCCACCCGCGCGTGGCTGGCGTGCGGCGCGATCGCGACACCGGTGCTGATCGCGTGCATCGTCGTCGCTTCCCGGTCGGTGGGCACGCGGCGCGCGGTCCTGTTCGCGTTCACGGCCGGCGCCGTGTTCGGCCTGACCGCCGCGCTGACGAAGTCGACGGTCGTACTGCTCGACCACCACGGCTTCGGAGCATTGGAGCACTGGGAGCCGTACGCGCTCGTCGTGCTCGGGGCATCGGGGTTCGTCGTGAACCAGCGCGCGTTCCAGGCCGGCTCGCTCACCGCGTCCCTGCCCACGTTGACCGTCGTGGAGCCCGTCGTCGCCGCCATCGTCGGCGTCACCATGCTGCACGAGACGGTGCCGACCGACGGCGTCGTCGAGTGGCTGGCGGTCGCGCTCTCGGTCGTCGCGATGGTCGTCGCCACGGTGGTGCTCTCCCGATCGGCGGCCCGCTACGACGTCATCCACGAGCACGAGCTCGCCGATGTCCTGACCCGCACCCGACGCGGGAACTGAGCGCACGCGTCACGCGCGCGTCCGGCTCAGAGCCCGGGCAGCAGCGGGGGCAAAGAGATCGGCGGCAGCGACACCGGCGGCAACGAGATCGGTGGGACGGTGACCCCCGGCAACGAGATGGGTGGCGGGGTGACCGGCGGCAACGAGATCGGAGGGACGGTCAAGGGCGGCAACGACACGGGCGGCGCGGTGACCGGCGGCGGGGTGACCGGCGGCAGCGTGGTCGTCGGGACGCCGACGCCGCCGACACCGGGCAACGTCGTGGTGGTGGCCGGGTTCGGGATGCCCGCGCCGGAGCTCGATCCCGACGAGCCGGAACCCGACGAGCCCGCGTGGCCACCGGAGCCCGCGCCCGAGGCGCCCGGCGTCGACCCGTTGGGCGTACCGCCCGAGGGGCCGTTTCCACCAGTGCCGCCGTCGGCCGGGCCCGAGCCGGCGCCGCCGTTCGGGTGGGGCAGGTCGATGCCGAGGTGCGACACGACGGAGGCCACGCCGCGCTGCACCGGGTCGGGCAGGGCACCCGCCGCGGCCAGACCGCTCATCGCGACGAAGCCGGCGACGAGCGCCGCCACGAGGTAGCGCAGGCGGAGTCGCGGACGGCGGACGACGGGCACCACGACCGCACCGCGGTCGTCGTCGGCGGTACCGGTCCATCCCGCGTCCATGCGTGCGGCGAGCGCGCGGCTCGGCGCGGGCGCCGGGACGGCGGCGTACCGGTCGACGAGGAGCTCGAGCACTTGGGCGTCGTTCATGCGAGCACCTCCTCGCAACGTCGTCGGAGCGACGCGAGGGCGCGGTGTTGCAGGGCCTTGACCGCACCCACCCGCTTGCCCAGGATCTGGGCGACCTGTTCGAGGGGCAGGTCGGCGGTGACGCGGAGCGCGAGCACGGCGCGCTGGTCGGGCGGCAACGACTGGAGCATCGAGTCGGCCCATTCCGAACCGACGTTGGCGAGCGCCTCGCGTTCGACGTCACCTGCGGGGACCGAGTCGACCAGCGGCGCGAGCGCGACCGTCTTCGGACGACGCTGACGTCGGCGGGCGTCGTCGACGAGGATCCGGTAGGCGATGGTGAAGAGCCAGGAGCGGAACTGCATCTCGTCGCCGGAGAACTGCTCCAACCGGTCGAACACCCGGAGGAAGACCTCGCTGGTCAGGTCCTCCGGCTCCCCGGCGCCCTGCGCGCGCAGGTAGCCGAACACGCGCCCGGCGTAGCTGTCGTAGAGCCACCGACAGGCCCACGGCGCGCCCTCCAACGCGCCGGCGAGCGCCGGTTCGAACGCGACGGCGACGCCGGGCTCGGGAGTCCGGCGGGAAGCCACCCTCCCGAGATCGGCGTCGGTGGTCGACCGCTTGAGATCAGGGCGCACCAGCGTCGGTGCGTTCACTCCGCCAGCCCTGCGCCGACTTCAGCACTCACCGGGTGTACCCGATTCGGCGGAGCTGCAACATCCCGCCGCCGATGGCAGCCAGACCGAGGCCGGCGATCCCCGAGGCCAGGGTGTCACCACCGGTGAAGGGCAGCGAGCCGCCGGTCAGCAGGCCGCCGACCGTGGCCGCGGGCACGATCGCGGCGTCCACGACCGTTCCGGCCACGCCGGTGCCGGCGCCGCCGGGAGTACCACCACCGGACGACGGTGCGTCGGAGCACTCGGCGGTGGTACCGGAGCCGAGGACGCCGGCGCCGTTGCCGCACAGGCCGCAGCCTGGACGTCGGGCCGACGCCGAGGATGCCGCCACCGGAGCCGACCACCGACTGCGAGGCGTCACACTTCGAGGTCGTCCCGGTGCCGAGCACGCCGACGCCCGTGCCGCACACGTCGGCCTGGGCGGTCGGGCTCACGTCGAGGAGGCCGGCACCGCGGCCACCGGGCGACGAGCCGCCGTCCTGCGTGCCGGAGCAGGTCGCCCCGGTCCCGCGCCCGAGCACACCCACGCCGTTGCCGCACACCTGCGCCTGGACGGCCGGGTCCACGGAGACCACCGGCGCAGGTACGGGAAGCGGGGGTACGGCGGGAGTGCCCGACGGGAGCGGGACCGGGAGCTCCGGTGCCGGGAGTGAGGGGAGGGGCACCGGAAGGGGAGGCGGGGACACCGAGATCGGGATGGGGAACGGGATCGGCACGCCGGTGTCGGCCGCGGCACTCCCCGCGCCGGCGACCACGAAGCCGGCGGCCATGGTGAGCGGGATCAGTCCGAGCGCGAACCGGCGCCGCCGGGAACGCCGTGGGGTGGGAGCGGGGCGTGGTTCGGCTTCGAGCTGAGGCACGGTCATGCCTTCCTGTCGCGGTCCACCCTTCGGTGGGTCCGAGTGCGGTCCGAGCGCTCGACCCCGCCAACGCCCTCGCCCCGCCCGGGGATACGGGTTCGGCGGCAAAATCTCACGGAGTGCGTCAGGATGAACGCGTGACGTGACGGAGCCGGCCTGGTGTGACGCGGAGGAGGCGGAGCGGTCCTAGTTGAGGCCGTCGCGCAGCACCGCGACGATGACCCGCATCGCCAGCACCGTCGCGCAGAAGAGCCCGAAGTACCCGAGGACGCGGAAGAGCGTGGTGCGGTCGGAGAACGCCGGGCCGCCGTCGATCGCGATGAGGCCGACCGACACGAGGCCGATGGCGCCGGACAGGAACGCGAGGACCAGGCGGTTGACGAGTCGCGCGACGACACGCTCGTCGTGCTCGTCGGAGAAGTGCGTGACCCGGACCCGGAGGCCGTCGCGCTCCAGGTTGCTGAACGCGCGGTCGACGTGGCGCGGCAGCCGCCGGAGCATCGGCACGGTGCGCAGCAGCTCGTCGCGCAGCGCCTGCTGCACCGAGTTGGGATTGATGAGGCTGCGGACCCACTTGGCCGCGATGCTCTCGGCCGCGTCGATCACCGAGTACCCGGGCGCGATGGTGGTGAGCGTGCCCTCGAGCACGATGAGCGCGCGGAAGAACGTGCTCCACTCCGCCGGCATGGTGATGCCGTAGTCGAACATCAACCGCAGCATCGCGTTGAACATCGCCGCGTCGGGCTGCGTGCCGGGCGCGAGGTGTTGGGCCATGAACCGCGCCAGCGCGCGTTCGAAGTCGTTGACGTCGACACCGCGGCGCAGGCTCGCGACCTGCAACACCGCCTGCACGACGGCGTCGGCGTCGCGCCGACTCACCCCGGCCATGAGGTCACGCAACGCGGCTTGCTGCACCGGGTCGAGCCGGCCGACCGCGCCGAAGTCGATGAGCGCCAGGCGCCCGTCGGCCAGGAGCATCACGTTGCCGGGATGCGGATCGGCGTGGAACACACCCTCCTGCAGCATCTGCTCGAGGAAGGCCTGGAGCAGCGAGTCAGCGAGCTTCACGCGGTCGGCGATGCGGGCCGCGCCCCAGTCGACCTCGCGCACGCTGGTGCCGTCGAGCCACTCCATCACGAGCACGCGCGAAGTGCTGAGCTCCTCGTAGACGTACGGGACCCGGATGCGCGCGTCGGCGGGCATCGTGGACGCGACGGAGTGCGCGTTGCGCGCCTCGATCCGGTAGTCGAGCTCCTCGCGCAAGCGGGCCGAGAACTCGTCGACCAGGTCGTCGACCCGGTACTCGCGCCCCCATGTGGTGCGCGACTCGACGACGTGGCCGAGCTCCTCGAGCACCGAGAGATCGACGCGCACCGACTCGTCGATCCCCGGCCGTTGCACCTTCACCACCACGGGCGAACCGTCGGGCAGTTGTGCGCGGTACACCTGGCCGATGGAGGCGGCGGCGAGGGGGTGCCAGTCGAAGCCCGGGAACACGTCGGGCACCGGCGTGTCCAGCTCCTCCTCGAGCACCTCGGCGATGGCGTCGCGCGGCGCGGGGCGCACGTGGTCCTGGAGAAGCCCGAGCTCGGCCGCGGCTTGCGGCGAGATGAGGTCGGTGCGGGTCGACAGCACCTGCCCGAGCTTCACGAACATCCCGCCGCACTCCTCCAGCGCCAACCGCAGGCGCCGGACCGGCGGGCGGGCGCCGGCGGCCTCGACATCCTCCTTGCGCCCGAGCCCGAGCGACGGCCCCAGCCCGTTGCGCACCGCGATGCGGGTGATCTCCGCGTACCGCTGGACCCGGCGCCCGCGCCGGCGGACCGAGCGGACGGGGTGCGGCACCGACTGGAGGCCGGTCTGGGCCCGGACCAGCACCCCGGGACGGGCCAGGAACTCCAGCCACACCGCGGCCGCCATCGCGCCGAGCAAGGAGAAGAGGAAGAGGTTGCGGCCGAAGCCGTCCGACGCGGGATGGGCGTCGGCCGCGATCCACAGCGCCACGACCACGCCGATGACCCAACCCGCGGTCCCGGAGACGAGGGTCGCCGCGAACGAGCGGCGCACGCCGAGCACGCGCCCGATGAGCGCGCTGGCAACGAGCGCGAACACGAACGCGGGCACGAGCAACCAGAGCTCGTCGCCCAGACGTTCGAAGACGGAGGCGGCGAGCGTGGTGGTCATGAGCGACGTGCAGCGGTGAGAGCTACCGCAGCTCCTCCACCGCGAGCTCGTCGTCGGCGTACCGGGCGCGGAGGACCTTCTTGTCGAACTTGCCCACGCTCGTCTTGGGCACCTCGTCGATGAACGTCCACCGCTCCGGCAGCTGCCACTTCGCGATGCGCTCGGCGAGGAACTCGCGGAGCTCCTCGGCGTTCGTCGTGGCCCCCTCGCGCACGACCACGCACGCGAGCGGGCGCTCGTCCCAGCGCGCATCGGGCACCGCGATCACCGCCGCCTCGGCGACCGCCGGATGCGCCATCAGATGGCCTTCGAGCTCCACCGACGAGATCCACTCCCCACCCGACTTGATGACGTCCTTCGAGCGGTCACTGATCTTCAGGTAGCCGTTGGGTGTGACGCTGGCGATGTCGCCGGTGCGCAACCACCCGTCGTCGAACTTGTCGGGCGCGGGATCGCCGAAATAGGACGCGGTGATCCACGAGCCGCGCGCCTCGATCTCGCCGACCGCCTCGCCGTCCCACGGCAGCACCTCACCGTCGTCGCCGACGATGCGGAGCTCCACACCGGGCAGCGCGCCGTCCGGTGAGGGACCGCCAGTCCATCTCCTCGGGCGTGCCGGGCTCGACGCCCCGGGGCGGGATCGACACCGCGGCCACCGGGCTGGTCTCGGTCATCCCCCAGGCCTGCAGCATGCGGATGCCGAAGCGCTCCTGGAATGCCTCCATCAGGGCGCGCGGGACGGCGGCCCCGCCGCACATGATCCGTTGCAGGGACGAGAAGTCGACGTCGTGGCTCTCCGAGTAGCGGAGGAGGTCGGACCAGATGGTGGGCACCGCGCACGTGGTGGTGGGACGCTCGGTGGCGATGAACGTGGCGAGCGGCTCGGCTTGCAGGTAGCGCCCCGGCATCAGCACATCGGCGCCGGCCATCCACGCCGCGTACGGCGCGCCCCACGCGTTGGCGTGGAACATCGGGACGATCGGCAGCACGCGGTCGTTCCACGTGTACGGCACCCCGGTGCCGGTCTGGATGCCGATGGTGTGCATGAACGTCGACCGGTGCGAGTAGACGACGCCCTTCGGGTTCCCGGTGGTCCCGCTCGTGTAGCACATCGCGGCGGCCGCGCGCTCTTCGACCTCCGGGTACTCGAGGCCGTCGACGTCGGCGCGGTCGAGGACCTCCTCGTAGCGGAGGAACTCGGCGCCGGGAGCGGCGGCCTCGAGCTCGCCGTAGTCGCCGTCGCCGACGACGACGTAGCGCTCGACCGTCTTCAGGTCGGCGGCCACGCGCGCGAGCACGGGCACCAGGTTGTCGTCGACCAGCACGAGCCGGTCGCCGGCGTGGTTCACGATGTAGGTGAGCTGTTCGGCGAACAACCGGATGTTGAGGGTGTGCAGCACCGCGCCGATCAGCGGCACCGCGAAGTACGCCTCGAGGTGCTGCTGGGTGTTCCACATGAAGGTGCCGACGCGGTCGCCCGACTCGATGTCGAGCTCGCCGAGCGCCGCCGCGAGGCGGTCGACACGAGCGCTGACGTCGGCGAACGAGGCGTGCCGGCTGGCGGCGCCCTCGAAGGTGACCACCTCGCTCTCGCCGTGGAGCGCGCGTCCGTGACGGAAGATCATGCCGACGTTGAGCGGGAGGTCCTGCATCGTCGACTGCATCATCGTGCCGTTCTCCCCGTCGCGCGCCGTGACCGACCGGAGCGTACTCGGACGCCTCCGGCCGGCCCGGCGCTCAACCCGTAGCGGCGCTCAACCCCCGTAGTTCATGCGGGTGTCCTCCATCACCATTGGTCGGACACCCGCAGCCGGACGCGGCGCTCAACCCCCGTAGTTCATGCGGGTGTCCTCCATCCGGAGGACGGGGGTGTCCTCGTCGAGCTGGAACGCGCAGTCGACGATCTCGCCGAGGAACAACGTGTGCCCGCCGAGCTCGACCGTCTGCCGGACCTCACAGTCGAGGTACGCGACCGCCTGATCGAGGATCGGGGCGCCGGTGGCGCCGTCATGGAAGGGAAAGTCGTTGAGCGTGCCCGCCTCGAGGTCGACCTCGACCGGCTTCGTGAACTTGCGCACGATCGCCCGGTCCTCCTGGGCGACGAGGTTCACGGAGAAGACACCGCCGTCGGCCACCAGCTCGTGCGTGAACGCCTCCACTTCCACGCTCACACCCACGAGCTTCGGGTCGAACGAGAGCTGCGTGACCCAGTTGATGGTCATGCCGTTGCGACGCTCGCCCGCCCTCGAGCCGAGGACGTAGAGCCCGCTCGGCATCTTCCAGAGCACGCGGCGGCGCAGCTTGTCGTACTCCTCCGGGTCGCGACCGGCGGGCACGGGTCCGACGATTCCCTGCTGTGTGGGCATCCGCCGAGGCTAGGCGGCGCCCACTCGGCGACGTCAGGTCGACGCGCGCAGCGTCGCCGCGAGGTCGGCCTCGCGCGCCAGGCCCACGGGGAGCGGGAGGTCGAGCGCCGCCCACACCGCCGCCTTGGCCGCTCGCACCGCCGCGGGCGGACGCGCCGCGAGATGGTCGGCGAGCGCGTCGGTGTGGGCACGCAGTTCGGCACCCGGCACCACCTCGTCGACGAACCCGCGTGCAAGCGCGGCGGATGCCGGCACCCGCTCCCCGGTGATCACGGCCGCGAGTGCCGCGCTCGTCCCCACCACGCGCGGCAGCGTCTGGCTCGCGCCGCCCGCCGGGAGCATGCCGACCCGCGCCTCGGGCAGCGCCACGACGCAGTCGTCGGCCGCGATGCGGACGTCGCACTGGAGTGCGAGCTCGAACCCGAACCCGACCGCGTTGCCCTGCATCGACGCGATCATGGGCACCGGCACGGCGCGCAGGAGCCCCCACACGTCGCGCGCCCAGCGCGCGTCGCGCATGGCGAACAATGACGGCGCAGTGCCGAACTCTGCGAGGTCGGCACCGGCCGAGAAGTGGTCGCCCGTCGCTCGGAACACCACCACCCGAACCGCGGGATCGGCCAGGACGGCCGTGAGCACCTCGCACAACGCGTCGCGGGTCGCGACGTCGTAGATGTTGATCGGCGGGTGGTCGAACACGATCTCGGTGATCGAGCCGCGCCGCGCCACGAGAAGCCGGTCCTCACTCACCGGACCGCTCCCGTGCCAGCAGGTGTCCCACCGCGCCCTCCAACGAGATGCGAGCGCGGTCGCCCGGCGCACGTGCCGTGAGCAGCTCGACCGCCACGAGCGCGCCCATCATCCCCGCCACCGGGTCGGCGACCGCCGAGCGACCGAGGCGGGGCGGGTCGTGGCGGGCGGCCCAGCCACCGCGCGCCTCCGCCGCCGGTCCGTACCCCGGCCGGTCGCCGTCGACGAACGCCGCCACCCGGAGGACGGACAGCGCGGGGAATGCGTCGGTGAGGGCCTCGACGCCGAGGCCGGCGTTGCCGAGCACACGCGGCGGATGGCCGTCCACCAGGAGGTCGGCGTCGACGAGCGCGCCGCGCAGGCGGTCGCGGTCGGGACCCCGCCCGAGATCCACCGCGATCCGTTCCTGGCCCCGTGCCAGTCGCTCGCGGAGCGGGAAGGGATCGGGACGCTGCGGGTCCTCCGCCCGCACCACGATCGCACCGAGGTCGGCGAGCATCCGCCCGACGAGCGGCGTCGCCCACGCGGTGCCGAGCACCACGACGTGGGCGCCGGTCAGCGAGGTGCCGCTGACCTCGGGGACGGAGTCGGCGGGCGCCGGCGTCGTCCGCACCGCGGCGGCGGGCAGCAACCACGCGGCGGCTTCCGCGTCGACCGCGTCAGAGGTGAGCCCGGTGAGGTCCGGCAGCGCCCCGTCCGCGCCCGGGATCGGCGCGCCGATCGTCAACGCCATGTCGGTGAACGCCGACCACGCGGTCGGCGGGCCGGGGTGGACCCAGCCGTCCGCAGTGCGGAGCAACGGTGCCGGTCCGGGCCACCCCTCGCCCCGGCGGCTGCGCTCCCACAGGTCGGCACCCGGCCGAGCCTCGGGCGGAAGCGGTCGGCCGAGCCGGTCGGCGAGCGCCTCGACCACGCGTAGGGCGGTGGCGACGCCGGAACTCGCGGTGCACCCGGCCGCGGTCACGAGCCCGTGAACCGGGGCGGCCGCTTCTCGAAGAACGCGGCGATGCCCTCGGCGCGGTCGGTCGTGGTCGAGATGAGCAGGTTGAGGTCGGACTCGAGGCGCAGCGCGTCGGCGAGCGTGAGGTCGCGCCCGCGTTGCACCGCGTCGCGAGCGGCGGCCTGCGCGCGCGGCGCGCCGGCGGCGAGCGTCCCGGCGAGGGTCTCGGCGTGCGCGATCGGGTCGTCGCTCAGCACCGCCAGCCCGCTGCGCTCCAGCGCCACTGCGTCGACCGCGTCACCGACCACGAGCATCCGCAGCGCCAGGGCCACACCCCCCGCGCGTGAGCCGTTGCGTCCCGCCCCAGCACGGCAGCTCACCCGCACCGACTTCGGGGAACGCCATCGACGCGTCGGGTCCCATGACACGCAGGTCGGCCGCGAGGAGCAGCTCGGCACCGGCGCCCACCGCCGGACCGTTCCACACCGCGACCGTCGGCGCGGGGAAGGCGGCCAGCAACGACGCCGGGTCGCGCAGGCCGGTGGGGGTCGGGACCCGCGGCTCCTGGGCCCCGACGCCGTCCGGCGCGCGCAGGAGCAGCGCGCGCGGCGGATCGTCGGTGAGGTCGTCGAGCGCCGCGAGCAGCCGGGCGCAGGGCGCACCACCGACGTCGGCGAGCGGTCCGGGCGCGAGGTCGATCGCGGCGACGCCGGTGATGTGCCGCCTCCGGCTCAGCCGCCGACGCGCGCCAGGGCGTCGACCTCGGCGCGCTCCCCCGGCGTCAGGTCCCAGGCCGTCGTGGCGGCGGCGTTGGCGCGCACCTGCTCGGGCGAGGTGGCGCCCGCGATCACGCTGCCGACGTTGGGCACCCCGGCCAGCCACGACAGCGCGAGCTCGGGCAGCGTGTGACCGTGGGCGACCGCGTACTCCTCGAGCCGCTCGACGACATCGAGCTTCTCGTCGCTGGCGAACTGGTCGGCCATCGGGCCCCACGCGGCGAGGCGCGATCCCTCCGGGTGGCTCTGACCCTTCCGATACTTGCCGGTGAGCACGCCGCTGGCCAGCGGGAAGTACGGCATCAACATGACGTCGAGGCGCTCGCACACGGGGAGGACGTCGTCCTCGACCGCGCGGTTGAGGAGGCTGAAGTCGTTCTGTGCGTTCACGAAGCGCGGAACGCCGAGCTCGTCGGCGACCCTCTCGGCCTCCTCGAGCTGCGCGCCGGAGAAGTTGGAGCAGCCGATCTCCCGCACCTTGCCCGCGGCGACGAGCTTGGCGAACGCCGACAAGGTCTCGCCGATGGGCGTCATCGGGTCGGGCTGGTGCAGCAGGTAGAGGTCGATGTAGTCGGTGCCGAGGCGGGCGAGGCTCTCGTCGCAGACGCGCGTGACGCGCGCTTCGCTGGCGGCGGGCTCACCCTCGGGCACACCCATCCCGACCTTGGTGGTGATGATGGCGTCGCCGCGGCGGCTGCCGAGGGCCCGGCCGAGGAACTCCTCCGAGCGTCCCTTCCCGTAGATGTCGGCGGTGTCGAAGTGGTTGACGCCGGCGTCGAGCGCGGCGTCGACGACGTCCTTCGACGCCGCTTCGTCGATGCGCATCCCGAAGTTGTTGCACCCGAGGCCGGCGACCGACACCTCGAGACTGCCCACGCTGCGGAAATCCATCGCATCCACCTCTGTCGTGTCGTCGTGCGGGGAGCCCACGCTACCGCCGATCCCCGAGCCGGCCCCGGGTGACGGACCGACAGGTACCGTCGGCGACGGTGGAGCTCTCGAGCGCGTTCGCCCCGTTCCGGCACCGGCGCTTCGCGCTGCTGTGGGCGGGCGCGTTCGTGTCGAACATCGGCACGTGGATGGAGGCGGTGGGCGTCGGGATCCTGGTGACGTCGTCGACCGGCCAGGCCGGGTGGGCGGGGCTCGTCGCCGCCGCGGGGTTCGTGCCCACTGCGCTCCTCGCCCCGCTCGGCGGCGCGCTCGCCGACCGGCTCCCGCGGCGCACCCTGCTGCTCACCACGACGTCGGTGCAGATCCTCTTCGCCGGGCTGCTCACCCTGGCCGCGAGCCTCGGTGATCCGAGCCCGGGTCTGGTCACGCTGATCGTGCTCGGCGCAGGGTGCGCCAACGCCATCGGCTTCCCCGCCTTCCAGGCGATGCTGCCCGACCTGGTCCCGCGCGAGGACGTGCCGGGTGCGGTGGCGCTCTCGTCGGCGCAGTGGAACCTCGGGCGCGTGATCGGCCCCGCGCTCGCCGGGCTCGTGATCGGCCTCGGCGGCTACGAGCTCGCGTTCGCGATCAACACGCTCAGCTTCTTCGCCGTGTTCGCAGTGGTCGCCTCCTTCCACCTCCCAGCGCCGATGTCGACGCGCGAGGCCTCGATCGTCCAGTCGATCCGGGAGGGCGCCCGGTTCGTGCGCGGCGATCCCGCGCTCCGCTTCGTCGTCGGGTGCATGGCGCTCAACTCGCTCCTCGCGGCGCCGTTCATCGCGCTCATCCCGGCGGTGGCGCTGAACGTGTTCCACGAGGAGAAGCTGGGGACGGCCGCGCTCGTGACCGCGCAGGGCCTCGGCGCGGTGTGCATGGCCCTCAGCCTCGCCACGCTGTTCGCCCGCTTCGGGACCCGCCGGGTGATGCTCGGCATCCTCGGGACGCTGCCGGTCGCGTTGGTGGCGTACGCGTTCGCGCCGGCGCTGCCGCTCGCGGTCGTCGCCATCTTCGTCGTCGGCTTCCTCTACCTCGGTTCGCTGTCGAGCTTCACGACGATCGCGCAGCTGCGCGCGCCGGCCGCCCTGCGGGGCCGGGTGGTGAGCGTGCTGATGATGCTCATCGGCGCGCTCTATCCGATCGGCAGCGTGGTGCAGGGCGCGATCGCGGACGAGGTGGGCCTGCGCGCCACCACCGCGGGCGCCGCCATCCTGCTCGCGGTCCTGCTGCTGCTGTGGCGACTGCTCCGACCGCAGGCCGCCGACGCGCTGGGCGACCAGGTGTCGACCGCGATCGTACCGGGGTTCGACGCCGTGGCGCCCCCGACGGGTGAGCACGGCCGGCGCTCGGACGCACCCGTCGCCCGACACCTCCCCGCGGACTGAACCCAGGGCGGGAACCGGCGGTGTGACCGCGGGAGCATCTGCTCCTAGAATGCCCGCTCATGGGAACCGCGGACGTCGCCCCCACCCCGACGAGGCCCGCGGGCGACGCCATCCGGGTCGAGGAGCTGGCCCGGCGGGCCGAGGTGTCGGTCGACACCATCCGCTTCTACCAGAAGCGCCAGCTGCTGCCACCGCCCCGGCGCGAGGGCCGCATCGCCTGGTACGGCGCCGACCACGTCGAGCGTCTCCAGCGCATCCGCGAGCTGCAGCGCCAGGGGTTCTCACTGGCGGTGATCCGGCGCCTGCTCGCCGGTGAGCTCGACGCCGCCGACGCACCCCTCGCGGCGGCGGTGGCGGGCGCGCAAGCGGGCGACGCCGAGCTGCTGTCGCTCGACGACCTCGCCACCCGCGTCGGCGTGCCGGCGCCCATCCTCGACGCGGTCGCACGTGAGGGGCTCATCGTCCCCCAGCAGCGCGACGGCAGCACCGGCTACACCGAGGCCGACGCCGACGTCCTGCGCGCCGGGCTGCGCCTGCTCGAGGCCGGCTTCCCGCTGCCCGACCTGCTCGCGCTCGCTCGCCGTCACCACGACGCCACCCGCGCCATCGCGGCGGATGCGGTGGAGATGTTCGACGCCCACGTGCGGCGCCCGATCCAGACCAGCGACCTGACCGACGACGAGAAGGCCGAACGGCTGGTGGCGGCTTTCCGCACCCTCCTTCCCACCGTGACGACCCTCGTCGCCAACCACTTCCGCAGCGTCCTGCTCGAGGTCGCGCAGGAACACCTCGAAGCGGTCGGCGACCCGAGCGAGCTGGCCGCCGCGCGCGAGGAGCCCGGCTGGGAGCTTCCCTCGTGAACGCGCCCGTGCTCGGACGCGACGGCGCGCTCCCGCACGGCGACGCCAAGCACGACGCGGTCGAAGGGATGTTCGACCGGCTGGCGCCCCGCTACGACCGCATGAACCGCATCATCTCGTTGGGCCTCGACCGGCGGTGGCGCCAGCACACGGTCGACGCGCTCGGCGCCCCACCCGGCGCCCGGGTGCTCGACCTCGCGTGCGGCACCGGCGACCTCTGCCGCGACCTCGCGACGCGTGGCTGCGACCCCGTCGGCCTCGACTTCTCCGCCGGCATGCTCGCCGCCGCCCACGTCGAGGTGCCGCTCGTGCGCGCCGACGGCGCGCGCCTGCCGTTGGCGACCGGCACGCTCGACGCGGTCGCCTGCGGGTTCGCGCTGCGCAACTTCGTCGACCTCGACGCGGTGTTCGCGGAGTGTGCCCGCGTCCTCCGCGCCGGTGGGCGCTTCGCCGCGCTCGACGCGACCGTGCCGTCGAACCCGGTGATGCGCGCCGGCAACGCGGTCTGGTTCCGCGGCGCGGTGCCGCTGCTCGGGCGGGTGCTGGCGCACGACGCCGAGGCGTACCGCTACCTCCCCAAGAGCACCGCGTATCTCCCTCCCGCGCCGGCCCTGGCGACGCGGCTCGCGACCGCAGGGTTCGCCGACGTGCAGCACACCACGTTCACCGGCGGCTCGGTGCTCCTGCTCACCGGAACGCGGTCATGACCACCACCCCGGCCCCCACGCAGCTGCGCGCGGTCACCCGCGAGGTCGCCCCGGGTGACGACGTGCTCGACGGGTTCGACCCCGACGGCTTCGCCTGGTTGCACCACCGCACCCGTCTCGTCACCTCGGGTGTCGCCGCCCGCATCGCCGCCGACGACGCCGGTGCCGCGCTCGAGGCGATCGCGACGGACGACCCGATCGGCCTCCCCGGCACCGGCGCCCTCGCGGTCGGTGCACTGCCGTTCGACCCCGATGCGTCCGGCGAGCTGGTGATCCCCGCCCGCATCGTCGGTGCCCTCGACGGTACGGCGTGGGTCACGGAGATCGGACCGTCGCGCGCCGACATCAGTCGCGCGGTCGTGCCGCCGACGCGGTTCACGGTGGCCGCACCGCGGTCGCGCGACGAGTGGCGGTCGGCCGTCGAGCGCGCGCTCGACGCGATCACGGGCGGCGAGCTCGAGAAGGTGGTGCTCGCGCGCGAGGTGCTGGTCGAGGCGGACACGCCGTTCGACGCCCGTGACATCGTCCGCGGCCTCGTCGCGTCGCAGCCCGGATCGTTCGTGTACGCCAGCGACGGCTTCGTCGGCGCCAGCCCCGAGCTACTGGTCCGGCGCACCGGCGACGTCGTCGAGTCGCGCCCGGTCGCCGGCACCACCGTCGCCGACAGCGACGAGGCACTGCTCGCGCTGGCGGCGTCGGTGAAGGACACCCGCGAGCACCGCTTCGTGGTCGACGGCATCGTCGAGGCGCTCGACGCCCGGTGCGCGGCGCTGTCCGTCGCCGGCACGCCCGAGGTGGCGGTGTTCGGCCCGGTGGCGCACCTCGCCACGCCGATCCGCGGGCGTCTCCACGCGCCGGTGCCCGGTGCGCTCGAGCTGGCGAGGCTGCTGCACCCCACGCCCGCGGTCGGCGGGACGCCCCGCCCGGCCGCGCTTGCCGCCATCCGCGCGCTGGAGGGCTTCGATCGCGGCCGCTACGCCGGCCCGGTCGGCTGGGTCGACGCCCGCGGTGACGGCGAGTGGGCCATCGCGCTGCGCGGCGCCGAGCTCGACGGCGCCCGGGCGCGCCTCGTGGCCGGTGCCGGCATCGTGGCCGGGTCCGAGCCCGACGCCGAGTGGGCCGAGACCCAGGCGAAGCTGGAGCCGATGCTCCGGGCGCTGGTGCGCCCCTGAGCCCGATGCGCGTTCACTGCGCGGTGGTTGCGGCCGAACGAAGCTCCGTGCGCAATGAGTCGGCGACCGCCGCCCACACCTCGCGGTGACGGGTCACGTTGTCGGCGCGGTCGGTGCGCACTCGCACCACCCGCACCCCGCCCGCGGTCACCGCGTCATCGAGCGCGGGCACGAGCCCGTCGGCGGCGTCGACCTCGGCGACGGGGATCCCGTGAACCGCGGCCAGCGCGGCGAGGTCGACCGGTTGCGGCGTGCCGAACAGCGCCTCGAAGTGGTCGGGGAGGTCGGCCTGGGGCAGGAACGAGAAGATGCCGCCGCCCCCGTTGTCGATCACGACGAACGCGGCGTCGTCGCCGCGCTCGGCCGCGCCGAGGAGACCGTTGCTGTCGTGCAGGAAGCAGAGGTCGCCGACCAGCGCGACCGTCGGTGCGCCGTCGTCGGCCGCGGCCGCGATGCCGAGCACGGTGGACACGAAGCCGTCGATGCCGTTGACCCCGCGGTTGGCGTGGAAGGTGATGCCCTCACGCGCGGCGGCGAAGCTCTCGACGTCGCGCACCGGCATGCTCGACGCGACCACGACCGTCGCGCCCGCGGGCGCCGCGGCCACGACGTCACGCGCGATCCGCCCTTCGAACGGCGTCGACCAACCGTCGATCAGCCCGTCGACGGCGGCGCGGGCGACATCGTCGGCGGTGCGCCACCGTCCCACCCAGTCCTCGTCGACGATCACGTCGACCGCGTCGGCGAGCGCGCCGAGGAGGAGCTCGGCGTCGGCGACCATGCGACCGCTCGCGGCGTGGAGGGGGTCGAGCCATGCGTCGTGGGGATCGACCACCACCTGGTCGACGCTCGGGTCGAGCCATTGGAGCGCCACCTTGTTGGTGGTGGGCGCACCGACGCGCAACACGACGTCCGGGCGGTGGGCGCCGGCAAATCCCGGGTCGCGCAGCAGCGGGTCGTACGCGCTCACGGTGCCGGGCACGCGCAGGTTCGAGAGCGGGTCGGCGAGCACCGGCCAGCCGGCGGCCTCGGCGAAGCGCAGCACGGTCGCGGGCCGGGCGCCGGCACCCCAACCGGCGACGACGAGGCCCCGGGGCCGGTCGGCCACGAGGTGCGCGAGCGCGTCGAGCATCTCGACCGAGGGTGCCTGCACGCCCGGCGCGTGCGCGGTCCACGGTCGGTCGTCGGAGCGGCCGGGCGCGTCGACCAGGTCGTCACCCGACGGCACGAGGGGCTCGCGGAACGGCAGGTCGAGGTGCACCGGTCCGGCAGGAGGCCCGAGGGCCTCGGCCATCGCCCGCGACGCCAGCGCGCGCCACTCGGCACCGACACCGGGTCGATCGTCGGGCAGGTTCGCCTCGTGGAACCAACGCACCGCGTCGCCGTAGAGCTTCACCTGGTCGACGGTCTGCCCCGCGCCGGTGTCGCGCAGCTCGGGCGGCCGGTCGGCGGTGCACACGATCATCGGGACCCGCCCGTGGTGCGCCTCGAGCACCGCCGGGTGGAAGTTGGCGGCGGCGGTACCGGACGTGCACAGCAGCGGCGCCGGGCGTCCGGTCGCGCGCGCGACGCCGAGAGCGAAGAACGACGCCGACCGCTCGTCGAGCAACACGTGCACACGGACGCGCTCGTCACGTGCGAGCGCCAGCGCGAGCGGTGCGGACCGCGAGCCCGGCGCGAGGCACGCGTCGGTGACACCGTGGCGCACCCACTCGTCGACGAGCGTGCGGGCGAAGGCGGTCGTGGCGTCGCGCGTCATGGGAGGATGCCTCCGTGAGGGCCGACTTCGTGTTCGTGCACGGGTTCACGCAGACCGCGGGGTCGTGGGCCCCGGTCATGGAATTGCTGTCGACGACCGACGCCCAGTCGCTCGCGGTCCCGGTCGCAGACGACTTCACCGCGACGGCCGCCGCGCTCGACGTGGGACCCGCCACGTATGTCGGCTACTCGCAGGGCGGTCGATTGTGCCTGCAACTCGCGCTCGATCGACCCGAGGTCGTCCACCGACTCGTGCTGGTGAGCGCATCGCCGGGCATCGCCGACGAGCCCGAGCGCACAGCACGTCGCGACGCCGACGAACGGCTCGCCCAGGAGATCGAGCGGGACGGTGTCGACGCGTTCCTCGAGCGCTGGATCGCACAACCGTTGTTCGCGACGCTGCCGCGCGAGCGCTCGGGCATCGACGAGCGGCGGGCCCGGAACACCATCGAAGGGTTGACGTCCCAGCTGCGCGTCCTGGGCCAAGGCGTCCAGCCGTCGAATTGGGAACGGCTGGGCGGGCTGCGGATGCCGGTGCTCCTGATCGTGGGCGAGCGGGACACCAAGTACGTCGAGATCGCGCAGCGGATGGCCGACGCGATCCCACGGGCGCGGGTGGAGGTGGTCCCGGGCGCGGGGCACGCGTGCCACCTCGAGCAGCCGGAGATGGTCGCTCACGTGCTGTCGTCCTGGTAGCACGCGAGGAGGTCGTCGTCGGGCGCGACCGGGCGCACCGCCAGCGCGCCGTCGATCGGGACCAACGGACGGTGCGTCACGTCCCCGGCGATCCCGTCGAGGGTGGCGAGCCCGCACGCGTAGCGCAGCTCCGGGAGGGCGGCGGCGAGCGCCACCCCCGTGGCGATCCCGATCGACGTCTCCATCATCGAGCTCACCACCGCGGGGACGCCCGCCGCGTCGGCGACGTCGAGCGCGGCGCGCACGCCGCCGAGCGGCTGCTGCTTGAGCACGATCACGTCGGCGGCCCCGAGCACCTTCAGTCGGCGCGCGTCGTCGAGGGTGCGGACGCATTCGTCGGCCGCCACCGGCACCGCGACCCGTCGCCGCACACGCGCGAGGTCGTCGAGCGTCGCGACCGGTTGCTCGACGTACTCGAGATCGTGGCGGGCGAGGCGCGTGATCATCGTCACCGCGGTGTCGACGTCCCACACACCGTTGGCGTCGACGCGCACCCCGACGCCCGGTCCCACCGCGTCGCGCACGGCGGCGACGAGCGCGAGCCCGGCCGCGTCGCGCACCTTCACCTTGACCGCCGGGTAGGTGCGGAGCGCCTGCACCGAGAAGGGCCCGTCGACCAGCGCGTTCACCGGCACGTGGTCGCGCACCGCGGGTGGTGAGCCGGTGGTCGCAGCTTCTTCTGCAGCCTGCCGGCACCGCCGGGGATCGCTCGGGTAGCCGGGCAACGGCGAGCACTCGCCCCACCCCGCCGGACCCCGGAGCAGGGTGACCGCGCGGTCGCCGATCCGCAGGCGGTGCTCGCTCAGGACAGGCACAGGCCGACGCTCACCAGCACCGCGAGGACGACTTCCAGCTTGGACGTCTGCACCAGCGCCGACACCAGGGACGGCGGATCGGTGCGGGTGAGGACGGTGCGCACCGGCGCCACCGCGAGCGGGAGCGCGAGCAGGCCGAGCAGCGCCCACGGCTGCGTCACGCCGATGGCGACGACGGCGAGGAAGGAGCCGACGTAACACGCGACGAACAGGCGGCGCGCGGCCTTCGCCCCGACCCGGACCGCGAGGGTTCGCTTCCCGGTGACCGCGTCGGTCGGGATGTCGCGCACGTTGTTGACCACGAGGATGGCGCACGCCAACAGCCCGACGACGAGCGAGCCCCACCACGCCGCGCCGGGCACGTACTCGACCTGCACGTACGCGGAACCGACCGTCGCCACGAACCCGAAGAACACGAGCACCATCACCTCGCCCAGGCCGAGGTATCCGTACGGCTTGGGTCCGCCGGTGTACAGCCACGCGGCGGCGATGGCGGCCACGCCCACCAGCAGCAGCCACGGGTCGACCATCAGCGAGAGCACCAGGCCCGCGACCGCGGCCACGCCGAACGAGAGCAACGCGGCCCGCTTCACCGCGCCGGGCGTCGCCAGCCCGGTCGCGGTCAGGCGTACCGGGCCCTTGCGCTCCTTGTCGGTGCCGCGCACACCGTCGGAGTAGTCGTTGGCGTAGTTGACGCCCACCTGCAACGCCAGCGCCACGACCATCGCCAGCACCGCGCGTCCCCACCGCACGCCGTCGGCGTCGGCCACCGCCGCCGACGTCCCCACGAGCACCGGCGCCACGGCCGCGCCCAACGTGCGCGGCCGTGCACCCTGCACCCACAGCGACGCCGACGTCATGGCAGTCGTGAGCCGACGAGGCGGAGCCGAGTCGCGCGAGCACCGCGGCGCGAACGGAACGCAGGCGGAGCCGGAGTGCAGTGGGAGCGAAGCAAGGAATTACGGCCGCTTCGGGAACTGGTCGAAGTCGGGCTTGCGCTTCTCGAGGTACGCGCGCTTGCCCTCCTGCGCCTCCTCTCCCATGTAGTAGAGGAGGGTCGCGTCACCGGCGAGCTGCTGGATGCCGGCGAGCCCGTCGTCCGCCGCGTTGCACGACGCCTTGATCATGCGCAGCGCGAGCGGACTGTGCTCCAGCATCTGGCGGCACCACGCCACCGTCTCCTCCTCGAGCTCCTCGAGCGGCACCACGGTGTTCACCAGTCCCATGTCGAGCGCCTGCTGCGCGTCGTACTGCCGGCACAGGAACCAGATCTCGCGCGCCTTCTTCTGTCCCACCGACCGGGCCAGCAACCCCGACCCGTACCCACCGTCGAACGAGCCGACGCGCGGACCGGTCTGGCCGAAGCGAGCGTTGTCGGCCGCAATGGTGAGGTCGCACACCACGTGGAGCACGTGGCCGCCCCCGATCGCGTAGCCCGCCACCATGGCGACCACCGGCTTGGGGACCCGGCGGATGAGGATCTGGAGGTCGAGCACGTTGAGGCGGCCGATGCCGTCGTCGCCCACGTACCCGTCGTCGCCGCGGATGCGTTGGTCGCCGCCCGAGCAGAAGGCGTCGGGCCCCTCGCCCGTCAGCACGACGACCCCGATGTCGCGGTCGTTCCGGGCCCGCTCGAACGCGTCCTGGAGCTCGAACAGGGTCTGGGGCCGGAAGGCGTTGCGCACCTCGGGCCGGCAGATCGTGATCTTGGCGATGCCGTGGCTGGTCTCGTACCGGATGTCGCCGTAGCCGGCGTCGACCAGGTCCCAGTCGGCGCCGGGCCGGATCTCCCGGGGGCTCGTCGTCGTCACGTCGTTCATGGGCGTCTCCACTCTTGGAGCGATCACTCCTACGAATGTCGTACGGTAGCGCGGCGCCCGCGGCTCGGTACCCTCGGCGCATCGCCCCGTCCCGCGTCCCCCGCGACCTCCGCCCCATGCTCGCGGTGCCCGCCACCGACCTGCCGCCCGACGACGCGCGGTGGGCCTACGAGATGAAGTGGGACGGCATGCGCGCCCTGGTGGGCGTCGAGCGGGGCGACGTGTGGGCCACCTCGCGGGCCGGCAACGACGCCACCGCCCGCTTCCCCGAGCTCGCCGGCCTCGCGGACGCGCTCGGCGATCTCGACGCCCTGCTCGACGGCGAGATCGTCGCCCTCGACGACGCCGGGGTACCTCGCTTCGAGCGGCTGCAACCGCGGATGCAGGCCGGCAGCGCGGCCGCCATCCGCCGGGGCATCGCCGACCAGGCGGTGGTGTACATGGTGTTCGACGTGCTCTGGCTCGACGGCCACTCCACCTGCGAGCTGCCCTACACCGACCGGCGTGCGGTGCTCGAGCGCCTCGGTCTCGCCGGGCCCGCGTGGCAGACCCCGCCCACCGCGTACGGCACCGGCGCGCGCGCGCTCGAGACCGCTCAGCAGCTCGGGCTCGAGGGCGTCGTCGCCAAACGGCGCGACAGCACGTACCTCCCGGGGAAGCGGGCCGACGCCTGGCGCAAGGTCAAGCCCACCCGTGGCCAGGAGCTCGTGGTCGGCGGTTGGCTCCCGGGCGCGGGACGGCTCGAACACCGCCTCGGTTCGCTGCTCGTCGGCTACCACGACATGGAGGACGGCCGCGACGTGCTGCGCTTCGCCGGCCGCGTCGGCTCCGGCATCAACGGTGCTCCAGCGCGATCGCCTCGAGACGCAGCTGCGGCCGTGGCGGCGTCCGACGTCGCCCTTCGTCGGCGCGCCCCGCCTCCCCGATGCCGTCTGGGTAGAACCCGAGATGGTGGTCGAGGTCGCGTTCCACGAGTGGACGAGTGCCGGCGTCCTGCGCGCGCCGCGCTACCGCGGCGTACGCGACGACAAACCCGCGGCCGACGTCGTACGCGAGACCTGACCGGTCGCAGTACCGTCCTCCCGTGACCGACGATCTCGCTGCGCTCGACGCCACCGCGCAGGCGGCGCTGGTGCGCGACGGCGCGGCGTCGCCGCGCGAGCTCGTCGACGCCGCGCTGGCGCGCATCGACGCGGTGAACCCGCAGCTCAACGCGGTGATCCACCGTCGCGACGAGCGCGCCCGCGCCGAGGCCGAGCGCGCGCCGGACGGTCCGTTCCGCGGCGTGCCGGTGCTGGTGAAGGACCTCGACGGTGCCCTGG
The DNA here is from genome assembly GCA_963809795.1 of uncultured Actinomycetes bacterium. Lineage (GTDB taxonomy): Bacteria > Actinomycetota > Acidimicrobiia > IMCC26256 > DASPTH01 > DASUAS01. The sequence continues at coordinate 239,005 of CAWELN010000014.1, forward strand.
CCGGTGAACCGCTCCACCTCGGCAACCGGCTGCTGCGTGAACGCGCGCACACCGCCGCCCACGACTCCTACCTGTTCGCAGACCTGCGCGCCGCGGGGTGCGTGATCGTGGGCAAGACCAACACGCCGGAGCTCGGCCTGCTGCCGACGACCGAATCGCACGCCTACGGGGCCGCCCGCAACCCCTGGGACCTCGACCGGTCCCCCGGCGGATCGAGCGGCGGCAGCGCGGCGGCGGTCGCGTCGGGCATGGTGCCGTTCGCGCACGCGGGCGACGGCGGCGGCTCGATCCGCATCCCGGCCAGCGCGTGCGGTCTGTTCGGCCTCAAGCCGACTCGCGGCCGGGTGTCACTCGGTCCCGACGACGGCGAGGGGTGGGCCGGGCTCGTCGTCCGGCACGTCGTGAGCCGCTCGGTGCGCGACAGCGCCGCCGCGCTCGACGCCATCTCGGGTTTCCGGCCGGGCGATCCGTACGCCGCCGCGCCGCCGGTGCGGCCGTTCGCCGCCGAGGTGGGTGCGAACCCGGGTGCGTTGCGCATCGGCGTGCTGTCGAGGCGCGCACCGGCAGGGCTCGCGGAGGTCGATGGCGCCTGCATCGCCGCGGCCGACGACGCCGCCGCGCTGCTCAGCGAGGTCTGCCGCGACACCGTCGTCGACGCCGCGTACCCGGAGCCGCTCGACGACATCGAGCTCCTCGTGCACTTCACCACCGTGCTCGCCGCCAGCACCGCGTTCGACCTGCGGCGGCTCGGCGCGATGGCGGGCCGCGAGCTCGGGCCCGACGATGTCGAGCCGCTCACGTGGGCGCAGGCCGAGCTCGGGCGTGCGGTCACCGCCGACGCCTACCTGGAAGCGGTCGAGTCGTTGCGGGCATGGTCGCGGCGGATGGCGCGCTGGTGGGAGCCGGACGGGAGCGGCTTCGACCTCCTCCTCACGCCGACCATGGCGAAGCCACCGGCGCCGCTCGGCGAGATCCGGGGCGCCGACGCCGAAGGCGCGCTGGTCGCGGCGACGCCCTACGCCGTCTTCACGTTGCCCTTCAATGTCACCGGGCAGCCGGCGATGTCGGTGCCCTTGTGGTGGCACGAGGGTCTCCCCATCGGCGTGCAGCTCGTCGCCGCGACCGGGAGGGAGGACCTCCTGTTCCGGGTCGCCGCGCAGCTCGAGGCGGCGCGGCCCTGGCACGACCGGCACCCGCCGGTCTTCGCCTGACCCGGCCGCCACCGCATCCCGGGCTACGGCTGCACGGCCCGGCTGGCGTCGAGCTGGGGAGGGTCGCCACCCTCCATCCACTGGAGCCGGGCGCGCGTCGTCGCCAACGCGACGTGCTCGTGCGGCACGACGAAGAAGCGTCGCTCGGCGACCGCGTCGAACACCGCGTCGGCGACGGTCGAGGGCGGGATCCCCGCGGCGGCCAACGCCTCGGCCATTTCACGCATGCCTTCGGCGTCGGGCGAGTCGACCCAGGCCCGCAGCGACGCCGGCGCGTTGCGGTCGGAGCGACCGATCTGCGTCTGGACGAACCCGGGACACAACACCGAGACGCCCACGTTGCTGCCGCGCGCCGCGAGGTCGTGGTGCAACGACTCACTGAGCCCGACGACGGCGAACTTCGACGTGCAGTAGATGCCGAGCGCGGCGACCCCGCCGAGCCCCGCCAGCGAGGCGGTGTTCACGATGTGACCCTCGTCCTGCTCGAGCAGGAGCGGCAGGAAGGTGTGCACGCCGTGCACCACCCCGTAGAGGTTCACCCCGAGCACCCAATCCCAGAGCTCGAGCGGCGCGCCGATGACGCCACCGCCCCCCACCCCGGCGTTGTTGCACACCACGTGCACCGCGCCGAAGGCCTCGAGCGCCCGGTCGCGAACCCGGTCGACGTCGGCCGCCACCGCCACGTCGGCGTGGACCCCGATGACGCGGGCACCCCCGGCTTCGAGGTCGGCCACGGTGACCGCGAGCGCCGCCTCCTCCACGTCGGCCAGCACGAGCCGCATCCCGGCGGCGGCGAACCGCTCGGCGAGGGCACGGCCGATACCGCTGGCGCCCCCGGTGACGACCGCCACCCGGTCCCGGAACTCGCGCATCCTCGCCTCCCAGCTCGGGGTGTCGCCGCCGTCGCCAGCCTGCCCCAAAGCGGGCGGCCCCGCCTGATCCTCACGGTACGCGACGTTTGCTCACGGAGTGTCACCGGATTATCGTCATGCGAGCATGACCAGCGCCGTCGCGGGGGGGCCCGCGACAATTGATCGGGCGGGAGCACCAGGTGGGCCGCAGGTTGGCGCGCGCCCGGATCTCCAGAACCGGGTGGCCTGGTGCTTCGTCGCGGGCGGGATCGCGGTCTCGCTCCTGGCCCTGCTGCTCCCGACCGCCAGCGCCCGTTCGTTCGTCTTCGACGCCATCGCCCTGATCGCGGCGACCGGGGCGATCTACGGCATCGCCCGCAACGAGCCGGGCCGCCGTGGGGTCTGGCAGCTGGTCGCGGTGTCGCTGCTGCTCTTCGCAGCCGGCGACGTCGTCTTCGACGTCGCCCAGCGCGGCTTCGGCCAGGCCGACGGCTTCCCGTACTCCGACGTCCTCTACCTCCTCGCCTACCCGGTGCTGGCGATCGCCCTCGCCCGGCTGGCGCGCTCCCGGTACGACCGCGAGACCGCCATCGACAGCATCATGGTCGCGATCGCGCTCTCCGCGGTCATCTGGCAGTGGGTGGTGACGCCGGTCCTCGACAGCACCTCCGGCGCCAGTGCCGAGCGGATCGTGTCGGTGGCGTACCCGATCATGGACATCCTGCTCGTCGTCGTCATCGTGCACGCGGTGTTCACGCTGCCGCGCTGGACGCCTGCGGCGTGGCTCCTCTTCGCCGGGCTCGGGGCGATGTTGGTGGCCGACGTGGTCTACGCCCGGCTGGTGGCCGACGGCACCTACACCGACGGCGGCGCGCTCGACGTGCTGTGGCCGATCTCGTACTTCCTGCTCGCGGCGGCGGTGATGCATCCGTCGATGCGCGCGCTCTGGGAAGCCGGCGATGCCGGCCTGGTGCGCCACGGACGCGCCCGAATGGTCGTGCTCGGGGCCGCGTTGTTCGCGGCGCCCGCGGTCGTCATCCTCGACGATTCCGGTTCGAGCGCGGCGGTGGTGCTCGCGGTGATCACGGGCGTCGCCGCCATCGGGGTGGCGTGGCGCATCACCCGTCTGGTCGACGAGACGAACCAGGCACGCGTCGTCCTGTCCGAGAGCGAGGCGAGGTTCCGCGCGCTCGTGCAGCACGCCACCGACATCATCGTGGTGATCAGCAAGTCCGGCCGCGTGAAGTACATCAGTCCGGCGGTCGACCACGTCTTCGGGCGTCCGTCGGACGACCTCGTCGGCCGCAGCTTCGCGCGGTACCTCGATCCCGCGGGCGTCGACCAGAGCCACGCGCTCTACGAAGCGCTGCAGTCGCATCCCGACGAGCCGCTCGACACCGAGTTCCACGTGTTCGACGGCGAGGGCTGGCGGTGGGTCGAGGCGACCTGGACCAACCAGCTGCACGAACCGGCGGTGGCGGGCATCGTCGGCAACCTCAGGGACATCACCGACCGGAAGCGGTCGGGCGCGTTCGCGCAGGCCCAGACGCGGGTGTTGGAGCTCGTCTTGTCCGGCGCCCCGGTGCCGGAGACGCTCACCGTCATCCTCGAGGCGGTCGAGGACTACGTACCGGACGGCGCCGGTTCCATCCGCTTGTACGACCCCGACGAGGGCACGTTGGTGTGCGTCGCCGCGCCCGCGCTGCCGGACGACTACGTGCGGGCGGTGGGCGAGCTCACCACCCTCGAGGAGGTCGAGGCCGCGTTCCGCGAGACCGGTCTCCGCGTGACACCCGACATCGAGCACGACGGCGCGCGACCGGCCGTCGCGGAACTGTGCGTCGCGCACGGCCTGCGCGGACTCTGGTCGATGCCCATCCGCACCCCCGACGGCAGCGACTTCCTGGGGGTCTTCTCGTTCTTCCTGCGCACGGTGCGCGAGCCCGAACCGGAGCAGCTCGCGGTGCTCGAGCGGGCCCGCGACCTCGTCGCGGTCGCGATCGACCGCGACGCGCGTACCAAGGAGCTCGGGCACCTCGCGCTGCACGACACGCTCACCGGGCTCCCCAACCGTGCGCTCGTGCAGGACCGGATCGAGCACGCGCTCGCCCGCCTCGCCGACGGCGACGACGACGCCATGGTCGCGGTGCTCTTCGTCGACCTCGACCGCTTCAAGCTGGTGAACGACGGGCTGGGCCACGAGACCGGCGACGAGCTCCTGGCTGCAGTGAGCCGGCGACTCAGCACGAGCGTCCGCCGCCAGGACACCGTCGCCCGCTTCGGCGGCGACGAGTTCGTGGTGCTGTGCGAAGACCTCAGCGACGAGCGCCAGGCGGTCGAGCTGGCCGAGCGCGCCGCGCACGCGTTCGTCGAGCCGTTCGTGCTCTCACGCGCCGAGGTGGCGGTGTCGGCGAGCATCGGCATCGCCGTCACCCGCCGCACCTCCGAACGCGCGTCGACCCTGCTGCAGGACGCCGACGCGGCGATGTACCGGGCCAAGCGCCGCGGCGGTGCCCGCCACGAGCTGTTCGACGAGGCCATGCGCACCCAGGCGGTGTCCCGGCTGCTGACCGAGCGCGCCCTCCGGCGGGCGCTGCAGCAGGACGAGCTGCGGGTGCTGTTCCAGCCGCAGTTCGAGCTCGCCACCGGCCGCCGGATCGCGGTCGAGGCGCTGTTGCGCTGGAACCACCCGGTGCGGGGCCTGGTCATGCCCGGCGACTTCCTGCGCGTCGCGGAGGAGACCGGCATCATCGTGCCCATCGGCGAGTGGGTGCTCGAGCGCGCGTGCGACCTGCTGCGCTCGCCCGCCGCCGACGGCTCCGCGGGCGAGCGGCTGTCGGTCGCGACCAACGTCTCCGCCCGACAGCTGCAGCGGCCCGACTTCCCTGCCCTCGTGGCGCGCGCGTTGCAGGACTTCGCGGTCGACCCGGACCGACTCTGCCTCGAGGTGGCCGAGAGCGCGCTGCTCGACGACCTCGATGCAACCGGCGACACGCTCCGCGCGCTCAAGGAGCTCGGCGTACGGCTCGCCATCGACGACTTCGGCACCGGCGGGTCGTCCCTGACCTACCTGCGCCGGTTCCCGTTCGACGAGCTGAAGATCCACAACATGTTCGTGGAGGGGCTCGGCCGGAGCGCGGCCGACGACGCGATCGTCGCCGCCACCATCGACATGGCCCACGCGCTCGGCATGATCGTGGCCGCCGAGGGCGTCGAGACGGAAGAGCAGCGCGCGCGCCTCCGCGAGCTCGGCTGCGACCGTGCGCAGGGCTATCACCTCGGGCCGCCCGAGGAGCTCGCGGCGCGGCGACTCGTGCTCGTGGAGCAGCGTCCCGCGTAACATCGCGACCTCCACCGATCCTCAGCGTCAGAGAGGGAGCGCGCCATGGGTCTGCTCGACAAGGTCAAGGAAACCGCGCAGAAGGGCGCCGACCTCGCGAAGGAAGGCGTCAAGGCCGGTCAGGACAAGATCGACGAGCAGAAGCTGAAGAAGAAGATCTCCGACCTCAAGGAAGAGCTGGGCGGGGTCGTCTACGACCAGCGCGCCGGTCACACCGCCGAGGGTCTCGACCCCGAGGTCGAGATCGCCCGCATCGTCGCCGAGATCAACGCGGCCGAGGCCGAGCTCGCCGAGGGTGAAAGCGGCGACACCGACGGCGCCGACGGCGCCGAGGCCACCGGTAGCTAGCTCAGACGTCTAGAGCGTCGCCAGCGCCGGGGCCGCGGCCACGAGGTCGCGGCCGAGCTCGGGATCGCCGTCGATCGTGTGGGGGAGATCGGCCGGAGCGATGCGGTCCCCCACCAGCCGGCACCAATCGAGCACGTCGGCGGTGACGGTCACCGCGGGCGTCGTGCCGGTGGCGCCGGAGCCCATCGCGACCAGCCACTCGCCACCACCGTCGCCCGTGAGCACCAGACGTGCGGTCACGTCGTCGTGCGAACGGCCGGCCACCGCCAGCGCGAGGGGCAGGATCCGCCCGGCCAGGTCGGACATGAGTGACAGGTGGCGGGTCGTCCGGCGGCGTCGTCGGCAGCCCCGCCGCCACCCGCAGGTCGTCGGCGTGGATCCAGGCCTCGAACGATCGCACGAGCAACGTGTCGTCGCGGGTGAGCCCCAGGCCGCGCCAGATCGCGGTGCGGTCGGGGTTGGCGCCCGCCCAGGCCCGGTTGGCCTCGACCGACGCGCGCCAGAGCGTCACCGCGGCAGTGAGGTCACGCTCGGCGAAGCGGGGCAGGAACGCGTCCGTGCGGGCGACGATCTGCTCCTCGTCCACCGCGTCGAACGTCGGCACGCCGAGGTTCTGGGCGAGGAGGCTCTCCTGCGCGGCGAGGTGCACGACCAGGTCGTGCGCGGTGAGCCCGTTCGGGGTGACGACGTCGAGCGCGGCGTCGGGCAGGTCGTCGACCGCACGCTCGAACCGCTCCGACAGCGCGAGGTACACGTCGATCGCCGCGTCGGCAGTGCCGTGCCGGCGCGCCGCCGCGGCGGCGAGCACATCGGCCCGCATGCGCGGCGGAGGTTGCGTCGCCTCGGCGGCGCCGATCCACGCCGCCGCCCGGGCGAGGCGGTCGGCCTCGCGGGCCAGGTCGGGCCGGCGCACCAGCACCGCCTCGATCGCGGCGGCCTCGTCGGGCTCGCACGCGTCGAGCGCGTACACGCCGAGCAGCTCTTCGACCTCGGCGTCGCTCAGCACCGGTCCTGCGCTCACCACTCATCTCCTTCGGCTTCGAGGGCATCGGCGATCCGCCGCAGCGCCAGGCGCAGTCGAGACTTGGCGGTTCCCTCGGGGATGCCGAGCGTCTCCGCGACCTGGCGGTAGGTCTTCCCGCCGAAGTACGCGAGCTGGATGGCCCGGCGCTGGTCGGGAGGGAGCAGCTCGAGCGCGGCGCGTACCCGCTCGGCGGTGAGCAGTGCGGTCGCCATCTCCTCGACGTCGGGTTCCGGCACCGCACGACTCGCGGCGCGCTCGGCGCGACGGCGGCGCGCCTCCTCGCGGCGCACGTGGTCGACGGCGCGGCGGTGGGTCAGGGTGCCCAGCCAGGTCCGGAGGCTGCCGCGCGCGGGATCGAACACATCTGGGCGTTCCCAGAACGCGACGAAGACGTCCTGGCTGACGTCCTCGGCGGCGCGCGTGTCGCCGATCACGCGCGCCGCGAGGCCGTAGACGAACGACGAGTACTGGTCGTAGACCTCGCGCAGGGCGGTGTCGTCGCCGGCGACGACCCGGTCGCGCACCTCGTGCTCCCACCCGCTCGGCGGGACCGTGCGCTCGGCCGTCCTGCGATCGGAGGAAGCGGTCACGGTACGTCCCATCGGAGTGCCATTCGCCACCGACCCTCCCTCCGGATCACCGGGTCCCGCGGACCCTACAGCGACCCGCCGCCCGCCCTGGCCGACACCGCGAACCGGGCCTGGATCATCCCCGCCCCGAGGAGCGAGTAGATCACCAGACCCACCGTGGGCCGGGGGCCCCACCACAAGGACCAGTCGGCGGCCCACCACACGACCGCGGAGACCACCCAGATCACCAGCGCGACCTTGATCGCCAGGCGCGAGCTCTTGCCCAGGAACGCGACCGCGGCGGTGGCGAGGCCGTCGATCGGCACCATCGGCGGGAACACGGTGAAGAACGATCCCCCGGCGGCGGCCACGCCCTTCCCGCCCCGGAACCCGTTCCAGACCGGCCAGCAGTGCCCGGCGATCACGCCGGTCCCCGCCGCGTACGCCGCCGCGTCACCGATGGCGAGACCCACGAGCCCGGCCAGCGCCCCCTTGGCCGCGTCCATCACGATGACCAGCAGCCCCCACTTCCTCCCCAACACCCGCGCCGCGTTCAACCCCCCGGGATTCCCCGACCCCGAAGCCCGCAGATCCACCGCCCCCCGCGACGCGACCCGAGTCACGAGATCGGCCGACGGAAACATCCCGATCACATAACCAACCAAACCCCCGACGACGATCTGCCGACCGTCAGACACGAGCGGAGCCTACGACGCGACGACGGCGACGACGGCCGAAGGCCGTCGAGCATCGGGTTGCCGCGCGCAGCCGCGGTTCGGAGCGAGCGCAGCGAGCGAAGACGCGAAGCGGCGAGCACGGCGGCCCGATGATCGGCGGCCGCCCCGACGCACGCCAAGGGCTAACCCCCGGAGACGTCCCGCGGCTTCGCCTTGCCCTGCCCGATCCACGGCATCATCGACCGGAGGCGGTCCCCCACCTCTTCGATCGGATGCTCCGCCGACTTCTTGCGCAGCGCGTTGAACACCGGTCGCCCGGCCTGGTTCTCGAGGATCCACTCCTGGGCGAACTTGCCGGTCTGGATCTCGTCGAGGATCTCACGCATCTCGGCGCGGGTCGTCGTCGGTGACGATCCGCGGGCCACGCGTCATGTCGCCGTACTCCGCGGTGTCGGAGATCGAGTAGCGCATGTTGGCGATGCCGCCCTCGTAGATGAGGTCGACGATCAGCTTCACCTCGTGCAGGGTCTCGAAGTAGGCGGACTCGGGCTGGTAACCCGCGTTCACCAGCGTCTCGTAGCTGGCCTTGATGAGCTCGACGAGACCGCCGCAGAGCACCACCTGCTCGCCGAAGAGATCGGTCTCGGTCTCCTCCTCGAACGTGGTGTCGAGCACACCGGCGCGGGTCGCGCCGATCGCACGGGCGTACGCGAGCGCGGTCTGCTTGGCCTTGCCGGTCTCGTCGGCCGACACCGCCACGAGCGCGGGGACGCCGCCGCCCTCCTCGTAGGTGCGCCGGACGAGGTGGCCGGGACCCTTGGGCGCGATCATCCAGACGTCGACGCCTTTCGGTGGCGTGATCTGCCCGAAGTGGATGTTGAACCCGTGCGCGAACGCGAGCGAGTCGCGTTCCTCGAGGTTGGGCTCGATGTCTTCCTTGTAGATGCGCGCCTGCTCGGTGTCGGGGAGCAGCACCATGATCACGTCGGCTTCCTTGCACGCGTCCGCGGTCGTCAGCACCCGGAGCCCGGCCTCCTCGGCCTTGGCCCACGACGACGAACCTTCCCGGAGACCGACGCGCACGTCGACGCCGGAGTCCTTCATGTTGAGCGCGTGCGCATGTCCCTGCGACCCGTAGCCGAGGACCGCCACCTTGCGTCCCTCGAGGAGGCCGAGATCGGCGTCGTCGTCGTAGTAGATGGTCGCAGACATAATTCGCTCCTTCACTGCGGCGCAGGGTACCTGCGCCGCGGGCGTTCACTCGCTGGCGAGCAGCCTGCGCTCGCTTCGCTCGTCTCCGGCTGCCGCGTCTTGCGGCGCAATCAGTTTGTCAGACCGCCCGGTTCTTCACGGCACGCAGCTTGGCGGGGCGCCGGGCCAGCTTGGGCAGGGCGATGCGTCCGGTGCGCTGGAGCTCGATGATCCCGAACGGCTGCAGCAGATCCGTCATGGCGTCGAGCTTCTCGGGCGCGCCGGCCACCTGGATGGTGAGGGCGTCGTGACCGACGTCGTCGATGCGGGCCTGGAAGATCGAGGCCAGCTCGGTGATCTGCGACCGCAGCTCGGCGCGTCGCCTTCACCGTGACCAGCATGAGCTCCCGCTCGACCGCCTCGTCGGGGTGCAGCTCGGCGATCTTGAGCACCGGGATCAGCTTGTTGAGCTGCTTGGTGATCTGCTCGAGCGGCGCCGACTCGGCGTCGACGACGATGGTCATCCGGCTGAAGCGCTCGTCCTCGGTCGGGCTGACCGCGAGCGACACGATGTTGAACCCGCGGCGCGCGAAGAGCCCGGCGACACGCGAGAGCACGCCGAACTTGTTCTCGACGAGCACGGTGAGGATGTGGTGCTTGCCGGACATCTCGCTCGTCGCCATCAGTCACGCCCTCCCGGACGGTCGTGCGCGGGGTCGAGGATCACGTCGTCGTTCGTCGTCCCGGGCGCGACCATCGGGTACACCTTCTCCCGATAGTCGGTGCGGAAGTCGATCACGACCGGCCGGTCGTCGACCTCGTTCGCCTTCTGGATCGTCGTCTCGACGTCGTCGGGCGTGTCGACACGGAAAGCGACGCACCCCATGGCCTCGGCCCACTTCACGTAGTCGGGCAGGTCGGGCGAGAGGTACACCTCGCTGTACCGCTCCTCGTAGAAGAGCTCCTGCCACTGGCGGACCATGCCCAGGTACGCGTTGTTGAGGATCGCGATCTTCACCGGGATGCGCTCGGCGCTCGCGGTCACCAGCTCCTGCGCGGTCATCTGGAAGCAGCCGTCGCCGTCGACCGCCCACACCATGCGCTCCGGCTTGCCGACCTTGGCGCCGATCGCCGCCGGCACCGCGAAGCCCATGGTGCCCAGCCCGCCGGAGTTGACCCACGTGTAGGGGTGGTTGAACTTCCAGCGCTGGCTGGTCCACATCTGGTGTTGGCCCACGCCTGACGCGACGATCGTGTCGTCGGGGGTGTTGTCGCGCAGCTGGTCGATCACGTACTGCGGCTTGAGCGGGCCGTCCTCCACCTGCTCGTAGTGCAGCGGGAACTGCTGCTGCCACCGGCGCAGCTGCACGTGCCAGTCGTCGAGCGACGGCCACTCGCGCCTGTTCTTCTCGGCGCGCACCGCCTTCACCATCTCCTCGATCACGAGGCGGCAGTCGCCGACGATGGGCACGTCGGGACGGCGCACCTTGCCCAGCTCGGCGGGGTCGATGTCGACGTGGATGATCTTGGCGCCCTGGGCGAACCCGTCGAGCTTGCCGGTGACGCGGTCGTCGAAGCGCGACCCCAGCGCGACGAGCAGGTCGGACTGCTGCATGGCGGTGATCGCGGTGTAGTTGCCGTGCATGCCCGGCATGCCCAGGCAGCGCTCGTGGTCGTCGGGGAACGCGCCCCGCGCCATCAGCGTGGTGACCACCGGGAAGCCGGTGAGCTCGACCAGCTCGCGCAGGGCCTCGGCGGCCCTGGCCTTCAAGATGCCACCACCGGCGTAGATCACGGGGCGCTGCGCCTCACCCATGAGCCGGGCGGCGTCCTTGATCTGCTTGGCGTGGCCCTTGGTGGTGGGCTTGTACCCGGGGAGGTCGACCGTCTCGGGCCAGTACCAGTTCATCGCCTGGTTGGCGACGTCCTTCGGCATGTCGATGAGCACGGGACCGGGGCGACCGGTGGTGGCCACGTGGAAGGCCTCCCGGACCACCCGCGGGACCTCGGACGCGTCGGTGATCAGCCAGTTGTGCTTGGTGATCGGCATGGTGATGCCGACGGTGTCGGCCTCCTGGAAGGCGTCGGTCCCGATCACCGCGTAGGGCACCTGGCCGGTCACGACCACCAGCGGGATGCTGTCCATGTAGGCGTCGCAGAGCGGCGTGACGATGTTGGTCGCCGCGGGGCCGCTGGTGACCATGGCGACTCCGGGGCGGCCGGTCACGTGCGCGTACCCCTCCGCCATGTGGCCGGCGCCCTGCTCGTGACGCACCAGGATGTGGCGGATCGACGAATCGATCAGCGGGTCGTAGACGGGGAGGATCGCACCGCCGGGGAGGCCGAACATGACCTCGGTGTGCTCCATCTCGAGGCTCTTGATCAGTGCCTGGGCTCCGGTGAGCTGCATGGTCGGGCGGCTTTCTCTTGGAATGGGTCTCGTCGAGTGGTGCGGGAAGGGGTGCGGGACGGCCCATGTCCCGAGGGAAACTGGGCAGAAAAAAACCCCCGCCGGAGCGGAGGCGAAGCGCACGCGCGAGAAGGCGACGTGCGCTAGGTGACTACGAGAATGGTGTCGGCGTAGTGGTGCATGGACCGACAACTATGCCCGAACCGACCGCCGAACGCAAGTCATTCCCCGGGGAGAAGGTGGCGGGACGACCGGGACGGTCGAATGTGCGCTTCCGGCAACGCCGTTGCGTGGGAGGGCATCGACTCGGGCACCACCATCGGCGACGGCCGCCATCGGACCGTCCCGCCACGCCGAGGATGCCCGACCCCCCGTGAGAAGAAGATGAGGAACCGCCCGGATCACACGGTGACGTCGGCCGGTTCGGCCCGCGGGAGCCGGAGGCGCACCTCCGCGCCCCCGCCCGGAGAGGTCCCCACCTGGACCGAACCACCGTGGGCGCCGACGATGGCGTCGACGATGGCGAGGCCCAGCCCGGCGCCGCCGTGCGCCTCGGGACTGTCGCCCGGCGAGAACCGCCCGACGCCCTGCTCCAGCCACGCGGAGGGGAACCCGGGACCGTCGTCGCGCACCAGGACCACCGCGTCATCGCCGTCGCGGTCGACCACCACCTCGACCCGGTGCTCCGCGTAGCGCAGCGCGTTCTCCACGAGGTTCCGCACCGCCCGCTCGACCGCGTCGGCGTCTCCGAGCACGGTCGCGTCGCCGGTGACGGTGGGAACGACCGATGAGGACCCGCTCCGGGCGCCGGCCGCGGTCGCGGTGGTCACCGCGCGGCGCGCCACGTCGCCGACATCGAACGGCGTGGGCGGCGGCGCGGCGGAGCGCGAGCGCGCCAGCACCAACAGGCTCACCGCCAGGTGGTCGAGCCGTTCGATCTCCTCCATCGCCGAGTCCAGGGCGGCCGCGGTGTCCGGGTCGGCCTCGGCATCGGTCTGCAGGCGCGCCAGCTCCAGCTCGCCGCGTGCGATCGAGATGGGTGTGCGCAGCTCGTGGCTGGCGTCGTCGAGGAAGACGCGCTCGTGCTCCAATGCGTCCTCGATGCGTTCGAGCAGGTGGTTGAGCCGGCGAGCGAGCTCGGCGAGCTCCTCTCCGGCATCCTCGGGCACCGACAGGCGTCGGCTGAGCTGTCGCGCCGAGCGGGCCGCGATCACGTCGGCGTCCTCGATCATCTCCTGCACGGGGCGCAGCGCGGCGCCGGCCAGGAACCAGCCGGCGATGGTCACCAGCACCGCCAGCAGTGGGAGGCCGACGGCGAGCGCCAGCTCCAGCCGGTGCTGGGCCCGGGTCGTCTCCTCGAGCGTCGTGCCGACCACGACCACCTCGTCGCCGTCACCCACCGGGCCGGCCCGCAGCCGGGCCCGCTCGCCGCGGGGCCCGGCGTCGCGCACGAGGGTGATCTGGTGGAGGCGGGCGCGTTCGAGCTGGCCGCCGCGGAGGACGGCGTGGCGGCGCAGCGCGCGCGGTGACGCGGCCACGACCGCCCCCTCGGCATCGATCACCTGCGCGAAGGACTCGGCGTCGGGGATGCTGGGACGGACGGTCGACCCGGTCGACGTGCTCTTGATCTGCTGCGCGGCGGCGAGGAAGCGGGTCTCGAGCGTCTCGTCGAGCGCGGAGTTCAACGCCGATCGGTACTGCACATCGACGAGTACGCCCACGAGCGCCGACAGCACCACTGTCACCAGCGCGAGCACCAACGTGATCCGGCCGCGGAGCGTGCGCGGGCGGAGTCTCACGACGCGCTGCGCAGCCGGTATCCCACTCCGCGGACGGTCTCGATCGTCCGCCGCCCGAACGGGCGGTCGATCTTCTCCCGGAGATAGCGCACGTACACGTCGACCACGTTGGACGTGCCGTCGTAGGCGAAGTCCCACGCGTGCTCGAGGATCGCGGTGCGCGTGAGCACCTCGTCGGGGTGCCGCAGGAACAGCTCGAGCAGCGCGAACTCCTTGGGGCTCAGGTCGATGTCCTTCCCACCGCGCATCACCCGGTGCGTCGCGGGATCGAGCTCCAGGTCGCCGACGCCGAGCACCGACGGCCGCGGCACCGCGCCGCGTCGGGTGAGGGCCCGGAGACGCGCGGCCAGCTCCGCGAAGGAGAACGGCTTGGCCAGGTAGTCGTCGGCACCGGCGTCGAGCCCGGTGACGCGGTCGTCCACGCTGTCGCGGGCGGTCAGCAGCAGCACCGGCGCCCACCGACCCCGCGTGCGCAGCTCGCGGCACACCTCGAACCCGTTCGGCGGCGGGATCATGACGTCGAGGACCACCGCGTCGTACTCGTTCTCCGACGCCAACCAGAGCCCGTCGGTGCCGGTGCCGGCCACGTCGACCGCGTAGCCCTCGCGCTCCAACGCCCGCTTGACCAGCGAGGCCATCTTCACCTCGTCCTCGACGACGAGCACCCGCACGGGCGCATCGTACGAGACGGGCGCGGCCATAGGCGTCAGCAGAGCACGCTCCTCATGAGCGTCGGATGAGAAGCTCCAGAACGGGTCGATTCCGCGGCGCCGTCCCGCCCTCCGGGCACGGCTCCGCTCCATCTCCTCCACCACGGTCGATTCCGCTACGCCGTCCCGCCCTCCGGGCACGGCTCCGCTCCATCTCCTCCACCACGGTCGATTCCGCTACGCCGTCCCGCCCTCCGGGCACGGCTCCGCTCCATCTCCTCCACCACGGTCGATTCCGCTACGCCGTCCCGCCCTCCGGGCACGGCTCCGCTCCATCTCCTCCACCACGGTCGATTCCGCTACGCCGTCCCGCCCTCCGGGCACGGCTCCGCTCCATCTCCTAGACCTGGTGAACCGGGCAGGAGTACGTGGTGCGCCCACCGATGGTGCGGCGAAGCAGCGGGGCGCCGTCCCGGGGGCAGTGCAGGCCGGGCCCGCGGGCCGACGTGAGGTCCCCGGTGTGCGAGCCGCCCCGCTTCCCGAGGATGCGCAGCGTGTCGCGGATGGCACGGTGCAAGCGCTTGACCTCGTCGTCGCCGAGGTCGTGGGCGGCACGGGCAGGATCGATGCCGGCCCGCCAGAGGGCCTCGTCGCACAGCAGGTTGCCGAGACCGGCGACGCGCGACTGGTCCATGATCACCGCCTTCACCGGCGCTCGGCTCCGGGCGGTGATGGCGCGCAGCTGCGCCAGGGTGAGGTCGAAGGCGTCGGGACCGAGACGATCCTCGTCGGGATCGAGCTCGACCGCGCCGAGCCGGCGCGGATCGCGGACGAACATCGTGCCACCGTCGGCGAACGTCACCCCGAAGCGGTGCCACGCGGTATCGGGCTTGTTGCTGGCGTAGCGAAGCGGATCGCCGGCGGCTTCGTCGTCGACCAGCACGCGGCCGCTCATGCCGAGGTGCAGGCCGAGCACTGCGCCACTGGAGACGTCGACGAGGATCAACTTCCCGCGACGGCGGGCGGCGACGAACGACTGGCCGAGCAAGGCGGCGCGCGCACCGGCCGGAGTGAGGCCGCGCTTCAGGAACCACGCGTCGGGTGCGAAGACCTCTCGGATCTCCCGGTCCAGGGCACGCGCCTCGATCAGGGCCCGCGCCGTCTCGACCTCGAGGATCTCGGGCAAGTCAGTCGATGAGGTTGGTGATGGCGCCGCGCTCGGCACCCTGTGCGAGCCGCGCGTACTTGGCGAGGAACCCACTCGTGTAGCGGGGCGCCATCGGCTTCCAGTCGGCGCGCCGGCGTACCAGCTCGGCCTCGTCGACCATGAGGTCGATCGTGTGCGCGTCGGCGTCGATCACGATGCGGTCGCCTTCCTCCACCAGCGCGATCGGTCCGCCGTCGACCGCCTCCGGCGCGACGTGCCCGACGCAGAACCCGTGGGTGCCGCCCGAGAAGCGACCGTCGGTGACGAGCGCGGCATCGGCGCCGCGGCCGGCCCCCTTCATCGCGCCGGTGACCGCCAGCATCTCGCGCATGCCCGGCCCACCTTTCGGGCCCTCGTAGCGGATCACCACGATGTCACCGGCGTTGATGTTCCCGGCGAGGATCGCCTCCATCGCGAGCTCCTCGCCGTCGAAGACGCGCGCCACGCCGTCGAACTTCAGGTCGTCGATCCCGGCCACCTTCACCACGCCGCCGTTCGGCGCGAGGGAGCCGCGCAGCACCGCGATTCCGCCCTGGGCGTGGATCGGTGCACGGAGCGGGTGCACCACGTCGCCGTCGGGCTTCGGCGCGTCGAGCGCGGCGAGGTTCTCGGCGATGGTCTTGCCGGTGACGGTGAGGCAGTCGCCGTGCAGCAGCCCGGCGTCGAGCAGCTCCTGCATCACGACCTGCACGCCGCCGACGCGGTCGAGGTCGACCATGTGGTACTTGCCGTGCGGCTTCATGTCGGCGATGTGGGGCACGCGCGCGCCGACGCGGTTGAAGTCGTCGAGCTCGAGCTCCACGCCCGCCTCGTTGGCGATGGCGAGCAGGTGCAGCACCGCGTTCGTGGACCCGCCGACGGCCATGGTGACCGCGATCGCGTTCTCGAACGCCTCCTTGGTCATGATCTGGCGCGGCCGGATCCCGGCCTCGATCAGTGCGACCACCGCACGCCCGGAGTCGTACGCGTGGTCGTCGCGCCGGCGGTCGACGGCCGGTGCGCAGGACGACCCGGGAAGCGACATGCCGATCGCCTCCGCCACCGACGCCATCGTGTTGGCGGTGAACATCCCCGCGCACGAACCCTCGGTCGGACAGGCGCGCTTCTCGATCTCGCCGAGCTCGCTGACCGACAGCGTGCCGGCCGCGCACGCGCCAACCGCCTCGAAGACGCTGACGATGTCGAGCGCCTGGTCCTTGTAGTGGCCGGGGAGGATCGAACCCCCGTAGAGGAACACCGACGGCACGTTGGTGCGGGCGGCGGCCATGAGCATCCCCGGCAGGCTCTTGTCGCAGCCGGCGAACGTCACCAGCGCGTCGAGCCGCTCCGAGTGGACCATGCACTCGACCGAGTCGGCGATGATCTCGCGGCTCACCAGCGAGCCGCGCATGCCCTCGTGGCCCATCGAGATGCCGTCGCTGACCGCGATGGTGACGAACTCCATCGGGAAGCCCCCGGCGGCGCGCACACCCTCCTTCGCTCGTTTGGCGAGCCGGTCGAGCGGAAGGTTGCACGGCGTGACCTCGTTCCAGCTCGACGCCACGCCCACCTGCGCCCGGCCCCAGTCGTCGTCGGTCATGCCGACGGCGCGCAGCATGGCGCGTGCGGGTGCGCGCTCCATGCCGTCGGTGACCTCGTAGCTGTGCGGCTTCATCGCGTCGGGCGTGGGACGGGGCATGCGGGCAGCGTACCCTCGAGGGTGCAGCGCCCCGGCGGAGAATGGAGCGGCGATGAGCGTGCTCGTGACGGCGGTCGACGGCTACCACATCCTCACCTCGAGCGGGAAGCACCTGACCTCGCTCGAGGGGCACCGGGTCGAGGCGTTCACCCCCGGGGCAGGCGGCGCGTGGCTGGCGATCGTCGACCGTCAGGAGATCTGGCAGCA
Organism: uncultured Actinomycetes bacterium; assembly: GCA_963809795.1. GTDB lineage: Bacteria > Actinomycetota > Acidimicrobiia > IMCC26256 > DASPTH01 > DASUAS01. Next base: position 256,167 of record CAWELN010000014.1, read on the forward strand.
CGGCACCGACGGCACGTGGACGCCACTGGCCAAGACCGACGCCGACCTCACCGCCGTCGCCGCGATCGGCACGACCGTGTTCGCCGGCACCGCCGATGCGCATGTGCTGCGCGTGGTACCGGAGTCGGGCACGGTCGAAGCGCTCGACGGTTTCGACGCGGTGCCCGGTCGCGACTCCTGGCACGCGGTGGGCATGCCGCTCCAGGTGCGCTCGATGAGCGCGACCGCCGACGGCGCGTTGCTCGTGAACGTCCACGTCGGTGGTATCCCGCGCTCGGTCGACGGCGGCCTCACCTTCGAGCCGACGCTGGCCGTCGACGACGACGTGCACCAGGTGCTCGCGCACCAGACGCGCGGCGAGATCGCGGTCGCCGCCGCTTCGGCGGGGCTGTGCCGGAGCCGCGACGGCGGCAAGACATGGCACAGCACCACCGACGGCATGGAGATGACCTATGCGCGCGGCGTTGCCATCCTCGGAGACGACGTGCTGGTGTCGGTGTCCGATGGACCGCGGAGCGACCGCTCGGCCGTGTACCGCGCTTCCGTCGACGGTGGCCCGGTGGAGAAGGTCACCGGCGGATTGCCGGAGTACCTCTCGGGGAACATCGATACACGATGCATCGCGAGCGACGGCACGAAGGTGGCCCTGGTCGACGGCGAGGGCGACGTGTGGCTGTCGAGCGAGGGATGCGACGCCTTCGCGCGCATCGCCGAGAGCATCGCCGGGGTGACCGGTCTGGCGATCGCCTGATCGCGGCGCGACCCCCCACTACGCTGTGCCGTTCCTACCGGCACGCGCGATTGGGGACGGGATGAGGCATACCGCCGGGATCGGTGTCGTCGATCGGCGAGTCGTCGTCCCCCGCACCTTCGCATGGAGTGGCGAACCACAGGGCGATCGACTGCGCTGGTTCGCGGCCGGGCTCCGTGAGGTGATGCTCGACCAGGGCTACACCGAGGTCGACGCGCCCGGTCCCGAGGTCGCGGTGGTGCTGCATTTCGTCGATCCCGACGCCGCTCGCCCCTATAGACGCAAGAATGCGCCGACGTTCGTCGTTGCGCTCACCGAGCTCGACGCTCCGCCCTCCGACATCTTGCGCACCGGTTACCCGTTGCTCGTGCGCGGGCTGGCGAACCTCTGCGTGATGGTGAGCCCCTCAGGGACCGGTTCCATCGCCCAGTTCGTCACCCTCGAGCAGGGCACCTACGCCATCGACACCGGGACCGACGACGATCAGTTCTTCTTCAAGAGCGTGTTCTCACGAGTCGAGCCGCTGGCGTCGTCCCGGCTCGTCATCGGCAACGAATTCACCACCGACCTGCCCGACGCGCTGCGCGACGGCGACGACGTGACCCGCCAGATCACCCGGGCCGGCGGGCGCCTCGCTGCACTCGACCTGCTCCCGGCGGCGTTCCCGATCGAGGAGATCCTCTCGGAACGCGATCTGCGCCACGTCAAGCTGCTGTACGGCATCGGCGGGCTCAGCTACGGCAACGTCAGCGCGCGACGGATCACGGCCGACCACGAGCCCCAACCCCAGTACTGGATGAGCGCGAGTGGCGTCGACAAGTCGGCGCTGCACGAGATCGGCCGCGACATCCTCCTCGTCAACGGCTACGACGAGGCGCGCGACGTGATGAAGCTGCGGGTCCCCGAGGGCGTCGAGCCGCGGCGGGTGTCGGTCGACGCCATCGAGCACTGGATGATCTACCGGGAGCACCCCGGCGTCAACGCGATCCTCCACGTGCACGCGTGGATCGAGGGCACCGTCGCGACCGAGATCAACTACCCGTGTGGCACCGTCGAGCTCGCCGAGTCGGTGGCGGAGCTCGTGCGCCAGGCCCCGGACCCGACCCGAGCCATCGTCGGCCAACGCAACCACGGCCTCACCATCACCGGTCACAGCCTCGACGAGATCTTTGCCCGGATCGACGGTCGCATCGTCCGCAAGGTCCCCATGGACTGATTCACTGTCGCGCCACGGCCGATTTCCGAACGTGGAGCGACACTGAATCACGCGGCGAGGGCCATCTCCACCCAGCGCACCACCCGTCGAGGTTGGCGCGTGCCGACGTCCCAGGTGACGACGAGCACGCGCCACCCCGTTGCGACCATCTCGGACAGCCGTTCCCGGTCCTTCCCGAACGCGAGCCGCGTTCCGTGGTGCTCCCAGCCGTCGCACTCGAGCGCGAGCTTGCGCTCCGGCCAGGCGAAGTCGAGTCGATACCGACCACCGGCGGTCGTGACCCAGTGCTGGCGTGCCGGCCGCGGCAACCCGGAGCGCGTCAACAGCAGCCACACCTTGCTTTCGAGTGTCGACTCCAGCGGACGGTCGTCGCCGCGCCGCTCCAGGAGGGACGCCAGGCGTCCGGCGCCGGGTCGGCCGGAATCGCGGAGCGCGCCGAGGCGCGCCGAGAGGCGCTCAGGGGTACCCAGCTTCTGACCGAAGACGCTCTCCATCGCGACGAGCAGGCGGTCGTCCTCCAACCGAGCGGCGAGGTCGATGAGGGTGCGGATCGGTGTGGTGACCGGGATCGGGCCGATGGCCGTCCGGTCCGCTCGATCGACCCGCGTACCGCGGTGGACGACGACCTGTTCCACGTGAGGATGGCGTGGTGACGGCACCCAGAGCTCGGTCCGCGGACCTCGCACCCCCTCGATACCCCACAGCACACCGGCGGTGCCGTGCGAGACGACCGCCCCGTCGCCGGCCCAGAGGGCGGCAGCCATCGCGGATCGTCGATTCGACGACGGTACGCCCGTGATGCCGTAGACGTGCGGCAGGATCCGCTCCCACCTCCCGCTGCGCACCCGTCGGGTGATCGCACCGCTCGTCAGCCCTGCCTCGAACGCTTGTGCGCGACTGAACAGCGCCGAGCTGCTCGGTCGCGAGCCGGCGCAGCTCGCGTTCGTTGTCGCTCTGCGTTCGCTTTTCGGCCGTCATCCGGCAATGAAAGCGCGCGGGTATGACGGTTATCCGGCGGCGAGCTTCTCGTCGAGGAGCTGGTTGACGACCTTCGGGTTCCCCTGGCCCTCGAGCGCCCGCATGACCTCACCGGTGATGAAACCGCGCTTCTTCTTGCGGACCTTGTCGTCGCCGGCGCGGTACTCCTTCACCGCGTCGGCGTTGGCGGCGAGCACGCCGTCGACGACGGCGCCGATCGCGCCGGCGTCGCTCACCTGCGTCAACCCACGCTCGGCGACGACCTGCTTCGGTCGCTTCGGCTCGCTGAGGCACTCACCGAGCACGTCCTTCGCCTGGCTGCGCGAGATCAGACCGGCGTCGACCAGGCCGACGAGCTCCGCCAGCCCGTCCGGTGCGAGCGGCAGCACCTCGGGCGACAGCCCCGACTCGTTGAGGTGGCCGAGCACCTCCCCGTTGGCCCACTTCACGACGTCGCGCGCCGAACCGCCGTCGAGCGCGTCGACGGCCGCCTCCGCATACTCGGCGAGGCCCGGTGTGCCGACGAGCACCCGCGCCTCGTTGTCGCTGATCCCCCACTCCTCCTGCAGCCGGGCGCGGCGGTTGGCCGGCAGCTCCGGCATCGATCCGTGCACCCGGTCGCGCATCTCGTCGGTGGGCGCCACCGGCACGAGGTCGGGTTCGGGGAAGTACCGATAGTCGGAGGACCCCTCCTTCGTGCGCATCGAGTGCGTGCGCCCGTCGGCTTCGTCCCAGTGACGGGTCTCCTGCACGATCCGTTCGCCGGACTCCAGCGCTCCGATCTGTCGTTCGATCTCGTACTCGATCGCCCGCCCGAGCGAGCGCAGCGAGTTCATGTTCTTGACCTCGACCTTGGTGCCGAGCTCCGACGTGCCGATCGGGCGCACCGACACGTTCGCGTCGACGCGCATGGAGCCCTCCTCCATCTTCACGTCGGACACGCCGATCGCCTGCAGCACCCCGCGCAGCTCGGTCACGTAGGCGCGCGCGTGCTCGGCGCTGCGGATGTCGGGCCGGCTCACGATCTCCATGAGCGGCACACCAGCGCGGTTGTAGTCGACGAGCGAGTGGTCGGCCTCGTGGATGCGACCTCCGCCGCCGACGTGGACCGTCTTCCCGGTGTCCTCCTCGAGGTGCGCGCGTTCGATGCCGACGCGGCCGCCGTCGACGTCGATCCAGCCGTCGACCGTGATCGGCTCGTCGTACTGCGAGACCTGGTAGTCCTTCGGCATGTCGGGATAGAAGTAGTTCTTGCGCGCAGAACGTCGACTGCTCCGGCACCCGAAGGTGCACGGCATCGGCGAACCGCAACGCGTACTCGACGGTCTGCTCGTTGAGCACCGGCAGCGATCCCGGGAGCCCGAGGCAGACCGGGCACACGTGGGTGTTGGGCTCGGCGCCGAACTCGTTGGGGCAGCCGCAGAACAACTTGGTCGCGGTCGACAGCTCGGAGTGCACCTCGAGGCCGATGACCGGCTCGCTGCACGTCGCGGCTCGTCACGCTCATGCCTGCTCCCTTGGGCATTCGCTCCTCGCCGGGATACCCGGCTCGCTCACGCTCATGCCGCCTCCTCCAGGACCCGCGCCACCCGGAACATCACCGGTTCGCCCAGCGCCGGCGCCAGCACCTGGACCCCGATCGGCAACCCCGCCTCGCCGGCGCCGAAGGGCACGCTGATCGCGGCGTGGCCGGCCAGGTTGGTCGGGATGGTGCACACGTCGGACAGGTACATCGCCAGCGGGTCGGCCGCCTTCGCCCCCAGCGCGAACGCCACGGTGGGCGACGTGGGTGAGAGCAGCGCGTCGAACTGCTCGTACGCACGCGCGAAGTCGCGGATGATCAGCGTGCGCACGCGCTGCGCCTGGCCGTAGTACGCGTCGTAGTACCCCGCCGACAGCGCGTAGGTGCCGAGCATGATGCGCCGCTTCACCTCGGGCCCGAAGCCCGCCTCGCGGGTGCGCGCATTCATCGTGGCGACGTCCTCACCGTCGACCCGCAACCCGTAGCGCACGCCGTCGTACCGAGCGAGGTTCGACGACGCCTCGGCCGGCGCGATCACGTAGTACGCCGACAGCCCGTAGCGAGCGCTCGGCACGCTGACACGGTCGACGGTCGCACCGGCCTTTTCGAGCGCACGCGCCGCCTGATCGACCGCCGCCAGCACCTCGGGCTGGAAGCCGTCGCCCTCCACGAGCTCGTCGACCAGCCCGATGCGCAGGCCTTCGATGCCGCGGTCCACGACCGGGAGCACCGCCTCGTAGGGCAACGCGATCGACGTGGAGTCCATCGCGTCGGGGCCGGCGATGGTGTCGAGCAGCAGCGCGGCATCGCTCACCGTCGTCGCGAACGGGCCGATCTGGTCGAGCGAGCTGGCGAACGCCACCAGCCCGTAGCGCGACACCAGCCCGTAGGTGGGCTTCACGCCGACGACACCGCAGAGCGCGGCGGGCTGACGGATCGATCCGCCGGTGTCGGAGCCGAGCCCCAGCGGCGCATACCCGGCGGCGACGGCCGCCGCCGAGCCGCCGCTGGAGCCACCCGGCACGCGCGACGGGTCGCGCGGGTTCCGCGTGGGGCCGAACGCGGAGTTCTCGGTGGACGAGCCCATCGCGAACTCGTCGAGGTTGGTCTTGGCGACGGGAACCGCGCCGGCCGCCAGCACGCGGTCGACCACCGTCGCCGTGTACGGCGGCTGCCACCCCTCCAGGATCCGCGACGAACACGTGGTGGCCACGCCGCGGGTGCACAGGTTGTCCTTGAGCACGATCGGCACACCGGCGAGCGGGCCCGGGTCCTCGCCGCGGGCGACCGCGGCGTCAACCGCGTCGGCCGCAGTGCGCGCCCACTCGGCGGTCACGAGGTTGCAGGCGTGCAGCTCCGCCTCGCGCGCCTCGATGACGCCAAGGTGCTCGTCGACCACCTCCCGCGCCGAACGAGTCCCGGCGCGGACCGCCGCCGCCAGCTCCGCCGCGCTCACGGTGCGTCGAGGATGCGCGGGACGCGGAACCGGCCGTCCTCCGACGCCGGCGCCATGGCCAGCACCTCGTCGCGCGGCAGGCTGGGCCGGACCTCGTCGGCGCGGAACACGTTCACGATCGGCAAGGGGTGCGCGGTGGGGGGCACGTCGTGGGTGTCGAGCGCGGCGATCTGCGCCGCGTGCTCGAGGATGACCTCGAGCTGACCGGTGAAGTGCTCGATCTCCTCGTCGGTCAGCGCGAGGCGCGCCAGCTGCGCGACGTGCTCGACGTCGGCGCGCGTGAGACGGGACATGGTGTCGAGTCTAGGAGTCGCACCCGCTTGGCTACGATGCCGATCCGTGGCGACGCACCCGTTCCTCTCCGACGACTGGTTCACGGCGGTCCGGGAGATCGTCGACGCGCAGGAGCTGGAGATCCCGCCGCACGCGGAGCTCACCATGAACCTCGTGGTGACCGACACGCCCTTCGGCGAGGACCGCCTCCTCCACATCGGCGCCAAGGACGGCCACGCCGACTGGGGACCCGGCCACGCCGCCGACGCCGACCTCACCCTCACCACCGATTACGTGACCGCCCGCGACATCTTCATCAGCGGCAACCCCCAGGCCGGGATGCAGGCGTTCATGGAGGGCAAGGTGAAGGTCCAGGGCGATCTCACCAAGTTGATGGCGGCCCAGGTGGCGGGCACCGGCCCCGGTGCGCCCGGGCTCGCCGACGCCCTGTCGGCGATCACGGAGTGACGGGCGCCTCCGCCTCGTTGGCCGGCTCGCCGCGCTCCGCGAACGACGCGGGCTCGAGCGCGTCGCCGGGCATCTCGTGCCCGTTCACCGCGGGCGCCTCGCCGACCCGCGGCCCGGGGCGCCCGAGCTCACGTCCGTAGCCACTCGCCGGACGGCACGGCCCCGGCCTCGACGTCGCGCCGTGCGCGGGTCGCCACATCATTTCCTCCCACGATTCGAGTCACGGCCGGCGACCAGTCGCCGGCGCCCCGGGGAGTGCACGCCTTCCGCCCTCCCGCCCCGCAAGGAGACGCTCACGGGGCCGGCCCGTCACGCGGCTCGGCCGATCAGAAGAAGAGGGTGACCTTCGTGCCCTTGTTCACCGAGGTCCCCCCGGCCGGATCCTGGGCGCGCACCACGCGTCCGGGCAGGTAGCTCTGCGTGTCGACGACGAAGCCGGCCCCCTGCAGGGTGGCGGTCGCGCTCTCGAGCGTCTGGCCCACGAGATTGGGGACCATCACCATCTCCGGGCCCTTGCTCACGTGCACCGTGACCGCCGAGCCGCGTGGCGCCGCGGTGCCGGCGGGCGGATCGGTGCCGATGATCCCACCGGCGGCGATGGTGGCGTTGAAGTCGTCGGCACGCGTGACCGTGAAGCCGAGCCCGGTGAGCGTGGCCGCCGCCGCGTCGAACGAGGCCGCCTTGCTCACGTCGGGGACCGCGACCGGCGCCGGCCCGTCGCTCACCAGCAGCTGCAGCGTCGAGTCGCGGGGCGCTTTCGCGCCGGCGGCCGGATCGGTACCGATGACACCGCCGGCCGGCACCGAGTCGTCGTACTGGTGCTTGACGTTCACCGCAAAGCCGGCGTGCTCCAACGTGGCCTGGGCGTCGGACGGTGACTGGCCGTTGACCGCGGGCACCGCGACGGGCGGCGGTCCGCGCGACACGACCAATTCGACCGAGCCGTTGTCGCTCGTGAACTCCCCCGGCGCGGGGTGTTGCCCGATCACGACGTCCTTCGGGTCGTCGGCCGTCTGCTCGATGATGCGCAAGGTCAGCCCGGCCCGGGCGACGGCGTCGGTGGCGTCCTTGGTCGTGAGGCCGACGAGCGAGGGCACCGCCACGGTCCCGCCGGACGCGCTCGCGGCCAACGCGATGCCGCCGCCGACCAGGGCGAGCAGGATCGCGCCGAGCACCACCGCTGACACCCAGCGCACCGCCCCGGGCGCGCGGCGACGGCGCGCCGTGGTCGCCGGGGCGACGGCCGTCGCGTCGACGGGCGCCGTGGCGTCGATCGCGGGCGCGTCCTGGTCGAACAGCGCGTGCTCGCGCCGTCCGATCTGGGTCGGCTCGCCGCCGTCGAGCTCACCCCCGAGCCCGGCGAGCGGAAGCGGCTGCGGCGGCGGCAGCACGCGTGCCGCGTCTCCGAGCGCGGCGCGCATGGTGGCGGCGTCGGGATAGCGGTCGGCGGGGTCCGGGCGCCCGGCGCGCTCGACCACCGGGCCCAGGCGACCGAGGGCGAGCGGCGCCACGAGCGGGGTATGCGTTCGTGCCGCCAGCGTGCCGATGGCGGTGTCGGCGACCGCGGGCACGGTGCCCGTGACCGCCTCCACCAACACCACCGCCAGGGAGTAGAGGTCCGCCCGGCCGTCGAGCGGTGCGCCCGTCGCCTGCTCGGGGGCCGCGTAGCGTGCGGTGCCCACCACCGTTCCGGCCGGCTCCGTCCAGCTCGCCTCGGCGAGCGCCCGCGCGAGACCGAAGTCGGCCACGCGCACGATGCCGTGCTCGTCGAACAACAGGTTGGCGGGCTTGATGTCGCGGTGGACGACGCCACGCGCGTGCGCGTACTCCAACGCGCCGGTGACCTGGCGGCCGACGTGCGTCGCCTGCGAGGGGGTCAGCCGGGCGCCGGAGTCGAGCAAGCCCCGGAGGCTCCCCCCGGTGAGGAGCTCGAGCACCATGAACGGCACGTCGTCCTCGCCCCAGTCGTAGACCGCCATCACGTTGGGGTGGTTGAGGGACGCCGCCACCTGGGCTTCGGCCCGGAACCGGCGCAGGAACCCGGCGTCCTCGGCCAGCGCGAGGTGCAGGACCTTCACGCCGACACGCCGCTTGAGGCGCACGTCGTCGGCCACGTAGACGCGACCGCTCGCACCCGCGCCGATGGGCGCGAGCAAGCGATACCGTCCGGCGAGGACCCGGCCGGTGAGATCGGCGACGCCACTGATCGCCATCGGGTCAAGGTACCGGGCCGAACCTGCGGGTTCGCGGCACTGGAACGCGCGATGACCGGGTTCGACGGTGCGGCGTTAGCCTCGGAAGCGATGGTCGAGACTCCGAGCGCGACGCGACCGCCCCCCGCGCCGCGGCGCGCCGCGGCGCCCCGCCGCAAGCTCTTCCGTCACCCGGGGCGGGTCGCGATCGTCGTGATCGCGTTGCTGGTCGTGCTCAACCTGAGCATCGTCCTGCTCGACAACGCCGACACCAGTCCCGGAGGGGTCAACCCGCTGCCGGCGACGGTGGAGTCGGTGTCGCCCGTACCGGGGTCGATCGCCGGGCCGATCGACACGATCACCGTCGACCTCGACAACAGCCTCACCGGTGTGCTCCTCATCAAGATCCGGGGCACCTACGTGGAGATCCCGGAGGACCAGCTCGACCGCGTGGTCGAGCTGGGACAGCTCAGCTACCGGCCCGGCCCCGGCAAGGAGATCGCCACCTTCCCGCAGGGCGAGAACGACGTCCTCGTCTATTACTGGTCGAAGACCCGCCCGGGCGGGCGGCCGAAGCACCCGGCGAGCTACGCATGGAGCTTCCAGGTCAAGGCGTGAGCGAGCCGGGCATCCCGGCGAGCAGCGAACGGCCCGTAGTGCCCGTGGTGAAGGCGTGACGGTCAGCGCACGCGGAGCACCGCGGCGCCCCGGACCTCGTCACGCTTGATGGCGAGCAGTGCGTCGTTGGCCGCCTCGAGCGAGAACACCTCGTACTCGGCCCGGACGCCGGCAGTGGCGGCGAGGTCCATGAACTCCTGCGCGTCCGCGCGCGTCATGTTGGCCACCGAGCGCAGGCTCCGCTCGTGCCAGAGGAGCTCATAGGGCATCGACGGGACGTCACTCATGTGGATGCCGGCCAGGCTGACCGTGCCGCCGGGGCGCACGGTCGCCAACGCCACCGGCACGAGCTCACCGGCGGGCGCGAACACGACGGCACGGTCACACGGTTCGGGCGGCGCCTCCGTCGGACCTCCGATCCACGACGCGCCCAGCTCACGCGCCAGCTCGCGATGGCCTTCGCCTCGGGTCATCACCACCACCTCGCAACCCCAGTGCTGCAGCACCTGGAGCGCGAGGTGGGCCGACGCGCCGAACCCGAGCAGGGCCACACGTTCACCGGGTTGCACCTCGGCGCGCCGCAGGGCGCGGTACCCGATGACGCCCGCGCACAGGAGCGGCGCCGCTTCGAGATCGTCCAATGCCGGGGGAAGCCGGACCGCGAAGTCCTCCGGCACCGTGACGTGGTCGGCGTACCCGCCGTCGACGGTCCATCCGGTGAAGTCGGCGGCGACGCAGAGGTTCTCCTCTCCCCGACGACAGAACTCGCACACTCCGTCGGTGTGATGGAGCCAGGCGACTCCGACCCGGTCGCCGACCGCGAGGGTCGCCACCTCGTCCCCGAGCGCGTCGACCACGCCGACGACCTGGTGGCCGGGCACGATCGGCACGTGCACCAGCTCGAGGTCGCCCTCGACGACGTGCAGGTCGGTGCGACAACAGCCGCACGCGTGCACCCGCACCCGCACCTCTCCCGGCGCGGGCTCGGGCACCGCGCGTTCGACCAGTGTCAGCGGTCGGGTCGCGATCGGCGCCGAAGCGGTCAGTTGCTGCGCGCGGCTCACGGGATGGCCACCTCGGTCACGGGACGACGAAGGTCGCCTCGCCCTTGATCGCGGCTCCGCCGGACTCGACACGCGTGCAGAGCAGCTCGACGTCGACCTTGCGTTCGCCGGCGTCCTCGTACCGACGGGTGACCGTGCCCGAGCACACGACGGTGTCGCCCGGCCACACCTGCTCGCGGAACTGCACCGCGTAACGGCGCACGTTGTTCGCGCCCAGCCAGTCGGTGGCGTAGCCGGCGAGGATGCCCGCCTGCAGCATGCCGACCGAGAAGACCGACGGGTAGCCGGCGGCCCGGGCGAACTCTTCGTCGTGGTGGATCGGGTTGAAGTCGCCGGACGCGCCCTGGTACTTGACCATGTCGGTGCGGGTGATCGGCCCGTACTCGCGCGGCGCCGACGCGCTGCCCTCAGCGAGATCGTCCCAGGTCGCCATCACGATCCCTCCGTCGGCGCCTTGCCCGTCTCGATCATCGTGGTCCGCGACTCGGCCACGACCTCGCCACTCTCGTCGCGGTACTCGGTGACCATCTCGGCGAAGCGCATGGTGCCGCCGCGCTTCCCCTCCTTCTCGTAGATGCTGTCGATCCACGACTCGGTGGTGAGCTTGGCGCCGGCGCGTGGCGGGGGGCCGAAGAACGAGAACTCCTGGCCACCGTGGAGCAGTCGGGCGAGATTGATGTTGAGCGACGCCACCGGGTTCTCGAGGTCGTCGGGCGCCCAGAACCCGGACGCGATGAGCCACGTGGGCGGGATGACGGCCGCGGGGTCGTCGAGGTAGTCGGGGTTGCGCGTCATCGTCGCCCGGGCGAACTCCCGCACCTTGCCCCGCTCGATCGTGAACTCGTAGCCGGGAAACCGCTTCCCGATCACGGAGTCGTCAGCCATGCAACCGCTCCCCCTCGTACCTCGAACGTCGATCCGGGCGAGGCTACGTCGTGGTCGGAGACGTGTCCCAGCCCGCGTCGCTACGCCGCGGGGGCCGGCCCGTGCTCGAGCAGGTGTCGCAAGCCGGGTTCGTCGAGCGTGGGCACGCCGAGCTGCTCGGCCTTCGCCCGCTTCGACCCGGGACTCTCGCCGACCACCACGTAGCTGGTCTTCTTCGACACGCTCCCCGTCACCTTGGCGCCGCGCGCCTCCAACTCGGCCTGCGCCTCCTCCCGAGTCATGGAGGGCAAGGTGCCGGTGAGCACGAAGGCGAGGCCTTCGAGCGACGGGCCGTCGACGGCGGCAGCGACGCGTGCGGGGCCCTGGAAGTTGACGCCGGCGGCGCGCAGCTTCTCGATCAGCTCCCGGTTCCGGTCGATGGCGAAGAACGCCCGCACGCTCTGCGCGATGACACCGCCGACGCCGGGTACGACCGCGAGGTCCTCCTCCGCGGCGCCGGCGATGGCGTCGAGGTCGCCGAGCTCGCGGGCGAGAGCCACCGCCGCGCTCGGGCCGACGTGCCGGATGCCGAGCCCGACGAGCAGCTTCGCCAGCGGTCGCGAGCGCGACGCGTCGATCGCCGCGACCAGCAGCTGGGCCGACCGGTCGCCGATCCGCTCCAGCGGCACCAGCGCCTCGACGGTGAGCGAGTAGACGTCGGCCGCGTCGGAGAGCAGCCCCGCATTCACGAACTGGGTGACGCGCTCCTCGCCGAGCCCCTCGATGTCCATGGCCGAGCGACCGGCGAAGAACACGATGCGCTGCACACGCTGCGCGGGGCAGTCGACGTTGACGCAGCGCGTGTCAGCCTCACCGTCGAGTCGCACGAGCGGTTCGTGGCACACCGGGCACTCGGTGGGGAACTTCCACTTCCGTGCGCCGCGCTTCCGTTTGGCGAGCACCGGGCCCACGACTTCGGGGATGACGTCACCGGCCTTGCGCACGATCACGGTGTCGCCGACGCGCACATCCTTGCGCGCGACCTCGTCCTGGTTGTGGAGCGTGGCGAGCCCGACCGTCGAACCGCCCACGAACACCGGCTCGAGCTGGGCGAACGGAGTGGCCCGACCGGTGCGACCGATGCTCACCATGATCCCGCGCAGCAGTGTCGTCTTCTCCTCGGGCGGGAACTTGAACGCGATGGCCCACCGTGGCGCCCGGCTCGTGAAGCCGAGCTCGTTGCGTTGCGCGAGGTCGTCGACCTTCACGACCGCGCCGTCGATCTCGTAGCCGAACGAGTGCCGGTTGGCCTCGATGCGCTCGCAGAACTCGTAGACGTCGTCGAGGGACGACAGCTCCTCGATGTGGTCGTTCACCGGCAGACCGAGATCGCGCAGCCAACCGAGCGTCTGGTGGTGTGACCGGAGCACGGGTCCGCCGTCCTGCACACCGAGCTGGTAGGCATCGAACGTCAGGTCTCGTGACGCGGTGACACGCGGGTCCTTCTGGCGGAGGCTGCCGGCGGCGGCGTTGCGCGGGTTCGCGAACAGGCGGTCGCCCGCCTCGCCCTGGCGCCGGTTCAGCTCCTCGAACGATGTGAGCGGCATGAACACCTCGCCCCGCACCTCGAGCCGCGTCGGCACCGCGTTCCCCTGCAGCGCGTCGGGGATCGACTGGATGGTGGCGACGTTGGCGGTGACGTCCTCCCCGGTCTCGCCGTCGCCGCGCGTGGCCGCGCCGCGACCAGCCGACCGTCCTCGTAGAGCAGCGACACCGCCAACCCGTCGAGCTTCGGCTCGCCGACGAACACCACCGGGTCCGTGATCACCCGCTCGATGCGCGCGTACCAGGCGGCGAGCTCCTCCCGTGCGAAGGCGTTGTCGAGCGACAGCATCGGGACGATGTGGCGCACCGGCGCGAAGGTGGCCGATGGCGGAGCCCCCACCTCGGTGAGCGGTGTGTCGCCGCGTTCGAGCTCCGGGTACCGGTCGGCCAGCGCCGAGAGCTCACGGACGAGCTCGTCGAACTCGGCGTCGGAGATCTCGGGCTCGTCGTCGCGGTAGTAGCGCTCGCGGTGGTACCGGATCTGACCGGCGAGCTCGTCGGCGCGCGTGGCGACGTCGGGCGGGATCGCTCCGGGTGCGCGGGCCATCCCCCGCAATCTACCGAGCGGGTGTGACGTCTACGGCTACGTGGGCGGGGCGAGGCGCCGTCGTCGTCGGCGGGCGGCCGTCGTGGTCGTGGTGCGGCGGTCGTCGGCGTCGTCGTCGGCGGGGCCGTCGTCGTCGTCGGCGCGGTCGTCGGCGGCGCGGTCGTGGTCGGTCGAGGTGGTCGACGTGGTGGTCGAGCTCGTGCTGGTCGACGAGGTCGACGAGCTGGTGGTCGTGTTCTTGTTGTCGCTGCCGTCGTCGTTCGAGAGCACCAGGGCCAGGATCACGCCGATGAGCACGACCGCGAGCACGACGAGCGCCGCGATCAGCCACCGTTGACCCGACGACATGCCCTCGTCGTCGTCCGGCGGGACGTCGCCCCCGCCACCTCCGCCGCCCCCGCCGGCCGCGGCACCGCCCGCCGCGCCTCCCGCGGCACCGCCGGCCGCGGCTGCGGGCATGGCCATCGTGCTGTCACCGGTGGCCGGACCGGCTCCGGTGTCGTCCGCGCCCGCCGCGCCTGCCGCGCCCGCCGCGCCCGCCGCGCCTGCGCCGGTCGCACCCTCCACCGCGGCGCCACAGTTCCCGCAGACCGTCGCGCCCGGCTGGAGCGGCTGGCCGCACACGCCGCAGTAGCGGTACGGGGTGGTCTCCACGTCAGGCTCCCAGGGTGAGTCTCGCGGCGACCGCCTGGTCGTGCACCCGGGCGGCCAACTCGCGTGCGATGCCGAGCACCCGCTCGGCCTGGGAGGCACCGTAGCCCGCCAGCCCGCACGCAGGGGTGATCAACCCGCGCGTGCGGAGGGGCACCGGGTCGCACCCACGTCGCGTCAGGTCGCACCACACGCGCGCCAATGCGCGCCAGTGCGGGTCGGCCGATTCACCCACCGGTCGGTCGGTCGGCACCGCGCCCCAAGCAATCCATCCGTCGCCGTCGAGGAAGCGTGCCAGCGAGACGGTGTGCTGGACGAGATCGTCGTTCACCTCGACGCCGAGCACCTCGGGCCCGGCCTCGAGCGCGAGCGCGACGTCGCCGTCACTGCACACGTGCACACCCGTGACACAGTCGACCGATGCCAGCGCGCCCGACAACACGTCGATGGCCGACTCGCGGTCGAGCGGCTCGTTGCCACGGTGCCACGACACGAGCGCGGGCTCGTCGAAGAACAGCACCAGCCCGGCGTCGGGCAGCTGCGCGCCGACCAGTTCCTCCACCGCCACCGACCACGCGCGGGTGACCTCGGCCGCGCGGCGGAACGCCCGCGGCGCGGGGACGCCGGCGGCGTGCAGCGCCATGCCCAGGGTCAGCGGGCCCGTCACCTGGACCTTCACCCGGACCGGCCGCTTCTCGCGGGCCGCAGCCACCTCGAGGAACGTGAGGAGCCCGTCGTGCCCACCGTCCCCGAAGTCGCAGTCGGGCGCCGCGTCCGAGTCGTGCACCACCGTGAAGCTGCCGTCGTCCGCCACGCTCACCTCGGGGAGCGCCCCGAGCCACTGGGCGAGCATGCCCTCCCTCGGGTCGCGCGCGGGCAGCTGGGGCGCGGCCGGCAGCTCCGGTAGACGGCGCAGCACCACCTCCGCCGCCGCGACGGGATCGTCGTGGGGCAGGCTGCCGACACCGGTCGCGACGCCGGGGACGAGCACCGGCGCTCGGAGAGTCGGCGACATGAGGTCGTACTCTACGATCGCCGACGCCGCGCGCTCCAAGCGGGCGCGTGCAGGTGAACGGAGTCAACCTGCCTCGTCCTCTCTTCTTGTGGCTGCTGCGCGTCGCCTGGGTGACGTTGCCGCTGACCGCGGGTCCGGCCGCGGCCGCCGCGACCGAATCGTGGGCCGACGGGCCGCGCGTCGCGGCCGCGACGCTGCTCTGGCTCGCGTGGGCGGTCGGACTCCTCGCGACGCTCGCGCCGCGTCCGCAGACGTTGACCGCGCTGCGCGTGATCGCGCCGGCGCTGGTCGTCGCCGCGATCCTCGCCGCGATCGACGGAGCACCGTCGACGCTCGCGACGGTCGGCGCGTTGGCCGGGACGATCGTGTGCTCGACGCTCGCCTCGGGCCACGACATCGCGTCCGCAGCCGCGAACGCCCTCGCGTATGGCGACGAGCAACGCTTCCCATTGCGCGTTCCGCCGGCGTTGTTCCTCGGCCCGTTGCCCGGGGCACGTCTCCTCGTCGCGGCCGGGGTCGTGGCGCCGGTGCTGCTCCTGGCCGACGGTGAGATCGTCCTCGGCGTCATCTCGCTCCTGATCGGCGCCGCGCTCGTCGCCGTGCTCAGCCGGTCGCTCGAGTCGCTGTCGCGCCGCTGGGCGGTGCTCGTGCCGGCCGGGTTCGTCGTCGTCGACACGTTGACCCTGGCCGACCCCGTCCTCTTCCTGCGCGAGCACGTGCGCGAGGTCGCGCCCGAACCCGCCGCCGCGGCACCAGCAGAGATCCTCGATCTCCGCCTCGGCGCCGGTGCGGGCTCGGTGTCGGCCCGGTTCGACGCGCCGATCGACCTGGTCCGGGCCGCCCGCGGGCGACGCGGCGGCGAGACGGTCGAGACCGAGGCGATCCTGTTCGCGGTGGCGCGCCGGGACGAGATGCTCCGGCTGGCCGCGGCGCGGCGCCTGCCGGTTCGCGTGACGGTCAGGTAGCGATCCCGCCGCCCACGAGCACGTCGCCGTCGTAGAGCGCGACCACCTGGCCGGGCGCGACCCGCGGCTGCGGGCGCGCGAACCGAACCGTGCTCCCGCCGAGCGTCGCCGCGACCGGTTCGCCGTGCGCGCGCGTCTGCGCCATCAGGGCGCTGGACGACGGCGCACCGTCGGTGAAGAGCAGGTCGCGCACCTCGACCGCGTCGCGCAGCAGGTCGCCGTGGGCACCGATGGTCACGGTCGCGGTGCGCGCGTCGACGTCGACGACGTAGCGCCGCTCACCGGTCGCGACGCCGAGACCGCGTCGCTGCCCGACCGTGAAGGTGGTGACGTTGCCGTGTCGGCCCACCGTCGCGCCGCCGGTGTCGACGATCGCACCGGCGCGCGCCGGCACTCGTGCGGTGAGGAACGACTCCCGACCGCCGCGGGTGATGAAGCAGACGTCCATGCTCTCGGGCTTCGCCGCGGTCCGGAGCCCGAGGCGGGCCGCGTGCGCGCGCACGTCGGCCTTGGTGAGGTCGCCGACCGGGAACAGCGTACGGGCGAGCTCCCGCTGCCCGAGCATGTAGAGGACGTACGACTGGTCCTTCGCCCCGTCGGCCCCGCGTCGCAGCTGGAAGGTCCCGCGGTCGCCGCGCGTCACGCGCGCGTGGTGGCCGGTCGCGACGTGGGCGAACCCGAGCGCGTCGGCGCGCTCGAGGAGCCGGCCGAACTTGATCGAGCGGTTGCACTCCACACACGGATTGGGCGTGCGGCCGGCCCGGTGCTCGTCGACGTAGAAATCGACGACGGCGTCGTCGAAGTCGTCGGTGAGGTTGAACACGTAGTGGGGGATGCCGAGCTGCGCGGCGACGCGCCGGGCGTCCTCCACGTCGGCGACGCTGCAACAGCCGGAGTCGGACTCGCCGCCCCACAACTTGAGGGTCACACCGGTGACGTCGTACCCCTGCTCGAGCAGGCGCGCGGCCGCGACCGACGAGTCGACCCCGCCGCTCATCGCGACGAGGACCCGGGAACCGCTCACGCTCACGCTCACGCCGCCTCCATTGGGCGTTCGCTACTCGCCGGGATACCCGGCTCGCTCACGCTCACGCCGCCTCCCCGGCGCGGCGCAGTTGCGCGATGGCGCGCGGGATCACGTCGAGGGCGACCTCGACGTCGGCATCGGTCGACGCGAACCCGAGGCTCAGGCGGACCGACGACAGCGCGTCGTCGCGGGGTACGCCCATCGCCGCGAGCACGTGCGACGGCTCGGTGGCGCCGGACGAGCACGAGGAGCCCGCGGCTGCGCACACGCCGGCCTGGTCGAGCGCGACCAGCAGGGTCTCGGCCTCGACCCCGCGGAACCCGAGGTGCGCGTTGCCGGCCACCTTGGCGCGCCGGTCGCCGTTCTCGAACACGCCGGGAACCACGGCGGTCAGGCCTTGGATCAGGCGATCGCGCAAGGCACCGATGCGGACGACGTCGGCGGAGCGCGCATCGCACGTCGCCCGGAGCGCCGCGGCCATCGCGACCGCCCCGGCCACGTTCGACGTGCCGGACCGGAGCCCGGCCTCCTGGCCGCCGCCTTCGATCAACGGCTCGATCGCGGTCGCGTTGCGGACGACGAGCGCACCGGTGCCCTTGGGACCGCCGAACTTGTGCGCCGAGATCGCGACGAGGTCGACGCCGGCCGCGGCGCGCGCGACGTCGATCCACGGAACCGCCTGCACCGCGTCGGTGTGCACGACGGCGCTCGGCGCCCGGTCGCGGACGCCGGCCACGATCCTGTCGAGCGGCTGAATCGTGCCGACCTCGTTGTTCACGAGCATCACCGACACGACCGCGGTGCGCTCGTCGACGGCGGCGAGCAACCGGTCGACGTCGACGACACCCGACTCCGGTACGGAGACCGCCTCGATCCGGAAGCCCTCGGCCGCGAGCCGGTCGCACGACGCGAGCACGCCCTTGTGCTCGAACGCCGTCGTGACCACGCCGTCGGCGCCCCGGGTGGCGCGGGCCCGGCGGGCGACCCCCTTCACCGCCAGGTTGTCGGCCTCGGTGCCGCCGGCGGTGAACACGACCTCGGCCGGGCGGACGGCGAGCAGCTCGGCGATCTCCTCCCGGGCCTCCTCGAGCGCCGTCTTGGCCGCCCGCGCCGCGGCGTGGCCGCCGCTCGGGTTGCCGAACGTGCCCTGCAGGAACGGCGCCATGGCCGCCACCGCCTCGGGCCGCATCGGGGTGGTGGCGGCGTGATCCAGGTAGGTGAGCGCCGATTCCACGCCCCGAAGTCTACGGAGCAGCGAGCGACGGGCGGCCCGGGTATCCCGGGCCCCAGCGAGCGCGACCCGGAAACAGGAGCAGCGAGCGACGGGCGGCCCGGGTATCCCGGGCCCCAGCGAGCGCGACCCGGAAACAAGAGCAGCGAGCGACGGGCGGCCCGGGTATCCCGGGCCCCAGCGAGCGCGACCCGGAATAAGTGTCACACCCCCGGGCGATACTCCTCGTGTGAGCACGCAGCTGCGCCTGGTCGACCCGCCCGAGCCCGAGGCCACGAAGTCCAGCCGGCGCGCCACGAAGGCTCGCACCGCGCCGACGCGGACCGGTCGCCCCACTCCCGCCCGCGATGGCGGGCGGCGCGCCGTCAACTGGGGCGACTGGCGCCTCGATGCACGCACCCGCACCGTGGGCCGAGCGGGCGTCGCCCGGGCCCGCCGGGCGCTCGAGGACGCGGTCGCCGCCGAGGAGCTGTCGCAGGCCAGCTGACCAAGCGGCTCCCGGCTGCGCTGCTCCAACTTCGCCCGTCCGAACGGCGGGTCGTACCCTTTCGCGCATGGGTGACAGCGAACGTCCGACACGGTCCGACTGGGAGGCGCTGGCCGCGAAGGAGGTCAAGGGCGACCTCGACGCGCTGACCTGGACCACGCCCGAGGGCATCGACGTCCACCCGCTCTACACCGCCGACGACCTGGAGGGGCTCGAGAGCGTCGGGACGCTGCCGGGTTTCGAGCCGTTCGTCCGCGGCGTCCGGGCCACCATGTACACGAACCGGCCCTGGACCATCCGTCAGTACGCCGGGTTCTCCACCGCCGAGGAGTCGAACGCCTTCTACCGGGCCAACCTGGCCGCCGGGCAGATGGGGCTGTCGGTGGCCTTCGACCTCGCCACCCACCGCGGCTACGACAGCGACCACCCCCGGGTGATCGGCGACGTCGGCAAGGCCGGTGTCGCGATCGACTCGGTCGAGGACATGAAGATCCTCTTCGACGGCATCCCCCTCGACAAGATGACCGTCTCCATGACGATGAACGGCGCGGTGCTGCCGATCCTCGCCGGCTACGTGGTGGCCGCCGAGGAGCAGGGCGTCGACGAGTCGCAGCTGGCCGGGACCATCCAGAACGACATCCTCAAGGAGTTCATGGTCCGCAACACCTACATCTATCCGCCGACGCCGAGCATGCGGATCGTCGCCGACATCATCGAGTACACGGCCCGGCGGATGCCGAAGTTCAACTCGATCTCGATCTCCGGCTACCACATGCAGGAGGCGGGCGCGACCGCGGTGCAGGAGCTCGCGTTCACCATCGCCGACGGCCTCGAGTACGTGCGGGCGGCGCTGGCACGCGGCCTCACCATCGACGAGTTCGCCGGTCGCCTCTCCTTCTTCTTCGCCATCGGCATGAACTTCTTCATGGAGGTGGCCAAGCTGCGCGCCGCCCGCCTGCTGTGGTCGAGGGTGATCGGTCAGTTCGATCCGCAGAAGCCGGGCTCGTCGATGCTGCGCACGCACTGCCAGACGTCGGGCGTGTCGTTGACCGAGCAGGACCCGTACAACAACATCGTCCGGACCACGATCGAGGCGCTCGCCGCGGTGCTCGGTGGCACCCAGAGCCTGCACACGAACTCCTTCGACGAGGCCATCGCGCTGCCGAGCGAGTTCGCAGCCCGGGTGGCCCGCAACACGCAACTGATCCTGGCCGAGGAGACCGGCATCACCAAGGTGGTCGACCCGCTGGGCGGCAGCTACTACGTCGAGGCGCTCACCGCGAGCCTGGCCAACGAGGCGTGGAAGCTGATCGAGGAGGTCGAGGCGCTCGGGGGCATGACCAAAGCCGTCGAGTCGGGAATGCCCAAGCTGCGCATCGAGGAGGCGGCGGCACGCAAGCAGGCCGCCATCGACCGCGGCGACGAGGTCATCGTCGGGGTCAACAAGTACCGCCTCACCGAGGAAGACCACGTCGACTTCCGCGACGTCGACAACGCGGTCGTCCGCGAGCAGCAACTCGCCCGGTTGGCGGAGGTCAAGGCGAAGCGCGACGACACGCGGGTACGTGAGGCGCTCGACCGCCTGCGCGATGGCGCGCGCGGCGACGGCAACCTGCTGGAGCTCTCGATCGAGGCGACGCGGGCGCGTGCGACCGTCGGCGAGATCTCCGACACCCTCGAGGAGGTGTTCTCCCGTCACCGGGCGACGATCCGTAGCATTGCCGGGGTGTACGGCGCGGCGTACGAGGGCGACGAGGGCTACGAGAAGGTGCGCGCCGCGGTGGATGAGTTCGCCGCCGCCGCGGGCCGGCGCCCGCGCCTGCTGGTCGCGAAGCTCGGCCAGGACGGTCACGACCGCGGCGCCAAGGTGATCGCCACCGCCTTCGCCGACCTCGGGTTCGACGTCGACGTGGGCCCGCTCTTCCAGACCCCGGAGGAAGCGGCGCGTGACGCGATCGAGAACGACGTGCACCTCGTCGGCGTGTCGAGCCAGGCCGCGGGGCACAAGACGCTGATCCCGGAGCTCATCGCCCAGCTGCGCAAGCAGGGCGGCGACGACATCCTCGTGGTCGCGGGCGGCGTCATCCCCCCGCAGGACTACGACGAGCTGCGTGACGCCGGGGTGGCCGCGATCTTCGGTCCCGGCACCAACATCCCCGAAGCGGCGGCCGAGATCGTGAGCCTGCTGCGCCGCGCCTGACGGCGGAACCTCTCGTACCCTCGCCGTCACATGACCACTCCGGTGCACGCGAGCGAACGGCTGCGGGCCGGGTATCCCGGCCCGCAGAGAGCGAGCCATCAAGCAGGCACCGAGAGCGGACCGGATGAGTGAGCTGGCCGACCAGGTGGTCGACGGTGATCGGCGCGCGTTGGCGCGTGCGATCACGCTGGTGGAATCGACGCGCGCCGACCACCGCGCCGAGGCGGAGGCGCTGCTCGCCGAGGTCCTCCCTCACGTCGGCAACTCGGTGCGGGTGGGGATCTCCGGCGCGCCCGGCGCGGGCAAGTCGACGTTCATCGAGGCGCTCGGCGGCTACCTGGTGGAACAGGCGCACCGGGTCGCGGTGTTGGCCGTCGATCCGTCGAGCACGCGCAGTGGGGGCTCGATCCTCGGCGACAAGACGCGCATGGAGCAGCTCACGCGCTCGCCCCTCGCCTTCGTCCGGCCGTCCCCCACCGGCGGCACCCTCGGCGGCGTGGCGCGCCGGACGCGCGAGGCGCTCCTGCTCTGCGAAGCGGCCGGCTTCGACGTCGTCCTGGTCGAGACCGTCGGCGTCGGCCAGTCGGAGGTGAAGGTCGCGGCGATGGTCGACCTCTTCCTCGTGCTGGTCGCGCCCGGCGGCGGCGACGAGCTGCAAGGGCTCAAGCGCGGGATCATGGAGCTCGCCGATCTGGTCGTCGTGAACAAGGCCGACGGCGACCTCGCCGCCACCGCCGCGCACACCGCGGCCGACTACGCCGCCGCGCTCCATCTCGTGCGCCCGCGCATCGCCGGATGGGATCCGCGCGTGCTGACCTGCTCCGCGCTGCTGGGCGAGGGCATCCGCGAGGTCTGGGACACGGTCGAGGAGTTCCGCGCCCGGGTCGCCGATGCACTCCCCGCCCGGCGCGCCGAGCAGAGCCGTCAGTGGATGTGGTCGGAGATCACCGACTCGCTCCTCGAAGCCCTCGCCGCCGACCAGGCCGCCGGTGCCCTGGCCCGGCGTCTCGAGCTCGAGGTGGCCCAGGGCTCCATCACGCCCACCGC
The DNA here is from genome assembly GCA_963809795.1 of uncultured Actinomycetes bacterium. Classification (GTDB taxonomy): domain Bacteria; phylum Actinomycetota; class Acidimicrobiia; order IMCC26256; family DASPTH01; genus DASUAS01. The sequence goes on from CAWELN010000014.1 coordinate 278,344, forward strand.
GGCCGCGCGCGCCGTCGTCGAGGCGCTGCTCGGCGACCGCTCCGCCTGACCGGCCCCTGGGGCCCGCCGCTCAAGGTCGAACCCCGGAAATACCGAAGACAGGACGTGAGCGCGCAAGGAATCCTGGCCGGCGTCGTGCTCGTGGCGATCGTCGTCCTGGCGATCATCTCCACGCGCGTCGTGGGTCGACGCGCCGCCCGCACCGTCGACCGGGTGACCGCGCTCCTGGAGCGCAACGAGGCGCGCTTCCGGGCGATGGTCCGTGACTCCAACGACATCATGGCGATCGTCGACCCGCACGGTCGGTTGGTGTACGCGAGCCCGGCCACCGAGCGCATCCTCGGCCTCGACATCGAGCCCCTCATCGGCGCCGACGTGTTCGACCTGATCCATCCCGACGACCGCGCCATCGCCAAGCGCGGCTTCGACCTCACCCGCGCCGGTCACGACGCCGACCGCATCGAGGTACGCCTCCGTCACGCCGACGGCAGTTGGCGCGTCGTGGAGGCCATGGCCACCAACCTGCTCGACGATCCCGCCGTCGCGGGCATCGTGATCAGCGCGCGCGACCTCACGGACCGGCGGTTGGCGGAGGCCGAGCTGCGCGAAGCGCAGGAGCGGTTCCGCAGCGCGTTCGAGCACGCGCCGATCGGCATGGCACTCACGTCGATCGACGGTCGCCTCTTCCGGGTGAACCGCGCGCTGGTGCAGATCCTCGGACGAGGCGAATCCGAGTTGCTGGCTTCGTCGATCCTCGACCTGAGCCACCCCGACGACCGCGAGATGTGTCGCGAGTCGATGACCCGGCTCCTCACCGGCGCGATCGCGAACTGCCAGATCGAGCAGCGCTACCTGCACCACGACGGGCACCCGGTGTGGGTCTCGGTGAGCGCGTCGATCGTGCGCGACCTCAACGACCGGCCGCTGTACTTCGTCAGCCAGATCGAGGACATCGCCGAGCGCAGGGCGAGCGGTGAGGCGCTCGCCCACCAGGCGGTGCACGATCCGCTCACCGGCCTGCCGAACCGGGCGCACTTCGTCGAGCGCCTGGGCCGCGAGCTCAACGACGCGGCGCAGCGTCACGAGCGCGTCGCGGTCCTGTTCCTCGACCTCGACCGCTTCAAGGTGGTGAACGACAGCCTGGGACACTCCGCCGGCGACCGATTGCTGGTGGCGGTGGCCGACCGGCTGAGCGCGACCATGGGCCCGGACGACGTGGTGGCCCGCTTCGGCGGCGACGAGTTCACGATCCTGTGCCACAACGTGACCAGCGAGGAGACCGCCGAGCTCGTGGCCGAGCGGCTGGCCGATGCGGTCTCCCGGCCCGTCGCGCTCATGGAGGGTGAGGTGTTCGTGACCACCAGCATCGGCATCGCCCTGTCGGGCGGCGTCGCCGACAGCCCGGAGACGCTGCTCCGCAACGCGGATGCGGCGATGTACCGGGCCAAGGAGCTGGGGCGCGACCGCGCCGAGCTGTTCGAGGCGAAGACCCACAACCGCGCGGTCGACGACCTGCGCACCGGCAACGCGCTGCACCGCGCGGTCGAGCGCGGCGAGATGCGCGTCCACTACCAGCCGATCATCGACCTCGCCAACGGATCCCTGTTCGGGTTCGAGGCGTTGATCCGCTGGGAACACCCCGAGCGGGGGCTGGTGCCGCCGATGGAGTTCGTGCCGCTGGCCGAGGAGACCGGGCTCATCGTGCCCCTCGGCGTCTGGGCGCTCGAGCAGGCCTGCGCGCAGGCGGCGCGCTGGCACCGCGCCGCGCCCGACGCACCGCCACTCTCGATGAGCGTGAACCTCTCCCCCCGCCAGCTCGCCGAGGCCGCGCTGCCGAACGACGTGGCCCGTGTCCTGCACGACACGGGCATCGTGCCGGGCGCGCTCTGGCTCGAGATCACCGAGAGCACGTTGATGCGTGACGCCGAGTCGGCGCTGAGCGCGCTCGGTGCGCTCCGTGCTCTCGGCCTCCACCTCGCGGTCGACGACTTCGGCTCCGGCTACTCGTCGCTGGCGTACCTCCAGCGGCTCCCGGTCGAGACGCTGAAGATCGACCGGACGTTCATCGCGGGGGTGGGCGAGCAGCAGGACAGCACCGCGATCGTCGACGCGGTCGTGAGCCTCGCCCGCGCCCTCCGGCTGTCGACGGTGGCCGAGGGCATCGAGACGCCCGAGCAGCTCCAGCAGCTCCGGGCGATGGGGTGCGAGCTGGGCCAGGGCTTCCTCTTCGGGCCCGCCCGCCCCGCCGAGGCGTTCGGCGCCGATCCGCGCCGCGCCGTCACCCGCCGCACCCGCGCGACGCCGGTCGACGCGCCGCTCGCCTGAACTGTGACGAAGAACCACACTCGTGTAGTTCTCGTCGCCGCGTCCTCGCGCTCCACGTAGCCTGGTGACGTGGTCCTGACCTGGATCCTCGTGGGCAGCGCGATCCTGCTGGTGGGCGCGGCCTTTGTGTACGCCTGGCGGAACCGTCCCTACCGCGGGCCCGGCGCCGACACCGCGGCCGTCGACGAGATGGCCATGCAGGCCAGCAAGTTCACGACCCGCGGACCATGCATGGGCAGCGACATCGGCAGCGACCTGTAACCGTCAGTCGTCTCCCCTGGTGCCCCGGCGGCTGTGCGATGTGACGGGTTGTGCGCCATGATCTCGGCCTCGTCACGAGGGGGATCCGAATGGTCGAGTTCGCACGCCGCAGCCACGCACGTCGTGATCGACGCCGACGGCCACGTCTGTGAACCGGTCGACCTCTGGGAGACGCACCTTCCGTCGTCGATGCGGGAACGGGGACCGCGGGTCCGTTACTCCGACGAGCTCGGGACCCAGCACGTCCTGGTCGAGGATCACGTGGCCATCCCGATGGGTCTCGCCGGGCTCGGCAACGCCGGGATGCACCAGAACCAGGACTTCGGCAACGCCCTGCGCTATCCCGACGACCTCAATCCGGGTGGATGGGACCCGAAGGAGCGGCTCGGGGTGATGGACCGCGAGGGCATCGACATCGCGGTGCTCTACTGCGGCCTCGGCCAGTCCCTCGGCGGCTTCACCGACGTCGACCTCGCAGTCGCGTCGCACCAGGTTTGGAACGACTGGATCGCGGACTGGACCTCGACCGATCCCGAGCGGCTCGTCGGCACCGCAGTGATTCCTCCCCACGACCCCCGCGCCGCCGCGCAGGAGGTGCACCGCGCTCGGGCCCTCGGGCTCGTCGCCGGCGTCATCCGACCGAACCCGGTGAACGGTGTGCCGTTGTGGTCACCTGCGTTCGACCCGATGTACGAAGCACTGGCGGGGATGGGTATGCCGCTCGGCCTGCACGGTGCCGGCCTGTACGACATCGACGGCGTCAGCAAGCGGATGATCGACCTGATGGCGATGGGTACGCATCACGCGCTCATCCTGTTCATGGACCAGTACATGACCTTGGCCGGCCTCGTGTACGGCGGCGTCTTCGAACGGCACCCCGACCTCGAGGTTCTCGTGCTGGAGTGCGGCGGTGGTTGGATCGCGCACTGGATGGACCGCTTCGACGAGTTCCTCGAGGCCTACGAGTGGGCACTTCCCGCGAAGCTGAGCCTCACTCCGAGCGAGTACTTCCGGCGGAACTGCGTCATCAGCTTCGATCCGGGAGAGCGAACGATGGGGGCGATGGCCGACCTCGCGGGCGAGGACAACCTCATCTGGGCCAGCGACTTTCCGCACTCCGACGCGAAGTATCCGGGGGTGGTCGACGAGTTGCTCGAGCACGTCGAGCACCTGCCTGACGCCCGCCAGCGCAAGATCGTCGGCGAGAACGCGGCGCGCGTCTACGCGCTCGAGGAGCGTTACGAGAAGCGCCTCGCGCATGCCTGAGCTCGATCTCCTGGTTCGGGGCGGAACGGTCATCGACGGTTCCGGTCTGCCCGCGTTCTCCGCCGACGTGGGCGTGCGGGACGGCCGGATCACTGCCGTCGGTCGACTCGGCGCATCAGCCGCGAGCCACACCATCGACGCCGACGGTTGCGTCGTGGCGCCGGGCTTCGTCGACATCCACACGCACTACGACGCCCAGCTCCATTTCGAGCCCACCGCATCGCCATCGTCGTGGCACGGCGTCACGACCGTCATCAACGGGAACTGCGGGTTCTCTCTGTTCCCGGCTCGACCGGCGGACGTCACCTGGCTGTGCGAGATGCTCAGCCGCGTGGAAGGCATGTCAGCCGACACCCTGGCGGCGGGGGTGACCTTCCGAGGTGGTGGTCTGCCTGACTTCGCGCGCGGACTCGAGGGCGCCCTCGGCGTGAACGCGGCGTTCCAGGTCGGGCACTCCGCGCTGCGCCGGTACGCCATGGGCGACGACGCCGGGACGCGCCGCGCGACCACCGACGAGATCGGCGTCATGCAGGCGCTGCTCGTCGACGCGCTGGACGCCGGTGCGGTCGGCTTCTCGTCGAGTCAACTCGAGATGCACGTCGACCAGCACGGCCAACCAGTGCCGTCGAACATGGCTGCGCCCGAGGAGCTGGTCGCGCTCGCCTCGGTCTTCGCGCGGCGACCGCACGGGGTGATCGAGTTCATCAGTCGTACGAACCTCGAGGGGCACGACGACGCCGATCGCGAGCTGATGCTGGCGATGTGCGAGGCGTCCGGGAAGCCGATGAACGTGAATCCGATCGTGCGGCTCCCGTTCCTGGGCGACGGTTGGGCCCGCGGGATGGAGTTCGTCGACGTCGCGCGCGAGCGCGGCTACCGCGTGCACCCGCAGTCGTCGTTGCAGCAGATGCAGGTGTTCTTCGCTCTGCACGACACCTTTCTCTTCGACGAGATGGAAGCGTTCCGTGAGGTGCTCACCTCCGGTGACCGGCGCGAGACGCTCCTCGGCGATCCCGCGGTGCGTCAGCGCCTCCGAGCTGCGCTCGCGGACACCGACGGGCGCGCCTTCGTGTTCACCTGGGATGCGGTGAAGGTGGCCCGGGCCGACGCGCACCCCGAGTGGGTCGGCCGCACGGTCGGCGACCTGGCGCGCGAATGGAGCAGCGATCCCTTGGACGCGTTCCTCGACGCGTCGCTGGCCGAGCACCTCACGACGACCTTCACGCTCGGCGGCTCGCTCGGCGACAAGTCACGCGAGACGACCGCCCAGGTGGTCCGCCATCCCGCCAGCCTGCCCGGGAGCAGCGACGCCGGCGCCCACCTCACCAGCTACTGCGGGGTCGACTTCTCGACGCGCCTGCTCGCCGAGTACGCGCCGGACGTCATCTCGCTCGAGGACGCGGTGCGCCGTCTCGCCACCATCCCCGCGCAGATGTACGGCTTCGCCGATCGCGGCACCGTGCGCGCCGGCAGCGCAGCCGACCTCGTGGTCTGGGACCCGAGTCGGCTCGGGGTCGGCCCCACCCGATGGGCCGCCGACTTCCCCGCCGGCGGCGGTCGCTTCGTCGTGGAATCCACCGGATACCGCGCGTTGGTCGTCAACGGATCGGTGCTCCTCGACGAGGGCGTCGACACCGGCGCGCGTGCCGGCGAGGTGCTCCGACCGACCTCGTTCTGACGGCTCCAGGGGGGTCCGGATGAGCACCCGCGGCGCCGACTTGCCCACCGGCGCCCTTGACGCGTTCTGGACATACCGGTACAGTCTGTCGCACCCAGACGTGATCCGACGGGATCCTGCGTCGCCACTTCCCCGCACCACGCCCGGCCCCGCCGGCCTGCTCGCGGAGGAAGTGCCATGCCCGCCACGTTGCTGATCAAGCCCTGGAACGACCCGGTGGTCGACACCCTCGGGCACGATCCCCGCTCCCGCTACGTCGAGACCTTCTGGCTGCCGACCCTCGGTCCCACTGCGCTCCTGCTCCTGCGCCACCTCGCCGACCGGTTCGATCGCACCCCCGAAGGCGTCGAGCTCACCGTGAGCGACACCTCGCACGCGCTCGGCCTCGGCCAGCGCGACGGCACCGCGTCGCCCCTCGTACGCACGTTGCGGCGCCTCACCCAGTTCGACCTCGCCTGTGAGGACCCGATGTCCGACACGGTGGCGGTGCGGCGCAACGTCCCGCCGGTGAACGCCCGCCACCTGCGCCGCCTGCCGAGCGCGCTGCAGGCCGCGCACGCCGAGTGGGCGGAGGCGCAGCTGGCCGAGCACCCCCTCGCCGAGGCGCGCCGGCGTTCCCGCCGCGTCGCGTTCACCCTGCTCGAGCAGGGCGACGACCCCGACCACGTCGAGCGGGCGCTGCACGCGATCGGCTTTCACCCCGCGCTCTGCCAGGAGAGTGCGCAGTGGGCCTACCAGCGTCACCGCGAGGCGCTCGACCACGCGCAGGGAGTCGCGTCGTGACCCATCGCTGACGAGATCACGCGGCGCGCGCTTCGCCCCCGATGCGCGTCCGCGGCCGAGCGGCGCGTCCCCGGTCCCCGGGACGCGTTGCTCGCGCGCGACGACCTCGTGGACAGGTCCCGCGGGACCACGCCCAGGCTGCCGCGAGGCCCATCCGGGTACCGTGCGTCCATGGCCGACGACGCGCACCTCGACCGCCTCGCCGCGTTGCTGCGGGACGCCCGGCAGATCGTCGTGCTCACCGGGGCCGGGATCTCGACCGAGTCGGGCATCCCCGACTTCCGCGGCCCGCAGGGCCTCTGGACCAAGGACCCGTCGGCCGAGCGCAAGGCGACCATCCAGCACTACGTGCACGACGCCGAGCACCGCCGCGACGTGTGGCGCGCCCGCGCCGCCGGCGGCGAGCGGTTCGGGGGCGAGCCGAACGCCGGGCACGTCGCGTTGGCCGAGCTCGAACGCCGGGCGAACCTGCACACGCTCGTCACCCAGAACGTCGACGGCCTGCACCAGGCGGCGGGCACCTCGCCCGAGATCGTGATCGAGATCCACGGCACCGTGCAGGACGCGAAGTGCCTGGCGTGCGGCTGGCGGGGTCCGATGGAAGACACCCTCGCCCGGGTGCGCGCCGGTGACGAGGATCCGGCCTGTCTCGAGTGCGGCGGCATGCTCAAGTCGGCCACCATCTCCTTCGGCGAGAACCTCGTGCCCGCCGATCTCGAACGGGCGCAGCGTGCCGCCGCCCTCGCCGACGTCTTCCTCGCGGTCGGCACCTCCCTGGGCGTCTACCCGGCGGCCGCCCTCCCGGAGCTCGCGCTGCGGAACGGCGCGCTGCTGGCCGTGCTCAACGGCGAGGAGACGCCGTTCGACCCGCGGGCCGAGTTCGTGCTCCGCGACCGCCTGGGTGAGGTGCTCCCGGAGCTGGTGGCGCGGATCTGACCGGCCCGGTTGGGAATACCCGACCATCGCAGTAGCATTTCAATGGAGGACGAGGGAGACGCAGGATGGCGAGTTATCGCGAGCTGCTCCGGGACACCAAGCAGCGCATCACCGAGATCCAGCCCGAGGACGCCGAGGCGCGCCTCGGGCAGGCCACGTTCGTCGACGTGCGCGAGCAGGACGAGCACGACCAGGGCACCATCCCGGGGTCGGTGTTCATCCCCCGCGGCCACCTCGAGAGCCAGGCCGAGACCAAGCTCCTCGACCGCGACCAACCCATCGTCCTGTACTGCGCCGGCGGCAACCGCTCCGCCTTCGCCGCCGAGACCCTCCAGCAGCTCGGCTTCACCGACGTCGTGTCGATGGCCGGTGGGTTCGGGCGGTGGAAGAACGAGGGTCGCCCCTGGATCACCCCCCAGACCCTCACCGCCGAGCAGCGCGACCGCTACGGGCGCCACATCCTCCTTCCCGAGGTCGGCGAGGCCGGCCAGCAGAAGCTGCTCGAGAGCCGCGTGCTGCTGCTGGGTGCGGGCGGCCTCGGCTCACCCGCCGCGCTCTACCTCGCGGCTGCGGGCGTCGGCACACTCGGCATCGTCGACATGGACGTCGTCGACGCGTCGAACCTGCAGCGCCAGATCCTCCACAACATGGACCGCATCGGCGAACGCAAGGTCGACTCGGCGAAGAAGACCCTCACCGAGCTGAACCCCGACGTCGACGTGGTCACGTACGACGTCCGTCTCGGCGCCGACAACGTGCTCGACATCATCGACGGCTACGACGTGATCGTCGACGGCACCGACAACTTCCCCACGCGCTACCTCCTGAACGACGCGTCGCTGCTGAAGCGCATCCCGGTCGTGCACGGCTCGATCTTCCGGTTCGAGGGCCAGGTCTCGGTGTTCAAGCCCTACGAGGGCCCCTGCTACCGCTGCCTCCTGCCCGAGCCGCCGCCGCCGGAGCTGGCGCCCAGCTGCGCGGAGGCCGGGGTGCTCGGCGTGCTCCCGGGCATCATCGGTTCGATCCAGGCGCTCGAGGCGATCAAGCTGATCCTCGACCTCGGCGACCCGCTGATCGGTCGGCTCCTCGCCTACGACGCGCTCGAGCAGTCGTTCCGTGCGTTCAAGGTGCGTCGCGACCCCGCGTGCCCGGCCTGCGGCGAGCACGCGGCGCCGATCGTGATCGCCGAGTACGACGAGCAGTGCCTCCCGCACGCCGTGCTCGCCGACGGCAGCGTCCTCACGCACTGATCACGGCCTCAGCGCCGTAGCCGCACCACCAGCTGCTCGACACGCGCCGCCAGCTCGTCGGGCTCGCGTACGACGACCGCGTACCGTCCCGCGAGCCAGGTGACGATGCGCAGCAACGCCTCGTTGCTGCCGCTGCCGACGCGCACGTGGGCACGACCGTCGTCGAGCTCCTCGACCTCGGCGTCGCTCCAGCGGAGCATGTCGCGCACCGCGTCCGGCGCGCCGTCGACCTCGAGCACGGCCGAGTGCGGCAGGGGCATGGTGCGGATCGACTCGGCCACGAACGCGGCCGCGTCGCCACCAGGGAGCTCGCGCGCCGCGCACCGCACGCCGGCCAGCCGGGGCCGCTCGAGCCGGTCGAGGCGGAACGTGCGCCAGTCGTCGCGGCGGACGTCCCAGGCGACGAGATACCACCGGCGTCCGGTCGACACGAGCTGGTGGGGCTCGACCAGGCGGCTCGAGTCGTCGCCGTCGCGGCGGCGGTAGTCGAAGCGGACCTGCTCGGTGTCGCGACACGCCAGCGCGAGCACCGCGAGGGCATCGGCGTCGACCGTCGGGCCGCCGCCCCACTGCAGCGACACGATGTTGCTGTGCACCGCGTGCACCCGTCGCCGCAGCCGGTCGGGCAGGACCTGCTCGAGCTTGGCCAGCGCGCGCAGCGCGGTGTCGTCGATCCCGTCGATCGACGCGCCGGCGGCCGTCCGCAGCCCGACGGCGATGGCGACGGCCTCTTCGTCGTCGAGCAACAGCGGCGGCAGGTGGGCGCCGGTGGCGAGGCGGTAGCCGCCGGCGGCCCCGGGCGTGGCGTCGACCGGGTAGCCGAGTGACCGCAGTCGGTCGACGTCGCGCCGCAGCGTGCGGGCGCTGATGCCGAGACGCTCGGTGAGCTCCCCGCCCGGCCAGAACCGGTGCGTCTGCAGCAGCGAGAGCAGCAGCAGGGCTCGTTCGGTCGGGTCGTTGTCGGCCATCGCACCCTTCGCCGCTCGATGAGTTCCGGCCGTCGCTGCGGTCTGACCCGAGAAGATTCCCACACATCGCGGCCAGGATCTGGCCGCAGTGATCCGTAGGTTCGGAGCCGTGCAGACAACGTTGCGCCACCGTCAGGAACACCACCAGGACCATCACCACGACGCGACCGACCGGGGAGCGCCCGCGATCGTCGCCGAGGGCCTCACCCGGACCTTCGGCGACGTGACCGCCGTCGACCACCTCGACCTCGTCATCAACCGAGGCGAGATCTACGGCCTGCTCGGCCCCAACGGGGCGGGGAAGTCGACCACGGTCAAGATGCTGTGCACGCTGCTCGCCCCCACCGGCGGGCGGGCCTCGGTGGCCGGCGTCGACATCGCGGCCCGGCCGCAGCAGGTGCGCCTCCACATCGGCGTGGCCCTCCAGGACGTCGCCCTCGACCCGAAGCAGACCGGGCTCGAGCTCCTCCGCCTCCAGGGCCTGCTCTACGGCCTCACCCGCAGGGAGATCGAGCAGCGCCTGGTCGAGCTCCGGGCCCTCGTCGACCTCGGCGACGCGCTCGAGCGCCGCATCGAGACCTACTCGGGCGGCATGCGCCGCCGGCTCGACCTCGCCGCCGCGCTCGTGCACAACCCGGAGGTGCTGTTCCTCGACGAGCCGACGACCGGTCTCGACCCGATCAGCCGCGCCAGCGTGTGGCAGGAGGTGCAGCGGCTCAACGACGAGCTCGGCATGACCATCCTGCTCACCACGCAGTACCTGGAAGAGGCCGACGAGCTCGCCGACCGCGTCGGCATCGTCGACAACGGCCGGCTCGTGGCCCAGGGCACGCCCGCCGAGCTGAAGCGCAACATCGGCACCGACGTCGTCGTCGCCCGCATCGAGGGCGATCCGGCCGCCGCGCAGGACGCGTTGCAGGGCGTCTACGGAGTGGTGGCGGTCGAAGGACGCGACCACGAGCTGACCATCAGCGTCGACGACGGCTCGTCGGCCATCGGCCCGGTGGCCATCGCGTTGCACGACGCCTCGATTCGGGTGCGCGACCTCACGCTGCGCACGCCGACGCTCGACGACGTGTTCCTCGAGCTCACCGGGGCCCACTTCGATGCCGAGGAGGATCGGTCATGAGCACCGCCCAGGTCACGTTCGACATCCGCCCGCGGACCGCGCCCGACGTCGCCCGAGCCCGCCCGGCCGGCGCGATCCACGACGTCCTCGCCATCGCCGGCCGTTCGCTGCGGGCGGTGCCGCGCGACCTCGAGGCCATCCTGCCGCCGGTGTTCATCGCCTTCTTCTTCTTCATCGTGAACATCGGCACGCTGAAGAACCTCACCCAGAACAACATCGCGGGGTTCGACTACACCGCATTCGAGATGGCGACCGCCGTGCTGCTCGGCGTCACCGGCGTGTCGCGGGCACAGGCCCTCGTGGTCGACGTGCAGAACGGCTACTTCGACCGGTTGCTGCTCACCCCGGTGCGGCGCAGCGCGATCCTGATCGGGCACATGGTGGCCGACGTCGCGGTGTCGGCGACCCTGTGCGTGCCGATCATCGGGTTGGCGTTCGCACTGGGCATCGACTTCCACGCCGGAGCGCTCGGGGTGCTGATGTTCATCGCCATCGCGTCGCTCTGGAGCCTCGCGTTCGCCGGCTTCGGGTACGCGATCGCGCTGAAGACGGGGAATCCCGCCGCGGTGAACTCGAGCTTCCTGCTGTTCTTCCCCTTCCTGTTCCTCACCTCGTCGTACGTGCCGCGCGACCAACTGAGCGGTTGGCTCGACACGGTGGCGGGGTGGAACCCGGTCACCTACCTGCTCGAGGGCCTGCGCTCGCTGGCCCTCAGCGGCTGGCACTGGGACGACCTCGGCAAGGCCGCCGTGGCCCTGCTGGTGGTGTTCCTGGTCAGCTTCTCGCTCTGCTTCGCCGCGCTCCGCTCCCGTGTGAACCAGCGCTGAACCGAGCACGGACGGGCGAGAGGTTCTCCGTCGCTGTCTCTCAAGATGGCCTGCCCGCGGGCCGATCCTCCACTGACCGGAAGTCGAGCCGGCAGGGCGCGACCGGGATCTGGAGGACCGACCCATGGGCGGGACGTCATGAGCAGGTTGGTGCTCGCGACTGCAAGCACCGACCTCGAGCAGCGCGTACGAGACGCGTTCGACGGCGAGCTCAGCGGCCCGTTGCGGTACTGGCGCGACGACATGCTCGCCGACCCCTGCGACGCGGTCCGGGAGCTCGCCGGGCGTGGCGTCGAGGTCGTCGCACTCGGGCCCGACGTCCCCAAGGCCGAGGCGCTGGCGCTCGCCAGCGCGTTCGACCACGACCGGCCCGACATCAGCGTCCTGATCATCGCGCCGCCGTCGACCGAGCTCCTGCAATCGGCGCTCCGCGCCGGGGCGCGCGACGTCATCGCGCCCGACATGGCGCCGGCCGACCTCCGCACGGCCATCGAGCTCGCCTTCGACACCGCAACCCACCGCCGACGGGTGTTCGACAACGACGAGAACGGCTTCGGCGACGGCGACCGCAGCCGCGTGATCATGGCGCTGTGCCCGAAGGGCGGCGCCGGCAAGACGACCGTGTCGACCAACCTCGCACTGGCGTTGGGACAGGTCGCGCCGGGTGAGGTCGTGATCCTCGACCTCGATCTGCAGTTCGGCGACGTGGCCAGCGCACTCGGCCTCCGGCCCGACCTGACCTTCGCCGACGCGGTGCGGTCGCTCGAGTCGGTCGACGCGACCAGCCTCAAAGCGCATCTGACCGTCCATCCGCACGACGACCTGTTCGTGCTGTGCGCGCCCGCGACCCCCACCGAGGCCGACGACATCACCATCGAGCAGGTCGAGCGAGTGCTCGAACTGCTCACGCAGTCGTTCAAGTACGTCGTGATCGACACGGCGTCGGGACTCGACGAGAACACGCTGGCGTCACTCGAGTACGCCACCGACCTCCTCCTGATCTCGGCGACCGACATCCCGAGCATCCGGGCCACGGTGAAGGAGATCGAAGCGCTCCGCGTGATCGGCAAGCCACAGCACCTCTGGCACTTCGTGCTCAACCGGGCTGACGCCCGCACGGGCCTGACCATCCCCGCCATCGAGCGGACCGTGGGCATCAACGTCGACGTCGCCATCCCGAGCTCCCGCTCGGTCCCCGTGTCCCTGAACGAGGGAGAGCCGATCGTGCTGTCCGACCCGCGGTCAGCGGTGTCGCTGGCGATGCTGCAGCTCGTGCGACGCGTGGCGCCCCAGTCGACCCCGGCCGACACCCGGCCCTCCGGCCTCTTCCGCAGGCGGTGACACCATGAAGCTCAGCGAGCGCATGAAGCAGCGCGAGACGGCGGGGGACGAGACGCCCTCGTTCGGCACCGTCTCGACCCGGGCGGCCGAGACCGCCGAAGCCAAGGGCGTGCTGTCGGCGGACCCGGTCAGCCAATTGAAGCGCCGCGCGCAGGAGGCGCTGATCCGGCGGATGGGTCCCGCGCTGTGGGAGCCGACGAGCTCCGCGACCCAGCTCGACGCGCAGGTCGTGCGCGAGCTGAGCGTCGTCCTGAAGGAGGAGAAGATCCCGCTCAACGATGCCGAGCGCGAGCAACTCGTCGGCGAGATCGTCGACCAGGCGCTCGGCTACGGACCGATCGAGCGGTACCTCCAAGACCCGACGATCAGCGAGGTGATGGTCAACGGGCTCGACGGCGTGTACATCGAGCGCGACGGGAAGATCGAGGAGACCGACGGTCGGTTCTTCTCCGAGGCGCACGTGCTCCGGGTGATCGACCGCATCGTGGCGCCGCTCGGCCGCCGGATCGACGAGTCGTCTCCCATGGTCGACGCCCGCCTCCCCGACGGTTCACGGGTCAATGCCGTGATCGCACCGCTCGCCATCGATGGCCCTCAGCTCACCATCCGCAAGTTCACCCAGCGGGTGCTGACCCTCGAGGACCTCGTGCGGCTCGGGACCCTCACCAACCAGGTCGGCGACTTCCTCGCCGCCTGCGTCACCGGCCGCATGAACATCCTCATCAGCGGCGGCACCGGCACCGGCAAGACCACGTTGCTCAACGTGTTGTCGTCGATGATCCCCGCCAACGAGCGCATCGTGACCATCGAGGACGCCGCCGAGCTGCGGCTCCAGCAGCGCCACGTGATCCGGCTCGAGAGCCGGCCCGCCAACATCGAGGGGAAGGGTGAGGTACGGACGCGTGACCTGCTGCGCAATGCGCTGCGAATGCGGCCCGACCGCATCGTGGTGGGCGAGGTTCGGGGCGCCGAGGCGCTCGACATGCTGCAGGCCATGAACACGGGCCACGACGGGTCGCTCTCGACGTTGCACGCCAACTCACCTCGCGACGCGCTCGCGCGGGTGGAGACCATGGTCCTGATGGCCGGGTTCGACCTCCCGGTGCGAGCCATCCGCGAGCAGGCGGCATCGGCGATCGACCTCCTCGTGCACATCGCGCGCGGGCGCGACGGGGTCCGACGAGTGGCCCGCGTGGCCGCGGTCGACGGGATGGAAGGCGAGACCGTCACCCTCTCCGACATCTTCCGCTTCGAGGCCGAGCCTGGGAGCGACGGGGCGGTCGGCGGGCGACTCCGCGCCACCGGGGTGCGCCCGAAGCTGGCCGAACGGCTGCACGACGCCGGTGTTTCGCTCCCGAGCGACATCTTCGGCGACGCCCGGTAACGCGGCCTCCGGTCAGCCCCCGGCCGGCACCGAGATCGCGGCCACGTCGAGCGTGGCCGGCGCCCCCGCCGGTCGCGCGGGCGCGCTCGCGGCGCGGACGAGGTTCCGTTGCTTCACCGGCACCGGTGTCTGCTTGTACGGCAGGCCGGGTGGGTTCTTCGACGTGTCGAGGAACTGCCCGATGTCGAGGGCGCCGGCCGTGAGGTCGCCGGCGCCCGCGCCGGTGCACGGCATCGCCCGTTCGATGTCGGCGGGCGCCGACGTCGTGAACCGGTTGGCCGAGAAGCAGTTGCCGTCGTTCGCGCTCGGGAGGATCACGGCGAGGTCGGCGAGGCCCGATCCCTGCACCACGTTGTGGGTGACCTGGTTCCCGGTCGCCGACGTCGGGACGGCCTGGAGCCCGACACTCGGGGCCAGCGCGATCCCCACCTTGGCGTTGTCGACGACGCGGTTCTTCGTGATCGTGTTCCCGATCCCGCCCGCGATCACGATCCCGCCGCCGAGCGCGGCGTCGAAGGCCTCGTCCCCCGATCGTGCGGCGCGCTCGTCGCCGTTGGCGTCGACCACGTTGCCGGCGATCGTCGCCAAGGTCTGCGGCGCCAGCTCTTCACCGTCGAAGCTGTTGGGCGCGACGCCGGTCCGGTTGCGGGACCACACCGAGTTCACGATGAAGAGGTCACCCGACGAATTCGAGCCCGAGTAGCCGACCTGGTTGTACTCGGACACGACATCGGTGATGACCGCGTGACACGGGTTGCACTGCCCGATGTAGAAGCCGGAGTCGGGGCTGCCCGACGCGTACGAGTGGTCGAACTGCCCGTACTGGGAGTCGTACGCGTAGATGCCGTAGTCGCCGTTGCGGTACGCGGTGAGGTACGAGCCCCGGTAGCCGAGGACGCCGCTCCAGAAGACCCCGTTCTCGGTGTAGTTGCGGGTGGTGAGGTTCTCCACCGCGACACCGTCGGCGCCCGCCACGAACACACCGTTGGCACGCCGGAACTCGCCGTCGAGGATCGTACGGTTCCGGTCGACGCCGCGGAGCACGATGCCGGCGGTGGCGATCTCGACGCTCTCCCGGTACACCCCCGGCGACACGAGGACCAGGTCGCCCGCCTTGGCGCGGTCGACGCCCGCCTGGATCGTCTTGGCGTCGCCGGGAACGCGAATGGTGCGACCCGTCGCCTCGAAGGTGGGCGGCTCGTGGTCTCCGCCGCCCACCGACGGCAGCGGGGTGGCGGCCGCGGCGTCGCCGATCCCGAGCTCGGCGTGCTGGCCGCTCGTCGGCGTCCCGTGCAGCGTGCAGTAGTACGCGAACGTGCCCGCGTCCGCGAACGTGCGCACGTACGACCTGCCCGGCTTCAGGTTCCCGCTCCCGCGCCGCGCGCTCCCGGTGCTCGGGGTGACGTTGTGCGTGTTGCGCCCGTCGTTCACCCACCGCACCGTGGTGCCCGCGGGAACGTTCAGGCTCGCGGGGACGAACGTGTTGTCGCGGATGTGGACCGTCACCACGTCCTGGACGGCGGCGACGCGCGCCGACGCCGTCGGTCCCGCGGCGATCATCCCGGTGGTCACGAGCAGGAGTGCGAGGCCCCCCACGGCCAGCCGGCCGCGTCGCACACCCGTCATCGGCGCCGGCGGCCGTTCGTCACCTTCACCGTGCCCTCTCCCGCGGCCACGGGCGGCTCGAAGGCACGCGCCAGCTCCACCAGCGTGCGCACCCCGAACCCGGTGCCGCCCTTGGTGAGGTAGCCGTCGTCGGCGTTGGCGCGGGCAGGCCCGGCGATGTCGAGGTGCACCCAGGGCGCGCCGTCGACGAACTCCTGGAGGAACAGACCCGCGGTGAGCGCGCCGCCGTAGCTGCCGCCGATGTTCTTCATGTCGGCGACCTCGGATTCCAGCTGCTTGCGGTACTCGGGCGGCAGCGGCAGGTGCCACACGGGCTCGCCGGCGCGGTCGGCGGCGCCCTGCACCTGCTCGACCCACGCCTCGTCGTTGCCCATGAGCCCGGCGATCTTGTCGCCGAGCGCGACCATGCACGCGCCGGTGAGCGTCGCCAGGTCGATCACCGCGGCGGGCCGGTCCTCCGACGCCAGCGAGAGGGCGTCGGCCAGGATCAGGCGGCCTTCGGCATCGGTGTTGAGCACCTCCACCGTCTTGCCGTTGCGGATCGTCAAGACGTCGCCGGGGCGGATGGCGGTGCCGCTCGGCATGTTCTCCACCAGCGGCACGTACCCGGTCACCCGCGTCTTCACGCCGAGGTCGGCGAGGGTCGACATCGCCGCGATGACGGCCGCGCCGCCCGACATGTCGGTCTTCATCGTCTCCATCCCGCCGGCCGTCTTGAGCGACAGGCCACCGGAGTCGAAGACCACGCCCTTGCCCACCAGCGCCAGTGCCTTCCCGCGCGCGCCGGACGGCGCGTAGGTCATCTTCAGGAAACGGGGTGTCTGCTCCGATCCCTGGCCCACGCCCAGCACGCCACCGAGGCGCTGCGCCTCGAGTTGCTTCACGTCGAGCACCTGCACGCTGACGCCGCGGTTGCGCAGCAGCTTGCGCGCCGCGGCGACCATGTCGGCCGGTGACTTCTCCTTCGACGGCGTGTTCACCATGTCGCGTGCCCACGTGACCGCGTCACCGACGGTCGCGCCGCGGTTCACCGCGTTGCGCACCGCCGTGCCGCCCTCCGCGATCAACGTCACCTTCTTGAGCTTGCTCGGCGACGCGTCACCCTTGTACTCGAGGTACTGGTAGGAGCCGAGCACCATGCCCTCGGCGACGGCCTGGGCGGCGTCGGTGACGTCGACGCCCGGTGCCGCGGTCGCGAGGGTGGTGGCGACCGATGCCGCCTTGCTCGCGCGGCGCGCGATCGCCGCCGCGGCGCGGCGGATGCCGTCGATGGTGAGGTCGTCGGGGTCGCCGATGCCCACGAGGACCGCGGCCTTCGCCTTGAGACGTCCCGCGGTCGGGACGGCCAGCGTCTCGCCCAGCCTCCCCTCGAAGCCGGCCTCCGCGAGGAAGGTGGCGAGGCGGCCGTCGAGCGCGGCGTCGATCGCGTCGGCACCGGGGCCGAGCGCGCCGCCCTTGCCCACGGGGACCGCCAGGAGCTCGGCGCCGACGCGGTCGGCGGGGGTGGTGACGACGGTGAACGAGAGGGCCACGATTCGCTCCGGTGGTGTCGGGGGATGGTGCAGGGGGGACGGGTGGTCAGGGGTGGTCGGTGCGGACGGGCCGGAAGGTCCCTTCCTGCCACCGTGCGAGCGTATAGAGGAGGTCGGCGAGGCGGTTGAGGTAGGGGACGACCTGGCTGCCGTCGAGCCAGCCCTCGTGGGTGGCGGCGACCGCCCGACGCTCGGCCCGCCGCGCGACGGCGCGGGCCACGTCGAGGGCGGCGGCCACCCGGTTCTCTCCGGGGAGCACGAATTCCGTGGGCGGTTCGTACCGCGTGGTCACGTCGTCGATCACCGGCTCCAACGCGTCGACCATCGCCCCGGTCGTGAGCGAGACGCCGGGCTGCAGCTTCGAGCGGTTCTCCGGCGCGGTGGCCAGCTCGGCCCCGACCACGAAGAGCTCGCGCTGGAGACGGATGAGCAGGTCGTCGAGCTCCGAGCCGCGCTCGGTGTCGGCACGGGCGAGCCCGAGCAGCGACACCGTCTCGTCGACCGCGCCGTAGGCGTCGGGTCCGGACGAGTCCTTGCCGACCCGTCCGCCGTAGAGCAGTCCGGTGCTCCCGTCGTCGCCCTTGCGCGTGTAGATCTTCGGAGCCATCTGCGTCGGAGTCTACGACCGGGGGTGCTGCAGCCATGTGGGCAGTGGCGGGTCCGGAGCGGGCGGGGTTCGGTAGCCTTGCATGATGTCCGCGGCAGCCGATCCGTCCCGCGCCACCCCGCCGACGGACCCGGAGGTGCACCGTTCCTCGACGCTGAAGGCCGTCATCCGCACCGCGCGCCCCAAGCAGTGGACGAAGAACGTGCTGGTGTTCGCGGCGCCGGCGGCGGCGGGCGTGCTCGACCAGCGCGACGCCCTCCTGCAGACGCTGGTGGCGTTCGTCGGCTTCTGCCTCGCGGCCAGCGGCACCTACTTCCTGAACGACGCCAACGACGCCGAGGCGGACCGCTTGCATCCCACCAAGCGGCTGCGACCGATCGCGGCCGGCGACCTCGACATCCGTACCGCGCGGGTGATCGCGGTCGTGCTGATCCTGCTGTCGCTCGCCGTCACCGCACCGATCAACGACTTCAAGCTCATGGGCGTCGTCGCCGGCTACGTGCTCGTGACGCTCTCGTACACCTACTGGTTGAAGTACGAGCCGGTGATCGATCTCGCCGCGGTCGCCGCCGGCTTCGTGTTCCGCGCCATCGCGGGCGGTGTCGCCACCAACGTGCCGCTGTCGGACTGGTTCCTCATCGTCGCCGGCGCAGGCTCCCTCTTCATCGTCACCGGGAAGCGGCATGCGGAGCAGGTCGAGCTCGGGTCCGACTCGCTCGAGCACCGGCGCACGCTCGGCGAGTACTCGACCGCGTTCCTCGGCTACGTGCGCGCGGTCGCATCCGGGGTGATGATCACCGCGTACTGCCTGTGGGCGTTCGAGAACGCGGCCAAGACCGGCGACGAGACGTGGTTCCGGCTCTCGATCGTGCCGTTCGTGATCGCGGTGCTGCGCTACGCGTTGGTCGTCGACCAGGGCGGTGGCGGCGCGCCCGAAGAGGTGGTGCTGTCCGACCGGGTGCTGCAGATCGTCGGGGTGATCTGGGCGATCCTCTTCGCGATCGGCGTCCGTGGCTGACGGGCCGCCCGAGCGGGTCGAGCTCCTCACCGGCTGGTCGCGCACCGCACCGACCGCGGCGTCGGTGGTCGACGTCACCGACGAGGCCGCCATCGACGGGTGGTTGGCGCGCGCCGGCCGACGCGGTCTGATCGCGAGGGGCCTGGGCCGCAGCTACGGCGACGCGGCGCAGAACGCGGGGGGAACCGTCCTCGATGCCACGCTGCTGGCGGGCTTCCACGACATCGACCTCGAGCGGGGCGTCATCCGCGTCGACGCGGGCGTCAGCCTCGAGGCGATCATGCGGACGATGGTGCCGCTCGGCTGGTTCGTGCACGTCACCCCGGGCACGCGGCTGGTGACCGTCGGCGGCGCGATCGCCGCCGACGTGCACGGGAAGAGCCACCACGTCGACGGCAGCTTCGCCAACCACGTGGAGTCCTTCACCCTGCACACCCCCAAGGGCACGGTGACGGTCACCCCGGAGTCCGATGCCGAGCTGTTCTGGGGCACCGCGGGCGCGCTCGGCCTCACCGGCGTCATCGCCGAGGCGACCATCCGCCTGCTGCCGATCGAGACGTCGATGATCCGGGCCGAGAACCTCCGCTGCCCCGATCTCGACTCGGTCATGTCGCTCATGGTCGAGGGCGACGCCGACTACCGCTTCTCGGCCGCGTGGATCGACTGCCTGGCGACCGGTGCGTCGCTCGGACGCTCGGTGCTCTCGCGCGGCGACCACGCGACGGTCGACGACCTGCCCCCGAAGCTGCGTCGCGACCCGCTGCGGTTCGCGCCGCGCGCGCTCCTCCCGGCGCCACCATGGGCCCCCAACGGCCTGCTCAACCGGCTCAGCGTCGCCGCCTTCAACGAGTTCTGGTACCGGGTGACCCCGTCGCTGCACGGCCACGTGGAGAGCATCTCGTCGTTCTTCCACCCGCTCGACGGCGTGAAGGGCTGGAACCGCCTCTACGGCAGCTGCGGGTTCCTGCAGTACCAGTACGTGGTGCCCGACGCCGCGCACGACGCGGTGCGGACGTCGATCGAGATGCTGAGTGAGGCCCGGGCGGCGTCGTTCCTCGCGGTGCTGAAGCGCTTCGGCGCCGGCAATCCGGGACCGCTCTCGTTCCCGGCGCCGGGCTGGACGCTGGCCCTCGACATCCCGGCCACGGTCCCCGGCCTGGCGGGGCTGCTCGACCGGCTCGACGAGCTGGTGGCCGACGCCGGCGGCCGCATCTACCTGGCCAAGGACTCCCGGCTGCGCCCGGAGCTGCTGCCGGTGATGTACCCGGGGCTCGACCGCTTCGCCGAGCTCCGGGCCCGGGTGGACCCTGCCGGCGTGCTGCAATCCGACCTGCAGCGGCGCCTCGCGCTCCCCTGACTCCTCCCCCCAGTCCATCGGGAAAGGCTCATGACATGAAGGATGCGCTCGGCTCGGTGCAGTCGGTGCTGGTGCTCGGAGGCGGTTCCGACATCGCGCAGGCGACGCTGCGGGAGCTGGTGAAGAGCCGCACCCGGACCATCGTGCTGGCGGCGCGCGACCCCGGCGCGCTCGAGCCGGCCGCGGCCGAGCTGCGGGCCCTGGGCGCGACCACGGTCGCGACGGTGGTCTTCGACGCGCGCGACACCGCGTCGCACGAAGCGTTCGTCGACGGCGTCTTCCAGCGCTTCGGCGACATCGACGTCGCGCTGCTCGCCTTCGGGGTGCTCGGTGACCAGGAGGAAGCGGAGCACGACGGCCGCGCCGCGGTCGACATCGTCGAGGTGAACTACGTCGGCTCGGTGTCGGTGGCGGTCCCGATCTCGCAGCGGATGCGTACGCAGGGGCACGGCACGATCGTGGCGTTGTCGTCGGTCGCGGGCGAGCGTGCCCGCCGCTCGAACTTCGTGTACGGCTCGTCGAAGGCGGGCATGGACGCCTTCTTCCAAGGGCTCGGCGACAGCCTGGTCGGCACCGGCGTGAAGGTCATGATCGTGCGCCCCGGCTTCGTCGACACGAAGATGACCGAGGGCATGCACGCGGTACCGCTGTCGACCACGCCGGAAGCGGTGGCCGACGCGATCGTGCACGGCCTCGCCCGGGGGCGGGAGACGGTCTGGGTGCCCTCGACGCTGCGGTACGTGATGTCGGTGCTGCGCCACGTGCCGCGCCCCGTGTTCCGCAAGTTGCCCCTCTGATCGCGTCGTGGGAGGACGTGACGGCATGGAGCAGCCCGAGGTCGTCGCCGCGTTCGACTTCGACGGCACGCTCTCGAGCCGCGACAATTTCGTACCGTTCCTGCGCCGCGCCGCGGGTACGGGGCCCGCGGCCGAAGCGTTCGTCCTCTCGGCGGCGCGGCTGGGCGTGGCCGGTCGGTCGCAGTGGAGCCGCAACCAGTTGAAGGCGCGCGTCCTCGAGCGGCTGTTCGCCGGCCGCGACGCGGCCGAGGTGGACGCGGTCGCGCTCGCCTTCGCCGATGAGGTGCTCGCGCGCCACCTCCGCGAGGAGGCCGTGCAGCGAGCCGACTGGCACCGCACCCAGGGCCACCGGCTGGTGATCATCTCGGCGTCGTTGGGCGCGTACCTGCGTCCCATCGGCGAGCGCCTCCGCTTCGACGCCGTGCTCGCCACCGAGTTGGAGGCAGGGCCCGACGGCCGCCTCACCGGTCGCATGGCGGGAGAGAACGTGCGCGGGCCGGAGAAGGCGCGTCGGCTCGAAGCGTGGCTCGATGGCGCGACGCCGTTCGTGTGGGCCTACGGGGACAGCTCCGGTGATCGCGAGCTGTGGGCGCGGGCCGACCGCGCCGTGCGGCTCGGGCGCCGGGCGCACCGCGGCACCGAGTAGCGATTCAGGACGAGGAGCCGCAGGCGCTCCGGTACCCTGGCTCGGATGTCCAAGTTCCTCGCCACGCTCCCCGAGCGCGTGCTCGTGTTCGACGGCGCGTTCGGCACCTGGGTGCAGGACCAGGGCCTCGGACCCGACGACTTCGGCGGCGCCGCGCTCGAGGGCTGCAACGAGCGCCTCGTCCTCACCCGACCCGATCTCATCCGGCAGATGCACGCCGAGTACTTCGAGGCCGGCGTCGACGCGGTCGAGACCGCCACCTTCGGCGCGTTCGGCCTGGTGCTCAACGAGTACGGCATCGCCGACGAGACCTTCGCCATCAACGAGCAGGCGGCGCGCCTGGCCCGGGAGGTCGCGGCCGACTTCTCCACCCCCGAGCGACCCCGCTTCGTGATCGGGTCGATCGGCCCCGGGACCCGTCTCCCGTCGCTCGGCCAGATCGCCTTCGCCGCGCTCCGCGACGACTACGAGGCGATGGTCGCCGGGTTGCTGGCCGGTGGCACCGACGTCCTCCTCATCGAGACGGTCCAGGACCTCCTCCAGTGCAAGGCGGCGATCATCGGTGCCCGCCGGGCGATGGCCACCGCCGGGGTCGAGGTCCCGATCATGGTGCAGGTCACCGTCGAGACGACGGGCCGGCTGCTCGTCGGCTCGGAGATCGGCGCCGCGCTCACCGCGCTCGAGGCGCTGCGACCCGACGTCATCGGGCTCAACTGCGCGACCGGTCCCACGGAGATGACCGAGCACCTGCGGTACCTGTCGCAGCACTCGCGCACGTTCCTCTCGTGCCTCCCCAACGCGGGCCTGCCCTCGATCGTCGACGGCCACACGCACTACGACCTCACGCCCGACGCGCTCGCCGACGCGCACGCCCGCTTCCTCGACGAGTTCGGGCTCAACATCGTGGGCGGCTGCTGCGGCACCACGCCCGCGCACCTGCGCGCCGTCGTGGAGCGGATCGGGATCCGCCCGCCCGCCACGCGCACCCCCGAGTACGAGCCGAGCTGCTCCTCGATCTACAGCCCGGTCGCCTTCCACCAGGAGCTCGCCTACCTCGCGGTCGGTGAGCGCACCAATGCCAACGGCTCGAAGAAGTTCCGCGACGCGATGCTCGAAGCCGATTGGGACACGTGCGTGCAGATGGCGCGCGACCAGGTGAAGGAAGGCGCGCACGTCCTCGACGTGTGCGTCGACTACGTCGGCCGCGACGGCACCGCCGACATGCACGAGATCGCCAGCCGCTTCGCCACGCAGGCCGCGCTCCCCCTCGTGTTCGACTCGACCGAGCCCCAGGTGCTCGAAGCCGGCCTCCAGCACTCGGGCGGCAAGGCGATCCTGAACTCCGCGAACCTCGAGGAGGGCGAGGACGCCGGGAAGCGCTTCGATCGCGTCATGTCGCTGGCGGGTGAGTACGGCGCCGCCGTCATCTGCCTCGCCATCGACGAAGAGGGGCAGGCGCGCACCGCCGAGTGGAAGCTCCGCGTGTGCCGCCGCATCTACGACCTCGCCATCGAGCGCTACGGCATCGACCCGACCGACCTCATCTTCGACATGCTCACGTTCCCCCTGGGATCCGGCGCCGAGGACCTACGCCGCGACGGCATCGAGACCATCGAGGCGATCCGCCGGGCGAAGACCGAGCTGCCCGGTGCATCGACCATCCTCGGGCTGTCGAACGTGAGCTTCGGCCTCAAGCCTGCGATCCGCCACGTGCTCAACAGCGTGTTCCTGCACGAGTGCCGCGAGGCCGGGCTCGACGCCGCCATCGTGCACGCGGCGCGGATCATGCCCATGCACAAGATCGACGACCGAGCCCGCGAGCTCGCCCTCGACCTGGTGTACGACCGTCGGGGCGACGACTACGACCCGCTCACCGAGCTGATGGCGCTGTTCGAAGGCGTCGACGCGACGGCGGTGGTGAAGGAGGACCGCTCCGGCTGGCCCGTCGAGCAGCGGTTGGAGCACCGGATCATCGACGGCAACCGCGACGGCCTCGAGACCGACCTCGAGGAGCAGCTGCAGACGCGCCCGGCGTTGTCGATCGTGAACGAGGTGCTGCTCGAGGGCATGAAGGTCGTCGGCGACCTGTTCGGCAGGGGCGAGATGCAGCTGCCGTTCGTGCTCCAGAGCGCGGAGACGATGAAGGCGGCGGTCGCCTACCTCGAGCCCCACATGGAGAAGGCCGATGCCGGCGGCAAGGGACGCGTCGTGCTCGGCACCGTGAAGGGCGACGTCCACGACATCGGCAAGAACCTCGTCGACATCATCCTCACCAACAACGGCTACGAAGTCCACAACATCGGCATCAAGGCGCCGCTTTCGGCGTTCGTCGACAAGGCCAACGAGGTGAAGGCCGACGCCATCGGCATGAGCGGCCTGCTGGTGAAGAGCACGCTCATCATGCGCGAGAACCTGCAGGAGCTGAACACCCAGGGGCTCGCCGAGATCCCGGTGCTCCTGGGCGGTGCGGCGCTGACGCGCAGCTACGTCGAGCGCGACCTGCGCGAGGTGTACGACGGTCGCCTCTTCTACGGCAAGGACGCGTTCGAGGGCCTCCACACGATGGACCAGCTCATGGAGGGCAAGAAGACCGGCGTGCTCGACCCCGACTTCGGCCGTGCGCTCGGTGGGCGGGTGCTGCCGCCCCGCCGGTCGGAGATGGAGGCGGAGCGAGTGGTCACCGCGACGGCGGTGCGCTCGGACGTCGCGAGCGACGTCGAGATCTTCACGCCGCCGTTCCTCGGCGCGCGGGTGGCCAAGGGCACCCCGCTCGACGACATCGCCGCGTACATCAACGAGACCGCGCTGTTCCGCAACCAGTGGCAGTTCCGGCCCGACAAGTCGCGCAATGAGAACGACGCCGAGTTCAAGGAGCGCATCCGCCCGACCCTCCGGGCGCAGCTCGACGAGGCGAAGGCGGAGGGGTGGCTCGTGCCGGCGGTGGTCTGGGGCTACTTCCCGGTCAACGCCGACGGCAACGACCTCGTCGTGTGGACCGACGACGACCGTCGCAACGAGCGGCTGCGGTTCTCGTTCCCTCGCCAGCGCAGCGACCGTCACCTCTGCATCAGCGACTTCTTCCGCAGCGCCGAGAGCGGCGACCGCGACTACGCCGCGTTCCACGTGGTGACCGTGGGCGAGCGCGCCTCCGACCGTGAGCGGGAGCTGTTCGCAGCCGACCGGTACCAGGAGTACCTGCTCACCCACGGGCTGTCGGTCGAGATGACCGAGGCCCTCGCCGAGCTCTGGCACCGGCGGATCCGTGAGGAATGGGGCTTCGCCAACGAGGACGGCCCCACGCTCGCCGGACTGTTCCGGCAGCAGTACCGCGGTTCCCGCTACTCGTGGGGCTACCCGGCGTGTCCCGAGCTCGACGACCAGGCCAAGCTCGAAGACCTGCTCGAGCTCCACCGCATCGGCGTCAAGCTCACCGAGGAGTTCCAGCTCGAGCCGGAGCAGAGCACCTCGGCGATCATCGTCCCCCACCCCGAGGCCAAGTACTTCATCGTCTGAGCCCGTCACCCGCCTTGCGATCGCGGCGTGGGCACGGAATGGACGGCGGAGGACCACCGCGGCTCGGCGCGGGCCATGGCGAGCACGATGAGGCCGGCGGCGTCTGCCGGCGGACACCCGAGCGCCACCCCGAGGAGACACGGCGCGGCGATCGCGTCGAGGAGCCGTCGCGTGACACGCTCCGCCTGACCGTCGTGGTCGAGGTTGTGGCAGACGACGACGAAGTGGCCGGCGCCGTCGCACGCCACGGTGTCGTCGGGACGAACGGTTCCAACGAGTCGCTCCCCGACGGCGCGGAGGTCCGGCGGTTCGTCGCCGAGCATCGCGGGATCGACGTAGAAGACGCCGAGCAGACGGCACCGCCGCTTCGCATGGGCGAGACCCATCTCGATCCGATCCAGCAGGAGCACGGGTCCGGGAAGCCCCGTGGTCCGATCCAACAACTCGCCCCGGAGGCGGACGCTGTCGCGGAGGTGGGCCGGCATGAACGCTGATGTCGCCACGCGGGCAACCTCCCGGACCGAGAGCGGCGGAGCCGGCGGCGGTTCCGAGGAACGCCCTCGTGGAGGAAACGCCCCACGCGCTCGTTTTGATACGGCCCCGTCGGAGATCGCACCGTCCGCCGCGTCCACCGCTCGCCGGTTCGCCGCCCGCGGTGCCGCTACGTGGAGCCGTTCGACGCGACGCAGCCCTGGAGGATCGTCGGCACCCGTGCCCGGACCGCGTCGATGACGCCCGCGTCGGGCGACGCGCTGGGGTCGTTGGTGGCGGCCGCGATCACCGGCGCGAACGACGGATCCCGCACGACGCCGTCGGCGGCGCAGGAGGCGACGTTCACCGGGAGGCCCTGCTTCAACACCTCGGAGAACAACGAATCACGGTTCGCGGCGAAGACGAGCGCGGTCAGGGCCCGGTTCGGCGCCTCGGTGGCGTTCGCGCCGGGGTCACACGCGGTGAGCGTCGCCCCGTCGGCCTTGGTGTCGACCTGCGCCGCGCCGGCCGGCATCTGCGCGGCCCACTGCGCCAGTGCGCCGCCGATCGTCTTGGTGCCGTCGCCGGTCTTGCCCACGAACCGCGCCCGAAGGCACGTGGCGCCCTGTCGGGTGAACGTCACCATGGAGTCACCGCCCCACGCGTCGGCGGCGGTGAGCGCGGTGCCGGGATCGAGGCGTGAGGCGAGCACCTGGTACAGCGCGAAGGCGCCGAACACGTCGGGCTCGCCGGAGCGCTTCTCGCCCGCGGCGAGGGCCGGCGGCGCGACGTCTTTGAACACGCGGTGCTCCAGCAGGGTCGAGGGCGTGAGGTACGAGGCATCGGCGGTCGGCGGGTGCTCGAACAGACCATCGATGCCGTGCTCGCCCTCCTTGGCCGTCACCGCCTGCAGCATCGTGGGGCCGAGGTCGTACGGTGCCTCGAAGAGCACCGACAGCGATTCGGGCACGCCCTTGGCGTCGACCTCGGAACGGGCCTGATCGCTCGCGCTCGAGCGCTCCTGCTCGTAGGCAGCCTGGTCCGCCTTCGACAGCGAGTTGGCGTACTCGTCCTGGATGCGGACCGCGTCGCCCTCGACGACCGTGCGCAGGGGCGTCGAGGCATGCGCCTTCGCAGCCTCCTTCTCCAGCTTCTGGAGATCGAAGTGCTGGTCCTGCAACGCGTGCGTCAGCTCGTGCGCGACGGTGACCCGCGTGGCCGGGTCGTCGGTGCTCTTCCCCTTCACGGTGATCTTCTTGGTGGCCGGGTCGTAGTACGCGAGCACGCCCGACGTCTGCAACGAGCTCATGGCGTCGACGATGTCGACGTCCGGTCCGATCAACCCCACCGCGCGCAGCTGGCCCTGTGCACGCGCGATGTCGGCCTTGTCCTGCTTCGTGAGCTTGCCCTTGTCGATCGCCACCTTCTTGTCGAACGCGGCGTCGTCGAGGAACTCGGCGGCGACGGGGTGGACGAAGGCGAGCTTCCGCAGCTCGGCGACCTTGTTGGCGATCGGTTCGAGCCGCGGGTCCCACGACTTGGGGTTCGAAGCGGTGGTGGCCGTCTTCGCCGCGCCCGCGCCCGTCGGCGGGGTCACGACCGCGGCGGCGCCGATGACCAGGAGCATGATGGACGCCAGGCGGCGCAGGGCGATCGATCGCACCTGGGTTCTTCGGCTCATCGCGCGCCCGAAGTTAGTGGCCTCTCACCCTTCCGCCCGGTCGGGTCACGTGGCGCCGGTGGTCGGATCGAGGTCACCGGCCGCCTACGATGCTGCGTCGATGAAGGGCTTGATCCTGTCCGGCGGTGCCGGCACCCGTCTTCGTCCGATCACCCACACCAGCGCCAAGCAACTCGTCCCGGTCGCCAACAAGCCCATCCTCTTCTACGGGATCGAGGACATGGTCGAGGCGGGCATCAAGGAGATCGGCATCATCGTCGGCGACACCGCCGACGAGATCCGGGCGGCAGTGGAGGACGGGTCCCGCTGGGGGGTCGACGTCACGTACATCCCGCAGGACGCGCCGCTCGGCCTGGCGCACTGCGTGCTCATCGCGCACGACTTCCTCGGTGACGATGACTTCGTGATGTATCTCGGCGACAACATGCTGCAGCAGGGGCTGAAGGAGTTCGTCGACGCCTTCGAGGCGGAGCGCGGCGCAGGGGCCCGGCGCCGACGGACGGGTCCTCTCGGCGCAGATCCTCCTCGCGCACGTCGACGACCCGCGGCAGTCCGGGGTCGCGGTGCTCGGCGCCGACGGCGAGGTGGTCGAGCTGATCGAGAAGCCGGAGGACCCCCCGTCCGACCTCGCGGTCGTGGGCGTCTACCTCTTCGATACCGACATCCACACCGCGGTCCGGTCGATCGAACCGTCGGCCCGTGGGGAGCTCGAGATCACCGATGCCATCCAATGGCTGGTCGACCACGATCGTCGGGTGCGCCACGAGATCATCCGCGGGTGGTGGATCGACACCGGCAAGAAGGATCCGCTGCTGGAGAGCAACCGGCTCGTGCTCGAGACCCTCGAGCCCCGGATCGACGGCTCGGTCGACGAGTCCTCGCGCGATCGAGGGTCGCGTCGTGATCGAAGCCGGCGCCCGCATCGTCAACTCGAGGGTCCGCGGCCCGGCGGCGATCGGTGCGCACACGAGCGTCGTGAACAGCTTCATCGGTCCGTTCACGTCGGTGGCGTCACACTGCGAGATCCTCGATTCGGAGGTCGAGCACTCGGTCCTGCTCGATCACAGCCGGGTCGTCGGCGTGCCCCGCCTCACCGACTCCCTCATCGGCCGGGAGGTCGTGGTGCTGCGGTCGGGCGAGACGCCCGTGGCCACCCGGCTGCTCGTGGGTGATCACTCCCGGGTGGAGCTCGCGTGATGGAGATGCAGCGGAGGCGTGGCCGGAGGCCGGGACGCCGCAGCGGAATCGACCCGAGTCTGATGGCCGACGTCATCGCGTCCGACGTGATCGAGGGTGTCTACGTCGTCCAGCCGACCATCCACGGCGACGAGCGCGGCATCTTCATCGAGACCTACCGGCGGGAGTGGTTCCCCCAAGGCCGCGAGATGATCCAGGGCAACCGCGGCAACCGCCAGGCGGGTGCCGTCGTGGGCCTGCACTACCACCTCCATCAGGCCGACTACTGGTACGTACCGATGGGCCGCGCCCGGGTCGTGCTCCACGACCTGCGTGAAGGCTCGCCCACCGACGGCAAGACCCTCACCATCGACCTCGGGGAACGACCCGACGGCACCTTCGACCATCGCGGGGTGTTCATCCCGCCCGGGGTCGCCCACGGGTTCGCGGCGCTGACCGACATGGTCATCACCTATCTGGTCGACGGGTACTACAACCCGAACGACGAGCTCGGCGTCGCGTGGAACGATCCCGCGATCGGGGCCGACTGGGGCGTGACCGACCCGACGCTCTCGTCCCGCGATCAGCAGAACCCCGCGCGCGACGCGTTGGACATCGCGCTGCGACCACGGTGGGGGCTGCGCACGTGAGCTCGCGGCGCATCCTCGTCACCGGCGGCGCCGGTTTCATCGGGTCCAACTACGTGCGTCACGTCCTCGAGCGCACGGACGACTCCGTCTCCGTCTTCGACGCCCTC
Organism: uncultured Actinomycetes bacterium; assembly: GCA_963809795.1. Classification (GTDB taxonomy): domain Bacteria; phylum Actinomycetota; class Acidimicrobiia; order IMCC26256; family DASPTH01; genus DASUAS01. The sequence continues at coordinate 307,673 of CAWELN010000014.1, forward strand.
ACGTATGCAGGCAACCTCTCGACGCTGCGCGATGTCGACGACGACCCGAGGTACCAGTTCGTGAAGGGCAACATCTGCGATCCCGAGTCACTCGAGGACGCGATGCGCGGTCACGACGCCGTCGTCCACTTCGCCGCCGAGAGCCATGTCGACCGTTCCATCGTGGGCCCGGACGACTTCATCCACACGAACTGCTTCGGCACGAACGTGGTCATGGACGTAGCCCGGCGCCTCGAGATCCCGCGTGTGGTGCACATCGGCACCGACGAGGTCTACGGCTCGGTCGAGATCGGTTCGTCGAAGGAGACCGATCCACTGGAACCGCGATCGCCCTACTCGGCGTCGAAGGCGGGGTCCGATCTCATCGCGCTGTCGTACCACCACACCTACGGGCTGCCCGTGTCGGTGACGCGCTGCACCAACAACTTCGGGCCGTACCAGTTCCCCGAGAAGGCCATCCCGCTCTTCACGACGAACCTGCTCGACGGCGGGAAGATCCCGCTCTACGGCGACGGGCTCAACGAGCGCGACTGGATCTTCGTCGACGACCACTGCGCGGGCGTGCAGCTGGTGCTCGACCACGGCTCGCCGGGCGAGATCTACAACATCGGCGCCGGCAACGAGACCCCGAACCGTGTCCTCGTCGACAAGCTGCTCGCGCTCTTCGGGGCCGGTGAGGAGTCGGTGCAGTACGTCACCGACCGTCTCGGTCACGACCGCCGTTACTCGGTCGACATCGCCAAGGTCACCGCACTCGGGTGGCGTCGCTCCCGCACCCTCGACGAGGCGCTCGAGGCGACGGTCGCGTGGTACCGCGACCACCGCTGGTGGTGGGAACCGCTCAAGCGCGCGGGCGGCTGAGCTGATCTGATCACGGTCGTCAGCGGGCCGGGCGCAGCTCGACGACGAACGCACCGGGCACCCGCGTGACCCGCCGCACGCGCCCGGGCGGGATGCGTGCGATCAGCGCCTTGGCCGTGGCCGGCGCGTAGCGCCCGACGCCGTCCCGATGCAAGAGTTTGGCGGTCCGCGAGTTCTGCTGACCGATCACGCGGGTGCGCAGCACCACGTAGCGGACAGCACGCCGGTCGAGCGCCTTCATTGCCACGGCAGCGGGGAACTGGTGACGGCCCCGCGAGCGCGCGTGGTAGTCCTGGGCGCGTAGCCGCTGTAGCCATTGATCCGGTTGTTGTCGTCGACGAGGAGACACATACTGACGGGGGGCTTCGAGGTACGCCCATGCCGGGTCCTCGGGGTACCCTGATCGGCAGCTCGACGACGGTTCCGCGGGCCGCCGGGCGATCAGAGTCGGCCGTTCACCGCCGCGCTGTCGGGCACCTGCACGAGCGGGCACCGACCGCGCCTGTTCCGCGATAATGCAACACGCAGATCAACGCGAACGTTCCGCCGCCGCCACGCGCCACCGAGTCGTCCGAGCAACGCCGCGCACGCCGAATCGCCGCGCACGAGCGCGAGCGCGCGCACTGCCCGAGGACGACGAACCGGCTCGTGGCGCGGATGCCACTGAATCCGGGCACGTGGTCGCGGAAGAACCCGACGGGAGTTGCACCGGGCGTGGCCGAGATGTAGATGTTGTCACGAAGGCGAGGAGCACGCTGACCAGCCCCGCGACCACGATCAGCACGCGATCCGACTCCGCCATCGGACGGACGGTTCAGGATCACTCCCAGCGGTCTCGGGCGAGTCGTCGGGCACGTTCTGATCACGGCGGCGGAGGCCCGCGGGCGACCACCACGATGCCCACCGCGCCGAACGCCAGCGCGAGGACCCCCGGGAACAACCGGTCCTCGACCGTGCGGTCGAACGCGTGGTTCTCGAACACCGGCAGGTGGGTGAGGAGGAAGTCGTCGTCGACGGGCGACAGGAAGTCGCCCGGGTGTGCGGCGACCACCGAGTTGAACGTGCGCCGGAAGTAGGCGTCGTCCTGCAGCTTCACGTACTGGATCGCGACCGGCGCGGTGATCACGGCCGCCACGACCGCGCCGGCAGCCAGGCCGCGCAGGCACGGCCAGAGCGGTCGCGGGCGGAACCAGAGCAGGTACCCGATCACGACGACGGCCACGCCGACGGCCATCATGACCCGTAGTACGTCGCGCTGGTCGCCAAAGCGGCGAACGCGAGACCGACCCCGATCCCGTACCGGAGCTGGAAGCGTTCGAGGTAGCGCAGGAGGAGGAGCAGCGTGAGGGGCACCAGGAAGCCCGTGATCATGAGCTGGTAGTGACCCAGCTGCGACAGCATCGGGGTCGAGCGCGAAGGCCAGGGCGGCGATGGATCAACAGGGCCACGAGCGCGTGAGGAGCACGCCCAGCCGCGATAGGTGAACCACAACGTCGCCGTCTGCGCGGCGAGGGCGATGATGTTGAGGCTGCGCGGCGCCGAAAACCGCGCGGAGCGGCCATTCCGCGGATCGCGACCGACAACATCGAGTCGCTGTACACGAGCGTGTTCCGGGTCGGGAAGAAGATGCTGGTGTTCCACACCGCGTCCCACCCGTGCGGATAGCATGCTGCACCCAGCCCAGGATCCAGAGGATCAACAGCGGGTCACCGCTGTCGCCGACGACGTGTGAGTTGAGCCGGGTCGGTGAGCGGAACGTCATCCAGAACGTCAGCAGCAGGAATGCGGTGAGCACGATCCAGGCGCGGGGTTCCGCGATGCGCTCGTCGCCCGCGTCGGATCCGGCCGTCTGCGGCCCCGTGCCCTCGTCGAGTACGGCCGGCGAATCGGTACGGCGGTGGTCGAGGCGCCGAGGCTACCGAGACGATGCTGCGCCAGAGGATCGCGGGCGGGGTGCGGAGGGCGGTCGTCTCACGTTCCGGCGATCCAGTGGGCCGGACCGCGACCGGTGCGCCGACCGTGTCGCGGAGCCGCTCGTCCCTGGCGACCGCCGGAGAAGGAGATGTCGCAAACCCAGTACCCGACGAGGAGCCCCAACGTAATGGTCACTTTCCGTGGCCGGTTGGGCCGCGATCAGAGCGTCGACTCGCGCGGGATCGGCATGGTCGCAGAAGCTGAGCCGCCCATCGAGGATGTCGCGGGTCCACGCGTGGTAAGCGAGACCGTCGGACCGGATCGGCGGCCCGTTGTCATACGGCTGCACCACGGTCACGACCGCGCACCCGCCACGAAGAAAGCCACCGCCCGCTACCGGGACAACCAGGCGGCGGCGCCGCCCGTGCGACTGGTCGTCGTCATCGCTCAGCGCCGGAGTCCGCCAGCGAGTTCAGGAACGCGCGGTACCGACCGACGATCACCGGCCAGGTGAGCTTGGTCCTCACGTGCTGCACGGCCCCACGCCAGCGACGCGCCGGAGGTCGGGGAGCTCGACGATCCGGCGCAGCGCCACCTCGAACTCGGCGTCGGTGCGGAACCACAACCCCCCGCCCGACCGCTCGCAGAGCTCCCGGGTGGAGTCGGATGCTCCGTTCACGAGCACCGGGGTCCCCGCCTGCCATGCTTCCAGGAGCACGAGCCCGAACGACTCGAACGCCGAGGGCGAGACCAAGGCGACCGCGCCACGCAGGATCGCCCACTTCGTCGCCTCGTCGACCGCGCCCGTGACCACGATGTCGGGATGCTCGAGCGGCCGGTCGAGCACGGGACCGACGAAGACCGACCGCGAGTGGCGACGGGTGGCGCTTCCTCGTACCGCACGGCGCGGGCCAGGGAATCGGTGCCCTTGCTGCTCTCCACCCGTCCGAGGCACACGACGTACGGTCGGTCGCCGAGCTCGGCCGGGTCACCGTCGCCGCCGGGGAGCGCCGGGGGTGCGTCGCACCCGAGGCCGAGGACGATCTCCGCGGTCGCCGCGACCGGGAAGCGCCGAATCCACCAGCTTCTGCTCGGCATGCGTATAGAAGACCAGTTCGCGCGCCGCGGTGAACACGTCGCGGAACATCGGCAGGCGCAGGGTCGCTTCGTCGTGCGCCGCCGGGTCAGCACCACCACACTCCCGACCACCACGATGCCGCGCACGGTCGGGTGGAAGAGGTACGGCGACGAGCGACGAGGTCGGCGTCGACCTCGCGCGCAGCGTCGATCAGGTCGGTCGAGACGGGTCCCTGGAGGTCGACCCACCGTTCCTGCTCCGACCGGGTCGCCCGCTCCGGATGTGCAAGCAGTCGGTCCGGAGACCGCGTCGAACGTCGGGCTCCGGCGGGTCGCGGTGAATCGCCGCACGACCCCGCGCAGATCCACCTCGCCCTCGGGGTACTCGTTGGCCCACGTGCGCGCGCTGACCGCGCGTGTCGTGAGCACCTCCACCGTCACGTCGTTCGCCGCAGGACGAGCCGCTCCGCCAGCAGACGCACCGCGAGCTCCGCACCGCCGACCACCTCGTCGCCGTAGCGCGGGACGACGTACGCGACCTTCATCCTGTGCCGGTGATGCCGTGCGTCGCTAATGCGCCGAGAAACCGGGCGCGGGTGGTCTCGAGGGCGAAGTCACGGAGCCTGCGCCGCCCCGCGTCGACGATCACGGGCGCGTGCCGGCGTCGGACACGACCTGGTGGATGGCGGCGGCGAACATGGTGGGCGCCTTGGGGATTGAGGCCGGACCCCAGCCAGCGTCTCGGGCACCGCGGCGGCGGCGAACGCGACGATGGGGACCCCGTGGTGCATCGCCTCGAGCAGCGGCACGCAGAACCCCTCGTGCTCCAACACGGACACGAACACGTCGGCCAACCGTCGTGCACGCCGCGCACAGGCCGGACACCGGACCGGTGAAATCCACCGCGTCGGCGACGCCCAGGGCGGCGGCGTACTCGCGCAGCACCCGCAGGTACTCGTCGGACGTGGCCCCGCCGACGAGGCGTAGCCGGGCCTGCGGATCGAACGTCTTGCGGTAGACCACCAGAGCCTTGATGAGGTCGTGCTGGCACTTGTTCGGCACGATCCGCCCGACGAACAGGAGATCGGCGCCGCCCTGGGCCCGGTCGCCGAGTCGCTGCAGCGTCTCGCGGTCGACCTCCCGATCAAAGCCGTCGAGATCGAGCAGGATCGGCACGACGTCGATGTCGCGGTACCCCAATGACCACAGGTCGCCGCGGTTGAACTGCGAGTCGGCCAGCGCGAAGTCGACGCTCCCGGCCAACTCGATCAGCTGGCGGTTGCCCCACCGCAGACCGGGCACCATGGCGGGCTCCCACGCGGCCAGCATCTCCGGCGGCGTGATGTTGTGATGGTTGAGCGCCTTGCGCTCCGGCCGCGTTCGCAGGAACGAAGCCACGATCGACCCGATCGCGAACTGGTACATGAGACAGTCGTGGTTCGCGGCGGCCGGGGAACGACGTGCCGTAGTCGGTGAACGCGTGGCCCTGCTCGGTCATCGACGGGTCGATGATATGCGCGAACACCTCGCAGTCGATGCCCGCGTCCCGCAACGTCCGTTGGATCTCGAGCGTGTGACGGCCGACCGCGCCGGGCTCCAGCGCAGGGACGAACTGATGGCAGGCGCCCATCAAGGTTTCCCGCAAAGCTCACGGATCGCGGCGGCGAACCGGTCCTCCGAATCGGAGAGGTCGAACGCGGCAAGCCAGCCGCGACCGGCGGCAACGACCGCGTCGCGCAACGCTCGGTCGGTACGCAGGCGCTCGACCGCGGCCACCGCGGCGCGGGCGACGCCGACGACGAGCGAGACCACCGGCACCCAGGGTCTCGGGCACCGCACAGATGGCGCGCAGGGCGACGATCGGGAGGCCGTGGTGCATCGCTTCCAGCAGCGGGACGCAGAAACCCTCGTGGCAGGCAAGAAGGCACGAACACGTCGGCGTTGGCATAGTAGGAAGCCAGGCTCACGCGGTCGGTCACCGAGCCGGCGAAGGTCACGGCGCCCTCGCAGCCGATCTCCTGGACGAAGGCACGGAGGCACGACTCGTAGAGGTGCGACGACGATCCCCCCCACGAATCGCGCAGGATCACGCTCTCGGATCGCACACGATGCAGCACCACGAACGCCTTGATCACGTCGTGCTGTGCCTTGTTCGGGCACAGTCGCCCGACGAACAGCCACTCGGTACCCCCGCCGAGCTTCTCGTCGGCCAGGGACACCGCCGAGAGCGCACCATCGGGCTCGCCGGCCACGTCGCTCGCGTCGAACAGGATCGGCACCACGGTAGTATAGCGATAGCCGGCGCGCAGCAGGTCCTCGCGGTTGAACTCCGAGTCGGCGATGGCGAGGTCGCTCACCGGCGCGAGGTCGGCGAGCTGGCGCAGACCCATGTCGAGCACGGTCGCCACGGTGGGCTCCCACGGCTCGAAGAACGCCGGCGGGGTGATGTTGTGGTAGTTGACGATCTTCGGATGCGGGCAGCCCATGACGAACCGGGCCATCGCCGCGCCGGTCGACGACTGGTACAGGATCCACGTCCGGCTGCCCACGCCGAAGCGGTCGAACTCCTGGTAGGGCAGGACGTCGGGACGGCTCACGACGTTGGTCCAGTCGACGTAGACGTTCGATTCGTAGCCGAGGTTCTGCAGAAGGCGCTGGACGCGGAGCGAGTGCGCACCGATCGCGTCGCGCGCCGCCAGCGACGGAGCGACTGGTGAACCACGGTCAACGGCCTTCCCGTCTCCCCGCGATCGCCGCCGAGGTGGGGCCAGCGAGGAGCTGTCGAGCAGTTCGAAGTTCCGGTTGATCGTGGCGGTGGCCTCGTCGTCGCCGGGAACGGACTCGACACACGGGTCGCGCCGCCCGCGATCACCTGCACCCCTTCGAACCCGTTCGTCCCCAGGAGGTGGGCCCACGTCTCGGGGTGCAACGGGCGACCGGGCACAAGGTGGGTCAGTGTGCGCGCCGCCGCCGAGGTGGCCGGGGTCGCCACTTGGGTCACGATCGCGACGACTCCCCCGGGTCCGAGCACCTCGGCGGGCATGGTCCAGGAGGGCGAGCTGGGCGCCAAGATCGAGACGGTCGACGCAACCGGTGAGCACGACCCCGCCGAGCACGTCACTGGGCACCAGGCGGAGATGGTCCAGCACCTCGGCTTCCCGCACCTCGAGTCCCGCGACCCCGGCCTGGTCCGCGAGGGCGGAACGGGGCTCCACCCCGTAGGCGTCGGCGCCACGCTCGACGATCGCCCGCGCCGGTCCGCCGCCTGGCACTCGCCGACCATCACCCGTCCCTGACCGCCGGCGACGAGGTCGCTGACTGTCGGGCCCCACTCGGAGAGGTCGTCGACCGTTCTCGTGGCGTCGAACGCCTCCCGGGCCCGGACCGACGTTCCCGGCAGGGTCGCCTCGATCGCCTCCACCCGGCGGCCGAGGAGCCGGACCGAGCGCGAGATGGTCGTCACGAACACGGTGACCTGGGTGGTGAGGTGGTTTCCGTAGAAGAACACCACCTTGCGGACGAAGCGCTTCATCGCCGACCCGGCCGGCTTCGACGACACCACCGGCGCGTGCGGATCGACGTAGGCCAGCTCCTCGGCCGAGGAGAGGGCGGTTTCGTCGTCCTCCGCCGCCGCCGGCGGCGCCAGCCGGCCGAAGATCACGTCGAGCTCGCGCTTCCGAGCTCGCGGGCACGATGTCGTCACGGCGAAGGCGGCGCGCCTCCTGCTCGATCTCGGCCATCACCCGGACTTGGTGGAACGCGGGGGATGAAGGTTCGTCGGTGATCCCGGTCACGACGAGGGCACCGTCGCGTTCACTTCACCACGCCCGGCGACAACGGCGAGCTGGTCGCCTCGAGCTCGATGGGGATGTCCGCGTACCCGACCGAACCGCCGGGATTCATCACCTCGAACTGCAGTGCCTCTTCGCGCCAGTCGTAGACGACGCCTTCGTCGTAGCTCGTGATCCCGAGCGTGACCGTGTACGTGCCGTCGAGGAGGGGGATCCGGTCGAGCTGGAACACCGCCTCCCCCACGCCTTCGCGGATCTCGATCGTCTGGTCGAGGAGCCGCGTGTTGGTGCCGAACACCAGCCGGCCCTCGACGTCGTTGATCACGAGCCCGAAGTTCACGTCCTGCGTGTCGAGCTTCGACTCGAACTCCACGTGGATCCGGATCCCGGCGTCGGGCAGGAGATGACCGCGGGCGCCGCCGGCCAGGTGCTCGATCCGACTCCCGGTCATGCACACCTGCAGCGTGCGGCGCCGTTCCTGGTCGGTGAGGAAGTCCAGCGCTTCGTCGTGCGGCTGGTGCACGATCTCGAGCTCCTCCCGGGCACAGCCGGTGGAGATGCTCGCGATAGCTGCGGATCGCCTCGCCCGGCCGTCCCGACGCCACGAGGTTCCCGCCGTCGAGCACCGCGGCCTGGTCGCAGATCTGGCGCCAATTCCACCACGTAGAGACCATCACGATGGTGCGCCCCTCGCGCTGGAACGCCCGGATCCGCTCGATGCACTTCCGCTGGAACGTTCGTCTCCGACCGCGAGCACCTCGTCGATCACGAGGATGTCGGGGTCGACGTTGACCGCCATGGCGAACCCGAGGCGCACGTACATGCCCGACGAGTAGTACCTCACCTGGGTGTCGATGAACTCCTCGAGCTCGGCGAACGCGACGATCTCGTCATAGCGCTTGGTCATCTTCGCCGCGACATTCCGAGCAGCGAGCCGTTGAGGAAGATGTGCTCGCGACCGGTCAGCTCCCGCTGGATGCCGGCTCCGAGCTCGAGCAGCGGCGAGCCGTCCGCGCACCTCGATCTCGCCGGTGGACGGTCGGAGGATCCCCGCGATGCACTTGAGCAGGGTCGACTTGCCCGACCCGTTGCGCCGATCAGGCCGAAGGTGGAGCCTTCTTCGATCTCGAGGTTGATGTTCGCGCAGCGCCCAGAAGTCGTCGTACGGGACCTTTCCGAACTTGAGGGCCCGCTCCTTCATCGTGTGGTAGCGCTCGTGGTACAGGCGGAAGTGCCACAACACGTCGCGCACGGAGACCGAGGTCGTCACGGTCGAGGTCCTCGGAGAAGTTGCCCTCGACTCGCCCGAAGTAGGCGAGCCCGAGGAAGAACAGCGCCAGCGACACGACCAGCACGACCGCGAGGTGCCACGCGTAGTACCCGAAGCCGGCGTCGACGGGGAGGATCTGCGTGACCGTCTTCACGCCGTTGGTGGTCTTCACCGCCACCGCCCGGTTGTAGATGGTGCGTTGAACGTGACCACGATCCAGACGATCGGGTTGAACTTGTAGAGCGCGGCGAGCAGCCCGCCCTTCTGCACGACCAGCATGAACGGGTACACGATCGGGGTCATCCAGAACCACACGAGCGACGCCGAGCTCGATCATGTGCATCGTGTACGCGCAGCTCGTTGACGGCGCTGAGGAACAGGCCGAGGCCGGCACCGAGGAGCAGCAACGACGCCAGCGCCGGCAGCAGGAGGGGCAGGTACTCCCAACCGATCGACACCCGGAACAGGATCAGCGCGAGGATCAGCACCACGGTCTGCAGGAAGAAGTGCACGAGGCCGGCACCCACCGCCGACAGCGGCAGGATCTCGCACGGGGAACGAGACCTTCTTGATGATCCCGGCGCCACCCACGATGGAACCGGTGGCGCCCACGATCACGTAGGAGAACAGGTTCCACACCAACAGGCCCGAGAGCGGGAAGAATCACGAAGTTGGGGATCCCGCTGCCCAGGATGATCTGGAAGACGATGTAGTACACGACGAGGTACAAGGCGGGGTTGAGCATCGACCACAAGAAGCCGAGCGTGCTGTTCTTGTACTTCACCTTGAGCTGCGTGCGGACCGAC
>CAWELN010000015.1:0-78218 GCA_963809795.1 uncultured Actinomycetes bacterium
ACGCGAGCTGTGCCTGCGCAACATGTGCGCGCTCGCGAGCAACTTCGTTGACTACGGGTTCACAGTGTTCTTGGACACGGTCGTTCAGGATCGTGCGACGCTGGAACTGCTCGTGACCGCTCTGTCGCCCCGTCCAGTGCGCCTCATCGTCCTCGCCCCGAGTATCGATGTGTGTCGGCATCGGAACTCCACCCGTCCTGAGTGGGAACGGTTCGAGTTCGACGGCTACGAGCGACTCAACACCGACGTGGACCGCGGTCTCGATACTGACGCCTGGTGGTTCGATACCTCCACGGTTTCGCCCGAACAGACTGCGGAAAAGCTCGTTCGTGAAGCCGCCAAACATGCCCGTCCTCTCCATATTGGATAGGGACAGGCTCAGCGCCGCTCGATCGAGCCAGTACCAGGCAGGTATGGCACGCGGTGCTGTTCCTACTGCTGCTGTAATATCGCGCTCGTAACGCCACTCGACACGCGAGCCGTCAGATCCGATCGGCCGTTGCAGGCCGGTTGCTCGAACCCGAGACGCTCGTACACCGCCGCTGCAATCTCGTTGCCTTCGGCGACGGCGGTCCAAAGCTCGGTCGCACCACCGTCCCGAGCCCAAACCTCGATCGCCCGACTACGCGTCAGCGGTGACGCCCTCACGGCGCTGCTCAGGTGCAGTCCACACCGCCACAAGCTCGCAAGCATCTCCAGCCACATGCGCCCCCGCCATACCGACGACTTCGTTCCCCCGCTCGGCGAAGAAGGTCGATCCCGCAGGACCCGAACTCCGACCGCGCGCCCGCCCTAGACGCCCAGTCGGCATCGCTTTTCAGGCTCGCCTCGGAAAGGGTCACCGCGAAGGCGTGCGGCGCGGTCCGCCGAGCGCGCGGAGCCTGAACTTGCTCGGAGCACCGGCCCCTCGTCTCGCCTGATTCGCCGCACCTCTATGGACGCCATCCGAACATCGTCGCAGCAAGGAGCGCGCCTCGGTGCTGCGCGCAATGCCCGCTCGGGAGTGATATTTCGAGGTCTCCTGCCCTGCAGCATGGTGTGTCGTAGGGTCCGGGTCGGAGGTTCGGGTGGGTCACGATGTCTGGCTCGAGTCGTTGCGGCGAGCAGCTTCGGGCAATCCTGGCACGCTCGACCGTGTGTTGTGCGAGGGCGTGCCTTTCGACGCCTTGCAGCAGATCGGCGACACACTGTTGGGGGTGCTCGAGCTCGCGGGCAGCGACCTGTCCGGTGTGGTCGACCGGCTCGTCGAGCAGCTGCGCGAGCGGCGCTGGGACGGCGACGGGGAGCTCGCCGATGCCCTTGACCATGTCGTCGGCAGGTCTGCGTTACCGCTGCGCCCGCTACCGGTCGAGCTGGACGAAGTAGGTGAGGCGCTCAGCCAGCAACCCGGCGGCGAGAACTACCTCGATCTGCAGACCGGGACAGGGTGGTTCACGACCATGGCGACCTCGGGACGGGCGACGATCTCGACGTCGACTTCAGCGACGGTGACGCGCTGGCTGTTCCTCAAGGGTGAAAGTTCACACGACGCCTACCGCGACCTGCAACGCTTCATCGCCACCGTCGACGACCACGACCTCGCAGTCAGGCTCACTCAAGCAACCGAGCAGCGCGGCGCGTTCGGGCGGTTTCGTTCCGTGCTCGAACGGGATCCCGCCGAGGTACCCGCACCGCGATGGCATCCGCTTCGACGCCGACACCCGCCTCGACATGCACGCAGCTGGCTCGCCGGCCACGGCTACCAGGCCCCGACCCGCCCGCCGCACCGACCTCTCATAACCGGGCCAGAGCGGGCGATACGCGCTACCGCGGCTCGTTGGCGGCCCTAGCCCGAGACCGAGCACCGATGTGCCGATCTGGCGCGGTCGCTTGAGCTCGGACCGGCGGTGTCCGTTACACGTGTTCGGTGCTACTTGCGAGCACGCAGTTGCATGTCTGATGGGCGCTGACGAGGACTACGAGGCCAGGCGTGTGTGCGCCACGTGGTTCTGATCGCCGTGCTCGCCGCGCACGGCGGCTGACCCGCGTCCGCCCTTTGCGATCGGCGGGAAGCGAGGCGGTAGCGAGCCGCAAGCGGTCTCAGGCACGGTCCAGATGAGCCCGAAGTCGGGTTCGGGAGACCGAGGCAGGAGGCCCTCATGGACACGAACACCCTTCCCTCATCGTCGAAGCCGCACCGACGCCGCAGGCGCGTGGTGTTCGGTGCCCTGGCAACGGTCGCGGTGCTGGCGTCGCCGGTGGGGCGGTCGTCGCGACGTCGAGTTCGTCGGCCACGACCCCGCAGGTGGCGATCGGGCGTGCGCCGACGGGACCCGAGTGCACGGTCGACTTCGGCTATCTGGCCGCTGAGCTTGAGACGATGCCGGCGGACGTCCGCGGGGGCGTCATTGCCGCGTTGTCGCCCGCTACGCAACAGCTGGTGGACATCGCGGTTGCGGACGAGGCCAACACCGCGGTTGGTGGACGTCTGTACGGGTTCAAGTACACGACTCCGGTGCCCGATGGCGCCACGCTCGACCGGATTCTCGCCGAGATCCCGGCGGGGAATCCGCGCGCCGGTCGAGAGCGGGCTGTCGCCTGAAACCCTGACCGCGATCGGTACGCCTGAACCGGGCCGCGATCGGCTCGGTCCGCGTGCCCGTGAATCCGACACCGAGCCCGACGCCAGCCGTCCGGGACGTTCGGCGCGGAGCTGCTCGCCGGGGGGTTCTTCTCCGGCGAGGCGTTTCCGGGGTTCGAACCGAGCATTTGCACGGGTGCGCCGAACAGCGTTTCTCCGGTGGTGAACGGCGACGCCCGGCGCGACGATCGAGAGGTGGGGGCCACCGCACGTCGGGTCGCGTTTCGAGTCCTCGGGCCGATCGAGGCCATTGTGGACGACCGGGTCGTCGAGCTGGGCAGTCCGAAGACACGCCTCCTCCTCGCCTGCTTGCTGGTGCAGGCAAATTCGGTGGTGTTGAGCGACCAGCTCCATCGATGCCGTCTGGGGTGACACGCCACCGGCCAGCGAGTCTGTTGCGTTGCAGAAGCAGGTGCACCAGTTGCGTTCGCTCCTCCAGGGTGCACCCGGCCGGGACGGACGAGTGATGACGCAAGCGCCGGGCTACTTCCTGCGGGTCGAGCCGGGATCCTGCGACGCCGGCGGGTTCGAAGTCCTGGTTGGCGACGGGCAGCATCGTGCACAGCACGACGACCCACAGGTGCCCTCGCTGCGCTGGATGAGGCGCTGGGGTTGTGGCGAGGGCGGGCGTTCGCGAAATTCGCGTCCGCTGACTTCGCGCGCGGTCGAAGCCGGCGAGGCTCGCGAGAGCTTCACGTTGTCGCGATCGAGGAGCGCGTCGAGGGCGAAGTTGCGGTTGGGCCGTTACGGAGCGAGACTTGCGGCGAGCTCGAGTCGCGTCAGTGACTCGAGTTCCCGTATCCGCGAGCGACTGTGGGGCCAGCTCATGCTCGCGCTGTACCGCGCAGGTCGGCAGGCGACGCGCTGCGCGCCTTCGGCCCGGTACGCACCCAGCTCGCCGAGGAGCTGGCGCGGGGATCGATCCGAGCGCTTCGTTGCGGAACCTCGAAGAAGCGATCCTGCTGCAGAAACCCGAGCTCGACTGGGCCCCACCGGATCCCACCCGCAGCCAATCAGAGTCCTGGCAGCCCGTTCTGCCGGCTGCGCTCGGGCGGGATGTCCTGCTTGATCGGTCGGCGGCGCGGAGACAGCGTGGCTCGACGCCTGCGTTTCCCGCGCCGAGGGTGGACCAATCGGAGCGTTGGTACGTGGCGAGCAGGGATCGGGGCGCACCACCCTGCTCACCAGCTTCGGAGGCGCGCGTGTCCACAGGGTTGCGCAGTCATGTACGGCGCCACGTCGACGAACCAGATCTCGCCACTGGAACCGCTGCTCGAAGCGGTCACCGCTCGACGGAGGTGGGGGCGACGCGCCGGGCACGCAATCTCTCCATGAACCGCGACGTCGAGAGCTTCACGGCGGGCCTGCACGACTTCGTCGGCCAGCTAGTGCGATCGACCGGCAAGCCCACGGTGCTCCTCGTCGACGATTTCGATCGGGCTGATTCGGGTACCGTCGCGGTCGTCCGAAACCTGATCTCGCCGGACCGTCCGCTGCCCGGTGTTGGTCATCGCCACGACCGGCTCCCCGCCGGACCGAGAACGCGGGGTGGCACCATCGTGGTGGACGGCGGAGTCGCGCCCCTTCCCCCGTTCACCAATGAAGAGGTCGCTGCACTCCTCGAGTCCCGGCTCGGAAGGGTGCCCGCACCGGAGCTTGCCGTCGCCGTCGGCGACGAGGCGGCCGGTAACCCACGCCGGCGTGGACGAGCTGGCCGTCCGGCTCGCGGAGACCGAGCTCGACCAACGGGTCGAGCGTGCGATCGCCCGGCCGAGATCGCGCAGCGAGATCTGCGGATCGTGCACGGTGAGATCACGACAAGCGTCGGCGAGCGGGCCTACCGAGGAGCGTTCCGACGCCACGAAGGCGAACCAGCCGACGCGACGCGACCCCCGGGTACGGGGGCATGCCCCTACAAAGGGCTCGCCTTCTTCGATGCGGAGGACGAAGCCTTCTTCTGTGGTCGTGATCGGCTGATCGACGAACTCGTCGCCCGCCTCGCCGTGTCCCGGTTCGTCGCAGTAATCGGACCGTCGGGAAGCGGCAAGTCGTCGCTCGTTCGCGCCGGACTCATTCCCGCGTTGCAGCGCGGCATACTGCCGGAAGTACGCGGGTGGGAGACCGTACTCGTCGGGCCTGGTGATGCGGCCGAGTTCGAGCAGGTCGTCGCCCGCGATCCGCTCCGGTCCGGTGCCAGGCACCGGGTGACCGTCGTGGTCGACCACCTGGAGGAGCTGTTCACAACCGAGCTCGAGGACGTGCGGAGCGCGTTCCTGGCCGCGATCGTGCAGGCCTGCACCGCACCGAAGGGCTGGGCGACCATCGTGGTGGTGTTCCGCGGCGACTTCTACGACCGCTTCGCCGCGTACCCGGCGTTCGCGCGGGCTGCTCGCGGGTAGCGAGCTGCTCGTCGGTCCGATGACCGACGACGAGGTCCACGCCGCGATCGAGGAGCCGGCGCGCCGAGCGGCCCTGACGCTCGAACCCGGGCTCGCGGACGTGATTGCCGCCGACGTCGCAGGCCAACCGGGGCGTCCCGTTGCTGTCGACCGCGCTCTTGGAGACGTGGGTTCGCCGGCGCGGCGGGGTGCTCACGCATGCCGGCTACCACGACAGCGGGGGCGTGGCCGGTGCGGTCGCCCGGCTCGCCGAGGACACCTACCTGCAGTTCGACCCCCTCGAGCAGCGCGTGCGCGACTTCCTGAATATCTGGCGACTCGCCGAACCGGGGCATGGCTCCGATGACGTGCGCCGGCGTGTGCCGATCGCCGAGCTAGGTGAGATCGGCGAGAGCCGGGTCTCGAGACGCTGGTCGCCCGGCGGCTCGTGACCACGGGTGACGGCACCGCCGAGGTCACACACGAGGCGGTGCTCCGGGAGTGGCCGCGCCTCGGCCCGCTGGTTGAGGAGGACCGCGGCGGTCGCCGGCTGCACCACCGGATTGCGGCTGCCGCCGTGAATGGGACACCGGGGGCCGCGATCCCACAGAGCTCTACCGCGGTACGCGTCTCGACGCCGCGCTCGGTACCGGTCCGCTGCCCACCCCGGTGAAGCCAACGCAGTCGAGCGCGAGTTCCTCGAGGCCGCAAGTGCCGCGCAGCAACGCGCCGCGAGCGGGCGCCGCCCGGACGGCCCGCCGATTGCGCTCGCTCGCGACCGGCCTCGCCGTCCTGCTGGCCGTCGCCCTGGTCGCGGGCTCGCTCGCGATCGTTCAGCGAAGCGATGCCAATCGGCAGGCGACCCGCGCCACCGATGCCGCGACGCTCGCGCAGACGCTGACCAGCTGGCGCGCGCCCAGCCTGCCTGCGACACAGTACGACCTCACGCTGCTCCTCGGCGTCGAGGAGAAAGGTGCAGCCGTCGATCACGACCGACGGTGGCCTCGAGGCCGCGGTCGTCCACCGACCCGCCGGACTCGAGCGGGTCGTGCACTTCGACACACCAGTGGCGTATCCGAGATTCTCCGACGATCAACGGGCTGATCGCCGCCCCGGGCAACGACGGCAACATCCGGATCTCGGTTTCGCAACCGGCCGGCTCGTGCGCACGCTGCGGGGAAACAGTGAGGGGGCGTTCGTCTCCCTCTTCAACTCCGGCACCGCGAGTCTCCGTCGTCAGCGGAGGCATCCACGGCAAGGTCACGATTTGGCGTGTCGCGACCGGCAAACCCGTCGGTCCACCCATCGAGCCGGGCGGGAACGTCGTGTACGGCGCGTTCACGGGGGCGACAGGCCTCTACACCGTCAGCGACACGGGCGTCTTCGCCCTCTGGGACCTCCACGACCCCAAGCATCCGAGCAAGGTCGGTGACGTCTTCAGCTTCCCGGTCCAAGGGAGCGACGTGCCGGTGGCGGCGTTCGGCGGCGGTCCCGACCGGAACCTGATGGCCGCCGCCGGCTCCGTGTCGCAGCGCACGACGATCTTCGACGTGGACACACGCCGACAGGTCGCGGTCGTCGACGGGACGCCTGGGAGATTCAGCCCGGACGGCGGCACCCTCGCGACCACCGTGGACGATCGAGTCGTACTGTGGGCACGCGGCCAGACCGGAGCCGAACGCAGCGAGCTGTCCCTCGGATCCCATCCCGCGGCCGCGTCGTCCCCCACGTTCAGTCCGGACGGGGCCGCCTGCTCTCCACGTCGGACGCGGACGACGGCGCGATCCGTGTGTTCAAGGTTCCAGCGGCCGTCCGAATTGGCGAGCCAATGCAGATCCACTCCGCATTCGCGTACCCGGGCGTATCCTGCCCGACAATCGACTCCTCACGTTCGGCGCCGACGAAGCCGCCGTGTGGAAACTCGATTCGAGCGTTCCGACGCTGGAAACGGACTTTCGCGGCCACACGGGCGGACCGCCGCTCACCGACAACGGAGCGCACGGACAGTTCACTCCCGACGGCGCCGAGGTCGTTACCGTCGGCGTCGGCGACAAACGCGTCCTGGTGTTCGACGCAGCCACTGGAAAGCCGCGCGCGCAGCCTCCTCGGCGGACGTGTCGCCACCGAGTCCTACCTCGCGTTCAGCCCCTCCCGGCGGATCATCGCCGCCGGCGGCCTCGACGGCAGTTTCACCCTGTGGGACCGGGCCAGCGGCCGGGAGCTCTCGCACGTCAAGACCGCCGGGGCCTCCCCGACCCTTCTCGCCTGGGACCCGCACCGGCCGGTCCTCGTGACCAGTGACCCGCCCGACTCGATCCGCCTCTGGGACGTCAGCGACCCACGCCACCCTGTCGGGAGACGATCGCTCACCGCGGCCAACAGGCCTCGTCTGGTTCAGCC
The DNA here is from genome assembly GCA_963809795.1 of uncultured Actinomycetes bacterium. GTDB lineage: Bacteria > Actinomycetota > Acidimicrobiia > IMCC26256 > DASPTH01 > DASUAS01. Next base: position 7,399 of record CAWELN010000015.1, read on the forward strand.
CCGATGGGCGCCTGCTCGCCGTCGCCGACGCGACCAGCGTGACGGCGACCGTCTTCGAGCGTCGCCACCGGCAAGAAGCTGCTGACCACGGGCGGAGGCACCGACTTGAACGGGGTCTCGTTCACACCCGACAGCCGGACTCTGGCGATCGGCATCTTCGAGATCAACGGCGGCAAGGTCCTCCTCTACGATACGGCGACCTGGCGCCATCGGACGCTGATCCTTCCCTACGGGCCGAACGGGCTGGCGTTCGTCGACGGCGGCGCGCGCTTCGTGACGTCGAGCTTCGAGGTCGGCGGCCGTGTCGACCTGTGGGATACGGCGACACTCCAGCCGGTCGGCGAGCCCCTGAGCATCACAACTGCCGACGGCTACTCCGGCCGTCGCGAACCCCCGCGGAACGAAGGTCGTCTTCGGCTCCTGGCAGGGCGTCACTCCGGTGCTGGACGTCGACCGGCACTCCTGGCAGCGGACCGCGTGTCGCATCGCCGGCCGCAACCTCACACACGCCGAATGGGCCCAGTACCTCCCGGGCCAGACCTACCGCGCGACATGCCCACAGTGGCCCGCCAGTCACTGACCCGCACTGGCATCCGTTACGGCGAACCGCTCGCCGTGCTCAGGTGCCCGAACAGAACGACGCCGCGGTAGCGACGCGACGACATGCCGGAACCGGCGATCTGCGTCTCGCGGGATCGACCGGTCGGCTCTTGGTGACCGCGTCATAGCTGCCGGTCGGTGTCTGTCCTGGCGGACCCCTGCCGGTACGGAATCGCCCTCCGTGGGACTCGAACCCAGCGCGCATTCACCGCCGGTCACGCGTTAGCTCACCGCTCGAACCCTGCCGAGAACGTGGTCGACGGCGTCACGAGTCTCGTCGTCACTGTCGGGCCAGAGGTGGGAGTACGTGTCGAGCGTCTCCATGGCTGATTGATGCCCGAGGCGACGTTGTACAGCCTTTACGGAACAGCCTCGCGAGATCAGCAGCGAGGCGTAGAAGTGGCGAAGGTCGTGGAACGTCGCCCACTCGGGAATCTCGGCCTCTCGTGCTGCGCGATGCCAGGCGGTGCCGAACGCGCTGCGCTGGAGCGGGCGACCGAACTTGTTGGTGAACACGAGCCCGGCGGGCCCCGTCGCGAAGCGAGCCAGGTGCACGCTCAGCGAGTCGGCAACGACCGCGGGCATGGGCACCGTGCGGAAGCCAGCCTGGCTCTTGGGCGGCCCGAACTTCGGTTTGGCGTCGACAACGCTGATGAGCTGGCGATCGACACGCACCTGACGACGAAGGAAGTCGATCCGGTCGATCGTGAGTCCGAAGCATTCGCCCTGGCGCAGTCCCATGCCGGCGTCGAACACGATCAGTGCCCGGTACCGCTCGGGCATCGCCGCAGCCAGTCGCTCTACCTCGTCGACGCTCAAGGGAACGAGCTCTGCGGTGTCCTTCTTCGGAAGCTTCACGTTCACGCACGGGGAGGATCGGGATCAGCCGATCGGCGACCGCCGACTTGAAGACCGTCGCCACCCAGCGGTACACGACCTCGACGGAGGACGGTGCCAGGACTTCGCTTCGCTGTCTCACCCACGCCTGGATCTCGCTGCGGCGCACCGTGCCGAGCTCCCGATTCCCGAGGAACGGATAGGCGTGCACGCGCAGGTAGGTCTCGGCCTGCGCGGCGGTCGACGGCCGGTGGATCTGTGCGGCTCGCCACTGCTCGGCGTACTCGCGGAACCGCACCCGGCCCCCGTCAGGGTCGATGTAGAGGCCGCGCGCCAGCTCGCCGCGTATCCCGTCGAGGAAGCGTTCGGCGTCGCCCTTCCTCGTGAACTGGCGGGTCTTCTGCGGGCCGCCCGGATACTCCCGCCAGCGAGCCCGGTACCGCCCGTCCGGCCGCTTGTCGATGCTCGCCATCGCGCCGCTCCCACCCTGCCGACGGCCTTCCGCGAGTCCTCAAAAAGTCCTCAGGTCCTCAAAAAGTCCTCAGCATTGAGGACTTTTCGGGACTGCTGGCGGTCACTGACGGCGACTCACGGACAGCCTAAAAGTGCTGGTCAGAGGCCATATTAGGCGCTCCGGCGAGGCGAGGTGGTAGCGAGTCGGCCTGTACGCCGGATTCTGTGCGGACCGAGGTCCGTGGTGGCCATCCATCTGGGCCGCCGGTCTCCCGACGGCTCGAGCGGCCTACCCGGGATCGAAGGACGGGCCGTCCTCACCCTGCTTGGCCTTGCTCCCGGTGGGGCTTGCCGAGCCGCCCGGGTCGCCCCGGGCGCTGGTGCGCTCTTACCGCACCGTTTCACCCTTACCTGTGCGCCGGGCGAACCCGGCGCCATCGGCGGTCTGCTCTCTGTTGCGCTGTCCTGCGGGTCACCCCGACTGGGCGTTACCCAGCACCGTGCCCTACGGAGTCCGGACGTTCCTCGGAACCGGTCTCGCCGGTCCGCGGCCACCCGGCCGACTCGCTACCGCCGACCAGCCTACGACGCGTTGCGCCGCGCCCGGGCGGCCGATCGCGAGCCGAAGAACCCGCCGAGCATGCCGAGCCCCGCTGCGATCACCAGGTGACCGAAGAGCTGGCCCGGCCGGAGCGCCGGGCTGTGGCCGCTGAACAGCCCGCGGTTCTCGTCGCGCACCAGCCAGATGGCGATCCGGACCGGGATCCACAGGACGAACGCGCCCACGCCGGCGAGCGCACCGTTGGTGAGGAAGGCGTCGGGCGCCATGCGCCCGGCCTGCCAACCGCCGAACGCGTAGCCGATCAGGATCGCGACGAACAGCGGGTAGATCCACCCGCTGTCGTTGAACGAGTCGACGTTGCGGTCGAGGATCGCCTCGATCACGCTCGCCGCGGCCAGCACGCACAGGCCGAGCAACGCACCGCGCAGCACCGCCGGCCACTGGACCAGCGGGCCTTCGTCGATGGGCGTTTCGGGGGAGTTCACGGTCACGATCTTGCCTCGTCGGTCGCTTCTTCGTGGAACAGCTCGTCGACGGGTACGACCAGGCCGTCTCGCACCAGCGGCTTGAGGTACGACCGCTGCCGCACGAAGATCCACGCCGCGAGCACGAGGTAGACCGCTCCTACCCCGAGGCGTTCGAGCTCGCGCAGTCCATCAGGCAGCACGCCACCCAGCACGAACTGCGAGATGAACAGACCGAAGAGCAACCACGCCTCGCGCACACTCATGCTGCGGTTGGCGAGCACCGCGATCGCGAACACGGATTGCGCCGCAGTGAGGAACAGCTCCTCGCGCTGGAGGGAATCGAGCGGGAGTCCGGAGAGGTGACCCGCCGACACCGCGTACACGATCGGGAGCGAGCCGACGAGCAACGTCCACTGGTTCACCTTCGACGACAGCAGTGTGCCGAGTCCGGCGCTCGTGTTCAGCCGCCACGCGAACAGCGCGGCGACGACCAGCTCGGGAGCTTCCGACGCGAGCGGCGCCACCCACTGCACCAGGAGAAAGGTGCTGATGCCCGCTTGCTCACCGAGGTGCACGAGTGACTCGGCGAAGGGCTCCGCGCACAGGAAGATGACCGCGGCCGCGTACGCGAGCAGGGTGCCGACGACGACGCGCCGCAGCGTCGTGGGCAACGCGCCGATCAGTCGCGCGGGGCCGACGAGATGCGGTTCCCCGGAGGGCGCGCCGACTGATGCGAATCACGAACAAGACGAAGATGCCGATGAGGATCACCGAGTCGAAGATCGTGAGCGTCCGCTTCAGCGCGAGCGTCAGCGAGTAGAGCGTGGCCAGCGCCAGGAACGTGATCTCGATCGCGTGCGGTCGTTCGAGATGCACGTCGGTGTCGAGCTCGCCCTGATACCCCTGCTTGCGGGCGATGCTCGTCATACGCCACGCCGCGAGGAGGACGACGAGCGGCCAGCCGACTCCGATGAGCAGCCGGTTCCCGCCGGTCATGTTGGCGAGCGCGAGGGGCGCGAACTTCTCCGGGTCCTCGCCCGCCTTGGCCGCGAACGTGAAGTCGACCGCGTACTCGGGAAGCACCGCGATCAGCGCGAGGACCGTGAGCGCGAGGCCTTGGGACACGTCGAGCTGCAGCGCCTCCGCCGCCCAGGCCAGGAGGAACGCCGATCCGAGGATGGCGATCCCGAACACGATCGGGGCGCTCACCTCGCCCAGGCCGCCGCCGGTGATGCGGGCCAGGGCGCCGGGGACGGTGAGCAGGAGGGCCGCGGCCAGGGCCAGCACCTGGCCCCGGGGGCCGCGGAGGGCGGTCGGGGTGCTCTCCGGGACCGTCGGCGTCACCCGCCCCATCCTACGGGAGGCCGTTTTCGGGCCCCCCTGCCGCTCGCGGACCACTCGAACCACTGTGACGAAAACGGAGAATGAACTCTCAGGAACGGGGGAAGAACAGCCGAAGCTGAGGGTGTTGGATGAGGCCTACCGGCCTCTCCCCGGCTCGGAACACGAAGGCACGAATCGCATGACGAACCACTGGCGCCAGTACGCACGATGTCTGGGAGCCGACCCTGAGCTCTTCTACCCGCCGCCCGAGTCGGAGGACGGTGGCGAGGCGGCCAAGGAGATCTGCGCGGTCTGCCCCGTCCGTGAGCCGTGCCTCGAGCACGCCATCATCGCCCGCGAGAAGCAGGGTGTGTGGGGTGGTCTCGACGAGCGCGAGCGACGGCGGCTGGTGCGCCAGCGGCGCAGGAGCGCCTAGTCGGCCGTCCAGGTGCGGGCTTGTCCCGTACCGCCGCCGGTAGCATCCGGCGGATGAATGCAGCGCTGTGGCCCGAGGTGATCGGGCGCCTGCTCCGGCGCGACGACCTCCCCGACGACCTCGTCGAACAGGCGATGTCGGAGATCCTGTCGGGCGACGCCACCGACGCGCAGATCGCCGCATTCGGAGTCGCGCTCCGGGCCAAGGGGGAGACCGCAGCCGAGCTGGCGGCGCTCGTGCGGACCATGCTCGACTTCGCCGAGCACGTCGACCTGACCGACCTCGGGGTGCCGCTCGTCGACACCTGTGGCACCGGCGGCGACGGCGCCGGCACCGTCAACGTCTCGACCATGGCCGCCATCGTGACCGCCGCCTCCGGGGCGCGGGTCGCCAAGCACGGCGGTCGGGCGGCATCGTCGAAGTGCGGGTCCGTGGACGTGCTCGAGTCGCTCGGCGTCGTCATCGACCTCGGTCCCGAGGGCGTGAGCCGCTGTGTGCGCGAGGTCGGCATCGGCTTCTGCTTCGCCCAGCGCTTCCATCCGGCGATGCGCTTCGCCGCGCCGGTGCGCCGCGAGCTGGGCACGCCGACGACCTTCAACTTCCTCGGCCCCCTCGCCAACCCGGCGGGCGCGTCGCGCCGCACCGTCGGCGTCTCCGATCCGGTGATGGCCGAGCGGGTGATCCGCACGTTGGCCACCCTCGGTGTCGAGCGTGCGCTCGTGTTCTTCGGGCACGACGGGCTCGACGAGCTCACGGTCACCACCACGTCGACCGTCTACGAGCTCGAGGACGGCGAGGTGCGCATCTACGACATCGACCCTCTCGACGTCGGCATCCCGCGGGCCGACCTCGGCGCCCTCGCCGGCGGCGACGCGGCGGGCAACGCCCAGGCGGTCCATCAGGTGTTCGCGGGGGCAAAAGGGCCGATCCGCGACATCGTCCGGCTCAACGCCGCCGCCGCCCTGCTCGCAGCCGACGTGGTGCCCGACCTCGCCGCCGGCGTCGATCTCGCCGCCGAGCTCATCGACGACGGGCGAGCCGCGGCCACCCTCGAGGCCTTCGTGCGGGTCAGCGTGGCGGCGCGGGAGAGCGGGGTCGGCTGATGGCCCGCGCCCTCGAGTGCCCCGCGTGCGGAGCCCGTCACCGGCTCGACGACCTCCCCGACGCGCCGACCTTCCGCTGCGAACGCTGTGGTCAGGTGCTGAAGGTGCCACCGCCGGTGAGCACCGGCGGACCCCCTCCGCCCCCGCGCCGGAGCAACGGTGGTTCGGCAACCATCGCGCCGCCTCCCCGGCGCCGCGATCCGAACGCGCCGGACGTCACCACTGCCGACCCGGCGACGCGCGCCGCACCCGTCACCACCGCCGCGGCGGTGTCGGCGACGGTCTCCGCGGCGGGGCCGGTCGAGGACGCGAGCGACGGCCGGCGCCGCGGACGCGCGACGAAGACGTCCGCGCCGGCACCGCAGAGCAAGCGTGTCTCGTGGTACTGGCGACTCCTCGCGTGGGTCGTGGCCGTCCCGCTGGGCTTCGTGATCACCGCGTGGCCTGCGTACGAGCTCGGCTTCATCAAGAAGGACGACGTGCTCGACATCTTCGTCGGGACGGGGAGCGGCCGCTACGTACGCCTCGCCATCGCGACCGCGGTGTGGGCGTTGGTCACGGCGCTGCTCGTGCAGCTGTTCGTCGAGGGCGGCCGCGCGTGGGCCGCCCGTCGGCGCTCCCGGGCGGCGGTGCCGGCGTGACCACCCGGTTCCGGTGCTCGGCCTGCGGCAACCTGACCCGGTTCGACGTCGTCGCCTCGCGCCGGACCCGCGCCTTCCATCACTTCAGCGTCGGTGGCGAGCTCACGGTGGAGGACGAGGAGGTCCTCGAGGAGACGGTCGAGACCGTCACCTGCCGCTGGTGCGGCGCGTCGGGCGCGAGCATCGAGCAGCTCTCGATCGAGGTCTGAGGCGCCGGCCGGGTTCGGCGGCCCGGCTCAGCCGGTGAAGCGCGGCGCGAGCACGAGCGGCGCGGCCACGACGACCTCGACCGCACCGATGTCGCAGCCGTCGCCCTGCGGACGGGTGACGTCGCGCTCGTCGGTCGTGATCCCGGCTGCGGAACCGGCCTGGCACGCGTCGAGGGGCACGGCGTCGAGCAGCGGACTCCCGGGCTGGGGCACCTGCGTCGGCGCGAAGCCGCCGTTCGCGCCCAGCGCGCCCAAGCCCGGGTCGCCGGCGCTCTGGCGGTCGCCGGTGCCGGTGAACCCGCAGGTGCCGTCGTCGGAGTAGTTGTCACCCTGGCTGTCGACGCTTGCCGGATCGACCGAGCAGTTCGTCTCCCCGCCGAGCGGGAGGGCCACCACCGAAGCGAACGACGTGAGCGCGTCGCCGGCCGCCGCGCCCGTCGCTTCGGCGCTGAGGACGAGCTGGGCGTCGCCGGGGCTGATCGCCGCCGCCTGGCCACCGGTGTGGCCGCTGGCCCCCGTGATCTGCTGGCTGCACGACGGTGCGCTGCCCTCGCCGAAGCCGTTCTGGACGACGGTGGAGTACGTGAGCGTCAGCTCGCTGCCCCCGCCTTCCAACCCGCCGGCGGCGTCTGCGGTGTTGCCGCTCAGCGTGGAGTTCACCATCGACGTGGCGGAGACACCGGCCCAGATCCCACCGCCGAACCCGCCGGAGATGTTGTTGGCGATGGTCGAGTGCGTGATCGTGAGGGAGTGGCCCTCGTAGTCGAGGCCGCCACCGTCGCTGCAGTTGACGTTGCCGACGATCGCGACGTGGTCGAGGGCGAGGGTGCCGCTCGAGTCGTAGAACAACCCGCCGCCGAACCCGCCCTGGTTGTTGCTCCCACCGGTGATCGTGACGTGCTGGACGATGCCGTTGCCGCCCGTCTCGTTGACGTGCAACACGCGGTCGCCCGCACAGCTCTGGGTGATGGTGTGGCCCTGGCCGTCGAGCGTGAACGGCGCGGTGCTGGTGCGCACCGCCTCACCGCCGGCGGCACACGTGAGGGTGATGTCGGCGTCGAGGGTGATCGTGGTGTCGGTGTCCCAAGCGGTGCGGAAGGACGCCTCGTCGGTGACCGTGGCCGCGTCGGCGGGCGCGGCCTGGACCGCGGCGAGCGCCAGTGTGCCGGCCGCGCCACCGGCACCGAGGAAGAGGGAGGCGCCGAGCGCCGCGACCACGCGGCGCGCGCGCGAAGAGTGGGTCGACATGGGGTTCCTGCTCCTGCTGCGAGAACTGGGGGAGCGTAGCGGGGTCCGGACGCGAAACCGCGGACCACCAGGCACTCGGCCCGACACCACGGTCGCGGATGAGCGTCACACCCCCGTGTCACGCTGCCCGCATGCTGACCATCAACTGCGACGAGTGCGTGATGCGGAACACCGGGGCCTGCGACGACTGCGTGGTGTCCTTCGTGGTGGGTCGCGAGCCCGGGGAGGCGCTCGTGATCGACGTGGAGGAGGAGCGGGCGGTGCGCATGCTGGCGCGGGCGGGACTGGTGCCGCGGCTGCGTCACGTCGCGGGGTAGCGTCCTCGGCGCCGGGCCGGAGGGTCCGTGGTAGGGACCAGTCCCGACGAGGAGGCGCACATGTATCTGGGCAGCGACGCCGCGAACTTCGCGGTCTTGCTCGCACGGGTGTGGGTCGGGATCATGATCTTCGCCCACGGCTGGCGGCACGTGAAGTCGATCCAGTCCGGGCCCGGGATGGCGAACTGGTTCGAGAGCCTCGGCCTGAAGCCCGGCCCGGTGCACGCGTGGACCGTCACGGTCACCGAGGTGACGATCCCGTTCCTGCTCGTGCTCGGGTTCCTCACCCCGCTCGCGTACGGCGGGGTGTGCGCGTTGATGATCGTGGCCTGGCTCACGAACCACCTGAAGAACGGCTTCTTCCTGAGCAGCGCCAAGGAGGGGTACGAGTACGTCGCCACCGTGGCCGTCCTCTCGATCACGCTCGGCACCATCGGTCCGGGCAAGTGGTCGCTCGACCACGCCTTCGACTTCGTGTTCCCGTTCGACCCCGGGAAGGCGCTGCTCATCACCGCCATCGTCGGCATCGGCGGCGCGGCCGTGTTCCTCGCCGCGTTCTGGCGCCCGCCGAAGAAGGACCAACCCGCCGCCTGACCGCGGCGCACCCGGACCGTCGAACCGGACGAAGAGAGGCGCCGAAGATGGGTCGGGTCGCCCTGGACCACGTGTCGAAGCGGTTCGACGACGTCGCCGCCGTCGACGACCTCTCCCTGGAGGTGGCCGACGAGGAGTTCCTGGTGCTGCTCGGCCCGTCGGGCTGCGGCAAGTCGACCGCGTTGCGCATGATCGCCGGGCTCGAGGAGCCGACCGCGGGGTCGATCACCATCGGTGACCGCGTGGTCGACGACGTCGAGGCGAAGGACCGCGACGTGGCGATGGTCTTCCAGAGCTACGCGCTCTACCCGCACATGACGGTCCGGCGGAACATCGAGTTCCCGTTGCGGTCGCGCAAGGTGCCGGCGGCCGAGCGCACGCGACTGGTGCAGGAGGCGGCCGAGAGCCTGGCGCTCGAAACGCTGCTCGAACGGAAGCCGGCGCAGCTCTCCGGCGGTCAGCGCCAGCGGGTGGCGTTGGCCCGGGCGATCGTGCGGCGGCCGCAGGCGTTCCTCATGGACGAGCCGCTGTCGAACCTCGACGCCAAGCTGCGGGTGCAGACCCGCGCCGAGCTGGTGGAGCTGCAGCGGCGCCTCGCGGCGACGATCGTCTACGTCACCCACGACCAGGTCGAGGCCATGACGATGGGGCACCGGATCGCAGTGCTGGACGCCGGCGTGCTCCAGCAGGTCGGCGCGCCGCAGGACGTCTACGCGAAGCCGGCGAACCTGTTCGTCGCCCGCTTCATCGGGAGCCCGCCGATGAACACCGTGTCCGGCCGCCTCGACCGCGCCGGCGAGACGCTGGTCGCGCAGCTCCCGGGCGGCGCCGTTCCCCTCGATCCCGCGGTCGCGCGGGCGGTCGGGGGGAGTGGTCCCGACGAGGTGGTGATCGGCGTGCGGCCCGAGGACCTCCGGTTCGCGTCCGCGGGGGGGCTCCCGGCCACGGTGAGCGTGGTCGAGTCGCTCGGTCACGAGCGGCACGTGGTGTGCCGCCTCGTCGACCAGCAGCTGGTGATCGTGCGGCAGGACGCGCACGAGGCCGCGCCGAAGGAGGACAGCACCACCTACCTGGTCGCCGACGCCGGCACGCTCCACGTGTTCGATCCGGTGTCGGGCGCCCGGATCGGCGACTGACGCGGTGGCCACCACCGAGCTGCCGACGGGGACGCCCTCACCGGCACCCGCGTCGCCCCGCTCGCTGTCGCCCGCGCGTCGACGGTTGCGTCGCCGGGAGCGGAGTCTCGGCTACCTGCTGCTGATCCCGTCGCTCGTCGTGTTCGGCGTGTTCGTGTTCTGGCCGTTGGCGCACAACGTGTACCTGGGCTTCTTCCGCAACCCGCCGTTCCCCGGACTGCCCAAGCACTACGTCGGGTTCGACCAGTACCGCGAGGTGCTCGGGTCCCAGACCTTCTTCGACAGCGTGAAGACGACCTTCCTGTTCGCGATCCTCACCGTGCCGGCGGGCATCGCCCTCGGCCTCGGGCTGGCCGTGCTCGCGCACCAGCAGCTGCGCGGCATCGGCATCTACCGCACGCTGTTCTCGTCGACGGTGGCGACCTCGGTCGCGGTGGCGGCAGTGGTCTTCGGGACGCTGATGAACCCGTCGGTCGGGTTGCTGCCGTGGCTCGGGCTCACGACCAACCCGACGATCCTGCAGAACCCGACGTGGGCGCTCGTCGCGGTGGCGGTCGTCACCGTGTGGCAGACGCTCGGGCTCACGTTCATCCTGATGGCGTCCGGCCTGCAGAGCGTGCCCGACGAGCTGTTCGAGGCGGCCAAGGTCGACGGCGCCGGCGCGTGGTCGCGGTTCTGGCACGTCACCCTGCCGATGATGTCGCCCACCATCTTCTTCGCGGTGGTGATCGGCACCATCTTCGCCTTCCAGTCGTTCGGCCAGATCGACATCCTCACGCAGGGCGGCCCGCTCAAGAAGACCAACGTGCTCACCTATTACATCTACGACACGTTGCAGCGGCAGAGCGATCCGGGCAAGGCGGCGGTGCTCGCGGTCGCCTTGTTCTTCCTCACGCTGATCCTCGCCCTCCTGCAGATCCGGCTGCTCGAGCGGAGGGTGTCGTATGAGCGTTGAGGTCGACGCCCGCGCGCTGCACCGCCGTCGCCGGTGGGGGAAGGTCGGCCGCTACGCGCTGCTGACCGTGCTGGCGCTGATCGTGATCTTCCCGATCTACATCACGATCGTGAATTCGCTGCTCCGGCCGGTCGACATCACCCGGCAGCCGCCCAAGCTCTTCCCGACCGACCCGCAGTGGCACAGCTACGCCGACGCGTGGAACGCCGGGCACATGGGCACCTACCTGAAGAACAGCTTCATCGTGACCTTCATCATCACGGTGGGGCAGGTGCTCACCGCCATCCTCGCGGGGTACGCGTTCGCGTTCCTCGACTTCCCGTTCAAGCGCACCCTGTTCGTCGTGTTCCTGGCCACGTTGATGGTGCCGTTCGAGGTCACGATCGTCACCAACGTCGCCACCATCAGCGACCTCGGCTGGTACAACACCTACGCGGGCCTGGCGGTGCCGTTCCTCGCCACCGGCTTCGGCGCCTTCCTCATGCGCCAGGCGTTCCTGACCCTGCCGCACGACCTGCGCGACGCCGCCGCCCTCGACGGCTACGGGCACTGGCGCTTCCTCTGGCGGGTGGCGGTGCCGTTGGCGCGGCCGGCGGTCGGCGCGCTCACCGTGTTCGCGTTCCTCGCGGCGTGGAACCAGTACCTCTGGCCGCTGCTCATCACGAAGGACGACAAGCTGCGTACGGTGCAGATCGGTCTGAAGCAGTTGCAGCGGTGAGCATCGACCAGGTCAACATCACGTTCGCCGGCGCGATCATCGCGGTGGTCCCGCTCGTGATCCTGCTCCTGTTCTTCCAGAGGCAACTCGTGCGCGGCCTCACCGCCGGCGCGGTGAAGGGATGAGGACGCCGCGGTCGTCGATCAGGCCCGCGTCGGGCGCCTGACGCCGGGGTCGCCGACACCATCGGCCATGCTGGGCTCCGGATCCGGGATCGACAGGGGAGTGCACATGCGTGGGTGGCAGCGCTGGCTGGGTTCGGGTCTGGCGGCGATCGTGCTGGCCGCCGGGTTGTCGGCGATGGCGACGGTCGCCCCCGGCGCGGCGCGGCGAACAGCACCAGTTGCCCACTCACCGCCCTGAAGAAGGCGGGCACGCCGGTCGAGATCACCATGTGGCATTCGATGACCGCGCCGAACGAGGAGACGCTGCAGAAGCTCACCGACCCGTTCAACTCGTCGCAGAGCGACGTGAAGGTCAACCTGGTCAACCAGATCGACTACGTGCAGACGTTCAACAAGTACAAGGCCGGCCTCGCGAGCGGCGACCTGCCCGACATCGTGCAGCTGCAGGAGACCGACCAGCAGCAGATGATCGACACGCAGACGGTGCTGCCGGCGAGCGTGTGCGCGAAGGCCGACAAGTACAGCTTCTCCGATTTCCTGCCCCGGGTGATCAGCTACTTCACGGTGCAGGGCACGCAGTACGCGATGCCGTTCAACACGTCGGGCCCGGTCCTCTACTACAACAAGAAGGCGTTCACCGCGGCCGGCCTCGACCCGAACACGCCGCCGAAGACGCTCGACGACGTGCGGGCCGCGGCCGAGAAGCTCAAGGCGAACGGCGTCTCGGCGCCGCTCGGGCTCAAGACCGACCCGGGTATCTTCGAGCACTGGCGGGCGCTCGCGAACAAGACGTACGTGAACAACAGCAACGGACGGAAGGCCCGCGCCACCAAGACGGTCTACGACGACGCCACCGGCCGCCAGATCTTCACGTGGCTGTCGGGCATGGTGAAGGACGGCCTGGCCACCACCAACCCCGACCTCGGCACCGGCACGTTCGACAACCTGCTCGGCATCCAGAGCGGGTCGCACGCGATGGCCTTCGACACCAGCGCCGCGCTCGGCACGATCAGCTCGGTGCTCTCCGGCGGCAACGTCCCCAACGTCGAGCTCGGCGTCGCTCCGTTCCCGGCGCCGAGTGCGTCGGCGAAGGGCGGCGTGTGGTGAGCGGCGGCGAGCTGTTCATGGTGAACAAGTCGAGCCCGGCCAAGCAGGCGGCGGCGTGGAAGTACCTGAAGTTCCTCGACCAGCCCGACAGCCTCACCACCTGGGCGATCGGCACCGGCTACCTGCCCATCCGCAAGGCGGCCGCCGACAGCGCGCCGATGCAGCAGTACTGGGCGCAGAACCCGCGTTACAAGGTGGCGTACGACCAGCTGGCCGAACGGACCGAACAACGTCGCCACGTCCGGGTTCGGTGATCGGCAACTACACCGGCGCCCGCGACGCGCTGCGCGACGCCGAGAACAGCATGTTCCTCGAGGGCAAGGACCCGAAGACGGCGCTGAAGGAGGCGTCGTCGAACGCGACCGTCGGCGATCGACGACTACAACTCCAAGATCGGCGCGTAGGCGCTGGAGGCTGGGACCACAACGGTCCGGAGCGTCAGCCCCGCTCGTCGACGGGGACGTACGGACGCTTGGTCGCGCCGGTGTAGATCTGGCGGGGCCGGCCGATCTTGGTGGCCGGGCTCTCCATCATCTCCACCCAGTGTGCGATCCACCCGGGCAGCCGCCCCATCGCGAACAACACCGGGAACATCTGGGTGGGGAAGCCCATCGCCCGGTAGATGAGGCCGGAGTAGAAGTCGACGTTGGGGTAGAGCTTGCGCTCCACGAAGTACTCGTCCTCCAGGGCGACCTCCTCCAGCCGGAGCGCGAGGTCGAGCTGCTGGTCCATCTTGCCGAGATCGCCGATCACCCGGTGGCAGGCTTCCTTGAGGATGCGGGCGCGTGGGTCGTAATTCTTGTAGACGCGGTGCCCGAAGCCGGAGAGCCGGAACGGGTCGTCGGGGTCCTTGGCCATGCGGACGTACTTGTCGACGTCGCCACCGTCGGCCGTGATGCGGTCGAGCATCTCGATGACGGCCTGGTTGGCGCCACCGTGCAGTGGGCCCCAGAGCGCGTTGATCCCGGCGGCGATGGAGGCGAAGAGGTTCGCCTCGCTCGAGCCGACCAGGCGGACGGTGCTGGTCGAGCAGTTCTGCTCGTGGTCGGCGTGCAGGATCAGGAGCTGCTTGAGCGTGACCACCGTGTTGTGGCTCACCTCGTAGCGCTCCGACGGCACCGCGAACATCATCGTGAGGAAGTTCTCGACCAGATCGAGCGAGTTGTCGGGGTACAGGAACGGCTGGCCGATCGACTTCTTGTACGCATAGGCCGCGATCGTGGGCAGCTTGGCCATGAGCCGCAGGATCGAGAGCTGCACCTGGTCGTGGTCGTGGGGGTCGTTGCTGTCCTGGTAGAAGGTCGACAGGGCGCTGACCACCGACGAGAGGGTGCCCATCGGGTGGGCGTCCTTCGGGAAGGCGTCGAAGAAGCGCTTGGCGTCCTCGTGCAGCAGCGTGTGCTTGCGGATGCCGAACCGGAACTCGTCGAGCTGGGTCCGGGTGGGCAGCTCGCCGTAGATGAGGAGGTACGAGGTCTCGAGGAACGACGGTACGGGGACCGACACCAGCTCCTCGATCGGGATGCCGCGGTACCGCAGGATCCCGGCCTCACCGTCGATGAACGTGATCGCCGACTCGCACGAGGCGGTGTTGACGAAGCCGTTGTCGAGGGTGACCACACCGGTCTTGGCCCGCAGCTTCGAGATGTCGATGCCGCGCTCGCCCTCGGTGCCCACGACCATGGGCAGCTCGGTCTCTTCGGCACCGATGCGCACTACCGCCGACGGTTCGCTCATTCCCGGATCCCTCCTGTTCGCGGCCAGCGTACCCCTCGCCGCGGAACGCCTCGTAGCGCCGTGACTCGCCTACGGTGTCGCGGTGGCGGTGGCTGAACGCGACCTGGCGTCCCGGCGTCAGCTCCTGCCGTGGACCGGCGTGGTCGCGCCGTGGCTGCTGTCGCGGGTCATCTCGATCGTCGTGCTGCTCGCGGCCGTCAACGACCCCGCACGCGGCTCGCGCTTCGATCAGGTCGCCACCCGGTGGGACGGCGCGTTCTATCTCGACATCGCCCGCAACGGCTACGGCCCGGTCGACATCCCGTTCCCGAAGTGGCCGTTCTTCCCGCTGCTCCCGGGGCTGATCCGGGCGCTCAGCGAGGTCGCCGACGACAAGGCCGCCATCTTCGTGCTCAACCAGCTCGTGTTCCTGGTCGCGCTGGCCGGGGTGTACCGGCTGGCGTCGCGCCGGGGTGGTCCGCGGGTCGCGGCCCTCTCGGTGTGGTCCCTCGCCCTCTTCCCGGCGTCGTTCGTGTTCTCGATGACGTACCCGTCGGCGATCTTCCTCGCCGCGTCGGTGTGGGCGTTCGTGCTCGTCGAGGAGCACCACGACCTCGCGGCCGGACTGGTGGCGGTGGGTGCGGCGCTGGTCCGACCGAATGGGGTGGTGCTGGCGGTGGCGCTGGTGATCGCGGTGTGGTGGTCGTGGCGCCGGGCGGTGCTGGTCGCGGGCCCGTCGGTGGTGGCGGTGGTCGCCTGGTGCGTGTACTGCGCGGACCGCACCGGCGATCCGTTCGTGTTCCTCACCACCAAGTCACGGTGGCAGGAGGTCACCTTCGTGGGTCTGTTCGAGGGCCACGTGAAGTGGTCGGTGCTGCCCCACGTGGTGCTGGCGCTGGCGGCGCTGGTGGTGCTGGTCGTCCAGCGCCGCCGCCTCCCACTGTCGTGGCTGGTGTTCGGGGTGCTCTACCTCGTGCCGTCGTTCCAGCTGGGCATGGTCGGGGTGGGCCGCTACGCCAACGAGTGCTTCCCGCCGTTCGTCGGCGCCGGGCAGATCCTCGAGCGCTGGCCCCGCCGGACGCAGTACGCGGTGCTGGCGGCGTCGACCGCGGGTCTCGTGCTCTTCGCCTTCGTCGCCGCCCGCTACGAGCTCGTCCCCTGAGGGGGAGGCCGGGTCAGGTGCCGGCGCTGTCGTCGAGGGGGGCCTCGGCCGGTGCGCACAGCGTGCCGACGTGGGGGGTCATCAACTCCTCGCGCCAGCGGGTGCACCACGTGCGCGCGTGCGCGTGCCACGCCTCGAACCGGTCGTCCCCGTCGACGCCTTCGGACGGTCGCGCCAGGCCGCGTGCGATGTCGCGCGCCTTGGCGGCGCGGACGTGCGAGTCGGCGTCGGTGGCCCACACCGTGCACACCTCGTAGTCGTTCATCATGACTTCGTAGAGGCCGACGAGCTGGTGGCCGTACTCGGCGAGCAGCGGTGCCCGTTCCTCGCGCACCGCGGCGAGGTACTCGAGCGCAGTGCCCGGGCGTACCTCGCTCAGCTCGTGCACGAACAGCGAGCCCCGCACGTCGGCGGCGGCGAGGGACGCGATGGTCGGGCAGCCGGGGGCGGCGGCGAGCAGGCGATCGAACCCACCCGACCGGTATTCGAACGCCTGCTTCCACCACGCGTTGAGGGTCACGTTGGTCGCCCGCTTGAGCCCGAGGCGGTCGACCTTGCCGTACCAGCCGTCCCAACCGCCGGGGATCTCCCAGATGTTCACCACCTGCGGCCAGCGGGCGGTGATGCCCATCGTGTACCAGGTGCCGAGGAGCTCGAAGTCGACCTTCTCGTCACCCGACTGCTGTCGGGTGTGCTCCATGTAGTCCCACTGGTACATGCCGTTGATGTCGATGTACTCGTGCAGGAACAGGTCGCGGTCGGCGGTCGGAGTGCTCATGGATCCAGATCCTTCTCGAAGCAGCGGCTCATCGGCGACTCGCGGTAGTGCCCGTAGGGCACCATCGCCCGGTACCCGGCCCGTTGGTACAGCGCCATGGCCTCGGGCTGGTTGGTACCCGTCTCCAAGCGGATGCTGCGGTAGTCGAGTGCCCGGGCGCGCGCCTCGAGGTCGGCGAGCAGCGCGGTGGCGACGCCGCGGCGGCGGGCCTCCGGGGCCACGTACATGCGCTTGATCTCCGCCACGCCGTCGGCGAAGCGCCGGAACCCGCCGCAGCCGACCGGCACACCGTCGAGGCGGGCGAGCACGAACCCGCCGGCGGGCGGTGCCAACGACTCGGGATCGGGGTGGAACGCGTCACGCCCGCCGTACCGCTGGGCGAGGTCGTCGAGCAGCGCCGCGACCAGCGCCGCCGCGTCGGGGTCGTCGATGCGCCCGGCGACGAGCTCGACCACCGTCGTGGTCAACCGCCCATGAACGCGCGCCAATGGTCGAGGTCGTGGATGCGGAACACGTAGTTGCGTGCGCGCGTCTCGCCCATGGTCGCGTGGGGCTCGGCAGAGTAGAGGTGGCCGGGGTAGAGCACGGTCGAGTCGGGCACCTTCGACAGCCGTTGCGTGAGGCTCTCGTACATCGCGTCGGGGTCGGATCCCGGCAGGTCGGTCCGGCCGCATCCGTCGAGGAACAGCGTGTCGCCGGCGACCAGCTTGTCGTCGACCACGAAGCACTGGCTCCCGGGCGTGTGGCCCGGTGTGTGCATCAGCGTGATCGGGATCTGCCCCACGGACACCACGTCGCCGCTGTCGTGGAGGGTGAGATCGGAGTCGGACAACCCGGTGCTGCGCTTCACCCATTCTGCTTCCGGTCGCTGCACGTGCACCGGGACCGCGCCGCCCTCGAGCGCGAGCAGCTCGCGCAGGCCCTGGATCGAGTAGCCCATGATGTCGCCGCCGCAGTGGTCGGCGTGGTAGTGCGTCGCGAGCACGCCCGCGCAGGCGGAGGCCGTCGGCGGCGAGGATGTCGAGCAGCTCGTTGACGCCGTAGGCGGGGTCCACCGCGATGGCGTCGCCCGTCTCACGGTCACCCACGAGGTACACGAAGTTGACCATCTGGCGGGCGAGCAGGTCGTCGCGCGCGAAGTCGCGCCCGGCGAGCAGTTGGCGGAAGTAGAGGCGGTCGCGATCAGTCGTGGAGCTGTCGGTCATGCTCATCGGAAGTCGAATGCCACCTTGATCGCGCCGGTGTCGTGCTGCTCGGCGATGGTCGTGAACGCGTCGCGCCACTCGGGGAGCCGGAAGGTGTGGGTCAGCATCCTCGAGATGTCGACCCGGCCGTTGAGGGCGAAGTCGAGGTAGTGCTCGATCGCGTGCTTGCGCACGCCGTCGACCTCCTCCACACCGAACGCGTTCGAGCCCACGACGCTGACCTCCCGGAAGTACCACGGCGACCATTCGAAGCGGCCGGCGGCGTGCACGCCACTCACCGCGAGGGTGCCGCGGGGCGCCAGCACCCGGAGCGCGACCTCCAGGGTCGACGGCGAACCGACGGTGTCGTACCCGACGTCGATCCTGCCGGGGTGGGTGAGGGGCAGGCCCGCCCACGGAGTGAGGGTCCGGGCGCCGGACCACTCGGCGAGCGCGACCACGAGTGCCTCGTCGCTCTGGTCGGCGGGGACGACGTGCGCGCCGAGCTCGCGCGCCAGCTGTTGCTGCGCGGGATGGAGCACGACCGCGGCGACCTCGACGTCGGGATGGAGCGCGCGCAGGATGGCGATCGCCGACGTACCGAGCGCACCGCCGCCCCACACCAGCGCCCGGCCGCCGGGCGGCGGCGGATGACGGGTGATCGAGTGCAGCGAGACCGCGAACGGGTCGGCCAGGACCGCCTGCTCGTCGGCCAGCGCGTGGGGAACCGGGATCACCTGGGTGCGGTGCGCAGGGAGGAGCTCGGCGAACCCGCCGGTGGCGTCGCTGGAATTCCCGGTGTGGATGCCCGGCGCCAGCCCGCCCTGAGTGAAGTTCCAACACAGCTGGTAGTCGCCGGCCGCGCACGCGGGGCACACGGGCTCGATCCCGCGGGGTGCGCACGACAGCCAGCACTGCAGCACGACGCGGTCGCCGACCGTGACACCGTCGGCCGCGGGCCCGACCTCGACCACGTCGGCGACCACCTCGTGCCCGAGCACCTGCGGGAACGAGATGAACGCGGTCATCGAGAAATCGGTGGCGTCGCCGCCCATGTCCATGAACACCTGTTTGGCGTCGGAGCCGCAGATGCCGGTGAGGCGCGGGCGCAGCACCACCCAGTCGGGCGCAGGCAGCACCGGGTCGGGCACGTCCTGCAGCGCCATCGGGACGTGGGCGAGCCCGGCGAGCAGCGGGTTCCCGTCGCCGTCGGCGGTCGCCGGCGGCGTGAACCCGGAGTCGACGCCGAACACGAGTGCCTTCACGCGGTCATCCTCGCGCGCCGCCGGGCCTCAGGCCCGCAGCGACCCCATGGCCGTCACGAACGCGCCGGGGTCGTTCGACTTGCCGACCACGATGTCGTGTTGCGGCCCCCCGCCGGGGAAGTCGGGCGGCGCGTAGTACTCGAAGCCGCTGCCCTCGATCGCCTCGACGATCGACGCCGCCGCCTCCGCCGCGGGCACGAAGGGCCCCTGGTACGCGGCGGGATCGTTGCCGGGCTGGTCCCAGATCTCGGTGTCGATGGGGCCCGGCAGCACGAGCTTCACCTCGACGCCGGTGCCGTGCAGGTCGACGGCCATCGTCTCGGTCCACCCGCAGAGCGCGAACTTGCTCGCGCAGTACGCCGCCTCGTTGTTGATCGGCACCCGTCCGCCCAGGCTCGACACGTTCACGACGCAGCCGGCGCCGCGCGCCAGCCAGTCGGGGAGGAGGGCGAGGCTCATGCGCACCGGGGCGTGGAAGTTCACGTCCATCACGTGCGCGACGTCGGCCGGCGTCAGGCGCGGCACCGGGATCCGGGCCGGGATGGCGGCGTTGTTGACGAGGCAGTCGACGGGGTCGAGCTCGCGCGCGGCCTGATGGATGAACGCGTCGGCGGCGGCGAGGTCACCGAGGTCGACGGACCACGCGCGCGATCCCGGCGTGTGACGGCGGCATTGCGCGACCACCTCCTCGAGGCGGTCGGCGCGGCGGGCGACGAGGCCCACCGTGGCGCCCCGCTCGGCGAGCATCGGCGCGAGCGCGGCGCCGATCCCGGAGGACGCGCCGGTGACGACGATGTTCGAACCCTCGATCTTCATCGGTTGACCCCCATGGGTGTGCCCCTCTCGATCCGGTGGCAGCTCACCCGTCGGCTCAGGCGACGATGTCGACCGGGGTCCCGAGGGGGAGTTGCTTCGACAGCATCGTGATGGCGGCGTTGTCCATGCGGATGCAGCCGTGGGTGGCGTTGGTGCCGAGCACCGACGGGTCGTTGTTGCCGTGGATGCCGATCTCGGCGTCGCTCCCGGCGAACTGGTCGAGGCTGTCGGAGTGGCTGGACAGCCCGTACGCGAACGGTCCGTACACGGTGTTCGGGTCGGGGGCCTGGAGCAGGATGCGGAGGTAGTACTCGCCGGTCGGCGTGGGCGTCGGCTTGCCGACGTCCGGGAGCGGGGGATCGGTGGCACCCACCGCCACCGGCCCGGTGTACACGACGTTGCTCCCGTTGGTCACGGTGATGGTGTGGGCGCCGAGCGCGACCTGGATGTGGAACGGGTTCGACGTGATCGTGACGTCGGACGCCTTGATCCACCCGGTGCTGCCGTTCGGGCGCACCGGTAGCAGCACCTGCACCCAGCCGTCGTTGCGCTGCTGCTCGACCAGGAACACCTGGGTGACGGTCGACGTCGGCACCGTCGGGTCGTAGAGCCACGGGTTGTCGAACGTGCGCGCCGGTTGCGGGGGCGCCGGGCGAGTCGTACACCGGCAGCGTCGTGACCGTGTTCTTGGCGGTGGCGATGTACGAGACATCGGGCGGCGCGGTCGTGCTGACCGGCGCCGGCGTCACCACCGGCTTCGTGCCCAGCGTGGCATCCCCCCCGCCGCCACCACAGCCGGCCAGCGCGATCCCGAGCGCGACGACGAGCGCGCAGCAACCAGCGAGACGGCGGGACACGCGGGGGAGATTACCGGCGGAGTCGGGCGATCCAGCGACGCGGCCCCGTGCCCGGAGGGCGTCAGGGCGTCAGGGGGGAGCAGCGTCGGGGGTCCGATAGGTTGCGACCCGTGGCCCGGCGCGCGGTGATCGAGGGGAGCGCGGCGCTGGCCCGGCAGGAGCCCCGCTTCGCTCCCATCGTCGACGCCCTCGGTCCCGCCGACCTGCGCCGGGGTCGCCCGAGCCGCACGCACTTCGCCGAGCTGGTGCGGGCGATCTGCTACCAACAGCTGGCGGGCGCGGCGGCCCGCACCATCCACGGACGCCTCGAAGCGGCTCTCGGCGGCACGCCGACCCCTGAGGGCGTGCTCGCGCTCGCACCCGAGACCATGCGGGCCGCGGGCCTCTCCGCCAACAAGGCGGCATCGATCCGGGACCTGGCCGAAAAGGTGGAGTCGGGCGAGGTGGAGCTCGACCGCGTCGCGCGCCTCTCCGACGACGAGATCGTGCGCGAGCTCGTGCTCGTGCGCGGGATCGGGCGGTGGACGGCGGAGATGTTCCTGATGTTCCAGCTCGGACGACTCGACGTGTGGCCGGTCGACGACCTCGGCGTCCGCAAGGGCTACGGGATCCTGTTCGACCTGCCGGCGCCGCCGGCGGCGAAGGTGCTCGAGCCGCTGGGCGACCCCTTGCGCCCCTACCGGTCGCTCGCGGCGTGGTACTGCTGGCGCGCCGCCGACACTCAGTTCTGAGCGCGCTGCTCCTCCCACCGCGCACGCATCGCCGCCGCGTGCGCAGAGAACGGCGGGAGCCCGAGGCGGGCGCGGCGGGCGTCGACCGCGACCGGATCGTCGACCGGCCACGGCTCGAGCTGACCGTGGTCGCCGAGCACGAACTGCGAGCCGTACAGCTGGTCGCGCCCGTCGTTCATCCGCACCCGGTCGGCGAGGTAGGCGAGGTGTATCGGGTCGGCGTCGCCGCACGCGACCGCGACCTCGAGCATGTCGAGGCAGCGGCGCTGCAGCCCGACGTCCTCGATCGCCGACTGCGCCACCAGCCACGCCGCCTCCGCGCCGTCGTGCCCCACCAACGTCCAACCCGGCCACTGCTCGTAGTCGTCGAGCACCGCCCAGAGCCGCTCCGCCCGCATCTCGCGACCCTCGGGATCATGGTCCGTCGCCAAGGCGAGCAGCTCGACGCGGAGCCCGGGATCGCGCGGCTCCGGAGGAGCCGATGGCGACGACGCACTCATCACCTCCGAGGTTAGGACCGTGCCCACCCGCGGGAAATCCCGCGCCGGCCCGGGCTACCGCCCGCTACCGTGACCTTCGTGTAGCCGGCCGATCCCACTCCGCTCGCCGTCCGTTCGCGACCCTTGGGATCCCGTATGCCGTCCCCCCGCTCCTCCCCGTCGTCCTCCTTCTCGCTCGTCGCCCGTGGCCTCGCGCGCGCCCGCGGGTCGTTCACCGTGCTCGACGCGGTCGACGTCGCCGTCGGCCCGCGCACCCGCCTCGGGGTGGTGGGCCCCAACGGTGTGGGCAAGACCACGCTGCTGCGCCTGCTCGCCGGCATCGACCGGCCCGATCGCGGCACCGTCACCCGCACGCCGCCGTCGCTGCAGGTGGGGTACCTGCCCCAGGAGCCCGAGCGCGGCGACGAGACGCTGCTCGCGTTCCTGGGACGCCGCACCGGCGTCACCGCCGCGGAGGCCGAGCTCGAACGGGCGGCGACCGCCCTGGGCGCAGGAGCCGAGGACGAGACCGCGGCCGACGCCTACAGCGCCGCGCTCGAGACCTACCTCGCGGTCGGCGGCCCCGATCTCGACGCCCGTGCCCGCGCGCTGGCGGCCGACCTCGGACTGCCCGAGCACCGGTTGGACACGCCGACCCGCGCCCTCTCGGGCGGGGAAGCGGCCCGGGCATCGCTGGCGGCCATCCTGCTCAGCCGCTTCGACGTGTTCCTGCTCGACGAGCCCACCAACGACCTCGACTTCGCCGGGCTCGAGCGGCTCGAGACCTTCCTCGACGACCTGCCCGGCGGTGTGGTCGTGGTGAGCCACGATCGCGCGTTCCTCGAGCGCACCGTCACCCGGGTGCTCGAGCTCGACGAGCACACCCGGTCGGCGACCGAGTACGGCGGGGGTTGGGTGGGGTACCTCGACGCCCGGGCCACGGCCCGGCGTCACGCCGAGGAGGACTACGCGTCGTACCGGGCCGAGCGGTCCCGGCTCGAGCAACGGGCGCGGACGCAGCGCGAGTGGGCGGTGCAGGGTGCCGGCGCCGCGAAGCGCGACGCCTCGGAGAAGGACAAGTTCATCCGGCACTTCCGGGTGGCGAAGTCGGAGAAGCAGGCGGCGAAGGCCCGCGCCACCGAGAAGGCGATCGCCCGCCTCGACACGGTGGAGAAGCCGTGGGAGGGCTGGGATCTGCGGTTCCAAGTCGCGAGCGTGGCGCGGAGCGGTGACGTGGTGATGCGTCTGCAGGGCGCGGTGGTGCAGCGTGGCTCGTTCACCCTCGGCCCGGTCGACCTCGAGATCGGGTGGGGCGAACGCGTGGCCATCGTGGGCCCCAACGGCAGCGGCAAGACCACGTTGCTGCTCACGCTCCTCGGTCGTCTGCCGCTCGTGGCCGGGGAGCGCTGGATGGGCCCCGGCGTCGTCGTGGGGGAGATGGACCAGGCGCGCGCCGGGTTCGCGGGTTCGGAGTCATTGCTCGACGCGTTCCTTGCCGCCACCGGGCTGCTGGTCGCCGACGCCCGCTCGCTGCTGGCGAAGTTCGGGTTGGGCGCAGAGCACGTCACGCGCGTCGCAGGCGACCCTCTCGCCCGGCGAGCGCACGCGGGCCGTGCTCGCCCGCTTCGCGGCGCAGGGCGTGAACTGCCTGGTGCTCGACGAGCCCACCAACCACCTCGACCTGCCCGCCATCGAGCAGTTGGAAGCGGCGCTCGCGTCGTACGAGGGCACCCTGCTGGTCGTGACCCACGACCGCCGCTTGCTCGAGACGGTCGAGCTCACCCGGGCGGTGTCGGCCTCCGGCGAGGAGCTCGAGCCGGCGGCGGGCTAGTTCGATGGTCGATGCCGCTCCGCCGTCCCGCCCTCCGCACGGCTCCGCGGCATCTCTCGCGGCCGCTGCTCAGCAGCCGCCACCCCAGGGGCCGGCTCCCTGCCACTGGTACAGCGTCCACGCGATCTCGTCCTGGTCGTAGGCCGACGCCACGTTGGCGGGGACCCCGACGAGGTCGGACCGACCGGCATGGCTGGCGCTCACGTTCCACGTCGCCTGCAGGAACTGGTAGGCGCCCAGGTACGGGCCCGACGGGTTCACCGCGCCGTAGTTGCCGCCGCTCTCCCGGCCGCGGACGCACGCCAGGAAGGGGTCGTCGTGGTGCGGGCTGGCGCCCGGCGTCCCCGAGTAGCTCGGGGGTGGCGCGGGGGCGGCGGCGGCCGGCGGCGCGGTGGTGGCGGTGGTGGCCGAGGTGGGTGGCGCGGCGGCGGGTGCGGGTCCCCCGGACGTCGCCGGCGCGTTGGTCGCCGGTGCGGCAGCCAGGGCGGCGACCGCGGCCTGGGCCTCCTGCTGCTTCTGGACCGCCTGGGCGAGCTTGGCGTCGATGGCGGCACCCTCGTCGCGCAACTGCGCGAGCGCATCTTCTTGCGCAGCACGCGTGTCGCGCAGCACACGCTGTTGCTTGTGCAATGCGTCCGTCGCGGCGCGCAACTTTGCGTACACCGTCTCGTCGCGCTGGTTCACGCTGTCGATGAGCTGCGCGCGTCGCGCGGTGTCGATGGTGTCGGATCCGTCGACGAGCGTCGACAGCTGCGTGCCCGACGAGGTGTAGGCGATGAGCGCACGTGCGCGCGCGTTGGCGCGTGCTTCCTTGGCGCGCGCGAGCATCGCCTCCACGACCTGCTGGTTGCGCGCGATGTCGGAGTCGAGCGCCTGCACACGATCGAGCGCGGCGAAGTAGCGGCCGGACGCGGCGTCGGCTTCCGCGCGCAGCGTGCTGGCGCTGTCGCCCGCAACCGGTGTCGTCGTCTGCGCGTGCGCGAGCGGTGCGAGGAACACCGCGATGGCGGTGAGTGACAGCACGAGCAGCCCGGTGCAGAGCGCGCGCGAGCCCGGACGGCGGACGAGCGGCATCACGTCACGCTAGCGGGACCACCCCGGCGACGCACACAACGGAGGCCGTGGCCCGCCGAAGTCCCAGGTCAGAGGCGGGTTCGGTAGCGTGCTCGGCGTGCCGGTCGAGCCGCCTCCCAGCCGCTGGGCGCTCCCGACCGTCGCCACCTCGGGGGGCGAGGGCGAGATCGTGGGCGTGGGCGCCGACCTGGCTCCGGGAACGCTCCTGGCGGCCTACCGGCAGGGACTCTTCCCGATGCGCCTGCAGGCGCGCGGTCCCATCGGCCTCGGGCCGATCGGGTGGTGGTCGCCGGATCCCCGGGGGATCATCCCGCTCGACGGGTTGCTCGTCAGCCGCTCGCTGCGGCGGTCGGTGCGGCGCTTCGAGGTGCGCGTCGACACCGCGTTCGAGCCGGTGATGCGCGGGTGTGCCGACCCGCGTCGACCGCACGGCTGGATCGACAAGAAGTTCATCGCCGCGTACACCGAGCTCCACCGACTCGGGTGGGCGCACAGTGTGGAGACGTGGCAGGAGAATGCGCGCGGCGAGATGGTGCTCGTCGGTGGTCTGTACGGCGTGAGCATCGGCGGCCTGTTCGCGGCCGAGTCGAAGTTCCATCGCGTCACCGATGCGTCCAAGGTCGCCGTGGTCGCGCTCGTCGACCTCATGCGCGCGGGTGGCGGCACCTTGGTCGACGTGCAGTGGACCACCCCGCACCTGGCCTCGCTCGGCGCGGTCGACGTGTCACGTGGGCGCTACGCCGAGCTCGTCGCCGACGCGGTGGCGCGACCGCCCATGTCGACGTTCCCCGACCCGGCGGGGCGATAGGGTGCGCGCACGAGCGGAGTGGCGCACGCGAGCGAACGGCGGCGCACCGGGTATCCCGGTGCGCAGAGAGCGAGCCATGGAGCAGGCGCCGAGAGCGGAGGGGCATGAGCGGAACGGGAGAATCGATGCGGGTGTACCACAACCCGGTGTGCAGCAAGTCGCGCGGCGCGTTGGAGATCCTCGGTGAGCGGGGCGTCGACGTCGAGGTGATCGAATACCTCAAAGCCAACCCGTCGCGCGCCGACCTCGAGCGGATCGTCGATGCCATCCCCGACCCACCGGCGGCGCTGGTGCGCAAGGACAAGCGGTTCGGCGAGCTCGGTCTCGACGCCGGCGACTACCAGACCAGGGAGCAGGTGGTCGCGCTCCTCCTCGAGCACCCCGAGCTCATGGAGCGACCGGTGGTGTTCCGGGGCGAGCACGCGGTGATCGCGCGCCCGAGCGAGAAGGTGCTGGAGCTGCTCGACTGAGACGAAGTGCAGCCGTGCCCGGAGGGCGGGACGGCGGAACGGAGTCGACCATCGAGCCTGAGACGAAGCTCAGACGCCGCTCGGCACGCGCTCGGGCACCGGTTCGGGTTCGGGTTCGGGGGCCGGCGCGGGCGCGGTGTCTCCGTCGATGTCGAGGCGGGGCAGGAAGCCCAGCCACTTCGGGAACCACCAGTTCGCGTCGCCGAGGATCTCCATGATCGACGGCACCAGCATCATGCGGACGACCGTCGCGTCGACGAGCACCGCGAACGCCAGCCCCAGCCCGAACATCTTCACCTCTGGTGAGTAGTTCAGGACGAAGGCGCCGAACACGAAGATCATGATCAGCGCGGCCGAGGTGATGACGCGCGCGGTGCGGGCCAGCCCGCGCACCACACCTTGGCGCGTGTCGCCCGTCTTGTCGTACTCCTCGCGCACCCGCGTGAGCAGGAACACCTGGTAGTCCATGGACAGCCCGAACAGCACCGCGAACATCATCATCGGCACGAACGGCACGATCGGCACGGTGCTCTGTAGGCCGACGAGGCCCTTCGCCCATCCCCACTGGAAGACCGCGACGGTGGCGCCGTAGGCCGCGGCGACCGAGAGCAGGTTCATCACCGCGGCGGTGAGCGGGACCAGGAGCGAATGGAACACCAGCATCAGCAGGATGAACGACAGGAGCACCACCGCACCGATGAAGTAGGGGAGCCGGTCGCTGATGCGGTCGCCGATGTCGATGAACGAGGCGGTGAGCCCGCCGACGTACGCCTGCGCGCCGCTCGGTCCGATCGCCTGTGGGAGCACCGAGGTCCGCAACGTGGCGACCAGATCGGCCGTCTGCGCGCTGTCGGGCGCGGTCGTCGGGATCACGCCGATCTCGGCGACGGTCTGGTTCGGGTTGAGCTGCGGCGGCACGACCGACTGCACGCCCGCCGTCTTCTTCAGCGCCGCGGTGATGTCGTCGAGCACCGCCTGGTCTCCGGGGGAGGGCAGTTGCACGATGACGAGCAGCGGGCCGTTGGTGCCGGGCCCGAAGCCGGTGGCGATGAGGTCGTACGCCTGCCGTTGCGTGGTGGACGTGGGCAGGTTGCCGTCGTCGGACTCACCGAGGCGCATCGACAGCACCGGCCACGCGATCACCAGCAGGATCAGCACACCGGCGATGGCGAACGGCCACGCGTGCCGGGCGACCAGCGTCGCCCACCGCTCCCACACGCTGCCCGCGGGCGGCGTGGGGTCTTCGCCCGCGGCCACGGCGCGGTCGGGATGGCGGATGAGGCTCGGGACCTTCCAACGGTCGATGCCGTTGCCGACCACCGCGATGATCGAAGGCAGCAGCGTGAGCGCGGCGAGGATCATCACCGCGACGACGATGGCGGCCATGTAACCGAGGCGTGCGACGTAGGGGATGCCGGCGATGGCGAGGCCGCACATCGCGATGACGACCGTCGTGCCCGCGAACAGGACTGCGGAGCCGGCGGTGGCGACCGAACGCCCGACCGCAGCCTCGAGCTCCAGGCCCGTGGCGCGGTTCTCGCGGTAGCGCGTGACGATGAACAGCGAGTAGTCGATGCCGACGCCGAGGCCGATCATCGTGGCCAACACGGGCGCGACCGATCCGATGTCGGTCATCGACGCGATCACGTGCACGATCGAGATGCCGATCCCGAGGCCGAGGAGCGCGGTGAGGATCGGCAGCCCCATCGCCACGACCGAGCCGAACGCGAACAGCAGGATCACGACCGCGGCGAGCAGCCCGATGAGGTCGGCGTTGCCCTGCGGCGGCTGGTCGGCGTAGTCGACCACCGCGCCGCCGTACGCCAGCTTGACGCCGGCCTGCGTCGCCGGCGCGGTCGCCTGCTGGATCTGGTCGAAGACGTCCTTGGGAAGGTTCTGCGCCTGGGTGTCGAACTGCACCGTCACCACGGCGATCTGGCCGTTCTTCGAGATGAAGGCGGAACCGAACGGCCCGTAGGGATCGGTGACGGTGGTGACGTTCGGGATCTTCTCCAGCGCGGCGACGCTCTCGCTGATCGCCGGCTCGACGGACGAGCTGGTGATCCCGGCGTCGGACTGGAACACGACGAGTGCGTTGTCGCCGGCGCGGCTCGGGAAGTCGCGCTCGAGGAGGTCGAGCGCCTGCTGCGACTGGGTGTCCGGGATGCGGAAGTTGTCGCTGAACTGCCCGTCGAGGACGCCCGCGAGCGCGACGACCGCGACCGCCATGACGACCCACACGCTGAGGAACCACCAACGATGGCGCACCGCGCGCCGCCCCAGGCGTTCGAGCAGACCCGACACCTCGTGCCCCTTGTCTTCCGACGCCCTCTGGCCCCGATGCCCTTGGTTTCGGCGCACCCGGGTGCGGGCTTGATACGGAACCCGGTGGGATGCCGTGCGACCATGGGCCGGTGCCCGTCGAGTTCGTCGATGTCCCGGCCCGCGGCCGGGTGTTCCGGTCGCACCGGCGGGTCCACCTCGGCGACGTCGACGCGTCGGCCCGGTTGCGGCTCGCCGCCATCGCCCGCTACCTGCAGGACGTGGCCACCGATGACGCCGACGACGCCGGCCTCTCCGATGGCAACCGCGTCTGGGTCGTCCGCTCGACCGACATCGACATCGTGCGCCCGCCCTGGTACCACGAGCCGGTCGAGCTGACCACGTTCTGCAGCGGCTTCGGTCCGCGTTGGGCGGAACGGCGCACGATCATCACGGGTGAGTACGGCGCGCTCGTCGACACCGTCGCCTTGTGGGTCTATGTCGATCGTGGCAGCGGGCGTCCGCTGGTGCTGGACGAGCACTTCCACACCATCTTCGGGGAAGCCGCACGCGGGCGCCGGGTCCGCGGTCGCCTCGTGCACGGCCCACCGTCGCCCGACGCCGACGTGCGCCCGTGGCCGCTGCGCGCCAGCGACTTCGACGTGCTCCACCACGTCAACAATGCGCGGTCGCTCGAGGCCTTCGAGGACGAGCTCGCCCGCTGCCTTCCCGGGCGCGTGCCGACCCGCGCGCGCGTCGAGTACCGCGGGACCGTCGAACGGGGGGACCCGGTCGAGCTGGCCGGTGCGGTGCAGTGTGGCGGCAACGAGTCGGAGCTCGCGATGTGGCTGTCGGTCGACGGCGAGGTGCGGGTCTCGGCGACCGTCGCCGTGGATCCCGAGGGCTGAACCGGGCGCTCAGTACACTGACCGCGCTCTGGATCCCATGCCTGTCGAACCGTTCACCGGCCGTCGGTGCGTCGTCACCGGCGGACTCGGCTTCATCGGATCCAACCTCGCGCTGGCGCTGGCGCGGGGTGGCGCGCGACGTCACCGTGATCGACTCGAGCGTCGCGCGCCACGGTGCCAACCCCGCCAACCTGATCCCCGACGGCCGGGGCGTCACCGAGCCCGACCTTCGCATCGCGGTGGTGGAGGCCGACCTCGCCGCGACCGACCGGCCCGACGTCCGCGACGCCGCGGTCGGTGCCGACGTCGTGTTCAACCTGGCGGGGCAGGTGAGCCACATCGACTCGATGGACGACCCGTTGTTCGACCTCGACGTGAACACCACGAGCCAGTTCCGCTTCCTCGAGCTGCTGCGGCGGGAGAACCCGTCGGCGACGGTCGTCTACACGTCGACCCGCCAGATCTTCGGCAAGCCTCGCTACCTCCCGGTCGACGAGGAGCACCCGGTCGCGCCGGTCGACGTCAACGGCATCACGAAGTACGCGACCGAGCAGTTGCACCTCCTCTACCACGACGTGTACGGCCTCGCCGCGAGCGCGGTGCGCCTGACCAACGTGTTCGGGCCCCGGCAGCGGTTGCGCGACGACCTGCAGGGGTTCCTGCCGATCTTCCTGCGCCGCGCGCTCACCGACGACGCGATCACGGTGTTCGGCGACGGCGCGCAGGAGCGCGACTGCCTCTACGTCGACGACGTGGTCGAGTGCCTGCTGCTCACCGCGGCCGTCCCCGACGCCGCCGGGGAGATCTTCAACGTCGGCAACGACGAGCGACTGTCGCTGGGCGCGATCGCGGCAGCCGTCGTCACCGCCGCGGGCACCGGTCGGGTCGAGCACGTGCCCTGGCCACCGGACCGCGATGCCATCGACATCGGGTCGTACTTCGGCGATTCGTCGAAGGCGAAGCGGACGCTGGGCTGGGAGCCGCGCACGTCGTTTGCCGCCGGCATCGAGCGCACGGTCGCGTTCTACACCGAACGGCGACCCTGGTACCTGTGACCGACGACGGGTCACCCGGCACACGCCGCGTTCCCGTCGTCGATCTCCGCCGCCGCGCACAGTCGCTGGAGCCCGAGCTCTCGGACGCGGTGGCGCGCGTCGTGCGGTCGGGCTCGTACCTGTTCGGTCCCGAGCTCGACGCGTTCGAGGCCGAGTTCGCCGCGTTCACCGGCCGGCGACACGCGGTGGGAGTGGCGTCGGGGACCGACGCGCTCCGCCTCTCGTTCACCGCGCTGGGCATCGGCCACGGCGACGAGGTGCTCGTCCCGGCGTTCACCGCGGTGCCCACCGCCGCCGCGGTGTGCGCGGCGGGGGCCACGCCCGTCTTCGTCGACGTCGACCCCGACACCGCGACGCTCGATCCCGGCCGCGCCGAGGCCGCGGTGACCGAACGCACGCGCGCGATCGTTCCCGTGCACCTCTACGGGCGGCCGGCGGTGATTCCCGACCTCGGGCTACCAGTGGTCGAGGATGGCGCGCAGGCGCACGGCGCGCTCGACCCCCACGCGGGCTCCGCGACCGCGGCGTACAGCTTCTACCCGACCAAGAACCTGGGTGGGATCACCGACGGGGGCGCGGTCGTCACCGATGACGACGAGGTCGCCGCGACGCTCCGGCTCCTGCGCGCCCACGGCGTCACGCGCGACTACGTGCACACGCGGGTGTCGACGAACGCGCGGCTGTCCGACGTCGCGGCCGCGGCGCTGCGCGTCGGCCTGCGGCGGCTCGCGGCCGACAACGGGCGCCGGCGGGAGATCGCGGCGCGGTATCGCGCGGCGGCGCCGGAGTTGCGCTGGCAGGCCGACCACGAGCGCCACGTCTTCCACTTGTGCGTGGCCCGGCTCCCCGACCGCCCGGCCTTTCGCTCCCGGGTCACGTTCGACACCGGAGTCCACTACCCGCTCGCGTTGACCCAGCAGCCCGCCTACCGGGAATTCCTGCGCGAGCCCTGCCCGGAAGCGGAAGGATGGGCTGCCGAGTGCGTATCGTTCCCGTGCTTCCCCGAGATGACCGACGACGAGATCGAGGCGGTGTGTCGAGCGATCCGGTGAACCCGGCAGTCGAGGCCGTCTCGGTCTTCTTCCCCTGTTACAACGACGAAGCCACCATCGCCCGGATGGTCGAGGTGGCGGTCGCGACGCTGACGCGGGTCGGGGTGAGCGACGCCGAGGTCATCGTGGTGAACGACGGGTCCACCGACGGTTCGGCCGCGGTGCTCGCCGATCTCATGATCCGGGAACCGCTCCTGCGCGTCGTCACCCACGACCGCAACCGCGGATACGGCGGCGCGTTGCTCTCCGGGTTCGGCGCGGCGAAGCGCCAATGGGTCTTCTACACCGATGGTGACGGCCAGTTCGACCCGGCCGAGCTCGAGCTCCTGGTGCGGCGTGCGTCGGACGACGTCGACGTCGTGCAGGGCTACAAGCTGCGCCGGGCCGACGGTGCGCTGCGGACGGTGATCGGGCGCGTGTACCACCGCTTCGTGTCGTTCTTCTTCGGGCTGAAGATCCGCGACACCGACTGCGACTTCCGCCTGATCCGGCACGCGACCCTCGACCGCGTGCGCCTGGAGCACACCACCGGCGTGATCTGCGTCGAGCTCGTCCGCAAGCTCCAGGACGCCGGTGCGCGCTTCACCGAGGTGGGCGTCCACCACTACCGCCGCGCCTACGGGAAGTCGGAGTTCTTCCGGCTCGGCGCCATCCTCCGCACGCTGTCGGGCCTCGCCGGGCTCTGGGTGCGGCTGGTCGTGCTCCGCCAGGGCCGCACTCCGGTCCCGGTCAGCGGGTAGCGAGCAGGACCAGCGAGGTCCCGAACGGCAGGTCGTGGGCGGCCAGCCAGCTGCGCTCGCGGTCGGCCAGCGGCGCGAACACGCGGTCAAGCGCGCGCTTGTCGACGTCGGAGCCGGCGGGGACGTCGCGCCGGTGGCGCACCCGGTCGAGTGCCCCGAGCGCGGCGGCGGGCGGCGCGAGGAAGGAGTACGCGTAGGTGGCGCGGGCGACGGTGAGGCCGGCGGCCGACGGCGAGCGCCGAGAGCCCGGGCCGACGGTATCGGCGCCGGCCGTGCACGGTGGCGTCGTGGGCCCGCCCGAGGGCGGCGAACGCGGGCTCCACGAGGAGCAGCGCGCCGCCGGGGCGGAGCACCCGCGCCAGCTCGGCGACGGCGCGGGCGTCGTCGGGAACGGTGTAGAGGATGGTGAGGCCGACCACCACGTCGTAGGCGCCGTCGGCGAAGGGCAGCGCTTCGACGCTGGCGCGCACCGGACGGGTCGTCGGCCGGCGGGCGCGCACGAACGCGAGCGCGTCGGCGGAGAGATCGACGCCGACGACGTCGCCGTGCGTCGCCAGCCACGCGCCGTTGCCCCCGGGCCCGCATCCGGCGTCGAGGATGCGGGAGCCGTCGTGCAACCAGGGATCGAGCAGCTCGGCGGCGAGCGCCCGCGTGTTGCGGTACCACCAGTGGTCGTCCTCGACCGCGGCGATGCGCGCGTACTCCTCGACCTCCACCGGGTGAGGCTAACTGCGCCTCGTCGATCCCGAACGGTTAGTGCTCGGCGACCCGCAGGGTGTCGATCACGAGGTCCGACGACGACCAGGCCTGCACGCCGACGCGGTCGCCGTCGGCGGCCTCGCGGCCGCGGTCGGCCGACGCCTGCTTCAGGTTCTCGACCGTCAGCACCTCGACCCCGTTGACCAGGGCCGCGAGGTGGTCACCGGTCACCACGAGGCGGACGGTGAGCGGCCCGTACATCGACGTCGGGTCGGCGGCGCCGACGCGTGCGATCGGGTTCCACAGCTCGCGGTCGGACTGCCACTGGCGGACCAGGTAGCCACCACCGTCGTAGATGGGGTCGATGTCGAACGAGTAGCCGGACATGCGGCCCGCGTCGTCGGTGCCGGCGCGGAAGAGCACGCCGAGGCCCGGACCGGATCGGAAGTCGACGTCGACCTCCACCGCGAAGTCGGGTGAGGTGGTCACATCGGCGAGCGCCCAACGCTCGTCGGCCCGGCGCATCACGAGCGCACCCTGGCCGCGCACCTCGACCAGCGGCAGCGCGTTGCCGAGCTGCCAGTCGGGCCCGGCGGTCACGAACGTCTCGACCGGCCCGGGCTCGAACGTCTCGGCCGGCTCGTCGGTGACGGGCTCGACCTCGACCGGCGCGGGCAGTGCCAGCGCGTCGGCGCGCCAGCTGATCGGCGGCAGGACGTCCTCATCGGGGTCCTCGACGTCCACGGGGGTGTCGGCGTCGGTGGCGGTGTCCTCGAAGGTCTGCACCGTGTCCCAGACCGGCTGCGGCTCCGGGGTCTCCTCGACGTCCAGCGGGGTGTCGGCGTCGGTGGCGGTGTCCTCGAAGGTCGGCACCGTGTCCCAGGCGGGCTGCGGCGCGGTGTCCCAGACGGGCTGCGGCTCGGGGGTCTCCTCGACGTCCAGCGGGGTGTCGGCGTCGGTGGCGGTGTCCTCGAACGCTTGCACCGTGTCCCAGGCGGGTTGCGGCGCGGTGTCCCAGACGGGCTGCGGCTCGGGGGTCTCCTCGACGTCCAGCGGGGTGTCGGCGTCGGTGGCGGTGTCCTCGAACGCTTGCACCGTGTCCCAGGCGGGTTGCGGCGCGGTGTCCCAGACGGGCTGCGGCGCGACATCCCAGGCGGGCTGCGGTTCGGCGTCCCACGCCGGCGCCGACGTCTCCGCCGCTTCCGGCTGCGCCGGCTCGGTCTCGGGCGTGCCCCAGTCGACGTAGAACCCGGTGCTCACGGCCTCCGGGTCGGGCTCGTGCTCCCACGGGCCGTCGTCGCCCGCGAGCTCGCGCGGCCACTCGTCGGCGGTCCACGGGTCGGTGTCGGCGCGTGCGTCGACCGGCTCCGCCGGCGCCCACGGTGTGGGCTCCAGGTCGGACACCCACGGCGTCTGCGCCGGGGGCTCGACGGTCTCCGCCACGATCTCGGTCTCGGCCGCCGCGGGTGCGTCGTCGACGTACGCCTCGGGAGTCGCGTCGTCGGGCTCGGCGGGCGTCCAGTCGTCGGTGCCCTCCCAGAAGGCCACCGGTCCGCCGGTTTCGGCACCGGGCGGCTCGGGAGGCTGCCAACCATTCGTCTCCCACGCCGGCTCGGGCTCCGGAGCGGGGGGCGGGACTGGGGACGTGCCGAGGTCCCAGCGGTCGGAGCCCTGGCGCATCGCGACATCGATCGGTGGGGCGTCGGCGGCGAGACCGAACGCGATCGGCGCGGCGAGCGCGCCCGGGGAGCTGTCGACCAGCTCCACCGCGCCGTCGGGCGCGGCACCCACGTTGGCGGGCGCGAACGGCGAGTCGGCGAACGTGCCGTCGTTGAAGGTGCCGGTCGGCGGGGCCAGCAGGTCGGGGACCGGGGCGGCCGGGTCGCCGAGCGGGAGCGGCTCGGGCAGCCGGGCCAGCTCCGCGAACACGTCGACGTTGTTGCCGGACGCGGCGTCGAAGGGGGTGTCGAGGAACGGGGCGGGAGCCATCGGCAGGGTCTGGACCGGCTCCTCGTACGCGGGCGGGGCCGACGGCGTCGGCGGCGCCTCGGGGAACGTGGGCTCGGC
Organism: uncultured Actinomycetes bacterium; assembly: GCA_963809795.1. GTDB lineage: Bacteria > Actinomycetota > Acidimicrobiia > IMCC26256 > DASPTH01 > DASUAS01. The sequence goes on from CAWELN010000015.1 coordinate 42,184, forward strand.
GAAGGCTGCCGGGGCGGGGATCGGGTCCGGCACGGGCGGCGCCGGGGACGCCACCGGCTGCGGCTCGGGGACGGGCGCGGGTGCGGCCGCGATGGCCTTCGGCCTCCCGCGTCCACGAGGGGGCGCCATGATCATCGCCCGGAGCCGCTCGGCCTCGTCGGGGGAGACGCGGAGCACCTCCTGCAACTTCTGCTCCACGCTGGCGGGGGTCCCGCCGAGCGCGACCGCGATGGCGTCGAGCTCGCGCTCCTTCACCGGGATGCGCTTGCCCGGCGGGAGCGCTTGGAGCTTGTGCAGCGTGCCGAGGTACGGCGTGATGCCCGGATCCTCGTGGTTGCGGCGGAGCTGGGCGACGGTGTCACCGATGCTGGTCGCGGGTGCGGAGGCGAGCACCAGCTCCTGCGACGTCGTACTGGGCATGAGCTCCGCGACGTCGACCCCACACGATCCCGCGAGCACCCACAGGTCGCTCTCGGGGATGGGTACCTTGCCGCGCTCGTACGCCACCAGCTCGCGCCGGCTCAGACCGGCGCCTCGCGCCACTTCCGACAGCGAGAGACCCTTCTTCCGGCGCACGGTCCGCAGGTGCTTCCCCAGCTCCTTCGGCGTGACGGTGAGTTCGATCGTGGACGCCTCGGCCATGGTTCTTCGTATCGGCGATCGACCGGCGCGCCTGTAGGGTCAGTCGATGGCCATCTACGCCTTGGGCGACGTCGAGCCTCGGATCGATCCCGAGGCCTACGTCCACCCGGACGCGACGGTCATCGGGAACGTCACCCTCGGCCCCGGCACCACGGTGTGGCCGCAGGCGGTCCTGCGCGGCGACTACGGCGAGATCATCGTCGGCGCGCGCACGTCGGTGCAGGACGGTGCGGTGCTGCACACGACGCCGCTCCTGCCCACCACGGTGGGCGACGACGTCGTCATCGGTCACCTCGCGCACCTCGAGTGCTGCACCGTGCACGACGGTGCGCTCATCGGCACCGGGTCGATCGTGCTGCACCGCGCGGTCGTCGAGCGCGGTGCGCTGGTGGGCGCCGGCGCGGTCGTGCCCAACGGCGTGGTCGTGCCCTCGGGGGCGATGGCGCTCGGCGTGCCCGCGAAGATCCGGGCCGACTCGGTCGACGTGGAGGAGACGCTGCGCAACGCCGCGCAGTACGTGCGGAACGGTGAGCGCTACCGGAAAGAGCTCCGCCGCATCGACTGACGCGGCGTCGCCGTCAACCCTTCACGTACGCGAACTTCTCCGCCACCTTGCCGTCGCGGACGCGCAGCACGTCGACGCCGCGCAGCGCGCTGGTCGATCCGTCGTCGTTGGTCCACGTGTAGCGCCACTGCACGGTGCAGCGGTCTCCGTTCGCGATGACGTCCTCGCCGTCGAAGTGCGCGGTGGGCGACGCGGCGAAGAACTCCTCCCATGCCGCGCGCACCTGGTCTTGACCCTCGTAGCGCTGACCGCTCGGGGGTGACGTGCTCTCGAACACGCAATCGTCGGTCATGGCCGCCATCACCGCGTCGACATCGTGACGGTTGAACGCGTCGTTGAAGCGGTCGACCGCGGCGACGGTGGCGTCGGACGAGTCGGTCATCGGAGGCTCCTCCTGGTTCGCGCGGGTGACGTCGTACAGGTCGGGCTCGAAGTAGATGAGATGCACGATCGGGGACGAGGCTCGCACGCGCGCCTCCACCGTGTCGATCGCGTGCGCGAGCGACGGGATGTCGGCGCACGTGAACTCGAGCTTGGCCGCGAGCAGCACGTCGTCGGGGCCGAGGTGCCGCGTGCGCAGGTGGATGATCCGCTTCACCTCGGGGCCGTCGAGGATCGCCTCCCGGATGCGCGCGTCGACGGCGGGCGCGACGCTCTCGCCGATCAAGAGGCTCTTCATCTCGACGGCGAGGATCACCGCGATCACGCCGAGCAGCAGTCCGATGCCGATGCTGCCCAGCGCGTCCCAGCGCGGGTTGCCGGTGATCTCGGCGAGGCTGATGCCGATCAGCGCGAAGAGCAGGCCGATGAGGGCGCCGGTGTCCTCGAGCAGCACGACGGGCAGCTCGGGGCTCTTGGTGGTGCGGATGAAGCGCCACCACGAACGGCCCTGGCGACTGGGATCCGCCTCGGCGTGCGCGGTGCGCAACGACAGCCCCTCGAGCACCATCGCCACGCCGAGCACCCCGAACGCCCAGACCGGTGACTCGAGCTCGTGCGGGTCGATGAGCTTCTCGACGCCTTCGTACAACGCGAACAGCGAGCCCAGGGTGAAGAGCACCAGCGCGACGATGAACGCCCAGAAGTAGCGCTCCGTGCCGAAGCCGAACGGGTGCTCGGCCGTGGGCTGCTTGCGGCTGCGCTTGCCGCCGAGGAACAGCAGGCCCTGGTTGCCGGTGTCGGCGACGGAGTGGATCGACTCCGCGAGCATCGAGGCCGATCCCGTGATCACGAACGCCAGGAACTTCGACAGCGCGATGCCGAGGTTGGCGAGGAACGCGGCGACGATCGCGCGGCGCGTGCCCTCAGTCGACATCGCGCACCGACCACACCGCCTTGGTCTCCACGCGCGCGAAGTTCCCGTCCAGCATCACGAAGCGGAGCACCGACCAACCCCGCTCGTACCCATGGAACATCCCGGACAGCTCGTGCACCTCGCCGTCGACGGTCGTCGACACCGTGAGGAGGCGGCCTTTGCCGAGGCGCAGCCGCTCGTCCCAGCCGTAGTGGAGGCGGCCGTCGGGCCCCGTCCGCGGGGGCCGCGCCACGTGGACGCCGTGTTCGCGGTACGACGCCGCCAGCACCTCGCCCCGGTCGGGACCGCAGAACTCACCCACCGCGTCGAGGAGGACCCGGGCGAACGTGCGCCCGTGGTGCGGCAGTCCGGAGTCGATGCCGAGCGCCCAGTGGGTGAGCTCGTGCAGCACGACCGCCTTCGTGCGGTAGCGGCGGGGGAGGGTGATGGTGGGGCCGTCGTCCTCCTCCCGGAAGAAGGCCTGCCGGGCCCCCTGCCCGGGCCGCAGGCGCGGGACGTGCCCGAGGTCGCGCTCGGGGAACCGCTCGTGCCACCACAGGGTGCCGACCACCCGATCCACGAAGCGCGCGCACGCGTCGAGCCCCGGGAGCGGGCTCGAGGGCAGGGGGGTCTCGGCGAGGTAGACCCGGCGCCGTTGCGCGTCGCGCGGGCGTCGGGCCGAGGTCGGTGTCATCGGGGCCACGCTACGCTCGCCGGAGTGCTCCCCCCGTGCCTCTCGGGCGGCAATCGCGGCCGATGACCGAAGCAGTCGTCGAGATCATCGGGCTCTCGAAGCGCTTCAGCGCGGGCGTGCTCGCGGTCGACGACCTCACGTTCAGCGTCGAACGCGGGCAGGTCTGCGGCCTGCTCGGCCCGAACGGGGCGGGCAAGACCACGTGCCTGCGCGTGGCTCTCGGTCTCGTCCGGCCCACGGCTGGGGAGGTGCGGATCTTCGGTGAACGGATCCGTCCGGGCTCCGATCAGCTGCGGCGGGTCGGCACCCTCATCGAGTCCGCCGCGTTCGTGCCCCACCTCTCCGGGATGCGCAACCTACGTCTCTGGTGGGATTCCGGCGGGGACAAGTGGGCCGACGCCGACGTCGACACCGCGCTCGCGATCGCGGATCTCGGCTCCGCCATCGACCGCAAGGTGAAGACGTACTCGCAGGGGATGCGGCAACGGTTGGGGCTGGCGCGCGTGCTGCTGGGACGGCCCGAGGTGCTCGTGCTCGACGAGCCCACCAACGGGCTCGACCCCGGTGAGATGCGCGAGGTGCGCCAGCTCGTGCGCCGGGTGTCGGAAGCCGGCTCGACGGTGTTGTTCTCGAGCCACATCCTCGCCGAGGTGGAGCAGATCTGCACCCACGCGGTGGTCATGGACAAGGGGAAGCTGGTCGCCGCCGGGTCGGTCGACGAGCTCATCGGTGCATCCGGCTCGGTGTACCTCGAGGTCGACGACATCGCGACCGCGCGGCGGGTGCTCGAGGCGCTCCCCGCGGTGCGCAGGGTCGACGACGAGGCGCCCGGGCTCGCGGTCACCGTCGACGGCGCCCGCCGGTCGGACCTCGTGCTCGCCCTGGTGCAGGCCGGCGTCGCGGTCGAGACCGTCACCGCCCGTCGTCGCCTGGAAGAGGCGTTCCTCGGGCTGGTCGAGGCGTTCTGATGCTCACCACGGCGGTGCTGCGCACCGAGTTGGTCAAGAACCTGCGCCGCCCGCGCACCTACGTCGCGTACGGGATCCTGATGATCATCCCGATCATCATGGCGGTGGCGATCGAGCTCAACCCGCCGGACGTCCGGGGCGAAGGTCGGCTGCTCTACCTGGCGTCGCAGACCGGCCTGATCCTGCCCGCCTTCGCGTTGCGGGTCACCAGCTTCCTGCTCCTCGTCATCATCGTCGCGTTGTTCGGCGGAGATGCGATCGCGGGCGAGGCCAGCTGGGGCAACCTCCGCTACATCCTCATGCGGCCGGTCGCTCGGGGCCGTCTCGTCTTCGTGAAGTTCGTGGTCGCGGTGTTCTGCGCGTGGGTGGCCGTGTTCCTCGTGGTGGTCACCGGACTCGTCGTCGGAGTCATCTTCTTCGGTTCCGACCCGATCAACATCTCCCTCGGGTTCTTCTCGTTCAGCCAGTCCACCGGCGCCATCCTCGCCCATCTCGGCGTCGCGACCGTGTACGTGGCGTGGAGCATGACGGGCGTGGTGGCGTTCTCGTTCATGGTGTCGTGCATGACCGACGTGCCGTTCGGGGCGATCCTGGCCGGCGTCGGTCTCTACTTCACGTCACAGATCCTCGACCAGATCACCTCCCTCGGCAACATCCGCTACGTGCTGCCCACCCACTACTTCGACGCGTGGGTCGATCTCGTGACCCGTGGTGAGTGGCACTCCGACCTGTGGCGCGGCGCGGGTTTGCAGCTCGGGTACGTGCTCCTCTTCGCGCTCATCGGGCTGTGGTGGTTCAAGCGCAAGGACATCCTCAGCTGATCCGCCGGGGGGCTTCCGATGGCTGACTGGGCCACCCTCGCCGAGGTCGGCACCGCGGTCGGCACGCTGGTGCTCGCGGCGGCGACGTTCGGCGCCACCCGCTCCGCGAACCGGGCGGCCCGCATCGCCGAGCGCGCCTTCGAGGTCCGTCTGCGCCCGGTGCTGGTCCCCTCGCGACTCGAGGCCCCGGCCGAGAAGATCATGTGGGGTGACCAGCACTGGACGCGCCTCCTCGGGGGGCGGGCATCGGTCGAGATCGGCGACGCAGCCGTCTATCTCACGATGTCGCTGCGCAACGTCGGGTCCGGCATGGCGGTGATCCACGGGTGGAGAGCGGAGCCGAGCCCGGGGTTCGTGCTCGAGCTGCAGCCCGAGCTCCTGCAGCATCCGGAGCTGCAGACACATCCCGACCTCGACGACTTCCGGTCCCAGGGCCGCGACCTCTACGTCCCCCCCGGCGACAGCAGCTTCTGGCAGGGGGCGTTCCGCGACCGCGACGAACGCGACGAGCGTGAACAGAAGGAGATGGCGGAAGCGATCGGTCGCCGCGAGATGATCACCGTCTTCCTGCTCTACGGCGACCACGAGGGTGGGCAGCGAACCATCAGTCGGTTCTCGCTCGTCCCCCCGGCCGAGAACGCCGACGACCAGACGGTCTGGATCGAGAGCGTGAACCGTCACTGGACCCTGGACCGCCACGAGCCCCGCTGAGGCGCGGGCGCACATCGCCCCGTGCAGTCGGGTCGTCCCGGTCGCAGGACTCCGCGCTCGTCCTCCATTGCACTCGGCGAGCGCGGGTGTCGTGTCCCCTCGACGGTGACCGGGCTCATCGGCCAGCCCGGCCCCGTCGAGAGTTCCCGAGGTCGTGGTCATCACGACCTCGGTACGACGACGTGTGTCTGCTGTCACACGTCGTCGGGTCGGCGCCCCGGCGTTCTGGGAGTGGCGCAGCGCTGGCGTGGCGACGCGCCCGAGGACGATCCGTGCACACGCCCGACGCACCGCTGGGGGCGTCCCTTGAGCACATCGGGCGCGTGCACGCATCAGCCCCTTCAGTGCGAAGAGCCCGATACGGTTCCGGTGATACCTAGGGCGCGCAGGTGGAGGTGCGCCCTGGGCGCGCCACTCATCTCTGGGCCGCATCTCCGACAGGGTCTCCGCGCTCGTCGTGCCCCGTGGAGAAGGTGACGCTGCTCACCCAGCACGTTGCAGGATCATCCCGACCCTGCACTGCCTCGCGGACCTCGCGCCCACCACCGTGGCCGTGCTCACCCCAATTGTGCGGGACGTGGGGCGTGGCGATGAAGCGCAGGCGCTTGCCGCCGAGATCGAGCACCTCGTCGATGGCATCGGCGCGGATCCCGTCGGCGGCGAGCGCTTCCGCCAACTCGAGCCGGGCCATGGCCGACTGGAGCGGCCGCTCGTTCCGATCGAAGCTCCGCACGGCGTCGGCCAGGTTCGTCGCCGCGATGTCGAGGTCACCGCGCGCCGCCGCCACCCGGCCGTGCGCCAACGCCGCCTCGCCGTGGAGTGCGGGACTGTCGGTGCGGTCGGCCAGCGCGGCGAGCTCGTGGGCGGCGCGGTCGGCGGCGTCGGGGTCACCACGGCCCAGCTCGGCCTGGACCGTGAGCGCGAGGAGCGGGCCCCGGCGAGCGGCGTCGCCGACGAGCTCGCGGAGCCCGCGACCTGCGACGGCGACCGCGAGGTCGTGTTCACCGCGCGAGATGTGGATGCGCGCTCGGGGAGTGCACATCACGACCTGCTCGGCGTGGGGCTCGACCAACCTGGCCGCTTCCTCGATCCGTCCCTGGTCGAGACGCAGCTCGGCGAGCCGCGCGGTGATGTCGATGCGATGGGTCACCGAACGCGACGCGTTGGGGCCGAGCGCCTCGAGCATCACCTCTTCCGCTTCCTGCCAACGGCCCACACAGAGCAGCACCGATCCGTACGCAACCCGGCAATGCGTGTGGAGAACACGCGGCCGGCCACCGAGGCGGTCGAGGACCAGCTCGTCGATGAGCCGGTTCCATTCCTCGGCGCGGCGCAGATCGCCGCTGCGATCGCAGGATGACAGCATCGAGCAGAACGCGAACCCCGCGACCGAGGGATCGCGGAGCTGACCCCCGGTGATCGCGGCCAACGCCTCGTCGAGCCGGGCGAAGCCCTCGCGCATCCGCCCCTGGGACACCAGCGCGAGCCCGCTGTCGGCCAGGGCGCGCACCTCGAGATCCGGATCTCCGTACTCGAGCGCGAGCTCGAGCGCCCGGTCGGCGCTCTCGAGCAGGTCGTCGACATTGGGACGGGTGCACGCCAGGAGCGCGATCTCGAACCAACCGTGCTCGACGCACGGCCCGACCCGGTCGAGCAGGCGGCGAGCCCTTCCCAACCAGCCCTGCCCGGCGGCCTCGTGCCCGAGTGAACCCGCGTGCAGCTCGGCGAGACCCATCGCGGCGCGTGCGGCCCGCGCCAGCTCACCGCGGTCCCGAAAGCCTTGGAACGCGGCCTCCCAGTCGCGACACGCGTCCTCCAGGCGGTCGTCCATGTAGTCGATGGCGCCGCGCAGGAAGTAGGCCGTCGGGTCGCCGTGCGCGTCGACGAGGGCGCCCAGCGTCGAGGCGGCGGCGTCGACGTCACCGGCGCGTAGGAGCTGTTGCGCGACGTCGAGTTGCCCCTGAACGTCCGAGCTCATCGACGCGGGATGGTAAACCACCGGGCGTCACCCGAGTTGGGGCAGGTCCTGGTCGCCGGTGAGGCTGTCGGCGTACAGGTCGCCGAGCTCGTCGACCCGTTCGAGCACGTCCGCGGGTGTGAACGCGAAGGCGCCGACGTCACCGGACTCCTCGAGCTCGTGCAGCTCGTCCCAGGCGACCGGCGTGGAGACCCCGGGAATGTCGGTGGCGCGGAGGGAGTACGCGCACACGGTCGTCTTGTGGCGGTCGTTCTGGCTCCAATCGACGAAGACGCGCCCGCCGCGCTGGTCCTTCGCCATGGTGACGGTCACCCGCTTCGGGTCGCGCGACTCCAGCACCTTGCCCAACGCCAGTGCGAAGCCCTTGGTCGTCTCGGCGTCGACCGACGGACGGATGCCGACCGAGAGGTGCAGCCCCTTCGCGCCCGACGTCTTCGCCACCGCCCGGAGCCCGAGCTGGTCGAGGAGGTCGTGCAGCTCCCGGGCGACGCGCGCGCAGTCGGCGAGATCGGTGCCGGGGCCGGGGTCGAGGTCGAACACGATGGCGGACGGCTTCCACGGCTCGGCGGCGCGGGCCTGGGGCGTGTGCAGCTCGAGCGCGGCCAGGTTGGCCGTCCACACCAGCGCCGGCACGCTCTCCAGCGAGCAGGCGGCGACGTCGGAGTCGGCGTCGAGCGGCACGGTGTCGAGCCAGGCGGGCCGGTGGCCCGGGCAGCGCTTCTCGAAGAACCGCTCGCCGGTGACGCCGTCGGGCAGCCGGACCATCGTGGTCGGCCGGTCGTGGAGGTGGGGCAGCATGGCCGGGGCGATCCGGGCGTAGTAGTCGACGACCTGACCTTTGGTGAAGCCGTTCGCCGGGTACAACACCTTGTCGAGGTTGGTGACCCGCAGGCGCCGGCCCTCGATCTCCACGTGGGCGACGGCGTCGTGCTCCGCGGGCCTCCCGGACCCCTTGTTGGAAGCAGGTGCCACGACCTGCGAAGGTAGTAGGCCACGAGAACGGGGAGACCACCTTGCCCACTGCCATCTGGACCGGATCGATCAGCTTCGGATTGGTGACCGTGCCCGTGCGGCTGGTGTCCGCGACGCGCTCGCAGGACGTCCGCTTCCACCAGCTCGAAGCGGAGACCGGCGCCCGCATCCGGTACCGCCGGGTCTCGGAGAAGACCGGCGAAGAGGTCCCGAACGACCAGATCGTGAAGGGCTACGAGCTCGAGAGCGGTCACTACGTGGTCATCGAGGGCGACGAGCTGGCCGCGCTCAAGCCCAAGGCCAGCCGCCAGATCGAGATCGAGGACTTCGTCGACCTGTCGGAGATCGATCCCGTCTACTTCGAGCAGCCCTACTACCTCGTCCCCGACAAGGACGCGGCCAAGGCGTACCGGCTCCTCACCCAGGTGATGGAGGACGAGGGCAAGGTCGCGGTCGGTCGCTTCGTGCTGCGCTCGAAGGAGGCCCTCGTCGCGATCCGTCCGGTCGACGGCATGCTGTGCCTGGAGACCATGCGCTACGCCGACGAGGTGCTCGCGCCCGACCGCGAGCAGATCGACGCCGAGTCGGAGCCGAGCGAGCGCGAGCTCGACATGGCGCGGCAGCTGGTGAACACGCTCGCCGGCGAGTTCGACCCCGAGAAGTACCGCGACGAGTACCGCGAGGAGGTCCTCGCGCTCATCGACCGCAAGGCCGCCGGTGAGGAGATCGTGGCGCCCGCGGCGCCGGAGGAGCCGGCCAAGGTGCTCGACCTCATGGCCGCGCTCGAGGCGAGCCTCGCCCGCACCGGTGCCAAGCGGACCAGGGGCGACGCCGACGACGCCGCGGAGGCAGCCCCGGCGCCGCGCAAGGCGACCAAGAAGACGGCCAAGCGGGCGCCGGCCAAGAGCGCGGCGAAGAAGTCGCCCGCGAAGAAGTCGGCGACCGCCAAGCGCACCCGCAAGTCGGCCTGACCGCGGTCAGGAAGCCTGGCGCTCCGGCACGTCGACGGCGCGGCGGCGCGGGAAGCGGCGGAGCCGGGCGGTGGTGGCCGGCCCGCCGGCGTGCTCGTGCTCGAGCCAGCCGCAGTCGCACAGCTGCGGCTCGGTGCCCGCCCGGAACGACGGGCACGGCTCGAACCGGACCGAGTCGGCCCGGAACACCATGGCGTCGATCCTGAGAAGTCGAGGGCTCATCGCTGGGGTTCCTCCTGGGTCCGCCCCGGGGTGAATCACACTCGTGTAACTCTGCCCCGGCACTGTAACGGGTGGGGTGGTGGAGCCCGCGGACTCCAACCACGGCACCTTCGCGCCGAGGTACGACACTCACGGGCGCCGACCCGGATGAGGAGGGGCACCAGCCGATCGTCGACCAGCGGTGCTCGACGACGTCAGGAGGTGACGTCGCGCTGCTCGTCGGACCGCTCGGTCCCGAGCGCGCCTTCGCTTTCGTCGCGCGTCACCTCGGCGGTCTCGACCGGCGTCGAGAGGCCGGGCGGCGGGTCCGCGGTGCGCGTCGCCTTCCCGGCGCCGGATCCGTTGGTGCCGAGGTAGCGCATCAGGGTGGCCGCCAGGCCGTCGAACGAGCCGCCCCCGCCGCCGGTCACCAGCACCTCGGGGACCACGGTGATGTGCCCGTCGGCGACCGCGTTGGCGACCGCGACGACGGCGGTGGCCGGCCCGCCGAGCGCCTCCTTCTGCGCGTTGAACCCGATCGCCCGGGCCAACCCCAGGGCCTCGGTGGCCTTGGCTTCCCCGAGGCCGATGGCCTGGCGGCGGGCCCCTTCCGCCTCGCCGGTGAGCTGCACGTAGGCCGCCTCGCCCTTTGCCTCCTGCTCGCGCGCCTGCGCTTCGTTGGTCTTGATCTGCACCCCGACCTGCGCGCTCGGCGAGCTGCGACTGCATGTTGGCGGTGCCCTTCGCCTTCTCCATCTCGATGCGCGACGTCTCGGCGCGCTGCTGCTCCTCGAACGTCGCCTTCTCCTGGTTGGCGATCTCGCGCTGGGTGAGCACGACGACCAGCGCCTCCGGGAAGGCCACGTCCTGGATGTAGACGCCCTTCGTCTCCACGTCGTACTGGCTGAGGTAGCGGGTGATGGCCTCGAACGCGGCCGCCTGCACCTCGCGCCGGGTCTCGATGAACTTCACCGCTTCCAACGCCTGCAGCGTGTTGCGGAAGTGGTTGCCCACCGCGCTCTGCAGCACCTCGCTCACGAGGTTGCGCATGGTGCCCACCATCGAGATCACCTTGGGCGCCTTCGTGTCGGGCACGTGGATCTGCACCTGGAGGTCGATCTGGAAGATGAAGCCCTCCCGGCTCTTGCCGACGATCGACGACAGCTGGGCGTCGAGGTCGTGGGCCTCGGACGTGGCGTCGGCCCAGTTCAGGGTCAGGATGAAGGTCGGCACGATCTCCGCCGCGTAGACGCGCGGGTTGATCGCGTACTTGCCGGTGCGCAGCGGTTCCTGCCAGATGCCGCGGTGGCCGGGACGCACGATCGAACCGAACTTGAACTCCGCGCCCGAGGTGTCGTCGGTCGGGAGGCCGACGAAGCCCTTGATCACCGCGACCTCACCCTGGTTGACCACGAGCATGGGCACGAGGTCGACGCGCACGAGGAACGGGTTCAGCAGGTACGCGCCGTACAGCAGGGTGTCGTGCTGGAGCCCGATCTTGCCGCCGTTGTCGAGAAAGGCCTGGAAGTCCTGGTAGTTGTTGTGGAGGTTGTTCTTGCTGCCGAGCAGCAGGTCGATGAGCTGGGCGTCCGTGGTGGTGGTGCTGCCACCCGCGTTCGACGCCTCGATCGCGGCGACGTCCTCGAATCCGCCCAACCGGCTGGCGATGTCGCCCGAGGGCAGTGGTTCTCCCTCGAGCGCGGTGACGACGCCGACCATGTCGATCCCGCCGACGTCCGGAGTGATCACGACGACGCGCAACTGGTCGGGGGAGAGGCCGAACGACTCGGGGGTGAGCGTCTTCCCCTTGGCCTGCGAGGCGAGGTCGGGCGACACCGGCAGGCCGTAGACGGTCTGGGGGGTCAGCACGAGGAAGGCGACCGGGTGGATCGGCACCAACGTGCCGGGCGGCAGGACCGGCCGCTGGACGCCTTTTTGCCCACCCTGCTCGGTGAAGCTGTGCAGGTTGGAGAAGTTCGCCAGCTCGGGCTTGTACACCGCGCTCTTCGCGCCGATCGGGAGTGGTGCGCCGACCTGCGCGATGACCACGCCGATCTCGCCCGCGGGCACCTGCACCCAGGGGAACTTCTTCACGCCGAACAGCGGCCACAGCTTGAACCGCAACCCCGGCATCAGCATCGTCGCCTGGTAGCCGGCCTCGCCCCGGAACGCGATGGGGTTGTCCTCGTCGAGCTTGCGGAAGGCGAACCGCTTCCCGACCAGACCGACCTCCGTGGCCCCGACCGAGTGGAACGACTTCCACACGACGAACACGACGATCACCACGACGATCACGCCGACGATTGCTGCGCCCATGGCTATGCCCTTCTGCGGTCCGTGCTCACAGTGTGCGTGTGTACTCGACCACTTGACGAATCTGCGCCGGTGAGAGCTGCCCGCCGAACGCCGGCATCGAGCCGCTGCCGTCGCGCACGAAGGTGATCTGGTCGTCGACCGACGGGAACCGCTTGACCACGGCCCCGCCGGCGAGTTGCGGTCCGACGCCGCCACCGCCGTCGGCGCCGTGGCAGCTGGCGCAGTTCGCCGCGAACAGCGCCGCCCCCGGTGAGGCGGGCGTCGAGCCGGTGCTCGAGTCGGGATCGTTGGCGAACAGCAGGACGACGGCCACGACCGTACCGGCGACCGCCAGCACCTCGACCACGGTGACCAGCTTCCGGAACATCAGTACGCCGGCAACCCGGGCGGTCGGGACGTGAGGAACCACAACGCGCTGGTGAGCCAGACGCCGACGAGCGCGACGAACACGAGACCGCCCGCCACCGGCAGGGTCGGGCCCGGGAGGCCGCGGACCCGCACCGCGAGCACCTTCACGGTGAAGATGCCGTAGAAGAAGCAGCCGAGCAGCGAGTGCACGAGCACCCTCGTGTCGGTCGACTGGAACCCCAGCGCCCAGAGGCACTGGTAGGCGACGGGCAGGGTCACCACGAAGGCGAGCGTGCCGACCAGCCGGTGCGCGTCGCCCAACCACGACGGCGCCCGGCGCGGCACCTCGATCTTGTCGTAGAGCCGCAGCGCGAGCAGGACCTGCAGCACGGCGAGCGCGAGCGCGGCGGTCGCGAACCACACCTTCAACTGGATCGTGCTCGAGAAGAACAGCGTGTAGGGCTGCTCGTGGGTGGGGTCGTGCACCTTGCCGTAGACGCCGAGGGCGACCGCGACCGCGCCGCCGGTCAGGAGCACGAGCACGAGGCGCCGCGCCGCGGTGCCTTCCGTGCCCGCCGGCGCCGCGACCGAATCTGTCATCCTCGCCCCTTCCCGCGCGCATCGTACAGTGACGCCGATGCTGCTGGCTCCCCCCGGACCCCCGATCACCGAGGTCGTGCCGGTACGCATCCACGGCCACGACTCGAGTTGGCCGCCGGTCCTGATCGTGTGCGTGCTGGTCGTCGTGGTCGGTGGCCTGGTCGCCGCGCTGGTGTTCCTGCGCCGTGCGCGCGCGGCCACCCGACCGGCCCGGAAGCCGCTCGATGGCTGAGCCCGGCGCGGGGAGCTGGCTCGATCCGGCGCGGGTCGCGGCGGGCGACGTGCTGCGCGCCGGGTGGGAGCAGGTCGTGCACTTCGCCAACATCGGACCTCGGAGCCGGCGGGCCCGTCGGTTCCGCCGCTTCGGCGACGGCTCCGCCATCTGCTTCCCGGTGGCCGCGCTGTACGGCGAGGAGTACATCGAGGTGGGGGAGGGCTGCATCATCGGGCCCTACTCGTCGTTGTCGGCGGGGGTGATGCCCGGTCAGGTCCTCGACCACTCGCCGGTCGTCACCATCGGCGACCGCGTGCTCATCGGCAAGGGCAGCGGGATCGTCGGGCACAACTCGGTCGAGATCGGCGACGACGTGTTCACCGGCCACCACGTGTACATCACCGATGCGAACCACGGCTACGACGACACGACCCTGCCGATCGGGCGGCAGTTCGCACCGTCGCGCCCGGTGCGGGTCGGGAGCGGCTCGTGGCTCGGGCACGGCACCGTGGTGCTGCCGGGCGCCGACATCGGCCGTCACGTCGCGGTCGGCGCGGGCTCGGTGGTCACCGGCCCGTTGCCCGACTTCTGCGTCGCCGTCGGCAACCCGGCGCGGGTGATCCGTCGCTACGTCGACGGTGAGGGTTGGGTGAAGGTCGAGCACCGATGAGTTCGCGCGGTCGGCGCGGTCGGACGGGCATCGAGTCCGCGAGTTCGAGCAGGAGCACACCATGCGCATCGTGATCAGCGAGTTCATCAGCCTCGACGGCGTGGTGCAGGCCCCCGGCGGCCGCGACGAGGACACCGACGGCGGGTTCACCAACGGCGGGTGGTCGATGCCGTTCTTCGACGTGGAGTCGATGGGCGCCGCGATCGGGGAGGTCATGGAGAACACCGATGCGCTGCTGTTCGGGCGGCGCACGTGGCAGGTCATGGCCGGGGCGTGGCCGGGGCGCGCGGGCGACCCGTTCGCCGACCGGATGAACGAGATCCCCAAGTACGTCGCGTCCCGCACCCTGTCGGAGGGGGACCTCGACTGGAACAACACGACGCTGCTCCCGGCGGACGGCGTCGTCGAGGCCGTCGCCGACCTGCGCGCGCGGGACGGTCGCGACATCCAGGTGATGGGCAGCGCGAGCCTGGCGCGCGACCTGATCGCGCGGGACCTCGTCGACGAGTACCGCCTGATGATCGAGCCGATCGTGCTCGGCGGGGGGAAGAGCATCTTCCCGGCCGACGGCACCGCCCGCCCGCTCGAGCTGGTCTCGACCACGACCAGCAGCACCGGCGTGCAGATCTGCACCTACCGCCCGGCCGCGGCCGCGTAACCCGGGACGGCGCTACGAACCGGCCGGCGACGGGTAGGTCGGGGGCGCGTCGGCCGGCGGCAGCGTGGTGAGCACGGTCGTCGACGTCTTGGGGTCGAACAACCCGACCGGCGTCGTCGGCCACTGCCCGGGGAGGTACCGCCGGCCGCCGTCGGCGTAGCGGTACAGGCCCTTGCCGTCGCGGCCCACCTCGTCGGGGCCCACCGCGTTCGGGTCCCACCAGATCACGGTGGCGTCGTCGCCGCCGGTGAGGTCGACGCCCTTCCAGATGCCGTGGCGACCCCACGACAGGTGCAGGCGCGTCGGCGTGGTGGTCGGTGCGGACGGGAACCGGCCGAGGCCGGCGGCGAAGGACTTGGCCGTGAGCCGCGGGCCGGCGAGGTGCACGCCGGTGAAGAACACCAACGGCGCCTGCACGAGCTCGCGGAACGTCTTCGCCTCGGGCGGGTGGCCGGTCTGCCACGTGATGAGGTTGGCGAGCTCGTCGACGTCGTCGGCGGTGCGGGCGGGGAGCAGCGACACGCCGAACGCGTGCGCCCACTGCTTCTGGTCGTACTGGCGACCGAACACCGCGGTGTCGGTGAACGCGTACCCGAGCACGATCCACTCGGGGAAGTAGTTCTGCGCGGTCGCCTCCTTGGTGAGGTACGTCGGGAACACCGGGTCACCGGCGAGGAGCACGCTGGTCACGCCGGAGCTCTTGAGCTTGGCGATCACGTTGCGGGCGTCCTGTTGCGCGGTCGTCAGGTCGAGCGAGTACGGCACGGTCACGGCCGCCTTCACCTTGTACGACGACAACCGCTGCTCGAAGTGCTTCACGCTCTTCGCGAACGTCCCCGCGGTGTCGTCGTAGTGGACGACGCCGAACCGGCGGACCTTCGACGTCAGGTCCGGCGACCCCGCGTGCACCGCCTTCTTGCGCGCCAGCTGCGTCCCGACGAACGCGGCCCAGTGCTCGCTCGCCTGCTCGGGGGACGCGGTGGTGGGCCACACGTAGGGCGCGTGACTGACGAGGAACGACTGCGGCTCGGCGATGACGCAGTCGCCGACGCAGAGGACGCCCCGGGCGGCGAGCTCGTCGGCGTACGCGGTGGTCTGACCCGGACCACCGAACGACGCGAACGCGTGCACCTCGGTCGCGACCTTGATCGCGTCGGCCTTGGCGGCCACGTCGTCGTCGGGGGCGCCGCTCGCCTTCACCGGTACCAGCTTCACCGTGCGCCCGTAGAGCTCATAGTGCTTCGAGAAGTAGTCGACGTACTCCTGTGTGGTCTCGCGCTCCTTGGCCAGGCTCTCGTCGCTCCCCGTCTGCTCGAAGAACGCCTGCTGCAGGAGGTCGGGCTGGGCCTCGTACAGGGCGATGGTGATGGTGTCCTTGGTGACGCCCGGTGCGGTGGCGCCGCCGTTGTCGCCGCCCTTCCAGGGTGCGACGCAGGGCGGGGCGTATCCGCTCGGCACCGCCACCTTCCCGGTCGTGGTGTCGCAGTTCGGGCCCCAGTCGACCTTGGTGCCCGCGGCCTTCGCCTGGTCGAAGGTCAGCGGCCCCGCGCCCGCAACCGCCCCGGCGCCGGCCGGGGTCGCCAGCGCCAAGATGGTTGCGGCCACGAGCAGGCCGGCCAGGGCACGCGAGGTCCGGCGGGGGGAAGCCACAGGGGGGCATCGTCGCGCACGGGGACCGGCCGATCCGGTCAGCCGCCGAGGTACGACCGGCCCACCGCGGGGTCGGCGAGCACGGTGCCCGGAGGGCCCGACGCGACCACGCGACCGAGGTCGAGAGCGACGAGTCGGTCGGCCACCGTCGCCAGCACACCGAGGTCGTGCTCGATGACGAGCAGCCCCGCGCCGAGCGTGTCGCGCACGTCGCGCAGGATCGGACCGAGAGCCTCGGCCTCTCGCTGCGAGATCCCGCTGGCCGGCTCGTCGAGGAGCAGCACCGAGGGCGAGTGTGCGAGGACGCACGCGAGGTCGACGATGCGGCGGGTGCCGGTCGAGAGCTCGTGGCCGAACCGGTCGGTGTAGTCGCCGAGTCCGAGCAGCTCGACGAGCTCGTCGACACGCGCGTGCACCGCCGCGCTCGGAGCGCGCGACCGCGGGGAGGTGCGCGGCGGCCGCGACCGGGTTGCGGACGCGCACCGACCGTTCGCACGCCACCGCGATGGTCTCGCGCACGGTGAGCGCCGGGAAGAGGCGACCGTCCTGGAACGACCGCCCGAGCCCGAGCCGCGCGCGACGGTGGGCGCTCAGCGCCGTCAGCTCGACCACGGCACCGTCGTGGCGCAGCACGATCGAGCCCGCGTCGGGCGGAACGAACCCGGAGACGACGTCGAACAGCGTGGTCTTGCCCGCACCGTTCGGGCCCACGATCCCGACGATCTCGCCCGCGTGGAGGGTCAGCGAGACGTCGTCGAGCGCGACCACGCCGCCGAACCGGCGCCGGATCCCGGTGAGCTCGAGCCGCGGCGCCCCGGCCGTGCCGGAGCTGCCGTCGGGGTGCGGCGGTGACGCGCTCGCCGCCGCCGCACCCAGGAAGGTGGCGCGCACCAGGTCGGGGTGGTCGAGCAGCCCGGCGGTCGGGCCGGCGTAGCGCACGGTGCCGCGGTCGAGGAAGTAGGCGCGGTCGGCGAGCTCGACCGCGCGGTCGATCGACTGCTCGACGACCACGATCGCGGTGCCGGCGTCCCGCAGCTCCCGCAGCCGCTGCTGGAGTCCCTTCGTCACCTCGGGGGAGAGGCCCAGCGACAGCTCGTCGATCATGAGGAGGCGCGGCGCGGCCATCAGCGCCATCGTCAGGGTGAGCATCTGCTGCTCGCCGCCCGACAGGTCGCCGGCGCGCTGCCGCCCCCGCTCGAGGAGGCGCGGGAACAACCGCAGCGCGTCGTCACGCGCCGCTGCCGACGCGACCGAGTCGCGCACCGTCCACGACGCCAGCCGGAGGTTCTCGGCCACGGTGAGCGACGGGAACACGCCGTGCCCACCCGGGGCCTGCACCGCGCCCAACGCGACGATTCGTTCCGGGCGGGCGTGGGTGGTGACCCGACCCGCGATCACCACCTCGCCCCGGTCGGGCGCGCGCAGCCCCGACACCGCGGCGAGCAACGTCGACTTCCCCGACCCGTTGGTGCCGAGCAGCGCGACGATCTCGCCCGCATCGGCGTCGAGGTCGACGTCGAACAGCACCGGCACGTCGTCGTAGCTCACCGCCAGCTCGCGCACCCGGAGCGCCGCGGGCCGACCGTCCGTCACCGGTGCGGCCGGGCTCGGCGGCGCCGCGTCGTCGCGCACGACCCCCGGTGTCACCCCGGTGAGCGCGGGCACCGAGAGGCCGCGCCTCCTCGCCACCCGGCGCAGGAACCGGTCGCGCAGGTCGGCGAACGCAGCCCCCAGGCCGCCGCGGAACACGAGCAGCACCACGAGCATGCCGGCCCCGGTCGCCAGGATCTGCCACTCGACCGGGAGCCACCACGTGACACCGCGCACGAACAGCGCGCCGAGGAGCGCGCCGGGTACGGAGCCGAGACCACCGATCACGACCATGGTGAAGACCACCAGGCTCTCGCCCGCGGAGTAGGAGTCGAGCTGCAGGCCGTTCTGCTGGTGCACGAAGAGCGCGCCCGCGAACGCGGCGAGGAAACCGGAGATCGCGAACGCGCCCAACGTCGTCGCGCGTGCGTTCACGCCGAACGCGGTCGCGGCGCGCTCGTTCTCCCGGATGGCGATGAGCACGCGCCCGGTCCGGCTGCGCCGGATACCGACCACCGCGATCACCACGAGCGCGAGGGCGACGAGGCAGAGCCGGTAGAAGCCGCCTTCCGACTGCACGGGAATGATCCCGAACAGATCCGGTCGTTCGACGCGCGGCGGCGGCAACCAGTCGAAGCGGGTCCCCTCGCCGAAGATGCGAGGGCTCAACAACCACGTGGTGGTGGCCAACCCGAACGCGAGGGTGACGACGGCGAGGGTGAGCCCGCGCCGCCGGAGCACGGGGAGCCCGATGAGCGTCGCCACCGCGGCGCCGACGAGACCGGCGCCGAGCAGCCCGAAGGCGAGGTCCCACCCGAGCCGGGCGGTGATCGAGGCACCGACCGCGGCGCCGACCGCCACGAACGCCATCTGGCCCAGACTGATCTCGCCCGCCCAGCCCGTCAGCACCACCAGCGACAGCGCGATGACGCCGTACACGAGCGCGACCGCGGCGAGGTTGGTGCGGCTCTCCGAGAACACCACCGGGACGAGCGCCAGCGCGACCACGATCGCGCCGACGAGCGCGACGCCCGCGACCCGGACCTCGGGGAGGCCCGCCAGCTCGCGCGGCACCGGTCGTGGCTCGCGCACCGCTCGCCACGTCGACGGCTCGAGGCGGCCGCGCAGCCCGGCACCGGGAGGCGTCAACCACACCGCGACCAGCACGATGAGGAACAGCACCGGTTGGACGTCGTTGGGCTCGTTCCAGCCCCAGACCACCGCCTGCTCGACGATGCCGAGCGCGACCGCGGCGAACGCGATCGTGGGCAGTCGCTCCATGCGGCCGATGACCGCCGCCGCCAGCGCCGGCAGCAGCAGCGACGGCCCGAGCACGGTGCCGAGCGAGAGCCCGACGATCCCGGCGCGGAGGAACACCGCGAGGAACGCCAGCAACGACGCCAACATCCACACGACCGAGTGCACGCGGCGTACGGGGATGCCCAGCAGCGCGGCGCGGTCGGCGTCGTCGGCGCAGGCTCGCATGGCGACGCCGAGACGGGTGCGCAGGAACAGCGCGAGCCCGACGAACGCGAGCGGGATCACCACGAGCGCGACGACGTCGTTCCCGCCGAAGGTCAACGGGTCGACGGTGAACGAGAGGTCGAACGGCGCGGGGAAGCTCTGCGGGGGCAGGCCGACACCGAACCATCCGGGAAGGAGCAACCCCAGCCCGGCGAGCAGCTGGGCGAGGCCGATGGTGGCGACGGTGAGGATCAGCCGGGGCGACCGGAAGAACCGGCGGATCACGAGCAGCTCGACCGCGGCGCCCAGGACGACCGCCGCCGCGATCCCGACCACGAAGGCGACGACCCAGCTGGCGCCGCTGGTCACCACGAGCAGCACCGCGAGCGACGCGGGCGCCGCGCCGAGATCGCCCTGGGCGAAGTTGAGGATGCGGTTCGCCCGGTACACGAGGGCGAGCCCGAGCGCGAGGAGGGCGCTCAGGCCACCGAGGATGGCGCCCTGCACCACGATCCCCGCCGGCGGCCCCCACAGCAGCTGTACGACGACGAGGAAGGCGACCGTTCCCAGGACCCAGGCGAACGCGCGCCGGGCCCGACCTGATCGCACGTCGAGGGAGGGCAAGGTGATCCAGTATGCGCGCGCTCGGCCCGTAGATTGCTTCCAGTGGGCAATCGACTCCGAGGTGGTTCTCCCGCGCGCGTGCGCGCCGCGTCCGCGGGCGCCGTGCTGGCCGCGCTGCTGCTCGGAGCGGCCGCGACGCCGGCCGCCGCGAACCGCAACGGTGACGACCTGCAGCTCGCCAAGGCCGGGACCCTCGCGCTGTCCGACCTCCCGGCCGGCTTCGCGACGAAGCCCGACACGGGTTACTCGAAGGCGGACGACATCCGGCTGGCGAAGGGGATCAACGGGTGCGGGCCGTACATCGCGCTCGAGAAGACGCTGATCGACCTGCCGTCAGCGCGGTCGGCCAGCTTGGAGGACCCGACCCGCAAGGTCGACAACGAGGTCGACGTCTTCAAGAACGACCGCGCCGCCAGCGCCGCGCTGGCGTTGTACGCCAAGCCCAGCCTGGTCGGTTGCCTCGAGCAGGTGTTCGAGAAGGGCATCCGCCAGGACCCGAGCCGGTCCGGCGACATCGACGACGTCGTCGTGATGCTCGAGCGCCAGGACATCGCCGGCCTGGGCGACGAGAGCGTGGTGTACGAGGGCAGTGTGGTGGTCACCGGCACCGACGGCTCCCGCGCGCGCCTGGGCATCGGCAACGCCGCGGTGCGCGTCGGGCGCACCGTCGACGCGCTCAGCTTCTCGACGTCGGGCGGCGACCTGGCCGACATCCTCACCCCGGCCATCGACGCGTCGGTGGGGCGCCTGCGCACCGCGCTCGGAGCGACGCCGGCATGAGACGCGTGGTCGCGGTCGTCGTCGTGAGCGTCGCCGCCCTGTTCGCCACCGCGGCCGGAGACCACGACCACGACCACGACGGCGGGCACGTCGACCGACGAGCAGCTCGCCCGCACCGGGGTCCTGCAGCAGACCGACTTCCCCGCCGGCTGGCAGCAGACCGCGCGCGGCCCCACCTCCGACACGGAGCTGGACGCGCAGGCGGCCAAGATCCCGAGTTGCAAGCCGTTTCGGACGTTCTCGGCCACGAACCGGCGCCAGCCGCGCGCCAAGTCGGAGAACTTCGACCAGGGGCAGTCGAGCGTCGCCAACACCGTGAGCGTGTTCCCGTCGACCGACCGGGCGGTCGCCGCGATCACAACCTTCCGCGACGCCCGCATCACGGGCTGCTTGGAGCGGCTCTTCACCGCGATCTACCGGAAGGAGCTCGAGAAGGAGCCGAAGACGGCCAAGCAGCTGAAGTCGATCACGACGAACCTCGGCCGCCAAGACGGCATCCGGCTCGGCGACGCCGCCGTCGTCTACCAGGGCACCGTCGACGTCAGTCTGAAGAACGGCGCCAAGCAGACCGTCGGGCTCGGGCTCGTGGCCGTGCGCGCCGGGCGGGCGCTCGCCGGGTATTCGTACACGTTCGACCAGGACATCTCGGCCGCGCTCCAACCGGCGATCGTCGCATCGGTCACGAGGTTGCAACGGGCGGCGCCGGCGGCGTGACGTCGTGCGCGGCCATGGGGGTCCACACCCGGCCCTCGCGGCGGCCCATCTCGTCGTCGACCTGCGGGAGCGCGCGCAGCTCGTCCTCGTGGCGCGACATCGCGAGCGCCGACACCGCGGCGTCGAACGCGTCCTCGCTCGCGACCGCGTGGTCGCGCAGCCGCGGCGGGAGCGCGGGGTAGCGCGCGTCGAGCAGGTCGGCGCGCGCCGAGGCGCTCGACTTCACCACCGGGCCGGTGAAGAGACGCGGGTAGATCTCCACCGCGACCGGCGGCGACGCGGGCAGGTCGAACGGCCAGATCGCGAAGCCCGCCTCGCGCAGGCGGACGAGGGCGGGCCAGCCGCGCACCGAGCCGGTTCCGACGCTGCCGGCACCTCCGATCTGGAACGTCGACTTCGGGCGGATGCCCCCGACCGCCGCCATCGCCGCCTCCGTCGCCCGGAGCTGCTCGCCGGCGGGCCGCCGCCGCCCCGGACGCCCCCAGAACGGTGGTGGGCACTCACGGAGCCAGCGCTCGCCGTCGACCGCGGCGGCGGCCCAGAGCCCGCCCGCCTCCCGGTGACCTTCGCGGTCGAGGAACCACGCCGGCAACGAGAACGAGAAGTCGAAGCCGACGACGGGCGGCGGGTCGTCCGCGGCGCGGGCCACGAGGTCCGCCACCACCTCCTCGCGGGTCCGCCCGCATTCCAGCCGGAGCAGGGTGCCGTCGGCGGCCTCCGCCATCCAGAGGTACCGGCGCTCGCCCGCTCGTCGTCCCGACCAGTCGACCGCGACGACCGTCACGCGGTCGCCCAGACGAGCACCTCCGCGCCGTCGTCCCCCGCGGTCAGGGTCGGGGATCCCGCGTCGGTGAGCCGCGCCGCGTCGCCGGTGCCGAGCGGCGTGCCGTCGAGGGCCGCGCTCCCGACCGCGACGAACACGTGCACGTGCGGCGCGTCGGGCACCGCGACCTCTTCACCGGGATGGAGGCGGCCGACGGAGAGCACCGCGTCGCGCTGGTGGATCGTGATCGCACCCTCGTGCCCCTGGCCCGACGCCACCACCACGAGGCCGCCGCCGGCGAGCGCGTCGTTGAGGTCTCGCTGCTCGTAGCCCGGCTCGATGCCGTTCGTGTCGGGGAGCACCCACATCTGCACGAAATGCACGTCGGCGGTCGCGCTGGCGTTCATCTCCGAGTGGCGGATGCCCGAGCCCGCGCTCATCCGTTGGGCGAGGCCGGGGTAGATCACGCCGTCGGTGCCGGTGCTGTCGCGGTGGCCGAGCTCGCCGTCGAGCACCCAGGTCACGATCTCCATGTCGCGGTGGCCGTGCGTCCCGAAGCCGCCACCGGCGCGGACGGTGTCGTCGTTGTTGACGATCAGGAGCCCGTGGCCGACGTTGCCCGGGTCGGAGTGCGTCCCGAAGCTGAAGCTGTGCCAGGAGTCGAGCCAGTCGAGGTCGGTGTGGAATCGGCTGCTCGCGGGGCGCACGTCGACGGTCATTCCCGCAGTATGCCCGCTCGCTCCCAGCGCGCCGGAGCCACGGGGCGGCGCTCTTAGACTCCGCCCGATGCCCAACCTGGTCACGCTGTGCACCGGCAACGCGGCGCGGTCGGTGATGGCGGGCGCGATCCTCGCCGAGCACGTGCCCGCACTCGTGGTGTCGACCCGGGGCACGCACGTCGTCGAGGGCATGCCGATGAGCTGGCGCACCCGCGACGCCATCGTCGGGGTCGGGGCGAAGGCCGACGGCCACCGCAGCCGGCAGCTCTCCGGCGCCGACCTCGCCGACGCCGACCTCGTGCTGGCGATGGCGGGTGAGCACGTGGAGTACGTGCGCCGCCGCCACCCCGAGGCCGCGGCGCGCACGGGCACGCTCAAGCGGCTCGCGCGCGACCTCCCCGCGGCGTCGGGCACGCTGGCGGAACGGGTGGCGTCGCTGCACCTCGCCGACGTCGTGCTCGAGCCCTGGGAGGACGTCGACGACCCCGCCGGCGGCGAGCCCGAGGTGTTCCACCGCTGCGCGGTCGAGATCCACGAGCTGCTCAGCATCCTCCGTCCGGTGCTCGGCGAAGTAACGGCGTGAGCGCACGGACGCGGCGTCCGGCGGCGGCCGCGCTCGCAACCGGGATCGCGGTCGTGCTGCTGGTCGCGACGGCGACGACCGGGGGTGCGCAGACCGGCGCGCCGGAGCGCGGCGGCAGCGGCGTCACCGCGACGAGCATCAAGGTCGCGGGCGTGGGCGACTCGTTCGTCTACGGGGGCGCCGACATCGGCGCGAAGGCGCGCTTCCAGCGGGCCAACGATGCCGGCGGCGTGCGCGGCCGGACCATCGACTACGCCGGCTTCACCGACGACGGCGGCGACCCCACCGCCGGCACCACCGCCGCGACCAGGCTCGTGCAGCAGGACCAGGTGTTCGCCGTCGTCCCCGCGGTCACGCCCGACTTCGCCGCCGGCAAGTTCCTGGCGCAGCAGAAGGTGCCGTACTTCGGCTGGGGCCTCTCGTCCGACTTCTGTGGCAACGACTACGGGTTCGGGTTCACTGGGTGCCTGGTGCCGGAGGGCGTGACCAGCAACGCCTGGGGTGTGCTGATCAGCAAGGTGTTCGGCGCGCAGTCGGCGGGGCGCACGGCGGCGATCGTCACCGAGGGCTCGCCGTCCGGGCAGTACGAGCTCACCGCGCTCAGTGCCGGCGTCACCAGCGCCAAGTTGAAGGTCGTCTACGGCAAGGCCGCGCTCGCCGTGCCCGCGACGCTCGACTACGGCGCGGTCGCCCAGGAGGTGCTGGCCAGCAACGCCGGGAAGTCACCCGACGCGGTGTTCGTCGTCGGCAACGCCTCGAACGTGCTCGGCATGCAGCAGGCGCTCGGCGCCGCCGGCTTCCTCGGGGTGTTCACCAATCAGATCCAGTACGACCCGAACCTCGTCGCCCCCGCGAACGGTGCGACCGTGATGACGCAGACCGCGCCCACCGAGAGCGCGCCGACCAACCCGGCGATGGCCCAGCTCGTGGCCGACGTCCAGAAGGTGGCGCCCGGCTTTCCCATCGACCAGTCGGTGATCGCGGGCTACTGGTCGGCGGACCTGTTCCTCGCCGCGGTGCAGAAGGCGGGCAGGAACCTCACCCGCGCGTCGCTGGTGAAGGCGGCCAACGACCATTTCACCTACTCGGTGGCGAACACCGTGGGGCCCACCACGTTCCCCGGCGCGCACTCGCGCCCCACACCGTGCGGCGCGCTCGTCGCGAGCAACGGCACCGCGTTCGCGGTGAAGGTCCCGTACACGTGTGGCCGCGTCGTCGCGGTCGAGTAGCGCGGTGTGGTCGGGCGGCAGGACACGGACGTCGGTGGCAACCGCGCTGGTGGCCGGGCTCGCGCTCGTCGGCGCGCCCGCGCACGCGGCTGATGCGGCCACGACCACCACGTCGGGCGCCGCCACCACTCCCGTCGTCGGGGTCACGCGCACGACGGTCACGGTTGCCGGCGTGGTCGGCGGCGAGGCGACCTCGGTCGGCGCCGACCTCGGCGCGCAGGCGCGCTTCGCCCGGGCCAACCGGCGCGGTGGCGTGGCGGGACGCACCGTCGAGTACTCCACCACAGCCACTCCCAACACCGCGTCCGAGCTCGCCGGTTCGGTGTTCGCGGTGGTGCCGGCGGTGAGCGACGCGCTCGACACGACCGGGCTCGCCCAGGCCGGGGTGCCGTTCGTCGGCGCCGCGTCGACCACCGGCTGGGACGGCAACACCGCCGGCTTCGGGTTCGTGGGCGCGCAGGCCGCGTTGCAGACCCGCGTCGTCAGCCCGGCCTGGGGCGCGCAGCTGCGCTCGTTGCTCGGCACCGCGCAGGGCTCACACGTCACGGTCGCGGTCGACGACGACGCGCTCGGCACCGCGCGCGCGGAGCAGGCCCGGCGCTCCTTGCGGGCGGCGGGCTTCCAGGTCGCGGACCCGGTCGTGCTCCCGGCACCACCGACGCCGCTGCCCGACCTCGCGCCCGCCATCACGACGTTGACCGCGGGCTCGCCCGCGGTCGCGCTCCTGCTCACGTCACCCGCGACCACGACCGGCCTGGCGCAACGGCTGACCGCGGCCGGGTTCACCGGCACCGTCGCCACCACCGACGCGTTCTACCAACCCGCCACCCCGGCGATCGCCAACGGGCTCACCGTCCTGGTGCCGTACGCACCGTTCGAGCAGACGACCCCGGCCAACCGTCGGCTCGCCACCGACGTCGAGTCGTTCGCCCCGGGCACCACGCTCACGCCGGGCGTCGCCGCCGGCTACTGGTCGGCGGACGTGTTCCTGCGGATGCTCGCCCAGGTGGGGCGAAGGCTCACCCGCGAGCGCCTCCTCGCGGTCGCCAACCGCAACTTCTCGTTCTCGGTGCCCGGCACCGTCGGCCGCTCGACCTGGCCCGCGATGCACACCCGGGGCGTGCCGTGCGGGGCGCTGGTGCAGAGCGACGGCACGCGCTACCTCGTGGTCGAGCCGTACGCGTGCGGCGACCCGATCGTGCGCGCGCCGACGACCACGAAGAAGACGAAGCAGTAGGCCCGTCAGTCGCCGTCGTCGAGGCGGAAGCCGACCTTCATGGTCACCTGGTACCAGGCGATCGAATCCTCGTTCATCGCGCCGCGGATGTCGGTCACCTCGAACCAGTCGAGGTTGCGCAGCGTCTTCGCCGCGCGCCCGATGCCGTTGCGGATGGCGTCGTCGACACCCTCTGCCGACGAGCCGACGATCTCCGAGATCTTGTAGGTGTGCTCCACAGTCGCGCTCCCGGTTCGTCCGAAGGTCGGATGAGGCGTCGCACGATAGCGTCGGCGCCATGGCACTGACCATCGAGCCCTTCACCATCGACATCCCCGAGGCCGACCTCGTCGACCTGCGCGAGCGGCTCGCCCGCACCCGCTTCTCGCAGCAGCTGCCCGACGCGGGCTGGGACTACGGCACCGAGCGGGGCTACCTCGAGGAGCTCGTCGCGTACTGGCGCGACGAGTACGACTGGCGACGCGCGGAGGCGCGCCTCAACTCCTTCGAGCACTTCCTCACCGAGATCGACGGCACGCGGGTGCACTTCCTGCACGCGCGGTCCCCGGAGCCGGACGCGTTGCCGCTCATCGTCACCCACGGGTGGCCGGGCTCCATCGTCGAGTTCCTCGACGTGATCGGCCCGCTGTCGGACCCGCGCCGGCACGGGGGCGACCCCGCCGACGCCTTCCACGTCGTGTGCCCGTCGATCCCCGGGTACGCCTTCTCCGGACCCACCACCGAGCGGGGATGGGGCCCGCGCCGGATCGCCGAGGCGTGGGCCACGCTCATGGCCGGCCTGGGCTACGAGCGCTACGGCGCGCAGGGCGGCGACTGGGGCTCGATGATCTCGACCCAGCTGGCCCTCGCCGATCCCGAGCACCTGGCCGGCGTGCACCTCAACATGATCGTGGCACCGCCGCCCGCCGACCTCGACTTCGAGCACCTGCGGGAAGACGAACAGCTCGCGCTGGCGTCGTACGAGTACTACGGGCGCGTCGACTCGGGGTACTCGAAGATCCAGGGTACGAAGCCGCAGACCATCGGCTACCCGCTCGACGACTCGCCCGCCGGGCTGGCGGCGTGGATCGTGGAGAAGTTCCGCACGTGGAGTGACTGCGACGGCGACGTCGAGCGCCGCTTCACCAAGGACCAGCTGCTCGACAACATCATGCTGTACTGGCTCACCGCCACCGCCCACTCCGCCGGGCGGCTCTACTACGAGGCCGACCAGACCTCGGGGTTCGTGCCCGACCAGAAGGTCGAGGTCCCCATCGGGTTCGCCGCGTTCCCCAAGGAGATCATCCGTTCCCCCCGGCACTGGGCCGAGCAGCGGTACGACATCCGCCAGTGGACGGAGATGCCCCGCGGCGGTCACTTCGCGGCCTTCGAAGAGGGGGACCTGCTGGTGGGGGACGTGCGGGAGTTCTTCCGCCCGTTGCGGGTCCGCACCTGAGCCGCCGGGACCGTCTACCTTTACCCCCGGTCGGCGCCACGCGGTGTGCGAGCAGCGCGCGCCGTCGCGGAGAGTGGCCGGCCAGGGTTAGGCTGTCCCGACGATCGAGCCGCCGAGCGTGGCCCGGAGTGTGGCAGGAACGAGGAGGCGATCGGTGCGGAAACCCGTACGCAGCATCTGGGCCGCGGCCCTGGCCGGTGTGCTCGGAGCGCTCTTCGCGTTCCCGGTGCTCGCACCCGGCGCCGGCGCCCAGACGACGTCGGTGTGCACGTTCACCGCGTCCGGGACCGCGCCGGGGACGATCAACGTCTCGGTGACCAGCCCGGCCGGCGCCACCGAGGTCCGCGTCACGTTCACCCCCGACGACGCCTCGAGCACTCCGCAGGTCTTCTCGCGCACGCCGCCCGCCGGCGGCGGCGTCACCGCACTGCAGTTCACCGCCGACGGGCCCGGCGTGGTGACCGCGAACTTCTTCGACGCCGAGGGCAGCGCCTACGGCACCGGGTGCTCGGGGCCGGACGGCACCGAGGGCATCTCCATCAGCCGCGCGCCGACCGCTCCGACCCAGGCGCCGGCGGCGCAGGCCCAGGCCCAGGCGCTGGCGTTCACCGGCTCGAACGACACCCCGTCCTACGTGCTCATCGGCGTCGCCGCCGTGGTCATCGGTCTGGTGTTCGTGGTGGCCGCCCGTCGTCGTCGGCAGGTGTAGCAACGCCGGACGCACTACATTTCCCATCGATCCTTGGACTGCCCGCGCCGAGTGCGCGGGCAGTCCCGTCAACGCACCGATCCGAGGAGACACAATGGCTTGGAAGGTCGTGGTCGACTTCGACCTCTGCGAGAGCAATGCCATCTGCATGGGGATCGTGCCCGAAGTGTTCGAGGTCCGCGACGACAACTTCCTGTACGTGCTCCAGGAGAACCCGCCCGACGAGCTGCGCGAGAAGTGCGAGCAGGCGGTGCGGCAGTGCCCCAAGCAGGCCATCAGCATCGACGACAGCTGAGATGAGGTAGCCGGGCCCACCGGCCTGGCTACCGTGCTCACGCATGACGTCACCGGGTTCGACGCGGCGCAGCCCCGAGCGGCGCCGCCGGGTGACCATGGCCGTCGGCGCCGGCGTCGTGGTGCTCGTCGCGTGCGTGATCGCGGCCGGGATCGCGCGGTTCGGCGGTGACGACGGCGGGGCCCGCACGACGGCCGCCCCCGCGACCTCGACCATCGCGCCGGCTGCGGTCGCGACCGCCCCGACCACGACTGCGCCGACGACCACCACGGCACCGCCGGCGGCGGCGAACGCCACCGCGATCGGGCGCACCTACGCGGTCGGCACCCGCACGCTGACCTTCGTCGACGGCTCCCGCACGACGTCGCCGAACGGATCGTTCGGCGGCGCGCCCACCCGCACCCTGCCCACCGAGGTCTGGTACCCGGCCGACGGTCCGAGCGGCGGCGCGCCGACCGCGGACGCGCCGCCGGACGCCACCCACGGGCCGTATCCGCTCGTGCTCTTCGCCCACGGCTACGACGTCACCCCCGACTTCTACGCTCCGCTGCTCGAGCGCTGGGCGGCCGCGGGCTACGTCGTGGCGGCACCGGTGTTCCCGATCCTCAGCGGATCGGACGGCGGCGCCAGCCACGTCGACTACGAGAAGACGTTCGGTGACGCGTCCTTCGTGATCACCCAGGTGCTCGGCCTCGGTGGGGGCGACCCCCTGGCGGGGCTCGTCGACCGCGATCGCATCGCCGCCGCCGGCCACTCCGACGGCGAGGTCGTCTCGTTCGGCCTCGGCTTCCTCGCGTGCTGTCGGGACCCGCGGGTCAAGGCGGTCATCTCGATGGCGGGCGACCTGGCCAACGCCGACAACCCGAGCGTCCGCGACACCGGCACGCCGATCCTCCACATCATGGAGGTGAACGACGAGTACGACCCGTACCCGCACTCGATCCAGTGGGACCGCGACAACCTCACCGCGCCCCGCTGGATGGTGAGCCTGCGCTCCAGCCACGTCCCGCCGTACACGCAGCCCGGCGATCCCGCGTTCGAGCTCGTGAGCACGATCACCGTCGCCTACCTCGACGGCACCCTCAAAGGGCACCCCGAGCGGCTCGACGAGGTGACCAGCGCGGTGCAGGCGCAGCCCGACGTGGGTGCGATCGAGCGATGAGTCGACCAGTTGGCGTGCCTAACCGCCGAGGTCGGCCTTCACCTGGCGGCGCAGGATCTTGCCGGTGGCGGTCTGGGGCACCTCGTCGGCGACGACGACCAGCTCGGGGGTCTTGAGCGACCCGAGCCGCTCGCGGACCCACTCCCGGACGTGGTCGGTGTCGATCTCCTCGACGCCCGCCCGGAGGGAGACCATCGCCGCGATCCGCTCGCCGTACCGCTCGTCGTCGAGTCCGACGACGGCGGCGACGGAGATGGCGTCGTGCTGGAGCAGGGCGTCCTCGATCTCGGCGGGTGCGATGTTCTCGCCGCCCCGGATGATGGTGTCGTCGGCCCGGCCCTCGCAGAACAGGTAGCCCTCGACGTCGAGCCAGCCCCGGTCACCGGTGTGCAGCCAGCCGTCGTCGTCGGTCTTGGAGTCGGTACCGACGTACTTGCCGCTGACCTGGTCGCCGCGGATCTGGATCTCACCGGGCTCGTCGGGGCCCATGGTGTCGCCCGACGTCGCCCACGATGCGGATCTCGATGCCCGGCAACGGTTGCCCGACCGACGACAGGCGGTTCTTGAACAGGGGCTCGTCGCTGTAGAGCGCGAGCCGGTGGTCGTCGGGACCGAGGATCGCGACGGTGCTGCTCGTCTCGGTGAGCCCGTAGGCGTTGACGAAGTCGACCTCCGGGAAGAGGTGCAGCGCCCGTTCCAGGATGGGGGCCGGCATGCGGGAGCCGCCGTACGACAGCGCCCGGAGGCTGGGCACGCGCAGCGACTCGTCGGCCTCCATCGCCTCGACGATCTTCCCGAGCATGGTGGGGACCAGCATGGCGTGGGTGACCTGCTCGTCGCGCGCGGTGATCAACCAGTCCTCGGCCGAGAAGCGCACGCCCGGCACCGGGACGATGCGCCGGCCGACGTAGGTGTTGCTGAGCACGGCGGCGACGCCGGCCACGTGGAAGGGCGGCACGATCACGATGGCGGCTTCGTCCTCGCCCGCGGACGCGAACTCCAGCGTGTTGAACACGTACGCCAGCAACTGCGCGTGCTCGAGCACCGCGGCCTTGGGCTCGGCCGACGTCCCGCTGGTGAAGAGCAGCACGGCGGGGGCCTCGGGGGCATCCGGGAAGGCGCGACCGCTGTCCTCCTTGGCGTCGAGCCAGTGCGGCGCGGCCACGACCACGGGCTCGATCCGGGTGAGGAGCTGCTCGAGGGACGCCTCGGGCAGGCGGTAGTTGAGCGGCGCGTAGCTGACGCCCGCCCAGGCGGCGCCGAAGAGGCACGGCGGGCACGATCGGGCCGTTGGGCTCCATGATCGCGAGCCGCTCGGCGCCCGTGCCGTCGACCCGGTCGGCGACGGCGCGGGCGACCTGGCGGAGCTGCTCGTAGGTGAGGCCGTCGGCCCGGCTCCCGAAGGCGAGACGGTCGCCGAGGGCATCGGCCGCCATCTCGAGGATCATGGCGATGTTCACTCGAGCCCCCCTGGCTGACGGTGTGTCGTGGTGGTCAGTCGGAGGACGGGAGCGGCTTGGCCTGGGCGATCTCCATGGCCACGCCGTGGCAGCTCAGCTCGCCGGTGCCGGCCTTGGTGACCAGCACCGTGGCCTCGCACTCGGCGCAGGTGTAGCGCTTGCCCATCTGGTTCGGCATCTCGTCACCCCTCGCGGGTAGCCATCGGCTGCCCGCAACACGACACGACGGCGTCGGTGCCCTTCACCACGATGATCTCGGTCTCGCACTGCTCACAGCGCAATCTGGTTCCTGCTGCGGTCGGCATGCACGGCAGGATACCCAATCCGCGTCGGAAGTCGGCCAGTCGGGGGCGCCGCGACGCCTCCGGTAGCGTGCGCCGGATGGCGATGCAGCGGAGGCGTGGCCGGAGGCCGGGACGCCGGAGCGGAGTCAAACAGTCGTGATGGCGATGCAGCGGAGGCGTGGCCGGAGGCCGGGACGCCGGAGCGGAATCAACCAGTCGTGATGGCGATGCAGCGGAGGCGTGGCCGGAGGCCGGGACGCCGGAGCGGAATCAACCAGTCGTGATGGTGGAGGCCGCGGACGACCCGAAGTGGGTGTCGGTCGAGCACGACGGGCTCACGATCGGCGCCCTCGACTGGGGTGGCGACGGACCGCCGCTCGTGCTGCTCCACCCCAACGGCTTCTGCGCCGGGGTGTTCGACCCGCTGGCCCGGCTGCTGCGCGACGAGTACCGCCCGATCGGCATCGACCTGCGGGGCCACGGCACCAGCGACGCACCCGCCACCTACGAGGACTGCGGGTTCGTGGCCGCCGCCGGGGACGCGGTCGCCGCGCTCGACGCGCTCGGCCTCGAGGAGGTGGTGCTGCTGGGCGAGTCGCTGGGGGGCGGCACCGGCATCCTCGTCGACCGGCTGCGACCGGGGCTGGTACGCC
Organism: uncultured Actinomycetes bacterium; assembly: GCA_963809795.1. Classification (GTDB taxonomy): domain Bacteria; phylum Actinomycetota; class Acidimicrobiia; order IMCC26256; family DASPTH01; genus DASUAS01. The sequence continues at coordinate 74,158 of CAWELN010000015.1, forward strand.
GGCTGCTGCTGTGCGAGGCGATCGCCATGCGGCGGGTGGGCGGCCTGCCGGGGGCCGAGAGCGAGAACCACATGTCGGCGATGGCGCGCCGCCGCCGGGCGGTGTGGGCCGACCGGGCCACGGTCAGGGAGTCGTACGGCAGCCGGCCGCCGCTCAACGTGATGGAGCCCGCCGCCCTCGACGGCTACGTGCGTTGGGGCTTCCGCGACCGGTCCGACGGTCAGGTCGAGCTGGCCTGCCCGCCCGAGGTGGAGGCGTGGTTCTTCGAGTGCGGCACCCGGCCCGACGGCGCGCCCGCGTCGTTCGACCACCTGGCGTCGCTCACCGCGGACGTGACGATCGTCTGCGCCGACGGCACCGATCTCCCCGACGGCATGTTCGCGGCGCAGGCCGAGCGCGCCGGTGTCGATCTCGTCACCGTGTCCGGCACGCACTTCTTCGTGCAGGAGGACTCCGAGCGCGCCGCCGCGCTCGTGCGCGAGCACCTCGCCTGGTGAGCGCGCGTCAGTCGGCGAGCAGCGCGGCGCGCGCCCAGTCGTAGTCGAGCTTGCCGACGGTGGTGCGTCCCACCTCGTCGGCGAACACGATGCGCCGCGGCCGCTTGTAGCCCGCGAGCCGCGCGCCGACCCACGCGTCGAGCGCATCGGCATCGGGGGGCGCGGCACCGGTCGTCGCCACGACCGCGGCGACGATCTGGCCCCACTCGTCGTCGGGAAGGCCCATCACCACCGCGTCGTACACACCCGGGTGCTCCTTGAGCACCTCCTCCACCTCCTCGGGCCAGATCTTCTCGCCGCCGGAGTTGATGCAGTTGGACCCGCGCCCGAGGAGCACCAGCGTGCCGTCGGCCTCGAGCCGCGCCTGGTCGCCCGGCATGGCGTACGTCGTGCCCCCGATCTCGCGGAAGGTGGCCGCGCTGCGCCCGGGATCCTTGTAGTAGCCGATCGCGCACGAGGTGTGGACGGCGAGCACGCCGACCTCGCCCGAGCCCGGGGTGACGTCGCGGTCGCCGTCGGCGAGCAGGCGCGCGTTGGGGCCGAGCGTGAAGCGCGCGGTCTCGCTCTGGCCCGGGCCCGTCGTCAGCGCGACGCCGAAGCCGACGGCCTCGCTGGAGCCGAGCGAGTCGTACACGTGCATGGTCCCGCGTGACAGCAGCGCGTCCTTCAGAGGCGCGCTCACCATCGCGCCCGAGTTGTGGATGCGACGGAGGGACGACAGGTCGTAGGGCTCGCCGCGCGCGTCGGCGGCGTCGAGTGCGTGCGCAATGCGGCGCATGAGCACGTCGCCCACGATCTCGAGCACGTTCGGGCGCTCGCGCTCGATGGTGGCGCAGATGGTGTCGCCGTCGGTGTGGCCGCGCTCCAGGAGGACGATGGTGCCGCCGACCGCGAACGCGGTGTTGGCCTGGTGCACCGCGGTGGCGTGCACGAGTGGGGTGGTGAGCAGCGACACGAGCGGCGTGCCCCGGTCGCGCCAGCGCTTCACGTCGGCGATCAGCTGGTCGACCGAGTCCGGCGGCGCCTCGCCCTGCAGCGCGGAGGCGGCGATGAGCCCGTACCCGAGCAGGGTGCCCTGGTGCCAGAGCACGCCCTTGGGCAGGCCGGTGGTGCCGCCGGTGTACCAGAGGAGGAGGTCGTCGCCCGAGCGCTCGATCCGCGGCGCGGGCGCGTGGGAGCGCAGCAGCTCCTCGTAGGCGGAGTGGGCATGGTCGTCGTCGAGCTCGACGAGGTGCCGGAGGCGCGGCATGCGGTCGCGTGCGCCGGCCACCCGCTCGCGGAGTGAACGGTGGTACACGAGCACGTCGGCGTCGGCGTTCTCCACGAGCTGCGCGAGCTCGTCGCCCAGGTAGCGGAAGTTCACGTTCGCCGGCACCGCGCGCAGCTTCGAGAGCGCGAACAGGCACTCCATGTACTCCGGGCAGTTGTGGAGGAAGAGCGCGACCTTGGTGTCGGGGACGACACCCAGCTCGGCCAACCCCGCCGCCAGGCGCGCGGCGCGGTCCTCGACCTCGCCGTACGTCACCCGGTGGTCGCCCTGCACGACGGCCGGCGCGCCGGGGATGGCGTCCGCGACCCGCTCCCACACCGTGGCGAAGCTCTCGTACACGGCGGCACTCTACGTTTCGGCGTGACCTCTACGTCAGGTGGCACCCATACCGAGGAGCCGTTCGCGGGAGACGGCCTTCGAGGCGCGCCACAACGCGAAGATCGCCCCGCACCAGGCCAGGCCGCCGATGGCGAACGCGGTGCCCATGCCGCGGAACAGCGTGTTGCTCGACACGCCGTACGCGATCACGATCAGGGGCAGCGTCGCCAGCGCCGACGCCTGCTGCGCGGCGGCGGCGCTCGACACCCGCGCCGAGATGGCCAGGATCACGGCCAACGCGAGGGCGATGAACGGTGGCAGCACCCACAGCATGAGCACCCACCAGTTCGTCGTCGGGAAGAACCAGCCGCCCAGCTTGGGGCCGACGATCAGGTTGACGACGAGGGAGTAGAGCAGGAAGCCCATCGCGGCGGTGAAGTAGCCGGGGATGAGGCTGGCCATGAGCTTGCCCAGGTAGATCTGCCGCTCGGTGGCGGGGGAGTGGGCGAGGAACTCGCCGCTGCCCCGCTCCCGCTCGCCGACGATGGTGTGCGCGCCGACCGCCGACGAAACCGTCAGCGGCACGATGATCGCGAGGGGTGCGAACAGGTAGACGGCCAGCGCGTACGACGCGCTCGCCGGGCCCTTCTGACCGTGGACCTTGGCCTGCAGGTCCTTGGGCAGGCTGCCGACCACGTCGCTCAGCTTCTTGGCCAGGTTGGCGTCCTTCACCGACCCCAGGATCAGCAGCAGGAACGTCGGGATGATCACGAAGAAGAGCAGCGCGACGATCATCAGCGGCAGCCAGAAGTCGCGCGCCTGGAGCAGTTGGCGCAGATCGGTGCGGGCGATGACCCACGAGGGGCGACCCTGCTTCGGCGTGCGGCTCATGACGGCGCGTTCTCCCGGCGGATGGCGAAGTACAGCTGTTCGAGGCTGGGGGCCTGCGGCTCGACGCGGGTGAGGCGGGCGCCGGCACCGACGAGGGCGTCGACGAGATCGGGGACGTCGGTCTCGTGCTCGAGGTCGACCAGGGCGACGCCGTTGCGCTGGTACGCGCGCACGAACGGCAGGCCGCGGGCGGTGTCGAGCACCGCGGGGTCGTCGGCGTCGAGAATGACACGCGCCGCGGGCCAGTACTGACGGGTCAGCTCGCGCGGCGAACCCGAGACCATGGCGCGACCGTGGTCCATCACGATCACCTGGTCGGCGAGGCCCTCGGCCTCGAGGAGGAGGTGCGTGCACATGAGGACGGTCTTGCCGTCCTCGGCCATCTCGTCGATGAGGCCGAGCACGGTGCGGGCCGACTCCGGGTCGAGGCCGGCGGTCGGTTCGTCGAGGAGCAGGAGGTCGGGCTCGTGGAGGACGGCCCGGGCCAGTGCGAGGCGGGCCCGCATGCCGGTGGAGTACCCGCCGACCTTGAGGTGGAGCGCGTCGGAGATCCCGAAGCGCCGAGCGGCGTCGGCGACGCGGGACTGCACGAGGCCCGGGTCCACCTGGAAGAGCGCGGCCGCGTACTCGAGGTTGTCGGTACCGGACAGGCGGTCGTACAGGGCGGGGCGGGCGGGCACCACGCCGCACCGGCGACGGATCTCGGTGCCCTCGGAATCGACTTCGGGGTCGAGCCCCAGGGTGCGGACGGCGCCGCCGTGGGAATGCAGCGCGCCGGTCACCAGCCGTACGACCGTGGTCTTGCCGGCACCGTTCGGGCCGAGCAGCACCGTCACCGTGCCCCGCGGGACCTCGAAGGTCAGGTCGTCGACCGCGAGGACGTCGCCGAACGTGCGGCGTACGCCCGCGAGCGCGACGGCAGAGCCGGTGTCCGGAGCCATGACGGTGTTTCGGCGCGGAACCGTGGCAGGTGAAGGGCTAACCTCAGCCCCTCGCCGTGCGTGAGCACGGCCCCGGCGGCGTAGCCGAGTGGTTCAGGCAAGGGTCTGCAAAACCCTGGACACGGGTTCGATTCCCGTCGCCGC
>CAWELN010000016.1:0-80311 GCA_963809795.1 uncultured Actinomycetes bacterium
AGCATCTCCGCGAGGACGGCGCCCACTTCGTCGACCCGGAGGTACCTGTCTAGGACTCGCCCCCGCCGCACCCATTCCCGCTTCTCCAGCTGCGCGGCCAGCGTGGATCGTCGGACGCCGCGGCCTCCGTACCGGCGACCGCATCGAGCACGAACCTGGTGAACCGCAGCTGGCATGCTCGATCCGCAGCGCTCGCACACCCTCGTCGAGGGCCGCCTTGCTCCACGCGTAGGCGCCCCGTCCGTGGTACGGCGCCCCGACGCCGCTCGACGCCGCATACGCGCAACGATCGCGTGCCGCCAGTCCACGGAGCGCCGCGAAGGTCAGAACGCGCCACTCGTGTTCTGTGGCGAACAGGTCGGCCCATCCGTCCGGCGACTCGTCGACCATCATCACCATCGGCACGCGTGCGGCCATGGACGAAGGCGTCGACGGCGCCGAACTCGTGCGCGACGACGTCGGCGAGCCGGCGACGGCCGGCCGCATCACGCACGTCAACGGCCAATGGCGACCCGATCACGCTGCCGCGACCTCGCGAACTGGTCCGACCGTCTTGCTGCCTGACGACTACCCGCGCCCCGCCGGCGAGCGTGCACGTGGCGACTGCGCGGCCGATGCCGGACGAGGCGCCGAGTACGACGATGCGCCGGCCGCTGAGCGCTGTCTCCATGCCTGCTTCTCCCGTCTGGCAGCGCTCTGCCACGGAGCAGTGTCCGGCTAGGAATGTACACGTTACGCAAAAGCACTCTAGGCAGTGACCCTGACAAAGGCAAGGACGAGACCGGAGGCTGCGACGGCGCACGGAGGAGTGACGAGTACGACTACGTGGTGGTCGGGGTGGGTCCGCGGGGTGTGCCGTCGCCGGCCGGCTCGCGGCGGACGGGCGGCACACGGTGCTCCTGCTCGAGGCGGGCGACCGCGACCGGTCGCCGTACATCCACGTGCCGGCTGGGTCATGCGCCTCAAGGAGCAGTACTTCGCGTTCGCCGACGAGCCCGACCGTACGCGCGACGGCATGAACACGACGTGGCTGACCGGCGGGGTGCTCGGCGGCGGCAGCTCCGTGAACGGACTGGTGTGGGTCTGGGAAACCGCGCCGACTTCGACCGGTGGGCGGAGTCGCGCGGCGGATGGGACTACGACAGCGTGTTGCCGTACTTCCGTCGCGGCTGAGCGCTTCGAGGGCGGCGCCGACGAGTATCGCGGCGCCGACGGGCCGCAGTGGGCGTCGCGGGGGTCGCACGCATCACGAGCTGAGCGACGCCTTCGTCGCCGCCGCGGCAACGTGTAGGCTACCCTGTTCACCGCCGACTACAACGGCGTATCGCAGATTGGCGTCGGTTGGGTGCAGACCTCTCAGCGCCGCGGCTTCCGGGATAGCGCGGCCATCGTGCACCTGGGCGTCAACCCGGCGGCGCAACCTCGACGTCCGAACCGGAGCATCGGCCACGCGCGTCGTGTTCGAAGGGCGGCGAACCGTGGGCGTGCGTACCTCCATCGGGGGGCCGAGCACGCAGGCACGTGCATCCCGAGAGGTCGTCGTGAGCGTGGCGCGGCGCACGACGCCTCGGCTGTTGATGGCCTCGGGGTGTCGGTCCCGGCGAGCACCTCCGCGAGCACGGCATCGAGGTCGTGTCCGACGTCCCGGGAGTGGGCGAGAATCTCCAGGACGATCTCATGCTGATCATGATGTGGAACGTCGACGTCCCGACGCTGAACCTCTCGCTCACCCCGTCGGGATTCGGGACACCGGGCATGGGCTCGACTTCCTCGTCGTGGCCGCGGTCCGGCCGCTTCGGCCACTGCCCACGCCCTGGCGTTCTCGAAGCTTCATGACGCCAGCCCCGGCCGGACGTCGAACATCTGTTTGCGCCACTCGGGATGATCGGCGAGAACACCGACGAGAGTCTCGCCGAGACGTTCGACACGGTTGGAGAGCACCAAGCGAACGAGTTGAAGCTTCTGCACCGCGCCGTTGCTGTCGGTGATCGTGCAGCTCCTGCACCCGAAGGCGCGCTGTTGCGTCCGCCTGGCGCTCCCCCCACACGTCAGACCCGCCCGTGATCGAATACCGGTTCCTCGAGCATTCGGCGGACATGACCGACCTGATCGCCGGTGCCCGGCACGCCCGGGAGATCACGCGCTTCCGAACCCATCGTGGACCATGTCAGCGGTGAAGCGTTCCCCGGCGACGCGGTCGTCACGGACGATGACTGGTGTTCGTTCGTACGAGCCGCCGCATGGGGCGGTCAACATCCCGTCGGCACCTGCCGCATGGGGGCGTCGACGCCGATGCCGTCGTCGACCCTGACCTGAAGGTTCGGGGCGTCGAGCGGCTCCGGGTCGCGGACGCGTTGATTATGCCCCTCGTCACGAGCGGCAACATCAATGCCGTGTGCGAGATGATCGGCGAGAAGGCATCCGATCTGATCACGGCGCACCGCTGATCAGCGGGCGTGCCACGGCGGCGGGAAGAACCCCGAGTACTTCCAACGGCCGCCGCGCCCGTGCGCATGGACGAAGCCAAATGTCGAGTCGTACGATGGAGCATGACCCGCGACGAGTGGATTGGCCTTCGCAGAACGAGTAGGCGTCACGGCTCCGGGAACCGAGACCATCGAGAAGCTCCTCGCTCTGGCCGCCGAAGCGGCACATGGGTCGGAGCGCACCGCCGCACCGATTGCGTGCTACATCGCCGCTATGTCAGGATGCCGCTCGACGAGGTTCTGCAATCCGCGGAACGGCAACCGGAACGCCGAGCCGGCGCAGTAGCGCACTTCGCAGACCGCCATCGCGGCCTCGACCCCGCCGCCCTTCGTCTCCCTGACGTGCTTCACCGCCGATGTGTATACATTATGAACCCGCTGCGGACTCCGCCCTCGGGGAGGAAGACGATGCACTTCGCCGATTGGTACGGGGCCTGGGCGCTAGTCGTCGGCGGGTCGACCGGGCTCGGGCAGCATGCGCGAGAGAGTCGGCTGCCCGCGGGGGCTCGACATCGTCCTGACCGCGAGGCGCTGGCGGAGCCGCTCCAAGAGTTGGCGGCGGAGTGGCGAGCACGCACGGGTGTCGTGTCGCACGTTCGCCGGGATATCGGTCATGCCGGCACCGCGCCGTGTGCCCGCTCGACCTCGTCGACGGGCTCGACGTCGGGCTCCTCGTCTACAACGCCGCCGGAGAACGCGTGGGCACGTTCCACGAGAGCCCGCTCGAGGACCACATCTTGAACATCACGGCCAACTGCACGACACCGACGGTGCTGAGCTACGAGCTCGGCGGCGAATGGCGGGACGCGGACGGGGCGGATCGTGCTGGTTTCCTCGCCGGCCGCCTGTCGCCGCGCAGTTCACGACACGACGTACTCGGCCACCAAGGCGTTCGAATGGATCCTCGGCGAAGGTCTCTACGCCGAGTTCGAGCCGCTCGGCGTCGACGTGGCGCTCTACCTCCTGGGTTCGACCGCGACTCCGACGTTCATCGAACGTTACGGCGCCGGCATCGACTTTCGCGGCGGGGAGCATCGAAACCGACGACCCCTTGGAGACGATGTTCAACCGGCAGAGCGTTCCGACTTCGCCGTGGCAGCAGCGGCGGGCACCTGTTCGAGAACCTGGACAACGGCCCGGTGCTGTATTCGGACCCCATCGACGAGCGCGGGCCGCGAAGATGGAACGGTGATGCCGCGCCAACGAGCTCGTGCACCTCATGAGCTCGCTCGTGCGGCGGCGGAGTCGCGAGCGTCGCGGTCGCACGCCGAGGTCGTGATTCGTGCTGACGAAGCTCGACGACACGCTGCTCCATCAGGCGCCGACCACGTTCGATCACGCGGTCACGTCCGACCACCGCTTCTACGATCGCTACTGGTTCGAGGCCATCGAGCCTGGCGGGGCAACCTCGCTCGTCGTCGGTATGGGCCTCTACAAGAACACCAACGTGCTCGACGGGTCCGCACCGTGGTGCACGACGGCAAGCAGTACTGCCTGCGGGTCTACGTGCTCCGCGTCCTGCGGTCGATGTCACGAGCGTGGGCGCGCGCTCGGTCGACGTGATCGAGGGTTTGCGCCAGCTGCGCATCGTGGTCGAGCCGGGCCGCTATCCGATCGCCTGCGACGTCGTGTGGACGGGAACCTACGACGTGATCGAGGAGCGACCCATGTGGCTGGCGACTCGACGGCCGCATCCAGACCCAGGGCGTGCGCATGTACCAGCTCGGCCGCCTGCTGACGGCCTGGATCGAGATCGACGGGGTGCGTCGCGGTGGTCGAGGACTGGTACGGCAGCCGCGACCATTCGTGGGGAGTGCGGCCCGGCACCGGCGGTTACGAGCCTGTGACCGGCCCGCCTCGCCAGGCACAGGCAGAGTTCCTCCGGGCCTTCCTTTCTTCAACACCCACACCGTCGCAGGCGTCGTCGACGTCACCCAGGGCGCCGGCGGGTTCCAGCGTTCGTTCGGCACCGTGCAGTGGCCGGCCCGATCCGGTTGACCGCCGGTCTGATCACGCGCGGTTGACCTTGACGTCGCGTACCGCGACGGCATGAGCCCGGCCGACACCGCCAGCCTGGGGTTCGAGCGCGTCATCCTCGACATCGTCACCTCGACGGGGAACTCCTTGCGGGTGGAGTGCGCAGTGGTGGCGCCGGCCTGGGTCCTCAAGGCCACCGGGTACGACATGGGGTATCACGACGGGCTCGGCCTTGGGGTCTACCGGGAGAGCTGCTCGAGGAGTTTGAGTTGCTCGACGTCTCCTCACCGGACGGAGCGATGCGACTGCCGGATCGGTCGCCCGCTCCGCACCTGCACCGAGAGCACGACGTGACCATCTCCGTCGACGGTGAGCCGGGGAGGGCGACGTGACGGCGCGGCGGGACTTCACAGACGACGTGGAGGCCCACCTCTGGACGAGCGATGACGCCCCGGACCCTGAGCGCCGGGTGAGCACCTCCTACGAAGACCAGACCGACGGCGTCAGTGGCGCCGACACGCTCTGGACGCGCGTCAAACACGTCGGAGGCCACGCCCGGTGTGATCACGCCGTTGCACTGGGATTTCTTCCGCTCCGCCGAGCGCGGGATGCGCGCCAGTGCGTACGACCGGGGCGTCTACGACGAGTCAGAGATCGAGCTGCCCGCATCGGTGGACGACAACTGGACGGGCGCGTTCTTCGGCCGGGTCGTGTTGAACGTCGATGCCCTGCGCGAGATGTATGACCGGGTTCCCGGTACGTCGGCCGACGAGTTCGAGCTCACGATGCTGGGCTCGGTGCGCCCCGACGCGAGACGTCATCCGACCACCGAGCGTCATGCACGCATCATCGAGCGGCGCGGACGGTCTTCTCGCCGAGATCCCCCGGACCATCGAGCGCCTCTACGTCGAGTTCGACGCGCTGGTGGAAGACCGGAGTGCGTCCGGACACCCTCGACGACGTCGACGGTGCGCCCGCACGCTGGCTCGAGGCCCGCGATCGGCTCGGCGAGGTGATGCGACCGCACACCACCGGCTCGTTGTTCGCGTGGAGGGGTATGCATCATTGGCCCGCGCGGCGCAACCGCCGGCAAGCTCGACCTGCTGACCCGCCTCACCAGTGGGTACGGCGACACGGAGGACGACCGCATGAGCGAAGCGCTGTGGGACGCCGCCCGCGGCGCCTTGCAGCAGACGGAGCTCATCACCCGCTATGGCTACCAGGGAGACCGTGCCGGTGACCTCGCGGCGGTGCGCGGTGGCGAAGGATCCCTCGGTGCTCGACCCGGTGCTCGCGGCGCTCGTGTCGATGGACGAGCGTGAAGGACCCCGCGCGATCCGTCGCCATCGAGTCGCGGCTCGCACCGATGCGGAGGTGGAGCTCCTGGCCGCGTCGAGCCAGGTCAGCGCGGAGAGATCCGCACCGCGATGGCGGAGACGCATCGCTTCACTGCGCTCCGGCAGCTCGGGAAGGTCACGTTCTGGCGAGCAGTGGATGTCGGTCGCGCCGCCACCCGCACGCTCGGGCGCGCGTACTGCGCACGCGGTCCGCTCGCCGAGCCCGATGACGTCTACTTCCTCGCCGCCGATGAGCTCGTTCCGACCCTGGCGCCCGACGCGGATGAACGGGCGGCCTTCCGCCGCGCCCGGCACCGCGAATACGAGGCGGTGGAGATCCCGATCACCTGGGTGGGTAACCCGGTGCCGCAGCCGGTCGCACTCGCAGCGGACGCCGACCGTGTGTCCGTCGTCACCGGCATCGGGGTGTCTCCCGGCGTGGTCGAAGGTCGGGCGCGGGTCCTCGTCGACCCGACGGCCGACGATCTGGTCGAGCCGGGAGAGATCCTCGTCTGCCACACCACGGACCCGAGTTGGGCGGGCTACTTCCTGGTCGCGTCGGCACTCGTCATCGACGTCGGCGGGCCGTTGAGCCACGGCGCGATCGTGGCCCGCGAGCTGGGCGTACCGTGTGTGATCAACACGACCGTAGGGACCGCGCAACTCGTCTCCGGCGACATGCTGCGCGTCGACGGCGGCACGGGGCGGGTCGAGGTGCTCATCCCGACCGCGTCCCGACGGGAGGCGTGATGGCGACCGAGCGCGCGACGTACTGCCGGATCTGCGTCGCCGGCTGCGGGATCGTGGTGTCGACGGAAGGTGACACCGTCGTCGGGATACGGGGCAACCACGAACACGTCCTATCCCAGGGCTACACGTGCCCGAAAGGACGTGCCATTCCTGCGCTGCACCACCATCCCGACCGGCTGAACCATCCGTTGATCCGACGCGGCGACACCCTCGTGGACGCGACGCTGGACGACTGCCTCGACGACGCCGGCACCCGCGTGACGTGTCCTCGATGAGCACGGGCCGTCGGCGGTCGGGTACTTCGTCGGCTCGGGCGGATACTTCGACGCCGCCGGTCTGTTCACCTCGAACCGGTTGATGCGCACGCTCGCCACGCCGAGCTACTACAGCGACACGTCGGTCGACGTCATCTCCACGATGGTCGTGTCCGAGCTCGTGAGCGGCATGCCCGGGTTGCTCGCCAAACCCGACCTCGACGAGAACCGGTTGCTCATCATCGTGGGGTCGAACCCGGTGGTCTCCCACGGACAGACGTTGCTCATGCCCAATCCGATCGTGAGACTGCGGGAGTTGACCGCGCGCGGAGCTGTGGGTCGTCGATCCCCGCCGGACCGAGACGGCCCGCTTGGCGACGGGCCACCTGCAGGCCCGGCCCGGGACCGATCACGCGATCTTCGGCTTCCTCGTGCGCGAGATCCTGCGCGCCGGTGCGGACCACGAGTACCTGGACGCGGATGCGACCGGCGTCGAGGAATTGACGGCAATGGTCGAGCGGTTCGACCGCGCGGCACGTCGCCGAGCTCAGCGGGGTGGCCGAGGAGGACCTGCAGCAACTTCTCGATGCCGTGCGCCGAGCCGGTCGCGTCGCGGTGCTCGACGGGAACCGGCTTGTCGATGGCCGACGATGCGAATGTCGCCAACTGGTTCATCTGGGCGTTGGAGATCATCACGCACTCGGCGGATCGGCCCGGGGGGGTGTCGTTCACCCCGGGATTCTTCACGCAGTGGGACCGCAACGATCTTCCGTCGTTGCCGCCGACCGGCACGCGCCGCCCCGGACCTGCGAGCCGTCCCGAGTCGAGCGTGTGGCTCGGTGAGTACCCCTGCGCGGCGATGGCCGACGAGATCGAGGCCGGGCAACCTACGGCGCTCGTTCGTCGTGGGCGGAAACGTCGCGCTCAACCTGCCGAACCATCCGCGACTGGTTGCTGCGCTACGCCGGCTGGAGGTGCTCGTCGTGGCCGACGTCGTCACCACGGAGACCACGGATCTCGCGACCCACGTTTGGCCCTGCACGGGCCAGCTGGAACGGTGCGACCTCACGGTGATCCACGACGTGCTGATGCCGTCGGTGATGTGCCAGTACACCGGCGCCGTCCTCGCCCCCGCGGCGGAACGCCGCCCGATGTGGTGGGCCTTTGCGGAGCTCGGCCGGCGCATCGGCGTCGACGTGTTCCCGGATCTCGACCTCGGCACCGCATCCGACGACGACGCGCTCGAGCTCGCACTGCAGGGAGCACGTCTGGGTCTCGACGACCTCCGCCGCGCCGGAGAAGCCGGCCAACCGGTCGAGACCGACCGCGCGGTGTTCGGGTGGGTGCACCGAGCGTGTGCTGCGCGACGGTCGCTGGCGGCTCGCGCCGCCCGAGCTCGTGCGGCAACTCGACGAGGTGCGCCACCCGGCGCAGCTGGTACTCATCCCGCAACGTCAGGTGCGACACCAGAACACGCAGCACCGCCGGTTGGGCGACCGACCGTACGTCCAGATCAATCCGGTCGACGCCGCCGCAGTCGACATCGCGGATGGCGATCAGGTAGTGGTTAGCAGCGCGACCGGCAGCGTGACGGCAGCCGCCTTCGTCACCGACGCCATACGAGTGGGCGCGGTCTCCATACCACACGGCTGGGCCGACCCGTGCGTCAACACGTTGGTCAGCGATCGCGATGTCGACTCGCTCACGGGCATGCCGCGACAGTCGGGCACACCGGTCGCGTTGGCACGAGAGGCAACGTCGTGAAGCGGGTCGCACACTCGTGCTCGTTGTCAGACCCTAGGAGTTCGCGTACGTCGCGTTTCCCTAGCCGGCTGTCGTTGCCGGTTCGGCAGCATCGACACGCGCGGTGCGGCGCAACAAGACGATGGAGACGACCAGGACCCACAGCGGGAACAACACGAACGGAAAGAACAAGCCCGCGACGAGTTGGAGCACCGCGACGACGTAGCCCGAGATGGTCAGCCAGCCGGGCAGGATCGCGTCACGACGTGCGAGGTACGACGCGGTCGCGACGAACGCACCTGCGGCCAATGCTCCCGCGACCAGCAACACGGCAAAGCCGGTGTTGTCGAGCTGACGGGCCAGATCGGCGCCGGCCGGTACCGGCGTGTCTCCGAAGACCTTCCCGCCCGGGATGGCCGCCCTGACCAGCGCCGAGACCAGGGCCAGGCCCACGAACAGTGAACCGAACGTGATCATCACGCCGTTCGGCTCACGGAGCCTCTGGTTCAGGCCCCACATGAACCAGACGAAGGCGAGCACACCCAGCACCATCAGATAGGCGCCGACGACAGCCCCCGCGCGGTGCCCGCTGTCGGTCCACCACCGTGCCCACTTGGCCGTGTCCTTCCCGTTGTCGGGCGTCGGAAAGACCACGAAACCCACCACGAACAACACGAAGAACGCGATGCCCATCCACGGCCCCAGCCGAGTCGGTCGCGACGCGCTCACCCGCCCTGACTCCATGTGCTCCCACCCCTTCGCGCACTGCCGCGCAGTCAACGCGATGCCCCCCGGCCGCGAAGCCCACGGTGAGTGTCGTCGCTCCCGTCGACACCGTCAAGGGCACCGGCGGGGGATCGCGCATCCGCGTCAGAGGCGCACGTTCACCGGCTGACGACCGCGCCCCGCACCGGCGCCTCGAGCACGCCGACGAGCACGTCGGTGAGGTTCTCGACGAAGGTCGGCTCGTCGAGCTCCGGCGTGCGGTGGGCCGACTCGATCACGCGGGCACGTTCCGCCATCGCCACCGTCATCAGCATGATCATCTCGACCACGCGCTCCCGCCGCACCGCCGGCGCGACGTCGGGCGGGCGCGCTTCGAGGATGCCGAGGATCTCGCGCAGGTACGGCCCGGTCCCGGGGGCGGGGTCGCGCCACGTGTTGAACCGCGCCGACAGCTGGGCCACGATGCGCAGGTAGTCGCGCCCGGCGGGGCGCGCGAGGTGGGCGGCGTAGGGCACCACCAGCGCGGCGACGAGCTCGCGTGACGGCGCGTCCCGCCCGATCGCGGCGAGCCGCTCCCCCCGCGCCACGTCGGTGGGATCCCCGTGGCGCACCAGGATCGCGTCCAGGAGCCCCTCACGCGAGCCGAAGTGATAGCTCAGTGCCGAGACGTTGCGCTGCTCCGCCGCTTCCGTGATCTCGCGCACCGTGACCTGGTAGAGGCCGCGCCCGCGCGAACAGCCGCTCCGCTTCGCGGAGCAGCCGTTCCTTGGTGGCGGTGGAGTCGCGGGGCACGATGTGAAGAGGACGCGCCGCCTAGAGCTGGACGAGCGCGCTCTCGGGGATGACGGTGGGCCACTCGGCGTCGGGCAGCGGGTGGTTGAAGCGGGGGAACTTCGGCTGCGCGGTGGCGCGGTAGCGGTCGGTCGAGTGGGTGCGGTCGGGGTCGAACTCCGGGATCACCTTGTCGCCGAACAGCTCGAGGCAGGCCAGCACCTCTTCCCGGTGCATGCCCTCGACCGGCATGCCGAACACCAGCTGGTCCATGCCGACGTCACCCCAGCGGGCGATCTGCTCGGCCACCTCGTCGGGCGTGCCGCACAGCATGTAGCCGCCCTCGACCAGGCCGTCGAGCAGCGCCTCCTCGTCGCCCGCCGCCAGGTCGCGCAGCGACAGCGGGGCGCTCGGCCAGGTGATGGCGTCCTGTGACTTCGGCATCGTGTCGTGGTAGAGGTTCACCATGCTCACGAGGTAGCCGCGGCCCTTGCGCAGCGCGATCGCACGCGCCTCCTTGCGGGTCTCGCAGCAGATCACCGAGTTCGTGATCATCACGTTGTCGTTCTTGAACTGCCCGATGGGCTCGGTGCACTTCGCGATCCCCTCCTTGTAGGCCTCGATGCGGCCCCGGAGGTTGAAGATCGGCTCGAAGTTGAACGCGATCGCACCGATGCCGAGCTCGCCGGCGCGGTTGAACGTCGGCGGGTTGCCACAGGCGACCCAGATCGGGGGGTGACCCTTGCCGTACGGCTTGGGCAGCACGTTGTGCGGCGTCGGCACGGTGAAGTGCTCGCCCTCGTACGAGTAGTCGACCTGCTCCCACATGCGCGGGACCTCCTTCACCACCTCTTCCCACTCCGCCTTGGTGGAGTTCTTGTCGAGGATGTTGAAGCTCGCGACCTCGTGGCTCCCGGCGCCCCGACCGGTGCCCCACTCGTAGCGGTTGTTGGTGAAGTGGTCGAGCATGGCGGCACGCTCGGCGTAGCGCACCGGGTGCTCCTTGCGCGGCGAGAGGCTGTTGATCCCCGACGAGAGGTGGATGTAGTCGGTCTGCGACGCGATGTAGCCCATCACGACCTCGGGCGCCGACATGTGCGAGTACTCGGTGAGCGAGTGGTGCTCGCCCAGCCACGCGTACTTCCAGTTGTGCTTGTCGGCGAAGATCACGTACTCGGCCTCGCGGAAGAGCATCGTGTGCTCCATCTCGGTCTGGTGGGCGGCCGGGCCGGGGATGTAGCCGTTGAGGAAGATGCCGAATTCCATGCTGGGACGCTCCTGGGTTCGAGGCGAGAACGTTCTAATGGTATCTCTTAAAACCCGGGCGGTCAAGGCGTCGAGCAGGGTCCCGGCAACCCGGAGCCGCGTTCGTCCCTGGCCGCCCGGCCTCCTCATCCCGTCGTGGTCCGACAGACTGGCGTGATGCGGGAAGCGATCGCCGGACGTCTGGTCGGAACGAGGGTGCGACGGGTCGAGGACCCGCGTCTGCTCACGGGGACCGGGCGCTACGTCGACGACGTCACCGTGCCGGGCATGTTGCACGCCACGTTCGTGCGCAGTCCGACCGCGCACGCGCTCATCCGCGGCGTCGACGTCGAAGCGGCGCGCCGGCATCCCGGGGTGGTCGGTGTGTACACCGGCGCCGACATGCAGGCGCTCACCCACCCGTTCATGGGGCTGCTGCCGCTCCCGGGTCTGTACCACCCGCTGTTCTACGCGCTCGCGGTCGACCGCGTGCGGGTCGTCGGGGATCCGGTGGCGCTCGTCGTGGCCGAGTCGCGCTACGTCGCCGAGGACGCCGCGCAGCTGGTGGAGGTCGACTACGAGGAGCTGGCGCCGATCGCGACGATGGAGCACGCGCTCGATTCCTCACGGCCGGCGATCTGGCCTGCACCGGACGGGAACGTGCTGCAGCGCGACCACCGCGACTACGGCGACGTCGACGGTGCTTTCGCCGGCGCCGACCGGGTGGTGCGGGAACGTTTCGTGCAGCACCGCTACTCGAACCAGCCGATGGAGACGCGTGGGTGCGTCGCCGAGGTCGACCGGGTCACGGGCACCGTGCAGTACCACTCGGCCACCCAGAACACCCATCTCCTCAAGTGGTCGCTCGCCGCGCTCACCGGTCGGCAACCGGTCTGGCAGTCGCTGGTGCAGATCGTGCGCCAGCGCGACCGGATGGCGGAGCTCGCGAAGCGGGCGAAGGCGCTCGGCGAGGCGAACAAGGCCGCGTCGGGGGGCAAGAGCTCGGCGCTGGAGGAGCCCATCGGCGAGGGCCTGTCCGCTCCGGTCTCGCCGGGCCGGACGATGGCGCAGACCTTCCTGCGAGAGCCGATCCGCATCGTGCACCTCACCCGCATGCTGCTGGGGCTCCTCGCGCGTGATCCGGTCACGCTGCCGCGCGTCACCGCGCAGGACGTCGGTGGTGCCTTCGGGGTGAAGGTGCTCCCGACGCGCGAGGACGTCGCCGTGCTCGCCGCCGCGGTCGATCTGGGGCGATCGGTCAAGTGGATCGAGGACCGCAACGAGCACCTGCTGATCGCGGGCCAGGCACGCGAGGAGACACTCGAGGTCGAGGCCGCGTTGCGCGACGACGGCACGCTGCTCGGCATGCGCGTGCACATGAGCATGGACCAGGGCGCGTACCCGGCGTTCCCGTTCAGCGCCGCCATGTACCCGCTCATGATCCGCACCATGATCCCGGGGCCGTACCGCCTTCCCGCGCTCGGGTTCTCGACCACGCTGACCGCATCCAACAAGGCCACCTACGTCGCCTACCGCGGACCCTGGGCGGTGGAGACCTGGGTACGCGAGCGGCTGCTCGACATCGCCGCGCGCGAGCTGGGCATCGGTCGCGACGAGATCCGTCTCCGCAACATGATCGGCGCCGACGAGCTGCCGCGGCGGATGCTCACCGGTCCCACGCTCGACGTCCGCATGTCGGCGCGCACGACGCTCGAGCGCGCGCTCGAGGTCGCCGACCTCGAGCACTGGTCCGCGCGGCAGACGGCGGCGCGCGCCGAGGGGCGCATCCTCGGCCTCGGGTTCGCCACGTTCATCGAGGCGGCGCCGGGACCACCCGACTTCCAGGAGGCGGTGATGCCGGGGGCGGGCGGGATGATGGGGGGCGAGCCCGCGCGCGCGGTGCTCGAGGCCGACGGCACCGTGTCGGTGTACACCCAGCAGATGCCCCACGGTCAGGGTCACGAGACGACGCTGGCCCAGGTCGCGGCCGACGAGCTCGGCGTGCCGCTCGAGCAGGTCCGCGTCCGCTACGGCGACACGAGCATCACGCCGTTCGGCTTGGCCGGCACCGGTGGGAGCCGCTCGGCGCCGATGGCCGGCGGCGCGGTCACGTACTCGGCGCGCGCGTTGCGCGAACGCATCGCCGAGCGCGCCGCCGACCTGCTCGAGGCACCGAAGGAGGATCTCGTCATCGAAGAAGGCGCCATCCACGTGCAGGGGGTACCGGCGATCTCGGTGTCGTTCGTCGACGTCGCCGCGAACGCAGGGGGCACGCTGCGCGACGAGGCGGAGTACGACGGCGGAGAAGGCGGCTGGGCGCAGGCGACGCACGTGTGCTGGGTCGAGGTCGACCTGACGACCGGACGCGTGCACGTCGACCGATACGTCGCGGTCGAGGACTGCGGCGAGCTCATCAACCCCGCGGTGGTCGACGGGCAGATCGCGGGCGGGGTCGCGCAGGGCATCGGCGCGGTGCTCTACGAGAAGTCGGTCTACGACGAGCAGGCGCAGTTCCAGACCGGGAGCTTCATGGACTACTTGCTGCCGACGGCCATGGAGGTGCCCGACATCGAGATCCACCACGTCGAGACGCCGACCGACATCGAGATCAACTACCGGGGCGTGGGCGAGGGCGGGATGATCGTCGCGCCGGCCGCGCTCACCAACGCGATCGAGGACGCGCTCGCGCACCTCGGCGTGCGCATCACCGAGCAGCACCTGCCGCCCACGCGCATCCTCGAGCTGGCGGGGATGATCGCCCGCCCCTGAGCGCGGAGAGACCCAGGTGACGTTCGTCGAGTGGTTGGCCCGCCAGACCCGGCGCCGTGATGCGGTCGGCGACCTCGCTCGCGACGCCCGGCGGGACCCGACGTGGCCGCCGCCCGGCAAGATCAGCCGGGCCCGGCTGCGTGCGCACCTCGAGCGGCAGGACGCCATCCCCGAGGCGCTCGCCGCGCTCGACGCCGCGTGGCAGGAGTGGGACCAGCAACGGCGGGGCGCGAAGGAGTAGTCGGCGTGGCCACGCGAGGCCGATGTCACATCGCCGGCACCGGCGGCGTCCTTCCCTGTTGCACCCCACCGGAAGGACGGAAGTGATGAAGCTCGCAGTATTCGGGGCGAACGGCCCCACCGGTCGACTGCTCACCCGGCTGGCGCTCGACGAGGACCACGACGTGGTTGCCGTCACCCGGCACCCCGACGCGTTCCCGCTCCAGCACCCCCATCTCGAGGTGGCCGCCGGCGACGTCCACGACGGCGTCGCGGTCGCCTCCGCGATCGACGGGAGCGACGCGGTGCTCTCCACGCTCGGCGTGCCGTTCGCCAAGACCCCGATCGACGTCTACTCGGACGGCGTCGCCAACATCATCGCCGGGATGCGCGCCGCCGGGATCAAGCGGATCGCGTGCGTCAGCTCCAGCGCGATCGGCCCTCATCCCGAGCCGCTGGGCGGCTTCGTGTTCGAGAAGATCATGCAGCCCTACGTCGTCAACAAGCTCGGCAAGACCCTGTACGACGACATGCGGCGGATGGAGGTGATGCTGTCCGACAGCGACCTGGCGTGGACGATCGTCCGACCCTCGGGGTTGTTCGAGGCACCGGCGGTCTCGGCGTACTGCGTCGCGGTCGATTCCGTCCCGTACCGGTTCACCGCCCGGATCGACCTCGCCGACTGCCTGCTGCGCCAGGCCCTCGACGACACGTACTCGCGCGCCACGATCGCAGTGGCCACGCCGGACGCCAAGCCGTCGATGGTGAAGCTGATCTGGCAGGAGGGCATCCGCAAGAAGGCATGACCGCCGCGCTGCCGGCGTTCCGCTCCGGGCACGATGGGAACCACGATGGACCGAACCGAGCACACCGCAACGGGCGCCGACGAGCCGGCGTTCATCGCGCTCTGGCAGGCGCACCGGGGCCGGATGCTCGATCTCGCCTTCCGCATGTTGCTCGACCTGCGGGACGCCGAGGACGTCGTGCAGGAAGCCTTCGATCGACTGGCCCGCGCCGACATCGGCCGCATCGACGACCCGGAGGGATGGCTGGTGGTCGTGACCAGCCGGTTGTGCCTCGACCGGCTGCGGAGCCGCCGACGGCACCCGACGAGCCCGCTCGACGACGCCGGGGACTCCTTCGACCCGCACGCGCTCGATCCGTCGGACCGCGTCACCCTCGTCGACAACGTCACCCTGGCGATGCACGCCCTGCTCGAACGGCTGAGCCCGGCGGAACGGACGTCGTTCGTGTTGCACGACGTGTTCCAGTACTCCTTCGACGAGGTCGCGACCATCGTCGGGCGCAGCCCCGTCGCGTGCCGTCAACTGGCGAGTCGGGCGCGCAAGACGTTGCGCGCCGAGTCGGCGACGGGCCGCTTCCCCGTCGACTCCGCGCTCCAGCAGGAGCTCAGCGAGCGGTTCATCGAGGCGTGCACCGGAGGCGATCTCGAAGGGCTGCTCGCGTTGCTCGATCCGTCGGTCGACGGCACCGGCGACGTCGTCCCCGACGTGGTGGTCGGTGCGGCCGACGTCGCCCCCGGGATCTTGCGCTACCTCGGCCCACCGGCATCACCCACGCTGCTGTACCTCCCGGTCGGTGATCGGGTCGGCATCGTGGCGCTGCGCGACCGCCGCGTGCTCGCGTTGGTGCTCTTGACGATCGCGAACGGGCTCGTCGTCCACGTCGACGCCTTGGCCGGAGCCGCCCCGCGCGCGGCCGTGAGCGCGGCGCTCGGCCTCGCCTGACCCGCTGCCGCTGTCGTCGCTCCGACGGCGTGCGTACGATCGCTCGATGACCGTCACGCAGGCACCCGGCTCGTTGGCGCGACCGGTGAGCACCGCGGACGGTGATCCCCGCCGCTGGTACATCCTCGTGGTGCTCTGCCTGGGCCTGCTCGTCGTCGGCATCGACGGCACGATCGTCAACGTCGCGCTCCCGACGCTCGTGCGGGAGATCGGTGCGTCGACCAGCCAGCTCCAGTGGATCGTCGACGCCTACACCATCGTGTTCGCCAGCTTCCTGCTCATCGCCGGGAACACCGGCGACCGGCTGGGGCGCAAGAAGTGCTTCATCTTCGGCCTGGTGGTGTTCGGCGGCGGCTCGCTGGCCTGCGCGCTCGTCCATTCGCCGTCGGCGTTGATCGCGACGCGCGCCATCCAGGGGTTCGGCGCCGCGTTCATCATGCCCGCGACCCTCTCGATCCTGGCGAACGTGTTCACCGACGCAGGTGAACGGGCACGCGCGATCGCGATCTGGGCCGGTGTCTCGGGGCTCGGCGTCGCGATCGGGCCGTTGGCCGGCGGGTTCCTGCTCGAGCACTTCTGGTGGGGCTCGATCTTCCTCGTGAACGTCCCGATCGTCATCGTCGCGATCGTGGCCGTGATCATCCTCGTGCCCGACTCGCGCGACGAGCACGCGCCACGACTGGACGTCGCCGGCACGCTGCTCTCCACCGTCGGGCTCGTCGGGCTGCTCTACGGGATCATCGAGGGTCCGTCGGCGGGTTGGACCGACCCCAAGGTGGTCGGCGGCTTCGTGCTCGCGGTCGTGCTGCTCACCGGGTTCGTGTTCTGGGAGCGTCACACCGACCACCCGATCCTCGACATCGGGTTCTTCGCCAACCCGCGCTTCACTGCGGCCTCGGTGGCGGTCACGCTCGTGTTCTTCGCGATGTTCGGAACGCTGTTCTTCGTGAGCCAGTACCTGCAATTCGTGCTGGGCTACAGCGCGCTGCGATCGGGCGCGGCTCTCCTGCCGGTCGCGGTGGTGCTGATGATCGCGGCGCCCCTGAGCGCCAGGCTCGTCGCCCGCATCGGTACGAAGCTCGTGGTCACGATCGGACTGCTCCTGGTCGCCGCGGCGCTGTTGCTGTTCTCGACGATCTCCGTCGACAGTGGCTACCCGCTGATCGGCGCGGTGCTGGTGATCATCGGCGTGGGCATGGGCCTGGCCATCGCTCCCGCCACGGACTCCATCATGGGGTCGCTGCCGCGGGAGAAGGCGGGCGTCGGCTCGGCGATGAACGACACGACGCGGGAGATCGGTGGTGCACTCGGCGTGGCCATCATGGGCAGCCTGACCGCCGCCGCGTACACCAGCAACATCGTCGCGAGCCAAGGCTTCTCGGCGCTGCAGAAGGCCTCGCCGGCGGCGGCGGAGGCGGTCAAGGAGTCGGTGGGCAACGCCGCGATCGCAGCGGAGAAATTCCCGGCGTCGGTCGCGCACGCCATCACCCTCGCCGCCGACACTGCGTTCGTCGACGCACTCGGCCAGACGGTCGTGATCGCGGCGATCGTCGCCTTCCTCGGTGCCGCGGTCGCCTTCTTCTTCCTGCCCGCCCACGCGCGGGGCGACGACGCACTGGACCACCTTGCCAGCGGCGCCGCTCTCCGCCTCCTCGACGACCCCGAGGAGCGCCGCACCTTGGCGGCGGTGGCGCTCGGATGCCTCGCCGACGCGGGGATGTCGAGCCTGACCTACAACGCCGTCGCCAGCCGGTCGGGGATCAGCACCGCGACGTTGGAGCACTACTGGACGTCCCGGGTCGACGCGGTGACCGACGCGATGCGCGAGGTCTTTGCCGAACACCCAGTGCCCGACACCGGTGATCTGCGCCGCGACCTGGCCGCGTACCTGCACGACGTGGGTGAGGTGATCTCGACGCCGCGCGCCCGTCGAGTGCTCGGCGTGCTCGTCGCCGAGGCGGGGACGGACCCGGACCTCGCGCACGCGCTGCGCGAGCGCGTCCTCGGCCCCCGGCGCCGCGAGCTCGCCGAGCGGCTGGAGCGCGACGACGGAAGCTTCGGATCGACCGATGCGGCGCTGGACCGGCTCTTCGGGCCGCTCTTCTACCGGGCCGTGATCATGGGCGCGCCGATCGACGACCGGTTCATCGACTCGGTGCTGTCGTCGGTGCTCGGTCCGGCGCCGGTCGCGTAGGCGCTCACCGACGGGTCACGGCAGCGGGCGGAGCCATCCGCGGGTGCCCAGCTCGGGATGCAGCACGTCCTCGCTCCAGAGGATCTGTCCGGTTGTGACGCTCGGGTCGGCGAGCGCGAGCCGCACCGTCGCCTCCGCGAAGTCGTCGGCGCTCGCCCAGTCATCGTCGCCCTGGTAGGCGACGAGGTTCCCGGGCGTCAGCACCGGCTCCGACGGCAGCAGTGCGTTCACCGCGATGTTGTGCGGCGCCATCTCGAACGCCACCGCCTCGGTGAGGTGGTGCATGGCGGCCTTGTTGCCGCCGTACGCGAAGCCGGTGGGTGTGCCCGCGCGCTCGTAGGGGCCCTCGCCCGGGACGAACGCGGCGAGCGAGCTGATGTTGACGATGCCGCCCCGGCCGAGCTCGAGCATGTCCGGCAGCACCAACTGCATGAGGCGGTAGCTCGCGAACAGGCCGATCTGGAAGTGGAGGCGGTATCCCTTCAGCGGGAAGTCGAGGAACGAGCCCGCGCGCGTCGACGTCGTGCGCGTCGGCGCGGGTGCCGGCGACGCGGGCGCCGGAGCGTCGGCGGACGGCGGGCGCCCGGGCACGGTGAGGGCGGCGTTGTTGACCAGGAGGTCGATGGGCCCGAGCGCGCCGCGCGCTTCGGCGACCAGCCGCTCGACGTCGTCGTCGCGCGCGAGGTCGGCGCGGATCGCCACCGCCCGGCCGCCTTCGGCCTCGATGGCGGCCACGGTGTCGTGGATGGTGCCGGGCAGGCGGGCGTCGAACACGGCCTCGGTGCGGGCGGCCACCGCGACCGCGGCTCCCTCCCCGCGAAGGTGCGCGCGATCGCCTCACCGATGCCGCGACTCGCGCCGGTGACGATCGCGACCCGGCCCTCGAGGCGGCGGTCGGTCACATCACCGTCCGGTACCGGCTGCCGTCGGCCATCGACGGGTCGGCGAAGAAGCGGATCATGTTGGTCTGCACGTAGGAGGCGACGTAGCGCGCGTCCTCGGTGAACACGTCGGCCGTCCCGAACGAGCGGCCACGGCCGGCGTACGGGCACTCGTGCGCGAGCAGCAGCCACTCGTCGGCGCGGAACGGCTCGTGGAACACGATGGTGTGCGCGACCACCCCGGTCGAGAGCCCGCGGTGGGCGTCGTCCTGGTTGATGCCGGCATGGGGTCGCAGGGCGGTGCCGATCAGGAACCCGTCGGTGGCCCACGCGAGCGCGGCCCGGTGCACCGCGGGGGTGTCGGGCAGCGACGGCGCCCTCGTCCAGAGGAACGTCTCGGCCGGACCGACGGGCGCGTCGACGTTCCAGAGGTCGACGTCGTCGACGATGCGGACGTCGGCGCCCGGGTACACGAGACCGCCCGGCCCGCTGGGCGCGGCGTCGTCGGGCCCGGGGACCCTCGGCATCGTCACGTCGTGGCGCACGACGTCGGGTTCGTCGGCGTCGAGCAGCACGATGAAGCGCGCGCACAATCGGTCGCCCTGCCAGGCGGTCACGGTGTCGCTGGCGAACGAGCGCCCGTCGTGCATCGGGTCGATCAGCAACTCCGTGCTCGCGTCGATGCGACCGGGGCGCGCGAACACGGCCTGGATGGAGCGGACGTCCTTGCCCGGATGGCGCAGCGAGGTGACCACGATGGCCTGGGCCAGGAGCTGGCCACCGAAGACGACGTCGCGCTGACCGGCGTCGCCGGTGTTCGCGACCGCGTAGCGGTGCTCGTCGACGCGCTCCGGCCACAGTGCCGCGGGGATGTCGGGGAGCTCGGAGTGATCGGGCACGAGCGCAGCATACGAAGATGCAGCGGAGTCGTGCCCGGAGGGCGGGACGACGCAGCGGAATCGACCATGAGAGTGGAGATGCAGCGGAGTCGTGCCCGGAGGGGGATCGCCGGGCCCGGTGTGCGGCTCCGGGGATCGCGCGTAGGGTGGATGCAACGACGCCATCTGGGGGAAGCCCACCATGGACATGAACGACCTCATCCTCGTCAGTGTCGACGATCACGTGGTCGAGCCGCCCGACATGTGGGAGCGCCACGTGTCGAAGGCCGACCTCGAGCGCGCGCCACGGGTGATCCACAAGGACGAGCTCGAAGCCGACGTGTGGACCTTCGAGGGCATCGAGATCCCCAACGTCGGGCTCAACGCCGTCGCCGGCCGACCGCCCGAGGAGTACGGCTTCGAGCCGACCGCGTTCGACGAGATCCGCCGGGGCGCCTACGACATCCACGAGCGCATCCGCGACATGAACGTCAACGGCCTGCTCGGGTCGATGTGCTTCCCGTCGATGACCGGCTTCTGCGGCCAGCTCTTCAGCCGCACGCCGGACCGCGAGCTCGGCTTCCGCCTGCTGCAGGGGTACAACAACTGGCACATCGACGAGTGGTGCGGCACCTATCCGGGCCGGTTCATGCCGCTGGCCATCGCGCCGATCTGGGACCCCGAGCTCATGGCCGCCGAGGTGCGCCGGGTCTCGGAGAAGGGCTGCCACGCGGTCACGTTCTCGGAGAACCCCACCAAGCTCGGCTACCCGAGCTTCCACACCGACCACTGGGACCCGTTCTGGCGCGCCTGCGAGGAGACCGGCACCGTCGTCTGCCTCCACATCGGTTCGTCGTCGTCGATCGCGGTGACCTCCGACGACGCGCCGGTCGACGTGATGATCACGGTCACGCCGGTCAACATCCTGATGTGCGCGGCCGACCTGATCTGGTCGCAGATCTTCCGCAAGTTCCCGAACCTGCGGATCGCGCTCTCCGAGGGCGGCATCGGGTGGATCCCGTACTTCCTCGACCGCATCGACTTCACCTACCAGCACCACAAGGCGTGGACGCACCAGGACTTCGGCGACAAGCTGCCGAGCCAGGTGTTCCACGAGCACATCGTCACCTGCTTCATCGACGACCCTGCAGGGCTGAAGCTGCTCGACGACGTCGGCATCGACATGGTCACGTGGGAGTGCGACTACCCGCACTCCGACTCCGCGTGGCCGAACGCGCCCGAGGTCTTCATGAAGACCTCGGGTCACCTCGCCGACGACGTCATCAACAAGGTGACGCACGAGAACGCGATGCGCATCTTCCGGTTCGACCCGTTCGCGCACCGCGCCAAGGAGCAGAGCACGGTCGGCGCCCTGCGCGCCGAGGCGGGCGACGTCGACGTGGTCACGCGCAGCCCGCGGCAGAAGCGCTCCGACACCAACATCAGCGCGTTCGTCGACACCGCGTCGAGGGTGCTGCAGAACGACTGACGCCCACCACCACGATTCACTGCGCCACGGCGTTCGCCGGGCGAAACTGGCGGCGCAATGAATCGAGCGGCGTAGTCTCGGGGCTCCGACGAGCCGGCGAGACCAGGGGACGAGCAGCGGTGGGCCACGGAAGCGATCCGATCGACGACGCGACGACGTTCTGGGAGCTGCTCGAGCGGCGCGCCGAACGCACCCCCGACGCGCCGATGCTGATCGACGAGCACGACCGCACCGTGACCTTCGGCGAGTGCAGGGCCTGGGCCGAGCGGGTGGCCGCCGGCCTCGTCGGCCTGGGCGTCACCGCCGACACGCCCGTGGCCTGGCAGCTCCCCACCCGCATCGAATCCATCGTGCTGTCGTTCGCCCTGGCCCGGCTCGGTACCACCCAGCTGCCGATCATCCCGATCTACCGGGAGCGCGAGGTCGGCTCGGTGCTGGTCCAGGGTGGCGTCCGGTTCTTCGTCGTGCCCGGCACCTGGCGCAACTTCGACTACGAGGCGATGGCGAAGGGCCTGCAGGACAGCACCGGCGAGCCGTTCGAGATCCTCGTGGTGACCGACACGCTCCCCGAGGGCGACCCCGCCACGCTGCCGGCGCCGCCCACCGACGGTGACGCCGTCCGCTGGCTGTACTCGACGTCGGGCACGACCGCGGCGCCGAAGTGCGTGATGCACTCCGACCAGGGGCTGATCACAGGCGGGATGGGACTCGCGCTCGCCATGCGGCCGCAGCCCGACGACGTGGGCTCGATCGCCTTCCCGTGCACCCACATCGGTGGTCCCGACTACCTGGTCGTGATGCTCGCCTACGGCATGCCGGCCGTGCTGTTGGAGATGTTCGAGCCCGCCAAGGCGGTCGAGGTGTTCTCGCGTCACGGGGTGACGATGGCGGGCGGCAGCACCGCGTTCTACCTCGCGTTCCTCAACGAGCAGCGGAAGGACCCGTCGAAGCCGGTGCTGCCGTCGCTGCGGCTCCTCAACGGCGGCGGTGCGCCGAAACCGCCGGAGGTGTTCCGAGAGGTGCGCGCCGAGATGCACATCCCGGTCTGTCACGGCTACGGGATGACCGAGTGCCCGATGATCACGCAGGGCTCGATCGACGACGACGACGAGCAGCTCGCCAACACCGACGGCGCGCCGGTGCACGGGTGCGTCGTCGAGGTCGTCGGCGACGATCGGCAGCCGGTGCCGGCCGGCGTCACCGGTGAGGTGCGGGTGGGCGGCCCCATGGTGGCCAAGGGCTACACCGATCCCGAGCTCTCGGCCGCCGCGTTCGGCGCCGACGGCTTCTTCTCCACTGGTGACCGCGGGTACCTGCGTGAGGACGGCCATCTCGTGCTCACCGGACGCACCAAGGAGCTGATCATCCGCAAGGGCGAGAACATCAGCCCCCGCGAGATCGAGGACCTCCTGCAGACGCACCCGAGCGTGGCCGCGGTCGCGGTGATCGGGTTGCCCGATCGCGAGCGCGGTGAGCGCGTGTGCGCGGTGGTCGAGACGCCCGCCGGCGCGACCCCGTTGACCTTCGTCGAGATGCAGCAGTTCTGCCGGGACGCGGGCCTGATGGCCCAGAAGATCCCCGAGCAGCTCGAGGTGGTCGACGTGTTGCCGCGCAACGCCACGTTGAAGATCCTGAAGCACGAGCTCGTCGCCCGGTTCAGAGAGGACGCCTGATGAAGTTCACGTTCAACTATCCCGAGCTCAGTGGTCTCGAGCGCGACCTGCTCGACTCCGGCGAGATCAGCGACGTCGCGGTGGCGGTCGAGCAGGCCGGCTTCGATGCGTTCGCGCTCACCGAGCACCCGATCCCCGGCGCCAACTGGCTTGCCCACGGCGGTCACCAGACCCTCGATCCGTTCGTCGGGCTCGCGTTCGCCGCCGCGGTCACCGAGCGGATCCGCCTGCTCACCCACCTGTCGGTGGTGCCGTACCGCAACCCGTTCCTGCTCGCCAAGAGCGCGGCGACGCTGGACCGTTGTTCGAAGGGCCGCTTCATCCTCGGGATCGGCACCGGCTACCACAAGACCGAGTTCTTCGCCCTCGGCGTCGACTTCGACGAGCGCAACGCGTTGTTCGACGAGGCACTCGAGGTGCTGCCCCGAGCGTGGTCGGGTGAGCCGTTCGACGCCGAAGGCCTGCACTTCACCGCCAAAGGCGTGATCCAACGGCCGCGACCGGCGCAGAACCCGATCCCGATCTGGATCGGGGGGAACTCCAAGCTCAGTCGCCGGCGGGCGGCGCGGACGCAGGGTTGGATGCCGATGGGAATCCCGGAGGAGGTCGCGAGGACGACGCGGTCGCCGCACATCGGTTCGGTCGCGCAGCTCGGCGACATGATCGCCGAGGTCAAGGACTTCGCGGGTGACCGTGCCGGGGAGCTCGACTTCTCGATGAGCTACATGGGGGACGGCATGGACCAACCGACCAAGGACGTCGAGCGCCACCGCGAGGCGATCGGCGAGCTGGAGGCGGTCGGGGTCACCTGGGTGAACGTCGGCTCCGGCCCGATGGCGCCCGCGGAGCTCGTCGAGTGGGTCCAGGCCTTCGGCGAGACCTACTGCACCTGAAATCGGCCGGCGACGGTCCACGGGCTGACCGTGGCGTCGAGGCGTCGCGGAACCTGAGGATCCGAGAAGTGTGCGGCTCGGGCGCGCCTCGGCACGATCCCTACGCTGATCGAAGATGCGACGGTCTCGCACGGTCGGTCTCGCGATCGGGATCCTGGTGGTCCTGTACATCCCGGCGGTCACGATCTGGGCGGTGCTCGGGCAGCACCGTTCGGCCCCGTCTCGACCGGCCGACGGCCGGGGCACGACGGCGACGAGCGGCCAGCTCTCGACCACGACGGCCATACCCCATGGCACCCGCCAGGTGCTCCACGTGCCGCTGCCCGGCTCGACGACCACCCGCGACGTCCTGGTGTACCGGCCCGCGGTACCCGACAGCGCGGAGCTGCCGGTCCTCTACTTCTTGCACGGTTACCCAGGCTCGGCGTCGGACGTGTTCGATGCCGGGCTGCCGCGGCTCATCGATCGCCTCGTCGCCGAGGGCTACCCACCGTTCGTGCTCGCCGCGCCGGATGGCAACGGCCTGTCGCACCGCGACACCGAATGGGCCAATGCCGTGGACGGCACCGACCAGTTCGAGACGTTCGTCACCGGGAACGTCATCCGGGCCGTGGAGGGATCACACCTCCGCGACCGCACCCGCCGAGCGATCGCCGGTTTCTCGATGGGTGGGTACGGCGCGGTGAACCTCGCCCTGCGCCATCCGGATCTCTATGGTGAGGTCGTCCCGATCGCGGGCTACTTCCACGTCGACGACCCGTCGGGTGTGTTCGGGCATCAACTCGCGGCGATCGACGCGAACACGCCGGAGCTCCATCTGACCGATGCGCGTCGCGAGCGCATCCTGGTGGTCGACGGCGACGAGGGGAGTGACCGCGTCGTGTCGGGTGAATCGCGCCTCTTCTACGAGCAGTTGGTCACTGCCCACGTGCCGGCATCGTACGAGCAGCTCACCGGCGGCCACAGCTGGACGTTCGTCGCCGACGCGTTCCCTGACGTGGTGCGGTTCCTCGAGGCGGACTGGTCGACGCTGCAACCGCCCGTGCCCGAGGTGCCGGCGATGAATCGCGTCGAGGCGACGGGACAGTGGCAGGGCGGCCTCGCCGGCGCGAACGTCGAGGTGTCCTTGGTGTCCCCACGCGACCCGCGGGCCGCCCGCCTCGAACACCTGCGCGTGGCATTGGGCGCAGCACCGGTCAGCTACGTCGTCCTCACGCTGAGCAACCCGGCGAAGGAATCGGCGCCGGTCTCCCTCTTCAAGGCGTCGTTCGTCAGCGCCAGGGGCACGACGGTCGACGCCAATCCGGCGCCATCGGTGCTCGACGAGTGGCTCGCGGAAGCAACCGGCCCCGGACGACGTTCGCGTTCGTCGAGCGGAGCTCCCGGTGATCGGCGGGCGCCCGACGCGTCCGTGATCGCGGACGCGCAACGGCTCGCAGGCGCACTGGCCGGCCAGACGACGGTCGCACCGGGTGAGACGAAGACCACGGTGCTCGTCACGACCGCGGTCGTGCGCACCGTCGCGTCGGTCTTCGTCGGCGACAGCTTCGCGGTGGGCACGCTCGATCCTGCCGGCTGACACCGTCGGCGCGGGCGAACCCGGGCCGGTCATCGTCTCATCGGGTTCTCACCGGTCGGATGCTCTTGTCACGCGATGGCGAGTCGACGGCTCGGGCACGCGTGCCCGGGTACGGAGCAGGCGTCCGGCCCGAGCAGCAGCGCGTCGCCACCGCGTGGTCGTCTGATCGGCGGCGTCCTCTTCGTCACCGTCGGCTTGGTGTGGTGGCAGCTCGACGCGTGGCGCGTCACACACGGCGTCATCCGCTGGTTGTCCGAATACTCCCCGTCGCGGTTCGGGCACGGTGCGATCTGGACGCTGCCGCTGTCCGCGCTCCTCGTGGGGCACATCACCCTCGCCGGAGTGACCGTCACCTTCTTCGTCGCCGTGGTCGCCCCCTACCTCTACCTGGCCGGGCCTCTGCGGTCGTTCATGGTGTTCGCGGTCGCTCACATCGGCGCGACCGTGATCGCGTTCGTCGTCATCGCCGCGAGCGTGCTCGTCGTTCCGGGCTGGAGCCATCGACTCTGGGTCCAGCCCGACTACGGCGCGTCCGCCGGCCTGGTCGGCATCGCCGGCGCGCTCTTCGTGATCCTCTGCTCGCAGCGAAGATCGCTCGCGGCACGGGTGGTAGGAGTGTTCGCCACGGCGGGCACGACGGCGTTCTTCCTGCACGGGGTCGTCGCCGAGGGGGGACCGGGTCACGGCATCGTCGACGTCGAGCACCTCCTCGGCTTGCTCATCGGCGGGCTGCTCGAGTGGTCGTTCCTCCGTCAACGAGCCGACGCGTACCGTCGGGACGCCGTTCTCGCCGCCACGTTTCGGCGGCACGATCCGCGAGGCGCGGCGCGTGGAGCGACCGCACCGAGGCGCGCCTGTTGGGTGTGTTGGTCGCCGTGAGTGGCGCGGTCGCGGTGGTGAGCGCCCTCGTCCCTGCGCGTCAGCGACGCCTGGCCGAGCTCGAGAGCGACCTCGCGCCCCTCGCGCCACATGTCCATCGGGCCGCCCACGCGGCGACTGCGCTCGCCGGCCTCGCGCTCCTGCTCGTCGCGCGGGGCCTGGCAAGAAGGCGGGCACTGTCGTGGTGGGTCACGCTCGCCCTTCTCGGCGTCCTCGGCATCGCCCATCTGGCGAAGGCAGTCGACGTGACGGCGATCACCGTGACCGCGTCGGTCGTCGTGCTGCTGCTGCAAGGCCGCCGTCTGTACCGCGGCCCGTTGCGCCGCACCCCGTGGGCCCGCGCCGGCGTCGTCGCGATCGTCGGCGCCACCGTCGTGCTCGGGTACGGGCTCGCAGGGATGCTGCTCCGTCGCCATCAGGTGCATCCGTCGCTGACCGCAGGACGTGCGCTGCAACAGCTCTTCAGCAACCTCGTCGGACTCGCCGGGCCGCTCCGCTTCCAGCATCACTTCGGGCAATGGTTCCCGAAGACGCTCACGTTCATCGGCGTGATGTGGCTGCTCGCCCTCGGCATCGCGCTGTTCGCACCGGGGCGGCATCGGCGGGGGCAATTCAGCGAGCGCCGGCGCGTGGCAGTGCTCGTCGCGCAACCGAACGGCGGAACGCTGGATCCGTTCGCGCTCCGCCGCGACCGTTCCTATCTCTTCGATCGCACCGGACACGGTGCCGTCGCGTTTCGCGT
Source organism: uncultured Actinomycetes bacterium (assembly GCA_963809795.1). GTDB lineage: Bacteria > Actinomycetota > Acidimicrobiia > IMCC26256 > DASPTH01 > DASUAS01. The sequence continues at coordinate 27,234 of CAWELN010000016.1, forward strand.
GCTCCGGGGCGTCGCGCTCGTCGGCGGTGATCAGTTCGGCGAGACCCGTGCCGCCGATGACGCCGTGCGCGCCTTCTTGGCTCGATGCGACGACGAAGGTTGGCGGCCGGCTGCGCTCGGGGTCGCCGAGTCGCGGCTCGGCCCGTGGCACGAGGCGGGGATGCGGAGCATCCGCCTCGGGGACGAGGCGATCATCGACAGCTCGGCGTTCACACTCGATGGCCACACGATGCGGCCGGTGCGCCAGGCGTGCAATCGCACGAAGAACCACGGGGTGGAGGTGCGGATCGTGCCCGAGGGTTCACTCGACGTCGAGGTGCGGCAAGCGTTGCTCGACATCGACGTGGGCGATCGCGGCGGGGAGGCGGAGCGGGGCTTCTCGATGGCCCTCGACGGACTGCTGACGGACCCCGAGCGCGATGCCGACTGCGTGATCGTGATCGCCGAGATGGCCGGTGAGCCCGTCGCCTTCCAGCGCTATGTCCCTTGCCGCGGTGGCCGAGGACTGTCGCTCGACGCGATGCGCCGGTTCGACCGTGTCGACGGCCAGGCACTCGTCAACGGTCTCAACGAGCGACTCATCGCCGAAGCCGTCGACTGGGCGGCGAAGCATGGCGTGGTCGACGTCTCCCTGAACTTCGCCGTCTTCCGTTCCGTGCTGTCGGCGACGGATCCGTCCACGCTCGAGCGCGGTCAGGCGTGGCTGGTGAAGCGGCTCGACCGGCACTTCCAGATCGAGTCGCTGTTGAGGTTCAGCGCCAAGTTCCAGCCCCGTTGGATCTCCCGGTATGTCGTGTACCGATCGGTGACCGACATCCCGGCGGTCGCCACCGCCGCACTCGGCGCCGAGGGCTACCTTCCGAACGCCCTCGTTCCCCGTCCGTGAGTTGACGCGAGGGTCATCAACCCTTGGTGAGGATGGCGCCGGCCGAGAACGGTCCGACCGCGTTCGTGAACACCGCGACCTCGGCGCCGTCGACCTGACGCTCGCCGCACTGGCCGCGCAGCTGACGCGTCCCCTCGATGCAGAAGTTCGCACCGTGGCGACGGCCGACGTTGCAGGCGCCGCCGTCGGTGTTCACGGGCAGTGACCCGCCGAGGCGGGTGTTGCCCTCGGCGACGAACGCGCCCGCCTCGCCCTCGCCGCAGAACCCGAGCGCCTCGAGCCACTGGAACACGATGATGGAGAAGCCGTCGTAGAGCTGTGCGGTGTCGACGTCGGCCGGCGTGAGATCGGTGCGCTCCCAGAGGCTCTTGGCCGTCTGCGAGGGAGCGGTGTGCACCATGTCGGACATGATCTCGAAGTTGAGATCGCGGATGGCGGTCAGCGCGTACGAGTCGACGAGGACCACCGGTTGGGCGAGGTCGCGGGCGCGTTCCTCGGTGGTGAAGATCACCGCGGAGCCGGAGTCGACGGGGTAGTCGCAGTCGAGGATGCGCAGCGGCTTCGACACGTAGCGCGCCGCGAGGTAGTCGTCCAACGTCATCGGCTCACGGAAGATGGCGTCGTCGTTCATCGACGCGTGGTACCGCTGCGTGACCACGTGGCGACCGAAGTCCTCCTCGGTCGCGCCGTACTGCGCCATGTACCGCTGCGTGAACATCCCCGCCCACTGCACGGGGCTCCCGGCGCCGAACGGCGTCAGGAACTGCCGGTCGCCGGCGGCCGCATGCAGCATCGACGTCATCGGGTGCGACGCGCCCGCGCCCTGCACCAGCGCCGAGCTGCTCGGCTGCTGCTGGATGACCCGGAGCGCCAGCGCGGTGTGGCAGAAGCCGGATGCGACCGCAGAGATCGCCTGCACTGCGGAGTACGAGAACGCCGGCGCCATCATGCCGGACGCCCACCAGTTGACCGGGGTGATGCCGAGCAGCCAGGCGTCGTTGAGAGGTTCGGTGCCGACGGAGGTGACGCCGTCGATGTCGTGCACGGTGAGCCCGGCGTCGCCGAGCGCGGCCTGCGTCGCCTGGATCATGTGCTCGTTGGCCGTGAGACCGCTGTTGCGCCCGACCTGCGAGTAGCCGAGCCCGACGATCGCGACGCGCTGTCCGGTCGCCATCTTTACGGTCGACTCCGCTTCGGCGTCCCGCTCATCCGAGCACTCCTTCGCTTCGTCTCCATCAATCTTCCTCCGGGGCGGGTCGGAAGAACGGGAGCGTCAGCTCCGGCGCGAGCTCCTCGAACACGACCTCGAGGGGGAGACCGATCCGCAGGTCCTCCTCGGCGCAGTCGACGACCTGGCTCATGAACATGAGCCCGGGCTCTTCGACGAGCTCGACCGTCGCCACCACGTACGGGATGCGGTCGACGTAGAACGGGTGGAAGGGCTGCACCGCGATGGTCCAGGTGTAGAGCGTGGCGCGGCCCGAGACCTGCTCGCCGGCCAGGTCGTCGGACTGGCAGTACCGGCACAGCGTCTTCGGGTAGTGGAGGTAGTGCTTGCAGTTCTGGCAGCGCTGGATCCAGAGCTCGTGACGCGCGACGCCGTCCCAGAAGAACTGGGTGACGGCATCGGGCGACGGGAGGGGGAGCGGCGGCGACTCCGGGCTCGTCGTCATGCTCCTGCCGTCCACTGGTGCGCGGCGCCGGCGGCGAGCAGCGCGTCGATCGTGTCGGGGTCGAGACCGGCCTCTCGGAGCACCTCGACCGTGTGCTCGCCCAGTCCCGGCGGTGCGCGGTCGAGGCGGACGTCGAGATCGCCGAAGATCCAGAACGCGCCGGGCTGCTCGACCGCGCCGTAGTCGACGTGTCGGTACCGCGCGATCATCCCCGCGGCGTCGTTGTCGGGCGAGGCGAAGAACGCCTCCTTCTGATCCAGCCGCACCTCCTCGCACGGAACGCCGGACTCGGCGAGCGCGTCGAGCGCCTCCGCGCTGGCGCGGGTCCCGAGCGCGGCGGCGGCGTCCTCCACCCGGTCCACGCCCGCCACCGTGCACAATGCCGCGAGCTGCTCGTCGGTGGTGGCGGCGATCGCGATCCATCCGTCGGCCACCGTCAGGATGCGGTAGCCGGGCGCGATGCCGGTCTGCTCGTGATCGAGCACCGGCATCGGCACCGTCTTGCCGTCGGCGTCGAGATAGGTCTCGCTGCAGGTCATGACGCCGCCCGCCAACAGCGCCCCCGCGGTGAACTGCGTCTGTCCCGTGCGGTCGCGGTGGTACAGCGCGAGCAGCGTCGAGATCAACGAGCCCATCGCGCACAGGTGGTCCATGAACCCGAGGCGATGCCACATCGGCGGGTTGCCCTCGCCGGCGCCCGCCACCTCCCAGCCGCACGACGACTGGAACAGCTGGTCATAGCCGGGCCAGTCGGCACGCGGGCCGCGCGGGCCGTAGGAGCTGGCATGGCAGTAGATGATGTCGGGGTTGACCGCGCGGACCGACGCTTCGTCGATCCCGAGGCGGCGCGCGGCCGGCATGCGCAGGTTGTGGTGCAGCACGTCGGCCTCGGCCAGCAGCGCGTCGATCGCCGGGCGGGCGGCCGGCGACTTGAGGTCGAGGGCCACGCCCCGCTTGCCCCGTTGGCACCCGAAGAACGACCACTCGACCCAGCGCATCCCTTCGCCGCCCGGCGGCTCGACCTTCACCACGTCGGCGCCCAGGTCGGCGAGGAGCATGGGCCCGAGCGGACCGGCGAGGAACGCGCCCGCGTCGACCACCTTCACGCCCTCGAGCGGCCAGCGGAGCTCGGCGCCGGCGGTGGGCGCGGAACGCTCCGGCGCGCGCCGCTTCCACTCGTTGCACACCTCGTCGGTGTGCTGACCGAGCTCCGGTGCGAACCGACGCATGCGCGTCGGCGGGTCGACGGTCAGGGGCGATCCCGCCATGGCGACCCGGCCGAGGTCGGGATGGTCGACCTCGATGACGTAGCCGTTCGCCCGCGCCTGCTCGTCGGAGAAGATCTCGCCGGGAGGCAGCGCGGGTTGCACGGGCACGTCGTTGGCCCAGAAGGTCTCCAGCCACTCGGCGCTCGGGTGCAGCAGCAGCGCTTCGGCCCAGCCGTCGAACATCCCGAAGAGCGCGTTCGCATCCTTGCGCTGACCTTCCGGGCGGACCTCGGCCATGGCCTCGCGGAACAACGGCGACTTCGTCGGTTCACCCATCAGGTGCAACCAGACGCCGTCGCCGGATTCGAACAGCGAAGCCCCGGTCTGCGCCTTCGGCATGCCCGTCGCCAGGGACGGTGAGGGCCGTTCCACGCGTCGCCAGTGCATCGCCATCGGCACCAGTGCACCCTGGGCGATGCTGGTGTGCGCCGGCCCGGCGCGCCCGGTGCGCTGGCGTGCGATCAGGCGGGCGAGGATGCCGATCGCGTTGAGGTGGGCGGCGCACCAGCTGCCGATCGGGCAGCGGAGGAAGATCGGGCCGTCCCGGTAGCCCTGCTGCTCGTCGAGGACGCCGAGGCGCGCCAAGGCCAGGAGCTCGTTCACCGGGCGATCGGCGTCGGGGTGGTTGGCCGGCCACGAGAGCACCGACGAGACCACGAGTTGCGGGTGGTGCTCGGCCAGTGCGGCATCGTCGAGGCCGAGCTCGCGCGCACGCGTCGGACCGTGGTTGTGCACCAGCACGTCCGCGGCCGCGAGCAGGTCGTCGAGCCGGGCCCGGTCGTCCGGCTGCTCGAGGTCGAGCACGACGCTGCGCTTGCTGCGCAGCCAGGTGTGGCGGCCGGCGGTGGAACGGTTGGTCGCGCCACTCGGTGGTTCGACGGCGACGACGTCGGCCCCCGCCTCGGCCAGGAGCAGCGTCGACACCGGGCCGGCGATCCCGTCGGACAGGTCGAGGATCCGGATGCCGTCGAGGATGCCGGCGTCCGAAGTCACGCCGTCGGGTGCCACCATCGTCTCCCCCCTTGCGGTCAGGCGGCGAACCTAACGTCCGGCGTGCGGACTCCACCACCTCATGCTCGATTGCGTTCCGCCGTCCCGCCCTCCGGGCACGGCTCCACTGCATCTTCGGTCCCGCATGCTCGATTGCGTTCCGCCGTCCCGCCCTCCGGGCACGGCTCCACTGCATCTTCGGTCCCGCATGCTCGATTGCGTTCCGCCGTCCCGCCCTCCGGGCACCGGCCGAGACCTCGCCTAGCGTGATCGGGTGGCCCGGTACGTGGAGTTCGACCGACGCGCGTGGGCCGCGCGCGGGGTCCCGGGCGGGGTACCGACCGACGCCGACCGCGACGCGATCGTGTCACACACCGACCGGGTCGAGATCTACGGTCCGCTCGCGAAGTTGGTGGGCGAGCGGGCCGAGGGCAAGGCGCCGTTCGTCGTCTCGGTGACCGGCAGCGTCGCAGTGGGCAAGAGCGCGGCCGCCGCCGCCCTCGCCGGCGCGCTGCGTCCGCACGCGGTGGCGGTCGTGTGCACCGACGGCTTCCTCTTCCCGAACCGCGTCCTCGACGCACGGGGCCTCACCGCCCGGAAGGGGTTTCCCGAGTCGTTCGACCACGACGCGCTGGCCCGGTTCCTCCTCGACGTGCGGGCGGGCGCGGCCGAAGCGCACGCCCCGGTGTACTCGCACGCGACCTACGACATCGTCGAGGGCGAGACCCAGGTGGTCCGCCGGCCCGACGTGCTCGTGCTCGAAGGCCTCCCGTTCCCGGAGGACCACGTCGACTTCACCGTGTATCTCGACGCCGACGAAGCCGACATCGAACGCTGGTTCGTCACCCGCTTCCGCGCGTTGTGCGCCGAGGCCCGCGCCGACGACGCCTCCTTCTTCCGCCCCTTCGCCGACTACTCCGAGGAGCAGGCGACCCGGTTCGCGAGCGGCGTCTGGGCGGCGATCAATCGCGTGAACCTGGAGGAGCACATCCTCCCGGTGCGCGACACGAGCGACGTCATCCTGGAGAAGGGCCCCGATCACGCGGTGCGACGCGTGCGACTGCGTGTCGGCTGACGTGCCAGCATGACCCGCCGGCCGAGGAGGAACCATGGCGAGTGATCGTGACCTGGTCGACATGCTCGACGCGGTCTGGGCGTCGACCGCCGCCCTCGGCGACACGCTCGACGAATCCCAGTGGAAGCAGCCGAGCGAGTGCCCGGGCTGGACCGTGCAGGACAACCTCGTGCACCTCACCGCGCTCGAGCGCTTCATCCTCGGCGACCCCCTCCCGAGCGGAGACGTGCCCGACGACCTCCCGCACGTCAAGAACGACATCGGCAAGGCGAACGAACGGTGGATCGAGTCCCGCCGCAGGTGGACCGGCGCCGACGCGTTGGCCGAGTTCCGCGCCGCCACCGGCACGCGGATCGAGCAGCTCCGGGGCCTCGACGACGCCGGGTTCGCGGCCGACTCCTGGACGCCGATGGGCCCGGGCACCGTCGCCGACCTGCTGCGCTTCCGCATCTTCGACTCGTGGGTCCACGAGCAGGACATGCGGCGCGGTCTCGACCGGCCCGGCGACCTCGACTCGCCGGCCGCTCGGCAGGCGCTCGACATGATGGTCGGGGTGCTCCCGTACATCGTCGGGAAGAAGGTGGGGGCCCCCGACGGTTCCACCGTCGTGCTCGTGCTCACCGGACCGCTCCCCACCACCGCCGCGGTGGAGGTGGTCGACGGCCGGGCCCGGGCGGTCGACCCGCTCCCCGCCGACCCGACCGTCACGCTGACCCTCGCCTCGGACGAGTTCGCCCGCCTCGCCTGCGGGCGGTCGGATCCGAGCGAGGCACTGGTCACGGGCGTGGTCGCGATCGAGGGTGACGTCCTGCTCGGTGGCGAGATCGTGCGCCAGCTCAACTACATGTTCTGAATCGGAGGATCCCCATGGACCTGGTGACCAACGTCGTGCGCGGGAGCGAGTCCGACCGGCTCCTGCTGCTCCTGCACGGGTACGGCGCCGACGAGCGCGACCTGGGCGGGCTGCTCGGTTACCTCGACCCCGAGGGCCACTTCGTCGCCGTGCTGCCCCGGGGCCCGATCGCGGCGCCGCCCGGCTTCTCCTGGTACGACATGGCGGCCGGCGCCGCCGACCCGCAGGCCATGGCCGACGGGTTCACCGAGGCGCTCGCCGCCATCGACGACCTGCTCGACGCCGCCTGCGAAGAGCACGGCATGCAGCGGGCGGACGCCGTCGTCGGCGGCTTCTCGCAGGGCGCCGGCCTGGCGCTGGCGCTGGCGCTGGGACCGAGCGACCGGGCCCGCCCGGCCGGCGTGCTGGCGATGAGCCCGTTCGTCGCCCCCGGCCTGCTCCAGGTCGACCTCGAGGGTGCCCGCGACGTCGCCGTCCTGCTCCAGCACGGCACCGACGACCCGATGGTGCCGGTGGCCGCGACCCGCGAGCTGGCGAAGGCCCTCACCGAGGCGGGCATCCCGGTGGTGTTCGCCGAGTACCCGATGGGCCACGAGGTCGCGCTCGAGAGCGTGCAGTTGGCCCACCAGTGGTTGGAGGCGGTCCGGGCGGGGGAGCGCCCCTCGGAGCCGCTGCCCGAGCCGCCCCCCGAGGGCCTGGTGAAGCCGGTGACCACCGCCAGCTTCCCCACCGAGGTGCTCGGCTCCGACGTGCCGGTGATCGTCGACTTCTGGGCGCCGTGGTGCGGACCGTGCCGCCAGGTCGGACCGATCGTCGAGCAGATCGCCGCCATGCGCGAGGGGTCCTACAAGGTCGTGAAGGTCAACATCGACGAGGAGCCCGCGCTCGCGCAGCAGTTCGAGGTGCAGAGCATCCCGCTCATCGGGCTGTTCCGCAACGGGCGCATGGAGCGCGCATCGCTCGGGGCGAAGCCGCGCCCGCAGCTCGAGGCCGAGCTCGGGATGCTCGTCATCCCCTGATCGCGATGGTGCCGGCGTCACCGGCGCGCGCGTGGCCGATGACGGCCGCGACGAGCGTGCCGCGCGCGTCGAGCTCGTGGACCAGGTCGTCGACCGCGTCGGGATCGACCGCGAGGAGCAGACCGCCCGACGTCTGGGCGTCGGCGAGCAGGAGTTGGTCGTCGCGCGCGAGTCCGTTCCACGTGACCGAGTCGTCGACGAACGCGTGGTTGCGTTGCGTCCCACCCGCGACCATGCCCGCGCCCAGCAGCGCGCGGACGCCGTCGATCACCGGGACCGCCGACACGTCGAGATCGGCCGCCAGCCCCGATCCCACGAGCAGCTCGCGGAGGTGCCCGAGCAGTCCGAACCCGGTGACATCGGTGGCCGCGTGCACGACGCCCGGCTCGAGCGCGAGGGCGGCGTCGCGCGCGCCGGCGTTCAGTGTGGTCATCACCCGGATCGCCTCCGCCACCAGCTCCGGCGGTGCCGCGTCGCGCTTCAGCGCGGTCGAGATCACACCGAGGCCGATCGGTTTGGTCAGCACGAGCGCGTCGCCGGCGCGGGCGCTCCGGTTGGTGAGCACGCGCGCGGGGTCGACGGTGCCGACGACGGCGAGGCCGTACTTCGGTTCGGCGTCGTCGATGGAATGACCGCCGCCGACGAGCGCGCCCGCGGCGCGCACCACGTCGTGCCCGCCGTCGAGCACGCGCGCCAGCAACTCGAACGGCAGCCCCTCGCGCGGCCAGGCGACCAGGTTGAGCGCGAGCAACGGCGCACCCCCCATCGCGTACACGTCGGAGAGCGCGTTGGTGGCGGCGATGCGGCCCCAGTCGTAGGGGTCGTCGACGATCGGCGTGAAGAAGTCGGTGGTCACGACGACGGCGAGGTCGTCGCGCAGGCGGTACACCGCGGCGTCGTCCGCGGTGTCGAGCCCGACGAGCAGGTTGGGGTCCTGCGGCGCGTCGCCCAGGCCGCGCACGAGGCCGAGCACGGTGTGCAGATCGGCGGGGGAGAGCTTGCAGGCGCAGCCGGCGCCGTGTGAGAACGCGGTCAGCCGGACCGCTTCATGCTCGACCTGGGTCATGCGAGCACCCTATCGGCGCCCTCAGGAGGCACCGTCGGGTACTGGGGTTGCTCAGGGTCGAGCAGCGCCGATGACGCCGGGCCAGATCTGCTGTGTTGGGACGTGGCGTCGTTACCGTTGGTCGGATGGGAGGCTCAGACGCAGGGAGTGTCGACGCGGCCTACTACGAGTCGCTTATGCGAACGCTCGTGGAGGGACGGCGCGTGATCGCTGCCGGAGTTGTCCTCGGCGGATCGGGCGTCATCGTCAACACTCTCCGAAGCCTTGGTGCGTCGGACGTCTTTGTGCTCGCGCAGGCGCGCGGAACGGGTCCGGTCCCCGACAAGACTGCCTACTTCGACCTCGACATCACTGCTGGGACGATCGATCAAGCCGTGCGTGCCACGATCGCGGCGTTGAAGGATCCGCCCCGGGCGGCGATCGCTGCGATTGACGAGTTCGATCCCGACCGAAGCGCAATCGTCGTCGGCGACATGTTCAACGAGGCGGTCCATATCGCGGGACGGAAGAGCCTCTCCTACCGACGGTCGGAGTGGGTGGCACTCGAAGACAAGGTGGTGATCGACGCTTGCTGGGAGCGCTGGGGGGTGTCGCGCGCACCGTCGGTCGTCGTGACGACCGACGTACCTTCATTGATGAAGGCTGCTGATGAGCTCGACGAGGGACAGGGAACCGTCTGGGCCGGGGACGCCAAGGAGGGGTTCAATGGAGGCGCCGAGTACGCGCGGTGGGTAAGGAATCGGACCGACGCCGAAGCAGCAGCAACGTTTCTCAACGCCCATTGTGACCGGGCACGAGTCATGCCGTTTCTCGAGGGAATTCCGTGCAGCATCCATGGAATTGTCTTCGACGAGTACGTCGCCGCTCTCCGTCCCTTTGAGATGGTCACGCTTCGACGCGCTCACGGTCCCGAGCTCTTCTACGCAGGCGTCGCTTCCTATTGGGATCCGCCGACTACCGATCGAGAAGAGATGCGGGCAATCGCTCGTCGCGTTGGCACCGCCTTGCGAGCCGAAGTCAACTACCGCGGTGGCTTCACGATCGACGGAATCATGACAGCCCAAGGATTCCGCCCAACCGAACTCAACCCAAGGCCAGGAGCCGCGCTCGGCACCCTTTCAATAGCGCTCCCACAACTCCCCCTAACGCTGCTGTTCCCAGCCATCTCGGGCGGCGTCGCGCTCGACTATCGACCAACAGACCTCGAGGAACTCTTGCTCACTGGAGCGGACACCGTCCGGGCCGGCGGCACATGGAGCGTGCTCCCAACCTCGCTTCCCGCCATCGAGTCCAAACCAATGGCTTACGACGGCAACGAATGGACCCCCGCCCACACCGGCGAACAGACTCACGGCTCGCTCGCAGTTGGGCACGCGTCAACCGGGTCCTTCGTGCGCCTCACCCTTGGACCAGACTGGCCGGCAGGCCAATCCGTCGCGCCACCCGCAGCGGCATTCTGGGGATATGTGACTCAAACACTGGACCCCTCACTCACCAACATGGTCCCCGCCCACAACGTCCGCAGAACAGCATGAGAACCCGAGGCCAACTCGGCGCCCGCGGTGCTTCTGCAGACCTATGCGCATCTCATGCCTACCGATCACGACCGCGCACGTGCCGTGGTCCAGGCGGCGTTTGCCCGCGCAACTGAGGACTCATTGAGGACCGTCGGCCAAGAATGACTTGGCGACGATGCGCTGACCAGGCCTTTCGGATCAGGGTCGAGCGGCGCCGATGACGCCGGGCCAGATCTGCGTGATCTGGACCACGGTGCCGGTATGTGGGGCATGGATCACGCTGCCATTGCCCACGTAGATGCCGACGTGGCCGTCCCAGAACACGAGGTCGCCGGGCTGGAGCTGGTCCATGGAGACGGCGGGGAACGACGCCTGCTGGTCGTACGAACCGTGCGACATCGATACGCCGGCCTGCGCCCACGCCATCATCGAGAGGCCCGAGCAGTCGTAGCAGCTGGGGCCGACGCCGGCGTAGCAGTAGGGCTTGCCGAGCTGCGCGTACGCGTACGCGAGCACCGCCGACACGCCACCGCTCGTCGGGGGCGGGGTGGCCGAACCGCCGCCTCCGCCGCCTCCGCCGCCACCACCACCGGTACCGCCGCCGCCGCCACCACCACCGCCGGATGCGGCGGGCTGCTGGCTCACTGTGAGCGCGTACTGCTGCGCGGCCTGCGCGGCCTGGCGCGCCTGACGCGCCTGCTCGGCCTGTTGCACGAGCGTCGCGAGCTCACCGGTCACCTTCGACTGCATCTGCTGCAGCGCGGCCTGGCCTTCGTCGAGCTGCGTCTTCTGCGCCTGGATCGCGTCGCGCTGCTCCTGCGCGGTCTGGCGTGCCTTCTCGGCGTCGACCTTGCGCGCCGCGACCTCTTCCTTCGCTTTGGCGAGCTCGTTCACGATCTCGTTGTCGCGTTGCGCGGCGAGCGAGCTGTACTTCTGCTTCGAGGACAGGTCCTGCGCGTTCTGCGAGTCGAGATCCTCGATACCGCCGTTCGTGCCGCTCTGCGTGTAGACGGTGGCGGCGCGACGTGCGACCTCGGCGCGGAGCTCCTTGGTCTTGTTCTTCGCGGCGGTGACGAGGGCGTCAGCCTGTTGGATGTCGTTGGTCGCCTGGGCGAGTGCGTTCTCGGCCGAGTTGATCTGCTCGTTGAGCGCACCGAGCTTGTTGGCGTTGGCGTTGATCTGGCTGTCGAGCTGTGCGGCTTCGGCCTGCTTGTCGCCGATCGGGTCGGCGATCGCAACCCCGGGTGCGGCCAGCGCCCCCACCGTTGCCACGAGGAGGGCGAGGAGGACGAGCCGAATCGCTCGGCGGTTCATATGGGGACTCCTCCGGCCAGGCCGTATCGGTCCTTGCTGAACACGTCTTGTGAACAACACTGACACCCAACAACAACAGATCCGTACAGGGGCGCTCCCCGGTACGGACTCCGGGAGACCCTAGCGAACGCGCGCACCCCGCGCCAGCATTGTGGAGTGTCGCGGACGGGTCTTTCCTTTGCGTTGATGCTGCGTTGAAACTCGCGATCAGACCGGCCAACCGGCGGTGGGCGGCGGATCGCCTGCCGCGGCAACGGTTGGCACGCTCCACGCCATCGACTTGGCGACTTCCTTGGCGACGTTCTGCCACGCGGTGGGATCCCACCCTTCCGCAGCCGCGACGAGCGTCGTGTTCTGTCGCAGGTGCACGAACGCGGGCAGGTGCGTGAGACCGAGGCTGGCGACGAACTCGCCGCCGGGATCGATGAAACAGAGGTAATCGTCCTCCGCGTCGCCGAGCACACCGCGCGCGATGTAGTCGTTGCCGACGACGCAGAACGCGGTGCGGCAGTCGGCGTCGCCGAACACCTGGAAGATGCGCTTGGCGATCGGGATGAACACCGACGCCTCGGGACGCGGCGGCAGGATCACGAGGCACAGGTGGAACATCGTCGACCAGTCGTCGAGCGTGCGGGTCGCACCTTTGGTGCTCGTCAGCTTGATGTTCGGGTCGGGATTCTTCGCCATCTTCTCGGGTCGCTCTCTGCGGCGCAGGGTACCTGCGCCGCGGCCGTTCGCTCCGTCTTCTCTCGGTCGCTCTCTGCGGCGCTGCGCCTCGTCGTGCGAGAGGTTACGCCGTGACGAGTCCCGCGCCCGCCATCAGGCCTGGCCGATGGCCTTCAGCATCGACGGCGGCAGCACGTCGTCGCCGTGGGCGAGCAGCGCGGCCCGCTCGACGTTGATCGCATCGCGGTCGCGGTCGATCCACGAGTCCCACGGTCCCGGCGCGATCGCGCGCACGTCGCCGTTCGCGGTCACGCACGCCCGTAGGTAGCCCTGCAGGTCGCGCACCTCGGCCTCGCCGCCGATCGGTCCGTGTCCGGGCACGATCACGTCGGCGAGCTCGACCACCGCGTCGAGCACGTCGGCCCACTGCGCGGGGTCGCCCTGGAACGCCAGGGGCGTGACGCCGAAGAAGCAGAGGTCGCCGGCGAAGCAGACGTCGGTGTCGGCCACCAGCACGAGCAGGTCGCCCGCGGTGTGCCCCGAGGCCGGGAGCACCTCGATGCGGGGCGTGAGCTGCGCGGCACCGTCGACGAGATGGGTGACCGCGCGCGTGCCGAGCTCGGCCAGGTCGTCGAACTCCTCGTCGAACGCGGGCATGAACTTCTTGTAGCCGTCGATCGGCATCGCCTGGTCGAGCGCGTCGCTGGTGACGGGCGAGCCGTAGATCGCGGAGTTGGGGAAGGCCTTCGTGCCGCCCACGTGGTCGATGTGCGCGTGCGTGAGGATCGTCCGCCGCACCGGCGGCCCCAACTCGGCCACCGCAGCCGCGAACGGCTCCCACTGGGATCGCACCATCAGGGTGTCGATCACGGTGATGCCGTCGTCCTCGACGACGACGCCGGCGTTGGCGACGCCGGTCTCCCCGCCGGGGAGCAACCACGCATAGATGCCGTCGCCGAGCTCGGTGAGGGACACGTCAGCAGCCATGTCTGCAGGCTACGCCCGCCGGTTTCGGGCCGTCTCCGAGGGCCGTCTACCCTCGACTGCATGTCCGAACGCTCCCGGAACCTCCCGCGCCGCACGTGCCTGGCCGTGCCCGGCTCCAGCGAGAAGATGCTCGGCAAGGCCCCCGGTCTCGGCGCCGACATGGTCTTCCTCGACCTCGAGGACTCGGTGGCCCCGCTGGAGAAGGAGGCCGCGCGCGACAACGTGGTGCGCGCCATCCGCGACCTCGACTGGGGCGACACCGTCGTGTGCGTGCGGGTCAACGCGTGGGACACGAAATGGACCTACCGCGACGTCATCCACGTGGTCGAGGGTGCCGGTGAGCGCCTCGACGAGATCATGCTGCCGAAGGTGCAGGCCGCCAGCGACGTGATCGCGCTCGACCTCCTGCTCACGCAGATCGAGGAGACGATCGGCCGTGAGAGCCAGGTCGGCATCGAGGCGCAGATCGAGACCGCGCGCGGCCTCATCAACGTGGAGGAGATCTGCGCCGCGTCACCGCGCATGGAGACCATCGTGTTCGGCCCGGCCGACTTCGCGGCGTCGACCGAGATGCCGGTGCTCACAGGCGGTGTGCAGATCCCGGAATACCCCGGCGACCACTTCCACTACGTGTTCGCCAAGATCCTGATGGCCGGGCGCGCCAACGGCCTGCAGGTGATCGACGGCCCGTTCCTGAAGATCCGGGAGATCGACGCGCTGCGCGACTACGCGATGCGCACCCGCATCCTGGGGTACGACGGCAAGTGGGCGCTGCACCCCGACCAGGTCGCGGTGATCAACGAGGTCTTCACGCCCACCCAGGAGCAGTTCGACCACGCCTTCGACATCCTCGAGGCGTACGAGAAGGCGACCACCGAAGGCGACCGTCGCGGCGCGGTCATGTTCGGCGACGAGATGATCGACGAGGCGAGCCGGAAGATGGCGCTGAAGTTCGTCACCCGCGGCGAGCGCGCCGGCATGACCCGCAGCTGAGGTCGGTCACACGCCGAGCTGGGCGCGCTCGCGCGCCACGAAGCTCAGGAGCTCGCGGCGGGTGCGCGGACCGCGGCGCTGCACGCTCGCCGGGAGTGCGAGCCGGAGCTGCTCCAGGTCGGCGCGGGTGAACGCGCACGGCACGGTCACCGGGTCGACGTCGTGGAGTCGCAACGCGTTGAGGCCGAGCACCTTGCGCTTGATCTCGTCGGTGAGCGCGGGATAGCCGAACTCCTCCTGGAACTGCTCGCTGATCTGGAACGCGCGGAACGCCTGGATCTGACCCTGCGGCGAGCCGTAGAACACCGCATCGGTGCCCCAGAGCACGTTGTCGGCACCCACGTGGGTGAGGAGCTTGCCCAGCAGGTGCGCGGCCTCCTCGGGCCGGGCGAGCAGCGACCACCAGGTCGTGCCCAGCTCGGCGTACACGTTCTGGTTCGGTCCGATCCCCGCCTCCTGCATGCTCGCGACGAGCCGGTCGACGCCCTTGGCCGCGGCGGCGTCGTACGGACCCTCGGTGACGTCGGCCTCGAACCCGGAGTGGTACACGAGGAAGCGGACGTCGGGGTGGGCGCGGGCGGCCGGGCCCACGTCGGCGGGGGTGGCGTGGGGCGACGAGTAGCCCAGCGTCGTCGACAGGCCCTTGTGGGCGGCGATGGTCGGGACCCCCAGGTCGACCGCGTGACGGATGAACGCGTCGCCGACCGGCGCCAGGGTCGGGTCGCGGTCGTCGAGGCGCCATGCGTTGCCGGACCCGTCGTAGAGGTCGGGAAAATTCGTGAACACCTTCCAGCACGCGATCGGGTACTGCTCGACGGCGATGGTCATGGCGTCGAGGTTCGCCTGGAGGTCGCCGTAGTTGGGTAGCGCCTGCGCGTGGAGCAGCACGCGTTCGTCGTGGCACGCCGCCGCCGCGACGCGGCGGGCATGGTCCATGGCCTCCGGTGAGAGCGGGCTACCCGCCGGGGCGATCGGCAACGCCGACAGCACGACCATCGACGTGTCGCTGTGGAGGAAGACCTCCTCCATGAAGTGGTCGAGCGAGAAGCAGACGCGGGGATCGACCTCGCCGCACTGCTGTTGCGGGAAGCCGGTCCAGAAGTCCCGGCCCGGTTGCGGCGCGGGGTCCCCCGAGTAGTCGAGGAAGTGGCCCTGCACGTCGAACACGAACTCGTTCCCCGCGAGCGCGGCGCGGGCCGCGTCGGGATCGACGGCCGCGGTCGGCGGCACCGCGTAGGTGCCGCCGGGTTTCCGCCGCGCGTGCTGCCGGGTCGACTCCTCCGAGCACGCGTTGATCGCCAGCAGTGTGGTCGCGGCGCCGCACAACGAGCGCAGGAACCGGCGGCGGGACACCCCGGTGCGCCGGGCGTGCACCTCGCAGTCGACCCGCGCCCGCCGCTGCGCCTCACGGGCGACCGGTGACAGCGGCACCGGGTCGTACTCACCGTTGGAGCACGGTCCGAGCTCGATCGGGAGGTCCACACCTCCCCGACGCCACTGGGCGGTGCGGGGTTGCTCGGCGGCGCGTCGTCAGGCGCCGAGCGCCTGCTCGGCGAGGCGCCGGGCGATCACCCGAAGGCAGAGCGTCTCGTCGGCGCCCTCGAAGATCGAGAGCACGCGCGCGTCCACGAAGTAGCGCGACACCGGGAACTCCTCCGCGTAGCCCATGCCGCCGTGCAGCTGCATGGCCTCGCGCGTCACCCACTCGGCGGAGCGGCACACGTAGGCCTTCACCATCGACGCCGACAAGGTGCCCTCGCCGCGGCCCATCCGGCGCGCCACGTCGTAGGAGAATTGGCGACCCGCCTGGATGAGCGCCGCCATGCGGGCGAGCTTCATGCGCGAGAGCTCGTAGTCGAACACCGGCTTGCCGAAGACGACGCGCTGCTGCGCGTACGCGAGCCCGGCGTCGAACGCGGCCTGCATGAGGCCGACCGCGCGCGCGGCGGTCTGCAGGCGCCCGTTCTCGAACCCCTCCATCTGGAGATAGAAGCCCTTGCCGAGCCCGGCCTCGCCGCCCACCAGGTTCTCGGCGGGCACGAACCAATCGGAGAACGACACCTCGTAGGAGTGCATGCCTCGGTAGCCGATGGTGTCGATGGCGCGGCCGTCGAGCGTGCCGCCCTCGGGCTGCTCGAGCGCGAACGCGTGCCCGGGCACTGCGTCCTTCTCGACCACGAACAACGACAGGCCCCGGTGCGACTTGCTCTTGTCGGGGTCGGTGCGCGCCAGCAGCATGAGGAGGTTGGCGCGGCCCGCGAAGGTCGCCCACGTCTTCACCCCGTTGATGCGGTAGCCGCCCTCGACCGCCGTCGCCATCGTGCTCACCCCGGCGACGTCGGAGCCGTAGTCGGGCTCGGTGACGGTCACGCCGACCATGAGCTCGCCGGAGGCGATGCGGGGGAGCCAGCGCTGCTTCTGCTCCTCGGTGCCGCCGGCCACGAGGGCCCGGGTCAGGATCTCGGGGCGGGTGATGAGCGAACCGCCGACGCCGAGCGAGCCCCACGACAGCTCCTCGGTGGCCACCACCATGCCGAGGTAGTCGGCCTCGCCTCCGGTCGCGTAGCCGCCGTACTCCTCGGGCACCGAGAGCCCGAAGCCCCCGAGCTCGGCGAGCCCGGCGATGAGCTCCTCGGGGATGTCGGCGTTGGTGCGGTGGACGTGCTCGGCGACCGGGCGGATCTCCGCCTCGGCGAAGCGGTGGAAGGTCTCCGCCGCGAGCTGGAAGTCGTCGGGGAGATGGCTGGGCCCGGTACCGCCGGTGTCGAGACCTGCGGCCACCGTCTCGAGGAACTCGGGGGCGCGGTGGGACTCGACGAACGGGAGTGCCGGCGCGAGGAGCTCGATGTCGACGCCCCAGACCGCCTCGCGGCCGAGGAGCTTGGCCCCGAGATCGGCGATGGCGTCGGCGATGAACGCGCGCGCCAGTCGGGACTCGACCTCGCCCTGCTCGCCGTACGCGAGCATCACCTTGGCGCCTTCGACCGCGCTGGCCGCGTGCGCGAGGTCGTAGCCGAGCACCTGGTGCTCGTCGAGCCGGGCGACGGAGATCCGGCCGTCGACCGTCGACTCGCGCGCCAGGTGGTCGGTGGCCGACGCCACCACGTCGGCCGCGCAGTCGAGCGCCGCGGCCGCCGCCGGGAGCTGGTCGGTCATGGGCGGAGCCTACCGACGACCAACCTCGATCACTGGCTCGGCGTCTCGCTCCCAGGGGATGCCGGCGTCGTCGGATCCGTCGGCGGTGGCGCGGTCGGGGTCGTGGTCGCGGGCGCGGTGATCGGCGGATCGGTCACCGGTGCGGGCGCGGGCGGCGTGGTCGCGACGGTCCCGCCCGACGAGCCCGAACCGCCGGAGGAGTAACCCGAGCCGGAGCCGCCGGAGGAGTAACCCGAGCCCGACGACGACCCCGAGCCGGACGAGGACCCCGAGCCCGGTGCGACCTGGGTGCTGCCCTCGGTCTCGATGGCCTGCTTCGTCGCACCCTCGACCTTCTGTGCGGTCACCGCGCACTGCGCGTCGACGAGCTTGTACACCGTGCGGGCCAGGTAGTCGGCGCCGTCCATCGTGAAGTGCACCCCGTCACCGGCGCGCATCGTCACGACCTGGCCGGTCTCGTCGGGCAGGTCGTAGGAGAAGGTGCCGTCGCTCCCGGCGAACAGCTTGTGGGCGTCGACGTACTGCACCTCGGGGTGGCGCTTGGCGACGTCCTGCGCGATGGCGTTGACCTCGACGGCCGCCGCGTCCAGCTTCTGGTCCTTCAGCGTCGGCGCGCCGATCCAGTAGACCGCGCGCCCGGGGCCGATCAACGTCTTCATCATGGTGTCGACCTTGTCGGTGTAGTCGGCCTTCCACGCATCGCCGCTCACCGCCGCCGAGTCGTTGGTGCCGATGATGAAGACGACCACCTCGGGATCGAGCCGGGCCATCTCGGTGGTGGCGTGGTCGGGCCAGTCGAAGAAGCCCGGATCGGCGAGGCCGCTCGACACCCGCGAGTCGAAGTACGGCTGCACGACGCCGGTGGCGCCGGTGATCGTCCCGAGCGCGGGGCCGAGGGACCCGGCGAGGGAATCGCCGCCGACCCACAGCCGCAGCGGATCGGTCGTCGACAGCGTGCGGCAGCGCTTGCCGTCGACGGTGGTGGTGACGGTGGCGGGAGCGACCTGGGCGCCACCGGCGTGGATGGTCCCGGCGAGGGACGGCTTCTCGCCACCGCTGACGCGCACCGTGTCGGTGGCGAGCAGCACGAACACCACCGCCACCGCGACGGTGGCGACGCTCGCGAGGACCCGACGGAGGCGGCGCTGCTTGCGCTCGCTGCGCCGCTGACGGCGTTCGGGAGGCGCGTCCGCGCCGGTGTGGGGATCGGCCATGGGGTCGTTCGCCATCGCTGCCGTGGACTCGGCGAAACGACGATGCTAACCGGCGGTCCCCGTGGTGACGGGTTCGGCCGGCCGGCCGACGGCGATTCGGCGGCCGCAGGCCCCCGGGCTCGACCCCCGGCGGACCGGCAGGTCCCTTCCCGCTCCACGCCTCCCGGCCCTGGTGGCGCCGGCGGCCCATCGCGACCGGGTCAGCCGGCGTCGGCCGCCGGTTGGTCGACCTGGGTGCGGTACAGGTCGGTGTAGAGCCCCCCGGCGCGGAGGAGGTCTTCGTGGCGCCCGCTCTCGATGATGCGCCCGTGCTCGAGCACGAGGATGCGGTCGGCGGCGACGATGGTCGACAGCCGGTGCGCGATCACCAGCGACGTGCGACCGACGAGCGCGTCGGCCAAGGCGTGCTGGATCGCCAGCTCGGACTCGGAGTCGAGGTGCGACGTCGCCTCGTCGAGGATCACCACCGCGGGGTCCTTGAGGAGCATGCGGGCGATGGCGAGCCGCTGCTTCTCGCCGCCCGACATCCGGTACCCGCGGTCGCCGACCACCGTGTCGTAGCCGTCGGGGAGAGAGGCGATCAGGTCGTGGATGCGGGCTGCCGTGCACGCCTCGACCAGCTCGGCGTCGGTGGCGTCGGGGCGGGCGTAGCGGAGGTTGGCCCGGATGGTGTCGTGGAAGAGGTGCGGGTCCTGCATCACCATGCCGACCGATTCCCGGAGCGACTCCAGGGTGTAGTCGCGCACGTCGCGGCCGTCGACGCGCACCTCGCCTGCACTCACGTCGTAGACGCGGGGCACGAGCAGCGCGCTCGTGGTCTTGCCTGCGCCCGACGGCCCCACGAGCGCCACGAGCTCACCGGGCGCGACGCTGAAGCTGACGTCGCGCAGGATCCACGCGCTCTCGTCGTCGGTGTCGGTGGCGGGGGAGGCCTCCTCCAGTGACGGGATCGACGAGACCGCCGCCGACGGGTGCCGGAACCACACGTGGTCGAACTCGACCCGGCCCACCGGCTCGAGCAGGTCGACCGCGCCGGGGCGGTTGGTGATGAGCGGCGGGAAGTCGAGCACCTCGAAGACCCGCTCGAACGACACCAGCGCGGTCAGCACGTCGACCCGCGCGTTCGCGAGCTGCGTGAGCGGCTGGTAGATCTGGCTCACGTACACCGCGAAGGCGGCGATGGTGCCGACGCCGATGGTGCCGGAGATCGCGAGGTTGCCGCCCACGAAGTAGACGATCGCGGTGCCGATGGCGGCGACCAGGCCCAGCGCCGCGAACAGCACGCGCGAGTACATGGCGGTTTGCACGCCGATGTCGCGCACGCGCCCGGCACGGTCGGAGAACGTGTCCGACTCGCGGCGGTGCTTGCCGAAGAGCTTCACGACCAGCGCGCCGCCCACGTTGAACCGCTCGGCGATGGTGTTGTTCATCGACGCGTTCAGCTGCATGCTCTCGCGCGTCAGACGCTGCAGCTTCGGACCCATTCGCTTCGCCGGGATGATGAAGAGCGGCAGGATGGCGAGCGTGAGCAGGGTGAGCCGCCACTCGAGCGCGAGCATGAACGTGACCGTCACCACGACGGACACGACGTTGGAGAACACCGTGCCGAGCGTGTTGGTGACTGCCTGCTGCGCGCCGATGACGTCGTTGTTCATGCGCGACATCAGCGAGCCGGTCTGGGTGCGGGTGAAGAAGGACAGCGGCTGGTGCTGCACGTGGTCGAACAGCGCGGTGCGCATGTCGAAGATGAGGCCCTCGCCGATCCGGGCCGAGTAGTAGCGCTGGATCAGGGTGAGCCCGGCGTTGAGCAGCGCGAGGAACACCGCGCCGGCGGCGAGCAGGCCCACCAGGGCGCGGTCCTTCTCGGGGATGGCGGTGTCGATGACGGCCCGCAGGATGAGCGGGGGCACCGCGCTGATCACCGCCGCGAGGACGACGGTGACGACGAAGCCGATCAACTGGCCGCGGTACGGCCGGGCGAGTCGCAGGACGCGACGCACGAGGTCGCGTTCGACCTTCTTGCCCTTGACCGCACTGGCGTCGCGGCCGAATCCGTGAGTTGCGGGTCGCATCATGGTCGCATCGTCTCCGCCGTCACGCTACCGGTCACTGCCCGGGCCGACCGCCGGAACGGCGCGTCGCTAGTCTCGGTCGGATGACGATCCACGACCGGCCCTTCGGGCGTCTGTACGAGGACTTCGAGCCGGGCGACGTCTACCGGCACTGGCCGGGGAAGACCATCACCGAGGCCGACGACCACCTCTTCTGCATGCTCACGATGAACCATCACCCGTTGCACACCGATGCGTGGTTCGCGGAGACGCAGACGCAGTTCGGCAAGAACGTCGTCGTGGGCAACCTCGTGTACTCGCTCGTGCTCGGCATGAGCGTCCCCGACGTCAGCGGCGCCGCGATCGCGAACCTCGAGGTCGAGTCGCTCCTGCACGAGCGGCCGACGTTCCACGGCGACACCATCTACGCCGAGACGCGCGTGCTCGACAAACGGGAGTCCTCGAGCAAGCCCGACCGCGGCGTGGTCAGCGTCGAGACCCGTGGGTTCAACCAGCGCGGCGAAGAGGTCTGCTACTTCCGGCGCAAGGTGATGGTGCCCAAGCGCGATGCGGCGCCGCCCCGCGTGCGCCCGTACGCGTCGCCCGCCGGCGACTGAGGCCGCGGCCGGCGCCCGGTGGTCGACGGCTGCCTCTTCTGCTCGATCATCGCGGGGGAGATCCCGGCCGACTTCGTGCTCGACACGCCCGTCGTGGTCGCGTTCCTCGACCACCGGCCGCTCTTCCCCGGCCACACCCTGGTGGTGCCGCGCGCCCACTTCGAGACCCTCCGGGACCTCGACGGCCCCACCCGCGACGAGCTGTTCGCCCAGGTGCAGCGGGTGGCGGCGGCGGTGCAGGACGCCACCGGCAGCGCCGGCTCCTTCGTGGCCATGAACAACGTGGTCAGCCAGAGCGTGCCCCACGCCCACGTGCACGCCGTGCCCCGGAACCGCAAGGACGGCCTCCGGGGCTTCTTCTGGCCCCGGACCCGCTACGCCGATGCCGCCGAGGCCGCCGCGATGGCCGAGTCCATCCGCGTTGCACTCGGAGAAAGCATGTAATAATGTAATCACCATGCCCAAGGACAACGCCACCACCGACACCCCTGTTCCCGCCGCCGCCGCCAAGCTCCAGGGCTGGTTCGCCGGCCGCCTGCCCGACGGGTGGTTCACCGGTCCGCCGTCGGTCGACCACGACCGCGACGAGATCGTGGTGATCGGCACGCTCCCGGACCCCGACACCGGCGACGCCGACGCCGAGACCCGTGACGCCGCCCGGCGTGCCCGCATCCAGGGCTTCCGCGAGGACACCCGGGCCCTGCGCATGCGCATCGCCGACGAGGCCGAGGCCCGCTTCGCCCGGAAGGTCGCCTGGGGCGCCCGCTGCGGCGACGAGGAGGAGCTGTTCACCACGCTGAGCGTCCCGGTGATGACCCGCCTCCGGCTCCCCGAGCGCCAGGTGCTCGACACGCTCGTCGACGCCGGCGTCGCCCGCAGTCGCAGCCACGCGCTCGCCTGGTGCGTGCGCCTGGTCGGTGACCACGAGGGGGAGTGGATCGACCAGCTCCGCGACGCGTTGGTGCACGTGGAGAAGGTGCGGAGCGAGGGCCCGGGCAACCGAAAGAGCTGCGAACCTGTTGCACGCCTAATCGTTAGTGTGCTAATGATTAGCGTACTATGGAACAGACCATCGGGCGAATGCTGTACCTGGCCCACCGTGCCGTCCACGACGAGCTCGACCGCCGCCTGCACGAGCACGGCGCCAGCCTCTGGAACTGGCTGCTCCTCGACAAGGCCGCCAACGCCGACGACGCCAGCCAGCGCGAGCTCGCCGAGCTCATGCGCATCGAGCCGCCCACTCTGGTCCGCCACCTCGACAAGCTGGCCGAGGAGGGCCTGGTCGAACGTCGTCCCGATCCCGCCGACCGGCGGGTCCTCCGCGTCGTCGTCACCGACGCGGGGCACGCGCGGCTCACCGAGCTGCACAAGGTCGTGCACGCGGTCGACGACGAGCTGCGCGGGATCCTGACCAAGCGCGACGCCGAGGTGCTGGGTCGAGCGCTGCCGCGGATCCACGCCTACTTCGACCAGGACGATCAGGTGCAGGTGCCGTCGGTTCGCAGCCGACGGGCGCTGGCCGATGCCGAATCGATCGAGGAGATCGACGAGGAGGATGAGGAGGTGTCCAGTGGCCGCTGACGACGTGGTCATGCGCACCGAGAAGCTCACCAAGATCTACCCGGGTGGGCTCAAGGCGGTCGACGAGCTCGACCTCGACGTGCACCGGGGTGAGATCTTCGGTCTGCTCGGACCGAACGGCGCGGGCAAGACGACGACCGCGGGCATGCTCACGACGCGCGTGATCCCCACCAGCGGGCGCGCGTTCGTCGGCGGCATCGACGTGGTCGCGCACCCCACCGCGGCCAAGCAGGTGATCGGCGTGGTGCCCCAGAGCAACACGCTCGACCGTTCGCTCACGGTGTGGGAGAACCTCTACTTCCACGGCCGGTTCTTCGGGATGTCGAACGCCAACGCCCGCACCGAGGCCGACCGCCTGCTCCATCAGTTCCGGCTGGCCGACCGGGGCAAGGAACCGGTGGCGGCGCTCTCCGGCGGCATGGCCCAGCGCCTGATGGTGGCTCGGGCGATCATGCACCGCCCGGCCACGCTGTTCCTCGACGAGCCCACCGCCGGCCTCGACCCGCAGAGCCGGCTGGCGCTGTGGGAGATCCTGGGCGAGCTGCACGGCGAGGGCCAGACCATCCTCCTCACCACGCACTACATGGAGGAGGCCGACGAGCTCTGCAACCGGCTCGCCATCATCGACCGCGGGCAGCTGCTCGCGCTCGGGGCGCCGTCGGAGCTCAAGCGCTCGACCGGCGCCGACACCGTGGTGACCGTGTCGGCCACCGGCGACCTCGATCGGCTGGCCAAGGTGCTGGAGACCGAGGTGCCGGGCGCGCAGCAGGCGACCCGCGTCGACTCCACCGTGCTGGTCGAGGTGCGGGAGCAGCAGGGCGTGCTGCCCGTGGTGTTCTCCGTCGCCGAACGCAACGGCTTCGAGGTGTCGGACCTCTCCGTCGCCGAGCCCACGCTCGAGACCGTCTTCATCAACCTCACCGGGAAGGACCTGCGCGAATGACTGCCGTCACGATCCCCGGCGCCCCGACCACGCTGGCGCCGACCCGCAAGCCGGTGGCCGCGGCGCGCGTCGCGTTCCGGGCGCTGCTCCTGCGCGACCTCGTGGTGCTGCGCAAGACGCTCAGGGAGTTCATCCCCCGCACGATCCTGCAGCCGTTCCTGCTGGTCTTCGTGTTCACGTACGTGTTCCCGAAGATCGGGCAGGGTGTCGGCGGCAGATCCTCGAGCGAGTTCTCGACCCTGCTGGTCGCCGGCGTCGTCGGGATCGCGATCCTGATGCAGGGCATCCAGTCGGTCTCACTGCCGATGGTGCAGGAGTTCGGCTACACGCGTGAGATCGAGGACCGCGTCCTGGCGCCGATGCCGGTGGCCCTGGTCGCGATCCAGAAGGCCATCTGGGGCGCGCTCAGCGGCCTGTTCTCGGCGCTCCTCGTGTTCCCGATCGCGGCGGTGGTGCCGGCCACGCCCGTCCACCTCCACGTGAACTGGTTGGTGCTGCTCACGCTCACGCCCCTCGCCTGCTACATGTGTGGCGCCCTGGGTCTCACCTTCGGCACCCGCTTCGACCCCCGCACGGTGCCGCTGCTGTTCGGGATCATCGTCATCCCGCTCACCTTCCTCGGCTGCGTGTACTACTCGTGGTCGTCGCTGGAGCCGATCCGGTGGCTGCAGGTGTTCGTGCTCGTGAACCCGCTCGTCTACATGTGCGAGGGCTTCCGCGCCGCGCTCACCAACGCACCGCACATGAGCCTGTGGGCGATCTACGCCGCGCTCATCGGGTTCTCCGCGCTGTTCACGTGGCTCGGGATCAACGGGTTCAAGCGCCGCGTCCTGAGTTGAATCCGGGGGGCACGGGGTACCCTGGATTTCGTGTGCGCTGCGACGCAGGTGAACTTCTGGGGGGTACGCGGGTCGACGCCGTGTGACGGACACCAGTTCGAGCGGTACGGGGGCAACACCTCGTGCGTCGAAGTGGTGAGCGAGGGTCACGAACCGGTCGTCTTCGACCTCGGCACCGGGCTGCGGAACTACGGCGACGAGCTCGCCGCCGAGGGCCGGGTCGACGGCTACCGCGCCACCGTGCTCCTCAGCCACCTGCACTGGGACCACATCCAGGGCCTCCCCTTCTTCGCACCGCTCGCCGGGGGCGGCGGGGTGGTCACCGTGATCGGTCCGCACCAGGCCGCGGGCCCGCTCGATCGCGTGTTCCGCTCGGTGATGAGCCCGCCGTACTTCCCGATCACCCCCGAGGAGCTGCGGGGTGAGGTGGCGTTCGAGGCGGTGGCGAACGACGACTTCGCGGTCAACGGGGCGAAGGTGCGGTCGCGCTGGGTGCGCCACACCGACCCCACGCTCGGCTTCCGGGTCGAGACCGAGGGCGTGTCGGTGGCCTACCTGTCCGACCACGGGCCCGGGACGGTGCCCGACGACCCCGACGACTTCGTCCCGGAGGACGTGCTCGAGCTCTGCGACGGCGTCGACCTGCTCATCCACGACGCGCAGCACACCGCCGACGAGTACGAGCTGAAGCGCTCGTGGGGTCACTGCACCATCGAGTACGCCCTGCTCGTCGCCAAGGAGGCGGGTGCCCGAGAGCTGGCCCTGTTCCACCACTGCCCGACGCACGGCGACGACCGGCTCGACACCATCCTGCGCGACGCGCGCGAGCTGTCGGCCGCCATGAACGGACCCGAGGTGTTCGCCGCCGCCGACGGGCTGCGCCACGACCTCCGGCCGGCCCACCGCTGAACCGAGGAGCACCCGTGCCCGACGAATCCGGCGAGACCCTGCTCGTCCCCGACGACAAGCGGTTCCGCTCCGTGCTCGGGCACTTCGCCACCGGGGTCACCATCATCACCGCCACCGACGACGACGAGCCGGTCGGCATGGCCGCCAACTCGTTCACGTCGCTGTCGCTCGACCCGCCGCTCATCCTCTTCTGCGTCGCGCACACCTCGTCGACCTGGCCCCGCATCGAGCGCGCCGGCACCTTCGCGGTGAACATCCTGGGCGAGGACCACGAGGAGCTGTCGAACCTGTTCGCCCAGAAGGGCGCCGACCGCTTCGGTCAGACCCCGTGGCGGGTGGGCGTGTCGGGCGCGCCGGTGCTCGAGGAGGCCATCGCCTACCTCGACTGCCGGTTCGAGGCCGAGTACCCGGGTGGTGACCACAAGATCATCGTCGGGCGTGTGCTCGACCTCGACATGCGCGAGGGGTCCCGGCCGTTGCTCTTCTACCGGGGCGGGTACTCGCGCATGCACGACGCCTGAGATGACCGGCACCGACGTCGCGCTCGCGGCGCGGGTCGTCGTCGCGTTGATCCTGGTCGCTTCCGGTGTCGGCAAGCTGCTCGCGGTGCGCGGGGCCGCGCAGACCTACCGCGAGCAGCTCGGCGGGTACGCGTGGGTGGCGGTGCTGGTCGCGTTGGCGCTGCCGGTGTACGAGCTGGTCCTCGCGGTGCTGCTGCTGGTCGTCGACGCCGCGTGGCCGAGCTGGCTCGCGCTGGCGACGTTCGTCGTGTTCACCGTCGTGCTCGTACGCCGAGTGGTCACCAACGACCGGCGGCCGTGCAACTGCTTCGGCGCCGCGTCGCGCCGGCGAGACCTTTCGATCGGGTCGTTGCTGCGCAACACGTGGTTCCTCGTGCTCGCCCTCGTCGCCACCGGCGCCGCGACGCTGCAGGAGCCGTCGGCGGTGTTCGCCACGCTCTTGCTCGGGGCTGCGTTCGCGGCGGTGTCGGCGGTCCTGGTGGTGCGCACGTGAACGTGGTCGTGCTCGTCGGCACCGACGCCGACGCCGCCGGGCTGGGGGCGGCGGCCCGCGCCCTCGAGTCCGACGACACCCGCGCCGCGGTCTTCGTCGGCGACGTCACCACCCCCGACGGCCGCGCCGCGCTCCAGGAGTTCGTGGCCGAGCTCTTCTCCGCCTGACCGCCGGAAAACCCGTAGGGTCGCGCGTCATGACTTCGACGACGAACTTCGATCGCGACGTGCTGCTCGCGAAGGGCCGGGAACGGGCGGGCGGCCTCACCGAGCTCGGACCGGGGGAGTTCGTCGACGGTCTCGACCGCTTCGTCGACTCGCTGAACACCGAGGGGCGCCTCAACGACGTCGGTCGTTACATCGCGGAGGAGCGCATCCTCCTGCACGTGAAGAACCGCTTGGAGTACGTCCGGGACCGCGAGCGCCACCCGGAGATCGCCCAGGTCGACGTCGTGCGGCCCGTCTTCATCGTCGGCCTGCCGCGCACCGGCACGACGATCCTGCACGACATCCTGAACCAGGACCCGGCGAACCGCGCCCCGCTCACCTGGGAGCTGATGTTCCCGTCGCCCCCGCCCGAAGCAGCCGTCGGCAACGACGACCCGCGGGTGGAGGCGTGCCAGGCGACCATCCCGACCGGTGACATGCAGTCGGAGATGTTCAAGGCGATGCACCCGATGGGGGCGACGTTGTCGCAGGAGTGCGTCGTCATGATGGGCGAGACGATGTGCACGCCGCTGTTCCACAACCAGCTGCGCGTGCCGAGCTACCAGGACTGGGTCGACGACGGAGCCGACTGGTCGGCCGTCTACGACTTCCACCGGCGTCAGCTGCAGCACCTCTGGTGGCACAAGCCGGGCGACCGTTGGATGCTCAAGACCGGCGCGCACATGTGGGGCCTCGCGCAGCTCCTCGAGACGTACCCCGACGCGCGGATCGTGTTCACTCACCGCGACCCGGTGAAGTCGCTCACGTCGTACGCGAGCCTCACCGCCCTCGTGCGGTCGCGCGGCAGCGACGACGTCGACCCGTACGAGATCGCCGCGGACTGGTCCGCCCGCCTGAAGAAGATGCTCCAGCGGACCATGGCCGTCCGCGCCGCACGCGACTATCCGGACGCGGTGTTCTACGACATGTACTTCTCCGACTTCGTCGCCGACCAGTTCGCCGAGATCGAGAAGATCTATGACGCGCTCGACCTGCCGATGTCCGACGCAGGGAGCCGATGCGATGCGCGAGTACATCGCCGATCATCCGAAGGGCAAGGACGGGATCCACCGCTACCGACCGGAGGAGTACGGGGTCGATCCCGCGGTGGTGCGCAAGGATTTCGCCCCCTACATCGAGCGCTTCGGCCTCGAACCTGAAGCCGGCGACTCGGACGCGGCATGAGCCCGAGCCTGCCGACGACGATGCGGGCATGGCGCACCCACGAGTACGGCGTGCCCATGGACGTGCTGCAGCTCGATGAGGTCGACGTCCCCGAGCCCGCGGCCGGGGAGGTGCTCGTGCGTGCGCTCGGGATCCCGTTCAACCTGAACGATCTCGAGCGGATCACCGGCGGCAACATGATGGTGCGCCCCGAGCTGCCGTACTCGCCCGGCATGGAGACGATGGGCATCGTGGCCAAGTGCGGGCCGGGCACCGAGGCGCTCCTCGGCCGGCGTGTCGTCGCCATCACCCAGCAGGCCCACGGGGGATTCGCCGAGTACGCGATCTGTCCCGCGGTCTCCACCTTCGAGATGCCCGAGTCGGTCCCGTTGCCCGACGCGGCCGCGCTGTTCTTCCCGTTCCACCTCGCCTGGCTCGGACTGTTCGACCGGGCCGAGCTCCAGGCGGGGGAGACGGTGCTCATCCACGCGGCGGCGGGCGGCGCGGGGTCGGCCGCGATCCAGCTCGCCCGCGACGCGGGCGCGCACGTCATCGCCACCGTCGGGTCGGACGACAAGATCCAGTTGTGTCGCGACCTCGGCGCGGAGACGGTCGTCAACTACCGGTCCGAGGGGTTCGCCGACGTCTGCCTCGAGCAGACCGACGGCAGGGGCGTCGACGTGGTCTACGACAACGTCGGTGAAGCGGTCATGGAGGACTCGTTCAAGTCCCTCGCGTACAACGGTCGCTACCTCATGATGGGCTTCGCATCGGACAAGACCGTGGCCGACGAGAAGTCGCTCGTGCCCCGCCGGATCGCGCTCGGCAACTTCAAGCTCTGCGGCGTGATGCTCTCGTACGCCGACGCCGAGCGACAGGCGATGATGAAGGGCCTGCTCGGGTGGAACCTTCCATCGGATCGGCTGGGTGCGGAGATCATGCGCACCGTCGTCGACATGGTCGAGGCGGGTCGGGTGCGTGCGGTCGTCGGGCGCGTCGTGGAGTTCGAGGAGATCCCCGAGGCGATCACCGCGATGGCGAACCGCGAAACGGTCGGGCGCGTCGTGGTGAAGCTCTGGGACGACTGAGCGTCGGCTCAGGCCGGGTCGAACTCGACGACGGGGTCGAGGCGGTGGGCGAAGCGACGGAGCGAGCGCATCAGCACCAGGCCGGTCACCAGGATGAGGACGGCGTTGGTGACGGCGGCGGCGGCGTCCCAGCCGAGCGACGTCGCCACGTAGAACTGCCAGTAGCGGTGCAGCGTCGCCCCGAGCCCGAGGCCGGGGTGCCAGTCGAGCGCGCCGCCGCGTTCGAACGGCCAGAACCACAGGTTCATGATCGCCCCGTAGACGAAGCCCCACACCCAGCCGTACACCGCGAGCGCCAGCACCTCCAGGCGGGGGTCGAGGCGGGCGGTGAGCAGGCCGACGAAACCGGCGCCGGCTCCCATCCAGCCGAGCGCCAGCATCTGGAACGGCAGCCACGGCCCGATGCCGCCGGTGATGATGGCCGACACCGCCATCGCGCACAGGCCGAGGAGGAGCCCGAACCGCGGCCCGAACGCGGCGCCGGCCAGCACCACGAGGAAGAAGATGCCGCTGCCTCCACCCGGGAGGTCGATGAGCCGGAGGAGGCCGGCGCACGCGGCGAGCATGCCGAGCAGCGCGATCGTCGCCCCGTTCATGGTGCCCCGGCGGACCTCGAGCATCACCGCCGCGACCACCAGCGCGCCCACCGCCGCGGCGACGAGCGGTGCGTCACCGTTGTGCGCCTGGCTGGTCAGCGCGGTGACCGGGAGCCAGAACGGGTAGAGGAACGCGGCGGCGCCGACCGCCACCATCATCGAGTACACGGCCACCGGCCGCACGTGAGCACCGACGCCGGTGGCCGGGGGAGCGGTGACCAGGCTCACGTGCGGGCCAGCTCCCGTTCGACTTCCTCCACCGTGAGGAACGGCGGCAGCACGCGCAGCACCTGCGGTGCGAACAGCGAGCCCGCGAGTACGTCGCGGGCGTCGCCGTCGGCGACGATCTCGCCGTCGCCGAGCACGATCGCGTGGGTGGCGATGCGGGCGGCCAGCTCGACGTCGTGCGTCGCCAACACCACGGCACCGCCGCCGGCGGCGTGCCGGTGCACCGCGTGCTCGAGCGCAGCGCGCGACGGCGCGTCCATGCCACGCGTCGGCTCGTCGAGCAGCAGGACGGGCGCGCCACCCACTGCCACCGCGGCGATCGCCACCCGCTGGCGCTCGCCACCCGAGAGGCTGCGGGGATGCTCACCCGCGAGATCGGTGAGATGGAGGGCGTCGAGCCAGTGCTCGACCGCCTCGGTGTCGACCCGTCCGAGCAGCCGTTGCGTCTCGTCCAGCTCGCGGCGCACGGTGGCGGAGAACAGCATCGTGTTCGGGTTCTGCGGCACGTACGCGACGCGCACTCGCCGGTCCACCGCACCGGCGGTCGGCGGCACGAGATCGGCGAGGGCCCGCAGGAGGGTGGTCTTGCCGGCGCCGTTGCGGCCGAACAATGCGATGACGTCACCCGCGTGCAGCTCGAGGTCGACCCGGCGCACCGCGGGATGACCGCCGAGCACGACGCGCAGGTCGCGCGCCGTCACCAGCGTCTCGCCCGGCGCGCCCGCCGCGGGCTCCGCTGGCGGTGGGAGGTCGACCGGCTGTCGAGCCGCGCAGCCTCGGGCGTCGCGCACGGTCAACGGCAACGGTGTCCAACCGAGCGCTCGTCCGAGGCGGGTGACGGTCGGTGCGCCCGGGTAGTCACCCAGCACGGCGTCGACGGTGTCGGGCCGGCCCACCCGTCCGTCGTCGACGAGGACGGCGCGGTCGGCGAGCGGCGCGGCGCGCTCCAGCCGGTGCTCGGCGAGCACCACGGTGGTGCCGAGGTCGTGGTTGAGCCGCACGAGTGCGGCCAGCACGTCGTCGGCACCCTGCGGGTCGAGCTGCGACGTCGGCTCGTCGAGCACCAGCGCCTGCGGCCCGGCGGCGAGCGCACCGGCGATCACGCAGCGTTGCCGCTCGCCGCCCGAGAGGGTCGCCGGGTCGCGGTCGCGCAGGTGCGCGATGCCGAGCGCGTCGAGCACCTCCTCGACGCGCCGGCGCATCGCCTCCTGGGAGAAGCCGAGGTTCTCGAGCACGAAGGCGAGGTCGCGCTCCACGTGGTTCACGACGAACTGCGACTCCGGGTCCTGCGCGACGAAGCCGACGATGTCGGCGAGCTCGCGCGGATGGTGTGATCGGGTCGAGCGACCGAACACCTCGACGTCGCCACCGAACCGGCCGCCGCTCGCGTGGGGCACGAGGCCGTTCGCGGCGCGCAGCAGCGTGCTCTTCCCCGAGCCCGAGGCGCCGACCACGAGCAGGAGCTCAGCGGGTGCGATCTCGAGGTCGACCTCGCGCAGCGCGGCGCGCGCCCGGTCGGGATACGCGAACGACACGTCCCGGTAGGAGATCGCGCTCATGCTCGCCCGCTCTCGGTGCTTGCTCGATGGCTCGCTCCCTGCGGGCCGGGATACCCGGCCCGCAGCCGTTCGCTCACTTGCACCGGGGCGCTCATGCGGGTTCCCGGGCGGGCACGAAGACGGGAGCGAGGAGCGGGAGCAGCGCGAGCGCCGGCAGTGCGTGCAAGGCCGGCCAGGTCAACGGGTTGGCGAACCACACCAGGCTGCTGTCACCGGCCAGCGAGCACGTCGCCATCGCGACCGGCGCCAGCAGCACCGCACCGGCCATCAGCCAGTCGGCGGTGCCCATGCGACGCGGCCGGTACCGCACCCGTTGCGTGCCCGACGAGGCGAGGAGGATCGCCGCCGCGAGCCCGCCCGCGCCCGCCAGGCCGAGCACTGACGCGACCGCGTCGGACTCCCCGATCAGCGCGACGAACGCGCCGCCCAGCGCGAGCAACGACGCGACGCCGCACCATCCCGCGATCCGGTCGCGCGGGCTCGCCCCGGCGCGGGCGAACCCGCGCGCGTCCATCGATTCGGCGAGCGTCACCGCCCGCTCCAACCCGAGCTCGAGCACGGGCACGACCTGGCGCAGGAGCCGTCCCCGGCGCACCACCCGGCCGCCGGTCCGGGCGCGGTCGGCCTCGCGTACGTCGTGGATGGCCGCGAGCGTGGCCGGCACGAACGCCAGCCCGACCACGACGACCAGCCCGACCTCGTAGAACGCACGGGGCGTCGACTGCACCAGCTCGGAATGGGAGACCACGGAGTTGAACGCGCCGAACACGCCCATCACGCCGACGATGGCGAACCCCTCGGCGAGGGACTGGAGCATGATCCGGAGCTCCACGGTGCCGCCGACGGTGAAGCCACCGAGCAGCTGAGGGAGCCCGAAGTGGGGCGTCGTGAAGAGGACGTCGCCCACGCCGTGGGTCGTCGCCACCGTGAGCAGCATGCGTACGACGGCGAACAGCGTGCCCACGGCCAGCAGCAAGGGGAACGCACGCGCGTACGGACCCGGCTGGGCGTGCAGCGACACCGCGACGGACGCGATCCCGATGACCAGCGCGACGTACAGCGGGTTCGGCGCCAACTGGATGCACGCGGCCGCCGCCAGCGCCCACGCGAGCCACACACCCGCGTGCCAGGTCGCACGCGCGCGGGTGTCGGCAACGCCGACCTGTGCCGAGGTCCGGGTGGCAGGTGCGCGGGATTGCGTGGTGGTCGTCACGTCGGACTAACGTGCCCTCTCGACAACGGTTGCGCGCAACCCGGATGTTGCGTGCGGTTCCCGGGCTCCGGCCCGGGGACGGGGGAAGTCGGTGCGAGACCGACGCTGACCCGCAACTGTGAGCGGCTCTGCGGCACCCCGCCGCACTCCGCGAGCCAGGCTACCTGCCGTTGTCCACCGGGCCACCGGTGCACCCGACGGACGCCGTTCAGCAGGACGGCAGGACACGGCCCTCGTGGAAAGGGGCCTCGGAGGACGATTCCCATGTCGCAGGTGCGTCGTGCGGTCGCGTGGTGCACCACGCTGACCGCCGCCTTCTCGTTCACGCTCTTCTCGTCACCCGCGCAGGCGGCCGACCCCGCGTCGCAGACGACCGCCGACGCCGCGGTTGCGTGGCTGAAGACCCAGCAGCAGTCCGACGGCGGCTTCGAGCTCGCCATGTTCCCGGGCTTCGAGACGCGCGACGCCTCGCTCGCGATCGCCGAGGACGCCCAGACCGGTACCACGTGGAGCACCACCGAGGCGCTCGACGCGCTCGGCGCCCTCCACTTCGGCGGCACGCCCGCGGGTGCCACGCCGCTCGACGCCCTCGACGCCTTCGGTGCCACCGTCACCACGGCCGGCGCCGCGGCCAAGACCATCGTGTTGACCGCCTCGCCGCTCGGCCTCGACCCGTCGGCGTTCGATCCCGCCGGCGACGGCACCCCGGTGAACCTCGTCGCTCTCCTCGACTCCGGCTGCGCCGCCGACACCGCCTCCTTCGGCCCCGCGTTCAGCGACACGCTCTACGGCGTGCTCGCCAAGAAGCTCGTGTGCGGCACGCCGCCGCCCGCCGCGCTGGCGGCCATCCGCGCCGACCAGCAGGCGAACGGTGGCTGGAACTTCAACGGCGACCCGACCGGCACCGACGTCGACCCCGACACCACCGCGGTCGCGGTCGAGGCCCTGGTGGCCGGCGGTGCCGACGCCTCCGACCCCGCGGTGCACGCCGCGCTCGCCTTCTACGCCGCCAACCAGCAGGCCAGCGGTGCGTGGCAGTCCTTCGGCACCGACGACCCCAACTCCACCTCGCTCTCCATCCTCGCCATCACCGCCGCCGGCTTCGACGTGGAATCGTCGTGCTGGCGCGACACGGCCGACCCGGGTACGGCGGGCAGCGCGTACGCGAGCCCGACCGCGTGGCTGCGTTCCCAGCAGCTCACCGCGCCGCCGGCCGACGCCGGTCGCATCGCGAGCCCGAACGACAGCTTCGGCGTGAACACGTTCGCCACGTCGCAGACGGTCGAGGGGCTGCTCCGGTCGTGGTTGCCGATCACCGTCGCGGCCGCGCCGACCTGTGCGGTGCCGCTGACGCCACTCACGCCGGGGTCGGGCGCGCCGGCGGCGGCGGCCGAGGCCGTGGCGGTGACCCCGCACTTCACCGGATGACCCGCCGCGGGCGCGGCCTGCGGGCCCTGCTCGTCGCGGTGGTGGGCGCGGCGGCGCTCGGCCTCGGACCGGCCGCGCACGCCGACGTCGACGCGCAGGGGTGCAGCTCGCGCGCGGTGGTCGTCGTCGAACCGGGTCCCGGCGCGGTGTCGATCTGCTTCGACGGATCGATCTCCGGCCTCGACGCGCTCCAGCTCGCGGGGGCCAACCCGGTGACCTACGGCTTCGCCGGCCAGGGCGCCGCGGTCTGCCAGCTGTACGGCGTGGGGAACCCGGCGGACCAGTCGTGCCTCATCGGTCCTGGTGGCCAGTACTGGGCGTACTTCCGCGCCGCGCCCGGCGCGGGAGGCTGGACGTACTCGCGCGGCGGTGCCGGCAGCTCCACCGTGGTCGACGGGTCGGTCGAGGGCTGGCGGTACGGCACCGGGGGCGCGCCCGGCTTCGTCTCCTTCTGCTCGGTGGTGAGCTGTGCGCCGCCACCCACCAACCCGCCCCCGACCGCGCCGCCCGTGACCGCGCCCCCCGTCGCGCCGGCCGGGCCGACCGCGTCGCCGGCCGGTGGAGGGAACGGCGGTGCCCCCGCGCCGGGCGCGACCGCCACCACCGCGCCGTCGTCCTCCAAGGATGGCAAGAGCGGAGCGGGCGCCGAGTCGGGCACGGCCGCCGCCACCAGCACGACCGGCGGTTCCGGCGGCAACGGCACGACCGGGAAGCGGCAGGCCCGAGGCGCCGGCGATGCCGTCGCCCTGGGCCCGGGGAGCGGCTCGGGTGGGGACTCCGGCTCGCCCGTGGGCGTGGTGATCGCGATCGTGGCCGTCGTGCTGGCGGCCGGGACAGGGCTCTGGGTCCGCCATCGCCGCCGGGGATCCGCACCCGGCTGATCCCTCCGGTACGGTGCCACGACCATGGCGACGCGCACGCGCACGTTCGGAGCGGGGAACCGCGAGAGTCACGACGCCAGCGATTTCTACGCGCGCTTCACCGCGCCCCACCTGTCGAAGGACGCGACCGTCAACCCGTGCGGGGCGGCCGACTCGGTGATCTGCGGTGACGCGCGCGACATGGCCGATGTCGACGACAACTCCGTCGCGCTGGTGGTCACGTCACCGCCGTACTTCGCGGGCAAGGCGTACGAGACCGACCTCGGCGCCGGCCACGTCCCCGCCACCTACCTCGAGTACCTCGTCATGCTGCGCGACGTGTTCGCGGAGTGCCTGCGGGTCCTCGAACCGGGCGGTCGGCTGTGCGTCAACGTCGCCAACCTCGGCCGCAAGCCGTACCGATCGCTGGCCGGCGACGTCACCACCATCCTCCAGGACGAGCTCGCGATGTTGCTGCGGGGCGAGGTCGTCTGGGTGAAGGCGAAGGGCGCGGCCGGCTCGTGCGCGTTCGGGTCGTACATGAAGGCGTCGAACCCGGTGCTCCGGGATCTCACCGAACGGGTGGTGATCGCGTCGAAGGGTCGCTTCGACCGCGCCATCCCCGTCAAGGTGCGCGCGGAGCAGGGCCTGCCGCACGTGTCGGACATCAGCAAGGAGGAGTTCCTGGCGTCGACCCTCGACGTGTGGGAGATCCGCCCCGAGCGGGCCCGGCGCGTGCACCACCCGGCGCCGTTCCCGGTGGAGCTCCCCGAACGCTTCATCCGGCTCTACACGTACGTCGGCGACGTCGTGCTCGACCCGTTCCTCGGCTCCGGCTCCACCGCGGTGGCCGCGGTGCGCACCGGCCGGCGGTACGTCGGCTACGACACCGATCCCGAGTACGTCGCCATCGCCGAAGCCCGCATCGACGAGGCCCGGGAACCCACGGCCGACTGACGCCGACCTTCGCCGAACCCGGCGCCCGGCCGAGTGACGGCGGCGCGGCGGCGGGCCGTACCATCGGGCGCACCTCCTTATGCTCGTCCTCGGCATCAACGTCTCGAGCAACTTCTACCTGCTCACCGCGTTCGGCGGCGGCGTGATCTCCTTCCTGTCGCCGTGCGTGCTGCCCATCGTGCCCGGCTACCTGAGCCTGATCACGGGGCTGTCGGTGGGCGAGATCCGCGAGCAGCAACGGCACTACCTCAAGCGCATCGCCCTCAACACCGGCATGTTCGTCCTCGGCTTCACGGTGGTGTTCGTGCTGCTCGGCCTCATCACCACCGCGGCGGGGAGCGCGCTCTTCCGCAACCAGGAGACCCTCACCCGCATCTCCGGCGGTCTCGTCCTCCTGATGGCGTGCTACCTCGCGGGTTCGCAGCTGCTCACGACCCCGCGCCTGTACCAGGAGTTCCGGTTCCAGCCGCATCTCGACCGCTTCGGCCCGGTGGCCGCACCGGTCGCCGGCGCGGCGTTCGGGCTCGGGTGGACACCCTGCATCGGTCCCGTGCTCGGCGCGGTGCTCGGCTTCGCGGCGGGAGGCGACGACATCGCGCACTCCACGCTGCTGCTCGTCGCGTACTCCCTCGGTCTCGGCGCCTCCTTCCTCGCCGTCGGCCTGGCGATGGGGAAGCTCACCCGCACCCTGGAGTGGTTCAAGCGCCACTCGCGCGCCATCACGCTGGCCTCGGCCGCGGTGCTCGCCGTGTTCGGCGTCATCCTGTTGACCGACTCCCTGCCGACGCTGACCGCGCGCATGTCCGACGCGCTCCGTTCGAACGGGTTCGGTTGGCTCGTCGACGCCGGGTGAACCGGTCGTCGTAGGCTCGGCGCCGATGGACACCACGGTGCTCGACGTCGACACCTCGCGCCGGCGCGTCGTCGACCTCACCGACCACGTCCGCGCGTTCTGCCGGACGCGTGGTGACGGGTTGCTCAACGTGTTCGCGCCGCACGCGACCGCGGGCGTGGCGATCATCGAGACGGGGGCCCGCTCCGACGACGACCTGGTCGACGCGCTCGAGCGCCTCCTCCCACGCGACGACCGCTACCGGCACGCCCACGGCTCACCTGGCCACGGCGCCGACCACGTGCTCCCCGCGTTCGTCGCGCCCACCTTGGTCGTGCCGGTGCAACACGGCGATCCGCTCCTGGGCGTCTGGCAGAGCGTCGTGCTCGTCGACCTCAATCGCGACAACCCGCGCCGTGAGGTGCGGCTGAGCTTCGTGGCCGGCTGACGTGGAGACGAAGCGGAGGAGTGCTCGGATGAGCGGGACGACGAAGCGGAGTCGACCCTAGAGGTGGAGACGAAGCGGAGGAGTGCTCGGATGAGCGGGACGACGAAGCGGAGTCGACCGTAGAGGTGGAGACGAAGCGGAGGAGTGCTCGGATGAGCGGGACGACGAAGCGGAGTCGACCGTAGACGTGGCCGACTCCCCGTACCTGGTGTCGCGGCTCCAGGGCTTCGGCACCACGATCTTCGCCGAGATGTCGGCGCTGGCGGTGGCCACCGGCTCCATCAACCTCGGACAGGGCTTCCCCGACGAGGACGGGCCGCCCGAGGTGATGGACGCCGCCGTCGCCGCCATCCGCGCCGGCCACAACCAGTACCCACCCGGGATCGGCATTCCCGAGCTCCGCCACGCGATCGTCGCCCACCAGGCGAAGTGGTACGACCTGCGGTACGACGCCGACACCGAGGTGCTCGTCACCGCGGGCGCGACCGAGGCGATCGCCGCGGCGCTGCTCGCGCTGTGCGAGCCGGGTGACGAGGTCGTCACCTTCGAGCCGTACTACGACTCGTACGCGGCGGGCATCGCGATGGCCGGCGCACACCGGTCCCTCGTGCAGCTGCGCTCGCCCGACTGGTCGTTCGACCGCGAGGCGCTCGAGCGCGCCATCACGCCCCGCACGCGCGTGCTCCTGCTGAACTCGCCGCACAACCCGACCGGCAAGGTCTTCAGTGTCGGCGAGCTCGAGCTCGTCGCCCAGCTGTGCGTGGAGCACGACCTCGTCGCCGTCACCGACGAGGTCTACGAGCACCTCGTGTTCGAGGGCCGGCACGTGCCGCTGGCGACGTTCCCGGGCATGCGCGACCGCACGGTGACCATCTCGTCCGGGGGCAAGACCTTCTCCTGCACCGGGTGGAAGGTGGGCTGGCTCTGCGCCCCGCCCGACCTGCTCGACGCGGTCAAGACGGTGAAGCAGTTCCTCACCTACGTGAACGGTGGGCCGTTCCAGTACGGGATCGCGGTCGGGTTGGGGCTGCCCGGGTCGACGTTCCGCCGGCTCGCGGCCGCGCTGGAGGAGAAGCGCGACCGCCTGTCCGCCGGGCTGGCCGCCGCCGGGCTCACCGTGCTGCCGTCGGCCGGGACCTACTTCGTGAGCACCGACATCCGCTCGCTCGGCGAGACCGACGGCATGGCGTTCTGCCGGTCGCTGCCCGAGCGCTGCGGCGTGGTCGCGGTGCCGAGCGTCGCGTTCTACGACGACAAGGACGCCGGTCGACCGCTGGTGCGGTTCGCCTGTTGCAAGCGGCTCGACGTCATCGACGACGCTGCGACCCGGCTGCGGGGAATGGCCCGGTGAGGGTCGCCGCGCTCCAGCACGACATCGTGTGGGAGGACCGCGACGCGAACTTCGCGCGCCTCGCGCCGAAGATCGCCGATGCCGCGGGCGACGGCGCCCGGCTGGTCGTGCTCACCGAGATGTACTCGACCGGGTTCTCCATGGACACGACGCGGGTCGCCGAGCCGTTCGACGGTCCGAGCGCGCGGTTCCTGGTCGAGCAGGCACGCGAGCACGGGGTCTGGGTGTGCGGATCGGCACCCGAGGTGCAGCCCGGCGACGAGCTCCCGTCCAACACGTTGATCCTCGCCGCGCCCGGCGGCACGACCCAGCGGTACCGCAAGATCCACCCGTTCACCTACGGCGGGGAGCACGAGCAGTACGCCGCCGGCGACGCGCACCTCACCGTCGACGTCGAGGGCGTCCGCTGCAGCTTCTTCGTCTGCTACGACCTGCGCTTCGCCGACGAGTTCTGGGGCCTCGCGCCCGACACCGACTGCTACGTCGTCGTCGCCAACTGGCCCGCGCCCCGGCGTGACCACTGGCGCGCCCTGCTGAAGGCCCGGGCGATCGAGAACCAGGCCTACGTGGTGGGGGTGAACCGTGTCGGCCACGGCGGCAAGCTCGACTACGCGGGCGACAGCGCCGTCGTGCAGCCGTTCGGCGAGACGCACGAGGCCGACGGCCCCACCGAGCAGACCCTCGTGCGCGACGTCGATCCCGCGGTCGTCGCCGAGACCCGCGCCCGCTACCCCTTCCTCACCGACCGCCGTTGACCGAGTGGCGATTCAGTGTCGCGTGACGTCCGGAAATCGGACCCGACGCGACACTGAATCAGGGGAGCGCGCGGACGTGCGCGGCGAGGGCGACCGCGTGGCCGACCGGGTCGTCGAGGGGCATGCGCATGTCGGGGAGATCGAAGTACTCGACGCTCATCAGGCCCGGGTAGTCGAGGCGCTCGAGCTCGGCGAAGACGGCGGCGAAGTCGACCACGCCGTCGCCGTCGTCGGGATGGAGCTGGGGCTTCCCCGGCGCGGCCTGGCGGAGCTGCACGTGATCGGCATGGCGCAGCAGGCGGATCGGATCCTCGCCCCACGTCGTGACGTGACCGGTGTCGACCGTGAGGCGCAACCCCGGGACCGCCTCGACGAGGGCCTCTACCTTCTCGATGCTGTCGGCGACGCTGCGGGGCCCGGGCTCCAACCGCGCGCCCGGCTCGGCGCGGAGCATCGCCACCGCCTCGTCGAAGCGGTCCTCACCCCGGCGCTCGTACAGCGGCATGGTGGTGCATCCGGCCCGCGCCTCGTACGCGCTGATGC
Source organism: uncultured Actinomycetes bacterium (assembly GCA_963809795.1). Classification (GTDB taxonomy): domain Bacteria; phylum Actinomycetota; class Acidimicrobiia; order IMCC26256; family DASPTH01; genus DASUAS01. The sequence continues at coordinate 67,093 of CAWELN010000016.1, forward strand.
GATCACCGATCGGCAGCGCCAGCGCGGCCACCTCGTCGGCGTCGAGCCCGTCGACGTCGTCCGCGGTGGCATCGAAGTGGTCGAACCCGAGCTCGCGGGCGCGCGCACAGCCCTCGCGCACGCCGACGGAACCGAGGGTGACGGCCACGAGGCCGATGGAGCGGTTGAGCGCCATCGCGATCGACCCTAGTCTCCTGCCCTATGTGTGGATGCCTCGTGGCGCTGGCCGCGTTCCTGTCGCCGCGCTTCGCGATCTTCCTCATCTGGTTGTTCTCCGACCGCATGAGCATCGCGTTCGACTCGTTCTGGTGGGGGCTGCTCGGCTTCATCTTCCTGCCGTGGACGACGCTGGCGTGGGCGGTCGCCTACGCACCGATCCGAGGCGTCACCGGCTTCGGGTGGTTCATCGTGATCTTCGCGTTCGTCGTCGACATCATGACCCACGTCGGGACCGCGCAGGCACGGCGCGACCGTCGCCTGCGCACCGCATAGCGCATGCTGCCGATCGGTTGGTTCGGCGTCGGGTCGGGCGCGCTCGCCGACGCCGAAGGCGTCGTCACCGTCGCGCAGACGGCAGAGTCGCTCGGCTTCGACTCGATCTGGGTGGGGGAGCACCCGGTCCTCATCGACCCGCAGGCCCCGCCGTCACCCCTGCCGTCGCGCTCGGAGATGATGGACCCGGTGCCCGTCCTCGCGTACGCCGCCGCCGCCACGTCACGCATCCAGCTCGGGACCGGCATCGTGATCCTGCCGTTGCGCAACCCGGTGATCCTGGCCAAGCAGCTGGCGACGGTCGACGTGCTGTCGCGGGGCCGGCTGCTCGTGGGCATCGGCGTCGGCTACGTGCCGGGGGAGTACGCCGCGATCGGGGTGCCGTTCGCGACTCGCGGGCGGCGGGCCGACGAGTGGATCGACGCGCTGCGCACGCTCTGGCGGGACGACGAACCCCGGTTCGAGGGCGAGTTCGCATCCTTCGGCGGCATCCAGTGCCGGCCCCGGCCGCACCGGCCCGGCGGCCCGCCGGTCCTGGCCAGCGGGATGTCGACCGCGGCCCTCCGGCGGGCGGTGGCCCGTTGCGACGGCTGGTACGGGTTCTTCCAGGACCTCGATCACACCCGGGACGCCCTGGCCGAGCTCGGGCGCCTGGCCGGTGAGGTCGACCGGCCGGCCGAATTGGGCCGGCTGGAGATCACCATCACGCCCCTGCCCGGCCCGATCGATGCCGACACCGTGCGCCGCTACGAGGACCTCGGCGTCGACCGGCTGGTGCTGGTCCCCGACTTCGCCGACATGGCGGGTGGACCCGATGCCGCGCGGCGTGGCAAGTTCCTCGACGAGATGAAGGCGTGCGCCGAACGCCTCGACATCACCTGAGAGGGAGACGACATGGCGACCCACGACCAGATGGCGGCCGCGTTCGACGCCGCGCTCACCGGCGGTGATCCCGACGGCTTCGTCGCGCTCCTCGCGCCCGGCGCGATCGTCTGGCACAACCACGACCGCAAGGAGGTCGACGCCCGGGAGAACATGGCCGCCATCGGCATGCTCGGGCAGCTCGTCGACAACCTGAAGAACGAGCGGGTCCTGCTCAGCCCCACCGACACCGGCTTCGTGCTGCAGTTCGTGGTGCGCGGCGCGGTGCGCTCGAGCGGCAACGACTTCGAGATGCAGAACTGCGTCGTGGTGACCACCACCGACGACGGGTTGATCAGCCGCATCGACGAGTACGTCGACCCGACCGTGGGAGCGCAGCTCACATGACGATGGACGTCGCCACCAACCTCGACCCGCAGATCGCCGCCGCGCTCGCGGTGTCGCCGATTGGAGCGATCGACTTCGGCACGTTCACCTTCGAGTCGCTCCCGGCGATGCGCCAGGCGATGGCCGACATGCCCGCGGTCGAGCTGCCGCCCACCACCACGACGTCGCACGAGGTGGTCGTGCCCGGCGCGACCGGCCACGACCCGACGGTGCGCGTGTACTCGCCGCCGACCGACGCGACCGGCCGACCGTGCGTCTACTGGATCCACGGCGGCGGCTACATGTTCGGCTCCGGCCTCACGATCGACGCCCGGCTCAACCGCTGGGTCGAGGAGTTCGACTGCGTCGCGGTGTCGATCGAGTACCGCCTCGCCCCCGAGGACCCGTACCCCGCGCCGCTCGACGACTGCTACGCGGGGTTGCTCTGGACCGCGCAGCACGCCGACGAGCTGGGCATCGACCCGGCCCGGATCGCGCTCGCCGGTGCGAGCGCGGGTGCCGGCCTCGCGGCGGGTCTCGCCATCCTGGCGCGCGACCGCGGCGAGGTCGACCTCGCGTTCCAGCTCCTCATCTATCCGATGATCGACGACCGGAACACGAGCGCGTCGAGCCACATCGAGGGTGCGCCGGTCTGGAGCCGGGAGGCCAACCACCTGGGCTGGCGCGCCTATCTGGGCGAGCTCGTCGGCAAGGACTACATCCCGGCCTACGCAGTGCCGGCGCGGGTCGAGAGCGTGGCGGGCCTCCCGCCGGCGTGGATCGGGGTGGGCGCGCTCGACGTCTTCCGCGACGAGGACATCGAGTACGCGTCGCGCATGCTCGGCACCGGGATCCCGGTCGAGCTGCACGTGTACCCGGGCGCGCCGCACGGATTCGAGATGATCGTCCCGCACTCGGCGATCGCGCAGGCATGCGAGCGTGACATCACGGAGGCGTTGCGACGGGCGCTGCGTCCGGAGTCCGTCTTCGCGTCCACCAACTGACGACGAGGGTCAACGCGCTCACGAGCAGCACCATCCCCGCCGCGAGCAAGTACGTCGACGGGTCGACGTGGCGGGAGAGGTGGATCAGCGGCGGGTCAGCCGGCCGCGCGCGCCTCCGCCACCATCGCGACCATCGCCACGCGCACCTCGTCGCCCGTCGTGCACTCGGTGGGGAACGCGAGCCGCACCGCCGTGCGGTGGTCGGCGCTGACCGCGACGAGGTCGAAGCCGTAGCGGTCGACGGCCGACATCGACGCCGAGACCGTGTCGGGCAGGTGCGCGAAGTGGCGGCAGAAGAGCACCTGCGCGTCGGCGTGGTCGTCGTTCATGTGCTGGATGATCCCGGCCGCGGCGTCGACCAAGGGGTCGGGCTCGGCGACGGCGTAGTCGGCGGCGTCGACCCAGCTCATCCGCCCGTAGCCACCGACGTAGCGCACGTGGTCGACCGCGAGCCGCAGGAAGGTGAAGTCGCCGAAGTCGATGTAGTAGGACGCCGCCGGATTGGCGGCGAGGTAGCGCTCCCGCGCGACCTCGCGCCCCGCGTCGTCGACCGGGGCGAGCAGACCGAGCAGGGTCACGCGGCCACTGGCGAGAGGATCGGCGCCCTCGGGCACCGGTTCGGTCACCAGGAGGCTGGCGCGCGGGTCGCGCAGTGCGTTCTGCGTGTGCTCCGCCATGAGGCTGACGAAGAACAGCGGATCACCGTCGTCGGCGAGGCCGAAGCTGACCACCGATCCGAACGGGTACCCGGCGGGGTCGGCGGCGACGGTCGAGAGCGCGCCCCGCCGCTCGCCGTGCACCAACGTGCGGCACCGCTCGGCGTGGCTCGGCTCACGCGCCGGCGGCGCGGTCGGGGCCGGACCGGCATCGCCGCCGGTCGTGGGGAGCTGGTGTTCGCGGGGTCGGGAGGCCATCGCGCCACGCTAGGCGTGGACGCGGCGCGATTCAGGGGGAGACGTGTTCGCCCAACCTGCGCAACAGGTCCTGCCACCACTCCGCCTCGCGCTGCTGGAACGCAACCAACGGGAACCGGTGGCGGGCGGCGTGCTCCTGCGGGATGGAGTCCCAGCCGAAGTGCTCGACCGTCACCCTCGTCCCGGTGGCGACCGGGTCGAAGCGGACGGCCACCTCGGTCGACTGGTCCTCGGCGAACCCGGCCTGGCGCCACTCGAAGACCAGGCGGTGCGGTGGGTCCCACTCCCGTACGCGCCCGATCTCGAACCGCTCGCCGTCGGCGCCGATCTCCACGAGACGCTCGGGGGGCTCGGGCTCGAACGCCAGGCGACCGCCGTCGCGATCGGTGAACCGGAACAGCCCGTTCGGCTGCCACCACTCGCCGATCTCGCCGGTGAACGCGGCGAAGGTCCGCGCCGGCGGCGCGGCGACGCGCATCGGCGACGAGCACCCGAGAGCGGCTCATGTGCGCTCGACGTGGTCCTTGAATGCCGCCAGCTGCTGCGTCCATCCCGCCTCCGCGTCGGCCAACCACGCTCGCAAGGCGCCCATGGACGCGGCCCGCAGCGAGTAGATGCGCACGCGCGCGTCGAACGGCGGGTGTTCCTCCTCGACCAGGTCGGCGCTGCGCAACACACGCAGGTGTCGGCTCATCACCGGAGGGGAGACGCCGAGCGCGTCGGCCAGCTCACCGGCGCGCCGCGGGCGTTCGGCGAGGAGCTCGACCGATCGGCGGCGCACCGGATCGGCGAGCGCGGCGAGTGTGACGTCGACCGCGTCGCTCGCCGGCAGCGCGGCCGACGACTCGCTCACTGCCAGCTCGGAGCGTGGATCGGTGCGCCGATCGCGGCCTCGGCTTCGGCGCGCGTGACGTCGCGCACGTGCATGGCGAAGGTCCAGTGGTGCCCTTCCGGATCGACGCACCGGTACACGCGGTCGCCGTAGAACTGATCGGCGGGCTCGACGAGCACGCGCGCACCGGCGGCCCGGGCCCGTTCGCAGTGAGCGTCGATGTCGCCGGTCACGTCGACGTGGACGCTGGTCGTGTTGTGCCCGTCGACCGAGGCGGGGCTGCGCATCCACTCGTTCCACTCGCCGCCGATCATGATCCGGCCCCGCCCCTCGTAGCCCATCTCGTAGTGGCACTGCGTCGGGTCGTCGTCGGGACCGTCGATGGCCATGGTGAGCTCGAAGTCGAAGGCGCGGGCGAGCCAGTCGAGTGCGGCCTTCGGGTCGCGGTAGGAGAGTGCCGGTACGAAGGTGATGTCGTCCATCGGGAGCTCCAGTGTCGTCCAGGTACTTGCCGGTTACGACAATAGTTCATGTATTCGTGAAGGACAAGCCCAACCGCTCGGCTAGCTGGTGCGCAGGACCTCCCCGAGCTTCAGGCGTCGACCGGTGTGGACGATGCCCCGGCGGTAGATCTCGGCCCCCAGTCGCACGACGAACAGGACGGTGGCGAGGCCCACGACCAGCGAGGCGACGATCTCGGCCGTCGACGCGTCACCGAGCGCGATGCGGGCCGGCATCACGATCGGCGACGTGAACGGGAAGATCGCCAGCACCGCACCGAAGTCGTTGCCGGCGGAGCTCTGCGCCAGCACGTAGGTCCCGATGAGGAGGAGGCTGAGGGGCGTCAGCACCGCGCCGGCCTCCTCCTGCCGCTCGATGAGCGCGCCGAGTGCGCCCGCGGTGGTCAGGTAGAGCACGAGCCCGAGGAGCATCCAGGGGAAGCCGCCGAGGATCGCCGCGCCCAGACCGGCGGGCAGGTCACCGCCTGCCACTGCCTTCACCACGACCGGGATCGCGCCCGCCGCCAGTCCCGCCAACCCGACGAGGCCGACACCGACGATCTTGCCGAAGAACAGCGCCGTCGGTTTCACGACCGCGAGCAGCACCTCGCTGATGCGGTTCGCCTTCTCGATGGCGACGCCGTTGGCGGCCTGGATCATCAAGAGCAGCAACACGAGGTACAGGACGAGCGACAGGATCGCGGCCGACGCCTTGCGATCGGACTCGTCGGCCGCGACGTCCTCGACGCGAACGGTCGGTGTTGTCAACACCCGGTCGATCGTCGCCGGGTCGAGTCCCGCCGCCGCGAGCTGGCGCGCCAGCTCCTGCGTCGCAAGGGACTGCCGTACGAGCGCCAGGAGGGTGTCGTTCTCACCCGCGCGCACGATCACGGTCGGCTGGCCCCGATCGACCACGGCGATGTCCACCTTGTCCTGGTCGACGAGCGTGCGGGCGCGTGATCGGTCGCTGACGGTGTGGAAGCGGACCTCCGCGTCAAGGGTGGCGGCCGCCGCGCCCAGGTCCGAACGGAACGCGCTCGACGTCGCGGTGTCGGCGCCCGGGACGACCGCGACGTCGTAGCGGGTGCTGCCGCTGTCGAGCACCTCGGGGAGGATCATCGCGACGCTCGAACCCACGAACAGGATCGCGAGCACGATCCAGAGCGAACGGCGGCGGAACGACTCCCGCAGCTCCCGGGCGGCCACGAGCCGGGTCGCTTCGAACCAGGTCACGCGGCTTGCGCCCCGGCGGCCTCGAGGAAGAGCTCCGACAGGCTCGGGGCTTCGACGCCGAAGTCGGCGACATGAGCGTGCCGGCGGATGTCGTCGAGGACCACGCCGGGATCGGCATGGGGCTCCAGGCGGAGGCGGGTGCCGCGAGCGTCGATCGAGGCCATCTCCGCGGTCGAGCGGTCCACCCACGCGGGGTCGACCGGCACGTCGACGCGCAACCAGCGATTGGGGCTCTCCGCCTTCAGCTCGCGCAGGTCACCGTGCAGCACGACCCGACCGTGGTGCAGGAGGGTGATCGTCTCGCAGAGGTCCTCGACCAGGTCGAGCTGATGACTCGAGAACAGGAGGTTGCGTCCCGCTCGCGTGTGCGCGGTGATCACGTCCGAGAGGAAGCGCACCGCCACGGGATCGAGGCCGGCGAACGGCTCGTCGAGCACCAGGAGGTCGGGGCCGTGCACCATGGCGGCGGCGAGCTGCACGCGTTGCGCCATGCCGCCGGACAGGGTCGAGATCTTGTCACGCTCGCGTTCGGCGAGGTCGAGCTGCCCGAGGAGCGCACGCGCCCGTCGTTGCCCTTCGGCGCGATCGAGGCCGTGCAGGCGCGCGATCCACACCAGCAGGTCGAGCACGCGCATGTCGCGGTACAGGCCCCGCTCCTGTGGCATGTACCCCCATCGGCGGCGGTCGTCGTCCGTCACCGGACGGTTCTTCCACGTGAGCGTGCCCGCCTCCGGCGCGAGGACGCCGAAGAGGATGCGCATCAGCGTGGTCTTGCCGGCGCCGTTCGGTCCGAGCAGACCGACGACGCGCCCGGCGGGAACCTCGAGGTCCACGTCCTCGAGGACGGCGCGCTCGCCGAAGTGCTGGGTGATTCCTCGTGCCGACAATCGTGGTTCCATCGCCTGCCTCGACGGTCAGGTACGGGCGGCGCTCCGTGACAACCGCCCCCCAGGATCGTCGACCATCGGCGTTCCCCGACGACCGGGGCGAAAAACGTCGAGCGGCCCGGGCACTCCCGGCCCTCGTTTGCTACCCTCACTGGTCCGCCGCGGGGTGGAGCAGTCTGGTAGCTCGTCGGGCTCATAACCCGAAGGTCGGAGGTTCAAATCCTCCCCCCGCCACCATCGAAACGCAGGTCAGAGCCCCTCTCCGGAGGGGCTCCTTGCTGTTCCCGGGACGCCACGGTCACCGGTTTCGGTCACACGACGGCGCTTGACACGATTCTGCCCTGCTGTCGGAACCCAAAGGTGGTTCTTGGTGCGGAGACAGGTCGACTGTGGCCCGAGCTTTAGGTAGCTCCCCGTCCGCGTCCCGCTCAGCGCTGAGTCGAAGCCAGCGGCACGCGTCCGCGGGACCTCAGTCGAGGAAGGCGGGCGTGGTCCGCTCGGAGGCTCGCTCGGTCATTTCGTTGGCCACCCCGCTCGCGCTGACAGACCGCCGTCGAGGTGGATCAGCTCTGCGGTGATGATCGACACGCGGTCGGAGCAGAGGAAGACGACTGTCTCGGCGATCTCGTCGGCCGTCCCCGTTCTTCCGAGACAATTCAGTGACGCCATGGTCTCTGCCCCTGGGCCTTCGTAGACGAACGGCAAGATCGCGTTGGCGCGGATGCCGTCGCGGCCGTACCTGCTGGCGACGAAGCGCATCATCGCGTTGAGCGCCGCCTTCGAGATCCCGTATCCGGGGCGGATCTCCTCGGCTTGGAGCGACGCGCCCGACGAGTTGTAGACGAAGGCTCCACCACCGTTCGCGATCATCGACGGAACGACCGCGCGCGTGAGTGTCATCGCGCCGCCGAAGTTCACGTCCATCGCCTGTTGCCACGAGGCCTCGTCGACGTCGAGGTCCGTGTTCTTGTGGTCGTAGAACGCCGCGTTGTAGAAGACCGCGTCGATCCGGCCCCATTCAGCGAGGACGGCATCTACTGTCACGCGCACCTCGGAAGCATTGCCCAGGTCGCACTGCCACGCGAGTGCCGTACCGCCATCGGCGCGGATCGCGTCGGCCGCCGCGCCGGAGATTTCCGTGCGTCGCGCGAGGAGCGCGACCTGTGCGCCCTCCCGAGCGGCAACCATCGCGGTCGCTGCTCCCATCGCGGGCCCAACGCCGGCGATGAGCATCACCTTGTCATTGAGGATCCCGGTGCCGTGCTCTTGGGCCATGGCTCGCTCTCGTCGTGTTCAGATGGACAGCCATCCGCCGCCGGTGACACGAATCGTCTCACCGGTGACGGGGGCTGATTCCGCGACCAGAAGAGGAACGCAACCCGCGTGACGCGTCCATCCTCATGCCTGTCGTCGTGCGCGCGCGGAGATCCGGTTCGCTCGTACGGCATGGGTGTCGATCATCTCCTCGGGATCGAGTCGGTTGCCGAGGATCTGAACGGTGCCGAAGTGGTCCGCCATCATCTCCTCGACCCCGGCTTCCTCGCCGGCCTCGACCAGTTCGACCAGCCGCTCCTGTCGACCGAGCCAGGCCTCACGTTCCTCGCGGGTGACGAACGTCCCGAGGGCGCCGTTGCGCGCGGCCCACTGACGCACAGCCACGAGCCAGATCGCGCCGACCGCCCGGGTTGCCAGCGCGAGGGAGGCGAGGCCGCAGCCTCGCATGAGCTCCTCGTGGAACACGGTCATCGCTTCGGTGAACGTGAGCTCTTCGGAGTCGACGAGGGCTCTCGCCGTCTCGTTGAGCTCGCGCAGCGCGGGTACGACGGTGCGCGCGCGATCGGGACGGCGAGCGCAGAGCATTGCGCACTGTCGCTCGAGGATTTCGAGCGACATGGCGACGTCGGCGATCGCGGTGTCGTGGCTGCGCAGCACGAGCGCCATCGTCGAAGCAGCGTCGGTGTAGGACGGACGGTGCACGATCGCCCCGCCGATCTTGCCGCGCTGGACCGTGATGAGTCCTTCCGACTCGAGCATGCGCAGGACTTCTCGCATCGTCGGACCGCTGATCCCAAACTCATCGAGGAGGCTGTGGAGGCTCGGCAGGCGCTCACCATCGGCGAGTTGGCCGGTGACGATCAGCTCGCGGATCCGGTCCGCGACGACGTCGGCAGTCCGAGGAACCTTGAGCTGACCGTCGGATCGCGGTCCGGCGCGCAGAGGCGTCATCGCGCCCGGACCGGTCCTGACGACGTTTTGCGCTGCCCGTCGAACACCTCTAATGTTTTAGCACATTTGCCGACTCACGGCAGGGGGCTGTGCGGCAGACGCGGGCCACTCGCCTCGCGCGCGGAAAGGACGGGCCATGACTGCTCTCGACTACCGACTCGTCGACTTCGACAACCACTACTACGAGCCGGAGGACGCGTTCACGCGTCACGGTGACGACGAGGTGCGGCGCTTCGTTCGTTGGGTGTCGGACGGCAAGAAGCGGCGTCTTCTCTTCGGTAACGTCGTGGCCGCGGCGATCCCGAACCCGACGTTCAGCCCGATCGGCAAGCCCGGCTCGTTCCACGCGCGGCTCAAGGAGCTCGCGGAGCACGGTGACGGACGCAACGTGCACCCAATGGAGAAGTTCGGGGAGCTCGAGCCGTTGCCCGACCAGTACCGCAACCGCGAAGCGCGTCTGCGCGTCATGGACGAGCAGGGCGTGGAGCGGGCGGTGTTCTTCCCGACGCTGGGCGTGGGCATCGACGGGCTGAACGCCGACGACGTGCGCATGACCTACAAGCTCTTCCGCGCGTTCAACCTGTGGCTCGACGACGACTGGGGCTTCAACCACGCCGACCGCATCTACGGCGCGCCCTTCATCCCGATGCTCGATCCGCAGCTCGCCTGCGCCGAGCTCGACGCGGTCCTCGAACGTGGAGCGAAGGTGATCGTGATGCGGCCGGGTCCCGCGGGCGGGCGCTCGCCGGCCGATCCGGTCTGGGAGCCGTACTGGGGCCGCATCCAGGACGCGAGCGTCGTCGCTGCTTACCACGCATGCCCGATGCCCGACGAGTACGCCAAGTCGTTCGCGGCGATGTGGCAGCGTCACGGCATCGGCGACCCCAGGTACGAGAACAACCTCGAGCTGGCATTGAACCACCTGCGGCCGATGCTCGAGACCTGCTTGGCGCTCGTGCTCGGCAACCTCTTCGGGCGGTTTCCGACACTCCGGGTCGCGTCGGTCGAGCTGGGATCGGCGTGGGTCGACTACTGCCTCTACACGCTGGACCACTCCGGTGGTCTGCTCGGCCGGCACGTCGAGGCGTACGGCGCGGCCGTCGCCGACCTGCCCTCGGACATCTTCAAGGAGCACGTCTGGGTGTCTCCCTTCCCGGAGGACGACATCGGCCACCTCGTCGACGCCATCGGTGCCGAGCGCGTGCTGCTCGGCTCGGACTGGCCGCACCTCGAGGGCACGCCTCAACCGATCGACTACCTGCCCCAGCTCGGCAAGCTCGACGCCGACAGCGTGCGGCGCATCATGCGCGACAACGGCCTGGAGCTGCTCACGTGAGCACGAACACACCCGAACCGTTCAAGCTCGCGGTCGACCAGACCGTCCTCGACGACCTCGACGAGCGGCTGCGACGGATCCGCTGGCCCGACGACCCCGACAACGAGGACGGGCGGTTCGGGGTCACGCGGGCGTACCTCGAAGAGTTCGTCGCCTACTGGCTCGACGGGTACGACTGGCGCACGGTCGAGGCTGACATCAACGCGCTACCCAATTTCCGGGTGGCGATCGACGATCAAGTCGTCCACTACGTGCACGTGCCCGGCAACGGACCCGACCCGCTGCCACTGGTGCTCACGCACGGCTGGCCGTGGAGCTACTGGGACTACCGCAAGGTGATCGGTCCGTTGTCCGATCCGGGCGCGCACGGGGGTGACCCGGCCGACGCCTTCGACGTGATCGTGCCCTCGATCCCCGGCTACGGCTTCTCGACGCCGATGCGCCCGGGCGCCGAGCGCGAAGAAGACCGCAGGACTGTGGGTGCGACTGGTGCGCGACGTCCTCGGACTCGATCGCTTCGTCACCGCCGGCGGCGACTGGGGCGCGGTCATCTCGATCATGATGGGGCACCTGTACCCCGACGACCTGCGCGGCGTCTACGTCACGCTGCCGAACTTCGCGCCGGCGTTGCGCAACCGGTTCGAGGGGTTCGAGCTCGACGACCTCGAACCCGACGAGCGCGATTGGTTCGAACGCGAATGGCGCCGGGCGCGCGCCCGGGCCGACCCATCGTGCGCACCGACCGCAACCTGTTCGCGCCCCAGACCGACACCTACGCCGGTACCGACAGCCCGCTCGCGCTGGCGGTCGAGATCGTCGATGGCCGTCTGCGCTACGGCGAGACGAACGGCGACGTCGAGTCCGCATTCACCCGCGAGGAGCTCGTCACCAACGCGATGCTCTACTGGGTCACACGGACGTGGGGTTCAGCTTGTCGCTTCTACTGGTACACGGCCCGCGACCCCATCGAGCTCGTGCCGGGACGCACCCCGCTCGTTCCCGTCCCAACCGGCGTCGGCGTGTTCCCGGGTGAGGTGTTCTACGTCCCGAAGAAGTTCGTCGCGCGCGACGCCAACCTGGTGCACTGGAGCCCGCAGCCCGCGGGCGGCCACTTCGCCGCGTGCGAGCAACCGGCGCTGTTCGTGGAGGATCTCCGCTCGTTCGCGCGTAAGGTCCGGATTTGACGTGACGACGCGAGTCGCTCGCCGCTTCGGGGTGGTGTCCCGGGTGCTCGGATCGGGGGATCTCGCCGGCGTCGTGGCGGCTGCCGCCCGCACCGGCGTCGACGGTATCGGCGTGGAGCTCGACGAAGTGCTCGCCGTCGGAGTGCCCGCGGCCCGGCTCCTGCTCGACGACGCGGGGCTCGCCGCCTCGAGCGTCCTGTCGGTCGGTCCGGCCCTCGCGAGCGCGGGCACCGGACCGACCGACGCCGAGCTCGAAGCGCTCGACGTGGCGGCGGAGCTCGGCGCGCCCGGCGTGCTCGCGTCGACCGGCCCCCTCGGCGACCTGCCGTCCCGCACCGCCGACGCGCGCTGCCGGGCCTGGCTCGAACGCCTCGCCCTTCGCCGCGGTCGATCTCGGGCTCGTGGTGATGCTCGAGCCGATGTTCCCGATGATGCGCGCCTACACGTACGTCCACACGCTGTCGCACGGGCTCGAGCTCGTCGCCGACATCGACGGGGCAACCGTGGTCGTCGATACCGGGCACCTCTGGTGGGACGCGCGGCTCCTCGAGCAGTTCCGGGCGCACGTCGCCGACATCGGCACGGTGCAGCTGACCAACATCTCGAGCGGGGCGCTCGACCGGTTGCGCTACGCGCGCGCGCCCTTCGATGACGGCGAAGTCCCGCTGCGAGCGCTCGTCCGGGCGTTCGACGCCGCGGGCTACACCGGCTGGTACGAGCACGAGGTGTTGACGAACGAGCCCGAAGATCGCGTGGCCTTCGTCCGCGGCGCGCGGGTGTGGTTCGACGCGATCTGGAGTCAGGGGTCCCCATGCGCTTCGACCTGAACGACGACGTGGAGTTCTTCCGGGCGACCGCATCCCGTTTCGTCGCCGACGAGATGCCCGTCGCGACGACTCGTCTGCTCGCGTCCGACCCCGAAGGCTTCGACCGTGATACCTGGCGACGGGCCGCCGAGCTCGGGTGGACGTCGCTGCTGGCGCCGGCCTCGCTCGGTGGTGGCGGCCTCTCGGAGAACGCGATCGGGGACCTCGCGGTGGTCGCCGAGGAGATGGGCCGCAAGGTCGCCCCGGGGCCGCTGCTGCCCGTCAATGTGGTCGTCGACACGCTCGCCCGCCGCGGCCAGCCCGAACTCGTCGACGACGTCGTGCCCGGCCTGATGGCCGGGGAGACGATCGCCGCCTGGGCGCTGGCCGAATCACGCGACGTCTGGGGGGTCGACGGGCTCGGCGAGACGGTCGTGGGCGACGAGGGTGGCGACCTCGTGGTGTCGGGCCGCAAGCGGTTCGTCGAGGCCGCCGCGAGCGCCGACGTGATCCTGGTCAGTGGGATGTCGGCCGGGGGTCCGACCCAGGTGCTCGTC
>CAWELN010000017.1:0-48424 GCA_963809795.1 uncultured Actinomycetes bacterium
CACGGTGATCACGATCGCAAAGCCTGGCGCCAGGGATACGGCGGGACGTGTGTAGAGGAGCGCCTGCCCGTCCAGGATGATGGTGCCCCAGCTTGCGTCGGGCGACTGCACGCCCACCGACAGGAAGGAAAGCGCCGACTCCGTGGTGATATTCAGCGCCATTATCAGCGGGATGTAGACGATCAGCGTCGTGGAGACGTTCGGCAGGATATCGCGCATCAAGATCCGCCAGGTCGGAATGCCGAGACCCACGGAAGCGAGCACGAACTCGCTGTTGCGTAGGGCCAGCACCTGGCCACGCACCGGCCGCGCCACATAGGGCACATAGACGAGGCCAAGGATTACGATCGGCAACATCAAACTTCCTGAGCCGATGGTGATCGAGCCGATGATGATCGGCTTGCTGATCAAGACGATGGAGAGGGAAATAGCGAGGAGATAGACAGGAAAGGCCCAAAGCACGTCGAGGATGCGGGAGAGCGCCATGTCGACGACGCCGCCCAGAAATCCCGCGGTGACGCCGACGATTGCCGCCAGGATCAAGCAGAGCGCTGTGGCGGAGCCGGCGATCATGAGCGAATTGCGCCCGCCGTAGAGTAGCCGAGCCGCCACGTCACGGCCCTGCGTGTCGGCGCCCAGCAAATAAGGGCCGCGCCAGGTCGGCCCAATCGGCGTCACCCCGAGACCCCGGCCCTCGGTCGAAGGCTGCATGACCGCCACGCGCTTGCCGCCGACCATGATCTTGCCGCTGAGGTTGGAGCGGAACGGGTCCGTCCCCGACACCAAGGAAGCGTAGAGGGGCGCCGTCAGGCAGCCGACGAGGATTACCAGGAGCACAACGCCGGCTCCAAGCGAGGTTCGGTCCCGGCGCAAGCGCCTGAGGGCCTGCCGCCAGGGCCCGGCGGGACGACCAGCGACCGAAGACCCGAGACCTTCACCCGCGGCAGTCGTCTCCGGCTGTGCGAGCGCCTCGGGCGAGGCGCCTCCGTCCATTGCGGCAGGCTCACTTCACCCAGGAGAGCGCCGGGAGCCAGTAGAATTGGTTGGAGAAGGTGAAGTTGCGCAGACGCTTGGAAACGAAGTCGACGTGCTTCGGCGTGAAGAGCGGCGCCCATGGCGCCTTCTCCATGTAGGCCTTGTCAATGCTGGCCCATTCGACGTTGGCGCCGTCCGGGTCGGTCAATGCCAGCTTGAGCGCCTTGTGCATGCGCTCATCGAGATCCTTGTCGCACATTCCACCGATGTTGATCGAGGAATCGCTGCGGGGATGGAAGCTGTCGCAACTCAACAGCACGTTCAGGAAGTCGGAAGCCGCAGGATAATCCTGGTACCATTGCGCGATGCTGATCTGCACCTCGTTGTTGGTATTCTGGATATAGGTGAACTGGGTGTCCCCAGACATCGACCTGACGGAGGCCGCGTAACCGAGATCTTTTAGCACGCCTTGAAGGTAGGTTCCCACGCTCTTGGAAGCGGCGGAGTCGGCGGTAATGATCGCCACCTCCTGGCCCTTTGTTCCGGACTCCTCGACCAGTTTTCTGGCCTTATCCAGGTCCGGCGCAGACCAGGTCGTGCCCGGATCAGCAGTGTATAGACAGCTGTCGACGTGCCCGGGGAAGCCCGGTGGCAGGATTTGACAGACGGGCGCAGCAAGATTTGCCCCGCCGAAGAGGGTGACAAGATCGTCGCGGTTGATCGCATAGTTCAGCGCTTGGCGCACCCGCACGTCGTTGAACGGCGCCAGGTTAACGTTGAGCGGGGCATACCAGACCGCCGTCAGCGGGTTCACGTGGAGCTGGTCCCCGTACTTGCTGATCTCAGGGAGGCGATCAGCCGGCGGCGGGTCAAACATCCAGTCGGCGTCGCCTCGCTTGATCTCGGTAATGCTTTCTTCCTCCGGCTTACCGAATTTATAGGAGATTCCATCGGCGAAAGCATCCGGCTGGGCATCAGCGCTCCATTCTTTGAAGTACGGATTGCGCACCATCTCGATGCCCAGGTTCGGATTGTAACTCTCAATCATGTAAGTGCCGGTGCCAGGGATTATCTGCGTACCCATGTCATTGGGAGGCGTGGCCGCTGGCAGGATCGAGGCGTGTGGCACGGCCAGCTTGTACATGAACTCCGGGTCAGCTTGCGTGAGGTGGAAGGTGATCGTGCCGGCCGCCTCATCTCCAACCACGCCTCCATCGAGCGTGCAGCTCGCTGGCGTTTTAATGCAGGCGTCCGCGCCGACAATGCCGTTGTAGAATGTGCCCGACGTCGGGCCGATAATCTTGAAGATGCGCTGGAATGAGGCGACCACGTCGTTGACCGTTACGGGGTCGCCGTTCGAGAATTTGACGCCGTAGCGCAGTTTGAAAACGTAGGTCTTGCCATCGTCTTGTGGTGCAGGCACCTCCTCAGCCAAGTCGGCCACCACCTTAAAGCCCTCTGTGCCCTGCCCCTTTTTGAAAGCAACCAGGCCGTCGTAGATCGCCTGGTAAAGCTGCCAATATTGCAGCGTGTAATTGATTTGCGGATCCATCGTGCCGCCTGCCGCATTGGCGACTGCGCGGATGACGCCGCCGCGGTGCTGCTCCATCAGGGCGGCGCGGTCATCCGCAGCAGCGTTCGCTTGAGCAAGGCCGGTTCCTGTGACGAGGGTTGCCAGGACGATCACGGCTGAGAAATTCTTCATCGGCGGCATCTCCTTTGCTCCTTTGCGAAGTCATTGCTGGCGCGGGCTTTGCTCCTTCGGCCTGTCGCGCGCTCGTCCGCGCCCTTTCGGGAAATCGCCTACCGTGGTGGCCCTTCTTTCAGTCATGCGTGCCCTAGAGCGCGACGGGAACAGGTGCTAACATACCCAAGCCGTCGAACAAGTCCAATGCACGCACGGAGTTTAACATCCCGGAGCCCATGGCAAATTTCAAAGCCGGCCGGCGCCTAAGCGGCGTGAGTTTGAGGAATGGCGGCGATCAGGCGCCCGAGTTCGAAGTCTTACCGGAGCCGAGGACATTGTGATGGCCGGGCCTGAGCCGGAGCAAAAGCCGGCACAAGACGTTCGGAAGACGATAACAATTCTCTTCGCCGATATCGTAGATTCCTCGCGGCTCAGCCTCACCCTCGATCCGGAGGCGCTCCGGAACTTACTCGCCCGCTACTTCGATGTGATGAACTCCATTATCCAACGGCATGGTGGGACAGTGGAGGGGTCCGCCGGTGACGACATCATGGCCGCGTTCGGCGTGCCGAAGCTTCACGAGGATGACGCCCTGCGGGCTGTATCCGCCGCTGTCGAGATGCGCGATACGGTTGCGACCCTGAACCGTGAAATTGAGACGGTCTGGGGCGTTCAACTGGCTCATCGGATCGGCCTCAACACTGGGGAGGTCTTTACTGGCGTCAACAGACAGGGACATCGATTCCTCACTGGCGAGGCCGTGCGTGTCGCCAAGCGACTCCAGGAGGCCGCGGCTCCCAACGAAATCCTGATTGGAGAGACAACCTATAAGCTGGTGCGCCGCGCCGTCGTTGTGGAGTCCAGCAACCCGCGCGCGCTGAAGCACGGCGAGACGTTCCCTACAATTATCGTTGTGAACCTCATTGCCCGCGCCAGCGGCTTTCAACGCCGCTTCGAGGCGAAGTTCGTCGATCGCGAGCACCAATGCGCAATGATCGAGACCATTTTTGGCAGTTTGGTCAGCACCGGAACCTGCCACCTGTTGACGGTTTTGGGCGAGGCGGGGGTGGGAAAATCGCGGCTTGTCTCGGAAGTCGCTGGAAGCTTTCCAAGCGAGACGGTCGTCGCGCACGGCCGGTGCCTGCCCTACGGCGAGGCCATTACCTATTGGCCGCTTGCCGACATTGTCCGGGAGATCACGCGGGCGGCGGTCGGGGAGCCCGGCAAGCAATACGCGACCGCGATTGCAGAGATCCTCGCGGGACACGACAAAGCTAAACTCATCGCCGAGCGGGTCGCTGAGCTGCTCGGGTTCGGAGAGGGAGAACCAGGCACACGCGAGGAGACTTTCTGGGCCGTCCGGCGGCTTTTCGAAGTGTTGGCGCGAGAACGACCGCTAGTGATCGTGGTGGACGACCTCCACTGGGCCAAGCAGACGTTCCTGGACCTAATCGAGCATCTCGTCGATTTCTCGCACGGTTACCCCATAATGGTCGTCGGGACGGCGCGACCAGAATTGCTCGATACGAGGCCCGGTTGGGGAAGCGGGAAGCCAAACGCGACAACGATCGCGCTTGAACCGCTGGGCGAAGCGGAATCCCGCGAAATGATCTTAAATCTGCTCGATCGACTCCCGCTATCACCCGCGGTCGAGTCGAGGATCACGCGCGCCGTCGACGGTAACCCGCTGTTCACGGAAGAGCTCGTGGCAATGCTCGTTGATGAAGAGCTGCTCAGGCGCAATGAGGAGGGCTGGGTCGCGCGCTCGGATCTCTCCGAGCTTCCGGTGCCCTCGACAATTAACGCGCTTCTCGCTGCCCGCCTCGAGGGTCTGCCGTCCCTCGAGCGCGCCATCCTGACCGCCGCAGCAGTCCAGGGCGCAGTCTTCCATCGGAGCGCCGTCAGTGAGCTCGCCCGCCTCGCGCTCGACGCACTCGAGGACGGCTTGCTCGCGCTCGTCCGCCGCGATCTGATCCGCCCGGAGGCGCCGTCCTTCGCCGGCGAGAACGCCTATCGCTTTCGTCACGCCCTGATCCGCGACGCCGCGTATCGCTCCGTGCCGAAGAACGCGCGCGCCGACCTGCATGAACGCTTCGCCGCTTGGCTCGAGCTAACGGCCGCAGACCGGCTACGCGAGTTCGAGGAGATCGTCGGCTATCATCTCGAGCAGGCTTTCCAATACCGTACCGCAATCGGATCGCTCGACTTGCACACCGCCTCTCTCGCGGTCAAAGCGGCCGCGCGGCTTGAAGCGGCCGGCCGAAAGGCTCTCGCACGCAGTGATCTGGCCGCGGCGGTCGCTTTGCTGGAAAGGGTGTGTAAGCTCCTACCCATTGATAATTCAAAAAGGACCGCGGTGCTTGCTGAGCTCGGTGCGGCGCTGATAGAGTGCGGCCGACTGACTGATGCCGCGCAAGTGCTCGGGGAGGCGGAACGCTTAGCTTCCTCCACCAACGACGAGCGCGCAGCGTCGCACGTGCTAGTGCAGCAGCAATTGCTCCGGATTCTCCACGTCGATGAGGATGGGACGAACGAAGCTGCGCGCGCAATCGCGTTAGTGATCCCGAAATTTGAGCGCTACAAAGATGATCTCGGCCTCTGTCGCACGCGTCGGCTCGAAGCATTGATCTACTGGAACGAGGCGCGCGCGGAGGCGGCAGGCGAAGCGTGGCGACGCGCGGCCGCGCATGCTCGCATGGCAGGGGATCGGCATCTGCACAACGAGATCCTGACTTGGATTGCGTCCTCGCTCTGGTTCGGTCCGACGCCTGCAAGCGAAGGCATTCGCCGTTGCGAGGCAATGCGCGAGGAGGTCGGCGAGAGCCCGGAGTCTGACGCGGCGATCCTACGTCACCTGGGCGGTCTGCACGCGATGGCTGGCCGCTTTGACCTCGCTAGACAGTTGCTTGCAACGAGCAATGCAGTCTACGCCGACTTAGGGCTCACGCTCAACGCAGCGAGCTCCCAGAACGAAGCCGTCATTGAGCTACTCGCAGGGAACCCGGCTGCTGCCGAGTTGAGCCTGCGTAACGGATATCGAGCGCTTGAGGAAATGGGCGGACGATGGTTCCTATCGACAACCGCCGCCTTCCTCGGTCGAGCGGTTCTCGAACAAGGGCGCGATGAGGAGGCCGATGATCTTGCGAAGATGAGCGCTCAACTGGCCGCGAATAGCGATGTGCTCTCGCAGATCCTTTGGCGCGGCGTTCGCGCGCAGGTCCTAGCGAGGCGCCAGCTTGTCGAGGAGGCAGAGAAACTCGCTCGCGAAGCCGTAATGCGCGCCGAGTCGACTGACTTTATTAACCACCGGGCGGACGCACTCTTGGACCTATCGCAGGTCCTTGAAGCCTCCCTCAGACAAAGCGAGGCTGCCGTTGCCGTCTCTGAGGCCCTGCGTCTCTACGAGGCGAAAGGCAATATCGTGGCTGCGGCCACAACCCGGCTGCGCTTAGCCAAACTCGCCAAAACGTGACAGTGTTAGGGACGCGTATGCAACCTGCACGGGGACTGCGAGCATGCTGAGCTCAACACCCTGTCGGTGAGTTGTCAGCTCCGTAATATGCCGCGCATCAACGCCATCTTGGATGCGGGAAATCGACGGAGCTGAAAGCTGCCCTCGGGTCGCTTCTACCGGTGGTCGTTGCCACCCGGCCTGAGCCGTAGGACTTATCTCTTTGCCTCTTCAGGGCGAATGACGTCCTCAACATTTTTTCCGCGGTTCGCCCTCAATAGCTTGAGGTCGTCGTGGGCGTCTCCGATCGCCTTTTTGACCGCCTTCTCCATGTTCTCAAGGAGAAAGATCTGCGACTGGAACTTCTTAATAAAATCATCGTCGATGTCCATTACATCCTCCATTGGCACCTCGTTCGACAGTCACCAAAGACTGCTATTGCAGAATGACTGTTTTGAACCACCAATCAAATTCGTAACCCCCGTTCTCGTTGTACATGGCGATGAGCGCAATCCCCAATGCCGGGCCGGGCGCCAAGTTTCCGTTTTTCCACCCCGGCGTGGCTGCAGTCCATTGGTTCGACGCAAAAGCTCCCGGACCTGAACCGCGGGAGCTTTGACTGGGACCCGGCAAGTAAACCCCTGGTAATGGTATTCCTGGTAAGATGTCGCCCTGCACGACCCAGGCATCGACCCACCCGGGCTCATAGCCCGGATCGAGGGTTCCGGTCGGACCCGTGGGCCATTCGACCCGGCCGTTGTTAGGATTAAGATGCTGATAATGATCCCAATTGCCACCTGCCATGACACATCTCCAATCGCTGCGGGGCGACTTCGCCCGGAACATGAACGAGAGATTAACGGGATGAACTATGTCCCATTTTTCTACATTCAGCTAGGTTGAATTTCGCGTGTAGAAGGTGCTTTTCCACGCCCGGGACATGTCAGGCCCCTGGGAGAGGGAAAGTTCAATGTTATGCATTAAAATGTCTGCGCTTCCGCAAGCGGCTTAGCCCCTCGCTCCACTATACAGGCGCACAATTACAACCTTCGCTGTGATCTAGCTCACACAACCGACAGTGTTGGATCGAATCGAACGCTGAAGCCAAGCAACCCGGCAGCAAGAGCGCCCACCCTTTCAACCTTACGTACGCACAGCTGACGCCGAGTTCGTTGGTGAAAACCGTCCCGTTGGAACCGCTCGACGCGCCGGTCGACGCAGAAGAGATTCGGCGGCTGCACAAGCGGTATGAAGAGCCTTGGTCCTGACCAGGTAGGGCGCGGATTTGAAGGCTTGGCGGGTTCAAGGCGGTAGCTCATCCAACGCCTCGCGGCGCGGGTTTTCCGGACCAAGATCGACTCGCTGTTCGACCTGCAGCCGACGCAGGGCAAGATCTCGCAGCTGACGCCGAACGGGATCGCGGTGCTCGACACCGTCGCCAGTGACAACAACTGGAAGGTCGGCCAACAGGTGCCGATCGAGTTCGCACAGACCGGCAAGCAGGAGTTCACCGTCGAGTCGATCTACAAGCAGACCGGCTTCACCTCGTACGTGATCACCACCGACGCCTACGAGAGGAACTTCCGCGACCAGTTCGACTTCCAGGTGTACGTGAACGCGAAGGGCGGCGTCACCCCGGCCAACACCGCGGCGATCAAGAAGGTGATGCACCAGTTCCCGGGGCCCAAGGTGCAGACCCGCGACGAGTACAAGGCGTCGCAGGCCGCGCAGATCAACCAGTTCCTGAACCTGGTCTATGTGCTCCTCTTCTTCGCCATCGTGATCGCGCTCTTCGGCATCGCCAACACCCTCGGGCTCTCGATCATCGAACGCCGTCACGAGCTGGGCCTGTTGCGCGCGGTCGGCATGACGCGCCGTCAGCTGCGGTCCAGCGTGCGGTGGGAGTCGGTCATCATCGCCCTGCTCGGCACGCTGCTCGGTCTCGTCATCGGCGTGGTCTTCGCCTGGGCGTTGGTGAAGGCGCTCCACGACCAGGGCATCGAGCAATTCTCGCTGGCCCCGGCCCAGCTCCTGGTGATCGTGATCCTCGCCGCGGTGTTCGGCGTGATCGCGGCGGCGTGGCCGGCGCGGCGGGCGGCGAAGCTCGACGTCCTGAGGTCCATCGAGGCCTGACGGGCCGCGCCGCGCTCTTTACCGAACCTTGGCACTGTGCTGGTGGGTGGTTGGACCGTCGGGGCGTAGGTTCTCGACCAGCAAGAGACGCGACCGTCACCGCACAACGGCAACGCGAGACTCTGCGAGCGACACGCCCCGGCCGGGTGGATTGCCCCCCGCCCCCCGAGGGTGTCCCCACACCAAAGGTTCCCCGCCCGGCGCCCCTTCCGGGCGGGGAGACCTGTTTCCGGTCGACTCCGCGGCGCCGTCCCGCCTCCGGCAACGGCTCCGCTCCGTCTCGGCCTTGATGGTCGACTCCGCGGCGCCGTCCCGCCTCCGGCAACGGCTCCGCTCCGTCTCGGCGCTTCGGGGTGTGGCCTAGTGTCTCGCCGCATGGCTGACTACGAGACCGTCGATCTCGAGGTGCGGGACGGTGTCGCCCACCTCACCCTCAACCGTCCCGACGCCGCCAACGGCGTCAACCTCCCGCTGGCCCGCGACCTCATGGATGCGGTGCTGGCGATCGCGGCCGACCCCGCGGCCCGGGTGGTGCTGCTGACCGGCGCGGGCGCGCGGTTCTGCGGGGGTGGCGACCTCAAGGGATTCGCGGGCCGCGACGACCTGCCCACCCACCTGCGCGAGATCCTCGGACCGCTCCACGTCGCCATCGCCGGGCTGGTGCGGGGCGACGCGCCGGTGGTGGCGGCGGTGCAAGGGAGCGCCGCCGGCGCCGGCGTCGGCCTGGTCGGCGCCTCCGACCTCGTGCTGGCGGGGGAGTCGGCCAAGTTCGTGATGGCCTACACCGGGGTCGGTCTCACCCCCGACGGCTCGTCGAGCTGGTTCCTGCCCCGGCTCGTCGGTCTCCGACGGGCGCTGGAGCTCACGTTCACCAACCGCGTGCTGTCGGCCGCGGAGGCGCAGGAGTGGGGGCTCATCACGGCGGTGGTGCCCGACGACCAGCTCACCGCCGAGGCCGAGGCGCTCGCCACCAGGCTGGCCGCGGGTCCACCGCAGGCGCTGGCGGCGGCCAAGCGGCTGCTCCACACCAGCCTCGAAGAGACGCTCGAGTCGCACCTGGCGCGTGAGGCCGAGGCGATCGCGCACGCGTCGGGCACGGCCGAGGGCGCCGAGGGCATCGCGTCGTTCGTGGAGAAGCGCGCGCCGGTCTTCAACCGCGACTGAGCTTGGCGTCCTTCTCGCGCACGCTCGCGTCGAGCGCGGCGCGGTACGCGTCGAGGCGCGCCCGCAGGTCCTCGTCGGCCGCGCCGAGGATGCGGACCGCCAGGAGCCCGGCGTTGCGCGCCTTCCCGACGCCGACCGTCGCCACCGGGACGCCGTCGGGCATCTGGACGATCGACAACAGGGAGTCGAGCCCGTCGAGCTGCTGCAGTGGCACCGGTACACCGATCACGGGGAGCGACGTCATCGACGCGGTCATGCCCGGGAGGTGCGCGGCACCGCCCGCACCGGCGATGATCACCCGGAGGCCGCGGTCGGCGGCGCGGTGCGCGTACTCGTACATCACGTCGGGCGTGCGGTGCGCGCTCACGACGCGGACCTCGTGCGGCACGCCGAACTCGGTGAGCGCGGCGACCGCGCCCTGCATCACCGGGAGGTCGGAGTCGCTGCCCATGATCACGCCGACGAGCGGCGCGTCGTTGCTGGCCACGTCGAGAACCTAGCGGCCGGAGTCGGCGCGGGCGCTCTCCTCGGCCAGGTCCGACTCGTACATGCGGCGCACCAGGCCTTCGAAGTCGACCTTCGGCGTCCAGCCCAGCTCCTCGCGAGCCTTCGTCGCGTCCCCCATCAGGATGTCGACCTCGGCGGGCCGTTCGAAGCGCGGGTCCTGGGTGACGAAGTCGCTCCAGTCGTCGTACCCCGCGCAGGCGAAGGCGGCGTCGAGGAACTCGCGGATGGTGTGGGTCTCGCCGGTGGCGACCACGTAGTCGTCGGCGACGTCCTGCTGGAGCATCAACCACATGGCCTCGACGTAGTCGCCCGCGAAGCCCCAGTCGCGTGCGGAGTCGAGGTTGCCCAGCGTGATCGAGTCCTGCAGGCCGAGCTTGATGCGCGCCAACGAGTTCGTGATCTTGCGGGTGACGAACTCCAGACCGCGTTTCTCGCTCTCGTGGTTGAACAGGATCCCCGACGACGCGTGGAGGCCGTACGCCTCGCGGTAGTTGACCGTCATGTGGTGGCCGAACACCTTGGCCACGCCGTAGGGCGACCGCGGGTGGAAGGGCGTGAGCTCGGTCTGGGGTGTCTCCCGCACCTTGCCGAACATCTCCGACGACGACGCCTGGTAGAAGCGGATGGGGTTCTGCTCGCCGCCGCCGACGATGCGCACCGCCTCGAGCATGCGCAGCACGCCGAGGCCGGTGATCTCCGACGTGAGCTCGGGTTGCGTGAACGACAGGTGCACGAAGCTGATGGCGCCGAGGTTGTAGACCTCGTCGGGCTGCACGCGCTCGACCACCGCGATGAGCGAGGAGAGGTCGCGCAGGTCGCCGTCGACCAGCTCCAGCGACGGCGTCTCCTGCATCACGAGCGCGGACTTCGGGTTGTTCTGGCCCCGCACCAGCCCGAACACCTGGTAGCCCTTGTCGGCCAGGAACCCGGCGAGGTACCGGCCGTCCTGGCCGGTGATGCCGGTGATCAGTGCGCGCTTCATGCCCCTGCCCCTCCCGCGTCGGTGTGGTCGATCCGGTCCCACGCCGGCTCGAGCTGATGGAGGAACTCGTCGCAGCGGGCCTCCTCGTCGCGCTCGCCGATGGTCGCCGCACTCGCCCGCAACCCGTCGAGCGCACGGAGGAAGCCGCGGTTGGTCGGGTGCTCCCACCGCACGTACCCGGAACCCCGCCAGCCGGACTGCCGGAGCCGGTCGAGGCCACGGTGGTACCCGACCCGGAAGTACGCATACCCCTCGACCGGGTCGCGCGCGAGCTGACCGAGCCGGGCCCAGCCGTCGAGGAAGCGGGGCCACTGCGCCACCACGGCGGCGACGGCGTCACGCCGGGCAGGGTCGGGGAGCGAGAGCGCCTCGGCGAGGCGCTCGACCGCGTCGGCGGGCTCGGGATCGAGCACGGTCTGCGGGATCCCCTCGGTGGACAGCGAGATCGATTGGTCGTTCACGGGGAGGAGGTTATGGGTGCGCCGGTAGAATTCGGGAGAGTGACCGTGCACCCCGAGCCCGAGCTCGAGTCCGAGACGCCTCCGGAGACCCCGCCCCCGCCGGAGCAACCCAAGCCGACGCGGCTGGTGCTGGCCCGCCACGCCGTCACCCCCCAGACCGGACCGATGCTCTCGGGGCGTGCGCCGGGGATCGATCTGTCCGACCAGGGTCGCGACCAGGCGAAGGCGCTCGGCGAGCGATTGGCCGGCCTCCCGGTCGCGGTCGTCTACGCCAGCCCGATCGAGCGCACCACCCAGACCGCGGAGGCGGTGGCGCAGCACCACGGGCTCACCGTGCAGCCGCTCCCGGGCGTGATCGAGGCCGACTACGGCGAGTGGACGGGCGGTCAGCTGTCGGACCTGGCCAAGACCGATCTCTGGAAGACGGTGCAGCGGGCGCCGTCCCGCGCGCGGTTCCCAGGCGGCGAGTCGCTGGCCGAGATGCAGACCCGCATGGTCAGCGCGCTGGAAGCGGTCGTGGCGCGACACCCGGGCGAGCTGGTGGTCGTCGTGTCGCACGCCGACCCGATCAAGGCCGCGATCGCGCACTACACCGGGGTGCACCTCGACCTGTTCCAGCGGATCGTGGTGTCGCCGGCGTCGGTCACGGTGTTCGAGCTGTCGGCCCATGGGGCAGCCATGCTGAAGTGCAACGACACCGGCACTCTCGACGAGCTGCTCCCGCCGCCCCCCGCCGACAGCGCCCAACCCACCGCCGAGGCCGCCGCGGCCGGAAAGGTGGACGGAGCATGAGCGCAGTGGCACTGCAGCGGGGCCGAGCGGCCCGGTGCGAAGCACCGAGAGCGGACGAGCATGAGCGGAACGACCGCGAGTCGGGTATCCCGGCTCGCAGTGGAGCGGGGCCGGAGCGGCCCGGTGCGAAGCACCGAGAGCGGACGAGCATGAGCGGAACGACCGCGAGTCGGGTATCCCGGCTCGCAGTGGAGCGGGGCCCGAGCGGCCCGGTGCGAAGCACCGAGAGCGGACGAGCATGAGCGCGGAGATCATCGAGCTCGACGACGTCGACGGCCTCGGTGCCGGTGCGGTCGGCGAGCCCGGCCAGCGCGCCTTCTACATCCAGGCGCGCACGGAGCAGACCCAGCTGACCGTGCTGGTCGAGAAGGAGCAGGTCGCGCTGCTCGCCGCGGAAGCGGTGGCCTTCCTCGACAAGATCGCCGACGACTACCCCGAGCTGCCGTTCGACATCCCGTCGACGCAGAGCGTGCTGCGCGAGCCCACCGTCCCGCTGTTCCGGGCCCGGCTCATCGGCCTGGGGTTCGACCCCGAGCGGGAGCTCGTCCTCCTCGAGCTGCGCGAGCGCGCCGAGGACGAGGACGAGGAGGAGGTCGTCGAGGTCGCCGAGGACGACGACGGCTACGTCGCCCGCATCTACGCCACCCGCGCCCAGGTGCGCGCCATGGCGGCTCGGGGGATCGAAGCCGTGGCCGGGGGGCGCCCGCCCTGCCCGCTCTGCGAGCAGCCGATGGACCCCTCCGGGCACCGTTGTCCTCGCTGGAACTGACCCCCGAGGAGCTGCGGGCCGCGCTCGAGGGCGCCGAGCTCGAGGTCGTCGGCCGCATGCGGTACTCGTCGAACGCGACGTTCCTCGTCGAGGCGAAGGTCGACGGCGTGGAGCTGGCCGCGATCTACAAGCCCCGGCGCGGTGAGCGTCCGTTGTGGGACTTCCGGCAGGGCACGCTCTGCCAGCGGGAGGTGGCGGCCTACGAGCTGTCCGCCGCGCTCGGGTGGGACATCGTCCCACTCACGATCCTGCGCGACGGCCCGCTCGGCGTCGGCGCGGTGCAGCGGTTCGTCGACCACGATCCCGATGAGCACTTCTTCACGCTGCGCGACGAGCACGAGGATCGCTTCCGCGCGTTCGCCTGGTACGACGTCCTCGTCAACAACACCGATCGCAAGGGCGGGCACTGCCTCCACGACCAGGTGAACGACCTGATCGTGGGGATCGACCACGGGTTGACGTTCCACGAGGACTGGAAGCTCCGCACGGTCATCTGGGACTTCGCCGGAGAGCGGCTGCCCGGGTCCGCGGCCGACGACGTGTGCCGCGTGGTGGCCGACCTCGAGTCGGGGCCGCTCGGCGAGCGGATGGCGGGGCTGCTCGACGACGACGAGGTCGACGCCGTCCTGCGCCGGGCGCAGGGCCTGCTCAGTCGCGGCCTGCCCCTGCCCGACGACTGGCACAGCACCCCCTGGCCGCTCGTCTGAGCACCTGCCGCACCGGCGCGCGCCTCGACCCGCGCTCCGGCGATCGACCCCTACTTGCGCTTGTAGACGATGATGTCGTCGATGGTCACGACGTAGCGGTACTGCGTGTCGATGATGTGCTCGAGCCGCGGGAAGTCGGAGATCGGGTAGTACTGCGCGCCCCGCACCTTCGCCGGTGACGTGTCGACGAAGTACTTCGGCGGGTGCGCGGTGAAGTCCTTGTAGAAGTCGTCCCACGCGGCCTTGGTGTCGCCACCGGTGTTGGCATCCTTTGGCGGCCGGCCCGGGTAGTTGCCGGTGAGGAACGACGACGTGAGGAAGCGCGTCGCCGGACGACGGCCCGACGCCCAGTAGATCTCGGGCACGCTGCCCCACACGTAGATCGGATCGTCGGGGTTCGTCGTCGTCGCGAGGTAGCGCGACACCGATTCGTAGTTCGGCTCCGGCACGCCCGGATGGTAGAAGTACCCGGCCGCGGAGAACATGACGCCGGCCGCGACCGCCACGGCCACCGTGCGCGTCGCCCACTTGCGGCTGCCGCGCACGAGCGCGCCCGCCGCGAGCAGCACCAGCGGCGGCACCAGCTGCATGTAGTAGTGCCCGAAGAACCGCAGCCCGACCGCCACCGACACCGCGGCGGACAGGAGCCACAGCCAGAGGTCGGTGTCACGGGCGCCGTCGAGCGCGCGCAGCTTCCGCTGGCCCCAGGCGCTCGGGATCTTCCAGAGCAGGGGCAGGTTGCAGAGGGCCCACATGCCGGTCATGAACAGGAAGGTGGTGAGCACCACCGTCGACATCGTCTTCATGCCCACGTACGAGCCGTTGCCGAGGACGGTCCAGTACAGGAGCTGCGACGGGCCCATCGCCAGCGCGACCAGCGCGGTCGGGATCGTGAAGCCGAGCGCGACCTGGCCCACGCCCTTCTTCCCGCGGGCGCGCGCGATCAGGTACACCACGGGGAGGAGGGTCGCCGCGCCGGTCTGCTTCGCCAACGTCGCCGCCGCGATCGCGACGCCGGCCAGGAACCCGCGTCCGCGGCGGGCGAACAGGATCGCCGCCGTCATCGACGGCAGCATGAACACCTCGAAGTTCGCCGCCTGGCCGTCCTGCGGCGCGAACGCGACCATCGCGACGACGAACATGATCCCCGCGATCCAGCCCGCGCGCGCGCCGTACCGTCGCCGAGCCTCGATCGCGAGCAGCAGGGCGGTCAGTGCGACGGCCAACATCGCGACGATGCGGACGGACCACAGCGCGGTCGTCTCGAAGAACGTGAACGTCGCCGCGTACACGTACGGAACGATCGGCGGCTTGCGGTCGATGGCGTCCTGGTACAGCTGACCGCCGTCGGTCAGGACGTGGGCCTGGGTGGCCAGGAACGTCTCGTCGGAGTTGAACACCGGCGTGAAGAACGCCGGGAGGCGCAGCGCGAAGGTGAGCGCGAGCAGCACGAGGAAGATCCGCACGAGCTCGCGACGCGACGAGCGCGGCGACGTCGTGGGGACGTCGACGAGCAGGACTCCGGGATCTGCGGTCCCGGGCGCGAGGGTCGCGGGCTCCATCGGCATGTAGAACTCCCCATTCTGCCCGCTGGGTTCCCTCGGCCGGGGTCCGGGCACTGATTCCCGGTCGCCGCCAACGGGTAACCCCAGGGAGATCAGCCCGTGGGTAGGACGAACAGGGGGAGAACCGATGGACACCTGGATCTGGATCGTGATCGCGGCGGCTGTCGTCGTGGTGGTCGCGCTGGTCGTCATGGGGATGCTCCGGAAGCGCCGCCGGGCCCACCTGCAGGGCCGCTTCGGCTCCGAGTACGGCCGCACCGTCGACGACTCCCGCAACCGGCGCACCGCCGAACGGGAGCTGCGGGAGCGCGAGGCCAAGCGCGACGAGCTGGAGCTGCGTCCGCTCAGCGAGGCGTCGCGTCAGCGGTACTCGCAGCAGTGGACCGACATGCAGAGCACCTTCGTCGACCGGCCACAAGTCGCGGTGGCCGACGCCGATCGCCTCATCACCGACCTGATGCGTGAGCGCGGGTATCCGGTCGACGACTTCGACACCCGGAGTGAGCTCGTCTCCGTCGACCACCCCGAGGTCGTGCAGAACTACCGCCGCGCCCACACGATCGCGGCGCGCACCATCGAGGGGCGCACCTCGACCGAGGACCTGCGGCAAGCGGTGATCTCGTACCGCGCGTTGTTCGAGGAGATGCTCGTCGATGACGTCGAGCCGCCGTCGTCCGACACCGCGGCGCCGGCCGCGGCCGCGTCGCAACCGGACGAGCGCCGGCCCGTCGAAGAGCGGCGCTGAGCCACCTCCGCACCCCGCGGCGACGGCCCGGGCCGGTCAGACCGGTTCGAGCTCGTCGTCGTGGTAGCGGTCGCGGCACAACGACCGCTGCAGCTTGCCGGACGACGTCTTGGGCAGGGTGCCCGGCCGCACCAGCACCACGTCGACGGGTGGCACCCCCACCGCGTCGCAGACCAGGTCGATGACCGAGTCGTGCACCAGGTGCAGGTCGTCGCTCTTGGTCTCGGCGACGACGACGATCGCCTCGCGGCCCCGGCGCCGGTCACTGCCGAATGCGATCACGTTGCCGGCCCGCACGCCGTCCACCGCCGCGGCCGCCCGCTCGACGTCCTCGGGGAACACGTTGCGCCCGCCGACGATGATCATGTCCTTGAGTCGGCCGCACACGACGAGGCGGCCGTCCACGACGTAGGCGAGGTCCCCGGTGCGCAGCCACCCGTCGACGATGGCGGCCGCGGTCGCCTCCGGGTTGCGGTAGTACCCCGGGGTCACCGACGGCCCCCGCAGCTCCAGCTCGCCGACCTCACGCTCGCCGCGCGCCTGGCGGGTGCGGGGGTCGACGATCCGAAGCTCGAAGCCGGGCAGCGGCCTTCCGAGGAACGCGAGCCGGCGGCCGGCGTCGCGGTCGACCGCCGGGACCGCCACGCGGTCGTGCTCCAGCGCGTGTCGATCCACGGTGTCGACGGTCATCCCCTCCCCGACCTCGGGGAAGGTCACGCCGAGGGTCGCCTCGGCCATGCCGAAGACGGGGTACGCGGCCCGGGCGTCGAAGCCGTGGGGACCCGCCGCCGCGCAGAAGGCCTCCACCGCGGTCGGGTCGACGGTCTCGGCACCGTTCAGGGCGAGTCGCCAGCTCGAGAGGTCGAGCCCACCGGCGCGCCGCAACGCGCGCGCCGCGAGTGCGTACGAGAAGTTCGGGCCGGCGGTGATCGTGCCCCGGTACTCGGAGATCCACTGCAACCAGTTCGCCGGCGCGGCGAGGAAGTCCTGGGGCGCGCCCAACACCAGCTCGAAGCCGGTGAGCATCGGCGTCATCAGCAGCCCGATGAGCCCCATGTCGTGGTACAGGGGCAACCACGACACCGCCCGGTCGGCTTCGCTGATGCCGGCGCCGGCGATGATGGCGTCGATGTTCGCCCCGACGCAACGGTCGGGGAGCATGACGCCCTTGGGCGCGGCGGTCGAGCCGCTGGTGAACTGGAGGATGGTCAGCCGCTCGGGATCGTCCGGGGGCCGCCTCCACGCGCCGGCGCCGACGCGAGCGCCGTCGCGCACCAGCTCGTCGAGCAGCACGATGGGCGCCGACAGCCTCGACGGCGGGTCGAGGAACGGCGCGAGGTCGGGGTCGACGACCACGACCGCGGTGTCGGCGCTCGCGATCCGCCGGCGGGTCTGCTCGACGAACTCCTCGATCGAGCCCAGCCGCATGGGCAGCGGCAGGGCGACGACGGTGCCGCCGGCCAGGAAGGTCGCCTGGATGGTGGTGACGAGGGCCCGGGTCGTGGGGCCGAGGATCCCGACGTGCACCCCGGGGCCGACGCCCCGGGCCTGCAGGGCCGCGGCGATGCCCCGCGCCTCGTCGTGGAGTCGGGCCCACTCGACCGGGTCGGTGGCGCCGGCCCCACCCGCGGCCGAACCGACGAACGTGACGGTGCCCGACCGTTCCGCGGCGGTCTCGAGGCGCGAAACGACGGAGAGCATCGACAATTCGACTCCTGCCGGGCGACCGGGGTTACTCCTGGGTCGCGCCCCAGGTGTCCCAGTAGGTGATGCCCTCGACCGGCGGGCGGGCGGCGGGCTTGAAGTCGCCGCCGGTCGTGTACGCCACCGGGATCAGCGCCACCTGGGTGAAGCCCTCGGGGATGCCCAGCAGCTCGGCGGCCTCGGATTCCTTGGCGAGGTGCAGGGTGGTCCACACCGACCCGAGCCCGCGTGAGCGCAGGGCGAGCATGAAGCTCCAGACCGCGGGGAGGATCGAACCGTAGAAGCTGGCGGCGCCGAAGTTCTCGGCGCCGTCGATCCGGCCCTCCACACACGGGATCACGTGGACCGGGACCTGGTCGAGGATGTTCAAGAGGTAGACGGCCGACTGGTACACCCGCCGGGTCTGCGGGTCCTCGGCCGTCTCGGCCTGCGACTCGAGGTACTGGCGGCCCATGGCGCCGTAGAGCTCCTTGAGCTGCGCCCGCTTCTCGGGATCGGTGACGACGAGCCAGTGCCACGTCTGGGAGTTGCTGCCGGTGGGCGATTGCACCGCGAGCCGGAGGCACTCGAGGATCACCTCGGGCTCCACCGGGCGCTGGAGATCGAGGCGCTTGCGGACGGCGCGTGTGGTCGCCAGCAGGTGATCGGTGACGGTCGTGTCCATGGGATGGTCGGCCATCGGCGCAGTCTCGCAGACTCAGGAGCGGATCGCCGCCGCCGGATCCTGGAAGAACCGGGAGCGGGGGAGCACCGTGTCGGCGCCGTCGCGTCCGGCCCGCTCGAGCACGTCGGTGTCGACGTGGGGACCGAAGGCGACGATGCGCGCGCCGGGCGCGGCGGCGCGCACCGCGGCCACCACATCGGCGTGGCGGGCGAGATCGACGATCACCACGTCGGCACCCGCGCACTCCGCCGGGTCGGTCGTGAATTGCACGTCCGGGACCGCGCCCGACACCCGCGAGCGGTCCATGAGGTCGCCGACCATCGCCACGACCTTCATCCCTGCATCTCCTTCACTCTGGTCGATTCCGTTGCGGCGTCCCGGCCATCCGGCCACGCCTTCACTGCATCTCCTTCACTCTGGTCGATTCCGTTGCGGCGTCCCGGCCATCCGGCCACGCCTTCACTGCATCTCCTTCACTCTGGTCGATTCCGTTGCGGCGTCCCGGCCATCCGGCCACGCCTTCACTGCATCTCCTTCACTCTGGTCGATTCCGTTGCGGCGTCCCGGCGTCGCGCAGCACGACCCGCAGGACCACCGTTCCGATGAGGGCGGCGAGCGCGGACGCGGCCAGGACCCCGATCTTGGCGTCGTCGATGACCTGACCCCGGAAGGCCAGGTCGGTGATGAACAGCGACACGGTGAAGCCGATGCCCCCCAGGATGGCCACGCCGAAGATGTGCGCGAGCCCGAGGTCGTCCGGGAGACGACCGATGCGGAGGCGCAGCGCGAGCACCGACGCGCCGGAGATGCCGACGAACTTGCCGACGACGAGGCCCGCCACGATGCCGATGGTCACCCGGCTGGCCAACGCGTGGTCGATCGCGTCGCCCGTGAGCACCACGCCGGCATTGGCGAGCGCGAACAGGGGCACGATCACGAAGCTCGAGACCGGGTGCAGGGCCGACTCGAGTCGCTCGAGCACCGGACGGCCGCGTCGGGGGAGCGCCGGCGTGAGCAGTCCCAACACCACGCCCGCGAGCGTGGGCTCGATGCCCGCCTCGTAGAGGCACAACCACAGGAGCGCGCCCGGGATGACGTAGGCGAGCGGTCGGTCGATCCCGAGCCGCGACATCACGAGCACGAGCACCACGACCGCGACCCCGCCGAGCAGCCAGAGCGGCTCGACCCCGCTCGAGTAGAAGAGCGCGATCACGATGATGGCGCCGATGTCGTCGACGATGGCCAACGTCAGGAGGAAGACCTTCAGGCTGCTCGGCACCCGGGCGCCGAGGATCGCCAGCACCCCGACCGCGAACGCGATGTCGGTCGCCATGGGGATCGCCCAACCGTCGAGGCCGGTGCCACCGAGGTTGAGCAGGACGTAGACGACGGCCGGCACCACCATGCCGCCGATCGCCGCGATGGCGGGCAACGCGGCACGGCTCGTCTCGCGCAGCTCGCCGGTCACCAGCTCGCGTTTGATCTCGAGCCCGACCACGAAGAAGAAGATCGTCATCAGCGCGTCGTTCACCCAGTGCACGAGCGTCTCGGTGATCGCGAGGTCACCCGACCCGATGGTCAGGGTGCGTCCCCACCAGCTCGCGTACCCGGTGGTGTCGGTGTTGGCCCAGATCAGCGCCGCGGCGGCGCCCAGCAGGAGGGCGATGCCACTCGCGGCCTCCAGCGAGACGAAGTCGGTGCCCATCGGCGGCGCCGCCTTGCCGAGGACGGGTATCCGGACGTGGCGGTGGTCGGGCATCGCCGACCGTCGGTCAGGAGGGGGCGGGCGCGGGGAGCAGCCGCGGGGCGTCGATCGCGAACTCCGGCCAGCGCTTGCGCGACTTCGCCGAGAGCTTGTGCATCAGCGCGATGGCGCCGGGGTCGTCGTCGCCGGGACGGGTCTCGATCCATCCGTCGCGGATCATGCCGTCCATCAGGTCGCGACCGATCTCGGTACGCACGATGGTCAACGTCCAGTCGTTGAACTTGCCGATGCCGCCGGTGGAGATGTCGGCGTGCTCGGCGGCGAAGTCCGGGCACATCTTGCAGCCCTCGCGCGTCCACGCATGGCACTCCTTGAGCGGCACCTCGTGGTAGTCACCGTTGTTCATCCAGATCTGGAAGACGCCCTTGATGTTCATCTTCTTCATCTCGGACTTCTTCAGGCCGTACTTGGCCTCGAACAGCTCTTCGAAGATGGCGTCGTCGAAGGTCTTGGAGCACAGGAGCCCGATGTTGAGGGCGAGCCGCCGGGCCACCTTCCCGGCCTTGCGCTGCTTCATCACCGGCGGCACCGACGACTGGCAGCTCATGCCCACGAGGGCGATGCGCTCGGCGCCGCTCTCGATCGCGTCCAGGTACGCCATCGTGTTCGCCGAGTACGTGTAGCGGCTCCCGGCGGAGGCGATGATCTCGTCCTTCGTGCGGGCGACGCCCGGGATCGCCTTCCACGAGGTGCCATCGCCCTCCAGGTAGCTCACGAGGGCGGCGTCGATCATGTCGTGCTCGAGCGCGTACAGCAGCAGGGCCGACACGAGGCCGCCGTCCTGGCCCACCTCCGCGAGCACCGGGTCGGTGGCACGGGCGAGCACGATGTCCTTGAAGACGCCCGACGGCTCCTCGGCGTCGCGCGCGCGTCCGAACATGAACTCGTCGATGTCGGGCTCCCAGGCGCGGAAGCGGGGGCACGCACGCGTGCACGACGTGCAGCTCTTCTCGCCGTGGCTGCAGTTGTCGGGGCCCCACCCCTCCTCGAGCTGGAACGGCTTGTACACACCCTCGGTGTCCTTGTAGCCGAGCACGTCGTGAGGGCACGCGATGACACATCCGGCGCACCCGGTGCACAGCCCCGAGGTGACCACCTCGGAATAGAGGTGCTTCCAGCTCAGCTTCTCGGGCGGCATCCGACGAGTCTGGCACAAGGGCGCGGAAGGCCCCCAGGTCGCCGGCACCCGGACGGCACCCCCTACGCTCCCTGCGGTGACGTTCCCGCCCCCGGCTCCGCCGCCGTCGTCGCCGCTTCCGCCACCGCCTCCACCACCGCCGCAACCCGCCTCGGCAGCACCGGCCCGGTGGCGCGACCACCGGGTCCTGGTCCTCGCGCTCACCGTCTGCTTCGGGGTGATGCTGGTCTCGTCGGCGCTCCTCGCCGTCGCGCTCGCCAACCGGATCTCGGTGGTCCGTGACGTGCGGGGCGGGAACTTCACCGACATCCTGCAACGGGCTCAGGACGCGGACGACTACGTGAGCGCGGCGTCGTCGCTGTTCGTGCTGGTCCAGGTCGTGATCGTGGTGCTCTTCATCGTCTGGATGTTCCGGGCGGCCAAGAACAACGAGGCACTCGGTCGCCGCAACCCCCGCTTCGGTCCCGGGTGGTCCATCGGGAGCTGGTTCATCCCGTTCGCCAACCTCGTGATCCCGGTGCTGATCGTGCAGGACCTCTGGCGAGGTGGTGATGCCTCGCGTCCCCGCGGCGACGCGCACTGGCGCAACGCGCCCGGATCGTGGCTGGTCGGCTGGTGGTGGGCCGCGTGGTTGGTCGCGCTGCTGCGCTTCTCGTACTCCGGTGCCGGCCTGCACGACAGCGGCTCGCTCGACGACATCGAGACGAGCAACACCGTGGCCCTGATCGGGGTCGTCGTCCTGGCGGTCGCGGCGGTGCTCGCGGTCCTGGTGGTGCGCAACCTGTCGCGCCGCCAGCTCGACGCGCTGCGCGTGCAGCGCGCGGCCTACGAGGCCGCGCCCGTGGCCTGAGCGCTCAGACCCGCAGCAGGCGCTCGACCGCCTGGACCGCCTCCTCGATCTTGGCGTCACCCTCGGCGGTGTCGGACGTGGCGGCGTCGCGCACGCAGTGGCGCACGTGCTCGTCGAGGAGGCCCAGCCCCACACCCTGCAGCGCCTTGGTCACCGACACGATCTGGGTGAGCACGTCGATGCAGTACTCGTCGTCGTCGATCATGCGCTGCAGGCCCCGCACCTGACCTTCGATGCGCCGTAGCCGCTTCCGGTAGTCGTCCTTCTCGAGGCTGTAGCCACGCACGGCCATGCCACGTCCTCCTGCGTCGATCCCGGGGTGAGCGGCGCTCGCACCCATTGCGTGAAATACCCTAGGGGGGTATGCTACCGCGCGTGACCAGGGTAGACGACCCGTCCACGGCGCGGTGCGACGTCCCGGTGACCGGGATGACCTGCGCCTCCTGTGCGGCGCGGCTGGAGTCGGGCCTTTCCGGGCTCGCCGGCGTCCACGAGGTCCACGTGAACTTCGTCACCCGCCGGGCCCGGGTCACCTACGACCCGGCGCGGACCGGCCCGGCGTCGTTCGCGGCCGCGGCCGCCGATCTGGGCTACGCGGTGCCGACGCGCGAGGCGAGCGACCCCGACGCCGACGAGCAGCGCGAGCTGCTCCCGCGCCTCGTGCTGGCGGTCGTCCTGACCATCCCCGTGGTCGCGATCTCGATGGTGCCCGGTCTGCAGTTCGGGGGCTGGGAGTGGGTCGCGTTCGCGCTGTCCACGCCGGTGATCCTGTGGTCGGCGTGGCCCTTCCACCGGGCCACCCTCCTCAACCTCCGCCACCGCACGACCACCATGGACACGCTCGTCTCGCTGGGCACGATCGCCGCCTACGTGTGGTCGGTCGTGGCGTTGGTGTTCCTCGGCGCCGGCGAGCAGGGGATGAGTGTCGGCGCGGTGTTCGGCGGTGCCGGCGACGGCCCGCACGTCTACTTCGAGACCGCCGCCGCGATCGTCACCCTGCTGCTCCTCGGGAAGTGGTTCGAGGCGCGGGCGCGGCGCCGATCCGGGGATGCGATCCGGGCCCTCCTCGAGCTCGGGGCGAAGACCGCCCGCCTCGAGAACGGCGACCGGATCCCGGCGGCCGACCTGCGGGTGGGCGACCGGTTCGTCGTCCGGCCCGGTGAGCAGATCGCGACCGACGGCACCGTCGTCGACGGCGCCGCGGCCGTCGACGTCTCCATGCTCACCGGGGAACCGGTGCCGGTCGACGTCGTCCCCGGCGACGCGGTGTTCGGCGCGGCGCTGAACACGTCCGGCCGGCTGGTCGTGCAGGCGACCCGGGTCGGCGACGACACCGCGCTGGCGCAGATCGCGCGCCTGGTCGAGGAGGCGCAGACCTCGCAGGCGCCGGTGCAGCGCCTGGCCGACCGCATCTCGGCGGTGTTCGTGCCGGCCGTGCTCGTGATCTCGCTGGTCACCCTGCTGGTCTGGCTCGCGCTGGGCAACCCCGCCGACCAGGCGTTCACCGCCGCGGTGGCCGTCCTGATCATCGCCTGCCCCTGTGCGCTCGGCCTGGCCACGCCCACCGCGATCATGGTCGGGACCGGCCGGGGCGCGCAGCTGGGCATCGTGATCAAGGGCGGCGAGGTGCTCGAGGCGACCCAGGTGGTCGACGCCGCGGTCCTCGACAAGACCGGCACCATCACCGAGGGGCGCATGCAGGTCGCGACGGTCGTGCCCGCGCCCGGCACCGACGTGATGGCGTTGCTCCGGCGCGCAGGGTCGGTCGAGGACGCGTCCGAGCACCCGATCGCACGAGCGGTGGCCGCCGGTGCACGCGCCCGCGGCGCCGACCTCGTGGTGCCGACCGGGTTCGTGAGCCACGCCGGCGAAGGCGTGGAGGCGACGGTCGACGGCGTCGTGGTCCGCGTCGGTCGCGCGGGGTACGTCGGCGCGGTGCCCGAAGGCTGGGCCGTTCCCGGCGACGGCCGCACCGTGGTCTACGCCGGATGGGGCGGCGTCGTGCGCGGCGCGTTCGTGGTCACCGACACGGTCAAGCCGACGTCGCCGGCGGCGGTGGCGGCACTGCACGAGCTCGGGCTCATGACGATCATGGTCACCGGCGACCGCCGCGAGACCGCCGACGCGGTCGCGCGCGACGTCGGCATCGACCGGGTCGTGGCCGACGTCCTCCCCGGGCAGAAGGTCGACGTCGTGCGCGAGCTCCAGGAGGCGGGCCACCGCGTCGCCGTCGTCGGTGACGGCGTGAACGACGCCCCCGCGCTGGCGCAGGCCGACCTCGGCATCGCCATCGGCACGGGCACCGACGTCGCCATCGAGGCCAGCGACCTGACCCTCGTGTCCGGGGACCTCCGCGCCGCCGCCGACGCCATCGCGTTGTCGCGGCGGACCCTGGCGACGATCAGGGGCAACCTGTTCTGGGCGTTCGCCTACAACGTCGCCGCCATCCCGTTGGCCGCGGTCGGGCTCCTGAGCCCGGTGATCGCCGCCGCCGCGATGGGATGCTCCAGCGTGTTCGTGGTGGGCAACTCGCTCCGGTTGCGGCGATTCCGCGGGTTCCGGCCGGGTGCACCCCGGTAACCTGACGCGCCTTGAAGATCAACGAGATCCTGAAGACCGGTCCGAGCTTCTCGTTCGAGTTCTTCCCGCCCCGCGACGAGAAGATGGAGGGCGTGCTCGCGCAGACGTTGCGCGATCTCGAGCCGCTCCAGCCGTCGTACGTCTCGGTCACCTACGGCGCGGGGGGCACCACCCGCGAACGCACCCACGACCTCGTCGTCGCGATCAACGCCGACACGTCGATGACCGCGATGGCCCATCTCACCTGTGCCGCGCACACGCGCACCGAGCTGGTCGACATCGTCGTCCGCTACCGCGACGCCGGCATCGACAACATCCTCGCCCTGGGGGGTGACCCGCCCAAGGACCTCGACCTCCCGCCCGGCGAGCTGCACTACGCCGTGGAGCTGGTGGAGCTGATCCGTGGCGTCGGCGACTTCTCGGTGGGGGTCGCCGCGCACCCCGAACCGCACCCGCGCTCGCCGAACCGCGAGGCCGATCGGCGTCACACCGCCGAGAAGCTGCGCGCCGCCGACTTCGCGATCACGCAGTTCTTCTTCGATCCCGCCCACTACTTCGACCTCGTCGAGAGCCTGCGCGCCCTCGGTGTCGACAAGCCCGTGATCGCGGGCATCATGCCCGCCACCAGCCTGGCCAGCATCAAGCGCATGGCGGAGATGCAGGGCTCGGAGTTCCCGACGTGGCTCGCCGAGAAGCTGCACGCCGTCGGCGACGACCCGGCGGCCGTACGTGCGGTCGGCATCGCCGAGGCGACCCGGCTGTGCGCCGCGTTGCTCGAGGGCGGTGCTCCGGGCCTGCACTTCTACACGCTCAACCGCTCGACCGCGACCCGCGAGATCTACGAGAACCTCGGACTCAGGGAAGGATGACTTGCGTTCGACCTAAGGCATCCCTTACCTTAGGCTCGTGCTTCCGACCTTCGTCATCGGTCTCCGGGAGGGCCTCGAGGCCGCGCTGATCGTCGGCATCGTCGCCGCCTTCCTCCGCCAGCAGGGTCGCAGCGACGCCCTGCGGTGGATGTGGCTGGGTGTCCTGGGCGCGGTGCTGCTCTGTGGCGGGGTCGCGTACGCGCTGCACGTGGCCGAGGAGAACCTGCCGCAGCGGGAGCAGGAGCAGCTCGAGACGGTCATCGCGCTGGCCGCCGTCGGGATGATCACCTGGATGGTGGTGTGGATGCGCCGCCACTCCGCCGACCTCAAGGGCGATCTGCAGGAGCGGGCGTCGCTCGCGCTGGTCCAGGGCTCGGCGATCGGTCTCGTGGCGATGGCGTTCCTCGCCGTCCTCCGCGAAGGCCTCGAGACCGCGGTGTTCCTGCTGGCCGCGTTCCAGCAGTCCGACCGCCCGGGCCTCACCGGCACCGGCGCGCTCCTCGGTGTCGCGCTCGCGAGCGTGCTCGGCTACCTCATCTACCGGGGCGGCGTGAAGATCAACCTCTCGAAGTTCTTCCGCATCACCGGCGTCGTGCTGGTGCTCGTGGCTGCGGGCCTGCTCTCCTTCGCGGTGCACACCGCCCACGAAGGTGACTGGTGGAACATCCTGCTCGGCCGCGCCGTCGACCTGCGCTGGCTGATCGACCCCGGCTCGGTGCAGTCCGCTCTGATCACCGGCATGTTCGGCATCCAGCCCGAGCCCACGTGGGGCGAGGTCATCGCCTTCCTGCTCTACGCGGTGCCCATGACGATCTACGTCTGCCGGCCGACGCGCCCACCGGCGCGGGCCGCGACCCAGCGTGCCCCGGTCGAAGCGACCGTCGAAACCGTCTGATCAACCGCACTGCCTGGAGGGATCTACTGATGTTCCGGAGGACCGGTCGCGCCATTGCCGTCGCGACCATCACCAGCACCACGTTCGCGGTGGCACTCGGCGCCGCCGCGGGGGCCAAGTCGAACTCGGTCAAGGTCGACATCAACGACGACGGGTGCCCGGCCACGCTGAAGATCAAGGCCGGCCCCACGACGTTCAAGGTGACCAACTCCGGCTCGGGTGACGTGAGCGAGTTCGAGATCCTCTCGGGCGACCGCATCATCGGCGAGGTCGAGAACGTGGCGCCCGGCCTCAACAAGGAGTTCTCGCTCACCTTGAAGCCGGGGACGTACAAGACCTCGTGCCCGGGCGGCTCGGACCACTCCTCCGCCAAGCTCCTGGTCACCGGGACCGCGGCCACCAAGCTGTCGGCCGCGGGCAAGGCCGCGGTCGACCAGTACCGCCAGTACCTGGAGGCGCAGACCGCGCAGCTCGTGACCGCGACCAAGGCGTTCACCGACGCCGTCGACAGCGGCAACCTCGAGCAAGCCAAGGCGCTGTACGCGCCGTCACGCGTCGCCTACGAGCGCATCGAGCCCGTGGCCGAGACCTTCGGCGACCTCGACCCGGAGATCGACGCCCGCGAGGGCGACGTGCCGAAGAAGGAGTGGGGCGGGTTCCACTACCTCGAGCAGAAGCTCTGGGTCGACGGCACCACCGACGGGCTCACCTCGTACACCAAGGCTCTGAACGACGACGTCGCGACCCTGCAGAACCTGGTGAAGGATGTCGACCTCCAGCCGGGTGCGATCGCGAACGGCGCGGTCGAGCTCCTCAACGAGGTGTCGGCGTCGAAGATCACGGGTGAGGAGGAGCGGTACTCCCACACCGACCTGGTCGACTTCGAGGCCAACGTCCAGGGCGCGCAGGCCGCGTTCGAGGCGGTCAAGCCGATTCTCGAGACGAAGGATCCCGACCTCGCCGCCGACGTCGAGGCCAAGTTCGCGGCGGTGACCGCGGCCCTGGCGCCGTACCGGACGGGCAGCACGTTCGTGGCCTACACCGCGCTGACCAACGCCGACACCAAGGCACTGGCGCAGGCGATCGACGCCCTCGCCGAGCCGCTCTCGAAGGTGGGCAAGGAGGTCGTGAATTCGTGACGTCGCGATCGGTGAGCCGTCGCTCGTTCCTCGGCACGGCCGGCGCCGGGGCGCTCACGGCGGCGACCGTCGCGCTCGGAGCGGACGCGCTGGGGAATCCCCCCTCCGCCGGCGCGGCCGTTCCGAGCGACTCCGCCGCCGTCGTCCCGTTCGAGGGCGAGCACCAGGCGGGCATCGTCACACCGGTCCAGGACCGGCTCCTCTTCGCCTCGTTCGACGTCGTCTCGGAGAGCCGCTCCGATCTCGTGCAGCTCCTGAAGGACTGGACGAGCGCCTCGCGCAAGATGGTGCTCGGGCAGCAGATCGGTCGGGACAACGACGACGTCGACCTGCCGCCCGACGACACCGGCGAAGCGGTCGGGCTCGGTCCGTCGTCGCTCACGCTCACCTACGGCTTCGGCGCGTCGCTGTTCGACCGGCCGGGCGACCCGTTCGGCATCGCGGCGCGGAAACCGGCCGCGCTGGCCCCGATGCCGCGCTTCGCACGCGACGAGATCCAGCCCGGGATCAGCGACGGGGACCTCGCGATCCAGTCCTGT
This sequence comes from uncultured Actinomycetes bacterium, assembly GCA_963809795.1. Classification (GTDB taxonomy): domain Bacteria; phylum Actinomycetota; class Acidimicrobiia; order IMCC26256; family DASPTH01; genus DASUAS01. Next base: position 28,082 of record CAWELN010000017.1, read on the forward strand.
GCGGACGACCCGACCGTCGCGTTCCACGCCATCCGGGACCTCGCGCGGATCGGGCGAGGTGTGGTCGCCCTGCGGTGGTCGCAGCAAGGGTTCGGCCGCACGTCGCTCACGAACGCGAATCAGGTCACCGCCAGGAACCTGATGGGGTTCAAGGACGGCACCAACAACATCCTGGTCGACGACACCGCGGCGCTCGACGAGCACGTGTGGGTCGGTCGCCAGGACGACCCCGCCTGGATGCGGGGCGGGAGCTACGTCGTCACGCGCCGGATCCGCATGCTGCTCGAGATCTGGGATCGGTCGACGCTCGGCGACCAGGAGCAGACCATCGGGCGCGACAAGGGGGAAGGCGCGCCGCTGGGCTCCAAGCTCGAGCACGACACCGTCGACCTCGCGGCGACGAAGGACGGTGAGCTGGTGATCCCGGAGGACGCGCACATCCGGTTGGCCGCACCGGCGGAGAACCGCGGTGTCCGGTTGCTCCGCCGGGGCTACTCGTTCACCGACGGCATCGACCCGGTGACCAACCAGCTCGACTCCGGGCTGTTCTTCATCGCGTACCAGCGCGACCCGCGCACCGGGTTCATCCCGGTGCAGCGCAACCTCGCGCCGGACGCGCTCAACGAGTACATCCGCCACGACTCGACCGCCACCTTCGCCTGCCCACCGGGCGTCGGGTCCGGCGGCTACGTGGGCGAGACGCTGTTCTCCTGAACGCAGCGTCAATCGGGGGTTGACGCTCGGGCATTCGTCAATCTAGGATTGACGCCATGGCTCCGGACTTCCCGGTTCCCCTCGACCACCTCATCGTGTACGTCAAGGTGCTGCATCCCGACGGTGGTGCGCTGGAGCACCTCGGCGACGCGGTGCTGGTCGCCGAGCGCCTCGACGAGCAGTCCGACGCGCTCATCGGCCACTTCGTCGACCAGGCCCGGGTGTCGGGCACGTCGTGGAGCCAGATCGGCGCCAGCATGGGGGTCTCCAAGCAGGCCGCCCAGCAACGCTTCGTCACCCGTGACGAACTGGTCCCCGAGGGCAAGCTGTTCTCCCGCTTCACTCCCCGCTCGCGGGTCGCGCTGGCGGCCGCGGGACAGCTGGCGGCCTCCGCCGGCCGCGACGCGGTCGACCGCGCGCACCTCGCCGCCGGGTTGCTGGCCGTGCCCGACGGCATCGCGGAGAAGGCCGTGCATCGGCTCGGTGTGACCGACGAGCGGTACTACGCCGCCCTCGGGATCGGTCCCGCGACCGGCGGGTCCGATCCCGATCCGATTGCCTTGCGCGAGCTCCGCTTCACCGAAGGGGCCAAGGCCGTCCTCCGCGCCGCGCTGAAGGCCGCGCTGCGACTGGGCCACAACTACATCGGCACCGAGCACCTCCTGCTCGGTGTCGTCGCGGCCGACGACGAGGTCGCCGAACGGCTCGCCGCGCTCGGGCTCGACGCCGAGCTCGTCGACCGCGCCGTCGCGGTCGAGCTCGCGCAGCTGCGCCTCGAACGCGAACGCAGCTAAGAGCCGAAGCGCCTGATTGGAACCCGGGCGATCCAGGAGTTGAGTTCGCCGGAAGGCGGCGAGGATCCTGCGGCTACCGGGTTCTTGGCCGTCGGTCGCCAGTCACCCCACGCGCCGTAGACGTACTGTGACGTCACCGTGACCCAGGAAACGTCGTCTTCGGCCAGTTGCATGGGATCGGGTGGCGGTGACGGCGCGGAGTTCAGCTGCACCGGAGCGCTGAAGGTCTTTCCGTTGTTGCGCGAGATCGCCGCGAACACATTCTGGGTGCCCGGCGTCAAGAAGGATTTTGAGTTGTACGGCGGGTACGCGTTGCGCCACAGAGCGGCCAAGACCCCGGTCGGCCCGTACGCGATCCATGGGCGGTTGGTGGTGTGTTGGACCGACTCGTTTCCCAGTGCCGTCGGCGTTGACCAGGTGTTTCCCGAGTCCCCGGTCGTCACGACTTGAACTTCCTGTGGGACGAACGTCCGGATCAACACCGCGAAGCGGCCCTTGTGCGACGGGTCGGCGGCAACGAAGACTCCCTCGCCGCCGGGCACGCCGGTCGTGACGACGTGGCGGCTCCAATGCGCTCCCGCATCGGTGCTCGTTTGGAACACCACACACGGGCAGGTGCTGCCCGGGGCGGCACTGGAGATGTACGTACCCGCGAGAACACCGCGAGCGGCCGCGATGTTGCCGTCACCGGTTTGGGGATACGTGGCGCAGGTGACATCGTGATTGGCGTTCGGCGGCGTCGCTTCGTCACAGTCGAACGCCTCGATCCGCCCCCATGTCCGGCCCTTGTCATGGGAAACGGCGACGTAGCGCTGAGGGTGTCCCGTCGTCGAGACGTAGACAGCACCGGTCGACTGGTCGACGGCGATCCACGGACGGTCGAACGGGATGACCCCGAATGTCGAGATTCCCTTCGGGTTCATCCCGCGACCGACCATCCCTTCCACGTTCTGGTCGCCCAAGACGACACTGATCGGACTGAAGGTCCGACCGCCATCGGTCGATCGGGCCACCGCGATCCCGCCCTGGGGGACACTGAAGCCGAACGGTGGCGGGCCCGTGGGCGTCGTGTGGGCCAACACGCCGCCTGCGTAGAGCGTGCCGTCCGGCCCACTTGCCTCGATCGGATCCCCAACGCCGTTGACGGTCGACGTGAAGCCGGTCGCCGTCGGCTGGCCGTGGGCCATCAAGTACGGGTTCGGCCCCTCCGAATAGCCGCTCGTGTGGAGGGCCTTGTCGGCGGTCCAGGTCTTTCCGCCGTCGTGGCTCACCTGAAGACCGTCATTCACGGCCGTCATTCCTGCTGCGGAGGAGTTGTTGGCGTAAGTGTTGCCGACGGCTGTGTGGCCGATGACGAGGTTGGCGGGACTGCGCGGATTCACGGCCAGTTCCGGCTCTCCGCCTCTGACGGGCTCGTTCATCACGTTGACTTCCAATTGCCCAGACGACGCGGCGCCGCTGGCCGTGCCGACGGACGCGGCGAGAAGCGCCGCGGCGCCCACCAAGCACGCGAGAAGCTTCGATCGACCCCGACGGTGACGAGCAGTCATGAGCGTCGACCCCCCGCATGCTCAACCACATCGAACGGAGAACCGCGGGATGCTAACCGATCGAATCAGACGGTCACTCGCGCAACCATGAGAGCTCGCGCCTGCGTGGCGCGGTCGCGGCGTTGCTCTGCGCGTCGCCCTCCGCATCGAGGAGGTGAGATGAGATGGACGTGAGAGGTTCCAACGGCGCCGCACGACGTGAGCGAGGTGAAGCACGGTGCCTCAGCCGACCACGTCCACGGAGATCTGAGCGGCTCCGCCGCAATAGGTGTACGTGTTGATCCGGAACGCGAGCGACTGGGGCGGTTTCGCGAACGAGCCCCTCGCGTTCGTTGGGCGGCGCGAAGCTCTCCGGGTAGCTCGTGACGGCCCATCCTGCGCCTTGGAGTTGGGAAGTCACCGACGCGAAGTACCCCGCCGGGTCCGCGCTGGGCGCGCTGAACTGGCCGATTCGGCCGCCCGCACCGTCACTCTGGTCGCCCAAGAACGAAGTCCCGTTCGGGAGGGGGAACTCCGCGGGCAGCCAGCCGGGGACCGGACCGATCGCGGCGGGAACGTTCGTGCACGTGGGCTGGACCGGCAGAGTCGTCGTTGCGCCTGGCGGCTGGGCCGACGTCGCGGCCGCAGGTTTGGACGTGACGTGGCGCGAAGATGTGCTCGGGCGCGAACTTGCCGTCTGTCCGCCACTGCACCCGCTTGCACACACCGCGAGCAGCGCCGCGCAGACCAACGGCGTCATAGCGCGCATCTCTCGGAATGGTATAACGCACGGGGTTGGGTGGTGATTGCCGCGGAGGTGCGTGTCGGATGCCACGTTTCGCGATCGTCGCGTTCGTTCTCGTGGGTGTCGTGTCGGCTTGGGGTGGTGCGGCGCAGGCCAAGGACGACCACCCGGCCAAGAAGTGCTCAACCGCGCCGGCGGCGCTCTCGGGTTCCAATGGGCTCCCGACGGATTTCCCGAGTCCGTCCAACGTGGTCTACACGAGCACGAGCAGCGCGGGACCGTCGAACATTGCGGTCGGCTACATGAAGACAACCCTCGCGAAGGCCTATGCGGCCTGGAGCAAGGCTCTGAAGTCGCCGCCGTATGCCGTCACCCACAAGGAGAAGGATCCGGATGACGCCGAGGTCAACTTCGCGTCGTCCGCGACATCGGGTCAGGTCGCGCTCAAGGAACCGTGCACGGGACGTCTCTCGGTTCGGGTGACTGCTCGGCCCGCGTAGCCAGCGTGACCGCGCTGGAGATCGCCGGGCTCACCGTCCGACTCGGGTCGGCGGTCGTGGTCGACCACGTGGACCTCGTCGTACCTCAGGGCCGGGTCGCGGCCGTAGTGGGTCCACTCGGGTCGGGGAAGTCGACGCTCCTCGAGGCGATTGCCGGTCTCGTCCCGGCGTCCGAAGGCACGATCTCGATCGGTGGCGAACGGATCGACAGCCGTTCGGCGCCGCAGCGCGCGCGGCTCGGAATCTGCTACCTGCCCCCCTCGGGCGGGGTGTTCCCCGGGCTGACCGTGGCCGAGAACGTGGCCCTGATGTGTCCCGACGATGTCGGCTTCGTCGGCGTTGCCTTCCCCGAGCTCGCGGCCCGATGGTCGGTTCGCGCGGGCAGCCTGTCCGGCGGCGAGCAACGACTGCTCGCCCTGGTTCGCGCGCTCGCGCCGCGAACTCGGATCGCGCTCTTCGACGAGCCGTTCCATGCGTTGGCGCCGCGCGCTGCTGCCCGGTCCGGCGAGCTGATCGCTCGACTGGCGGAGGAGGAACGCAAGATCGTCCTCGTCGCCGACAGCGCACGCGGGCGCATCGAGTCCACGGCGAACGCCGTGGTCCTCCTCCGGATGCGGGCGGACACGTCGCGGTCTGCCTCGTAGGCTGGGCTGATGCGCGGCGCGGCCCGAGGATTCGCGGCGGCACTGCTGGGAGGTCTGACTGCTGTCGGCGTGCTCGGGGTGCTCGGTGTCTCGTTTGCGGTCACCTCCGGTCTGCCCCTCCCGGACTCGATTCGGGGCCGCCACGAGCGTCTGGTGGCCCAGGCCCTGGCGCGCGGGCAGCTCGGTCCGATCGACAATCACGCGCCAGGGCCCGTCACGGTCTCGGAGGCGGTTGCCCTCGGGGTGCGACCGGACGGGTCGTCGGGCCCGGTCACGGTGCGTCGACGCGTCGTGATCGACGGAACGGGCGACTTCATCGTCGAGCTTCCGCTGGACGCGGCCGACGTCGTGCCCGCGAACGCGACGTCACGGCCCGGGCTCCGGCAAGGAACCCTGCTGTGGGAGGGCTTCACGCCCGGCCGGCGTGAGCTCGCCGCCGACGCGACGCTGCTGGGGCGTGCCGCAGCGCAACGGATGCCGGTGGCCGTCCGGGGCACAACTCGTGGGCGCGAGGTGACCGTGTCGATCGCGAACAGCACCGCGGTCAGCGTCATGACGCCGACCGGGACGCCGGCACCGGCGTCGCTCTCCCGCGCCATCGACGCGGCCCGGGCTGTTCTCGCTGGAGGCGGACTGCCGGCGGCGGGGGAGGCGGGGGTGCCGGCCTCACTCACACCCGCCGGCGACGTGGTCCCGGTCGCGCAGGTCGTGAACGTGCCGGTCCGGATCACGGGCGAGATCGCGTTCGGTGGGATCCCCGAGGACGTCGACTCGGTGGTGGCGGGGTCCAGCGCCGATGATGCCCTGGTCCTCCACGGGTCCGGGCCGGTCGCCCTGCACTTGACGGTCACGATGGTCGCGCCGACGCTCGCCGACCTTCCGCCCCTTCCTCCCGACGCAGAGCCCGCCGCGGCGCGCGCCGCACTCAACGGACTCGATCTCGTGCTTCTACGCAGCCTGGTGGTCATGGACTACGCGCCGTTTGTCCCGGGCGTGGGAACGGCCTCGACCGCCGCGACCTTCTCGGTGGTCCCGGCCCCGACACTCCACGCCAGGCTGTCGACGACGAGGCGCCACGCCAACGTTCTCGTCATCGTGGCCTTCGGCATCGGGCTCGCGATCCTCGTCGGGGCGGGTGGCGTCGTGTGGGCCCGTCATTGAGTGGACCCCGTCGAGCGGACTTCAGTTCGTCTGCTTGATCGGCGGCAGCGTCGCCGAGAGCGGATCGTTCTTCGCCGGCGTCCATACCAGGTCGTGAAAGACTGCGAAGAAGATGTCGTCGTCCACCACGCCTTCGTGGCTCAGCTCGTTGAAGCTACGTTCGTCGCCGTTCGCGCCCGTGATCTCGACACGCTGCATCGCCTTCAGCAGACTCTGACTCGCGCGAGTGCTTCGAGAGCGTTGCATCGCGGCTGCGACGACCTTCACGAAGTCGTAGCTGTACATCGCGTAGTCGGGTGCCTGTATGACGTTACGGCCGTGCGACTTCACGCCGACGAGGTCCGCGCCGAAGCGCTGCGTGTATGCGGCCTCGAACTGCTCGAAGGGCCCGGGGCCTCGTTCCGACGTGAGTCGCGACAGCGCGAACGTCAGCCCATCGAGCCATTCGGGATTGTCCGCGAGTTGCTGGCGGACCAGCGGGTCCTCCACGCTCGGTGCAGAGTAGATCGGGACCGTCCAGCCGGATTGGCGCGCCCGCGCGAACGACCGCGGCAACGGTCGGAGCTTCGGCCCAAACGACGATTGCGCCGGCGCCGCTGTTCGCGCGCTTCGATCACCTGGGGCGCGGGATCGGTCCCTGCGGGCACCTGGAGGTCGGCCGCGACCGCGTTGGGAATGGTGGTGAAGGCGTCGTGGAGGGCGCTGAGCCCACCGGTGCCGTACTCGCTGTCGTCGGTGATCAGTGCGACCCGTGGGTGCATCGGGACGACGTACTCGGCGAGTCGGAACGCGACGCCGTGGTCGGTGGGCGCGATCCGGAAGACGTTCGGCCGCGCCTTGGCATCGACGAGGGACGCGGCGCCTTGGTACACGATCCCGATCGGCAGGCCGGCGTCGTTGGCCGCTTGCCACGCGGCATCCACCCCGGTCCCCTCGTCGACGACGGTGGCGGCGCCGTCGGCGATCGCGGCATTCACATTGTCGCGGGTGGTGGTTGGTGAGAGCTTGCTGTCGACGGCCTCCACGCGGAGCTGTACCGCCCGGTGGCCGCCGATCGGCACGCCGCCGGCGGCGTTGATCTGGTCTGCGGCCAGCTTCGCGCCGTTCACGATGGTCTGCGCGACCGGCGAGTAGTGGAGCGGCACGTCGACCACGATGAGCGCGGTGTGGCTTGCCGGCTCGCTCCGCGCCACGGCCGGGAGGGCCACCATTGCGACAAGGCCCGCGACGGCGACCGACACCCCACGCGTCACGAGCCTGACATGGTCACGCAGCCTCATTCGGGCCCTCCGCTGAGGGCCCGGACGATTGGGTCGGTGTCGATGGCGTCGCTCTCTCCGTGTGCGCGGATCTGCCCGTCGAGCAGCACCGCGTACCGGTCCGCAACCGAGCGGACGACGGCGAGATCGTGTTCGATGACGATCACGGTGATCCCCGTGGAGTGCAACGCGTGGATTCGCTCGGTGAGGCGGCGAGCGCCGTCGACGTCGAGTCCGGATGTGGGCTCGTCCAGGATCACGACCGACGGGGCGCTGACCATTGCGCTCGCCAACTGGGCGAGGCGTTGCTCGGTTGCGTTCAGCGTCCCCATGGGCTGCTGGGCCGCGCTCGGGATACCGCACCACGCGAGGACTGAAGACACGCGACGCTCCACGTCGCGCTGCTCGGACCGCGCGAGTGGCGTCGCGGTGAGCGCCTGGAGCCAGCCGGTTGCCCGGGTCGGCTCGGCGGCCGCCAGTACCACGGTGGCGGTGGGCAGCGTGGGGGCCGCGATCGTGCGCTGCAGCATACGACTGACGGGGGCCGCGGCCCGATCGGGGTCGGGCGGGCGCAGTTCTACGACAACGCGCCCTTCGGAGGGATGATGGGTGCCGGCGATGACGCGGGCGAGCATCGTCTTTCCCGAACCGTTCGGCCCCACGATCGCCAAGCACGTCCCCGATTCCACTGCGACGGTCACGTCGCGAAGAACGGTGTTGCCTTCGATCACGAGGGTGACGCCGTTCACGTGGACTTCGGCACCGCGGCCGGGGCCGAGGGGATCGGTCGGCGCGCGATCGCGGTCGCCGGTGGTGCACCGGGGCTTGAGGCGGGCGACAAGAAGGCGCAGGTCGAGTCCAGTCGGCGCCAGAACCACGAGCACGAGCAGCGTCGCCGCGACCGCGACGGGTACGTACTGGTTCGCGCTCGGTGGCAGGAGCGCATCGGCGAGGGTGTTGCTGCCGGCCACGATCCCGATACCGAGCATCGGTCCGATCACCGGCGCCGAGCCGCCGATGATCACCGCGAGGAGTAGCCGATACGACAGATCGACGCGGTACTGCGTGGGATCAGCGATTCCGTGCACCTGCACGAGGAGGCTGCCCGCGACGACCGCGACCCAGGAGCTCGCCGTCATCGCGCCGGTGCGCAGCGCTTCGACGTGCAGTCCCATGGCGGTGGCGGCGGGCGCGTCGGCGCGCACCAACTGGAGCGGTGGTCCGTAGCGTCGGCGGCCGGAGGCTTGCACGCCGAGGACGATCGCGGCCAAAGCGACGGCGGCCGCCCACCAGAAGACGGGGCCGACGACAAACGGGCGCCCGAGAGCGTGGATGTCCACGACGGCACGGGGCAACACGATCCCGCGGCTCCCACCACTCACGCCCGGGAACGCGCCCACCGCGAGCACGAAGCACCAGCCCAGTAGCCACGTCGCTAGCGCAGCGAAGGTCGGGCGGAGCCGCGCGATTGCGAGACCGGCGACGAGGGCCGGAAGAAACCCTGCCACGGCGACGAACGCGACCGCCGCGATGGGGTCGAAGCCCCAGCGGCTCTGGGCCACCGCGGCCGTATACGCTCCCAGCCCCACGAAAGCACCCTGCGCGAGCGACGGGATCCCGCAGGTGTGGAAGGCGAACGCGAGGGCGAGCACCACGGTGATCAAGAGGACCGCAGTGGTGACGTCGAGGAGGGCCGACTGGCGCAGGACGATCGGCACCGCGAACGCCGCGCCCACGCCGAGGACGCCGATGATCGCGCGTCGGTTCATTCGCGAACGTCCCGCGCGAAGCGCGGCGGGTGTGTCGCCAGCACGGCGAGCGCAACGAGGACGGGGAGGACCACCCGCCACTTCACGCCGAGTGGGCCCCAGCCGCCGACGTGGAAGGTGACGATGGCCGACTCCGCGACCCCGAGGGCGAGCGCCGTCACGAACACCCGTCGCCGACCGCCGAAGCGGGCGAGAGCGACCGCGGCGATCGCGTTGACGCCGAGCACGGCCCCAGTGTCGGGCCCGACGACGCTGCCCGACTCGGCGAGCAGACCGGCCACCGCCGTGAGCGTGCCGGCGAGCGCGAACGCGACCAGGACGAGCGTTCGAACCGGCAGCCCCATGACCCGCGCCGCATCGGCGTTGTCGGACACGCCCACCAGGGCCCGGCCGCGGTGGGTTCTGACGATCAGCTGGTCGACCGTCACGGCGATCACGAACCCGATCGCCAGTTGCCAGAGGGCGCGACCGTCGACGCCGGCCCCGAACGCCAGCACCACCCGGGCGTTGCCACGCGGGACGAGCTCGGGGAAGTAGGCGAACCGGGGAACCGCGGCTCGGAAGACGGCACCGAGCAACAACGCGGTGCCCACGACGATCCCGAGCCACCGCAGGCTTTCGCCACGCCGCGGGCTGCGCCACACAACGAGGACGCCGAGACCCGTGCTCGCCGCGGTCACGCCCACGATGGCGAGCAGCGACGCGACCGCCTTCAGACCGGGCGAGGACTGGTCGACGCTTGCGGTGGTCGCGCCGGTGACAGCCAGCGCGATCACGACGGCGGCACCGGCCAAGTCGCCTTGGGCGAATTGCAACGCGCTCGTGGCGCGGTACAGGAAGTCGAAGCCCACGGCGACGAGCCCGTAGGTTGCGCCTGCGGCGAGACCGGTGACGAGGATTTGGACGAGAAGCCCCGACGAGATGCCAGATCGTACCCCGCTGATTCCGCTGACCACCGGATGAACCTCGCTGGTGTGCTCTCCCGCACGACCGCGTGCGCTCCCACCGTTGCTCGGCGAGCTGGTTCACGTGAGCGCGCGACGGGCCGGCGCGACCTGCTGCACGTCGACGACGAGTCCCGCGCGTGCACCTGGTTCGCCTCGCGGCGAGAGACGCCTCGCAACGTGCGACGCACGTATTCGTCGTGCCGCGGGAATCGCGCCGGGCGTACACGACGAGCTGCTAGGCGGTGGTGTCGTCCCGCGCGTGGCGCTCGGACCACGGCGTTGCCCTCCCGCCGGGCACGAGATCCACGCCAAGGCCTCGCGGGAGGGTCAACATCCGACGCTGGCCAGGTGCGAACATTGCCTCTGACCTGCGGTTATGTGGCGGAGGGACTGGGATTTGAACCCAGGGTGACTTGCGCCACAATGGTTTTCGAGACCATCCGATTCGGCCGCTCTCGCATCCCTCCGAGCCCGGTCATTGTAGGCGGCGGCCCGCGAAGAACTCCTTGAGCAACGCCGCCGACTCGGCCGACCGCACACCGTCGCGGACTTCGATGGCGTGGTGCAGCCGGGGGTCGGCACCGAAGTGGTAGAGGCTGCCGAGCGCGCCCGCCTTCGGGTCGGCGGCACCGAACACCACCAGCGGGATGCGCGCGGCCAATGCCGCGCCCGCGCACATCGGGCACGGCTCCAACGTCACGACGAGCGCGCAGTCGTCGAGCCGCCAGCCTGTCCGCTGGCGCGCGGCGTCGGTGATCGCGAGCAACTCCGCGTGCGCGGTCGGATCGCCGTCCAACTCGCGTTCGTTGTGGCGGCGCGCCAGGACGGTGCCATCCGCGACGCGCACCACGAGCGCGCCGACGGGCACGTCGTCGTGCGCAAGGGCGGCGCGCGCTTCGTCGAGCGCGAGGCCCATGAACTGCTCGATGTCGATGGAGCCTTCACTCCTCGACGAAGCCACTCGCCGTCGTCCGGCGACGCCAGCACGTGCTTCAGCACCTTGCCGCTGGCGTTGTGGGGCAGGTCGTCGCGGAACTCGACCCGGCGCGGAACCTTGAAGCCGGCCAGCGTCGCCGCCACCCACTGCTGCACGTCGGCCTCGGTGATCGCGCCGGCCGTGTGCGGCACCACGAAGGCGACGACCTCCTGCCCGAGGGTGGGGTGGTCGACGCCGACGATCGCGACCTCGGCGATCTCGGGGTGCTCGAAGAGGCGGTTCTCGATCTCGATCGGTGAGATGTTCTCGCCGCCACGGATGATGAGGTCCTGGCGACGACCCTCCAGGTGCACGTAGCCGTCGCGGATCACGCCGAAGTCGCCGGTGCGGTACCAGCGGTCGTCGTCGAGCGCCCGGGCGGTCGCCTCGGGGTTGCGCCAGTACCCCAGGAAGCACGATCCCCCGCGGAGGCAGATCTCGCCGACCTCGCCCTCGGGCAGGGGCTTGTCGGTCTCGGGGTCGCGCACCTGCACCTGCATGGTGGCGGACGCGGTCCCGATGCTGTCGGCGTGCTCCAGGAGCAACCCGGGCCGCAGCGTCGTGCCGAGGCCCGTGGTCTCGGTGCTGCCGTAGCCGAGCGCGGTGCCGGCCTTCGCGGTCGGGATGCGCTCGGCGAGGGTGCGCAGCAGCTCCGGCGGCCACACCGCACTCCCGCCGCCGACGTTGCGCACGCTCGACGTGTCGTAGCGGTCGAGCTGCGGGTAGTCGAGGATGCGCCACAGTTGGGTGGGCACCATCGCCCACGTGGTCGCGCCGTGCTGCTCGGTGAGCTCGAGGTGCGTGTCCTCCCGCCACTTGCCCGGCGGCGGGTAGACGATCGTCATGTTCGTCAGCGTCGACATGACCAGCTGGCAGTTCAGACCGGCGATGTGGAACATCGGCGCCGCCGAGATGATCACCGGGTTCTCGGCCGGCGGTGTGATCGGCACACCGCTCTCCAGGTCGGTCATCATCGCGACCGCGCCGTTGAGCATCGACGCCATCAGGAAGTGGATGTTGCTGCGGTGCGACAGCATCACACCCTTGGGGCGCCCGGTGGTGCCGCTGGTGAAGAGGATGACGAACGGATCGTCCTCGTCGATGGCGACGTCGGGGAGCGCGGCGTCGGGCGCGTACGCCTCGAGCGCCGGGAAGTCCCGTTCGAACTCGAGCACCGGCAGCCCGTCTGCCAGGTCGACACCCTCGAGGCGCTCGAGCCGGCGGCGGTCGCCGAACAGCACCTTCGGTTCCGTGAGCTCCACCGCGTACGCGATCTCTTCGCCCGTCCACCAGCCGTTGAGCCCGACCGTGATGGCGCCGAGCGCGGTGGTCGCCCAGAACGTGAGCGCGTACTCGACGGTGTTGGGAGCGACGATGGCGACCCGGTCACCGGGCCCCACCCCGTACTCGTCGCGCAGTGCGGCGGCGACTGCGGCGATCGGCTGCAGGATCGACGCGAACGTGTACTGCCGGTCCGGGAAGATCACGTACGGCCGGTCACCCATCCGCTCGGCCGCCCCGCGCAGCAGCTCGACGAGGCTCCTCGGGCGCTGCGTGAAGACGAGCATGGGCGCACCGAGCACGGCCTCTTCGCGCAGCTCGAAGGGCGCGCCGGGCCCGGTGAGCGCGGTGAGGACGGATTCGGGAACGGCCTCGGACGGCCAGGAGAGGGTCGTCACGCGGGGCGGCGCTGCGACAGCTCCACACCGTTTTCGCGCATCACCAGGCGCGAGTCCTCGGGCGTGAAGCCGAAGTTCTCCAGGTCCTTGATGTACGAGCTCGGCTCGGCCAGGCCCTCGGCGTGTGGGAAGTCGGAACCCATCAGCATGTGGTCGGCACCGAGGATGTCGCGCAGCGAGGCGAGCTCGTCCTCGTAGTAGGGCGACACCCAGACGTGGCGCTTGAACGTCTCGCGCGGGTCTTCGGGGTAGGCCTGCGGCGTCTGCGAGTACGACTTCTTCAGCTTGTCGAAGAGGTGGAACACCCAGTCGGAGCCGGTCTCGATCGACGCCATGCGCAGGTTGGGGAAGCGCTGGAACAGACCGTGGGCGAGCAGGTTGGCGAACCAGTCCTGCACCGCGCTCCACGACACGATCGAACGGAACGGGTTCTGGCGGAACGCCTCCATCTCGGTGCCCTCGCCCCAGTCGGCGAGGTACCGCGAGTAGTAGGCGTTGCCGCCGTGCGCGGTGACGACCGCGCCCGACTCGGCGAGGAGACCCCACATCGGATCGAACACCGGGTCGGCGGGCGACACCGGACCCGAGCGCGTGATCACGGGCCCGGGGACGAGCACGAAGAAGCGGGCGTCGTGGTCGAGGCCCCACTGCACCGACTTCAGCGCCTCGTCGGGGTCGACGAGCGTCACCATGGGCGCGCCGAAGATGCGCTCCTGGTAGGCGAAGCCCCAGTCCTCCTCCAGCCACCGGTTGAAGGCCCGGAACGCGGCGAGCAGCGCGGGCGGGTCGTCGAGCAGCGCCTGCTCCATGCCGACGCCGAGGGTGGGAAGGAAGATCGCGCCGCGCATGCCCTGCTCGTCCATCAGCTTCAGACGGGCGTCGCGGTTGCGGTACTCGGGGTGGTCGCTCATCGGGTCGAGGTCGCCGAAGAGCTCCCGGACCCCCTCGCCCTTGGGGTTGCGGCCGCGGAAGTACTCGTCGAGCGCGCCCGGCTTCGAGATGGGGTCGAAGGTCGGGTTGGGGATGAAGCGGTTGATCTTGCCGCCGACGAGCAGCCGCTGCTTGCCGTCGATCTCACCCCACTGCATGGTGCGCTTGGCCATGCCCGGCTCGGCGTAGCGGGTGAAGGCGTCGATCGCCTCGTAGTAGTGGTTGTCGCAGTCGAAGATCTCGAAGTCGACGTGGCTGGCCATGGGGGTCCCCCTTCGCACGGGCTCGATACCAGCAGTTTACGCGAGCCCTGCGGGGCCGGTCGGGGCCGCGGCATACTGCGGGCATGCCGAAGCACCCGGTCCGCGACGACATCGACCTTCTCGACGGCGCCTGGTACTCGACCGAGCCGCACGACGACTGGACGTGGCTGCGCGAGCACGCGCCCGTCTACTACGACGCCAAGAGCGACGTCTGGGCGATCACGAAGTACGACGACGTGCTGGCCATCGAGAAGGACGCCAAGGGCTTCTCCAGCTACGGCGGGCCCCGCCCGCACGGGATGCCGCTGCCGATGATGATCAGCATGGACAACCCGGAGCACCAGCGCCGGCGGTCGCTCGTGTACCACGGGTTCACGCCGAAACGGGTCGCCGAGCACGAGGCGCGCATCCGGGTGATCTGCAACGAGATCATCGACAGGGTGTGCGAGCGCGGCGAGTGCGACTTCGTGTGGGACGTCGCCGCCCCGCTGCCGCTGCTCCTCATCGCCGACATGCTCGGGTTCGAGCCGAGCGCGTACGACGACCTGCTCAAGTGGTCCGACGACCTCATCCGCGCCACCACCGCCGATCCCGACCCCGAGGTCGCGCTCGCGTCGATGGAGGCGAGCATGGGGTTCCGGGAGCTGCAGCTCGGCGTCATCGCCGACCGGCGGTCCAAGCCGCAGCAGTCCGACCTCATCAGCCTGCTCTGCCACTCCGAGGTCAACGGCGAGCGGCTCGACGACGAGTCGATCGTCCAGGAGACGCTGCTCATCCTCATCGGCGGCGACGAGACCACCCGGCACGTGATCACGGGCGGGCAGCTGGCGCTGTTCGCGCACCCCGACCAGCACGTCATCATGCGCGACGAACCGGGGGCGCTGCAGACCGGCGTCGAGGAGATGCTGCGGTGGGTGTCCCCGATCAAGAACATGTCGCGCACCGTGGTGCACGACGTCGAGCTGCGCGGGGAGACGCTGCACGCGGGTGATCAGCTGATCCTGATGTACCCGTCGGCCAACCGCGACCCTGACGAGTTCCCCGACCCGTTCACCTTCGACGTGCGCCGCGACCCCAACCAACACATCGCCTTCGGCTTCGGCCCGCACTACTGCCTGGGCCAGGCGCTGGCCCGGCTGGAGCTGAACGTCATGTTCGACGTGCTGTTCCACCGGCTCCCCGACCTCGAGCCGGCCGGCGACGGGCCGCTGCCGTACCGGGCGTCGAACTTCATCGTCGGCCCCGAGGCGATGCCCGTGCGGTTCACGCCGACGTCCCGCCTGAACTGACGCGCGTTTCGCCGCAGGCGGTGAAGCGCGCGCACGATCGCAGCCGTGCGGAGATGGACCGTGCACCCGCTGTCGACTCGGGCGCCAGGAGGTCGTGCTCGCCTTCGACTCGGGTCAGGCACCCCTGCGGCACACGAGAGGGCCCGCTGAGAGCTGCTTCCTTCCGGACCTGACTCGATTCACAGGATCCCGTTGCGCAGGACCCGACCCTCAACGCCTCGTGCGGGTCGTACCTCTAGGCGGCCCGAGCCTCGAGCGGGGATTCAGCCCCCCTGACGTGGGTTTGGGGTACAGGGCACCACGAGCTCCCCGCCTAGCACGGTCCACCCGGGAGGCTACACGGCGCCGGGTAGCATCGACGCCCCTGGAGGGGTGCGAGAGCGGCCGAATCGGCACGCTTGGAAAGCGTGTGTGGGGCAACTCACCGTGGGTTCGAATCCCACTCCCTCCGCCCCGGACTGTTTCCCCTGGTCAGAACGGGTCTGTCACTGCAGCGCGTGCGCGGCGTGACACCCACGTGACACAACGAATCAGCTCGCGCGACGCGCGCGGGCCGCGCGGCCGACGGCGTCGAGCCGCTGGGTCACGTCTTCCTCGAGCTCGGGAAACAGGTGCCCGTACGTATCCAGGGTGATCTGGATCGACGAGTGACCGAGACGGCGCATGATCGTGAGTTGGTGCGCGCCCTCCGCGATGAGCAGCGCGACAGCCGTGTGCCGGAGATCGTGGAACCGAGGCTGCACTTCGATGCTGGCGCGCTGCACGGCGGGCTTGAAGTAGCGCCAGTAGAAGTGATGCTGGCGTAGCGGTGCGCCCTGCTGCGATGTGAACACGAGCGCGTCTCGACCAAGACTCCCACAGCTGGCGAGATACTCGGCGAGCTCCTCGGCGAGGAACGCCGGCACCGGGACGGTGCGACGCTGGTAGTTCTTCGTCGGCCCGAAGACCAGGCCCTGCCCAGGGACGATCGAGAGCGACTCGGCAACCTCGACCCGCCGGCGCAGCATGTCAAGGCGTCCGACGCGAAGCGCTGCGATTTCGCCGGCTCGAAGGCCCGTGTACGCGGCGAACCGTACGAGGGTCCCGTAGGGCTCCACGATCGCCGTCGCGAGCGCTTCGACTTCGTCCGCGGTCAGGAACACCATCTCACGCCGAGCGGCCCGACCGATCCTGATGTTGGCGCACGGGTTGGCCTTGATCGCGCCCGCCTCCGCCGCGGAGCCGAGCACCATCGAGAGAACCGCCTTCGCCTTCTTCACGGTGCCGTGCTCGAGCCCATCCGCGCGCAGCATGGACACGAACTGGCGGACGCCGAGCGCGTCGACCGAACCGACCGGCTTGTCGCCGAAGAACGGCAGAACGTGGTTGCGAAGATTCGACGCGTACTCGACTCGGGTCTTCGGCTTGAGGTGAGCCGTGGTCTCGAACCACTGCTCCGCCCACACGCGCACCGGCACGCCAGTCAGCCGCGGATCATTCCAATCGCCGCGCAGCAAGTCGGTCTCGATCGTCGCCAGGAACGCGGACGCGTCCGTCTTGGTCTTGAACACCCGGGAGTGCGCGCGCCCCGCGCCATCGCGATAGCGGGCCCGCCAGCGGCCCGATTGCAGTTGGTCGATAGATCCGAATGCACGCCGCGTCATGCCGACCTCCTCTGCTCGCCGGCCACTGTGGCTCACCGCGCCGAGCCTCGGCCAGGGCTGTTCTCGACCCGCCCCGCCTCGATCAGCGCCTCGACGTCCGCTGGGTGGAAGCGCACATAGCGCCCGACCTTGTGGAACACGATTCGTCGCTCGGCCACCAAGCGACGGACGAACCGCACACCGACGTGCAGTTGGTCGGCGACCTCCTCGATCGTGAGGAGGCTCTCTCCCGCTCGAGACCGGCTCGTCATTTCACTCACTGGGGCGACTCCTTGATGCGCGCAGTTGTCCCGCACTGACTCCAAGGGTGGGCTCACCCCCAGGCGGCGACGTGGACCGAAGGGGGCCAAGGAGGCAAGCGGACGTGGTTCACCCGGGTGCCCCAGGTCCCTGGAGAGGGCGAGGAAGCGCGTCCGCGGACTGACACGCGCCCAGTCACCCACGCCTTTCCAACACCCACCGCGAGCCCACGACACAGCGCGACCCCGCGACGCCGCCCTCACACCTCGCCCGACCTCTCTTCAGATCCACCACTGATCGAAGGACAGACAGTTGCATCGTCGATGCGGGAGTCACCGCCGCAGCCGTGCCGGGAGTGATCGCCGGTGTTGAGCATCGGCGTGATGAAGACGGCAGGGTGGGAGTACTACGCCCGCGAGGTCGCCGATGGCTTGGAGGACTACTACACGGGCGCGGGGGAAGCGCCGGGGGTGTGGACCGGTGCCGGCGCGACCGCGGCCGGTATCACCGGCACGGTCTCTGCCGAGGCGTTGGGTCTCGCGTTCGGTGAAGCGCGCCATCCCGGGACCGGCGAGCAGCTGGGTCGTCGGTGGCGTCCCGACGGGGTGATCGGTTTCGACGCGACGTTCTCGGCGCCGAAGTCGGTGTCGCTGGTGTTCGCGCTCGGCGATCGGGAGGTCCGCGCCCAGGTGCGGGCGGCGCATGTGACGGCGGTGGAGGACGCGGGGTTGGCGTATCTCGAGGACCACGCCGCGTTCACGCGTCGGGGTCGCAACGGCGTGATGATCACCGACACCGAGGGGCTGGTGATCGCCCGCTTCGAGCATCGCACCAGCCGCGCCCTGGACCCGCAGCTGCACTCGCACTGTCTGATCCTCAACAAGGTCCGCGACGCCCAGGATGGCTCGTGGCGGGCGTTGCACGGGCGGGCGCTGTTCGAGGAGGCCAAGACCGCCGGGATGCTCTACCAGGCCGGGTTGCGAGCCGAGCTGACGCGCCGGCTCGGGGTGGTCTGGGGTCCGGTGAGTGAGCATGGCCAGGCCGAACTGGCCGGCATCCCGCACCAGCTGCTGGCACGCTTCAGCACCCGCACCGTCGAGGTCGAAGCCGCGGCCGAGGCGAAGATCGCCGAGCTCGAACGGGCTCTCGGCCGGTCGTTGGAGGCCGATGAACGGGGGCGGGTCTATCGCCTGGCGGTGCTCGCCACGCGTCGCCCCAAAACGCACGACCACGTCTCGGAGGTGGGTCTGTACGAGCGGTGGGCGAGCGAAGCCCGCGACGCCGGCTGGGAACCTGGCGCAGTTGTCCAGGCGGCCATCGGTACGCAACGCTCTTGGTGCACCCCTCACACCGGCACACGTGGTCAGCGACGTCGTGCGCGAGTTGTGCGTCGAGCGGGCGACGTTCACCCGCCGCGACGTCGTGCAAGCGGTCACCCGCCACGTCGATCCTGCCGTCGGCGGCGACGCGGCCCAGGTGGGTGCACACGTCGAGCGGATCGCCGATGCCGTGCTGGCCGATGCCGATGGTGGTCGGTGTGCAGCCACCCGAACGCTGTCGAGGCGCCCCCGTCACTGGTCCGTCGCGACGGTGGCAGCGTCTGGGACGCACCCGAGGCCGCCCGGTACACGACCCGGGAGATGCTCGCGGTCGAGGGCCGGATCCTGCACGCCGCGCAGATCGGCCGCGCCGCCGGCATCGGGCGCATCACCCCCGAGACCCTCGACCGTGCCATCGCGGACGAGCGCCACCCCGCTCGGTACCGACCAGCACGACGCGGTACGGGCCGTCACGAGCCAGGGCCGCCGGCTCGAGGTCGTGATCGGTCCCGCCGGCACCGGCAAGACCACCATGCTGCGCGTCGCCGCGAACGCCTGGGACAACGCCGGCTACCAGGTGATCGGCCTGAGCCACACCGCGGCAGCTGCCGAAATGCTGCGTTGCGAAGCCGACATGCCCGGCGGAGACCGTCGCCAAGTTCTTCGACTGGCACGACCACCAGCGGCCGCCCGCCGGCTGGGCGCTCACTCCCCGCCACGTCGTCGTCGTCGACGAAGCCGGCATGCTCGCGACCCGAGACCTCGATCGCCTCGTCGATCTCGTCGCCCGCCACGGCGCCAAACTCGTCCTGGTCGGCGACCACCAGCAACTCGGCGCCATCCGCGCCCCCGGCGGCATGTTCGCCGCCCTCGCCGACACCCTCGGCGCTATCGAGCTCCACGAGGCGCATCGCTTCACCCACCGGTGGGAAGCCCACGCCCTCGCCGAGCTGCGTCGCGGTGCCCATACCGGCCTCGAGGCGCTTGCCCGGCACGGCCGTGTTCACGGCGGCCCTCAATCTCAAGCGCACCGTGACTGTCTCACCGGCTGGTGGGCCGCTCACCAGGCCGGGCGTGACGCGATCATGCTCGCCCACGATCACGCCACCACCCACCGGCTCGCCACCCACGCACGCGCGGCCCGTGTCATCGCCGGCGAAGTCGAGGCGCGCGGCATCCGCGTGCACACCGAGGCCGGGGCGCAGACGATCAGCGTCGGCGATCACATCGAAACCCGCCGCAACGACCGCCGACTCTCCTACGGCCCCGACCAATGGGTCCACAACCACGACCGCTGGCACGTGGTCGCCATCGACCAGCGCCGCGGGACCCTCGACGTCGAGCACCTCCGCCACCCGCTCGGATCACCCTGGCCGCCGACTACGTCGCGCACCACGTCCGCTTGGCGTACGCCACCACCATCGCCGCCGCCCAAGGCCTCACCGTCGACGAAACCCACGTCATCGTCACCCCCGCCATGTATCGCAGCGAGCTCTACACCGCCCTCAGCCGCGGCCGCGACACCAACCACGCATATGCGATCTGCGAACCCGACATCCGCCCATGCCCACGGCCACAGCGCAACACCACCGACACCCGCCGAAGTCATCGCTCGCGTGGCCCAACGAGAACGGCCCGACTGGGCCGCCCACAGCGTCCTCCGCCGCGCGATGAACCACGCCGAACCACCCGAGGTGATCCGAGCCGCGCATGCTCGAAGTGCTCCGAGTTCTCCAGCGCATACCCGAAGGCCCCGAACACGATGCCCTCGACACCTACCGCCACCAACTCGCAACCGTCGGCCGAACGATCGAACAGTCACCACACGTCAGGCAGCCAGCTCCCGCCCCCGCGCTCTCGCCACGCCCGCCACAGCCGAGCATCGAACTCTGACGTTCGCGCCTCCCCAGGTCGAGCTGCTCCCTAACGACGAGTGCTCGTC
>CAWELN010000018.1:0-124407 GCA_963809795.1 uncultured Actinomycetes bacterium
GCACTCGCGGCCGCGGAACTCGGCCTCGGCGCCGCCCTCCTGACGCCCCTGGTCCCGAGCCGCCTCGCCGGAACCACGCTCACGGCATTCGCCGGCGGCTTGATCGCGATGTACCTCCGCACACCAGCGCTCCACAAGCCAGGCAGTGTCTGGCCCACCCCCCAGGGCATCGCCGTCAGCAAGGACATCTGGCTGCTCGGCATCGGGATCGGACTCGTCGCCGAGACCACTTGACCCATGTTCGATTCTCGACGCCACCTCAGTGAAGGTTGCCGCACACATAGGTGAGCGAGACAGCCCAACTAGTGGTTGCAAGCGCACCGCGCAACCCGATCGGGAGCGCGGATGAGCGTCGGTTGTGGTTCGTCGACCTCCGATCGGCGAGATCAGACGCATCCGCTGAGTCCGATGCCCGTCGCTCGACTGGGGTTCTGCGAATCGGGAGTCAGCCTTCTGCGTTCCGAGAACGGTTGATCATCGGAACCCCCGGGGAGATCGGTGACGGGAGCCACACGCGGTGAAGGCAATGCACCGACGGCCCGCTCTCCGCGTACATACGCTCGCGAGCAGCAACCGTCGGTCAGCCAACGAGGACGACACCCCCCAAGCTCAACCGCCAAACCAGATTTCGAACGGCTTCCTCCCCGCCGAAACGACGCCGAATCCGTCAACCGTCACCTCGAGCACACGATGTGGCTCGGCCGCGCCCCCGGCATCGGCCCACCCGCCAAGAAGAAGGAGTTCGCCGAGATGGACCTCACTGACCACGCCGGAGTCCGGCTCACGCACGGCAAGCCCAAGGTCAACGGCGTGGAGATCCACTACGCGATCGGCGGCGCCGGGGAGCCGGTGTTCTTGCTGCACGGCACGCCGAAGACCATGTCGTACTGGCGCCACGTCGTGCCGCTCCTGACCCCGCACTACACCGTCATCACGGTCGACAACCGAGGCGCCGGCGGCTCCCAGCGCCCTCTGAGTGGCTACGACACCGCAACCATGGCCGGTGACGTCGCCGAACTGGCCACGCACCTGGGCTTCGACCAGTTCCGCGTCGCCGGCGAGGACTGGGGCGCCGCCATCGCCTACGCCGTCGCCGCCTTCCATCGGCCCCGCGTGCAGCAACTGATCTTCCAGGAAACGCTCCTCCCCGGGCTGCCGGCCGGTCCCGGATTGCCCGGCGGCGGACCCGACCCTTCGCTCGCCGCCGACGACATGCGCACCGGCTGGCACTTCAGCTTCTTCAGCCTGCCGAACGTGCCGGAGCTGCTGATCGCCGGGCGGGAACGGCCGTTCTGGACCTACTACGCCAGACGGCAGATGTGGGACCCCAGCGCGGCGACCGAGGAAGACATCGACGAGATGGTGCACTCGGCGGAGCAGCCGGGCGGCACCAGAGGCATCTTGGAGATGTACCGCGCCCGCCAGACCGACGCCGAACAGAACCAACCGCACTACGCCGACCCGATCAGCTGCCCGGTCCTGGCCGTCGGCGCGGAGGCGTATCTCGGGGACCAGGTCTCCAAACAGCTCGCGCAAGTGGCCCACGACGTCCGCGGCGCCGTGATCCCCGCCTCCGGACACAACATCGCGCTGGAGAACCCGGCCGCCCTGGCCCAGGTCTACCTCGACTTCTTCGCAGAGGGCTGAGCCGCGAGTTCAGTCATGTGAACCAGCGGGCGGCCCGAAGTGGAGTTCCCGGGCAGCCACGATCGAACGGCAACCCGCCTGCAAGGCGGCACATTTCGCATTCAAGCGGACGCGGCTGGCGGATGCGATATCGATTTCTACGACATCGTGGAAAAGGTCGGCGAGACGATCGACGGCGCGGGAGTATCGTCATCATCGTCGCGCCGCCGCGCGAGCGCCGTCATCCGTCTCACGCGACACGAAACTGACGTCTACCGCCGATTTCGCGAAATGCTCGGCCGGACCATCTTGCTGGGGCTCGAGCTCTTGGTGGCCGGTCACAATCGTTCGCACCGTTGCTGCCTAGCCCTCGCTGACAAGCGACGCGGTCCTCGGCGCGATTGTGCTCATCCGCACATTCCTGAGCTTCTCTCTGGAAGTCGAAATCACTGGTCGCTGGCCCTGGTAAGAAAGCACGCCGACACGACGACTTGACCACGTCGTCTGCGGCCTCGACTGGGTTCGCGTGAGGGCGTTCCTGTGTCTTCGGCTCATGATCCCAACGTCAGGGATGACGCCCAGGAGCGGAGGAGCGTCCTTTCGCCCACGCCATCGCTTTGCATCGACATCGCGAACGCGACGCACCTCCGCTGCCGCCTGACGTGCACCCTCGATGCCAAAGCGCTTCCCGAGTGCGCCCTGGTGTCGCTTCGATGCCCTCGCACAGCTGAGCACGTCAATCGCGGGTCGAGACGCCCGCGTCGCTCTATCCTGAGCGGTCCGGCATCGGGTCTCTTCCACCAATTCGCGCCGGCCCCGCCCCCGTAGCTCAGGGGATAGAGCGTCGGTTTCCTAAACCGTGTGCGGAGGTTCGAATCCTCCCGGGGGCGCAGCCCAAAGCTGCAGGTCAGACCCTTCTACGGCGATGTTCTTCCGTGCGCGCACTGCGTTGACGATACGAACATATGTTCGGTCACGGGATGCGCTGCCCGATACATGGACGTCAGGAACCCGAAGACGAAACAGAACCCGGTCTGCCCGGTCGCGATCCGCAGAACGATCGCCGGCAAGGTCGACGAAGGGATCTGCGGTCAGCCGCTCGCGGGTTCGCCGAATCAAGACCCAGAGCGACGCGTAGCAGCTCCGCGTATGCGCGCCAGAGCGGGCAAACTCCCTTGCTCGTGCAGTCAACGCCTGGCGCAAGAACCGGGAGCCGACGTGATGACGCCGTTCTGGGCTCCTGAGCGTGGCGGTTCTTCGCGCGTTCGGTGCGCGGTTGTGTGCGCAAGCTCTGGCCCTCCCGCTGTGGAGTGCTTCGGGGCTTGGGGTAGTCGGCGGTCCACCTTCTCGGTGGTTCAGTCGACTGACCCTTTGGCCGCGCTGGCGGGTGCTAGACCGTGGCCTTGTTCGTGGGGCGAGTGGGGATGGGGCGGGCGGTGCGACTCACGTGTGGTTGGTGAGCGTTCGGGATTTGCAGTTCCGGGCGCGCCGGTTCGTGATTGCAGTCGTCGTCACGTCGTTGGTGTTCGGCATCGCGCTCGCGATTGATGGAATGCGACGCTCGGTGCAGAGTGAGACCCCCGCGATCGTCGCGCTGTTCGGCGCCGATCGTTGGGTGGTTGCCCAGGGCGCTACCGGTCCGTTCACCACGACGCGTGTCCTCGGCGCCGCGACCGGGGACGCCGTTCGGCGGGAGTCTGGGGTGAAGCGGGCGGACGCGGTTGTGCTCAGCAGGACGGTGATTGCTCTCCATCCCGCGAAGGACGCGAACCTCATTGGGCACGTGTTGGGTGGGTTGGGGAGCCCGCCGATCAGCGAAGGACGGTCGGCGCAGAAGTCGGGTGAAGCGGTCATCAGTTCGGGTGTCTCGCTCGACGTTGGTCCGCGGATCGTGGTGGGCGGTAAGGAGTTCCGGGTGGTCGGTAAGACCACCGAGGGCCGCTACTACTTCGGGGTCCCGACGGTGTTCGTGTCGCTGCACGATGCGCAGGACATCGTGTTCAAGGGTCAGCCGCTCGCGATGGGGATCGCGGTCAAGGGCACGACCGCGCCCCGGCCGGGACAACAACGGTGACGAACGAGCAGGTGGTCTCCGACCTCAATCGGCCGCTCGCCGGGGGCGTGCAGTCCATTGTGGTGATGGCCGTGCTCATGTGGCTCATTGCGGCGGGGATCATCGGCCTGATCGTGTACCTGTCGGCGATCGAGCGGATGCGCGACTTCGCGGTCTTCAAGGCCACCGGCGCACCGACACGGCTCATCGTGGGCGGCCTGATGCTCCAAGCCGTGATCGTCTCGCTGATCGCGGCGGTCCTCGCGATCGGAGTCTCGAAGCTGGTCGGACTCGGTTTGCCGTTCCCGTCGGAACTCGGCGGCCGGCCGGCATTCTGCAACTCGTCGCCATCAGCCTTGTGGTCGGAGTGCTGGCAAGTCTCGCCGGGGTGCGGCGGGCGCTGACGACCGACCCTGCCGTGGCGTTCGGGGGCCAGTGATGCCCGAGATCCGCATACGGGATCTGACGATGGAGTACTCGAGCGGCGGGTATGTGGTGCGACCGTTCGACCACTTCGACCTCGACCTGGCGACCGGGGACCTCGCGCTCCTCCTCGGTGCAAGCGGATGCGGGAAGACCACGCTGCTGTCGATGCTCTCGTCGATCCTCACCCCCACCTCAGGATCGATCCACGTCGGCGACATCGAAGTGACGGCACTGAAGGGCGCCGACCTGGCGGACTACCGACGCCGAACGGTCGGTGTGGTGTTCCAATCGTTCAATCTCATCCCGAGCCTCACCGCGCAGGAAAACATCTACATCGCGATGCGCTACGCGGGGGTGGGACGCAAAGCTGCCAAGAGGCGCGATCGGAAGAACTCTTGACGATGGTGGGGCTCGAGGACCGGATGCACCATCAGCCGGGCAAGCTCTCAGGTGGCCAGCAGCAACGCGTCGCGATCGCCCGAGCGCTCGCGCTCGATCCGCCGTTGATCGTGGCCGACGAGCCCACCGCGTCGCTCGACTACGTGCAGGTCGATGGTGTGATCCGGCTGCTGCGCGAGCTCGCGGCGCCGGGCGCGTGGTGGTGATCGCGACGCACGACGAACGGCTGTTGCCGCTGGCTGACCGGGTGGTGGAGCTCACCCCGCGTCCCTCGAGCGAGTCGCGTCCGCCAGACCGAGTCCAACTTGCGGCGGGGGAAGTGCTCTTTCGCCAGGGCACCGCCGGGGACCTGGTCTACGAAGTGGACTCAGGCCGTATCGACATCGTTCAAGAGCTGTCCGACGGCGGCGAGAACCTGCTCGCGGTCGTGGAGTCCGGCAATTACTTCGGCGAGCTGGCCCCAATGTTCGGGCTGCGACGCGCCGCAACCGCACACGCCGGCGGGGCCGGGCCTGCGGTCGTGACCGGCTACACATTGCGTGACTTCCGTACCCGCCGCGGCGAGCTCACACCCACCGCGGTGCTCGATCACGCAGCTGACAACGAGATCACGTCCTAACGACGCATCAGCCAGGCGTCGTCGGTGCCGTTGATGACGTCGTCGAGGGTTCGGAGGCTGTGGTCGACAGCCTGGTCGTAGGTCATGAGCGCGCCGGTGTGAAACGCCTGGTCATAGAGGACTGGTCCGTCGGCGACGCGTGCAGATGCGACGGCAGGGTGTGGGTGGCCCCATCCGGTCCCCACGCGATATTCGGGGGTAAGGCCGGTGCTGGCGATGCCGTCGAAGACGGCTGCTTGTTCGAGGTGGTGGAGGCTGAGCAGGAGCTCGATCCCCCACAGGATGCAGGAGTAGAAGGTGAGGCGGGTGCCGTTCTGGCGGGATCGTTCGAACGCCTCGCGGAGGTCCCGTGCCGCATGCGGGAGGTCGCCGCTGCGGACACGCATGCCCGCAGCGAGATACAAGCCGTCGCGAACGTCAGGGGGCTCGCGCCCTGGCGCGAGAGCGAGATGCTCTCGTCGAACGCGGTGAGAGCGGCGGCGGGGTCGTCGGTGATTAGGGCAAATCCGTAGGCCATCAGCGCAGCGGCGAGGGCGCTCGGATTGGCGGCCTCGCGTGCGTGGCGGAGCGCGACCTCGGCTTCGGCTCGTGCGATCGGATCATCAGACTGTGCTGCGAATATGGCTGCGTTCCCATGAAGTACTTCGCCGTGCGCGGAGTCAGGGAAGTCGCGGTTGAGCAGCCGGGCAGCGTCGAGCACGATGTCAAGCGCTTGTTGCGCATCCCCCGCGCACCGAGGCACAGACGCGAGCGTCAAATAGGCCAGCTGGGGCGCGGCCGCGCCGAGGGGCACGCCATCGCAGATCGCTCGCTCTGCGAGTTCCTGGGCATATTCGTAGTTCCCGAGGCGGATTTCGTATGACGCGGCAGCGACGGTCACCGCGTACCGCAGCTGCGTTGTGGTGATCTCGATGTGGGGCAGGGCCCGTTCGGCCCAGGCCCCGATGCCCGCCGCGGGGTCGATCCGGGACTCGTAGGCGAGTGCGCCGATGACACGCAGGGCGAGGCGACGTCGTCGGGATCGTCGCGGTCGAGCGCCCAGGTCACCGCGGCCCGGAGATTGTCAAGCTCCACGTTCTCGCGCGTCCGCCAGGTGAGCTCGTCGCGGCTGACGAGGCCCGGTCCGGCGTCTTCAGCCCACGCGGCGAAGTGCTCGGCGTGGCGGCGACGCCACCGGTCGGTGTCGCCGTGCTCGTCGAGGCGTTCGCGGGCGTACTGACCCAGGGTTTCGAGCATCTGGTAGCGGGTCGTGCCCTCCGCGGTCTCTTCGGCGACGACCATCGACTTCGCCACCAGCTCGGTGAGCGCGTCCAGCACATCCCAGGCTTCGACCCCGTCGCCGACCACGACTGCCTGCGCCGCCTGGGCGTCGAAGCTGCCGGCGAACACCCCGAGCCGGTCGAACACCGCTCGTTCCCGCTCGCCGAGCAGCGAATACGACCAGTCGACCGTCGCCCGCAACGTCTGATGCCGTTCCACGGCACTGCGTCGCCCACCGGTGAGAAGCCGGAATCGCTCATCGAGCAGCCCACGGATCTCCGACGGCGACATCGACACCACTCGCGCCGCCGCCAACTCGATCGCTAGCGGAATCCCATCCAGGCGCCGACAGATCTCTCCCACCGCACCTTCATTCGAGGGGTCGAATCCAAAACTCGCCCGTGCCGCCTCCGCGCGTTCCACGAACAGGCGCACCGCATCATTTGTCGCGATCCCGACACCCGACGCGTCGGGAAGCGGCAACGACCGCAACGGCCACACATGCTCGCCATCGACCGCGAGACCCTCGCGGCTCGTGGCCAGGATCCGCACCCTCGGACACTCCCGCAAGACGTTCTCAGCGAACACGCTCACCGGGCCCAACAACTGCTCACAGTTGTCCAACACCAGCAGCAGCTCCTTGGCGCGCAGATAGTCACTGATGCTCGCCTCCAGCGACAGCCCCGGACCTTGCGACACCCTCAAATTCGCCGCAACCACCTGCGCCATCGTCTCGCCATCCGACGCGACCGCCAACTCACACAGCCATACACCGTCTCGGAATCGTGGCAGCGCCTCCGCGGCGACTTGCACCGCGAGACGCGTTTTTCCGACACCCCCGGTGCCGGTCAACGTCACCAGCCGCCACTCGCCGAGTACCTTGCGCGATCCCCGACAACTCCTCAAGACGACCCACGAACGACGTCAACTGGCGCGGCAGATTCCCGGGAACGCATCCACGGACCGCAACGGAGGGAACCCGACCATCAAGCCCGGCGCACGCACCTCGTACACCCGCTCCGGAACGGTCAAGTCTCGGAGACGATGCTCACCTAGATCGACCAACTCGATGTCCGAGTCGCGCACCAACTCCCTCGCCGCCGACGACACCACGACCTGGCCACCGTGCGCCACACTCATCAGGCGCGCCGCGCGGTTCACCTCACTGCCGAAATAGTCCCCGTCCCGATGCTGGGCCTCGCAGTAGTGCACACCCATCCGCACCCGCAACGCGCCCGTCTCCACCCACGACTCGGCAGCCAACGCGAGCTGCCCGCCGACAGCCGCTTCGATCGCATCCGACGCAGTCTCGAACGCAGCGTGGAACCCATCCCCCGTCGTCTTCACCACGTAACCACCGTGGGCCTCGATCGCCTCCCGCACCATCGCGTCATGACGGGCCAACGCGTGGCGCATCGCGTCAGGATGAGCCTCCCACAGGCGCGTAGAGCCCTCGATGTCGGTGAACAAGAATGTGACCGTCCCCGACGGCAACTCGTTCACCACGACCCCCGATGGTCCGCAGCCCGAGGACAAAGTTAACCAGCCAAACCGGACGACCGTCACCTGCGCGGTGACACGCACATGATGGCAGCGTCGCGAGGTGGAGTTGACCCGCTTGCGTGGAAACGGGATTTCAAGCGGCTGAGTGTTGTTCGTAGTTGGCGGGGCTTTGGTGGCCGAGCCGGCGTTGGATCCCGGTCGGGTTGCATAAGCCTTCGATGTAGTTGAAGAGTGCGCTTCGGAGCTCGGCTCGGTTCGCCCAGGTGGCCGGGTTCTGGATTCAGGCGAGTTCGCGTTTTGAGGGTGGCCCAGAAGGCCTCGACCACGGCGTTGTCGTAGCAGTCGCCGGTGGAGCCGAACGACTGGTCGAGATCGAGGGCCTGCGACACGCTGGGAGAACGCCAACGACGTACGCGGCGCCACGGCCGCGGTGATGCACGACACGCCGGTCGGGTCGACGTCGTTCGAACGCCGCGTGCAGGAGGGAGGGGGCACGGGGGGCGATTCGTGGATCCCGCGTGCTTGCGATTCGTGGACCCCGCGTGCTTCCCTCCGCCCCGCGGACCGGCCGTACGCCGCGTCCGCATCAGATCCTCATTCAGGGCATTCGCTGCTACGTGGGCGCTGTGTCTGTCGGGCCGCGAGCGAGGGCGTCTGGCACTCCTGCGGGCACGGTCGTCAGCGGCGTCCGTGGGCGCTGCGTGCCGGGCAGATCGCCACCCCGGCCGCACCCTTGCCGACAGTGATGGGGGCCGACACCGCACCGGTCGCGGTCGTGATCACCGACACCGTGCCGTCGCCGAAGTTGGTCACGTACGCTTGCTTGCCGTCTGGGGTGAACGCCACCACGTCCGGACCCTTGCCGACGGTGATGGGGGCCGACACCGCACCCGTCGCGGTCGTGATCACCGACTCGGTGCCGTCGAACTGGTTGGTCACGTAGGCGTGCTTGCCGTCGGGGGTGATCGCCACCGTGAACGGGCCCTTGCCGACGGTGATGGGGGCCGACACCGCACCCGTCGCGGTCGTGATCACCGACACCGTGCCATCCACGAGGTTGGTCACGTAAGCGTGCTTGCCGTCAGGGGTGATCGCCAGCCCGGGCGTACCCGGACCCTTGCTGACGGTGATGGGGGCCGACACCGCACCCGTCGCGGTCGTGATCACCGACACCGTACCGTCGCCGGAGTTGACCACATAGACGTGCTTGCCGTCAGGAGTGATCGCCACCACTGGTCCCGCGCCCTTGCCGATGGTGATGGGGGCCGACACCGCACCCGTCGCGGTCGTGATCACCGACACCGTACCGTCCCCGCTGTTGACCACGTAGGCGCGCTTGCCGTCAGGAGTGATCGCCACCCCGACCGGACCCTTGCCCACGGTGATGGGCGCCGACACCGCACCCGTCGCGGTCGTGATCACCGACACCGCGTCACCCTGGCCGTCGACGTAGTCGGTCACGAAGGCGTGCTTGCCGTCAGGGGTGATCGCCACCCGGGCCGGACCCGCGACGGTGATGGTGGCCGACACCACACCGGTCGCTGTGTTGAGCACCGACACCGTGCCCTGTTGCTCGTTGGTCACGTAGGCCGTGCCCGCACACCCAGCGGCCGGCCGCACCGGGCGCAGCCGACGTCGCGGCGTTGGCGCCACCCGGAGGAGATACAACGAACACCGCCGCGGCGAGCGAGACAAGAGGTACGACACGAGCTACCAGGGCAACGCGAAGCTTCTGCACGATCGCTCCCTTTCAGCTGAACGGAGCGGTTACGCCCACACTCTCAATAACCCACGAGGCAGACGTTCGCGCCACACCGCGGTCGATATCCCCGAGGATCCGTCGCGGGCGAGGCGGACACGGCGTGTCACTCACGCACCGAGAGCAACGCTCTGGGCGTGGACGCCGTACCGCTCACCCAGCCGACTGAGCGACCAGCATCGACGGCTCAGCGCACACAGATCAGCGCCCACGTCTCGGCACGCGCGGCGCCCTTGTGATGTCGCGTCCATCGGAGACGATGTCGCGGATCATCGTCGACAGGCGTGCGTGCCGCTTCAGTCGTAGGTCGGGCGTGCGTAAGGGTTGACGACCCCGGCCAACATCCCGCCGTCGACGATGAACTCCGCGCCGGTGCAATAGGCCGACTCGTCCGACGCCAGGAACAGCGCCAGATCGGCGACTTCCTCCGGCCTACCGGCCCGTCCCAGAGCGAAGTTGCCGTACATGGCGTCCTGCTCCTCCTCGGTCATCCCGCCGAGGTCCGCACCTCTCGTCATGGGTGTGTCGATGCCTCCAGGGTGGATCGAGTTGACGCGGATGTTCGCCTTCCCGTACTCCAACGCTGCCGTCTTCGTCATCCCTCGCACCGCGAACTTCGACGCGGTGTAGGCGATCGTCCCGCCATACCCGGCGAAGCCGTTCGTCGACGAGATGTTCACAATCGAACCGCCACGGTGGCGCATCATCGCGGGAATGGCGGTGCGCATGCCGAGGAACGCGCCTACCTGGTTCACCTCGATCACGCGCATGTAGTCCGCCTGCGTGGTCTCGTGGGTCACGGTGCCGAACTCGAGAATTCCGGCATTGTTGATCAGCACGTCGAGCTTGCCGAACCGTCGCTCGGCCTCGCCGACGACGCGCTCCCACTCGTCTTCCCGCGACACGTCGTGATGGACGTACACGGCGTCATCCCCCAGGTCGGCGGCGACGTCGCGGCCGAGGTCGTCCAGCACATCGCCCAGCACCACCTGGGCGCCCTCGCCCACGAAACGACGCACCTCGGCCTCCCCCTGGCCGCGCGCGCCCCCGGTGATGATCGCCACTTTCCCATCGAGTCGACCCACCGATTCCCCTCCTGTGACCATGTCCTCGGCTTCTGCCCAGACTCCAGTGTTCAGGGCAGCTTGCCCGATCGCGCATCGAGCGACCAGCGCCCACGCCACACCTGCCGACGCTGGGGTAGGTTCGCGCACGGCTTCGATCGCGGGGTTGTTCGATGGTGAAGCTCGGAACGAATCTGCCGGAGCACCTCATCGGCACCGATCACGGAGCCCTCGCCGAGTTCCTGCAGGGGATGGAAGAGCTCGGCTACGGCTACATCACGATCGGCGATCACGTGCTGGGGGCCGACCTCGGCGTGCGGCCGGAGTGGAAGCCGTACCAAGGGAAGCCGCCGCTCTACGACCAGCACATGGCGTGGCACGAGCCGCTCGTGCTCTTCGGGTACCTCTCCGCGATCACCAGCACGCTCGAGTTGAGCACCGGCATCCTGGTCGCACCACAGCGGCAGGCGGCGCTGCTGGCCAAGCAGGCGGCGGAGGTCGACATCCTCTCCGGTGGTCGGCTGCGGCTCGTCATCGCTGCCGGTTGGAACGACGTCGAGTTCGAGGGGATGGGAGTCGACTTCGCGAGTCGCGGCAAGATCATGGTCGAGCAGGTCGAACTGCTGCGGAGGTTCTGGACGGAAGAAGTCGTCGACTACGCCGGCAGGTTCCACACCGTCAACGCCGCCGGCATCAACCCGCCACCGGTTCAGCGCCCGATCCCGCTGTGGTTCGGTGGCCAGTCCCCGGTCGTGCTGAAGCGGACGGGACGGCTCGCCGACGGCTGGTTCCCGTGGTACACGGCATTCGATCCGGTCAAGCTGGCCGAAGACCTCGCGGTGATCCACGAGAACGCGCGCGCTGTTGGTCGCGACGAGCGTGAGATCGGGATCGAGGGCGCGATCTACTTCTACGACGAACGCTTCGAGATGTCCCCGACCGCGCAGCGGGCGCCGGTGACACTCGACGAGTGCGTCGAGTACGCGCGGTGGTGGAAGGACTTCGGTGCAACGAGGTACTGGGTGACCGCACCGTGGGCGAACCTGGGGCCCGAAGAGACCGGGGTTCGTACGCCGGGCAAGAAATGGAGCGGCGTCGAGGCGCGCCTCGACGCGTTGCGCGACTTCGCGGAAGCGGTCGGACCCGACTTCTGACCGCGGAGCTCGCCTGGGTTCGTCCGCCTGCCGGGGGTAGCTCTGAAGGGAGGGAGGGCGCACTTTCCTATGGCCCGCCGCGTCAGCGGCGCGGGTCGAGGGGAGGTTGAATGCCCTCGACGGAGATCCAAGTCCCGAGCGGAGCGCCGGCGTCCGTCCAGTCCGGCGCACTGCAGCGGCAGCTCGCAGCCGAGCGAACGATGGTGCGCTCGATCATGGTGGGGATTCTCGCCGCGGCGCCGATCACGATCGTGCTCGCGATCGCCATGATGGGGTTGGCGATCAGCGACAAGGAGCCGTGGTACGTCTGGATCGGGCTCGGCGCCGGGATCGGTGCGTACGCAGCATTGTTCTTCGGGATGTTCGCGGGTGTCGCGCTCTCGACGCACCGGTTCGACGAGCTCGACGAAGACGCCAGCCACCCCGGCGGCGCGAGCTCGGGAGCAGACCCGAGCAACGCGTAGAGCACGACGATCAGGTGATCGCCGCGAGATGGTCGTGCACGGAACGCACCGCGCTCGACCCCTCTCCGACCGCGGCGGCAACCCGCTTCAACGAGCCACTCCGCACGTCACCGACCGCGAAGACGCCGGGTACGGACGTTTCGAACGGCAACGGAGCGCGGGGCCCGAAGAGAGGACCGTCCGCGATTGCTGCCGGCAAGGCGCGGTCCGTGAGGACGAAGCCCTTCGCGTCGAGCTCCAGCGCACCTCCCAACCACGCGGTGGCGGGATCCGCGCCGATGAAGCAGAACAGGCCGGAGCAGTCGACCGTCCGCCGTTCCCCGGACCGCGTCTGCTCGAGGGTGACCTGTTCGAGATGGTCGCTCCCCGAGAGTGCCCGCACCTCGGTGGTGGTGAGGAGCTCGATGCGCGGATCGGCCTCGATCCGTTCGACGAGGTAGTGCGACATGCTGTGGGTGAGATCGTCGCCGCGGATCACGATCGACACCTCACTCCTCTGTTGCGCCAGGTAGATGGCCGCCTGGCCGGCGGAATTGGCGCCGCCGACCACGATCACGGGCTGGCCGGCGCAGATCCGCGCTTCCAGGTCCGTGGCCGCGTAGTAGACGCCCGCGCCTTCGAACCGGTCGAGATCATCGACGGCGAGCCGCCGATAGCGCGCGCCGGATGCGACGATGACCGTGCGGGCCGGGACCTCGCTGCCGTCGGCGAGCACGATGACCTCGAAGCCGTCCTCGACTCGCAGCCCGGCAACTTGGCACGGAGCGTTCAACCGTGCGCCCAGCCGCTGCGCCTGGATGGCCGCTCGCGACGCGAGCTCTTCGCCGGAGATGCCGTTCGGGAACCCGACGTAGTTCTCGATGCGCGAGCTCGCACCCGCCTGGCCGCCGGTCGAGACCGCATCGAGCGAGATGGTGTCGAGACCCTCGGAGGCCCCGTACACCGCGGCGGCCAGGCCGGCGGGACCGCTGCCCACCACGACGAGGTCGAACATGTATCCCGGCGCCTGGCGGAACGTGAGCCCGAGGTGTTCGGCGAGCTCGCCGGGCGACGGATGCCGCAGCACGCCGGTGGTCGTGATCACGATCGGGGTGTCGCGCGGCCTGAAGCCCATGCCGGCCAGCAGCACGTCGACGTCGTCCTCGTCCTCGATGTCGATCCACTCGTGCGGGAGCCGGGACCGGGCCGCGAACGCGCGCAACGCCATCGCGCCGGACGAGTAGCGGGAACCGATGATCCGTAGCGACCGCGCGCCCTCACCCAAGCGGAGGAGCTCCCGTCGCGCGACGAAGGCCGAGAAGATCGTGTCCGCGAGCTCGGGCTTGCTGGCCATGACCCGCCGGAACTCGTGCGCGGGCACGGCGAGGACCCGGCCGGCTTCGCTCACGCGGGCGGTGAGGTACAGGCGTTGCCCGGTGAGCATGTTCAGCTCGCCGAGGAAGCGCCCGGCGCCGTGCGTGGTGATGAGCGCGTCGCCCTCGGCATCGGGGCGGATGATGTCGACGGTGCCCTCGAGGACCACCAGGAAGTCGTAGGACTCGTCACCGGCGCGGTACAGCACGTCGCCCACTTCGACGGCGCGCTCTTCCCCGAGGGACGCGAGCTCACGCAGCGCCTCGGCATCGAGCGTCGGCGCCGCCCGCTCCGGCAGCTCGATGGCGGTCTCCCGATGGAGAGGCGGCGCGGCTTCAGGATCGCTGGGTTGGCTCACGCCCCGAAGCTAGCGAACGGAGTCTCGTGGCCGACCCGGCGGCGAAGTCGGCGCTTAGGGTGGCGCACGTGCCGAGTTCCGTGTACCTCATGGAATACGAGGGCACGTTCACCTTTCCGGTGCCCGTCGCTCGGTTGTGGGAGACGCTGCTCCAGGTCGACCAATTCACGTCATGGTGGAGCTGGCTCCAGGACTTCCGCGTCGAGGGCACCGACGCTCGGGTCGCGGCTCCGTGCTCCACGGGGTCGTCGCGCCTCCGGTGCCGTACCGGATGCGGATCGACGTCGTACTCGACGACTGGGTCGTGGAGCAGCGCATCGCCGCGCTGGTGCACGGCGACCTGGAGGGACCGGCCACGCTCACGTTCGAAGGTGACGGTACCGAATCGCGGGCGCACGCCGTCTGGGCGCTCGAGATGATGCAACGCCCGATGAGGATCGCGGCGCGGGTCGCGTACCCGTTGCTGCGCTGGGGACACGATCGCGTCGTCGACGCGACCGTGGACGGTCTTCGCCGTCAACTCGTTGCCGAGCGCGGAGGCTAGAGGACGCGGGCGACCACCAGGGCCAGCGCGAGCGCGACGATCGCCCACGACATCGACCCGAGGGCGCGCTCGAGCGGCCGCAGGAGCATGCGCACCTCCAGCTCGTGCGTGGTTCCGTCATACATGGTGACGCTGCCGGCGACCCGCGCCACTCGTCGCCGCAGCGCACGGGCGGGCGTGCTCAACGCGCGCTGCGCGAGTGAGAACCCCAGCGCCGCGGCGGCGCCGAGCACTGCGGTCAGGTCGAGACGTTCGGCTTGGGCGAAGTAGCCGACGAGCACGGGAAACGCACCCCACGCCGCCGCGAAGGCGAAGTCGGTGTGCATTCGGCCGCCGAACAGCTCGAGGTTGTAGCCGAGGACGAGGAGCGGGCCTATGGCGATGAAGATGAGCAGCCCGAACCCCACGGTGGTGATCCCGATGACGCCGATTCCGCACGCGAGGACGAGACTTCCGGCTCCGGCACCGACGAGCCAGGCGGTCGGAATCGTGGTGCCCAGCGGGCGGCCCTGGAGCTCGTCGAAGGCATGGGCGGCGATGCCGACCGCGAAGAAGAACGCGAGCACCGTCGCGCCGAGGCGTCCGGCGTCGGTGTGTGGCGCGAGCGTCGCGCCGATGACGACATACGACAGGTGCCACGCCGTGTACGGCGGGTGCAGCAGGGTCCACCAGTCGCGCCAGCCGCCGGGGCGGGCGGCGTAGAACGCGGGCGCGCCATGGTCAGCCGTCCGGCTTGCGGGCCCACATCACGAGCCCTCCGCCGAGGCTCATCCAACGGACGCCGACGTCCACCAGCCCGGCCGCTTCCCAGGCGCGCACCGTCCACTCCACCGGGTAGCGCTCGTAGTGGGCCGTGATGTTCGGCCCGAGAAATTGCCCGACTCGGCCCCACGCACGGCCACCGGTGAGGTACCCCGCGACCGGAAGCACGCCGCGTGTGTAGAGCCACCACCAGAAGCGCCAGAACCGGCTGGGAGGCACCGAGAACTCCAGACTGGCGATCGCCGCGCCCGGCTTGAGGACGCGGGTGAGCTCGC
Organism: uncultured Actinomycetes bacterium; assembly: GCA_963809795.1. GTDB lineage: Bacteria > Actinomycetota > Acidimicrobiia > IMCC26256 > DASPTH01 > DASUAS01. Next base: position 15,620 of record CAWELN010000018.1, read on the forward strand.
GGAGCGTCGCGGCGGGATCGGCGAGATAGCGGAGCAGGTAGGTGAACGTCAGCCCGTCGAACGATGCGTCGGGGAACGGCAGGCGTTCCGCGCCGCCCGCGACGAGTTGGACCCGGCCGGCGCCGCCGGCTCGCTCGACGCGTTCACGACCTTCCCGCAGCATCGGCTCGGTGATGTCGATCCCGGTGATCCGGGCATTCGTCGTGCGGGTGAGCGCCGAGCGCGACGCCGGCGGTGCCCGTCGCGACGTCGAGCACCGTCTGCGGATCACGCCTGCCGACGTGCGAGATCATCTCGCGTCGCCAACGCTCGTTCTGCCCGAGGGACAAGAGGTGTTCGAGGAGGTCGTACCGGCGCGGAAGCGGTGCGAACAGGTCCTGGGCGAAGTGGTTCGGATCGGTTGCTGTCCGCTGCATCAGCGCTCCTCGGAGTCGACGGTACAGTTCCGTCCCGCGTGAGGCAACGACGATGAACGATCGGCGCTTCGACGTGGTGGTCGTCGGATCGGGTCCTGCGGGCAGTACGGCCGCCCTCGTGCTGGCCCGCGCCGGTGCGCGCGTCGCGCTCGTCGACAAGGCTCCGTTCCCCCGGGAGAAGGCCTGCGGCGACCTCATCGGACCTCGAGGCGTTCAGACCCTGCGGGATCTGCAGCTCGACGTGCGGGGCGCGGCTCGGGTCGGCGACATGCTCGTGGTCGGGCCGAGCGGCAACCGGGTGCGACTCCCCGCCACGCCCGGGCGCACCTACCCCGGCTACGGGATCGTGGTGGAGCGATCGTCGTTCGACGCGCATTTGCAGCGCGCCGCCATCGACGCCGGCGCCGAGCTCGTCGATGGCCGCGCGGACACGCCCATCGACGAGGACGGACACCTCGCCGGCTTCGCAGTGTCGTCGACCCAGCTGCGCGCCGACATGATCATCGGTGCCGACGGAGCGACGAGCCGCGTCGCGGAGGTCGCGGGGCTCGTGGACCCCCGCCGCGTGCTCTGGGGGTTCGCGGTCCGCAGCTACGTCGACGAGCAGGTGGAAGAGCCCCACATCCTGTTGTGGACTCCGGTTCGGGGTGAGGCGTTCCCCGGCTACGGCTGGGTGTTCCCCGCCGGCCCGGGACGCGCGAACGTCGGTCTCGGGATCGGAGTGCTCGCCGACCGGTCCGCCGCCCGACGCGCGACGCGAGACCTGGCTGCGTTCCTCGACCACGCGAGGCGGGTTGGCGTGCTCGGTGAATGCGCGCGGGCGGGCCCGCCGGCGCGGGCGCTCGGGGCATGGCTGAAGATGGGACTCGTGGGCACGGAGCCCGCGCGCGATCGCGTGCTCCTCGCCGGAGACGCAGCCGGCCTGGTGAATCCGCTCCAGGGTGAAGGCATCGCGCAGGCCATGGACAGCGGGCGGGCCGCCGCGGCAGCGATCCTCGGTGGCACCGACCGCGCCCCCGGCGCCTACCGGGCCCACCTGGCTCGTGCCCACGGCTCCTACCTGTCGACGGCCGCGTCCGCGCACCGCTCGCTCCTCCGGAGACCGAAGCTCGTCGCTCCGTTCACTCGGGGCCTCACGGCACCTGCGGTCGGTCGGCCACTGGCCGGCGCCTGGTCGATCACCTGGAACGATCTCCTCGACGGCGCGCCGCGGGGCCGGGCCACGGCCGCCGCCACCATCGTCGCCGGACTCGGGCGCGTCCTCACCGCTCGGAGCGCAGACCGACGCTGGATCCGTCAGCACGTCGAGGAGCCCCCGCTCCCGTAGCTCCGGCGGCCGGAGTCGCGGGGTCGAGCACCCGAGAGGCTTCGGCGGCCTCATCGGCCTCATCGGCCTGGTCGGCCTCGGCGGGATCCAGCGCCGGCGGCGGCCGGTTGGGCAGGAAGATGATCACGACGAGCGCGGCGCACGCCACGACGCCTGCACCCACGAGGGTCGCGAGCTCGATGCCGCTCGAGAAGCCCGCGCGCGCGGCGTGCGCGAGCACCGTGCCGGGTACGCCGCCGAGTCGCTGAGCGACCTCGAGCGCGGCGCCGATCGACGAGCGGGCGGCGTCGGCTGCCGGCGCCGGCAGTGGCAGCGCATCGATGTGGCTGTTGTACCGCGTGGCGAGCAAGCTGCCGAGCACGGCGACGCCCAGCGCGCCGCCGGCCTGCCGGGTCGTGTCGTTCACCGCGGAGCCGACGCCGGCACGCTCGCGGGGCACCGATCCCATGATGGAATCGGTGGCCGGCGCCAGGGTCAGGCCCATGCCGAACCCGAACATCACGAAGACCAGCTCGAGCCACAGGTCGTCGTCGAGGATCGCGGTGCGCGACAGCAGCACCATTCCGACGGTGGCGATGCTCAGGCCGACGCCGACGACCACCTTCGTTCCGAAGCGCTCCGTCAGCCGCGGCGCGAGCGGCGCGCCCACCACGATGCCGAGCGCCGGCGCGGCGAGCCGGAGGCCCGCGGCGAGGGGGTCGAGGCCGCGCACGAACTGCAGGTACTGCGTGAGGAGGAAGATGTAGCCGAACAACCCGAAGAAGGTGAGACTCAATGCGACGCTCGCGGCACTGAACCGCCGCTTGCGGAAGAACTCCAGGGGCAGCATCGGGTGATCGGTGTGTCGCTCCCACACCACGAAGGTCACGAGGAACACCAGCCCGAGGCCCAGGGCGACGAGGACCTCCGCCGACGCCCATCCGGCTCGCGGGGCTTCGATGATGCCGTAGATCAGGCCCGTCATCGCCGCGATCGACAGCACCGCGCCCGGGACGTCGACCGGGGGTGCGTCCGGATCGCGTGAGGTCGGCACGTAGAGCAGGAGCAGCACGATCGCGACCGCGACGATGGGCACGTTGACGAGCAGGACCGAGCCCCACCACCACCGGTCGAGCAGCACACCACCGAGGATCGGACCGGCGGCAATGCCGACGCCCGACAGCGCGGCCCAGATCCCGATCGCCCGGCCGCGCTCCCGACCTTCGAACACGTTGGTGATGATCGAGAGCGTCGTCGGGAAGATCGCGGCTGCACCGATGCCCATCAGCGCGCGGAAGGCGATGAGCCAGGTCGCGCTGGGCGCGAACGCAGCCAGTCCCGAGCCGACGCCGAAGATGGTCAGGCCTACGAGCAGGGCGCCCCGCCGTCCGTACTTGTCGCCCAGATTGCCGGCGACCAGGAGCAGCGAGGCGAACGTCAGCGTGTAGGCGTCGACGGTCCACTGGAGCTCGCTCGTGCTCGCGTGCAGGCTCCGCTCGATCGAGGGCAGCGCCACGTTCAGGATCGTGTTGTCGAGCACGATCACGATGACAGAGATGCAGACGACGAACAGTGCCCGCCACCGGTGTGGCGAGGGCTGTGCCGCGTAGGGCCTGGTGGCGACGTCGACCGCCATTCGTGCCGCGTACCCAGCGGCGGGTCGCGGTAAGCGCCGGCTACTGCTCCGCCATGATCCTCTCGAACTCGGCGAGCGGATCCGGACGCGGGGCGCCGGTCACCTCCACGACCGCCTCGGCGATCGACCCGGTGAACCGGAACGGCGCCTCGTAGCCCTCCCCCACCGGCGGCCCGAGCTCGTAGCCACAGGTGAGCCCGGCGTTGGTGTTGTTGAACGCGGTGGGCGTGAACTTCGGGATCTCGCCCCGACCGACGACCTCGCCGTCGACCAGCAACGTCGTCGTGCCGCCGTCGTCGGTCGTGCGCTCGTAGGCGAACCCGAGCGTGTGGCGACCGGCGCCGATCACCGCATCAGAGGTGGTCACGTCGAGCTGCTTGCCGTACAGGTTGTGGACGTAGCGCACGCGCCCGTCGAGCACGTGCAACGACCAGCCACCGAGCACACACCCGATCGCGAGGAGCACGCCGTTCGGCGTGACGCCCTCGGGCACGTCGACCGTGACCGTGATGGCGTGCGACCGGTTGCGGGTGTCGACCGCCACCGACTCCGGCACCGGCGCACCGTCGGGCCCGTACCGGTAGCGGGTCCGTTCACGCAGTCGGCTCGGGCGCGGGTTGAGGATCGTGTACAGGATGCGGTTGTCGAGCGGGAGCACGTTGTGACGCTCGGCCTCGCGCCACCAGAGGTCGACCATCGCCGCGACCCGTTCGGGCTCCTCCTCGGCACGGTCGTGGACCTCGGACGTGTCGTCGGCGACGTGGTACAGCTCCCACACGTCGTCGTCGAACGGCGCTCCGAAGCGGTTCGGTCCGTCGCCGGTCGGCCCGAGCGGCTTGAACGTCACGGCTTTCCAGCCCTCGTGGTAGATCGCTCGTGACCCGAGCATCTCGAAGTGCTGCGTGGTGTGACGCTCCGGCTCGTCGTCGCCGCCGTCCCCGAGGAGGTAGGCGAAGCTGGTGCCCTCGATCGGGGTCTGCTCCAACCCGCGGAGGTGCGTGGGCGCCTCGACGGCGGCGAGCTCCAGCACCGTCGGGAAGACGTCGATGGCGTGCACGAACTGCCGCCGGACCTTCCCCGCGTCGCCCGCGTACCGGGTCGGCCACCGGATGATGCAGGGATCGGCGACGCCCCCCTCGTGCACCTCACGCTTCCACCGCTTGAACGGCGTGTTCCCGGCCATGGTCCAGCCCCACGGGTAGTTGTTGTGCACCGACGGCCCGCCGAGCTCGTCGATGCGCGCCCGCAGCTCCTCCGGCCCCGCTGGATCGAGGTTGACGAGGCGCACGTCGTTGATGGACCCGTGCGGGCCGCCCTCGGCGCTGGCGCCATTGTCGGACACGAGGATCACGAGGGTGTCGTCGGCATCGCCGGTCGCCTCGAGGTGCTCGAGCAGCCGACCGATCTGGGCGTCGGTGTGCGAGAGGAAGCCGGCGAAGCACTCCATGAACCGCGCCGCCACCGCCCGGTCCTCGGACGCGAGCTCGTCCCAGGCCGGCACCCACGGCGGTCGCGGCGACAGCTCGGTCCCGGGCGGCAGCACCCCCGTCTCCAGCTGGCGGGCCAGGACCCGGTCCCGCAGCGCGTCCCATCCGTCGTCGAACTGCCCGCGGTAGCGCTCGATCCACTCCTGCGGCGCGTGATGCGGTGAGTGGCACGCGCCGGTCGCGAAGTAGAGGAAGAACGGCTGCTCGGCGTCGACGTTGCGGAGGTCGTTGAGGTACTCGATGGCGCGGTCGGCGAGGTCCTCGGTGAGGTGGTAACCCTCGGCGACCGTGCGCGGCGGCCGCACGGAGTGGTTGTCGCAGTAGAGCGACGGCACGAACTGGTGGGTCTCGCCGCCATGGAAGCCGTACCAGCGGTCGAACCCGCGACCGAGGGGCCAGCTGGCGCGGTCGGCGGCCATGTGCGTCTCGTCGTCGGGCGTCAGGTGCCACTTGCCGATCGCGTAGCTCGAGTAGCCGCGGGCGCGGAGCACCTCGGACAGGAACCCGTTCTCCGGTGGCACCTCGCCCGAGTAGCCCGGGTAGCCCATGGCCAGGTCGGCGACGCGGCCCATGCCGTTGGAGTGGTGGTTGCGCCCGGTCAGCAGGCACGACCGGGTCGGCGAGCACAGCGCGGTGGTGTGGAAGTTCGACAGTCGCAGCCCCGACGCCGCCAACGCATCGATGTTCGGCGTGGCGATCTCGGAGCCGTAGCACCCCAGCTGTGCGAAGCCGACGTCGTCGAGCACGACGAGCAACACGTTGGGCGCGCCGGCGGGCGCGGTCGCACGCTCGGGCCAGGCCGGCGTCGAGTCGCGCCAATCACGGCCGATGACACCGGTGAACTCATCGCGCACCGACACGGTCCCTCCTCGGTCCCCGGTGCTGCCTGCCTAGTCAACGGGAGGGCGGCGTGCAAGACGGTGACGCGCCGGTCGCACGAAGGGCCGGCGCGCCCGGTCAGCGACCGACGGCGCGTTCGAGCTGTGCCTTCGTCATCTTCGATCTCCCCTTGATGTTCCGCCGGCGCGCCTCGTTGTAGAGCTGCTCCTTGGTGCGACCGCCCGGCCCACGGTGCGAGCGCAGGCCGCCCCGACGACCCGACGAGATGTCGTCGGTCGACGATCGACTCGCCGTTCTCGCCTCGCCGGCGCGGGCACGCTCCTTGTTGACGGTGCGCGCCGCGATCTCCTCGGCGGTGTCTTCCGTCCGGCCTTGGTCGAGCAGGCCCTCCTTGATGTGCTCGTACTGCCGCTCGCGCTTGTTGCTCCAGCTCTGCGGGGGCATTTCGGCCTCCTCGTCGGTTTCGCTCGTGGCGATCGCGGAGATCGCGGAGCAGTACCCGTCGACGATGGGCGGAAAACCGTACGTTTGGCGCAGAGCACGCGAGGAGAACCTGCAGCGATGACCTCAGCGGACGAACCGACCGTCGAAGGCGACCGCGCCAAGGCCCGTGCCGACGCGCTCCTCTCGGAAGAGGTGGAGGCGGGCAGCGACGATCCGCTCGCGCAGGCAGAGGCGATCCTCGAGGAGTCCGACGAGCGCGAGGACGATCGCGTCGACCCGCCCGGTCAGGGGGTCGAGCACCGCACGTCGGCCGAGACCGTCGACCCGGAGGATCAGCCGCCGAACCCGTAGAGCCGCTGCGCGTTGCCCGCAAGGATCAGCTGGCGCTCGGCGGCCGGAACGCCGGAGAACGTCGCCAGGATGGTGCGCCACGACGTCGGCCAGTCCGACGACACGTGCGGGTAGTCCGACGACCAGAGCATGCGCTCGGCCCCGATCGAGTCGCGGAGGCGGATGCCCACCGGGTCGGTCATGAAGCCGAAGTGGAAGTGGCGTTCGATGTACTCGCTCGGGCGTTGCTTGATCGGGAACGTGCTCCCCGGTGCCAGGCGCTGGAAGTTGTTGTCGATCTGCTCCTTCACGTACGGCAACCAGCCACAGTCGACCTCGGCGGCGACCATCTGCAGCCCGGGAAACCGGTCGAACACGCCGGCGAAGATGAGCTCGAGCATGCGATTCGGGATGTCGAAGATGCGACCCCAACCGGGCAGCGCGACGCGGTGGGCCGCGGGCATGGTGTCGGTGAGCGACACGTGGATGCTCAGCGGGACGCCGAGCTCCTCGATGCGCCCGAACACCTTGTCGTCGTCGGACGTGGGCGCGAGCGTGCCGTTCGGGTAGCAGCCCATCACGAACCCGCGGATGCCGGGGCGGTCGACGACCCGGTCGATCTCCGCCAGCGCCGACTCGACTCCACGGTTCGGGATCACCGCGAGCCCACCGAAGCGCTCGGGCGCATGCTCCACGTACTCCGACAGCCAGTCGTTGTAGGCGCGCACCATCGCCTCGTGGTACTCGACGTCGTGATTGGCGACGATCGCCTGGTTCAGGCGCGGGGTGGGGTACAGGACCTCGGCGTCGACGCCGTCGCGGTCGAGCTCCTCGAGGCGCACCGCGGGGTCGTAGCCGCCGGCGCGGATCTCCTCGAAGCGCATCCAGCCCCGCATCTCCTCGGGGGCCATGCCGGCGCACGCGTTCATGCCGAACGTGATCGGGTCGGCGACCCCTTCGAGCACCCAGGCGTCGCCCTGCTCGAAGCGCTCGATGCGCGGCGCCCGGTCGCGCAGCCCCGCCGGCACCCGCGTGGTCCAGAGGTCGGGCGGCTCGTTGACGTGGCTGTCGGCCGAGATCAGCCGGTAGCCGTCGGGCGTGGTGTCGGCCATGGGACCTCCTTCGGGATCGATCCGATCCTAAGGAAAATGCAAGGTCCGGGTGCCGCCGTGCGTCTCACTCCCGATGCAGCTCCCCAGCGGGGCCGATGCCCCTCCGGCGTGGAGTCCGACGCCGGAGGATCTTCTCGCCCTCACGACCGCGTTCGAGACCGCCCTCGCGAGCGACGCCGCGCCCGCCGAGGGGCACCCCGTCCGGCGCCGCCGGGTGGGATGGTGGCTGGCCCTCGGCGCGCTGCTGCCGATGTTCGTCCTCCTCCTCCGAACGCCGTTCCAGGACTGGCTCCCGATCGGTGACGTCGGCACGATCGCCCTGCGCGTGGCCGAGGTCGGCACCCGCCACACTCCCCTGGTCGGGCCGTACTCGCACTTCGGGTGGTCGCATCCGGGGCCGCTGCTGTTCGAGATCCTGGCCGGGCCGTACCGAGTCTTCGGGACCGGTGGCCTGCAGGCGGGCGCGCTGCTGATCAACGGCGTCGCGATGTGGATCATCGCCACCCGCCTGTACCGAGCCGGCGGTATCGCGGTGGCGACGTTCGGCATCGCCTGCTTCTGGGCGAGCATGTGGTCGCTCGGCATGTCGTGGGTCTGGTACCCGTGGAACCCGAACATCGCGATGCTGCCCCTCGCCGCCCTGCTGGTGCTGACGTGGACGTCGGCCCGCAACTCCCGATGGGATCTCCCGCTCCTCGCGCTGGTGGCGAGCTTCCTCGCGCAGACCCACGTGGCGTACGCACCGTTCGTCGTCGTGCTGGTACCGATCGCGTTGCTCGGACGCGGGCGGCGGCGCGCGCCCGCGCTCGAGCCGCGCGAGAACCCGCGGCGCGCCGCACGACGCCGGGCTCCCACCTTCCTCGCGCTCGGCGTGCTCGTCGTCGCGTGGTTGCCACCGCTCGTCGATGCACTGGCGCACGATGGTGGGAACCTCCGCGACCTCGTCGACTTCTGGTTCGCCGATCACCAGACCATGGGGTTCGGGAACGCGGTCCGCGTCGTGTTCCTCGAGCTCTCGGTGCGGGCGCCGTGGCTCGGCTTCCACGAGCCGACGTTCCTCGGCGCGGTCGCCCCCCGAGGCACTCCCATCCCGATCGGGCTGCTCCTCGTGGTCGGCGCCGCGTTCGCAGCGTGGCGGGCCGGGGACCGCTTCGCGTTGCGGTGCGCGTTGACCGTGCTGGCATGCATCGGCGTGGCCATCCTGTCGGTCGCTCGCATCGTCGGGTTCGCCTACCCGTACCTCGTCTTCGCGACCCGTGTCATCGGCGCGGCGAGCGTGTTGGTCACGTTCTGGATCGTGGTGCGACTGGTCAGCCGGGAACGACACCCGCGTCTGCGCGGGGCGATCACCGGCGTCGCGGTCGTCGTCGGCACCTTCGTGGTGGTGGTGTGCACGATCAGCGCGGGCCGCGCCGGCATCGGGACTGCCGACGAGCAGCGCGCCGCCAGCACGTTGTCGCGGGTTGCCGCCGATGCCCTGCCGAACATGGCGGCCGCCGACCGAGTCCGCGTCGACTCGGGCGCGAGCTTCTCGGGATCGAGCTTCAAGGTCGGGCTCATGTACTACCTCGTGCAGCACGGGTACGAAGTCACGACCGACCGCTCCGACGAGCTGCGCTTGGGCTCCCACTACACGAGCTCGGAGCCGTCCGACACCTCCCTCGTGGTCACCGCCGGCCCGCAGGAGTTCGACCGCGTCGCGCCGACGCACCGGTTGCTGGCCGAATCGGCGCGGCCGGTGCGGTTCCCGGTCGGCGCCCCGCCGCCTCACCCCGGCGAGGACCCGTACGTGTACCTGCGACGCGTCCGCGACCGCGTCGACCGTGCGACGTACCGCCGCCTGGTCACGTACATGACCGGTCGCTACCCGATCGCAGTGTTCGAGAGCCGCTGAGGCGGCACCTGCGAACGCTCCGCCGTCTCCTAGGGTCCGGGTCGTGACGCAGGAGCAGCTTCCCGTCGACGACGCACCGGCTCCCGGACCGCCGAGACGACGGAGCACCTTCGTGGTGAGCCTCACGCCCTTCGCTCGGACCGGTGCGCTCGACGAGCCCGGCCTCCGGGCCCACCTGCGACGGCTCGGAGCGGCCGGGATCGGCGTGTACCTCGCCGGCAGCGGCAGCGGCGAGGGCTACACGCTGAGCCGCGACGAGCGCCGGCGCGTCTTCGCGATCGGCGTCGAGGAGCTCGGCGGCACGGTGCCGGTGCGGGCCATGGGCGTGGAGCCCCGCACCGCGGCCGAGGTGGTGAGCCTGGCCGAGGACGCGGTAGCCGCCGGGCTCGACGCCACCCAGGTGTACTCGCTCGACCTCGGACACGGCTACGTGCCGACCGGCGACGAGATGACCACGTACCTCCGCACCGTGCTCGACGAAGCTCCCGGCGACCTCGTGCTGTCGACCCACCACTCGGTCGGCTACCACTACCCGCCGGCCCGCATCGGCGACCTGATCTCGACGTACCCGAGCGTGATCGGCGTCAACGTGACCCACCCCGAACTGACCTACGTGGCCGAGATGCTCGACGTGATCGACGGTCGTGCCGACGTCCACGTCGGCGGCCCGGTGCACGCGCTCGGTGCGCTCGCGCTCGGCGCCCAGGGCTACCTCAGCTCGGAGGGCAACCTGGCGCCCCGCCTCTGCGTCTCGCTGATCGAGCGCTTCGACGCCGGCGACCGCGACGCCGCCGCCGGCGTCCACACGCAGATCCTGCAGGTGTTCGAGGCGACCCAGGCCCTCGGCGGCATCGTCGGGACGAAGGCCGCCCTGCAGCTCCTCGGTGCCGCGGGCGGGTGGCCGCGCCCACCCCGCCTCCCGGTCGACGCCGAGCGGGCGCAGTCGCTGGTCGACGTGTTGCAGGAGCTCGGCCTCGACCGGAGCGAAGGACTCGCCTGACCGTTTTGTCACGTGGCGCGGACCGCGACGCGGCGTGAATGATGGGGTCATGGTGCAGATCGAGTCCGCATGGCCCAAGTACCCCGACTACGAGATCAACCTCCGCCACGACGGCGTCGTGGCCCGGGCGTGGTACGGCGACCTCCTGCTCGCCGAGAGCAAGAACGCCGTCCGGCTCGAGGAGACGAAGCACGTCGACCGGCTGTACTTCCCGGTCGAGGACGTGCACTGGGAGCACTTCACGCCGACCGAGAACTTCACCGTCTGCCCGTTCAAGGGCGCCGCCACCTACTGGTCGCTCACCGCCGTCGACCCCGTCGAGAAGGACATCGTGTGGACCTACACGACCCCGTTCGACGAGGTGGGCGGCATCAAGGATCACGTCGCGTTCTACCAGGAGCGCGTGCGCATCGAGCTCGAGGACACGTGGCCGGGTGACGACCCGACCGCCGTCACCACCAACCGGTTCCCGGCGTGGGGTGACGCGTCGGACCTGCTGCAGCTGATCGACGTCCAGCCCGCGGGCGACGGCCACTTCGTGGGACCCGCGTATCGCGACACCACGCGCAACGTGGTCGAGGGCGGCCAGATGCTCGCCCAGGGGATCGTGGCCGCGGCGAAGACGCTCCCCCGCCAACGTGTGACCCAGGCGTCGATGTACTTCCCGAGGGCGGCCGCGTTCGATGCACCACTCGACCTCGCCGTCGACGTCCTGCGCGAGGGACGCACGTTCTCGACCGTCGAGGTGCGGGTCAACCAGGACGACAAGCTCCGCAGCGTGGGCCTGTTCCTCCTCGACGCCGGCGCGCCCGACGTGATCGACGGCAGCGTGGCGATGCCCGACGTCGCCGGACCCGCCGACTCCGAGCCGTACGACATGAAGGTGACCGGTCGCGACCTGCGGATCGTCAACGGCGACTATCGCCCCGATCCCGACCACCTCGGACCGCCCGAGCTGCACGCATGGATCCGGTTCCGCGACGCGCCGTCGGAGCCGTACCTCCACGCCGCCTTGATGGCGCAGCCGACGACGCACTGGACGATCGCGGCGGCCATGCTCCCCCACCCCGGCTTCGGCGAGGCGCAGGCGCACGTGAGCCTCTCGACCGGCATCATGGCCGTCACCATGGCGTTCCACGACGACGTCGACGTGACGCAGTGGCTGCTCTACTCCAACCCCGCCATCTACGCCGGGCGCGGCCTGTGCCAGGGCGAGGGGCACGTGTTCACCGAGGACGGTCGCCTGGTGGCGTCGTACACCGTGCAGGCGATGATCCGGGAGTTCGTGCAGGGCCCCGAGGCGATGGGCCACGACTCGTCGACCGCGATGTGAGATGCCGATCGCGCTCAACCACACCATCGTCTGGTGCCGGGACCAGCAGCGATCGGCCGAATTCCTGACCGACCTGTTCGGGCTGCCCGGCGCCACTCCCTGGGGGCCCTTCCGGATCGTCGGCCTGGCGAACGGCGTGTCGCTGGACTACCACGAGACCGACGGTGAGGTCGCGCCGCAGCACTACGCGTTCCTGGTGGGCGAAGCGGAGTTCGACGCCATCTTCGGGCGGATCCTCGGTCGCGGCCTGGACCACTGGGCCGACCCGATGCAGCACGAGGCGCAGGCGATCAACCACAACGACGGCGGCCGGGGCGTCTACTTCGAGGATCCCGACGGGCACCTGCTCGAGATCATCACCCGGCCCTACGGCAGCGGCGGCGCCTAGTCTGCGGACTGCCGTTTTTGCACCGAGACCGATTTCTTGGGGGAACTCGCATGAGCACGCACCGTCCGATGGAGGGAATCCGCATCCTGGACCTCGCGGACCACACCTTCGTCCCGGCCGCGTCGGCCGTCCTCAGCGACTGGGGCGCCGAGGTCATCAAGATCGAGCACATCACCCGCGGTGACGCGGCCCGCGGCCTGGCGTCGACCGGCATGGCGATCTTCGCCGGCGACGTGTCGCCGATCCTGGAGCACGCCAACCGGGGCAAGCTCAGCCTCGCGCTCGACCTCAACCAGGACGAAGGCCGCGACATCCTCTACCGGCTGGCGGCGATCTCCGACGTCTTCCTCACCAACAAGATGCCGAGCGTCCGCGAGAAGCTGAAGACCGACGTGGACGACATCCGCGCCCACAACCCGAACATCATCTACGTGTCGGGGACCGGCTACGGGGCGCGCGGTCCCGATCGCGACGCCGGCGGCTACGACGCGATCTCGTACTGGTACCGCGGGACCAGTGGCATGAGCGCCAAGGCCCCCGACGCCGACACCGTCCCGGGGATGCCGGCCCCTGCATACGGCGACACCATCGGCGCGATGACGATCGCCGGCGGCATCTCGGCCGCGCTCTTCCACCGCGAGCGCACCGGCGAGGCCGACGTCGTCGACGTCTCCTTGATGAACACCGGCATGTGGGCGATGGGGGCGGGCATCGCGGTGTCGCTCCTCGCGGGGATGCCGTGGCACGAGCTGGCTGCGCACACCGTCGGGCAGATCACCAACCCTCTCGTGCAGGTGTACGAGACGAAGGACGGCCGGTTCCTCTCGTTGTGCATGCTCCAGGGCCACTACTACTGGCCCGAGGCGTGCGAGCGGCTCGGCATCCCGCAGTACGTCGACGACCCGCGCTTCGACACCAACGAGCACTTCATCGAGAACGCGCCGCAGGGTGCAGAGCTCGTCGCCGAGGCGATCCGGGGCAAGACGCTCGAGGACTGGAAGGTCCAGCTGCAGGGGATGAAAGGCCAGTGGGCGCCGGTGCAGGACACGGTCGAGGTGGCGTCCGACCCGCAGACCGTCGCCAACGGCTACCTGCAGGAGATCCACTCCAAGGGCGGCACCCCGTTCACGCTGGTGAGCACGCCGGTGCAGTTCAACGGCGCGCCCGCGCCCACCAGCCGGGGGCCGGAGTTCAACGAGCACGGCGACGAGATCCTCACCGAGAAGCTCGGCCTCGACTGGGACACCATCGTGGACCTCAAGGTGAAGGGCGTGGTCGGCTGACCCCGATACCGCTCCTCACGACGCCGGTTCGGACTTGGTGAGGTTGGGCGCCCAGCCGGAGCGGGAGGCGCAGGCGTCGTAGGCGGCGTCGAGGAATTGGCGGACCGTGGCCTCGGGCGACGGCGCGGCGCGCACGTCGTCGTAGCGGAGGATGAACTCGCCGAGGTCGTGGTTCCAGGACGCGCCCGGTGACGCCAGCTCCGCCGACTCGATGCCCTCGGGCTTGGGGTACGCGTACGCGTAGAACGCCGGCTCGGGGAACGACGCGTTGCCCGGCCACCACCCGACGCTCATCTGCTCGTAGTCGTACGCCCCACGGTCGAGCAGGCCGGCACCGGCCGGCGGCGTGCACGGCTCACCGGAGAAGCGCGTGACCGCGAGGTCGGCACTCCCCCAGAAGAACTGCACGCGCGACACCTTCCCCTGGAACGCGGCCCGGTACGCCTCGAACACCGGCTCGATGAGGGTGAGCACACGCCAGAACCGGTTCGCGGCCTCGCCGTCGTAGACGTGATGCGTCGTGTCGTCGGGGAACGGGATGGGGTCGGGCACCTCCTGCGGCACCGACGGGAGCTCGGTGTCGATGCCCACCGAACGCAGCGCGTCGACGAAGTCGCGCCAGAACTCGGCGACGGGCCGGTCGCGCAGCTCGACCCGCGCGGCGTCGCCCGACGCGACGCGGATGGCGACCTCGTGGGCGAGCAGGTCGGCCTCGACCTCGAACAGGCCCGCGGGCGACGGGACCGGGCCGGTGGTGATGCCCCGCGCCGACACGTACAGCGCGACGTGGGCCCACTCCGGTTCCTTCGGCGACAGCGCGACGCGCACCTTGCCGAGGATCTGCAACACCATGTGGAGCGTGTCGAGGGTGTCGACCCACCCCGCGTACGGGAGATCGGGCCACGCGGTCATTGCCGGTACCGCTCCACCGTCGACGCGTCGCGCTCCTCGGCGTCGTCGGGGTCGAGGCCGGCGGCGCGTCGCGCCCGGCGCTGCCGGAGGAGGTCCCAGAGCTGGTCCAGCTGCACCTCCAGGGCCTGCAGCCGGGCGCGCTCGTCGGCGCTCAGCGACCTGCCCTCGCCACGCGCCCGCTCGAGGGTGTGCTCCTCGTCGACGAGCTGGTCGATGTGCTGGATGATCTCGCGGTCGTCAGCCATCCCACGACGCTACCGGCCTCGGCCCGAATCCGGGCATGGTCGTGGACGTCGTGTTCGACGAGTCCGGCCCGATGCGCTCAGCGGGCCCGGACCTCGTACGCGCAGCGACGCGCGCCCGCGATCATGTGTTGCACCCGCTCGACGTCGGCGCCGTCGAGCACGGTGCGGATGAATTCGAGCTCACTCGTGCATGCTTGGCCGTAGCGCTCGGCCACGGCCCAGATCGCGCAGTTGTGCTCGACGATCCGGTACACGCCGGGCCCGACCTTCTCCCAGCTCGCGAGGTAGCCGTCCTCGTCGAGGATGCGGGTCAGCTCCGCGACCTTGGCGCCGAGCGTGCGCTTCGTGGCCAGGCGCGCCTGCGCGTTGGTGACGCGGGTCTCACGCCGCTTGGCGAAGAGCTGGTCGAGCAGCTCGCGGTCGGTGTCGGCGACGTAGCCGAGCAGCTCGTTGGTGAGCTCGCCGTAGGCCTTGGGGAAATACGCGTCGGCGGCGCTCGTCGCCGCGTACACGAGGGTGCGCCGGCCGCGTTTGGCGGTCGGCGACGGCAGCTCGGTCGCCTCGACCAATCCGTCACGCGCCAGCGCACTGAGGTGCTGGCGCGCCCCGCTCACGGTGATGTCGAGCTGCTCGGCCACCTGCTCCGACGTGGCCTCTCCACGCCGACGCACGGCGTAGAGCACCGCGCGCCGGCCCGCGGGGAGGCGGGTGACGACGCCGGGATCGCTCGGTGGTGCTCATCGCGAGGCGTCCTCCCGCACGATGAGGTGGCTGTCACCGAACTCGTGCCAGAGGTACCCACCGGCGAGCGCGGCGCGGTAGGCCGACTCGAGCGCGGCGCGCCCGGCGAACGCCTCGAGCATCATCAGGTGCGTCGACTCCGGTTCGTGCCACCCGGTGATCAGCCCGTCGACGGAGCGCACCGGCGTGTCGGGAGTCACCATCACCTCGGTCCAGCCGCGACCGGGGTGCACGGCACCACGGTCGTCGGTGACGGTGGCGAGCGCGCGGACGACGGTGGTGCCGGTGGCGATCACGCGGCCTCCATTGTGGCGCGTCCCGTTGATCGCGTCGGCGGTGGCACGCGGGACGCGGTAGCGCTCGGGGTACGGGCGCTCGTCGCCCTCGAGCGACGACACCCCGGTGTGCAGCAGGAGCGGCGCCACCGCGATCCCCCGACCGACGAGGTCGGTGACCAGCTCGGCGGTGAACGGCCGCGCCGCGCTCGGCATCTCGACGCTGCCGGGTTCGCGCGCGAACACCGTCTGGTACGCCTCGATCGGCCACTCGCGCGGGACGTGGCGGTACCGGATCGGTCGCCCGTGGGCGGCGAGGAAGGTGGGGAGATCGGGTGCGCCGCCGAGGTCGGCCGACGCCAGCCAGAGGCGTCGCGACCCGGCGAAGCGTGCGTGGAGACGCAC
This sequence comes from uncultured Actinomycetes bacterium, assembly GCA_963809795.1. Lineage (GTDB taxonomy): Bacteria > Actinomycetota > Acidimicrobiia > IMCC26256 > DASPTH01 > DASUAS01. The sequence goes on from CAWELN010000018.1 coordinate 31,667, forward strand.
CCGGCCGGCACCCAACAGGTCGACGTCGACCGGGGCGTCCACGAACCGCGGCGCGGTCGTGCCCGCCACCGGCTGGCGCACCTCGACCAGCACCTCGCCGCCGGGCAGCTCGCCCGAGAAGTGCACGACGATGGGATCGCCGTCGGGAAGCCGGCCGTCGACCGCCGCGGGGACGGTCGCCGACGTGTTCACCACGACGAGGTCGCCGGCGGCGAGGAACTCTCCGAGGGCGGCGAAGCGCGTGTGCACGGGCGCGGCGTCGCCGACGCTCACGAGCAGGCGCACGTCGTCACGCCGGCGGCCTTCGCCGACCTCCGGGGGCTGGTGGGCCTCGTGCTCGGCGTCGAGCACGAAGTCGAGCCGTTCGTACGGCACCGCGGCGCCGGTGGGAGTGGTGGTCGTCGCGTCGATCATGGCTGCCTCGATTCCGCGGGTGTGAAGGCGCGTGCCTCGTAGCGCCCGCTGGGTGCGTCGCTCTCGATCAGGGCGAGCAGTCCGGGGACGCTCGCGGCGGGCTCCGGGCGGTCGGAGATGTCCTCGCCCGGGAACGCGTCCTGGTGCATCTCGGTCCGCATGTCACCGGGATCGACGATCAGGACCCGACGGCCCGGTCGCTCGACCGCGAGCACGCGACTGGCGTGTTCCAGCGCGGCCTTCGACGCGCCGTATCCACCCCAGCCCTCGTACGCCTCGACTGCGGCGTCGGAGGTGATGTTCACGATGGTGGCGTCGTCGGTCAACACCTCGTCGAGTGCCTGGAGCAACGCGATCGGCGCGACGACGTTCGTGTCGAACGTGCCGCGCAGCACGTCGGGCGTGATCGTGGCGAGCGGCGGCAACGGGCTGGCGCCGAGCGTGCTCGCGTTGTTCACCACCAGCTGGACCCGGCCGAGCTCCGCGGCGGCGCGCGCCATCGCGCGACGGTGCTCGGGGTCGTTGACGTCACCGGTCAGTCCGACCACCGCGGTGAGAGATGACAGACGGGTCACGGCGGCGTCGAGCCGCGCCGCGTCGCCGCGCGTCGACGACGAGCGCCCACCCGCGGGCGGCGAGTGCCTCCGCGAGTGCCAGCCCCAGGCCCTGTGACGCCCCGGTGACCACGGCCACCGGTCGGTGCGGGTTCGTTCGTTCGGTCATGGCTGCTCCTCCTGGTCCGAGGTATTGAACAAGTTAGCACTTGTTCTTTATGCCGCGGACGCAGGCGGAACGCCGGCGCTAGGGCGAGCGGTCCACGAGGTATCCCGCCGACCGGACGCGGCTGAGCCGGAGGCCCAGCGGGGCCAGCGCGTCCTTGATCCGCCGCAGCGCCGTCTTCATCGCCTCGGCGTGGGTGCTGGCGCGGCCGGTGGCGAACAGCTCGGCGATCTCGTCGTCGGCGACGACCTCGCCGGAGCACTCGAGCAACCGGGCCACGACGAGCGCCTGGCACTCCGCGAGCACGACGGTACGGCCCCGGAAGCTCAGGCGCCCGAGCGGGTCGAGGCGGGGCGCACGGAGCACGTCGGCCCGGCGGGCGACGGTGGTGGCACGAACCAGCACCTCCGCCTGACGCAACGGCTCGCGCACCCAGTCCTCGAACTCGCTCCACTGCGGTGGCGGCGGTGCGGTCGCGGCAACGACGAGGAGGCAGGGCGCGCCGCGTTGCGCCACCTCGGCACGCGCCGCGGCCTGGCGGGGCCATCGGAGGACGGGGACCTCGACCGCGATGGTCGGGTCGAATCGGAAGGGGCGGACGCTGACGCATGGCGTCGGCGGCGCCGGGACGGCCACGAGGGGCTCGGCCAGCGCAGCCCCCGAACGGCTCGGGGATCGCATGCGGACTCCTTGGGTGTGCGCCTCGGGGCGCGACGACCGCGATGGGGAGACGGCAAGGCCGTCGGGTTCACGCGATGCGAGACGAGGGTGGCCCCCGACCGGGCATCGGCCCGGCGAGTGCGCAGGCGAACAGCACCGGACGAGGCCCGGCGTGGCGCCGGCGGCGGGTGGCGGCGGCGACCACCACTCCGACCGCGAGGATCGCGAACACGGTGGCCCGCGTGCGGGACGCGGGCTCGGCCCGGAGGGCATGCAGGGAGGGGGCGTCGAGCCCGGCGTCCCCGGCGATCGCGACGGCACCGTCCCGCGCCGCCTCGACGGGGTGGACGCCGGTGTCGGTGCCGGTGCCGGTGGTGTCGGCGTGCACGAGCGCGACCGCGAACGTGAACGCCATCGCGAGCAGGGCCAGCACGGTGAAGCCGGCGGCGATGCGTCGCGGCCGGCCCGCGTCCGTTCCGCGCCGCGGATCGTCCACGCGCCCGCGCGCCTCGATCGCCATGGAGAAACCCTAGGCGCATTTCCCCAGCACCGGTCTCGCCGCAGCGGGTAGCTTCATTCCAGTACGGGATCGTCTCGTATCCATCGGCTACGTCACCCCGATCCTGCAGGGAGGATTGCGATGCTCGGGCGCCTCACCGATCCCGAGATCGCGCACCGCCGGCGCTGGCTCACGCTGCTCGTCCTCTGCCTGAGCCTGATGGTGATCGGGATCGACAACACCATCCTCAACGTCGCCATCCCCACGTTGGCGAAGCCGACGAGTGCGGGCGGCCTCGGCGCGTCGGCCAGCGAGCTCCAGTGGATCGTCGACGCGTACACCATCGTGTTCGCGGGCCTGCTGCTCACGTCCGGCAGCCTCGGCGATCGTTTCGGTCGTTACCGCGCGCTCACCATCGGCCTCGTGATCTTCGGCGTCGGTTCCGCGTTGTCGGCGTTCGCGCCGTCGGCCACGGTGCTCATCGGGACACGCGCGCTGATGGGGATCGGCGCGTCGGCGATCATGCCCGCGACGTTGTCGATCCTGACCAATGTCTTCCACGACCCGCGCGAGCGCGCCAAAGCGATCGGCGTGTGGGCCGGCGTCTCCGCGATCGGGATCGCCATCGGACCCATCGCGGGTGGTGTGCTGCTCCAGCACTTCTGGTGGGGCTCGGTGTTCCTCGTGAACGTCCCCGTCGTCATCTTCGCGTTGGTTGCCGGCTTCCTGCTCGTGCCCGACTCTCGCGACCCCGCCGCCGGACGGCTCGACCCGCTCGGATCGGTCCTCTCGATCGCCGGGCTCTCGTTGCTGCTGTGGGCCATCATCGAAGGCCCGAGCAGCGGCTGGGGCTCCCCCTCGGTGCTCGGCGGCTTCATCATCGGCGCCGCCATCCTCACCGGGTTCTTCGTCTGGGAGCTCAAGTGCGCGAACCCCATGCTCGACGTGCGGTTCTTCGAGAACCCACGGTTCTCGGCGGCGAGTGGCGCGATCACCCTGGCGTTCCTCGCGTTGTTCGGCACCATCTTCCTGCTGACGCAGTACACCCAGCAGGTGCTCGGGTACACGACGGTCGAGGCGGGTGCGATCTTCCTTCCCCAGTCGATCGTGCTGATGATCTTCGCCCCGATGTCGACCCGATGGGTGCGCAAGTTCGGCAACAAGGCCGTGGTCGCCACCGGGCTCTTCGTGCTCGCGGTGGCGCTCGCGCTCATGGCGACGTTCCAGACCGACAGCAGCGCCTACCTGGTGGTCGGGATCACCGCGCTGAGCGCGTTCGGCATGGCCCATGTCGTCGCGCCGGCGACCGAGTCGATCATGGGCTCGCTCCCGCGCGCCAAGGCCGGCGTCGGCTCGGCCATGAACGACACCACCCGCCAGGTGGGAGGTGCCGTCGGCGTGGCGTTGCTCGGATCGATCCTCGCGTCCGCGTTCCGTCCGCACGTCGCGCGACCTCCTGCAGGGTCGCGTCCCCGGTTCGTTGCTCGCCCGGGTGGAAGACTCACTGGGGAGCGCGCTGGGCGTGGCCAGGGACGTGCCGTCGGCGCGTCCGTACGCCACGCGCATCGTCAGCGCGGCGCAGACGAGCTTCGTCAACGGCATGCACGCCGCGGTGCTCGTGGCCGCCGCGATCGCGGTGATCGGCGGGATCGGTGTGCTCGTGTGGCTGCCGGCGCGCGCCCGGCCGCATCCTGACGACGTCGACGAGATCGAGCATGAAATGGAGGTCGTGACCGACGACGCGCTCACTGCGAGCGCGACACCAGCTGGCGCGTGATGGTGATGCGCTGGATCTCGTTGGTTCCCTCGCCGATGCACAGGAGCGGCGCGTCGCGGTAGTAGCGCTCGACGTGGTCCTCGGTCGAGTAGCCGTACGCGCCGTGGATGCGCAGGGCCTCGGTGGCATTCTCCAGCGCGGCCTCCGATGCCACCAGCTTGGCCATCCCCGCCTCGAGGTCGCAACGCTCGCCGCGATCGAACGCACCGGCGGCCCGCTGCACGAGCAGCCGAGCCGACTCGACCCGGCATGCCATGTCGGCCAGCTTGAGCGCGATCGCCTGGTGCTCGACGATCGGCCGGCCCATCGTCTGCCGCTGCTGCGCGTACCGCAGTGACGCCGACAACGCGGCGTCGGCCACCCCCACGCCGCGCGCGGCGATGTTGATGCGACCGAGCTCGAGCGCACCGACCGCCTGGTGGAAACCGCGGCCCTCCACGCCTCCGAGGAGGTGGTCCTCGGGCACCGCGACGTCGTCGAACACGACCTCGCAGGTGTCGATGCCCTTGTACCCGAGCTTGCCCAGTGTGCGGGGCACCGTGTACCCGAGGTCCTTGGGCACGATGAACAGCGACATGCCCCGGTGTCGGGGCTCCGCGCCCACGTCGGTCTTCACGAGCACCGCGAGGCAGTTGCCCTCCCGCGCGTTCGTGATCCACATCTTCGTGCCGTTCAGCAGGTAGACGCCGTCGGCCCGGGTCGCGGTGGTGCGGACGGCCTGGAGGTCGGTCCCGCAGTCGGGCTCGGTCAGTGCCAGGCCACCGCGCAGCTCGGCGGCCGCGAGCCGCGGCAGGAAGTGCGCCCGCTGCTCCTCGGTGCCGTAGCGCCGGACCAGCTCGGCCACCATGAGGTGCGTGTTGATCACCCCGGTGAGCGACATCCAGGCCCGCGAGATCGCCTCCACGATCCGCACGTACGCCGATGCCGGGAGCCCGAGGCCGCCGTACTCCTCCGGGATCGTCGCCGCGAAGAGGCCGAACTCGCGCATCTGCTCGACCATCTCGTGGGGGTAGCGGTCGGCGTGCTCGAGCTCGATGACCTGCGGTAGCACCTCGCTGGCCAACCAGGCCTCGAGGGTCTCGAGCATGGCGTCTTCGTCGGTGGTGGCCACGTGGTCCTCCCGTGCGTCGGCTGCCGCGCACAGTACGTGCGGTACGGCTCGTCATGGATCGTCTGCCGTTCTCCGGGTTTGTGCATGGTCATGGGGTGTCTCGCAGGGCGTTCCAGCGGTCGCGGTCGACAGCGCGGCGGGCGATGCCGAGATCGAGTGCAGTCCGCACGGCCTGCGCGCGTCGTGTGACTGCGAGTTTTCGGTAGGCGTTGCGGACGTGGGTCTTGATCGAGTTGGGTGACAGGTAGAGCGAGGCGGCGATGTCTGCGTTCGTGTGACCTTCCGCGATGAGGATGATGATCTCGCTCTCTCGCTCTGAGAGACCTTCGGCGCGGCCGGGCCAATCCCGGGCTGGTGGCCCGTGGTGCGCAGTGGAGGAGTGACCCAGGACGATCCGTTCGCCTGCGGCGATGCGTTCGATGCCCTCGACGAGTTCGGGTGCCGAGAGATTCTTGGCTACGTAACCGCTGACGCCTTCATCGAAGCCGCGTCGCACCGTGTCCTCGTCGAGCTGCCAGGAGAAGACGGCGAGGTGCGCGACGTGCGGGTCGTTGACAAGCGCGCCGAGGTCGTGGGAGCCGAGATCAGCGTGCGCGAACACGTCGAAGAGGACGACATCGACGGGATTTGCGACGGGTTCACCGCGTACAACGACGTCGGCGACATGGATCCGATCCTCATACGGACGCAGGAGCCGCGCGAGGCCGAGCACGACGATCTCGAAGTCGTTGGCGAGCGCGACCCGTACCGGTGTTCCCACGCGCGGACACCGTACCGACGCGGCACCCTCGAAGTTTCACCCCTAGGGGTGATGTTGTCGGTGGGTGTGGCGGGTAGTCAAGGGGGACGCAACGCAGACCCTGCGGAGGTTGGTCATGAGTGACGACGTTGTCGACAAGATCGAACACGACCACCGCGAGGTCGAAGCCCTGTTCGCTGAGTTTGATCGCACCCCGAGCCGTGGCCTCGCCCTCGAGATCTGCGATGAGCTCGAGGTCCACACCAACGCCGAGGAGGACGCGGTGTACCCGGTGCTCGAAGAAGAACTCTCGAGCGAAGCAGACAAAGTTGAGGAAGCGGAGCATGAGCACCAGGAGGCCCGCGACCTCATCGAACAGATCCGCGGTGTCGAGGATCTCGCCGAGCTGGTCGAGCTCATGGGCCAGCTCGAGGCTGAGATCAGCCACCACGTCGACGAAGAAGAGAGCGAGATGCTCCCGAAAGCGCGACGCGAGCTCCCCAGCCACGAGCTCGACGAACTCGGCGAGAAGTTCGACGACGCCAAAGCCGAAGCCGACTGAACGGGTGCCACTCGCCGTCGGGGTGGGCCGCCACTCTTTCCTTCCAGCGGCCCGAGAAGCGATCTCATCGCGAACGTCGACGACCAGCCCTGTTCGAACTCAAACGAGCGCGATGCCATCTCGCACCGAACCACGGCGAGAACTTCAATGAACGGAGACGAAATCCATGTACATCGGTCTCGGCACGCTCGTCGTGATCCTCGTCATCGTGCTGATCATCTACTTCATCCGGCGCGCGTGATCCTCTCGAAAGATCGCGATCCGCGGCGGGTTGGTCAAAAGGCTTGACTGCTGTGATCGTCGTCATCGTCCTCCTCGCACTGATCGTCGTCGCGGGAGTTCTCGCTCTGCGCTCACGTCGGAAGGGCGGGGTGATCGCCGCGCCACCGAGCTCGCACGCGACAGCGACGACGAGGAGCATCCATGACACGGGTCGTGCGCGCACGCGACCTCCTCACGCAGCCCGTCGTCACTCTCCAGGGCGATGACATCGCCGAGGTACGCGACGTCGTCTATGACAGCGACCACGGGAAGTTGCTCGGCTTCACGCTCAACAAACGCGCATGGTTCGGTGGGAAGCTCCGCGAAAGACTCCCGATGGCATCAGTCCACTCAATCGGCAAAGACGCGATCATGGTCCGATCTGACGACGACCTCGTCGACGCGAAGGACTCACCGGACGCGGTCGCCGCAGCGTCTCCTGATCGCAACGTCATCGGCGACGCAGTCCTCACCGAGAGCGGCACCCAGCTGGGTGAAGTCAGTGACGTCATCCTTACTCTCGGAGAAAACGCACGCGCCGTCGGCTACGAGATCAAAGCCGAGGACCGCACCGTCTACATCCCGCTTCCCGAGCAACACGCCATATCAGGTGCCGCGCTCATCGTGCCTGACGAGGTGGACAGCTTCGTCCATGACGACCTCGCCGGATTCGGTGCCTCCGTCCCCGACGACCGCGCACAACTCCAGGAAGAAGCACGCGACCCAGGGACGGCGTCATGACCAGCCTGCGCGCGCTTCTCGGACAGCCTGTCATCGCGCGTGACACCGCCGATCGGGTCGGTACCCTCGACGGGATCGTCCTCGACCCCGAAACAGGCAAAGTCGTGGCCGTTCAGCTGGGCGCGAAGAAGTCGAGCCGCTTCATCCGCTGGGACGACATCAGCGCCATCGGATCCGACGCGATCATGGTCTCGAATGCGGATTCGGTCCGCGACGCCCGGGGTTCGCTTGAAGAACGAGCCGCCGCAGGGATCGCTAGCCTGCTCGACAAGCGCGTCCTTGACGACCGCGGCGACGAGCTCGGTACGGTCGATGATCTCGAACTCAATAAGACCACCGGCATCATCAACGAGCTACGCGTCGGTGACGTACACGTCGCCGGCGAGCGACTCATCGGCATCGGCTCCTACGCCATCGTCGCAAGCGCCGAGCCTCTGAGTCACGACGTCGTCGGCACGATCTCGTGAGGCGGTCGGGCGACGGCGGCCACCACTGACGTGCAATGCGAGATCGATCTTCATGCACAGTGCGGACGCCACGAAGCGCTCGATCCCGCACAGGCTCAGAACTGACGATCGTGCTTGACCTTTCTCGCGTTGAGCTCATGCACTCGTTCCGCTTGACGGTTCTCGTCCAGGCCCGAGGCACGGCTTACAGCTAACGGCCGGAGTCCTATGCGCAAGCCGCCTGCTGCACGCATTGTTGTTTGCGCCGATGGTCGGTGGGTAGGTCCACGCGCACGACCGGTGCGCGCGCGCTCTCGCCGTGCATCCGACAACTATCCACTCCGTGCAGAGGTCTCGATGAGCAGCAACGGCACGAATGACGGCCGCCAATCGGTGGAGTACGGCACGGAATCAGTGGAGCGTGGCAGTGGGGGCGAGACGCACCAGGTTGCCGGTGACGGGCGGCCGCCGCTGACGACGCGCCAGGGCGTGCCCGTTCGTGATGACCAGAACACGTTGCGCGCTGGCGATCGGGGTCCGGCGCTGCTCGAGGACTTCCACTTCCGGGAGAAGATCTTCCACTTCGACCATGAGCGGATCCCTGAGCGGGTCGTCCATGCGCGTGGCTACGGCGCGCACGGCTACTTCGAGAACTACGAGCCCCTCACCGACCTCACGCGGGCGGATCTCTTCCAACGGGCAGGGGAGCGGACACCCGCCTTCGTGCGCTTCTCGACCGTTGCCGGCAACAAAGGCTCGTTCGACCTCGCTCGCGACGTGCGCGGCTTCGCGGTCAAGCTCTATACGCGCGAAGGCAACTGGGATCTGGTCGGCAACAACATCCCGGTGTTCTTCATCCAGGACCCGATCAAGTTTCCCGACCTCATCCACGCGGCCAAGCCGGAACCGGATCGGGGGTTCCCCCAGGCCGCTACCGCCCACGACAACTTCTGGGACTTCGTGTCGCTCGTGCCCGAGTCGACGCACATGTTGATGTGGGCGATGTCGGACCGTGCCATCCCGCGGTCGTTCCGCTTCATGGAGGGCTTCGGCGTGCACTCGTTCCGGTTCCTCGACGCCGCGGGCGGCTCCCGGTACGTGAAGTTCCACTGGAAGCCCAAGCTCGGGCTGCAGTCAGTGGCGTGGAACGAAGCGGTGAAGATCAACGGTGCCGACCCCGACTTCCACCGGCGAGACCTCTGGGACGCCATCACCACGGGTGACTTCCCCGAGTGGGAGCTAGGCGTCCAAGTCTTCGACGACGACTTCGCGGACCGCTTCGCCTTCGACATCCTCGACCCGACGAAGATCATTCCCGAGGAGGACCTGCCGATCCGACGGATCGGCCGCCTCGTCCTCGACCGCGTGGTCGACAACTTCTTCGCCGAAACCGAGCAGGTCGCATTCTGCACCCAGAACGTCGTCGACGGGATCGACTTCACCAACGACCCCCTCCTGCAGGGCCGCAACTTCTCCTACCTCGACACGCAACTGAAGCGCCTCGGCAGCCCGAACTTCACCGACCTGCCGATCAACGCGCCCAAGTGCCCGTTCGCCACCTTCCAGCAGGACGGGCACATGGCGCTGACCAATCCCGTCGGCCGGGCGAACTACGAGCCGAACTCGTGGCCCGCCGACGTCGGCGGTGCTCGCGAGGACCCCGAGCGCGGGTTCGCCACGTTCACCGAGCGCCTCGAGGGTGACAAGCGTCGGCTACGCCCCGAGAGCTTCGCCGATCACTTCAGCCAGGCGCGACAGTTCTACGTGAGTCAGACCCCGGTGGAGCAAAAGCACATCACCGACGCGTTCGTCTTCGAGCTCAGCAAGGTCGACCGGGTCGACATCCGCGAGCGAATGGTCGGCAACCTCCGCAACGTCGACGAGGATCTCGCACAGCAGGTCGCCGACCTCCTCGGGCTCGAGCAGCTCCCAGCGAAGACGGAACCCGCGGTCGAGCCGCGCACCGATCTGGCCGAGTCGCCGGCGTTGAGCATCGTGCTGAACGGACCCGAGACCTTCGCCGGTCGCAAGCTCGGCGTACTGGTCAGCGACGGCGCCGACGCATCGATCATCGAGCAGCTCCTCGCCGAGGTCGAGGAGGAGGACGCCCAGGTGGAGTTCGTCGCCCCCAAGGTGGGCGGCTTCACAACCAGCGATGGGGCCCTGATGGTCGCGGACCAGAAGCTCGGAGGCGGACCGTCGGTGTTGTACGACGCAGTGGCGGTCGTGGTTTCGGACGAAGGCGCGCGCTTCCTGGCCGACCAGCCGGCCGCCCGCGACTTCGTCGCTGACGCGTTCGCGGACAGCAAGTTCATCGGCTACGTCGCCGCGGCAACCCCGTTGCTGGAGGCGGCGGGCGTCGCCGCCCGGGTGGATGACGGCTTCGTGCCCATCGACGCCGACGGCGCTGCACAGCTGCTCGAGCGGTGCCGCGATCTGCGGTACTGGGAGCGCGAGTTGCTGGTACCCGCCATGCAATGACTGCACAGCAGTGATCATGAGTCCAGTTGCTTGCGCCGGAGAGATTTGGTGCCGGCGCTCCTCGAGCGCCTCCGACGTCCTGAGATCAACACGAGAACGACAGGAGAGTGTTTGGTTGGATGTTCCGGAACTCCGTGCGGCGATGGACGTCGTACGGCCTCTGGACAAGCTGCCATCCCCGCAACAGCGGAAGGAGATTCGCTGTTCGGCTGGAGTGACGCTGGAACAAGCGGCCATGGCGATGGGTATCTCCACGGCGCGACTGGAGCAGTGGGAAGATCGTGTCTCGCCCCGGGTTCACGCCTCGTTTGTGTATCGCAAGTTGCTGGCAGTGCTCGCGGGAATGAACTAGTTGACACCAAGCCAGCCCGCCAACGAGCGTGCCGTGTCGCGTGGAGTATCCGTGAGGACTTCGTCGTCTTGCGGGCGGCGCGCGCCGCGGGAGGCTGGGCGACTCGGGAGCCGGCCCGTAGTCGTGGTGCTCTCGAGCCGCATTACTTCGCGAGATCGGTCTCAAGACTGTTGTGATCAGCGCGGACGAACAAGCCGTCGGCCTCAACGAGGCACAACCCATCCTCTGCCCAAGTGACGGGGAAGAATGCTGCGGGTAGATACCCACGCGACGCGAGCACCTCCGTGACCTCAGAGAAGCGGGGCGTCCCGTCGTAGACAGGAATAAATGACAACTCCAGCTGGATTCCGGAGACGGCGCGGCTACCAAGTCCTTCGACGACTGCGAGATCATGCCCCTGCGTGTCAACCTTGAGGAACACCTGCTCGTGACCGGCAACGAGTTCATCGAAGACTGAATCGAGGCGGTGAACCGTAACTTGCTCGGTTCCGATTTCGGTCGTACCGAACCGCTCTGCCGCGTACGCGTTGAGCTTGTGCACGGAGTTCCACTCGTCAGCGGACGCGACCCGTAGTGTCGCTTCGGTCTCCTCTTGCCCGAGCGCAAACGGGAACCCGGACCAGTTGTGATCGCCCCTCATCGTCTCTACGAGTCTCGGGAATGTCGCGGGTGCAGGCTCAACACTCGCGATGCGTCCAGTGAAACCCACCTCGTCGCGCAACATTCGGGCGTACTGACCCTTGTTTGCCCCGACGTCGATCACGCACGTCACGCCGAGGGCTGCGAACACTTCGCGGAGCCGTCGCGGTAGCGAGCCCGGCTCCGGCGTCTTCGTAACGATCCACCCTGCCCGCCGAAGGATCTCATGAGCCCAGTACCTGAGCCATCCCATGCGACGGGATCCTAGGGGGTTGCCTGAAACGCAGCGCCGCGTGGGCTATGTCCGAACTTGCCCCTCCCGAGACCACCGGCATGACCGCACCGCGCCGCGGCCCGAACGTGGTGTCGACGAGCTTTCCAGCACGGGCACGATGCGTGTTGGAGCTGGACACGAGCGAGAGTGCCTCGTCAGGTGGCCGTTGACTCGGCGCGGCGTGGGAGCTTCCAGTTCGGCCGGACGAAGTGGCACGTGTAGCCGTTCGGGTATCGCTCGAGGTAGTCCTGATGCTCGGGTTCTGCCTCCCAGAACGGCCCGGCGGGCGTGACCTCGGTGACGACTTTTCCGGGCCAGAGGCCGGACGCGTCGACATCGGCGATGGTGTCTTCGGCGACCTTCCGTTGCTCGTCGGTCGTGTAGAAGATGGCCGACCGGTAGCTGTCGCCGATGTCGTTGCCCTGGCGGTTCTTCGTCGTGGGGTCGTGGATCTGGAAGAAGAACTCGAGCAGGTCGCGATACGAGATCTGCTCGGGATCGAAGGTGATCTCGATGGCTTCGGCATGGCCGGCGTGGTTGTAGTACGTCGCGTCGGGGACGTCGCCGCCGGTGTAGCCGACCCTGGTGGAGATCACGCCGGGCTGCTTGCGGATGAGATCCTGCACCCCCCAGAAGCAGCCCCCGGCCAGGATCGCGGTTTCCTGATGTTCCGTCACGTTGGTGCTCCTTCTGCTGGGTCCTGCTCGATCAACGTTGTCGCCATCTGTTCCTACCCGAACGTCAACACGCACGCCTCGGGCAGAGGTGCCCGTCCCGGAGGACGCGGTCCCCATTCTCGTCGACGTCGACACCGTGTGACAGGCCTGGACTTCGCCGTTCCCTTGGGCTGTTCTCTCTCTGCCGTGCTCTCGTGTCCGGCCGGCGGCGGCTGACTCGGCAGGGACGTCCCGTGACGTGGGGTACCGTCCCGGTGGGTTCGACCCCTAGTCTCGGAGAGTCGTTGAGCGCCCGTGACCGCGCACCAACTTGGCCGGTAGAGGAGGCGAGCCATGATCGGTCGACCGGACCTCGACGGCTTCCAGCCGGGCGCCCTCTATCGGCACGACGACACGGGAACCGTGCTCGAGTTCGTCGGCACTGCGCGGATGCCAGAGCTCCGCGGCGAGGACGTCGGAGTGTTCAAGTTCGTCGACGCGGCCACGGGTGCGCTCATCGCGACCCAGGCGGGCTACGACCACGGCGAGACGTTCACGCCACTCGGTGACGCGATGGCCGACGACATCGAACTCTCGGGCGGGTCCTGACGCGTTCTCTCAGGCTGTTCGGACTCAGTTGAGTCCCGGGTTCGAAGGACGCGGTCCTCTCACCGCAATGACCCGACCGTCCACTCGCTCGACGCCGGGGCCGTAGCGCGGCCGATAGGCGGGGGACCACCCGAGGACGACGCTCCTGGGCTCGGCCTGCGCCGCCGTGTGCGCCGTGTCCGCCGTTCAACCGGATCGCTGACTCGCCCACGTGGTCCTCGAACATGCGGGTCGCGGTCTCGTCGGCTTTCCCGCTGACGGCGCCCAAGGACAGGCACAACACCAAGAGAAGAAGCACCGCGGACAATATGGCCAGAGCGATCACGCGACTACGCGATACCCGCGCAACCCGTTCAGCAACCATGCTTTTCCCGCCATCCGAGCAAACGGGCCGGAAACCGGCCACGAGGCCCCCGCAGAAGGCCCGCAGCCCCATTTCACGAGGTGCCGCGCTCGAGCAGCTCGATGATGATTGCTTGTTCGGCCTTGGCCGCGGCGGAACCCGTGCCACCCCGACCGGTTCTCCAGCGGGCGAGGTCGGACGCCGTTGATCCCCGGTCGTTTTCGCGGCGAGGGTCCGCACCGACGCTCAGCAAAGCCTCGACCGCAGTCGAGCATCGGTTTCGTACGGCTCGATGCAGAGGGGTCACCCCGCCAGCGGCCGTTGCGTTGGGGTCGGCACCCGCCTCGATGAGGTACAGAATGACCGCCCGCTGTTGTCGTGGGTTCCACTCGGCCGATCCGGGCACGCCATTCACCGCCGAGTGGAGCGGTTCGGCGCCTCTCCGGTTTCTTGCGCGGATGTCGGCACCGCGCGTGACGAGTTCCCGGGCCATCGCGGGGTCGTAACTGAACGCCGCAGCATGGAGCGACGTGTCTCCCTCGTAGACCTGTGCCAACCGATCGGCCAAGAAGAACTCGTCGCGTCTGGCGACGCATGCGGTCGCGAGCGACGGCGTCGCGTCGAGAAGACGCAGCGCCGTTCGTCGGTCATTCGCACCGATGGCAAGGAACAACCGAGTGAGATCGCTCACCCGCCCAGGATGCCCCCTTCGGGCGCCATCGGCGAGCGCCGAGCGCCAGCAATGGCGCGGTCCCGCGTGTTGTTGGGCTTCGTCGCCTACCGTGACGCCAGTGGCGGCCGATCGGCAGCCACACAATGGAAGAGAGAGCGACCCATGGCTATCGGCCAGATCTTGCAGTTCTCGGGAGCTTCGATCGACAAATACGACGCCGTCCAGAAGGAACTTGGATGGGACGGAGAGAACGGCAAGCCAGAGGGGCTGCTCGCCCACGCCGCAGGTTCGACGGACGGCGGATTTTGCGTGATCGAGTGGTGGAACTCAGAAGGCGACTGGGATGCGTTCTTCGGCGCGCGGCTCATGCCCGCGTTCCAGACAGTGGGCGACATTCCTCAACCCCAGGTCACGCGATTCGACGTGCACTCCAGCTACACCGCTCCCTGACGAACTCCACGCGTTCGCACGACAGGCCCCGGCTTCGGTCGGGGTCTTGTCGCGATCGCTAGGACGCGGACGTCTCGCTCACGTAGAAGCGGTTCCCGTCGGGGTCGACGAACGAGAACATCAGCGGTACGTCGGGCCAGTCGAGGAGGTCGCCGACGTCAAGGCCGGCCGCCGCGACCGCTGCGTGGGCCACTCGGGCGTCGTCGGTCGCCAGACGGATCCCGGTATCGACCCCGGTGGGGAGCTCGGGTCCCGTCCGGACCAGTGAGAGCGACGCATCCCCCTCCGGCAGCTCCATCTCGATCCAGCGGAAGCCCGGCCGCAGTTCAGTGTCCATCGAGACCGCAAAGCCCAGTTGCTGGAGCACGGACTTGGTGCGCTCCTGGTCGGTGACCGGCACGGCCACGCTTCTGACGTGCTTGAACACGTTCGTAGTCATGGAGTGAAGACCGGCAGGCAGCCGTGAACTCATCGGTGCGCTGCCAACCGATCCGGCGCCGAGCGGTGGTTCGGCCGTCGGCAAACGTTCTGTCGGGGTTCTGTGGTGGTGATGATCAGGGCGCGGCGTCGCGGGCCTCGCGGTCGTGTTCCATCCAGTCGCGAAGGTCTGGGTCGAGGGTGGCGGCCGCGCGCTCGTAGAGCGCGAGGTCGTCCTCGGTGAGCACGTCACGCCAGCGGCCGTTGGTGCCCTTGTAGAAGAACTGGTCGGCGCCGCCCCTCCACATCATCGTCATGGGATCGTCGGCGCCGCGCGCTTCGGCCCGCATGGCATCGAGGCCGACCGTTGCGACGAGCGCGGGCCACGCGTCCTCGTCGATGTCGAAGCTGCAGAAACGCGGCGATGCGCCGCATCTCGCTTTCGGGATCGGTCTTGAGGTCGCTGTAGTGGACGAACAACACGTTGGGCAGATCACGAAGTCTCCCACCAGGTGGCGAGGTGGTGATGATGCGACCAGAACGGCCAGCCGTCGGGCTCCCAGTCGAACCAGCCCTCACCGATCCAACGTGGCCACATCTCGCGCGGAGTCGCCGGACAGTGCGGAAACTCGGGTCCCGGCCGGTCGGCGTCGTTCAACCGCTTGTACATGAACTCCGTGTAGCCCGAGTAGTGGTTGAACATCGACATGAACACGTCGCGGGTGTCGCGTCCGACAACGATGTACTTCGCCTGTGGGAAGAACGGGACCCCGTCGGCCGCGACATGGCTCTTGAGGAAGCGGCGGTGCCGCTGCGCCTCGACCCTCTCCAGCGTCGGCTCGATGGGTCCCGCGATGCGGGCGTCGATCCACGGCGCGAAGTCCCTCACGGGAACCTGCAGCGGCCCGGGTCCGAACACGAACGCCGCGAGGATACGCAGCGTCCACGTGGTTCCGGCCTTGTACGCGGTCGTGACCACGATGTCGTCATCACGGGGCACGAAACCATCCCACCGGGTGCTGTCGAGATGATGGTTGCGGTAGACGTGGATCCGCTCCGGCACACGACCGTTCACGACACCGAATAGTGCCACCAACGAGGACTCGGAGCGAACGACTGCCCCCGCACGGACTGGCCGGTCCAGCGCAGTTCAGCGAGCGCGCGCGGCAGTCATGCGCTACGCACGACGCCGTCGGGGATGTCGTGTTGGTAGAACACGAAGGCACTGCGGCGGGGGCTCATGGTCGAGTTGCGTCCTCCAGCGTGAAAGAGGCGCGCGTCGCGCAGCAACAACGATCCCGCCGGACCAACTGCGATGACTTCGCCTGGAATCGGAGCCTCGGTCCCGGGGATCGGAATCTCAGTAGCCCAAGGAGCGCCCGAGCGGTGCGAGCCGGGCAGAAGCCGGGTCGCGCCGTTGTCGGTGGTGAAGGCGTCGAGGTACCAGGTCGCGGTGATTCCCGGCACGGGCGTCGGGCCATGGTCGGGGTGATGGCGCTGCTCCCCGTGCCCGGGGCTCGGGTCGCGCAAGTCGATGCGTCCTACCTCAAAGGTCGAACCGAGGACGTGTACGGCAGCATCGAGCACCACGCGGTGGCGCCAGCACAGTGCGAACACGTCATCGTCGTTGCTGCCCTTCGCCCGCCGCGTTCCGAGTTCATGGCGCCTCGATTCGGGGTCATCGGCGACGAGGCGCTCGAACTCCGTGTCGAGCAACTCGACTTCCGCGTCAGAGAGGAGCGTGGGCACGACGACGAAGCCGTGTTCGTCGAGGGCGGCCAGTTCATCGGTCGTGGCGCGCCGACCCAAACCGATCTCCTCGACCCGCTCGAGGCGAATCTCGATCCCCACCGCCGCACTCTGCCTCAGACCGTCTGCGCGAGCCAACGCCCGGGGGGCGGTGATGCCGTGGCGGCTGACCTCGTACGCTCTTCGAGCCCACGAGTTCAGAGGGAGCTGCCATGACGACGATCATCCACGACGCCGACGCCACGCTGGATCCGATTCGGAGCGTCCGAACCGCCGTCGTCGGCTACGGCAACCAAGGTCGCCCCTGGGCCCTGAACCTGCGGGACTCCGGCATCGACGTCACCGTCTGCGTGCGCGCCGACGAGACCCGTGAGCGGGCGACCGCCGATGGCTTCGTCACCACCGAGCTCGACGCGGCGTCCGACTTCGACGTCGTGTGCATCCTCATCCCCGACGATGTGATCCCGTCGCTGCCGATCCGGCCGCGTGACGACGCGCTCGTCGTCGTCGCGAGCGGGTACACGCTCGCTTTTGAGCGATTCGACCCGGGCTGCGACGTGGGCATGGTCGCACCCCGGATGCTGGGTCCGGAGGTCCGCCGCTGCTACGAGGAAGGCATCGGGTTCATCACCGCCTTCGGCGTCCACCGCGACGTGACGGGCACCGCCCGATCGCGCACCCTCGCCGTCGCCAAGGCCATCGGTGGCCTCCTCCAGGGCGCGATCGAGCTGACCCCGCGCCAGGAAGCGGTTCTCGACCTCGCGGTGGAGCAGGCGCTCTCACCTGCCCTCAGCCGTGTCTCGCAGTCGTTCACCCAGGTCATGCTCGAGCACGGGATCCCGATCGAGGCCGTCATCACGGAGCTCGTGCTGTCAGGCGAGGTGGAGCGCACCTACCGCCTCCTACGAGAGGGCGGTTACGCCGCGCAGTTCGAACACCACTCCCCTACGAGCCAATACGGCCAGCTCTCGCGACGCTGCCCGCTTCGACCACTACGACATCGCAGCGACGATGCGCGAGATCGTCGACGGGATCGACTCCGGCGCCTTCGCCGACGAGTGGGACGCCGAGCGCGACGCGGGGTACCCGGAGCTGGTCGCGATGCGGGCGGCGGCCGCGGGACCGGAGGTCGCCGCGTTCGAACGCGACCTCCGCACCCGTCTCGGAGAGGGCGCCCGTCGCTGAACGCCTGGTCCGGCGAGCCGATCATGAGGCCGGACTGCTACGCGGACGTCGCCCCGGTGCGCGGTTGGGGCTCGGCACCTTGCAACTGAGCGAACCAGTCGGCGGTGTTGAGCTCGTCCCAATGCTCTGCGAGCCGCCCGTCTCGGACACGCCAGATGTCGATGCTGCGCATGACCACCCGTTTCCCCGTGGGCGGCATTCCGAAAATTGCGTTCGTGAACGTTCCCAGGTAGGTGAATCGACCGACAAGGGTGCCGTCTGCGGGTGTCCCGGTTGCGAACGCGTCTTCACACACAACCGTGGCGTCGGGAAACGCGACGAGCCAATCAGCAAAGAACCCGACGGCCGACTCGGGGCCGGGAGTGTCGGAGACGAACGGGTTGTGGTTGACGTAGCCGTTGTCGAGCAGATCCCGCAGCGCTTCCGCGTCGTGCCGGTTCAGACACTCGACAAACCCTTCCGCAAGGCCGGTCAGGTCGGACTGCTCGTTCGTCACAGCGACCTCCCGCGCGCCGTACTCAGCTTTGCGCGGGTCGAAGAACTGTCGACGAGAAGGCGGAGTGATCGTGGCGGAAACCCGACGTGCTCGGCCTCGGCCGCGCGAGGAATCGGCGCACGATCGTCGCCTGGCACAAGGCGTGACATCGCGCCTCCTCCGTGCCCTCCACACCTCGGACGAGCAGGGGTCTTCCCGTGTGCAGGCCGGCCAAAACACCCTGCCTGAGCCGAACCCAACCCCCGAAAAAGAGCTTCGAAGTGGGGGTCAACGGCGGCTCCGGGCACGTGCGGGTGGTCGGGTATGCCCGGTTTGGTTGGCGATGCGACATTCACCGCCAGCCAGTTCGTCCTCGAGATGTCGCGCCCCGCGATGCGAGCATTCGTGTCACATTGGAGCGTCGTGTCTCGTCCTTCAGAGAGGACCGACGAGGCCTGCCGGGTCGCGGTCATGGGAGAAGTGAAGTTGACGGAGGCGCTGGCTTGTGGGCTGGCGCGGGAAGGGTAGGCCGGCTCGTGTTGCGTCGTTTGGCTGCTTGGTGTTACCGCCGGCGTCGACGGGTGCTGGCGATCTGGGTCGTCGCGCTGATCGGGTTCAGCGTGTTGGGCCAGACGGCGGGGGGTGCTCTGCAGAAGACCTTCTCGCTGCCGGGGACGGAGTCTGATCGGGCGTTCAGCGTGCTGGAACACGAGTTTGCACGCAAGGGCGATACCGGCGATCTGGTCTTCGAGGTTCGGGGGTCGGGCGATGTGAACTCGCCCGCGGTCCGCAACGAGATCGAGCCTGTCTTCGCGCAGCTGCGCCGCCAGCCACATGTCGTGAGCGTCACGAGTCCCTACGATCCGGCCGGCAGCCGTTTCGTCGCTCGTGGGGGCAAGATCGCGTACGCGGAGATCCTCTTCGACGTGCGGGCGAACGATGTCCCGGTCGACCTCGCGTCGCGGATGCGCACGATCGCCGAGGACGCGAACTCGTCTCGTTTGCGGGTGGAGCTCGGTGGCTCGATGTTCACCGATCAGTCGCAGCCGGCGAGCGAAGTGATCGGGATCCTCGCCGCGGTGGTGATCCTGTTGCTCGCGTTCGGGTCGCTGCTTGCGATGGGTATGCCGATCATGACGGCGTTGTTCGGTATCGGGATCGGTCTCGCGTGCGTAAATCTGCTTGCGAGAGTGCTCGATGTTCCGTCGTTTGCGCCGCAAGTCGCGGCGTTGATCGGAATCGGCGTCGGTATCGACTACGCGCTGTTCATCAGCACCCGCTACCGAGAAGCCCTACACGAGGGTCGCAACCCCGAGCAGGCAGTCGTCCACGCGATCGACTCGAGCGGCCGTGCCGTCCTGTTCGCAGGGGGCACGGTCGTGATCTCGTTGTTGGGGCTCTTCTTCATCGGCGTGCCGTTCATCCGAGGACTCGCGGTGGGCGCCACGCTGGCGGTGCTGTTCGTGATGGCCGCCGCAGTCACCTTGCTCCCCGCCGTACTCGGCTTCGCCGGTTACACGATCGACCGGTTCGCGCTTCCCAGCGCCCGCCGCCCGCGCGACGTCGAGCACAGCTTCTGGACACGCTGGAGCAGGACGTTGCAAGCGCGACCCTGGCCCGCAGCCGTCATCGGGCTCGTGATCCTCGTGGTCCTCGCGCTGCCGTTCTTCTCGCTGCGTCTCGGGGTCGCCGACGCGGGGAACGACCCGACGTCGTTCACGACCCGACGTGCCTACGACCTGCTCACCCAAGGATTCGGACCCGGCTTCAACGGGCCACTCCTCCTCACGAGCGAACTGCGATCTCCCCAGGACAGTGCCGCGATGGCCCGACTGGGCGCGACGATCGCCCGTGATCCCGACGTCGCCCAGGTCAGCCCGCCCGTCACCAGTCCGAACGGACGGGGATCACTGCTGCAGGTGATCGCGAAGGGATCGCCCCAAGACCAGAGCACGACCGAGCTGGTCCATCGCTTGCGCGACGTCACGGTCCCGCACGCGACGCGCGGGTCGACGCTGGACGTGCACGTCGGTGGCCAAACCGCAGTCGGCGTCGATCTCGCAGACACCGTCGGCCAACGCCTGCCCTACATGTTCCTGGCGATCCTGGTCCTCAGTTTCGTGCTGTTGATGCTCGTGTTCCGATCGTTGCTCGTGCCGCTCAAGGCCGTGATCATGAACCTGCTCTCGATCGGCGCCGCCTACGGCGTGATCGTTGCGATCTTCCAATGGGGTTGGCTCAAGAACCTCGTCGCCATCGGCAAGGAAGGCCCCATCGAAGCCTGGGTCCCAATGATGCTGTTCGCGATCGTCTTCGGTCTGTCGATGGACTACGAGGTGTTCCTCCTCAGCCGCATCAAAGAGGAATACGACCGCACCCACGACAACGCCACCGCCGTCGCGCACGGCCTCGCCAAGACTGCACGTCTCATCACCGCCGCTGCCGCCGTGATGATCTGCGTCTTCGGCAGCTTCGTGCTCTCTGATCTACGAGTCCTCAAACTTGTCGGCCTCGGCCTTGCCTTCGCCGTCTTCATCGACGCCACCGTCGTGCGACTCGTGCTCGTCCCCGCAACCATGGAGCTCCTCGGAGACCGCAACTGGTGGCTCCCCAAAGCACTCGCCTGGCTCCCGCGGATCCAGATCGAAGGCCAGCCCGACCCCGTCATCCAAGAAGCACAACCACTCGAACCCGTCGCAGGACGCTAGGAGCGTGGGCACCGATACCACCGGCCTACCGACCCGTCGGAGCCGTCCCACTGTGTGCGCAAGAGCTTGTAGACGCGCAGATCGACGCCACGCGTCGGGTGAGTGGTGTCGCGATCGCGGCGCATGCCTATGCGCTGCATCACCCGACCGGAGGCGACGTTCTCCGGCTCGTAGATGCTGACGATCTCGTCCAAGCCGAGGACCTCGAATCCGAACCGGAGCGCGGCGCGACCTCCTTCGGTCGCCAGGCCACGGCCCCAGTAGTCGGGATCGAGACGCCATCCCACCTCGACGGTCGGCATGACCTCCGGCAGGAACCCAGGCGGCTCGAGGCCGAGAAACCCAATGACGCGCTCGTCCTCACGGTGCTCGACCGCCCACTGCGACCATCCGCGGCTTCGCCACGCATCGATTCGTCGATCCAGGAAGGCGCGGGTCTCGTCGGCGTTCCATCCGCGCCTGTCCGGGTACCACCAGACCTCGGGCTTCGCGAAGACGACCGTGAGATCATCAAGGTCTTCGGCTCGCCACCGACGCAGGAACAGCCGATCGGTCTCGCGTTCGTACGCGTCGACAACCACCCCATCACGCTCAGCGGATCGGCAGGTCAACGCCGCCGTCGCCCCTGCACCGGTCTCGTGGGTCTGACCCGGAATAGGGTGCGCCGATGACCGAGCCCGGCACCGGGCCCCTCGCCGGGGTCCGCATCCTCGACCTGACCATGAACCTCTCCGGACCGTTCGCCACCATGATCCTGGCCCAACAGGGCGCGGACGTGGTCAAGGTCGAGCGACCGCCGGTCGGCGACATCCTCCGCAAGGTCGGGTCCGGGCGCGGCGGCACGTCGGCGTACTTCGTGAACACCAATTGGGGGAAGCGCTCGATCGCCCTCGACTTCGAGCAGGACGGCGACCGGGCCACGCTGCGCAAGCTCGTGGCGACCGCCGACGTGCTGGTCGAGAACTTCCGGCCCACGGTCATGCCGCGGCTCGGCTTCGCCGCCGACGACCTGGTGCGGGAGCACCCGCGCCTGATCTACGCCGCGCTGCGCGGCTTTCCGTCCGATTCGCCGCTCGCGGATGCACCCGCGTACGACCACGTGATCCAGGCCATGACCGGGTTCGGGAGCACCCAGGCCGACCTCCGGACCGGCGTCCCGGTGCTGGTGCAGCAGGCGGTGGTCGACAAGGTCACCGGCCTCACCGCCGCGCAGGCGATCACCGCCGCGCTGTTCGAACGGCACCGCACCGGTCGGGGCCAGGTGATCGAGATCCCGATGCTGAAGGCGGGCCTCTCGTTCCTCTGGCCCGATGTGTCGACCAACATCACCATGCAGGGCGAGTTCGACCAGCTGCCGCCCCAGTCCCGCACGTTCCGGCTCAGCCCCACCGCCGACGGGTACGTCGCGATGGTGACGGTCACCACGCCGCAGTGGGACGGGCTGCTGCGCGCCGCGGGCCGCGACGAGCTCGTCGGCGACCCCGATTACGACACGCCCCAGAAGCGCGGCCGCAACGCCGCCGCGCTCATGAAGGAGATCGCCGCGACGCTGGCGACGCTGCCCACCGACGAGGTGGTCGCCCGGCTGACCGCGGAGGGCGTCCCGCACTCGCGGGTGACGACACTCGAGCAGCTCCCCGAGGCGATCGAGGCGGTCGCGCCCGGGTACCTGGTCCGGGAGGTGCACCCGCAACTCGGCGACATGGTGCACCCGCTCCCGGCGGTCACGTTCGACGAGCCGGTCGAGCTCCGGGCCTCGCCCGCAGTCGGCGAGCACACCGCGGAGATCCTCGCGGAGCTCGAACGCGACTGACCCAGGAGCGGGGCAGGACGGGTCAGGCGCCGGGTGAGGCGACCGGTGCCTGCTGCTCCACGCCCGGGGGCTGCGGCGCGGGCGGGGTGGTGTCGGGGCGCGGTGCCGGCGGCAGCCCTGCGGCCTCGCGCTCGGCCCGCTTGCGGGCGTTCTGGGCCCGCAGGTCTTCCCCGACGGTGGGGATGATGCCCGACGGCTGACGCCCGATGCCGATACCGGCCAGCCCGGGACCGAGCCGCGACCACCACGTGAGGATGGTGTTGCTCGGGAACTGCGACGAGATCCAGGTGAAGCTGGACAGGAAGAATCCGCCGAGCACGGCACCGCTCACGACCGCGACGCCGCCGACGACGAGGAGCAGCAGGTAGGCGAGACCCTGCAGCATCTCGAAGTCCTGCACGGTGGCGGTGCCCTGGAAGATGCCGAGCAGCGCGCCCGCGAACCCCGCGATGGCGGCCGAGATGATGAACACGATCAGCTTGGTGGTGATCGGGTTGATCCCGACGGTGGCGCACGCCGCCGGGCTGTCGCCCAACGCGGTGAGCCGCCGGCCGAACCGGCTCTTGTGCAGCCAGACGACGAGCACGCCGACGACGCCGAGCGCGGCGGTGCAGAAGAGCAGGGTGCCGACGTCCTGGCCCCAGTCGATGCCGAGGAAGTGGAAGGGCTGGCTGAAATCGAACCCGAGGATGTTCAACGCCTGGATCGGTTTGCCGTCGAAGCCGAGGATCTCCGGTTGCGGGAAGAAGAGGATGGCGGCCATCTGCGCGAACGCCATCGACGCCAGCGCGAGGTAGAGGCCTTGCAGGCGCAGCGCCGGCAGCGCCATGGCCACGCCGAACGGGATCGCGAACAGCGACGCGACGGCGAGACCGCCGATGGTGCCGAGCGAAGGGGCCCACTGCAGGAACGCGAACGCGCCGGCGCCGACGAAGGTGATCTGCGCGAGGGAGATCTGCTTCGACCAGCCGGTCAGCGGGACGAGCGACACCATGATGAGGGCGGTGATGATGGTGAGGGTCAGCGTCCGCACGTCGACGCGCTCCGCGATCACGCCGAGGAACGCCACCACGACGAACAGGATCGCCATGCCCAGGACCGCGACCCTGATCTTCGGAATGCGCGGCGCGACCTGGCGGATCGCCTTCTTTCCTTCGATACGGGCCTGGGGCAGGAACAGCAGCGCCAGGAACAGCATGATCTGCGGAATGGCGAGCGGCGCCGTCGTCCACCGACCGGTCCAACTCAGGAAGTTCTGCTGGAACTCGAAGACCAGCCCGATCAACAACCCACCCAAGAACGTCAACGGCAGGCTCTTCAACCGACCGATGATCGCCGCCGCGAACGCGGCCAGGATCAGCAGCGTGAGGGTCTGCACGTCGAGGGTGGCGAGCTCCTCGGCCAGGAAGATGCCGGCGACCGCCGCCATCGCCGAGCCCAACGCCCACGAGAACATCGAGACCATCCCCGGCTTGATGCCGTTGAGGCCCGCCAGCTCGCGGTTGTCGACCACTGCGCGCATCGCGACGCCGAGCCGGGTGCGCGAGAGCAGCACCTTGAGCCCGAGCGCGAGGCCGAGGCCGACGACGATGGTGATGAAGCGCGACCACGGCATCAGCGTCTCGCCGATCTGGAATCCGCTCGTGCCGAAGAACCGGTTGATGTGGCGCGTGTCCTGCGGGTCCCAGATCAGGCCCGCCAGCCCCATGAGGGCGAGCATGAGACCGATGGTGGTGACGATCTGCGCGACGAGGGGTGCGTCGGCGATCTTGCGCATCAGGGTGATCTCGATGATCGCGCCCATGATCGGCGCGGCCACGAACACGGTGAGCAAGAGTGCGACGAACGTCTGCACGCCCCAGCCGACCTGGATCTGCCAGAACACGTACGCCAGGAACATCCCGATCGCACCCTGGGCGAAGTTGAAGATGCCGGAGGTCGTGTACGTCACCACCAGACCGGTGGCGGCGACCGCGTACACCGAGCCATAGGTGATCCCGGCGATCAGCCAGAACAAGAGCGAGTTGAAGGTGATGGGGCTGCCGGCCCAGGACTTCACGCAGATGAAGATCGTGAAGGCAGCGACGAAGAGGCCGGCGAACACCGTGCGCCGGGACTCTGCGGAGGTGCTGCGAACTCGCTGCGCAATCGCCGTCATGTCGCTCCCAAGATGTTCAACTCTGTCACGGTGGGAGAGGCCGGCGCCACCATGCGGACCATGGTGCCGGGCCCCCCAGGCCGGCTGGATCAGTACACGTCGAGCTTCACGTGCACCACGTTCTTCTTCGCAATCGAAGGTACCAACCTCGGCCGGAAAGAGCCGCTCGAGGTCTTGTCCAACGCGTAGACGCGGAACCCGTCCGGCTTGTCCGCTCCTGCGTACTTCACGAAGTTCTCGCAGCATCGGCGCTTCGTCGCCGGCCGCGCCTTCGGTGGCCGAGGTGGTCACCAACCTTCTCACCGAAGCCACGAGGATGGTGGCGAACGCCAACCATCGCGATGGCTTCATGCTTCCCCCCTGGAAGATGCAGACCACGCCGCCAATCTGACGGGTCGTCAGGTTTCGGCGCGCAGCATAGAACGACCGACCTCTCCCGACAAGGCACCCGTGACGCGGAGGTGCCCCCGCACGAGCGGGGGCCCACCGACGGTCGAGCACACCCGTCGTCAACACGTTCCCACTCGACGCGTCGCCGGCTCAGCTCGGTGCCGTACGACGTCGAGCTTGCGGGTGATGATGCCGTTCTTGCCAGCACTCGAAGGTGCCGGGCTTGGTCGGGCTCACCCGCACGAACGTCACCGTTCTTCACCTGCATGGAGCACGCTGCAGTTCGAGATCTTGCGGCCCGCGAGGTCGATGGGCCGAACATGCCGTCGGCGTCGAACTTGTGGATCTTGTTCAACTCCTCGAAGATCGTCTTGCGGGTGACGCCGTTGACGCCGCCGTGCCTTGACCGCGTCGTTCACCGCGTCGCGGAAGGCGATGCCGCCGACCAGGCGTAGGCGCCGAAGCCCGTCCGACCTTGTCGGCACCGGTGTACTTCACGAAGTTGCCGAGCATCGGGTTGGCCTTCTGGTCCGCCTTGCTGTAGAAGGGCAGGTACAGCGTGTCGACGTACTGCACCCTCGACGTCACTGCCACCGGCGCTCAGGAACGCTTGTCGTAGCAACCCACGCTGCAGTCCCACACCTTCACGCCGGTGAGGCCCTGGAGCGTCGCTTCCTTGCGCATGAGCACCATGGCGTTGGCGGTGATCGCCTGGCCGTAGTTCGAGCCGTCGTTCTTCATCGCCTGGATGACCGGCGTGTAGGCCGACTGGGGCGCGAAGCCCGGGATGTCGAAGTCCTTGTCGGACTTGAGCCGATGTCGCGCAGCGGCCCCGAGGCTGACGAACGACGAGTCACGGGCCGACTTCGAGTCGTTGCCGAACACGTAGACGCCGTGCAGCTTCCCCTGGCCGAACTTCTGGTTGTAGTAGCAGCCGCGTGACACGTTGGCGAGGAAGGTCTGCGGGTGCTGATCCTTCGGTCGCGCAGATCACCTGCGGCGGCGCGATCGGGAACGACTGGTCGGAGCACTGCTGGACCAGCGCGGTGGTGACGAACGGGATGTCGGGCAGGCCGGTCACCGCGCCGGTCGAGTCCTTGCAGTTGCGCATGTTGTCGACCGAGGTGAGGAACACCGACGACGTGCCGACCATGGCGACGTCGTTCGGGCACGCCTGGATCTCGGCGTTGGTGGTGGCGTTCGGGTTCAGCTTCGAGTCGTAGAAGTCGACCACGACCTTGCGGCCGGCGAGGCCGCCGCCACCGGCCTTGCTGTTCAGGTACTTGGCCGACGCCCTCGACCGCGTCCTTCGACCCTTGAAGAGGTTGGGCACGATCGGTGTTGTCGACGTCGGCGATGACCGCGATGTGGATCTCCTTGGCGGTGATCCCCACGTCGGTCGCCTTGGGCGTCTCGCTGCCCGACTGCGCACTCGCCGTTGTGCTCAACCCCGCGCACGCCGGCCACGATCGCGACGCACAACGCCGCCCCCCAAATTCGTTTCATGCTCCCCAGCTCCTGACCTCGGACGGTCTGAATCTGACGACTCGTCAGATTGGGAGGGGAGCATACGCCAGTGCGACCACCGAGTGGGCGCGGGCACCGAAGGCGGTTGCGCTGACCGGTGAGGGTCGGGTCAGGTGGAGATGGAACCGCCGAGGTACGCGTCCTGCAGTGCCTCCGCCACATCCGGCGGCGAGCCCTCGAACTGGATCTGCCCGTGCAGGATGATGGCGGCGATGTCCGCGACGTCGAGCACCTCGTGGGCGAACTGCTCGACGACGAGGATCGAGACGTCATCCGCCGCGATGCGCTTCACGACGTCGTAGAGCTCGGAGACGACGAGCGGTGCGAGCCCCATGGACAGCTCGTCGAGCAACAGGACCTTCGGGTCGGTGCCGATGGCGCGCGCGATCGCGAGCATCTGCTGTTCACCACCGGACAACGTGCCGGCCGTCTGCTTACGGCGCTCCTTCAACCGCGGGAAACGCATGTACGTGCGCTCTTCGACGGTCGACAACGACACCCCGCTGTAGGTCATCGTGCGGAGGTTCTCGAGCACGGTGAGGTTGGGGAAGATGCCGCGGCCCTCGGGGATGGTGCACAGGCCGTCGCGCGCCAGGCGGTCGGAAGCGCGACCGTTGATCCGGTTGCCCAGGAACCGCACCTCGCCGGCGGTGGGGTTGAGCCGGCCGCTGGCCACCTTGAGCGTGGTGCTCTTGCCCGCACCGTTGGGTCCGAGGAGCGCGTAGACCGTGCCGGGCGCGATCGTGATGTTCACGCCGTGGAGCACGTCGATGCTGCCGTAGGCCGCCTTCACGTTGATGAGCTCGATGGCGGCTCCGGGCGTGGGCGTCCCGGGCGCGGTCGCCTCGGAGATCGACACCACCGGCGCGGCGCCGTTGGGCGCGTCGGACTCCGCCTGCACCTCGCTCTGCAGCGCCGACACCTCCTCGAGGAGGGCCTGCTGCTCCTCCGGCACTTCCTCCGCCTCGTCGCCCTCGCCGAGGTACGCGGCGCGCACGAGTGGGTTCTCCTGCACCTCGGTGGGGGTGCCGTAGGCGATGATCTGCCCGAAGTCGAGCACGTGGATGTGGTGGCACACGCTCATCACCAGGCCCATGTCGTGCTCGACGAGCAGGATGGCGAGGCCGGTGGCGGCGAGCTCGATCAGCAGCTCGGCGAGCTCGGTGGTCTCGGACTCGTTGAGGCCGGCCGACGGCTCGTCGAGCAGCACCACCCGTGGTTTGGTGGCCAACGCCCGGGCCATCTCGACCAGCCGCTGCGTGCCGGTGGACAGACGGTCGACCCGTTCCTTCGCCACCGACGTGAGCCCGAGGCGCTCGATCAGCTCGTCGACGAGGTCACCGGGCTTGAACCGTTCGCGGGACCAGCCGCGTCGCATCTCCGCCGCGACCAGGACGTTGTCGCGCACGCTGAGGGTGCTGAACGTCTCCAGCCGCTGGAAGGTGCGGCCGATCCCGAGGCGGGCCCGCTGATGGGGCTTCGCGTTCGTGATGTCGCGAGCGTCGAGGACCACGGTGCCGCCGGTGGGCGGTTGCAGTCCGGTGATGACGTTGAACAGCGTCGTCTTCCCGGCGCCGTTCGGACCGATGAGACCGGTCACTTCGTTCTCGGGCACGTCGATGGTGACGGCGGACAGTGCTTGGAGACCACCGAAACGCACCGAGACTGAGTCGACGTTGAGCAGCGCCACGATCCACGAACATACCCGAAGTGCTGTCGACGGTCATCCGTGGAGCGCGGTCGGGTCAGCCGCCGAAATCCACCGCCACCCAGACGCGCCCATCAGGGCTGTACGCGATGCCGACCCCGGCGGCGCGGTAGGTGCCGTTGAGGATGTTCTCGCGGTGGGGCGGCGACTGCATCCACGCCGACTCCATCTGGCCGGGCGTCAAGCTCGCGGCGCCGTCGAGGATGTTCTCGGCGATGGTGTTGAACGTGGTGGCGGCAAGGATGCGGTTGAGATCCTGATGGGTCAGCGACCCGTGCTGCGCCATCCAGTTCGCCCAGTCCTGCGCGAAGCCTGCCAGCTGGCCGTTGCCGCACAGCGCGCCGAGGCCATTCGCGGCGCGGTCGCCGTTCATCGCGTCGATGATGGCGCTGCCCGAGCCGTCACACGCGGGCGCCGGCCCCGCAGGTGGTGGGGCGGCCTCGGCCGGGGCGGGCGCGGGCGGGGCCGGTGGAGCGGCCGGGGCCGGGGCCGGGGCCGCGGCGGGCGGCGGCGCGATCGTCGTGGTGGTGCTCGTCGTCGTGGTGGAGGTCGTGGTCGACGTGGTCGTCGAGGACGTCGCCGTCCGGTGCGGGGCGCTGGTCCCGGTGCGCCCGGCCGCGCCGACCGCGGGCCCGCCGTCACGACCCTGCGCCACGAACGCGAGCAGCGAGGCGGCGACCACGGCGAGCGCGATGGCGCCCGCGACCACGAGGCCTCGCCCGCGGATCCGTCCCACCGGTCGCGGATCGGCAGGGGCGGGGCGCCCCTTGAGGACGGCGCGGCGAGATGCGCGGCGAGGTCAGCCGTTCTTGGGAAGCTCCCGGAACGCCTTGCCCTTGTCGGCATTGGGTTCCTTGGGCAGGCCCAGGACCCGCTCGCCGAGGATGTTGTGCTGGATCTCGTCGGTGCCGCCGTAGATCTGGGGGGCCTGGGCGAAGAGCATCGACTCGGTGATGCCGGGCTGCACCGCGCCGTCGGTCGCCACCGCCAGCGTCTCCGCGTCGGCGGCATCGTAGGCATGCAGCGTTGCGTACGGGCCGAGGATCCGGCCGCTCAGGTCGCGGGACAGGCGCAGGATGCGGCTCATCGACAGCTTCGCGATGTTGCCGAGACCGGGGAGCTCGCCGCCCGCGCGCGACAGCGCCCGCTGGCGCAGGTTCGTGTACCGGGCGATCTCGTTCAGGGTGTAGAGCTGCGCGAGCTGCTGACGGACCTCGGCGTCGGCGATCGTGCCGTTGGCCCGGGCCAGCGCGGTGAGGTTCTGCACCGACGTCGGCGACCCGCCACCACCGCCGCTGGTGAGATCGCGGGTGCGGAGGAAGTCGCCGGCGCGGCGGGCGAGGTCGCCGCCGACGGTTCCCGGGAGCGCGGCCACGCTGCCGCCGCCCCCGCCGGCGCCGAGCCCGCTGCGCTCGAACATCAGCGTCGTGTTGGCGACCGCCCAGCCGTTGTTGAGGCCGCCGATGGCGGCGTCGTTCGGGACGCGCACGTCGGTGAGGAAGACCTCGTTGAACATCGCCCGCCCGGTGAGCTCGCGTAGCGGGCGGATCTCGACCCCGGGCTGGTGCATGTCGAGTGCGAAGTAGGTGATGCCCTGATGCTTGGCGACGTCGGGGTCGGTGCGGGCGAGCAGCATGCCGAGATCGGACCAGTGCCCGCCCGAGGTCCACACCTTCTGGCCGTTCACGACCCATTCGTCGCCGTCGAGCTCGGCGCGGGTGTTCAGCCCGGCGAGGTCGGAGCCCGCGCCCGGCTCGCTGAACAGCTGGCACCAGGCCTTCTTGCCGGTGACGATGTCGAGCAGGTAGCGCTGCTTCTGCTCCTCGGTGCCGTGGACGATGATGGTCGGACCCGCGAGCAGCGTGCCGAGCCCGCCGGGCGCGCCCAGCGCCCCGAACGTGCCGATGGTCTGCATGACCCGGACGCCCTCGGCGCGCGAGAGGCCCTTCCCGTACCACTCGACCGGCCACGTGGGCACGGCCCAGCCCGACCGCCCCAGCCGGTCCCACCACTCCTCCACCGTGAGGTCGGGGTCCCAGTGCTCCTCGAGCCAGGTGGTGACCTCGGCGGTCAGGTCGTCGGTGGCGACGGCATCGGTGGTGGCGGTCATGCTTCCCTCCCCCGTCGGGTCGGCTCAGCCGAGCAGCTTGGCGACGACGCGCAGCTCGTCGGTGGCGTTCCGCATGAGCGTGAAGTCGTCGGTGCGCTCGATCTCGTCGAAGTGGTCGCGCACGTCCTCGACCGTCAACGGCGCGTCCCGCTCGAGGTATCCGGGGCCCTCCGCCACGAAGATGCGGGCCACCCGCCCACCGCCGACGGAGTAGGTGTGGCCCGAGACCGGGCAGTCCTCGTGCACGAGCCATGCCACGACCGGTGACACGAGCCCGGGCGCCAGCTTGTCGGCCAGCTCGTCGCCGAAGATCTCGCGCGTCATGCGGGTGCCGGCCGTCGGCGCGATCGCGTTGACCTTGATGTTGGCGCGCTCGCCCTCCTGGGCGAGCACGTGGGCGAGTCCCACGAGTCCCATCTTGGCGGCGCCGTAGTTGGCCTGGCCGAAGTTGCCGAAGATGCCGGCCGACGACGCGGTGACCACGATGCGCCCGTACGACTGCTCGCGCATGTGCACCCATGCCGGCTGGGTGACGTAGAACGCGCCGCGCAGGTGCACGTCGATCACCGGATCGACGAGGTCGGGCGTCATGTTGTGGAAGCTCTTGTCCCGCAGGATGCCGGCGTTGTTCACCACGATGTCGATGCGTCCGAAGCTGTCGAGCGCGGTCTGCACGATGGCCGCACCGCCTTCGGGCGTCGCCACCGAGTTGGTGTCGAGCACGGCTTCCCCGCCGGCGGCCGCGATCTCGTCGACGACCTGCTGGCCGGGGCCGGCGTCGCCGCCCGTGCCGTCGACCGCGCCGCCCACATCGTTGACGACCACCATGGCGCCCCGGCCGGCGAGCAGCAGCGCGTGCTCCCGTCCCAGGCCACCGCCCGCGCCGGTGACGATCGCCACCCTGCCGTCGAAACCGAGATCCGCCATCGTCGCTCCACGCCGAGTCCGTTGCTTGACCGACCACACCGTAGTGGCGTCGGGGCCCGAGCTTCCCGGCCGCGCGCCTGCAAGACTCCCGGCGTGCGAGCGGTGCGGGCGTCGGGGGACGGAGGCGTGGCGGTCGTCGATGTCGACGTGACCGCGCCCGCGCACGCGACCGACCCGGTGCGCGTGCGCGTGCGTTCGTGCGGCATCTGCGCGTCCGACCTGCACCTCGCGGCGTGGAACCTGCCGGTGACGCTGGGCCACGAATTCGCCGGTGTGCTCGACGACGGCACACCGGTCGCGGTGCAACCCAACGCGTGGTGCGGTACCTGCGATCGGTGCCGGGCCGGCGAGACCAACCTGTGCCGGACCGGTGGCGCCCGGCTCCACGGCGTGTCGCTCGACGGTGGCCTGGCTGACGAGGTGATCGTCGACCGGCGCTCCGTCGTGCCCCTGCCGGCAGGGATCGACCCGTCGGTGGGCGCGCTGGTCGAGCCGCTCGCGGTCGGCATGCGGGCGGTGCACCGGGCGGCGGCCGCGCCCGGTGACCGCGTCCTCGTGATCGGCGGCGGGTCGATCGGTCTTGCCGTGGTCGCCGCGGCGCGGGCGAGCGGTCTCGACGTCGACCTCGCGGCGCGCCACCCGCACCAGCGCGCCGCGGGCGAGCTCCTGGGTGCCGGCGCGCGCCTCGGCGAGGAGTACGGCGTCGTCGTGGACGCCGCGGGAACGCAGGGTTCGCTCGATGACGCGGTCGAGCGTGTGAGGCCCGGCGGCGCCGTCGTGGTGGTCGCCACCTACTGGGAGCCGGTGACCATCGGCACCGCGCTCCTGACCAAGGAGGTTCGTCTCGTGCCGTCCGCGATGTACGGGCACGACCACGGCCCGTCGGAGTTCGAGGCCGCCGCCACGTTGCTCGCGGATCGCCCGGAGGTGGTCGACGCGCTCGTGCACCACCGGTTCGGGCTCGACGACGCGCCGGAGGCGTTCCGCGTCGCCGGTGACCGCGTCGCCGGCGCGATCAAGGTCGTGCTCGAGCCCTGATCGCCGCGTCCGACCGTAGACTCCGCCGCGTGGGGGTCGAGACCGAGCAGCACGACCGCGTGCTCGTCGTGAGCATGCAGCGCGAGGAGAAGCGCAACGCCATCGACCAGGCGATCGCCGACGGCGTCGGCGCCGCCCTCGACCGGCTCGACGACGACCCCGACCTCTGGGTGGGGGTCCTCACCGGCACGGCGACGGTGTTCTCCGCCGGCAGCGATCTGGCGAGCTCACGCGACGGCAGCGCCCGCACCGACCGGGGCGGCGAGTACGGGGTGATCCGGCGCCACCGGACGAAGCCGCTGATCGCCGCGGTCGAGGGACCGGCGCTCGGCGGCGGCTTCGAGATCGTGCTCGCCTGCGACCTGGTGGTGGCGGCACGCACCGCGTCGTTCGGGCTCCCCGAGGTGAAGCGCGGCCTCGTGCCCACCTGCGGCGGGTTGTTCCGCACCCCGCGGGCGTTGCCACTCAACGTCGCCAAGGAGATGCTGCTGACCGGGGACCGGCTCACCCCCGAACGCGCGTACGCGCTCGGATTGGTGAACGTCGTCACCGAACCCGGTGGGGCGGTGGCCGGTGCGCTCGCATTGGCCGAGCGCATCTGCGCAGTCGGGCCGGTGGGCGCCCGCGCCAGCTTGCGTGCGTTGGAGCGCACGGTCGCCGAGCGCGACGAGCTCGGATGGGAGGCGACGGTGGGCGCCATGGAGGCGATCGGCGCCAGCGACGACATCCGCGAAGGCATGGCTGCGTTCTTCGAGAAGCGCGAGCCGCGATGGACGGGACGGTAATGAGCGAAGTGACCGCGGCGCACGCGAGCGAACGGCCGTGGAGCCGGTATCCGGGTCCGCAGGGAGCGAGCCATCGAGCAAGCGCCAAGAGCGGAGAAGCATGAGCGAGGACGTGATCCTGGTGGACGTGGCGGACCGGGTGGCGGTCGTCACCCTCAACCGACCGGAGTCGCGCAACGCGCTCAACCCGGCGTTGACGGCCGCGCTGCCCGAGACGATCGCGGCGTGCGACGCGCGCGACGACGTCGATGCCATCGTGCTCACCGGAGCGGATCCTGCGTTCTGTGCCGGCGTCGACCTGAAGGCGCTCACCACCGACTCCGAGGTGCGCCACATCGTGCGCAGCGAGGACGAGCTGATCCGACCGTTCCCCGAGACGACCAAGCCGGTGATCGGCGCGGTCAACGGTGCCGCGGTCACCGGCGGCTTCGAGGTCGCGCTCACGTGCGACTTCCTCGTCGCCTCCGAGCGCGCCCGCTTCGCCGACACGCACGCCCGGGTCGGCATCATGCCGGGATGGGGGCTCACCGTGTTGCTCGCGGAGGCGATCGGCCAGCGGCGCGCCCGGGAGATGAGCGTCACCGGCAACTTCATCGACGCGCCCACCGCGCTGGCGTGGGGCCTGGTCAACCACGTGGTGCCCCACGACGAGTTGCTGCCGTTCTGCCGCCGGATGGGCACCGACATCGTGTCGAACGACCAGCCCGGCGTCCGGAACGTGCTCGCGACGTACCGGGAGCAGGAACGCTCCGCCGACCACGACACCAGGCGCATCGAGCTCCGCCGCTCCCAGGAGTGGCTGGAGACGTCGAGCGGCGTCGCCGACGAGGTGGCGCGGCGGAGAGAGGCGATCATGGCGCGCGGCCGCGAGCAGCAGCGCTGACGTGGCCGTCACACCGTTCCGAATCGCGGTGCCCGACGCCGAGGTCGACGCGCTGCGCGCCGCGCTCGGCCGGACCCGGTGGCCCGACCAGATCGACGGGGCGGGCTGGGACTACGGCACCGAGCTCGGATACCTGCAGGAGCTGGTGGGCTACTGGGCCGACGGCTTCGACTGGCACGCGCGCGAGGAGGTGCTCAACTCGCTCCCGCAACACCGCACTGAGGTCGATGCGCCCGGATTCGAGCGCTTCGGTCTGCACTTCGTGCACCAGCCGGGCGTCGGACCGGCACCGCTGCCACTGCTCCTGTCGCACGGGTGGCCGAGCACGCACTTCGAGTACCACGACGTCGTAGCGAGGCTCGCGAACCCGGGTGCGTTCGGCGACGACCCGAACGACGCGTTCCACGTGGTCGTGCCATCACTGCCGGGGTACGGCTTCTCCGACATCCCGCAACGACGCGGCATGACGCCACGCGTGATGGCGACGATGTTCGTCGCGTTGATGCGCGAGCTCGGCTACGAGCGCTTCGCGGCCGCGGGCTGCGACTGGGGCGCGTACGTGACCGCGCTCCTCGGCCTCGACCATGCCGATGCGGTCGTCGGGATCCACATGGGCATGCTCAACCTCCGGGCGCCCGGCTACCAACCCACCGACGAGGACGCCGCGTACAGCGTGCGCACGAAGGCCTGGGCGCGCGACGAGTCCGGCTACAGCACCATCCAGGGCACCAAGCCGCAGTCGCTCGCGTACGGGCTCATGGACTCACCGGCCGGCCTCGCGGGGTGGATCGTCGAGAAGTGGCGACGGTGGTCCGACTGCGCGGGCGACGTCCAACGTCTGTTCACGCGCGACGAGCTCCTCACGACCGTCGCCATCTACTGGTTCACCGGCACGATCAACAGCGCCAATCGCCTGTACTACGAGAGCCGCCGCGATCCGGTCCGGCTCGCCGACGGTGAACGGGTCCGGCCGCCGGCGGGTTTCCTGCTCGAGCGCGTGGTCGAGGGACCGACCCCCAACATCGGCCCGCCGCCCCGGAGCCGGGCCGATGCGGTGTACGACGTCCGCCGCTGGACGGTGGCCGATCGGGGCCTGCACTTCCCGGCGATGGAGAACCCGGACCTCTACGTGAACGAGCTCCGGACGCTGTTCCGGCCCCTGCGCTGACGGCCACGGGTCCGTCCGGGGGCGGCTCCGTCCCGTTGGATCTGACGAGGTGTCAGACTGGCGCGATGACGACTGCGACGATCGACCTGCTCGACCTCGACCGCTTCCAGCGCCTCGAGCACCACGAGATGTTCAAGCGGCTCCGCGAGGAGCAGCCCGTCTCGTGGCACGAGTACCCCGGCGGCACCGGCTTCTGGAACGTGGTGCAACACGAGGACGTGCTCACCGTCAGCCGCGACTCGGAGCTGTACTCGTCGGAGCTCGGCGGCGTGAGCATCATGGATCCCGACGCGCAGGGCGGCTTCGACACGCGCGGGCTGATGATGCTCTACACCGACCCGCCCAAGCACACCCGCTACCGCCGCCTGGTGAGCAAGGGGTTCACGCCGCGGATGATCGGGCTGCTCGAGCAGTACCTGCGTCACCGGTCGCGGCTGATCGTCGACAACGTGATCGAACGCGGCTCGTGCGACTTCGTCGTCGACCTCGCGTCGGAGCTGCCGCTGCAGGCGATCGCCGAGATCATGGGCGTCCCCCAGGAGGATCGTCACCTCATCTTCGAGTGGTCGAACGCGATGATCGGCGCCGACGACCCCGAGTTCGAGGGCGGTGCCGACGGCGCGCACGAGGCGTCGGCCGCGCTGTACGCCTACGCCAACGACCTGGCGAAGCAGCGGCGCAGCGACCCGCGCGACGACATCGTGACCAAGCTGATCAACGCCGAGGTCGACGGCGAGCAGCTGTCCGAGCTCGAGTTCGACATGTTCATGCTCCTGCTGTCGGTCGCCGGCAACGAGACGACCCGCAACACGACGGCGTGGGGCATGTGGGCGCTGATGCAGCACCCGGAGCAGTACGCGTCGCTGCGCGACAACCTCGACACGCAGCTCACGCCCGCGGTCGAGGAGATCCTGCGCTGGGCGTCGCCGGTGTACCACTTCCGCCGCACCACCACCGCGCCCGCCGAGATCCACGGCCAGGAGATCGCTGAAGGCGAGAAGGTCGTGATGTGGTACATCTCGGCGAACCGCGACGAGTTGGTGTTCGACGACCCGTTCCGCTTCGACATCAGCCGCGAACCGGAGGAGCAGGTGGCCTTCGGTGGCGGCGGCCACCACTTCTGCCTCGGCGCCAACCTGGCCCGCATGGAGCTGAAGCTCATCTTCGAGGAGGTGCTGACGCGCATCCCCGACATGCACCTGGTCGCGGAGCCCGAGATCCTGCGCTCGAACTTCATCGGCGGGGTGAAGCACATGGCGGTCGAGTACACGCCCGGCGCCCGGCGGAGCGAGCCGGCCCGCTCGTAGCCGCCGATGCCGTAGCACCGGCGCACTCCGGGCATGCGTGCCGCGGAGCGTGCGCGGTAGCGTCCGGGCATGGCTGCTGACCACGACCACGAGATCCCGATCAAGGGTGGGGCGTTCGATCTGAGCGACCTGGGCCATCTCCTCCCCGGGATGGCGGAGATCATGCCGTTGGTCGGTGAACGGATCTGGAAGTGCTACTACGCGGCGCAGGCGCACAACCGCAAGCTCGCCGCCTTCCAGTTGAAAGAAGCCGTCAACCTCATGCAGAAGGGCTCGATCCTGCGGCCCAAGTACGAGGAGGACATGGACGCCTTCATCGCGGGCGAGGTCGCGAAGCTGCAGGCGAACATCGAGGCCGAGGACTGGGACGCCTTCGAGACGAACTTCACCACCATGGTCGACCAGGCGAACGCGTACCACGAGAAGTACGACAAGAGCTTCCTGCGCTGGCAGCTGCCCGCGACGCCTCCGCCCGACCTGGATCTCACGGCAACCTGACTTGATGCGGCGCCCGGAGATGAGCGGAGCGAGCGAAGGGCGCTCGCCAGCGAGTGAGCGCCCGCGGCGCAGGTATCCTGCGCCGCAGCGAACGAGCGAAGAGTCAGGTTTGCCAGTACTCGGGGCCCGAACCGCCCTCGGGTGGTGTCAGGCGCCCGCCCTTGGCGGAGATGGCCCCGCACTGGACGCAGTTCGACGGCGCGACCTCGACCTCGGCGAGGCCGTCGTCCCCCACCGGCCCGGCCGTGTACACGTGCGCGGGGCAGAGGTTCGCCCACAGCTCGGCCACGTCGGGCGCGACGCGGGTCCGAATGAGCAGGTGATTGGGCTGGTCGTCCCTCGTCTTGTTGCCGGACGCGAACACCGATGACAACCGGTCGAAGGTCAGTGCACCGTCGTGGACGACATGCGGAACGTCGCCGTCGACGGGGAGGAGCGGCTGCTCGTCGTCCGGCTCGGTCCTCACCGATCCGATGCTGACGCGGCCCTTGGTGATGGTGTTGAGGACGCCCAGCGCACCGCCCACGAAGAAGCCCCGGCCGAACAGCTGCCGCAGGTCGCGCACCTCGTAGAGCTCCGTCCCGATGAAGCCGGCGCGCACCGCGTCGTCGTACGACGCGAGCGCGGCGGCGGGCACCGGCGCGTCCTGCGCCGCTCCCGAAACGGCCGCGAACGCGGTCTCGGCGGCGAGCCGCCCGGACTCGACCGCGTAGTGCACACCCTTCAACGTCGGGACGTTCACCATCCCGACCCCGTCGCCACACAGAAGGAGGCCGGGCGCGTGGAGCCGGCGCGGGAGCGCGTGGAATCCCCCGCCGGGGATGGTCTTCGCTCCCCACTCGATCCGCTCGCCGCCCTCGAGGATGGCGCGGATGGTCGGGTGCGTCTTCAGGACCTGGAGCAGGTCGTGGGGGTTGAGGCGGGGATCGCGGTAGTCCAGGCCCACGACCATTCCGATCGAGACCAAGTCGTCGCCCATCGGGTAGACGAACGATCCGCCGAACTCCCGGTACTTCGCCTGGGGCCGCAACGGCCACCCCAGGGTGTGGATCACCCGGTCGAGCGGTCGGGGGACCTTCCACACCTCCTTGACGCCCAGCTCCCACACCTGGGGCGCGGCGTCGCCGCGCAGGTCGAAGTGGTCGAGCGCGACGTTGGTGAGGTGGCCCTGCGTCCCTTCGGCGAGCACCGTCACCCGGGCGACGAGGTCGTTGCCGGGCTCGAAGTTGGACAGCTCCTCGCCGTGCTGGCCGCGCCCCTTGTCACCGGTGCGCACTCCGACCACGCCGCCCGCTTCGACCAGCAGGTTCACCGCGGACGTCTCGGGGAGGAACATCGCGCCCTCCGCTTCGGCGCGCTCGGCGAGCCAGCGCCCGACCTGCGAGAGGGAGACGACGACATTGCCGTGGTTGCGCATCGGAGGCGGCGTCGGGATCGGCAGGGCCCGGTCACCGGTGAGCACGTACACCTGCTCTTTGCCGACCGGGCCGAACGTCGGCATGCCGTCGAGCCCACCCCGGCCGTCGAAGAGGCGCTCGAGCGCGCCGGGCCGGATGACCGCGCCCGACAGGAGGTGCGACCCCGCCTGCTTGCCCTTCTCGACGACCGCGAGCGGGACGTCGCCCAGCCGCTCGGCGACCTCGGGGTGCTCCTGGAGCAACTGCCCGAACCGGATCGCGCACGCGAGCCCCGCCGGCCCGGCGCCGACCACGAGCACGCCGACCTCGATGCGCTCGTCGATCGGATCGGTCGGTTCGCCGACGAACCGATTCGGGTCGGACGCCGGCTCGAAGTCGACGGGACGCGACATCAGCCGGTGTGCTTGCGCAGCAACTCGACGAGCTCGGGCACGACCGCGTGGACGTCGCCGATGACCGCGAGGTCGCTGAACTCGAAGATCGGAGCGTGCGGGTCCTTGTTGATCGCGATGATCGTCTTCGAGTTCTGCATGCCCACCTTGTGCTGGACCGCGCCGGAGATCCCGAGCGCGACGTAGAGCTTGGGCGACACGGTCTTCCCGGTCTGGCCGACCTGCGCCGACGCCGGGTACCAGCCTTTGTAGACGGCCGCGCGCGTCGCGGCGACCGCCCCGCCGAGCACCCCGGCCAGCTGCTCGGCGAGGTCGAAGCCCTCGGCGGACCCGAGGCCGATGCCTCCGGCGACGATGACGTCGGCGTCGTCGAGCGAAGGGCCTTCGTCGGTGTGCAGCGTGCGCGCGATCGCGCGCGCGGTGAGCGTGTGCGGCGAGAGGTCGACCGTCAGCGACTCGATCGCAGGCTCGCGCTCCGTCGCCGACGGCACCGCCTCGAACGAGCCGGGGCGGAACAGCGCGACCCGCTGCGGGGACCGCCACCCCACCTCCGCGAGCACCGAGTCCTGCAACATCGGCTGGGTGCCGACCGGCTCGCCGTCGCGCAGCTCGAGGTCGACGAGGTCCCAGTTGATGCCCGCTTCGAGACGCGCCGCGAGCCCGGCGGCGATGTCCCCCGCCAGCACCGAGTTCGACAGGAGGATCGTGTCGAAGTTCGGGAGCCGGCGCACGAGGTCGGCCAGCACGTCGATCCGGGGACCGGGCAGCGGCGACGCGGAGACGTCGGTCGCATGGAAGACGGTGGCGGCGCCGTGGCGGCCGGCCTCCCGGGCCAGGGCGTCGAGGTCGTCCGCACCGACGAGCACCGCCGCGACCTCGGGATCGAGCGCGGCCGCTCGATTGAGCACGCCGAGCGAGCCCGGTGAGATCGACTGCTCGTGGTGCTCGAGGAAGACGAGGAGGCTCATCGTTCGCTCAA
Organism: uncultured Actinomycetes bacterium; assembly: GCA_963809795.1. Taxonomy (GTDB): domain Bacteria; phylum Actinomycetota; class Acidimicrobiia; order IMCC26256; family DASPTH01; genus DASUAS01. The sequence goes on from CAWELN010000018.1 coordinate 71,709, forward strand.
ACGAGGTCGCGTGCCGCGAGGTAGTCGAAGACCACCTGTGCCGCGGTGCCATCGTCGTCCTCGACCGTCGCCGCGCCGGCACGGGCGGGTGGCGGACCCACGCCGAGCACCACGGTCTGCGATCCGGCGACACCAACCGCGTCGGCGGCGATGCCGAGGTCGGACGCGGTCAACGTGTCGAGGGGCTTCTTCTTCGCGGCCATCATGCCCTTGAGCGAGGTGTAGCGCGGCTCGTTGATCGCGTCGCTCACGGCCACGACCGCGGGCAACGTCGCCTCGATGCTGTCGTTGCCGACCTCGGTCTCGCGATCGACGGTGACGAGCCCGTCGCCGAGGCTGAGCTTCGTCGCCTGGGACAGGAATGGCAGCTGGAGCCGTTCGGCGACCGCGGCCCAGAGCACCGCGCCGCCACCATCGGTGGTCTGCTGCCCGAACAGGACCAGGTCGGGCGACTCGCGGTCGAGTACGGCGGCGAGCACACGGCTCGTCGCGAGGAGATCGGAGCCCGCGACCGCGTCGTCGTCGACGAGCACCGCACGGTCGGCGCCCATGCCCAGGGCGGTTCGCAGCGACTCCGTCGCCGCCGCGGGACCCATCGTGACCACGACGACCTCGGCGTCGGCGCTCTCCTTCAGGCGCAACGCCTCCTCGATCGCGTTCTTGTCGGTGGCGTTCAACTCCCCGGGCCCGCTGCGGTCGAGCGTGCCCCCTTCGGGGCGCAGGCGCGGGGCGCCACACGGCACGTGCTTCACACAGACGGCGATCCTCATGGGTTGCCGATCGTACCGGTCGAGCGAGAACGAGGCCGGAGCCCGCCGTGGGACTACAGGTCGATCTCGTCCTCGCGGTGGGGCTGCTTGCGTTCACGCACCGGGAGCGTCGCGAAGGCGGCCGGGGGCTCGCGCCACGGGTCGGGCAGGGTGCCGGCCCGGGCGTCCTCGATGGCGCGCCACACCCGCTCGGGCGTGCACGGCATGTCGATGTGCCGGACACCGAGATGGCTCAGCGCGTCGACCACCGCGTTCTGCACCGCGGGTGTGCTGCCGACGGTTGCCGACTCGCCGATGCCCTTGGCGCCGAGCGGGTTGAGCGGCGACGGCGTCTGCGTGTGCGCGACCTCGAACGTCGGGAACTCCGCCGCGCTCGGGATCGCGTACTCGGCGAGCGTCGACGTGAGCGGATTGGCGTCCTCGTCGTAGACCATCTGCTCCCAGAGCGCCTGCGCGATCCCCGAGGCCAGCCCACCGTGCACCTGGCCGTCGACGAGCATCGGGTTCAGGATGCGGCCGCAGTCGTCGACCGCCACGTGGCGGACGGGCTGCACGCGCCCGGTGTCGGTGTCGACCTCGACCACCGAGACGTGGGCCCCGAACGGGAACGACGCCCCTGTTTGCACGAAGTCGTGCTCGGCGACGAGCGGGAGGCCCTCGTCGGTGGCCCGGGTCGAGATCTCGGCCCAACTCACCGCCCTCGACGGCACCCCGGCGACGCCGAAGGTTCCGTCGGCCACCACGATGTCCTCGGGCGCGGCCTCCAGCAGGTCGGCGGCCAGGCTGCGGGCCCGCTCGAGCACCGCGCGGGACGCCTCGAGCGCGGCGCTGCCGCCGAGCTGCAGCGAGCGCGACCCACCGGTGCCACCGCCGCGCGGGATGAGCGCGGTGTCCGACTGCACGAAGCGGATCTGCTCGATCGGGATGCCGAGCTCGCCCGAGACCAGTTGCGAGTACGCGGTGGCGTGGCCCTGGCCGTGCGCGGACGTGCCCGCCTTCACCGTCGCGCTGCCGTCGGGGTGCACCTCGACCTCGGAGTACTCGCTGCTCGAGCCGCCCGCCGTGATCTCGACGTAGGCGGAGACGCCGATGCCGAGCAGCCGGGTGTCGCCGCGCTCACGCCGCGCCGCCTGCTCGGCGCGCAGCTCGTCGTACCCGGCAATGCGCAGCGCCTCGGTGAGCGCGGCGTCGTAGTCGCCGACGTCGTAGGTGACACCGGTGACGGTCGAGTACGGGAATTCGTCGGGCTGGAGGAAGTTGCGCCGCCGCAGCTCGACCGGGTCCATGCCCAGCTCGACCGAGGCCATGTCGAGGATCCGCTCCAACATCGCCGCCGCTTCCGGGCGACCGGCCCCGCGGTACGCACCCATCGGCGCCAGGTTGGTGGCCACGACCGCGACGTCGTAGCCGATCTTCGGGATGCGGTAGACGCCCTGCGACATCATGCGCGTGGGTCCGAAGGCGAGCATGCCGCCGAACCCGCCGTAGGCGCCGGCGTCGCCCACCACCCGGCAGCGCAGGCCGACGATGGCGCCGTCGTGCCGGAGACCGAGCTCCAGGTACTGCACCTGCCCACGGCCGTGCGGCATGGCGATCATGTTCTCCGAGCGGGTCTCGACCCACTTGACCGGCCGGTCGAGCTCGAGCGCGACGCGCACGGCGACGATGTCCTCCGGCGCCCAGTGCTTGGCGCCGAACGAGCCGCCGACGTGCGGGGCGATCAGCCGCACGGTGGCGGGCTCCAGCCCGAAGTTGCCGGCGAGGCCGCCGCGGTTCATGTGCGGCATCTGGCACCCGAGGTACACGGTGAGCTGGTGACCGTCGCCGTCGTCGCCCGGGATCACCGCGATCGCCGCGCCCTCCATGGGTACGACCGCGACCCGCTGGTTCTCGAAGCGCCCGCGCACGATCACGTCGGCACCCTCGAGCGGGTCGATGTCGTCGCGTGCCGCCATCAGGATGTTGGACTCCATCGCGTCGAACTGTCGCGGCGCGTCCGGCGCCAGCGCGCGCTCCATGTCGGAGACCGCGGGGAGCGGGTCGTAGTCGACGATCACGGCCTCGGCCGCGTCGACCGCCTGCGCCTTGGTCTCCGCGACCACGACCACCACGGTGTCGCCGACGAAGCGCACCTTGCCGCGCGCGAGCGCGTGCCGCACCGCCGCCGGATGCAGCTGCATCATGCCGGTGTGGTCCGGGAAGTCGAGGTCGTCGGCGGAGTAGACCGCGACGACACCGGGCATGGCGCGCGCGTCGCTCGTGTCGATGCTCCGGATCTCCGCGTGCGCCATCGGCGACCGCACGAACGCGAGGTGCAGCGCGCCGGGGAGGGCGAGGTTGTCGATGTAGGTGCCTTCGCCCCGGAGCAGCGTCGGGTCCTCGACCCGCCGCACGGGGACGCCGACCAGCGAGCCGGCTCCGAACGTGGTGGCGGTCATCGGGCGGTCCCTGCGACGGTCGCGAGTGCGCGACCCACGAGCACCCGCGCCAGGTGGCGGCGGTACTCGGGCGACGCGTTGAGGTCGGACGGCGGATCGGTGCCCTCGTCGGCGGTGGCCGCGGCGTCGGCCGGAGACGCGCCGGTCCGCAGCGCGGCCTCGACCGCGGCGGCCCGGACGGGGGTGGAACCCATGTTCACCAACGCCACGCCGGGGGCGTCACCACCCACCGCGGCGACGCCGACGATGGCCCAGTCCTGGGCGCGCCGGTTGAACTTCTCGAACGCCCAGCCCGCGCCGCCGGTCTTCGGCACCCGGACCTCGGTGATGATCTCGTCGGGGGCGAGCGCGGTCTCGAGGAAGTCGAGGAAGAAGTCGTCGGCGTCGATCACACGTTCACCACCGCTCCCCCGGACGACGATGCTGCCCCGGAGCGCGAGGACCACCGCGGGCAGGTCCGACGCGGGGTCGCCGTGCGCCAGCGACCCGCCGAGGGTGCCGCGGTGGCGGACCTGCGGGTCGCCGACCTCGCCCGCGGCTGCGCTCAGGATCGGGACGTGCTGCCGCACCAGCGCGTCGTGCTCGACGTCGTGGTGCCGGGTGAGCCCACCGATGGCGAGCTCGTCGCCGCGGTCGCGCACGTACGAGAGGTCGCCGAGCCGGCCGACGTCGACCAGCACCGACGGCGTCGCCAACCGGAGCTTCATCAGTGGCAGCAACGAGTGCCCGCCGGCGAGGACCTTGGCGTCGTCGCCGTGCTCGGCCAGCACTGCGATCGCCTCGTCGAGCGAGTCGGGCCGGGCGTAGGCGAAGGGTGCCGGGATCACCGGTCCCCCGCCATCTCGGCCGAGCCGGCCACCACCGCGGCGACGATGTTGTGGTAGCCGGTGCAGCGGCAGAGGTTGCCCTCGAGCCCCATGCGCACCTCGTCCTCGTCGAGCGCGCCGCGCTCGGTCGCGAGCCCGACTGCGGCCATCACCATGCCCGGAGTGCAGTACCCGCACTGGAGCCCGTGGTGCTCGCGGAACGCGGCCTGCATCGGGTGCAGCACGTCGCCGTCGGCCAGGCCCTCGATCGTGGCGACCGACCGGCCGTCGGCCTGGGCGGCGAGCACGGTGCACGACTTCACCGACTCGCCGTCGAGCAGCACCGTGCACGCGCCGCACGACGTCGTATCGCAACCGATGTTGGTTCCGGTGAGGCCCACGACCTCGCGGAGGTACTGGACGAGGAGCGTCCGTGCCTCGACCTCGTGCTCGGTCGGGGTGCCGTTGACCACGATGGTCACCGTGACATTGGGGCTCGGGGCTGACATGCGGCGACACTACCCGGCGCCCGCGAAACCTCCCGGTGGCCGTCGACGCGACCCCGATGGCCGTCTACGCGACGCGCGTCAGCTCCACCGTGACGGCGAGTGAGTGGCTCGGACCGCCGTGGTACACGCCCTTGAGCGGCGCGACGTCGGAGTAGTCGCGGCCGCGCGCGACGAGCACGTGACGCTCGGCGACGGGCGAGCCACTGGTCGGGTCGAGAGGGTGCCAGTCGCCGACCCACGCCTCCAGCCACGCGTGGCTCTCGCCCTGGTGCATCTCCCCCACCACCCCGCCGAGCTCGTCGGGGTAGAGGTAGCCCGACGCGTAGCGGGCCGGGATGCGGGCGGCGCGGAGCACCGCGATGCCGAGGTGGGCATAGTCCTGGCACACCCCGCGCCCGGCGCGCAGCACCTCGACCGCGGTGGTCGACACGCTCGTGGTGCCCGTCTCGTACTCGACGTGCGCCCGCAGCCACTCGCCCAGTCGGGACAGCGCCGCCGCCGGTCCCGGCGTCTCCCGCAGCTCCCGCGCCACCTGCCGGATGGCGTCATCGGACTCGGTCATCGTGGTGTCGGTGAGGTACTCGAAGAACCGGTCGGTCAGGCCCGGCGCGTCGATGGCGTCCCACGCCACCGTGTCGTCGAGGGTCGGTGTGCGCTCCGCCGTCTCCACCAGCGACGACCCGACCACGGTGAGCTCGGTGTGCGGCTGGTGCAGGTCGAACACGTGCACCCGGCTGCCCCAGTAGTCGCGGTACCGGAAGAGGTTCGCCGCCGGGTGCACCTCGACGCGGTGCTCGAGCGTGAACTGGTTGGGCGTGTCGAGGGGTGAGATGCGCGCCTCGTTGTAGGACGCGTGCACCTCGGCCGAGTACTGGTAGGTGGTGGTGTGACGGACCCTCATGCGCCAGGACATCGGTCAGACGCTCCACTCGATCACACGGGTCTCGCGGAAGTACCGCCGGGCGATGGCCGCGTGCACGTCCGCGCACTCGTGCTGCAGTCGCGCCAGCAGCTTCGGGAGGTCGTCCATCGCCTCGTCGAGGTGGAGGAACTCGAGCTCGGCCCGGATGCGGCCGAGGCGCCGCCGGGCTTCGTCGTCGACACCGGCGCGCGCCGAGCGCGGGTCGAGCTCGCCGAGGCTGTTGTCGGCGGTCGTCAACGCGTGGAACACCGAGCGCGGGAACAGCCGGTCGAGCAGCAGGAACTCGACCGCGGTCTCGGCGTCGACCGCGTGCCGATACGCGCGCAGGTACGCCTCGTAGGCCGAGCAGCTGCGCAGGGTCGTCGTCCACCCGGTGCGGCCGAAGGCGTCGCCGTAGCGCGCGCTCAGCAACCGCGTCGTCATGTCGGCGCGCTCCAGGCTCCGGCCCACGGAGAAGAAGCGCCAGCCGTCGTCGCGACTCATGGTCGCATCGACGATGCCGTTGCACGCGGCGGCCCGGTCGCGCACCCAGCCGAAGAACTCGTGCCGGGCGGGCCCGGTACCGGCACGGGCCCGGCTCCCGACCTCCCGGTAGGTGGTGTTGAGCGTCTCCCACAGCTCCGACGAGAGCGCCTCGCGCGCGCCACGCGCGTTCTCCCACGCCGCACCCACCGAGCACGTGATGGAGCCGGAGAACGTCAGGTCCTGCGCGAGCAGCGCGGTGACCGTCGCCGCGTCGTGCTCCCCGCCGATGGCCGACACGTCGGCGCCCATGGCGTCGAGGAGGGCCCCGCACACCGCGGCCTCGTCGGCGCGGCGGTCCTCGAGCAGCAGGTGGTAGTGCACGTCGAGCAGGCGCGCGGTGTCCTCGGCCCGCTCCACGTAGCGGCCGATCCAGTACAGCGACTCGGCGATGCGGCTCAGCACGGAGGCCTCGCGATGCCGCTCATTGCTGCTGTTGCTGCTGGGAGTCCTGCTCCGGCCGCGGGCCCAGGGTCGGCGCCGCCGACGGCATCGGTGGCGGCGGCGCGGTGCGGCGCGGCGGGGGTGAGACCTCACGCCCTCGCACATCGGCGGCCGCGAGCACCCAGGTGTCCTTCGAGCCGCCGCCCTGGCTGGAGTTCACGATCAGGCTCTTCGCCGGGAGCGCGACCCGCGTGAGCCCGCCGGGCACGACCCACACGTCGCGCCCGTCGTTCACCGCGAACGGGCGCAGGTCGAGGTGGCGGGCGCCCATCCGGCCGTCGACGAACGTCGGCGCGGTCGACAGCGCGACCGGCTCCTGCGCGATCCAGCCGCGCGGATCGGCGAGCACCTTCATCCGCAGGTCGGAGAGCACCGTCTCGCTCGCCGCCGGCCCGATCACGATGTCCTTGCCGCCCGAGCCGTCGACCGGCTTGAACACCAGCTCATCGATCCGCCCGAGCACCCACTCGCACACCTCGACGTCCTCGAGCCGGTAGGTGTCGACGTTGGCCAGGATCGGCACCTCGCCGAGGTAGTACTCGATCATCGCCGGCACGTACGGGTAGATCGCCTTGTCGTCGGCGACGCCGTTGCCGGGCGCGTTGGCGATGGTCACGTTCCCGGCGCGCGCGGCATTGAGGATGCCCGCGCAGCCGAGCACGGAGTCGGGGCGGAAGTGCACCGGATCGAGGAACTCGTCGTCGACCCGGCGGTACACGACGTCGACCCGCTGCTCACCCGCCGTGGTGCGCATGTACACGCGCTGGTCGCGGCACACGAGGTCGCGACCCTCGACCAGCTCGACGCCCATCTGGCGGGCGAGGAACGAGTGCTCGAAGTACGCGGCGTTGTGCACACCCGGCGTGAGGACGACGACGCACGGGTCGTCGATGCCCGGCGGCGCGGTGGCACGGAACGCTTCGAGCAGCCGCGGCGGGTAGTCGGCCACGCGGCGGATGCGATGGCTGGCGAACAGCTCCGGGAACACGTGGGTCATCGCCCGCCGGTTCTCCACCACGTACGAGATGCCCGACGGCGTGCGCAGGTTGTCCTCGAGCACCCGGAAGCTGCCGGCGCGGTCGCGCACGAGGTCGACCCCGGCCACGTGCACGCGCACGCTGCCTGCGGGGTCGAGCCCGGCGACGCAGCGGTGGTAGTGCGACGAGCTCGCCACCAGTCGGCGCGGCACCACGCCGTCAGCCAGGATCTCGCCGGGCCCGTAGACGTCGGCAAGGAAGCGTTCGAGCGCGAGCACGCGTTGGCGCACGCCGGACTCGACCACCGCCCACTCCGCCGCGTCGATGATCCGCGGCACGAGGTCGAGGGGGAACGGCCGCTCCTCGCCGGAATGGGAGAAGGTGATGCCCTGGTCGTGGAAGGCTCGGTCGCGAGCCGCGCACCGCAGCTCGAAGTCGTCGCGCGAGAGCGTGCCGAGGACCTGGTGCAGCGACTGGTAGTGCGAACGCGGCTCGTCGGGACCGACGAACATCTCGTCCCACGCGCGCTCGGGTGTGTACCCGTCGAGGAGATCGCCCACCGCCCACGGTCTACGCGGCTCGCGTTACGGCTTCGTTTCGGGAAGTTGCCGGTTCGCGTCAAGTTCGTGCGCATTCTTCGAATGCTCTAACCCGGCTCTGGATGGTCCCTCATGCCGCGTCCGTACCGTCGCGGTCATGGACGAGCCGACCGTCGACCGCACGTCACGCACCCGCGCCCACCGTCCCCGTCGCCGGCCCCGCGCGGCTCGGGCCCGCCGGGCCGCGGCCGCGCTCAGCGTCGCCGCCACGCTCACGTTGGGCGGCGTGTTCGCCTGGCGCGACGGCCAGTCCGCCACGACGACGCCGACGGCCACCGCGGCGGCGAAGCGCACGAGCACGACTGCCTCCACCGGCGCCACCACCAGCACCACCACGCCGTCGACCTCGTCGTCGAGCCTCGTCGACCTCGTCGACCAACGCCACCGCGCACACGACCACGAGCGGGAGCTGACCCATGGACAAGCTGACGTGGTACGTGGCCCGCGCCAGTGGCATCGTCGCCTGGGCCCTGATCCTCACGACGATCGTCTGGGGCCTGCTGCTGGCCACCAAGGTGCTCGGACGCCGGCCGTCACCGGCGTGGTTGCTGAGCCTCCACCGGTACCTGGGCGCGCTCACGGTCGCCTTCGTCGGCGTGCACGTCGGCGCGATCCTGCTCGACAGCTACACGAGCTTCGGCATCACCGACGTGCTCGTCCCGTTCACCGGTTCCTGGCACCCGGTCGCGGTGGCGTGGGGCATCGTGGGCATGTACCTGCTGGTCGCGATCGAGATCACCTCGCTCCTGCGCCACCGCATGTCGAACCGCGCGTGGCACGCGGTGCACCTGCTCAGCTACTTCCTCTTCGCCACCACGACCGTGCACATGCTCACGGCCGGAACCGACGTGAAGGCGCTGGTCGGGTCGAGCGGGGCGGTCCTGCTCGGGGTCGCGGTGACCTTCGGCTCGGTCGCGCTCTACCGCTGGCGCTCCGACCGTCGCCAGCCCGGTCGGGCCCGCAACCCCGTTCCGGTTCCCCGGGCCCGGGCCGGAGTCGGCTGACCGGGAGATTTCGCGTCGCCGGGTTTCGGGCTTCCGAGCGCGGGGGCAACCTGCTGGAGCAGCGTGCCGGTGCCGTCACGAACCGCCGACCCGTTCGCCTCCTGTCGAGACCCCCGGCCCGACCCGGGGGTCTCGGCCGTTCAGACCCCGGCCGCCGCCGACGAGTCCCGTCGTGCCCGCACGGCCCGCACGATCGCCCGCCAGCCGAGCATGCCCGCGCCCACGAAGAGCAGCGTCACGACGGTGAAGGCGACCTTGAACTCGTGGCCCTCGACCGCGATGCGCAACGTCATGCCGACGGCCACGGTGAGCAGCCAGGCAACCACTGCTCGACCCCATGCCAGCGGGGCCCGGTCGAGCCGGGTCACCAGCCAGGCGAGCACGAGGCCGGCCGCGAACGGCCACCACACCCGCAGGAACCCGGCCACGCCCGCGTCCTCGTGGTGGCTGCGCCGCCCGATGAGCACGAACAGGACGAGCACCACCAGGTCGGCGGCCGCCGCGATCCAGGGCCGCACGCTGGGAGCGGGTTCGTCGCGCACCCGCACAGTGTCGTCGGCGCGCCGCCGGCCGTCACCATCGCGGCGGGTCCGGATCGCGCCGACGGTTGCTAGCGTCCGCGCCCATGACCGCGACGCCCGACGACCACCGCGACGCGGCCGCCATCGCGACCGAGGCCGGGCAACTGCTGGTCACCCTGCGGGCCACGATGCACGCGGCCGGCGCCGACCCCAAGGAGCTCCGCGCCGAGGGGGATCTCTCCTCCCACCAATTCATCGTCTCCGCGTTGGCCGCCTCACACCCGGACGACGCCGTGCTGTCGGAGGAGGGCGTCGACGACGCCGAGCGATTGTCGGCGCGGCGCGTCTGGATCGTCGATCCCCTCGACGGCACGCGCGAGTTCGGTGAGGAGGGACGTACCGACTGGGCGGTCCACGTGGCGCTGGCGATCGACCATGAGATCGCGGCCGCCGCGGTCGCGCTCCCGGCGCGCGGCATCACCCTCAACGCGTCGCCACCGCCGGTCCTGGCGCCTCCGCATGACGGGCCGCCGCGCCTCGTGGTCAGTCGCACGCGTCCGCCCGCGATCGCCGAGACGCTGGCGGCGCGGCTCGGCGGCGAGCTGGTGGCGCTCGGTTCCGCGGGCGCCAAGGCGATGGCCGTCGTCCTCGGCGACGTCGACGTGTACGCGCACAGCGGCGGGCAGTACGAGTGGGACTCGGCGGCGCCGGTGGGCGTCGCGGCCGCGGCCGGACTCCACGTGTCGCGCCTCGACGGTGCACCCCTGCAGTACAACCGCCCGGAGCCGTACCTCCCCGACCTCCTCATCTGTCGTCCCGAGCTGCGCGACGCGGTGCTGGCGGTGACGCGAGCAATGACGGTCAGGCGCTGACGGTCAGGCGGTGACGGCCAGGCTGACCACCCCGATCAGCACCAACCCCGCGCCGTACCAGCGCTCGAGCCGGGTGCTCTGGGTGCGGACCGCGACCCGCCCGCCCACGTACGACAGCGGGATCGAGGTCAGGCTGAAGGCGGCCACGACGGCCCAGTCGATGTGACCGAGCAGCGCGTGCACGATCGTCCCGGGCACCGCGAGGGCGGCCGCGACCACCAGTGACGTCCCGAACGCCGATTTGATCGGAGTGCGGAGCACGATCACGTACAACGGCGCGAGCAGGAAGCCGCCCCCGTTCGCCAGCAGCCCGGACAGGACGCCGACGGTGGTGGCGACCAGCACCATGCGGGTGCGCGGTGCCGGGGGCGGCACCACGATCTCGTGCGGATCCGAGGGGTACAGCAGGAACCGGACGCCCAGCCCGGCGACGATCAGCTCGGTGGCGACCACGAGCGGCGCACCGCCGATCCAGCGGGTGGCGTACGCACCGGCGACCGTCGCCGGGACACCGAACGGGACCGACCAGCGCACGATGTCCCAATCGACCAGACCCTGACGCCAGTACGCGTACGCGGCGACGAGCGTGCCCGGGATCGTGCCCGGCAGTGGTGAGGCCACGGCCGCGAGCGGCGCCACCCCGGCGACGTCGAGCATGGGAGTGGCGATGGCCGAGCCGCCCTTTCCGAACAGCCCGCCCAGGAAGCCGACCAGCGCGCCGATCCCGGCGATGAGCACCCACTCCACCCGTCCAGTGTCCGCTCCTCCCAGTGATATGTCCAAGACGTGGTTCCGCTGGTTTCCATAAGATGTACCTATGGATCTCCGACGGCTCCGACTCTTCCTGGCGGTGGTGGACGAAGGCGGGATGACCCGGGCGGCCGAGGCCGAGCACGTCTCGCAGCCCTCGGTGTCGCAGGCGGTCCGCGAGCTCGAAGCCGAGCTCGGCACCGCGCTCTTCCACCGCACCGGACGCACGCTGGTCCTCACCGCGGCGGGCGAGGCACTCGTCGGGCCGGCCCGGCAGACCATGCGCGACGTCGAGACCGGACGGGCGGCAGTCGAAGCGGTCGCCGGGCTCGACGCCGGTCACCTCGACCTCGGTGCCCTGCCCACGCTCGCCATCGATCCGCTGGCGCCGCTCGTCGGCGAGTTCCGGCGCGCACACCCGCACGTGACGATCGTGCTGGTGGACCCACCCGACACCGCGAGCCTCGAGGAGCTGGTCGCGACGGCCGGCTGCGAGGTCGCGCTCACCGTCACCGCGCCGAGTGAGGCGGACCTCGTGACCGTGCGGCTCGGCGCCCAGGACCTGCTCGCGATCCTGCCGCCGGGAAGCAACGCCTCGCACACGATGTCGATCACGACCCTCGGGCGCTTCCCGCTGGTGGCCGCGCCGCCCGGCACCGCCACCCGCATGCAGCTGGAGGAGGCGTTCGCCGATGCCGGCGTGACGCCGACGATCGCGGTGGTCGCGGAGCAGCGCGAGGCGATCCTGCCGCTGGTGCTCGCCGGCGCGGGGGCGACCCTCTACCCGCGACCGCTGGCGGAGCAGGCCGCACGACTGGGCGCGACGGTGGTGGCGTTGCGACCGCGGCTGAGCCGCCCCGTGCTCCTGGTCCACCGCCGCGGGCCGCTGTCGCCCGCGGCCACCGCGTTCGTGGCGCTGGCCCGCACGTCCTCCTGAGACGGGTCGCCGGGCCCTTGTTGGGAAAGCCGATCCGGAAGTATGCTTTTTGCGCCGACACTCCCCCACCACCGGAGGCCGTCATGACCGTCACCGACGAGCTGCTCGCCAACAACGACTCCTACGCCGCCGGGTTCAGCAAGGGAGACCTGCCGCTGCCGCCGGCGAAGCACGTCGCGGTCCTCGCGTGCATGGATGCCCGCCTCGACCCCGCCCGCGTCCTCGGGCTCGAGGAGGGCGATGCCCATGTGATCAGGAACGCAGGTGGCGTGGTGAGCGACGACGCCATCCGCTCGCTGGCGATCTCGCAGCGCCTGCTCGGCACCGAGGAGATCATCCTCATCCACCACACCGACTGCGGGATGCTGACGTTCACCGACGACGAGGTGAAGGATCAGATCCACGCCGAGACCGGGCTCCGACCCTCCTTCGCGCTGGAATCGTTCGCCGACCTCGACGACGACATCCGCCAGTCGATCGCCCGCATCCAGGCCAGCCCGTTCGTCCCCCGCAAGGACCGCGTCCGCGGCTTCGTCTACGAGGTGGAGACGGGCAAGCTGCGCGAGGTCGCCTGAACCATCTGCGGCGCGGCCTGTCAGTCGGCGGGAGCGGTCGGGAGACCGGCAGCGCGCCATGCCCGGAAGCCGCCCGCGAGATCGGTCGCCCGGTGCAGCCCGAGGTCCTGCAGGCTCGCGGCGGCGAGGCTCGACGAGTAGCCCTCGGAGCACACCACGATCACCTCGACGTCGCGGTCGACGGCCTCGGGGATGCGGGCGTCGCTCGTGGGATCGAGGCGCCACTCGAGGTGGTTGCGCTCGATCACGAGTGCGCCCGGGATCTCACCTTCCTCGCGACGCTGCTGCGCGGGACGGGTGTCGACGAGCAGCGCGCCGCGCGCCATCGCCGCCGCCGCTTCGACCGCGGACACCCGCTGCAGACGCGCCCGTGCCGCGGTCAGCAGGTCGTCGACGCGCGACGTCATCGCAGCTCGCCGCGCCCCGATCGCGTCCCCAGCGCGGGCTCGCGGTGCGTGCGCTCCAGCCCGCCCGCGCCATGTGGCCTCGTAGAAGTCCATGCTCACCAGGGGCGGAGAGTACACGTGCACGCTGGTGGCGACCGCGGCCGCGGGATTGATCACGCGGTGCATGTGGCCCGGGCCGAAGGCGCGCGCGGTGCCGGCCCGGATGCATTGCTCCTCGTAGGCGTCCGCACCTGCCGCGCCGGGTCGACGTCTCCAGCAGCTCGCCGTCGACGACGTAGAACGCACCGGCCGAGCCACCGTGGTCGTGGAGGTCGACGCCCTGATGTGAGTCCCAGCCGATCAACCAGGTGTCGAAGCCGTCGTGCACGCTGAGGCGCAGGAACCACCGCTCGTCGGGACGGTGCTGCACCAGTGCGCGCCACCGCGCACGCTCGTGCGCGAGCTCTTGGAGGACGCCCAGCAGTTGGGCGGGCGACAGCGCGACGGCCGATTCGACCGTGCGCGTCGGGATGGCTTCGGTGAGGATCACGGGTGCTCCGAGTGGCTCGGCGACCGACAGGATCGGCGCCGGCGGTCTCGCCGCGGGCACGCGTGGGACCACCGGGGGGAAGCGGTGCCGCACGCGCCGCGCGGCGGGAGCGCCGGCGCCCGGGACTCAGACGGCGCGACAGCGCTCGTCGAACGACAGGCGCGAGAGCTCGCCCCAGGGATCGTTCATCACGGGACCGGAGGGCGGCATGGCGAGCACGGTACCAGGTAAATATGACCTGTCAAGTCATATTTCGGCGTGGCGGACGTCGGCGGCCAGATCGGCCACGCTCACGCCGTCGAGCAGCTCCTGGAGGCACGAGTGCACCCGGCACCAGACCGCCGGCAGGTTGCGGGCCGTGCCCGCGTAGACGAGCTGCTCCGGCGGGAGGTCGCGCACCGCGGCGAGCGGGCCGTCGATGGCGAGGAGGATCTCCCCCACCGTGATGTCGGCGGCCGGTCGGGCCAGGCTCGAGCCGCCACCCGGCCCGCGGTGGGTGTGCACGACACCCGCCCGCCGCAGCTCGGCCAGGATGTTCTCGAGGAAGTTCTGCGGGATCTCCTGAGCGGTGGCGATCTCGCGGGCGCTCAGCGTCGCGCCGGTCGGGACGGCCGCCAGCTCGAGCACCGCCCGCACCGCGTAGTCCGCCTTGGCCGAGATCCTCATCCGCGCTCCACGACCTTCGCGCTCCACGACCTTCCGGAGGGGCGACTTGCTCTCGCCTCCGCTAAAGTTTATCTTGTTCATCAAGTTACTGCACAACCATCAGCGAGGCAGCGAGGGGACCCGATGCGACCCGCATCCCTGAACGACGAGTGGGGCGAGATGAGCCGGGAGCACTTCGACGAGCGCTGTCACCCCTGACGCGCCGCCCACCGTCCCGCTCGTCAACTCCAGGAGGACCCTCTCCGCAATGCGAACGTTCCGCACCACCACCAAGCTGCTGGCCATCGGCCTCGTCGCCGCGCTGGCGACGCTGTTCGCCGCGACCCTGCCGGCCGCCGCAGCCAAGCAGCAGAGCGGGCCGGTCACCCTCCGGCTCGGCTACTTCCCCAACGTCACCCACGCCCCTGCGCTGGTCGGCGTGCAGAGCGGCATCTTCAAGAAGGCGCTCGGCTCGAACGTCGACCTGCAGTTGAAGACCTTCAACAGCGGCACCGAAGAGCTCACCGCGATCCAAGCCGGAGCTCTCGACGCCGCGTACATCGGGCCGAACCCCACGATCACGGCGTGGACGCAGCTCGACAAGGGCGTCAAGATCGTCTCCGGCGCGGCGTCGGGCGGCGCGTACTTCGTGGTCGACAAGTCGATCAACAGCGCCGCCGATCTGAAGGGCAAGACCGTCGCTTCGCCGCAGCTCGGGAACACGCAGGACGTGTCGCTCCGCAACTGGTTGAAGACGAAGGGTCTCAACACGGACACGAGTGGCGGTGGTGACGTCAAGATCGTCCCGCAGGACAACGCCACGTCGCTCGCCTCGTTCCAGGCGGGCAACATCCAGGGCGCCTG
The DNA here is from genome assembly GCA_963809795.1 of uncultured Actinomycetes bacterium. GTDB lineage: Bacteria > Actinomycetota > Acidimicrobiia > IMCC26256 > DASPTH01 > DASUAS01. Next base: position 86,800 of record CAWELN010000018.1, read on the forward strand.
GGTGCCCGAGCCCTGGGCGACGCGCCTCGTCAACGAGGGTGGCGGCAAGATCCTCGTGAACGAAGCCGACCTCTGGCCGGAGGGCAAGTACGTCACCACGCAGCTGATCGCCACCACCGACTTCCTCAAGGCCCACCCCGACGTGGTGCAGAAGCTCGTCAACGGCCAGGTGGCGGCGAACGACTACATCAAGACCAACACCGCCGACGCGGAGACCGACGTCTCGGACGGGATCAAGGCCATCACCGGCAAGCCGATCGACGGCAACCTGGTCATCGCGTCGTTCAAGAACATCGAGTTCACGAATGACCCGATCGCATCGTCGCTCGTGACCGACAACGCGACCCAGAAGAAGTTCGGGTTCCCGGCGGCGTCGAGCCTCAAGGGCCTGTACGACCTCTCGTTCCTCAACAAGGCACTGAAGGCGGCAAAGGAGCCCACCGTGTCCACACCGAAGCTGTGACCACACACGCCCCTCAGCACGTCGTGGAGTCCTCGACCAACCCCCCGGTCGAGGACTCCACGCGTCCCGCGGTCACCCTCGACCACGTGTCCAAGGTCTTCGGGACACAGGGCGATTCCCTGCACGCGCTGGACAACATCACGCTCGAGGTCGCGCGGGGCGAGTTCGTGTGCCTGCTCGGCGCGTCCGGGTGCGGCAAGAGCACGTTGCTCAACATCGTTGCCGGCCTCGATGCGGCGAGTGCGGGCACCGTCGACACCGGCGACGCACGCACCACGCTGATGTTCCAGGAATCGGCACTCTTCCCCTGGCTGACCGCTCGCGGGAACGTCGAGCTTCCGCTCAAGATCCGGAAGCTTCCGCGCGCCGTGCGACACGAGAAGGCCGACAAGCTGCTCGAGCTCGTCAACCTCAGCACCTTCGGCGGGAAGATGCCCCACGAGCTGTCGGGCGGAATGCGACAGCGGGTCGCGCTCGCTCGCGCGCTGGCCCAGGAGGCAGACGTCCTCCTCATGGACGAGCCGTTCGGTGCGCTCGACGCGATGACGCGCGACGTCCTGCACGAGGAGCTCGAGCGGGTGTGGCGGGAGAACGATCTCACGGTCATCTTCGTCACGCACAACGTGCGCGAGGCCGTCCGCCTCGGCGACCGGGTCATTCTGCTGTCGAGCCGACCAGGGCGGATCGTCGAGGAGTACCCGATCAAGATCGATCGACCACGGCGACTGGATTCGTTCGACGTCGCCGGGCTCGCGGCCACGATCACCGACCGGCTCAAGGACGAGGTGCGCCGCCATGGCCGTTGACGAGCGCACCCTGACCGCGGGCCTCGACGCGCTCGAGGTGCCGGTTGCGCCGCGCGTGTCGCGGGCCCGGCGAATCTTTCGCAGCACGTGGCCGAAGCTGCTGGCGATCGCGATCGTCTGGGGGATCTGGCAGCTCCTCTACTGGACCGAATGGAGGCCGCACTACGCGCTTCCGTCCCCGGACGAGGCCGTGCGCTCGATCTTCGACAACTGGAGCGTCATCTCCACCGCGATCCGCAACACGCTTTCGCGCGCGGTCTACGGCTACGCACTCGCGCTGGTCATCGGCACCACGATCGGAGCGCTCGTGGCTCGCAACAAGGTGCTGCGAGCTGCGATCGGGTCGATGATCACAGGACTGCAAACCATGCCCTCCGTGGCGTGGTTCCCCGCCGCGCTGCTTGCTCTTCGGACTCAACGAGAGCGCGATCATCTTCGTCGTCGTCATGGGTGCGGCGCCGTCGATCGCCAACGGACTGATCAACGGCATCGACAACATCTCGCCGGTGCTCCTCCGCGCCGGTCGCATCCTCGGGGCACGGCGGTTCACCGCGTTCCGCACCGTCATCCTTCCCGCGGCCATGCCCTCGTTCATCGGCGGCCTCAAGCAGGGTTGGGCGTTCGCGTGGCGGAGCCTCCTCGCCGGCGAGCTCATCGTGCTGATCCCCGGGAAGTTCTCGCTCGGCCAGCAACTCGACAACGCGCGCCAACTCGCCGACGCCCCTGGGCTCTACGGCATGATGATCGTCATCTTCGTCATCGGGGTGCTGGTCGACACGTTCGTGTTCGGTTTCGCCGAGCGGAAGATCCGCAAGCGCTACGGACTGGTGGACACCACGGCAGCCTGAGGTCCCACGCGGGAACACCGTCGAACGCGGCGCGGTTGTGCCGCTCCATGACTGACATCGCCATCCTCGGAACCGGCAACATCGGCGGGACCCTGGCCCGGCGCTGGGCGCAGGCAGGACACGACCTCACCCTCGGAGTCCGCGACACCGGGACCGACCGTGTGCGGGCGTTGGTCGACGAGCTCACCGGCGCGGGTGTGACGGTGTCGGCAGCACCAATCGAAGCGGCGATCTCGTCGGCGCCCGTCGTGGTGATCGCGATCCCGGGTGCTTCGGTTCCCGATCTCCTCGAGACCGTCGGCGGCGCGCTGGCCGGACGCGTCGTCGTCGACACCACCAATGACATGACCGCGACCGTCGCCCACCATGCAGACGCGTTCACGCAGCACGCGCCCCAGGCCGTCGTGTACCGCGCGTTCAACACGCTCGGTTGGGAGAACTTCGCCGAGCCCGACCACGACGGAGAGACCGCCGATCTCTTCTACTGCGGTGCCGACGACGGACTCGGGCGCGGCGTGGTCGAGGGGCTCATCCGTGACGTCGGGCTCGGTCCGGTCTATGTCGGCGGGCTCGACCAGGCCGATGTGCTCGACGGGGTCTTACGCCTGTGGTTCGCGGTGGCCATCGGGCAGGGTCGCGGTCGGCACACCGCGTTCAAGATGCTCCCGGGCCGGCACCGCTAGCGCATCAGGCGATGAGCTGACCCTGACCCTTGAGCAGCGCGCTGTTCGGGTTCTCCGGCAGCTCCGCGAGCGGCTGCGCGATCTCGGCCACGGTCGGCCCGTACTGCTGCGCCGCCGGCGCCAATGCGTTGAGGTCGAAGTCGTAGAGCTTCGCCGCGTTCTCGGCGAGGATGCGCTTGAGCTCGGCCGGGTCGGCATCGTGGAACACCTGCCGCAGGTGCTCGGTCGTGAACGGTCCGGTGCCCTCGTCGTGGGGGTAGTCACTCCCCCACATGAAGCGGTCGGCGCCCATCATCGTGCGAGCGGCCGCGTCCGCCGGCCCGGGCTGGCTCGCCGCGACCCAGCAATTCTGGTGGAAGTACTCGGTGGCCGAGCGCGCCAGCGCGTTCTCCTCCGTGTACTTCAGCTCGCCGATCTCACCCTTTCGCACGTTCGCGATGATGGCGTCGAGCTGCTTCAGCAGCGGCGGGATCCATGCCGCGCCCATCTCCGTCATCACGAACTTGAGGCGCGGGAACCGCTCGAACACACCGCTCAGCGTCAGGTACACGAACGGCCGCTGCGAGTAGAACGGCACCTCGCTGATCATGATCATCGGGACCGAGGCGAAACGGCCGTAGTCGGGTGAGCCGGTGCCGCCGTGCGCGTTCACCGGGATCTCGAGGTCCTCGAGGACCGCCCACAGTCGGTCGTAGTCGGGGTGGTACAGCGGCCGGACCCACTTCTGGTCGGGCGCGATGTTGGGGAGGAGGACACCACCGCGCAGGTCGTGCTCCTTGATCCACTTCGCGTCCTCGATCGCGTCGTCGATGTCGTTGAGGAAGATCTGCCCGATGCCGGCCCGGCGCTCCGGGAAGCGGGAGCAGAAGTCGACCATCCACCGGTTGTGCGCCTGGATGCCGGCGCGCCGGTGCTCGTAGTCGTCCTCCTTCGGCGGCGGAGCGAACAGCACGAAGCTGGGGAAGAACGGCGGCACGGTGTTGGGGAAGATCACCTCGCCGACGACGCCGTCGGCGTTCTGGTCGGAGTTGCGCCGCTCGTCGTCCCAGTTGCGGACCCGGAGGCTGGTGTCGCGCAGGTCCTTCCACGGGTTCTTGTACTTGTCGCGCCATGCGTCGAAGTCGGGGACGTACTTCTCGTCGAGGTACTCACGGTACGTCTCGTGGTTCGCACCTGCGTGCGTGTCGGCCGAGATGATCGTGTAGTGGTCCGTGGTCGCCGTGGCCATGATGATCCCCCGGTCTCGTCGGAATGACTCCTTCCTTTGTACCCCACCGCCCGCCGTCGGAGCGAAGGGGGCGACGCCGCCTCCTGGCGGCGGGTTCGAGGTCGCCGGTGAGGGTCGAACCGAGCTCGTACCCGAGGACCTTGGCGTCACCGACCGCGGCGGCGACCGCCCATCGACCTGATCACTCCTCGACGGCGCCCCGATGACGCGTGGTGGCGCTGATCACGCCCGCGACGCCGAGCGCGACCAGGAACAGCCCCGGCACCCAGCCGCGATCGAGGCCGAGCCACGTCCAGCGGGTGATGGCGTACGCGAGCCCGAGTACGACGAACGTCGCCCCGAACACGAGCGCGATCGCATCGAGCTCATGACGTTCCACTGATCGTCTCCCTTCGATCGAGACCGCGCATGACGTGCACGTTTCCGGCGCCCACATCGGCATCGAGGAACAACGTGCCGTCCCCACTCACACCAGGGCGGTCGAGACGGAGGCTGCTCGGGCAGCACTCCTGGCTCTGCCGTCCGAAGGCGGTGACGCTGCCCACTCCCGCGTGCCCGTCGACCACGACGCGCACGCCGTCGGGCACGGTCACGTTGAGCTGACCGATCCCGAGCTGCGCATGCACGTGCCGGCGTGCGCCGGTGAAGTCGACGCGGCGCAGGTCGAGGGAGAGGTCACCGATCGCGAGCTCGTAGGACCGGTGCACCGCGGCGAGCGTCGTCGGGCGGTAGGTCGGATTCCCGATGCCGCCTTCGAGCGGGACGTCGACGAGGCCGAGCCCGCCGACCACCAGCACGAGCGGGATGCCCAGGGCGATGAGCCCCCGTGACCGTCCCCACCACGCGCTCACGACCAGGGCCCCGCCGACGACGACCAACGCCAGCGCGAGCACGACCCCGACATCCAGGTCGACGACGCCGGCGGCGTCGAGCAACCACGCCGCGCCCGCCAGGACGAGGAGCAGGCTCCAGGTGACCGCGCCGAGGTACGAACGCGGACGGGGCGGACGGGTCGGGGTCGGGGACGCGGCGGAGGGCGCGTGCCCGGTGTACGGCTCCGTGGGTGTCTCGACGCCGGGCTCGGTCCCCGCGGTCGGCACCGTCGGCACCGTCGGCATCGGTGCCGTCGCGGACGGCGCCGGTGGTGCGGGCGCGCCGGGAGCCGGACCCCGCTCGTCCTGCGTGTCGCGCGTGCGCAGCCACAGCACGGCGGCGCCGAGCGCGATGAGGAGCACCGGCCAGAACGCGCCGTCGCCGCGGATCGTCCATCCCAACCGGCCCCCGATCGTGGCCAGCCCGAGCGCGACGAGGCCGTAGCCGATCAGCTGCCGGCGGTCGGCGTGGGCCGCCTCGACGCCGGGCGCGGTCGGCGCCACCGGGAGCACGATCCAGCCGAGGAGGTAGGCGATCACGCCCACACCACCGAGGAACGCGGCGACCACGAACGCCAGCCGCACCAGGACCACGTCGATGCCCAGGTAGTCGGCCACCCCGCCCGCCACCCCGCCCAGCAGGCGTTCGTCGGAGCGGCGCGCCAGCCGCCGGGGAGGGGGCGGCGGAGCGGCGGGCGAGGGGTCGGGCCCGGTCGGGTCGGTCCGCGGGTCGGGTCCGGTCGGCGGTGCGTCCATGGCCGAGATCATCCGCGGCCGGCACGCTGGCCACCATCGGGGATCCCCCGGATGGCACCCTGACCGCCGCGCCCGGATCCCGGGGGCCACCCCCATGCCGTTTCGGGGACCGGCGCGCGATCATCGGAGGTCCATCCGCCGCGACGCGCACGCCGGCGCGCCGGCGATCCGAGGGAGCCGGACGTGAGACACGCCAGCGGTCCACCCGTCACCACCCGTCACGCGCTCACGCGCCGATCACGACAGAAGGTCGTCGCCGGTGTCGCCGGCGGGATCGGCGACGACTTCCACATCGAGGCGAACCTGGTGCGGCTCGCGTTCGTGGTGCTCACGCTCGCGGGGGGCGCCGGCATCGTGCTCTACGCCGCCGGGTGGCTCTTCCTGCCGACCGACGACGGCGCCGGTCGCGACGTCGCCCGCAACGACCTGGTGCAGGTGCTGGCGCTGGGCGCGGTCACACTCGGGGTGTTACTGCTCGCGCAGTCGCTCGGTCTCGGCTTCAGCAGCGCGTTGCTCTGGCCGATCGTGCTCGCGGCGATGGGCACCGCGTTGATCGTCGGTCGCAGCGGTCGCCCGATCGACGAGCTCATCGGCGAGCTGGTGCGCCGTGACCGGGGCCCGGTGCGGCACGACACGACGACGCCCGAGACCGCGTCGGTCCTGCGGGTCGTCGTCGGCGGCGCGCTCGTCGTCGCCGGCGTGGGCGCGTTCCTGGCCACGCAGGGCGCGTTCCGGGCCGTCGGACAGGGCCTCCTGGCGGTGGCGGTGATCCTCGGTGGTCTCGGGCTGGTGTTCGGTCCCTGGCTCTGGCGACTGTGGACGGCGCTCGTCGAGGAGCGGAGCGAGCGCATCCGTTCCGACGAGCGGGCCGAGATGGCGGCGCACCTGCACGACTCGGTGCTCCAGACCCTGGCCCTCATCCAGCGCCGGGCCGACGATCCGCGCGCGGTCGTGGGCCTGGCCCGGAGCCAGGAACGCGAGCTGCGGGCCTGGCTGTTCGGCCGCGCGCCGCGCGCGCCGACCGCGACCTCGGCGACGCCCTCGAAGCGACCGCGGCCGACGTCGAGCAACGCCAGGGCGTGCCCATCGAGACCGTGCGGGTGGGCGGAGACTGCCCGCTCGACGACCGCCTGCGCGCCCTGGTCGCGGCCACCCAGGAGGCCATCGTGAACGCGGCCCGCCATTCCGGCGCGCCGCTGGTCGCGGTCTACGAAGAGGTGGAGACCGACCTGGTGACCGTGTTCGTGCGCGACCGCGGGCGGGGGTTCGATCCCGCCTCGATCCCGACCGATCGCGGGGGCATCGCCGAGTCGATCACCGGTCGCATGCAACGCAACGGGGGCGTCGCGGTGATCCGTTCGCGACCGGGCCAGGGCACCGAGGTGGAGCTCTCGATGAAACGCGTCCCGGCATGACCCCGGCGGGCCTGCGGGTCTTCCTGGTCGACGACCACCACCTGTTCCGCAGCGGAGTGCGCGCCGAGCTCGGCGACGACGCCGACGTCATCGGTGAGGCGTCGGAGGTCGACGCCGCCATCGAGATGATCTGCGAACGAATGCCCGAGGTCGTGCTGGTCGACGTCCACATGCCGGACGGCGGGGGTGAAGCGGTGATCCGCGGCGTGCTCGCGGAGCGTCCACACGTCCGCTTCCTCGCGTTGTCGGTGTCCGACGCACCCGAGGACGTCATCGCGGTGATCCGGGCCGGCGCGCGCGGCTACGTCACGAAGACCATCTCCGGGCCGGAGCTCGTGGACGCCATCCGCCGGGTCGCGGCCGACGACGCCGTCTTCTCACCCCGTCTCGCCGGCTTCGTGCTCGACGCGTTCTCCCACGTGCCGCTCGATGCGGTCGACCCTGAGCTCGACCAGCTGACGGCCCGCGAGCGGGAGGTCCTCCGTCACCTCGCGCGCGGGTACGCGTACAAGGAGATCGCACGGCAGCTCGACATCTCCACCAAGACGGTGGAGTCGCACGTGTCCTCGGTGCTGCGCAAGCTCCAGCTGTCGAACCGTCACGAGCTCACGCGCTGGGCGACGGAGCGCCGCATCGTGTGAGCAGGCGCCGGCTCAGCCGACCGTGATCCGGCGGCGGGCGAGCTGCCACCCACGCTCGCCCTTCACCAGCACGTCGTCGTACTGGCCCATCGTGCGCAGCGTCGGTGTGGTCGACGTCGAGCCGAAGAACATGAAGTAGGAGCGGGCGGTGGCGCGGTCGTCGCTCTCGACGTCGATGGCGATGGTGGTCAGGACGTGGCGGCTCTCGGTCCCGGGGCCCTGCAGCCCGCTGGCCCGCCGTTCCTGCGCGCCGGCCAAGATCTCCGCGTGCCCTTTCTTCTCGTTGGCGGTCATGCCGACCGCCGGGTTGTCGGGCATGCCCCACACCGCGTCCTCGGTGAACAGCGTGAGGTACTCCTCGAGGTCGCCGGTGTCGGCGAGCTGCGCGATGCGCGCGAGGAGAGTGCGGATCTCGGCGTCGGCTCCCATCAGTGTCCCTTTCCTCAGACCGGCATCACGTTGCCGCCGTCGACGACGAGGACCTGGCCGTTGACCAGATCGGCGTCGCTCGAGGCGAAGAACACGGCCGGGCCCACCATGTGCTCCGGTTCGGTGTTGCGCCGCATCGCCGACATGGTGGCGAACATCGGCTGGAAGTCGGATGGCACCTGCTTCTCGGTGGCCTCGGTGTTCACGAGCCCCGGCGCGATGCAGTTGACGGTGACGTTGAACTGGCCCAGCTGGCCCGCCATGTGGCGGGTGAGCCCCAACACGCCCCACTTCGACTGCATGTACGCGTAGTTGCTGAGCTGGAAGTCGTCGGGGTCGGCCGCCGAGCTGAGCTGGTGCAGGTATGCGGCGATCGACGCGATGTTGACGATGCGGCCCCAGCGCTGGCGCACCAGGTGCGGCGCGATCGCCTTGGCCATCACCCACTGGCCGTGCAGGTTCACGTCGAAGACCTGCTTCAGGTACTCGAGGCTGTTGTCGGCGCCGTTGTACTCGCCGTAGATCGCCGCGTTGTTGACCAGGATGTCGACGGTGCCGAAGCGCTCGACGGTCGCGTCGACCGCGACCTGCGCGCTGGCGGGATCGGCGATGTCGGTGCGGACGAACTCGACGTCGCCGTCACCGGCGAGCTCGCGAGCGGCGTTCCGGCCCTGCTCCTCGCCGATGTCGGCGATCATCACCTTGGCCCCCTCGGCGAGGAACCGGCGGGTGTAGGCGGTGCCGATCCCGCTCCCCCCACCGGTGACGATCGCCACCCGGTTCTCGAGTCGCATGTGCTGCTTCCCTCCTGTGGTCGATCAGTGCTCGGGCATCACGAAGTCGGGATGCTCGCGCGGGTCGTCGATCACGACCAGGTCGGCGTCGACGCCGTTGCGCTGGAAGATGTTGAGTGCGACCTGCTCCAGGATCTCGCGCGGCATCACGCATTCGACGCAGCTCGCGGTCTCGACGACCAGCTGCAGGTTCACCGTGCTGCCGTCAACGCCGGTGACCGTCATGTCGGCACCGTCGGCCTGCACCAGGCCCCGCAGCTCGTCGAGGGCCGGCGTGATCGTCGTCTCGTCCATGGGTCCACCTCCCCGGCAGGGATCGTGCGAGCACTCTACGGTCCCGGGCACCGACGGCGGCAAGGGCCTCGAATCCGCCGAATGCGACCGCCCGGAGGCGGGGACACTGGTTGACCGGGAGCAGTAGCTTCGCCGCCATGCTGCATCCTCTCGACGAGTTCCCGGTCCACCAGACGCCGTTGCCGATGAGCCAGGTCGGCACCAGCGACAAGAACTTCTACGACCGCTGCTACTTCAACGCGCACGACCGCACCGGCGACGTCTTCGTGATCACCGGCCTCGGGACCTACGCCAACCTCGGCGTGGTCGACGCCTACGCCACCGTGAAGCTGGGCGACACGGTGCACACGGCACGCTTCTCCGACGCGCTCGGTCCCGATCGCATGCACCAGCGGGTCGGTCCCTACCGCATCGAGGTCCTCGAGCCGCTCCAGCGGGTGCGGGTGGTGTGCGACGGCGACGACCACGGGGTCGGCTTCGACCTCGCCTGGGAGGGCTCGTTCCCGGCGGTCGAGGAGGAGCCGCATGTGATCAGCAACGGGTTCCGCAACATCCTGCAGAGCTCGCGGTTCGCGCAGATGGGAACGTGGACCGGTGAGGTGCGGGTCGACGGCACGACGCTCGCCGTCGACCCCGCCACCTGGCTCGGCAGCCGCGACCGTTCGTGGGGGATCCGCCCGGTCGGCGATGCGGACGCCCCGGGCCGCACCGCCGACGCGGGCGGGGGCGGGGGGTTCTGGTGGCTCTACGTGCCGCTGCGGTTCGAGGAGTTCCAGATCATCGTGATGGCGCAGGAGCGGGCCGACGGCTACCGCACCCTCAACGACGCCAAGCGGGTGTGGGCCGACGGCCGGGTGGAACAGCTCGGCTGGCCGGTGTACGACATCCGGTACCGCTCGGGAACGCGTCACCCGGACGGGGCCACGTTGCGGCTCCACGACATGCGCGGCAAGCCGGTCACGGTGGAGATCGAGACCCTCGGGTTCGTGCCCCTGCACCTGGGCCCCGGCTACGGCGACGCCGACTGGGCCCACGGGCAGTGGAAGGGCCCGGGGTGGGCGGAGTCGGTGGTCGTCCGGCTCGACGACCCGGCAATCGTGCCGCGCATCCCGTTCGGCAACATCGACCACGTCGCCCGCGCTTCGTGCGACGGCGCCGAGGGCTTCGGCCTGTTCGAGCACGCCAGCATCGGCGCGCACGCGCCGACCGGCTTCGCCGACCTCATGGCGGTGGCGCCGTGAGCAAGGTCGCGGTCTCCCGGCCGGCCGAGGACGTCGCGCTGGTCGAGCTCGACGATCCCGACCGGTACAACGCGTTGACCACCGCGATGGTGGGCGAGTTGCGCGAGGTGTTCGCCGGGTTGCGGGACGAGCGCACGGTGCGGGCGGTCGTCGTCGCCGGACGCGGCAAGGGCTTCTGCGCCGGCGCCAACATGACCGGCGACGACGAGACCCCGGCCGAGGCCAAGGACCGTGGACCCGTCGGCGCCATCCACTTCATCCAGGACAACCTCGCCCAGCTGATGCTCGCGGTCCACGAGCTGCCCCAGCCCGTCATCGCCGCGGTGCACGGCGCCGCCGTGGGCGGGGGCCTCGCCATCGCGCTCGCCGCCGACCTGCGCGTCGCCAGCCACGACGCGTTCTTCGGCGCGCAGTTCATCCGGGTCGGGTTGTCGGCGTGCGACGTCGGCAGCAGCTACTGGCTGCCACGCGTGGTCGGCCCGACCATCGCCGCCGAGCTCATGCTCACGGGGCGCCGCTTCGACGCCGAGGAAGCCCTGCGGTTCGGGATGCTGAACCGCGTGGTGGAGCGCGAGGCCCTGCTCGACGCCGCGCTCGACCTCGCCGGGCTCATCACCGCCAACAGCGAGTACGGCGTGTACATGACCAAGCTCGGGATGTGGGCGAACCTCGACGCGCCGAGCCTGCGGCACGCGATCGAGCTCGAGAACCGAACGCAGGTGCTCGGCACCTTCACCCGCAACATGACCGAAGCCGGGCGCGCGTTCGTGGAGAAGCGCGACCCCACCTGGAACCCGATGTGACCCGGGTTCCGATCGTGGCGTGGCGGTTGGTCAGGTGATCCGGTAGTTCGGCGGGCGGTCCTCGGCGCGGGCGGCGCGGAACTCGGCGAAGTCCTCCGAGGTGTACACGAGCATCTGCGCCGGCAGCTCGTCGTGGATCGCCTTCTGCACGGTCGGTGTCGAGATGTCGAGGAGGATCTGGCGCCACGCCCGCACCGCGAGGGGTGACATCGACGCGATGGTGGAGGCGACGCGGTGCGCCTCGTCGTCGAGGTCGGCGCGCGGCACCACGCGCGACACGATCCCGTGTCGCAGCGCCTCGTCGGCGTCGAGGACGCGGGTTGTCAGCACGAGGTCGCTCACGAGCGACGGCCCGCAGATCTGGAACAGCCGGGCGGTGCCGCCGGAGTCGGGGATCAACCCGTGGGCCAGCTCGGGGAGGCGGAACTTGGCGTCGTCGGCCGCGATCCGGACATCGCACAGCAACGACCGTTCCCACATCCCGCCGATGCACCAGCCCTGGATCGCACAGACGATCGGCACCCGGGGCGGGACGAGGAAGCGCTGCGTCTTGCCGTGACCGAAGGCGATGTACCGGTAGTCGCTCTCGCCCTCGCCCCGGTTGCCGAGCTCGCTCACGTCGCGCCCGGCGGAGAACGCGCGACCCTCGGCGCGCCAGAGCACGCAGTAGATGTCGTCGCGCTCCTCGAGCTCCTCGAACGCCGCCCAGAGCCGCGCTTCCATGTGGTCGCTCATGGCGTTCAACTGGTCGGGGCGGTCCAGCGTGAGCACCGCCAGGTGCCCGTCGTACTCGACCCGCACGTCGCCGTTGGCCATGGCGGGAATCTAGGTCAGCCGGCTCCGCCGATCGCGAGGTCGACGTCGCCGTGACCGGGCGGGCGTCCGGCCGCGAGGTTCGCCACAATGGCGGCGGACACCCCATTGCTGAACGAACGAACGAAACGAACGAGGAGCGCATCGATGCCCGACATCCTGATCCGGGGCGGCACGGTCGTCGACGGCACCGGAGCCGACGCACGACGCGCCGACGTGCGCGTGCGCGACGGTGTCATCGCCGAGGTCGCGCCCGATCTCGCGCCCGACGGCGAGCCACTCGTCGACGCCTCAGGCGCCTACGTCACACCCGGGATCATCGACACGCATACGCACCTCGACGGCGCGATGTGGTGGAACCCCGCGCTCGACCCGCTGCCGTCATACGGCAACACGTCGATGGTGTTCGGCAACTGCGGCAACTCCATCGCCCCGCTCGCCGGCACGCAGCGCGACGAGATCGTCGATCTGCTCTGCTTCCTCGAGGACCTCCCGCTCGAGGCGTTCCGCCGCGAGGTGCCGTGGACGTGGGAGCAGTGGCCGGAGTACGCCGACGCCCTGACCGGTCAGCCCACCACCGTGCACGTCGGCGGGTACGTCGGCCACCTCGCGGTGCGCACCTATGTGATGGGCGAGGACGCCTGGACGCGCGCGGCAACCAGCGACGAGGTGGCGCGCATGGTGTCACTGCTCGACGACGGCCTGCAGGCCGGCGCAATGGGGCTGTCGGTCAACCACTTCGACAAGGACCGTGCCCTGAGGCCGGTGCCCGGCTACTTCGCCGACGACGACGAGTACCGCGCGTTGTTCGCAGTCGTCGCCCGGCACCACCCGGCGACCGTGCAGATGATCACACGGTTCAACGATCCCGAGCACGATGTGGAGGACGCCGAGCGCTTCGGCCGACTGTGTCGCGACGCGGACGTCCGCGCGCAGTGGCCGGGCATGCCGATGAACGTGCGCGATGACGCGCGTCGACCGGTGTTGTGGGACACCCACCACCGTCTGCAGGCGAGCGGCAGCGACTTCTGGCCCGCGGTGCCGTTCAAGCCGCTGGCACCGTTCTTCGGCTTCGAGCGCTCGATCGTGTTCCAGCGCGTCCCGGCCTGGAACGAGCTGGTGAACGGCCCCGACGACGCCAAGTTGCCGACCCTCGCCGATCCCGCGTGGCGCGACCGCGCCCGGGCGGACTGGGATGCCCGCACCCGCTCGTCTCTCTCCCGGATCGACCGCCCGCACGAGATGCTGCTCGCCATCTCCGAGACCGGCGCCGGCCCGCTCGACTGCTCGCTGGCGGACTACGCCGCGCGGCGCGGCCTGCACATCTCCGACGCACTGGCCGAGTGGGTCCTCGCCAACGGCATCCGCTCGATCATGGTCGGCACGCCCGAGGAGCTGGCCGAGAACGACATCGTCGCCGCGCTGCGCGAGCCGCGCACCATCTCGAACATCAACGACAGTGGCGCACACCTGCAGCTGTTCTCCGGCGCGGGAGAGCACCTCTACCTCCTGACCCACTACGTGCGCGACCGGCAGCTGCTCGGCATCGAAGAAGCGGTGCACGTGCTCACCGGCCGCACCGCGGCGTTCTTCGGCCTCGCCGACCGAGGTGTGATCGCGCCCGGGCGCATCGGTGATCTCGCGGTGTTCGCCCTCGACGAGATCGAGCTCCAGCGGGAGGAGCGTCGTTACGACGTGCCGCACGGCACGTGGCGGTTCACCCGGCCCCCGGCCGGTGTCCGCGCCACCGTCGTGGCCGGCACGCCCACCTGGCTCGACGGGTCCGACACCGGCGCGCGGCCGGGCGGCTTCCTCCGCCCCGGTTGAGCGATCAGTTCCGGATCCGGACGCGGTCTCCAGCACAGAACCCGAGGAGGATGACGATGCACGACCTGCAGCCCCCGACCCGGCGCCTGGCGACACTCGTCGAACGCGTCGACGATTCGCAGCTCGGTGCCCCCACGCCGTGTCCCGACTACAGCGTCGGCGACCTCCTCGACCACATCGGCCGCTTGGCCGTGGCGTTCACGTCGGCCGCGCGCAAGGAGGACGGGACCAACGCGTCGCCGCCTCCACCCGGCGATCGCGCCAACCTGGGCGACGACTGGCGCACCCGCATCCCGCGCGACCTCGTGGGGCTCGGCGACGCGTGGGAGAGCCCGGACGCCTGGGAGGGCGCCACCAAGATCGCCGGCATGGAGATGCCCGCGGGCGTCGTCGGCACCGTGGGGCTGAACGAGGTCGTCACCCACGGGTGGGACCTCGCGCGTGCCATCGGTCAACCGTTCGATGCCGATCACGACGTCATCGAGGGCTGCCTCGAGTTCATCGGACCGATCTCGGAGCCCGGCGCCGAGGCCAACCGGGCGCCGGCCTTCGGCCCTGCCCTCACGCCCCCCGACGACGCGTCGCCCGTCGACCGGCTGATCGCGCTCACCGGCCGCGATCCGGGCTGGACGCCCTGAGCATCGCGTTTCGTCCGACGCTCTCATCGCGCGTCGCCGACGCCGATTCGTTCACGCGAGGACTTCGGGGTTCACCACGTTGGTCGGCGCACCGGCGGCGAAGGCGTTGATCTGGTCGAACACGTCGGCGAACTGGAGCTCCCACTCCTCCACCGTCACGTACCCGATGTGCGGCGTGCACACGACGTTGTCCAGGGTGAGGAGCGGGTCGGCCGGATCACACAGCGGCTCGGTCTCGTACACGTCGACCGCAGCCGCACCCGGGCGCCCGGCGCGCAACGCCGTGACCAGCGCGCCCGGCTCCACGAGCCCGGCCCGGCTGGTGTTCACGAACACCGCGTCGGGCCCCATGGTCGCCAGGTCGTCGGCGGTCACGATGCCGCGGGTGGCGTCGAGGAGCCGGAGGTGCACCGACACGACGTCGCTGGTGCCGAAGAACTCCCGGCGCGACCGCGGGACGGTGAGACCGTCGTCGGCGGCGCGGGCCCGGGCCGCCTCGCTCCCCCACACCTGCACGCGCATGCCGAAGGCCTGCCCGTAGTGCAGGACCTCCCGGCCGATGCGCCCGTAGCCGTAGACCCCGAGCGTCTTCGACCGCAAGGTGTGGCCGACACCCGCCTGCCAGCCGCCACTGCGCAGCGACGCCATCTGCTGCGGGATCCGGCGCGCGGTCGCCAGCACCAGTCCCCAGGTGAGCTCGGCCGTCGCGTACGACGGCGAGCCCGCGTGCATGTCGGACGACACGACGATGCCGAGCTCGGTGCAGGCGTCGACGTCGATGTGCGGGTACACGCTGCGCTGGCTGATGAGCCGGAGCTCCGGCAGGCGCGCCAACAGCCGTCTGCCGATCTGCGTCCGCTCGCGGATGAGCACCAGTGCCTCGGTGTCGGCCAGCCGCGCCGCCAACTCGTCCACGTCGTCGACGTGGTCGGTGAACACGGTGACCTCGTGGCCGTCGAGCTTCTCGAAGCACGACAGCGTCCGCAGCGTGTCGAACCAGTCGTCGAGGATCGCGACCTTCATGGGACTCCTGTCGTCGGCGGGTCGGGCTCGCTACAGCATGAACGAAGACTCCTCCATCCCCAACCGGACCCGTGAGCAGCGTTGGAGCGCGACGCTCGCGAAGTACGCGTGTTGGCTGACGGTGTGGGCATCGCGGAAACAGCGCTGGAGCACATGGTCCGACCGGATGGCGCTCGCACCACTGAGCTCGAGCGCGGTGTCGACCGCGACCAGCGCGGCGTGCATGACCTCCAGCGCCGCCAACCGGAGGCTCGCCTGTTGGGTGATCGACGGGACGTCGCCGTGGACGGCGGTCACCCACAGTGAGCCGATCTCGTCGAACACGAACGCCCGCGCCGCCCGCAGCCGTGCCTCGGCCCGGGCCATGGCGACGAGCGCGGCGGTGTCGTGGGCGATCGGCTCCGCGGTGCCGGCCCGGACCTTGGTGGGTGCGAGCGCGGCCAGCTCGTCGAGCGCGCGGCGAGCGATGCCGAGTGGCACGCCGACCAACGCGATGCCCGCGAGGGTGAAGAAGGGCAAGCGCCACAGCGGACCGTCGTGGCGCGCCGGCTCGAAGAACGGACTGGTCGTCAGCTCCTCGGGCACCGGCACGGACTGGGCGACGACGTCGTTGCTGCCGGTGGCGCGCAACCCCATCACGTCCCAGTGGTCGACGACCTCGCCGGCCGCCGCGGGGAACCACGCCAGGCGCCAGTCGGGCCCGCGCTCGGGGACCATCCGCGGGGCGTCGCCGTCGAGGACGAAGCCGCCCATGGCGAACCACTCGGCGTGTCGGCACCCGCTCGCGAACGGCCAGCGTCCCGACACCGAGTACCCGCGAGGATCGACCGGCACGAGCCGACCGATGGGCGCGAACACCGTCGCCGACGTGAAATCGGCGTCGGGGCCGAAGGTCTGCCGCGCCACCGCGGGCTCCAACCACGCCGCGAACGCCGATCCACCGGCACCGATGGTGGCCGTCCAGCCGGCCGAGCCGTCGGCCCCGCTCAGCTCCTCGATCAGCTCCACGAACGCCAGCGGCTCGAGCTCGAAACCGCCCAGCGCCCGGGGCTGCAGGGCGCGGAACAACCCCGCGCGTCGGAAGCGGTCGACCAGGTCGACGGGCATGGTGCCGGCGCGTTCGGCCTCGCCGGCCCGTGCCGACACCTCGTGGGCGAGCGCCCGGACGGTCGAGCGAAGGTGGGAGGAAGCGTGGTCCGGAGGGGTGCGGTGGAGCGTGTCGGTCGTCATGGCGTCGTCCTCAATCGGGTACAGTGGGTGGTATCTGATACAGGAGTATGTATCGAATGAGTCGGAACGTCAAGCGCGCGGGTCCGCGGCAGTACGACTCGAGCCGCCGGCAGGCACGCGCCCAGGAGAGCCGGGCCGCGGTGCTGCGCGCCGCGCTCGCCCGCTTCCTCGAGCAGGGCTACTCCTCCACGACCATCGCCCAGGTCGCGGGCGACGCGGACGTGTCAGTGGAGACGGTCTACAAGACGTTCGGGAACAAGGCCGGTCTGCTCAAGGCGGTGTTCGACGTGGCGGTCGCGGGTGACGACGAGCCGGTCCCGATGGTCGAGCGCGACGACATCCAGCGAGTGATCGCGGAGCCCGACGCGGCGCGGAAGCTCGCGCTCTACTTCGACCACTTCGTCGACACCATGCCGCGCACCGCACCGGTGCAGCTCCTGGTGCGCGACGCGGCCGCGACGAACGACGACGCGCGTGCGGTCTGGCAGCAGCTGCGCCGCGAGCAACTCGAAGCGATGACCCAGTTCGCGCGCGACCTCGACGCCACCGGACAGCTACGGGTACCGGCGACGACGGCCCGCGACCTGCTGTGGACCTACCATTCGCTCGAGCTCTACGAGCTGCTCGTGCTCGAACGCGGTTGGTCGCGGAAGCGCTACCGCGCGTTCTTGCTCGACGCGCTCGTCGCCGCCCTGCTCACGCTCACGGCGTGACCTGCGGCAGCACGGCGTCGACCAGCGCGCGCACATCACCTTCGTCAAACGACGCGTTCGTCATGAGGCGGGAGTAGAAGAGCGGGCCGAGCAGGCACAGGACGACCAACGCCACATCGGTGCTCGCCGGGAGCTCACCGCTCGCGATCCCGGCGTCGACCACTGCGGCGAGCTCGGCGCGCCGGGCAGCCGAGTAGGTGTGGTGGAACCTCGCCACCGCCGGGTCGCGCTCGGCGCCGTCGACCAGCGCGGGAATGCACGCGGCGAACGGCGAATCGGCGAGGATGCGCGCCACGTGCTCGAGCATGACGACGAGCTGCTCCCGGTACGAGCCCGAGTGGTCCACCGGCCGCATCTGGGCGTGGAACGTCTCGAGCGCATCCCTGATGACCGCAAGGCCGTCGGGCCAGTGCCGGTAGAACGTCGACTTGGCGATGCCCGCCCGCGCCGCCACCGACTCCACCGTGAAGGCCCCGTAGCCCACCGCGCCCAGCTCCTCGACCGCGGCCCGGAGCACCGCTTCTCGGGACCGCCGGGCCCGCGGGTCGGGGCTGACCGCGCTCGGACGCCCCTCGCGGGCCGCGGCACTCGTGGGGCGCGTCGAGGTCGTGGGCACGGCCCGATTCTCGCGCTTGACGGGCGGTCTATCGAACGCATACGTTCGACAGATCGCGGACCGAGGAGGACCGCCGTGCCGAGTGTGACCGTCCGCTACATCGTCGACGACGTCGACGCCGCCATCGCCTTCTACGCCGACCGCCTCGGCTTCGAGGAGGTCATGCACCCGGCGCCCACGTTCGCGATGCTCGTGCGCGGTGAGCTGCGCCTGGTGCTGAGCCGGCCGAGCTCCGCACCCGGGGGCGGGCAGGTCGTCGGCGACCGGGTGCCCCGGCCCGGCGGGTGGAACCGGTTCGCGCTGGAGGTCGACGACGTCGACGCCGCGTTCACCGAGCTGCGTCGCCACGATGTGGCGTTCCGGGGCCCGATCGTCGACGGTGTCGGCGGCCGGCAGGTCATCGCCGAGGACCCCTCCGGCAACCCGGTCGAGCTCTTCCAGCCCACGATTCCCGAAGCGCGCCTCGACGCGCGTTCAGCGCGCCACCATCGTTCCGGTCTGCAGCCGTTCGAGCTCCTGCAGGTGTCGCCGGCTGAGGCGCGCGAGGCGCGCGGCACCGGCGCGCGTGACGCGCAGGCGGACGACACGCCCGTCCTCGGGGTCGCGGGCCCGACGGATCAAGCCCGCGCGCGCCGTCCGGTCCACGAGGCCCGTCGCACTGTGGTGCTGGAGGAGCAACGCATCGGCGACGTCGCCGACGGTGGGCCCGCGCTCGTCGTCGTGCCCGCGCACGGCGAGCAGCAGCTGGTGCTGAGCCGGCGTGAGGCCCTCCTGACGGGCCTGCTCCTCGCTCCACTGGAGGAACCGCCGCAGCTCCGTGCGGAACCCGAGCAGGCGGCCATAGTCGGCGTCGGTGAGCGTCCGTTCCGGAGCCACGAATAGATCGTACTACGATCTATTTGTGCGGCCGCGACGTCGATTCCGGGTCCGGGCGGCGATCGACGAATACGTCCTGGGGCTCGAGCCCCGGGTGGTCGGGCTGGTGCTCCTCGTCGGCGTGATCTGCGGACTCGTCGGCGCGCTCTACCTGCTCGCGCTCCATCTCCTGCAGCACGTCCTCTGGCCGACCGAGTGGGGCGGCGCCGTGGGCTTCGCCATCCTCGGCGGCGTCGGCATCGTCGTGGCCCTGATCGTGAAGTTCGTCGGCACGCCCGGCGACGTGGAGCTCATGGTCGACAACATCCACGTGTCGGGCACGGCCACCGGCGTCCGGATGTTGCGGTCGCTGATCCCGACGTCGTTGCTCTGCATCGCGTCCGGCGGTGGGATGGGACCGGAGGCGCCGCTGGTCCAGACGACCGGCACCCTCGCGTCCTGGACCGCCAGACGCGCCGGCCTCCTCGTGCGCGAGTCGCGCATCCTGACCATCGCCGGGATGGCCGCCGGCTTCACCGTGCTCTTCGGCGCGCCGCTCGGCTCGGCCGTCTTCGCGTTGGAGCTGCTCCACCGTCGCGGCCTCCAGTACTACGAGGCGCTGCTGCCCGCGGTGCTCGGCTCACTCGCCGGGTACGGCGTGTACGTGGCCGCCACCGGCGCCGGTCTCGAACCGGTCTGGCACCTCCCGTCGCCCGCAGCCATCCACGGTGGCGACCTCGGCTGGGCCGTGGTCGCCGGGGTCGGCGGGGCCGTCGTGGCGGTCGTCTTCACCTACGCCACGACCGCGCTGCCGGTGGGGCGCGCGCCGGCTCCCACCGATGCTCCGTCCCGTGAGCGGCGGGCTGCTCCTGGCGGCCCTCGGCATGTTGTCGACCTACTCGCTCACGTTCGGCGAGGCGCAGATCGGCGAGATCCTCTCCAAGCACGGAGGCACGGTCGCGTTCTTCGTCCTGGCCGCGCTCGCCAAGCTGGCCGGCACGTCGGTGACGCTGTCGGCCGAGTGGCGCGGCGGCTTCATCATCCCGCTGTTCTTCATGGGCGCGTGCCTGGCGCGTGCCTTGCACGGTGCCGTGCCCGGTGCCAACGAGGTGATCATGGTCGCCGCGTTCATGGCCGCGGCGAACACCGGGGTCACCAAGACGCCGCTGGGCTCGACGCTGGTCGTGACCGAGATGGCCGGGTTCCAGCTGCTCCCCACCACGCTCATCGCGGTGATCGTCTCC
Organism: uncultured Actinomycetes bacterium; assembly: GCA_963809795.1. Classification (GTDB taxonomy): domain Bacteria; phylum Actinomycetota; class Acidimicrobiia; order IMCC26256; family DASPTH01; genus DASUAS01. The sequence continues at coordinate 107,032 of CAWELN010000018.1, forward strand.
TTCGTCCTCACCAGTGAGGTGGGGCTGATCAACACCCAGCGCGAGCGCGACCTGGTCGGACGGGACGCGGCCGCCCGCCGCGACCTGGGTTCCGGGGAGACCGGCCTCGAGAACTAGTTGCGGTTCCGAGCGAGGAGCTCGCCGCTCCTCAGTGCTGGTTCAAGATCGTCGCCAGCACCACGGCGTGGTTCTGTTCTCGATTGCGGGCGGCGTACAAGAGAGTGACGATCCCGCTTCCGCCGAGGGCAAGGAGCTCTTGGAGGTGAGGGTTACCCTCCAGCTCTGCTCGGTATCGCACTTGGAAGGCAGCCCAACGTTCGGGATCGTGGGCGAACCATTGCCGTAGCTCCTTCGACGGCGCGATGTCGGGGATCCAGGCGTCGAGCGCCGCCCGTTGGTGCGAGATCCCGCGCGGCCAGATCCGGTCGACGAGCACCCGTTGGCCGTCGTCCGGCGCAACCGGTTCGTAGATCCGCTTGGTGAGGAACCTCGGCGTCATCGCGCTCCCGACGACTCGGGGTCGAGCCGCTTCGTCATGGTGGTGGTCGGCGTAGGTTGGTGGCGTGCTCCTCGGCGGCTCACGCGATCACGACGACGCTCCGAGCCACCTCCCCGCGCTCGGTCTCGGCGATGGCGAGGTCGAACTCGTCGAGGGAGTGGGTCGTGGAGCGAAGCGTGTCGAGGTCCAGATCACCCGCAGCGTAGAGACGCATGATGCGCGCGATGTCCCGCTCGGGCACGTTGCGGCCGCCGGTGGTGCCGAGCAGTCGTCGCTCGCCGAAGAGCGCTCGGCCGTCGATCGGGATCGCCGCGCCTGCCGGCGGCGAGCCGACCATCACGCAGCGGCCGCCGGCACAGGTCGACGCGAATGCCTGCGCGACCAGTTCGGGTCGGCCCACCACCTCGAACGCCACGTCGACCCCGCCGGGCACCACGTGGTGAATGGCGTCGACGACCCCGTCGTCCCCGGGCGTGAGCGCGTGGGTCGCACCGAGGCGCTCCGCGAGCGCAAGCTTCCTCGGATTGGCGTCGAGCGCGACGATCGTCGTCGCACCGGCGATCCGCGCGCCCTGCACCACGTTGAGCCCGACGCCGCCACAGCCGACCACCGCCACCGATTCGCCGGGCTGCACGTCGGCGACGTTGAACACCGACCCGAGCCCCGTCGTCACACCGCACCCGGCCAGGCAGATCACGTCGAGCGGGAGCCCGGGGTCCACCTTCACCATCTGTTCGGCCCGCAGCACCGCGCGCTCGGCGAGGCTCCCGATCCCCACCATGGGGTACAGCGGCGCGCCGCCGAGGCGCAGGCGAGTGCTCCCGTCGGCCATCCGGCCCGCGATCGCGGCGACGCGCGCCGCCCCGTCGCACAGCACGAACCGACCGGCACGGCACGCGGCGCACTGGTGGCACGGGCCGTACAGCGCGAGCACCACGTGATCCCCCGGCTGCACCGTCGTCACACCGTCGCCAACTGCTTCCACGACGCCCGCTCCTTCGTGCCCGAGCACCATCGGAAACGCGTCGAGCACGGAGCGACCGTGCACGACGTGCAGGTCCGACCCGCAGATGCCGGATGCAACGACGCGCACGAGCACCTCGCCCGCGCGCGGCGCTTCCACGTCGATCTCCTCGAGCGCGGCGGCGCCGTCCCGGCCTCGCACGACGACGGCTCGAGCGCGCATGGCGTGACCTCCACAGCCGGGCCGACCATCGAGAGGAGTTGATCGGCGTGACACGATCGTACGACGCACCCCCTCGCACGCCAGGTGAGCCCGAACCGCGTACTCCGGCACGCGTGATCTCGGCCGACTGCCACGTGAACGAACCGCCGCACGTGTTCGACCGCGCACCCCGTTCGTTGCGCGATCGCCTCCCGAAGTTGCAGCGCGCCGCCGACGGCGGCGACGGGTGGAGCTTCGACGGTGGGCCCCCCAAGCGAAGCTTCGGCATCGAAGCGACGGCGGGTCGCGAGGACCTGGGGAAGCGGCTCTCGGGGCTGCGGTTCGACGAGATCCTGCCCGGCAACTACGACGGTGCCGCCCATGTCGACGACATGCGTCGCGACGGTGTCGACGTGTCGGTCGTCTACCCCAACAACGCGATCTTCACCTACGTCGAACCGGATCGGGAGCTCGCCCTCGCCTGCATGCGCTCGTACAACGACTGGGTGCTGGACGAGTTCCAGGGTGCCGCACCGGAACACATCGTGGGGCTCCCGATGCTGCCGGTCGACGACGGGATCGACGTGTGCATCGCCGAGCTCGATCGCTGTCTCGGAAAGGGTGCACGGGCCGGGTTCGTCCCGGGCTTCCCAACCCGGCCGTACCACGACCCGTGGTACGACCCGCTGTACGCGCACGCCGCCGGCGCCGGGGTGCCGCTGACCTTCCACCGGACGTTCGGCGGCAGGCCCTCCGAGGCCGACTACGACGAGCTGATGGAGCAGAAGATCTCCGCGGCCGGAACCGTCTATCGGTTCTTCGCCGCCGTCCGCCCGTTCACGTACATGGTGATGGGGGGCGTCTTCGATCGTCATCCGGGACTGCGCATCGTCGCCGCCGAGGTGAACTGCGGATGGCTGCCGTTCTGGGCCCAGACGATGGAGCAGAACCTCGACATCCGCGCCGACCTCGACGACCCGACCGTCGCGACGTCGGCTTCACCCACGGAGCTGCTCGGGCGCAACCTCTTCGTCACCGTGCTCGACGACCATGTCGGGTTCCGGCTCATGCAGGACTACCCGTGGCTCGTCGACGTGGCGATGTACTCGACCGACTATCCGCACAGCGTCACGTTGTGGCCCAACTCGCGCGAGCACATCGCCCGCCTCACCGCTCCACTCTCCGATGAGGCCGCGCACAGGGTGCTGGCCGGGAACGCCGAGCGCGTGTTCGGTGTCTGAAGCAGCCGTCGACCGCAGCCGTGCGTTCGCGCTCGGCGACGGCCGGACGGCGGTGCCCGAGCCCGACGTGAAGGCGGCGCTCCGCCGGCTCGGTGTGGCGACGCCCGCCGCCGTCGCGATCGAGGCCGGGAACGTCGGCTCGAGCGACGTCACCGCCTTCGCCGGCCCGCTCGTGGTGAAAGCGTTCGGGGGCGGGATCGTGCACAAGACGGACGTCGGCGCGGTTCGCCTCGGCGTCGCACCCCGCGAGCTCCCGGATGCCATGGCTCGCATGTCGGCGGTGCTCGCCGGTCACGGCCTGGCACCCGCCGGCTTCCTGGTGGAGGAGCAGTGCGAGCGAGCGGGTGGCGTCGAGCTCCTCGCGGGCGTCGTGCGCCGCGAGCCGTTCGGTCTGGTGGTGGCGCTCGGGCTCGGCGGCACCCTCGCCGAGGCGTTCCGCCAGGTGGCGGTGCGTCTGTTCCCGCTGTCCGCCGCCGACGCGCGCGACCTCATCGCGGAGATCCCAGGCGCGCCCGCGCTCACGGGAGACCGCGGCAGGACGCCGATCGATCACGATGCGCTCGTCGCATTCCTCCTGGCGCTCGCCGGTGCGGACGGACTCGCCGCCCGGCTGGGCGACGAGCTCGACGAGCTGGAGTGCAACCCGGTGCTGGCCACCGGTGACGCCGCGGTGGCACTCGACGCCCGCTTGGTGCTGCGAACGATGCCGGGCAACGCACGGGCTTCGGCCGAGCTGGGCCCGACGGTGACCGACTTCACCCGGCTGTTCGCGCCGCGCGCGGTGGCAGTCGCGGGCGCGTCGAGTCGCGGTGGCGGGTTCGGGAACCGGGCGCTCGCCGCCTATCGCGCCTTCGGTTGGGACGAGCACCTGTTCGCGCTCCATCCGACCGCGACCGCGATCGACGGCGTGCCCGCGGTGGCCGGCATCGCGGAGCTCACCGAGCCCGTCGACTACCTGCTGGTGGCGGTACACGCCGAGCAGTGCGCGCCGCTCGTGCGCGCCACTGCTGGGCACGTCCCGTTCGTGCACGTGATCAGCGGAGGATTCGAGGAGGTGGGACCGGCCGGGTTGGCGCGCGGTCGTGACCTGCTCGATGCGGCGCGCGCGGTCGGCACGCGCCTGGTCGGGCCGAACTGCATCGGCGTGTACTGCCCCGCGGGGCGCCAGACGTTCCAGCTGCACGCACCGCGCGACGCCGGATCCGTCAGCGTCGTCTCGCAGAGCGGCGGTCTGGCGGGCGACATCGTCATCGCCGGCGCGGCCCGCGGCCTCCGGTTCGCGAAGGTGTTGAGCGCCGGCAACGCGATCGACGTGGCGCCGGCTGAGGTCGCCGCGTGGCTGCTCGACGACCCCGACACGGCCGTGATCGGGCTCTACCTCGAAGGCTCGTCGGGCGCGGCCGGGCTCGTCGACGTGCTGAGACAGGCGCGGGGCGTCAAACCCGTCGTGCTCCTCGTCGGCGGGCAGAGCGACCAGGGCGCGGCGGCGGTCGTGTCCCACACGGGGTCGCTGACACCCGAGCCGCGGTTGTGGGATGCATTGGCGAGCTCGACGTCGTGCACGACGGTGCACACGCTCGAGCACTTCCTCGCCGCGCTGACGTACCTCCAGCGTTGGTCCGGTACCGCCGGGAAGACCACGGCGGGGACACCGGGTCACGTGATCGTCGTGGGGCCCGGTGGGGGCGCGTCGGTGCTCGCCACCGACGCGTGCGACCGCGCCGGCCTCGTGCTGCCACCGACGACGCCGGCGGTGCGCGACCAGCTCGAGGCCATTGGGCTCGGTGCCGGTACGTCGGTCGCGAACCCGCTGGAAATCCCGTTCGGGCCGGCGGCACCGGTGGATGCGCTCCGGGGCGTCCTCGCGCCCGTCCTCGCTCACCAGTCGGTCCCTGACGTCCTCGTCCACGTCAACGTCGCGGCGTACTACGGCTACGGCACCGAGGGGCTGCGGCCGCTCGCCGCGCAGCTCGGCGATCTCGCCGTCGCGCCGATCGGCGACGCCCGGATCGGTGTCGTGCTGCGCAACCTGGGGGTCGCGACGCCCGCCGATGCCCACCTGATCGCGTCCGCGGCCGACGACCTCGGTCTCGTCACCTTCGCCGATCTCGACGAGGCCGCGATCGCGATCGGCGCCACTTCCCGCTTCGACCGCGAGCGACGCGGCCTCGCGCCCTCGGGACTGACTCCATGACGGCTCACCCGTTCCGTGATCGGGCGGCGATCGTCGGTGTCGGGGCAACGCCCTACTCGAGGGATTCGGGTGTGAGCACGCTCACGCTCGCGTTGCGCGCCATCACGGCCGCGCTCGCCGACGCCGGCCTCACCGCGGCCGACATCGACGGCGTCGCCTGCCACCGCGTCGGCGACTCCGCGCCCGCATCCATCGTCGCCGAGTCGCTCGGCGTGCCGGACCTGCACTTCTTCAGCGACCAGTTCGGCGGCGGAAGCACCTCGCACGCGGTCGTCGGCGCGGCCGCGACCGCAGTGGTCGCGGGGCAGGCGGAGTGCGTGGTGTGCTGGCGCTCGGTCAACGCGCGCTCCGAGTTCCGCATGGGTGGCACCGGGCGACCGCCTCCCGACCAGCTCGAGTTCCAGTACCAGGTGCCGTATGGCTACGCGACTCCGCCGCAGCAATTCGCGATGGTCACGCGCGAGTACATGAACAGGTACGGCGCCACCGCGGAGGACTTCGGGGCGGTCGCGATCGCCCAACGTTGGTACGCGCAACGCAACGAGCGCGCGTTGATGCGCGCGCCACTGACGATCGACGACTACCTCGCGTCGCGCTGGATCGTCGAACCGTTGCGGCTGTACGACTGCTGCCTCGAGACCGACGCAGCCGTTGCCGTGGTGGTCACCACCACCGAACGGGCGCGCCACCTGGTTCACCGGCCGGTGACGGTCACCGCCGCGGGCTGGGGGTCGGGCCACACGCTGTTCTCGAACCGCCGGCCCGATCTCGGCACGAGCGGCTCGGCCGCCGCCAGCCGTCGCCTGTGGTCGCAGGCGGGCCTCGGCCCCGCCGACGTCGACGTCGCCGAGCTCTACGACGCCTTCACGCCCCTCGTGCTCATCGCCCTCGAGGATTACGGCTTCTGCGCCAAGGGCGAGGCCGGCGCGTTCGTGCGGTCGGGAGGAACCGCGGTGGGCGGCGCCTTGCCCGTGAACACCCATGGTGGCCACCTGTCGGAGGGGTACGTCCACGGGCTCAACCACCTCGCGGAGGCGGTGCACCAGCTGCGGGGCGACTGCGGCGAGCGCCAGGTCGCCGGCGCCGAGGTCGCGCTGTCGACCGGCCAGGGTGGCTACGTGATGGGTGCAAGCTCCGCGCTCGTGCTGAAACGGGATTGACGTGGGCGAGCCGACCCGACCGCTGCCGCACCCCGATCGCGATTCGCGGCCGTGGTGGGACCTCCTGGCCCGCCACGAGCTGCTCCTCCAACAGTGCGCGACGTGTGGCGCATGGCGCTGGCCGCCGCGCGCGATCTGCAATCGCTGCTCCTCGTTCGAGTTCATCTGGGCGCCGCTCAGCGGGCGCGGCACGGTCGCGTCGTGGATCGTGAACCACCACGCGTTCTCGACCGACTTCCCGTCGCCCTATGCGGTGGTGCTGGTGCGGCTCGCCGAGCAGGACGACTGCAAGCTGATCGGCTCGTTCGCCGGCGCGATCGAATCGCTGCGGCCCGGACTGGAGGTGCGTGCGGTGTTCGACGACGTCGCGGACGGCGTCACCCTGCTCCGATGGGAACCGGCCACACCGGAGTGAGCGGCCCGGAGCACCGCCTTCTCACCTCTTCTACGGTGTACGCATGGAAGCGCTCGCATCCTTCGAGAACGTGATCGGCGGCCGACGGGTGCCCGCCCGGTCAGGTGCGATCCTCGAGAGCGTCGACCCGTCGACCGGCGCGGTGTGGGCGACCGTGCCTCGGAGCGACGAGGCCGACGTGGCCGCCGCGGTCGACGCGGCGCGCTTGGCCTTCGAGCAGCGTTGGCAGCCGCTGCCCGCGCTCGTGCGCGCCGGGCACCTCCGCGCGCTGGCCGAGACGATCCGCACCCACGCGAACGAGCTCGCGGAGCTCGAAACGCGCGACAACGGTCGCATCATCGTGGAGACCACGCTCTTCGACCTCCCCGCGTGCACCGAGATGCTCCACTACTTCGCGGGCGCGGCCGACAAGATCAGCGGTGACACGGTGCAGATCGCCCCCGGAAGCTTCAACTTCACGTTGCGGGAGCCGATCGGGGTCGTCGGGATCATCGTGCCCTGGAACGCGCCGTTGTCGATCGCATGCGCCAAGCTCGGTGCCGCGCTGGCCGCGGGGAACACGGTGGTCCTCAAGCCCGCCGAGCAAGCGTCGTGCTCGCTGCTGCGCCTGGGCGAGCTGCTCGACGACGCCGGTGTCCCTCCCGGCGTGGTGAACGTGGTGGCAGGTCTCGGCGAGGAAGCGGGTGACGCGCTCGTGCGCGATCCGCGCGTCGGCCGGATCAGCTTCACCGGCTCGACCGACACCGCGCGCGTGATCTCGGCGCGCGCCGCCGCCTCGCTCACGCGCCTGCACTTCGAGCTCGGCGGCAAGTCGGCGAACATCGTGTTCGCGGACGCTGATCTCGATGCTGCCGCGACCGGTGTGACCGCGATGTCGGTGTTCACGGGCAACGCCGGTCAGACCTGCATCGCGGGCTCCCGCATCCTGGTGCACGAGTCGATCGTCGACGAGATGGTGAAGCGCATCGCCGCGGCATGCTCGCAGCGTGGTGCTGGGTCCGCCGCTCGACGACGCCACGACGATGGGCCCGATCGTCTCCGCCGAGCAGTTCGACCGGGTGCGTGGCTACATCGGTCTGGGTCAGGACGAAGGCGCCGAGCTGCTCATCGGTGGCCGCTCGGGAGGTGAGCTGTTCGCGGACGGGTCGCCGCTCGCGCACGGCTACTACGTGGAGCCCACGCTGCTCCGGGCACCACACACCGATCTGCGCGTCTGCCAAGAGGAGATCTTCGGGCCAGTGGCCGCGGTCATCCCGTTCCGCGACGACGATCACGCGCTGGCGCTCGCCAACGGCACCCGGTACGGGCTCGCCGCGGGAGTCTGGACCCAGCGCCTCGACCGCGCCCACCGGTTCGTGCGTGACCTGCACGTCGGCGCGGTGTGGGTCAACACCTACCGCAAGGTGCACTGGGCCGTGCCGTTCGGTGGTGTGAAGGACAGCGGCTACGGGCGCGACTCGGGCATGGAGAGCGTGCTCGAGAACACGCAGCTCAAGACGTCATGGATCGAGCTCGGATGACCGGGCACGATCCCCACGATGTGCCGTGGATCGTCTCGGTCGACGACCACGTGATCGAGCCCCCGCACGTGTGGCAGCGCTGGCTGCCCGGACGGTTCCGGGACCGCGGCCCGAGAGTGGTGCGCGACAGCTATTCGGTCGAGTGGGTCGAGGGCAATCAGGTGTTCCGCAAGGGTGGCGACGGTCCGACCACCGACTGGTGGGTCTACGAAGACCTCGAGTGGTGTCACCAGATGCTCAACGTGTGCGCGGGCTACGACGAGTCGCAGTGGTGGATGGGCCCGATCGCCTTCGACGAGATGCGAGCGGGCTGCTACGACGTGAACGCTCGCCTCGCCGACATGGACCGCAACCACGTGCAGGCGTCGCTGTGCTTCCCGACCTTTCCTCGCTTCTGCGGACAGGTGTTCGCGGAGCGCGCCGACAAGGAGCTCGCGCTCGCGTGCGTGCGCGCCTACAACGACTGGATGGCCGAGGAGTGGGCCGGTGAATCGGGTGGCCGGTTGGTGCCCCTGTGCATCGTGCCGCTGTGGGACGCACAGCGCGCCGCCGAAGAGGTGCATCGCAACGCCGCGCGCGGTGTACACGCGGTGGCGTTCTCGGAGCTGCCGGGCAGGCTGGGACTCCCGACGATCCATTCGGGTGCGTGGGAGCCGTTCTTCCGCGCGTGCGACGCGACGGGGACCGCGATCTTCATGCACATCGGCTCCGGCTCGCACTGGCTCACGTCGTCGCCGGACGCGCCGCCGGCGGTCACCGGCACGCTCGTGTTCCTCACGTCGGTGATGGCGCTGACCGACTGGCTCCTCTCGGGCATCCTCGTGCGCCACGCCGACCTCCAGATCTGCTTCGCCGAGGGCCAGATCGGGTGGATCCCCTACGTGCTCGAACGCGCCGACAGCATCTGGGCCAAGGAGGTGTGGGCGCTGCGGGAGAAGCTGCCCGATCCGCCGAGCCGGTCGATGCGGCAGGTCTACGGGGCGTTCTTCGACGACCGAGCCGGACTCGCGGCACGCGATGCGATTGGTGTCGACCAACTCGTGTTCGAGACGGACTATCCGCACCAGGACTCGACGTGGCCCAATTCGGTCGAGACGATCCGCTCGTTCGCCTCCCTGCTCGACGACGACGAGCTGGTCAAGGTCGTGCACGACAACGCGAGCCGCCTGCTGCGCCTCGCCGAGTAGCCGCGCCAGTCTCTTCGAGCCCGCACGGTCGTCGGCTCCTGGCCAAGGGTGCTCGAGATCGACTACCACGATCAACGACACGTCCCGAAGGAGCGATTCGATGCCCACGTACCTCGCGTTGTTCTCATATTCCGACGAGGCCATGGCCGCGATGATCGAGAGCCCGGCCGAGCGCGAGCCCGCGGTACGAGCGGTTCTCGAGAGCGTGGGCGCTCGACTCGAGGCGCTCTACTGGATGTTCGGCGCGCACGACGGGATCGCCATCGTCGAGGCGCCTGACTCTCTCACCATGGCCGGAATCAGCGCGGCAATCAGGAGCACGGGCTCCATTCGTTCCGAGACGCACGAGCTCTTCTCGACTGCGGACGTCCGACACATCCTCGAGACGGCGCGGCGAGCTCGCGACCACTTCGCGAGGCCCGGTCAATCCGCGTAGGTCCGGGAGGGGTCATGGCCACGAGCAATCTGGTTCGACGAAGACGGCAAGATCGTCCTTCAGTCAGCCACCGGCGGGAGCAGACCCTCCGCGCCAGCCCGCCGATCGGCGTTCGCGCGAGCCTGCCGAATCGGGCATCATCCGGGGGTGGACGAGCCGGATCGACGCACCCCTGATCCGCTTGCGGCGCTATGTCATGTGTGTGGCAGCACGCAGTTCGAGTACGTGGACGATTCGCACATCCGTTGCACTGAGTGCGGCCACGGTGCGACCTTCGTGCAGATGACTGCAGTTCGGAACCCGAACCCCTCGCCCGCAGCGCTCTCGGAAGCCGAGGAAGGGATGCGCACGCTCGATGCGCAGACCGCAGCAGTCTTTGCTGGTGCGCCGTTTCGGCCCTACGCGCTCGATGATCGCTGGACGGGGCTGCGCTCCTTTGGCGGCTACGGCGGATCCGGGGATCGGACCACGAGCTTGACGCTGTCGTTCGGTGAAGACCCGCGCGACCGAACGCGGCCTGAGATTCTGATCGAGACCCGGGTCCCCTCCATGGACGGAATCGACGACCCGATCCTCGGGACAGAGATGGACGCCTTCATGTTGGCGCGCCAGCAGGTGGATCATCTCTGGCGACAGACCGGTGCGCTGCGGGATGACGTGCGCAGGAGCGTCTTTCCGCGTGACGGCGTACGCGCCGGTGACCCGACGAGCGCGTGGGAGCGGACGCGCCTGACGGTCGACGGCGACGGCGTGGAGTTCGCGGTCTTGAGCGAGGGAGAGCACTGGGTGGCGCAGGCGATCGTCGGGGCGACGGTCGTGGGCGTCCAATCGCGCAACTGGGCGCTCGAAGCGACGGTTCTCGTCGCCGAGAGCGAGTTCGACCTCTACGAACAAGGGGCGCGAGAACGACGGCGACGCTTGGCTCAGTAACCGCGGCCCGATCGCCCGCGCCCGCGCTCGAGCAAGGCTGAGAGCCAGGGCACCGCGTCGCACGCGGCGGCGAGCGCATCGGCCTCAGACGGGAACACGCGCTCCGAGTAGTAGGCCACGGGCGTCCACGCGCCGATGTCCTCCGGGTCGCGGCGGAACTCCTCGAAGCCGAACGTGCCGTCCGGCCGAGAGAAGATGTCGACACATCGGTCGACCGCCGGCGTCGAGGGACTTGCGACGACCTTCCAGGAGGGATCGAGCCGGACCGACATGCGGCGCAGCGTACGACCATCGCGCGTCTCGTTGTCGAGCAGTTTGCGAGCGCTGAATGGTGCGGGTTCACGATCTCGCGACCTTCAGGGCTGAAGCCGATTCACTGTCGCGGGGCGTTCGGTTTCCGGACGTGAAGCGACACTGAATCGGCGTCAGCCGACCTCGGCGTCGCAGCGGAGCAACGCCGCGAGATGCACGGCGAGCACCATCTGACCGTCAGCACCGGTCATCGTCTGATCACAATCGGCGAAGGCATGACCGCCTCCGACTTCACGCGCCGACTGCGCCGCCGTAGTTGTCGAGGTACCGGACAAATCACTGGCCGTTGCGGTGCCGCCCGACAACCCTTGATGCCCGTCGCTGCGCGGGATGCTTCACGCGAACAACGATTCCGCGATTCGCCGTTCGTGCGGTGCGTCGAGCGCGAGTTGCACGCCGATCCGCAGACCACCGCTTTCGTCCCGAGCGCTGACATGTCGCGCGACGCCTGTGACGCGGAATGCCACCGGAGTCGGGCCGATGCGCTCGACGTCGATCACCAGGCCCTGTCCCACCCGGAGGTCGAGACCCCCGTAGAGCACGAGCTGCGCACCGTGGCGGGAGACGTCCTCGATCGTGCACGGTGCCATGGCGGTGATCCGCTCCGTCTCGATCGCATAGTGCCCCACCCATCGCGTGGGCTTGCGGCGAAAACGCCGCCGGTCGCGAGTTGTCCTTCTCCACATGGTTGCCTCGGTTCGCGGCTGACCTTGCTTAGCGGCAGGACGGCCCACTTCCTTGAGGGTGCTTGGTCCGGGAGTGGGTGAGCGCGCGTCGTCCCGGTCGCGTTCACGCGGCGCGGTGGGAGGAGCCGGATCGATGGACGAAGTCGTCGATGCTGACCAACATCGCAACCTCGATTCAGGGGTTAGCCGCGCGGATCTCGCAGGCTGCCGATCGGCAACGAGCCGGGAGGCGTGCCGGTCGGGGTGATCGACACGGCCGGCGAGGCCGATTGCGATGTCGTGGTGTCGGCGCCGGGTTCAGGCGGGAGGTCGTCGAGGAAGTCGGCAGTCGGGACGAAGAAGAGCGACCCGGTCACCGCGGTCGAGAAATCCAGGATGCGATCGTGGTTTCCCGGGGGGTTCCCGATGAACATGTTGTGCAGCATCTGCTCGGTCACGGCCGGGGTCGACGAGTAGCCGATGAAGTAGGTTCCGAATTCTCTGGTCCCGATGGTTCCGAACGCCATGTTGTCGCGCAAGATCTGGCGCTGGGTTCCGTCGGGCTCCTCGATGGTGTTGAGTGCGACGTGCGAGTCGCTGGGCTTGGTCGCATCGGGGAGCTCGACGTTCGAGAGCTTCTTGCGTCCTATCACCAGCTCCTGGTCCTCGACGCTGAGCGCGTTCCAGGCGTCGAGGTCGTGCACGTACTTCTGGACGATGACGTAGCTCGATCCGGCGAACTCTTGATCTTCGGCACCGACGGTGACCGCGCCGGTTGCCGCTGCCCCCGTGGGGTTCTCCGTCCCATCCACGAACCCGAGCAGATCGCGGTCGTCGAAGTACTTGAATCCGTGCACCTCGTCGACGACGGTGACCGAGCCGGCGAGACGGTCCATGATCTGCGAGGCGAGTTCGAAGCAGAGGTCGTGCTGCGCGGCCCGGATGTGGAACAGGAGATCTCCGGGCGTCGCGGGTGCGGAATGCCGGTCACCGTGCAGCGCCTCGAACTGGTGCAGCTCGGCGGGGCGGGGCCCGGCGAAGAGCCGATCCCACGCGTCCGACCCGATTCCCGTGACGAGGGCGAGTCCCGCGGTCGGGACCCGGAACCCAACGGTGCGTTCCAACCCGGCCAGGTCAGCGAGCAGATCGCGCACGACTCCTTCCTCACCCGGCTCGATGGTCACGACGAGGAAGAGCGCGGCGGCGGTGAGCGGGGTGAGAACTGCCTGAGGTTCCTGGAGGCGAACGGGTGATCCCGACGGCGTGGGCGCGGTCTGCGACGTCATCGTGGCAGCGTAACGGTGGTCGAAAGACAGGCGCCGGGACAGGCTCTTGGCTCTGCACCACGTGCAGAGGCAACTTGTCGAGGCTGTGATCGGTACGCCTCGGTGTGACCGCCGGCCTGTTCCTCATGACGGTCTCATTGCCGTGAGCCGAACGTCGGTGCGTCGGGCCTGGGTGTCGCCGCCCTTTGGTGGTGCCCCTCCGGCCAGAGTGCGCGGCCGCCCAACCCAGGCTCGACGTCGCGCCAGACGTTGCGTGGCGCCTGGCAGCCGCGCTCAGGTGGAACCGTGCGGAGTGGGCAGTGCCCGTCGAAACTCCGTCGGCGGCGGCCGTTCGACGTGCTGAACTCTGGAAGGTGCGGTTCGAGCTCGAAGCAGGCGGTCCGAACCGACCGGCGACGCCTGGGTCCTACTGACGGTGGACGAAGCGCGCACATGGTCGTCGGATCGACGACAGCAACGCCCCTAGTTCCGGGTGCGGTGTTCCGCCCCGGGTCGATCCGGGGTGGTCCAATGGCACGACGGGTGGCTTTGATCCACCAAATCGAGGTTCGACTCCTCGCCCCGGAGCGAGCACCAGGGCATGCGGCGACGCGCTCAGGGATCAGTATTCGCCCTTGATGACGAAGTACGAACCGCGGATGGTCCCTGCAAGCTTCGACTTCTGGGTCGCGAACTTGAACTTCGACGCAAGCTCGACGGGGACATCCATGCCTTCGGAGAGCTTGAACCCCACCGCCCGCTTCTTCGTGTCTTCGATGGTGTACATCACGTTGATCTCGAGACCGCTCTCGTAGAACACGTACGCGAACCGGATGTTCGCAACTTCGAATGCCGTCGCCTCGAGCGGTTGAGCCGAGATGACGAGATCACGCTCGTCCTTGAGAATGCGATGCACCCAATCGATCGTCTTCCGGGCTTTGCTCGCAGGTTCCACGGTGAAGACATGCTCGTACTTGTTCTTGAAGTAGCGCGCCTCATTGGCGCGCAAGCCGGCGAGCGTGGCCGCGACCGGTGACGACTCCAAGCCGATCGTGGAGACGGTATGGAAGTCCACTGCATACGACATCAGACACTCCAGCGGGACTCGGGGGGATTCGTCAGGTTCGACTGGTGCTCTCGAGCCGAGAGCAGCGCTGAACCGCAGTCGCCACCGTACCGTTGACGCCTCCCGATGACCTGACCGGCGCCCGCGCCGACCCGATCCCGGCCCGGAAGCGGGCATTGTGCATCCATCCACTTCCGGTTGCCGGCGGTTCTGATGCCTGGCACAGTTGGTCGGATCCGACGAGAGGAATCCGCGATGGCCGAGAAGCCCAGCTACCTCAAGTTGCTCAACGGCATCTCGTGCGCGGAGACGCGCGCATTCCAGTACCTGTCGGCGTGGGCCGAGGTCACGACTGACCCTGACGTGCGCGCGGTGCTCCACACCGTGGCCGCTCGTGAAGGCGAGCACGGCATGGCGTTCGCGAAGCGGGTCAACGAGCTTGGTTTCGAATTGCAGACCACGGACGATCCCAAGTTCGCCGAGCGCATGGAGATCGCCGGTTCCGACCGCCCCGACCTCGAGAAGGCGGAGTTGCTCGGTGTGCTGGAGTACGCAACCGCTCCGGACGCCCCCGACATCTTCGACAGCTTCTTCCGCGACCACACCATCGACATCCAGACGGGGGAGCTGCTCGGTCGCTACATCGCCGAAGAGCGCGACACCATCCGTCTCCTCCAGGGTTGTCGCGCGCAGCTGGCGGCGAAGACATGCGACACCGCCGAGTCGCCCGACCGGCTCGCCGCGCTCGAGGGCAAGATCGATGCCGCGTGTCGTGCCATCGACGAACTGCGCCAGATCGTTTGTGCGCAGACGATGCCCGCACCGTCCAGCTAGCGCGGCCCGACGCTCATCGAACTTCGACGTCCCGCGGTACCGGACGCATCGCGGTCACGTGTGTGCACCGCCGTCCCAAAGCAACACGTACAAGGCGAACAAGATGGCCGCCGCGACCAACACGCCGAAGAAGATCGCGGCGTACCACGACCCACCGTCGTCCCGCGATGCCGGTCCTTCATTGCTCTCAGTCATTTGCATGCCTCTCGCGCGGGCTACTTGGCGCCGTGCAGCGTGTCACCCTTCGTGCAGGGACACAAGGCGCAGAGGTTGTCGGCCGGCCGAGTCCGACGTGCCCGTGCCATGTCCGTTGATCGGCACTCGCGTACGCACGACGGATCGGGCACCATGGCGCGGTGGACGGTAGGCCGAGGGCCGGCGGGAGCGACTCGGAGCGACGCCGACTCGGGGTCCTTGCGGTGTGTCTCCTCGGATTTGTCGCCGCGGTGTCCCTCGCCATGATGGGCGCCCGCCCCATCCGTGCGGCCAACAGGTCCGCCAGTGCGCATCCGGGTCAGACAGCCTCACCCGTGCCGGCGACCGCGGCGAGCCGAACCATTCCGCCGAACTTCTGGACCGACTACGTGCAGGTCGATGCGATAGACGGCAACACCCTGAGGGTCCACAGCACTCGACACCCCGACGTGACGCCGCCGTACGACATCGTGACGGATGAGAGCACGATCCTCCAACCAGCCGAGGGAATCTTCGGCCCGTCACCAGGTATCGGCCCCGGCACCCGCCTGTACTTCACCGGACTGGTCGAGAGTGGCCTCGCACCCGCACCAAGAAGCGTGCGTGCCCTCAGACTCTTCGAGTTCGAGGACGCGACGAACAACGTCCGGTAGGCGCACCAGAGCGCGCCGACGCAGGGAGTGCTACCAATAGGCGCCGCGCTCCCGCGCGGTCACCCCGACGAATCGACGGGATACTCATGTTCGTGACAGTCATCCATCGCATCCACGACCCCGAGGGCTTTCAGGCCGCCGAGGCCAAGGCACTCGAAGCTGGCCTTCCTTCCCACGTTGCGTTGCCAATCCACGCAGCGACCAACGATCACGGACTCGGCATCTGCATCTGGGAAGGCGAATCGGTCGACGCGGTGCGCGAGGTGGTTGAAGGCGCGGTCGGACCGTGGGCGAACAACGAGTACTACGAGATGCACGTGGACGGCCTCACGCCGCAGCTCGGAAAGTAACCGGCTGATCGCGGCGCGGCAGCCCTGCCGATCGGCGACGCGCAACCGGGCGACGTGCATGGCCGCGATGGGATCGGCTTCGATCCTCGCGATGCGGCTCGCTTCGTCGCGCCGAGTCGACTCGGCCCCGACCGGTCGGTTCACGTCACGCCACGCGGATCTCGCTGATCGCCCCCGGCCGGGCATCCCGTCGATCGCCCGGCCCGCGCCCGCGAGCACGGCCACCGCGTGTGATCACCACGGCACCAGCCACTACTCTCATGCATTCGATCGGTGGTTGCTCGAGTCGTTGTGACTCGAGCTCCAGATCGGGCGATGTCGGGGTATCAGCAGCGCGATCGGCCGGAGAGCCGGAGCGTGCTGGCAGTCAACTTGGGAGGGCGGGGCGTGGGCAGGGCTCTGGGTTGTTGCGCGGCTGCAGTCGTGTGTTCGATGTTGCTCGTCGGGACGGCGGCATCGTCGAATGCTGCGGTGCAGACGGCTGGTGGGGCGACGGGCGCGTCAGCGAACAAGACCGCAAAGGTCGCGGTGGCGATCTTGCCGGATCTCGGTGCGGGTTGGGCGCAGTATCGCAAGGCCGGAGGTGTCCAGAAGCTCGCCAAGAGCGACTGCGTCTACAAGGCCGCGCCGACGCTCACGGCGCCCGTGACGGGGTACGTCGGACCGATGTACACGGACACGGCGAAGACGATGTTCGCGTACTCGACGGCGATGGTCTTCCGGACCGAGGCCGATGCCAAGGCGTACACGACCGCCAAGTCCGCCCCTGCGTTCCAGAACTGCAGAGTGGCTCAGGACAACGCGGCGCAAAGGAAGTCTGACCCGACGACGTTCGTCAAGCTCAATGAGACGACGACTTCCGCGGTGGGCGGGGCATCTGGGTTGGAGGCCTACTACTCGGAGAACCAGGGGGGCAAGAATTCCGCCGGTGCGGATGCCTTGGCCGCGGAATACCTGAGACTCACGTACCGACACGGGCGTGTCGTGTACACGCTGCTCATCGATGTGGGCCTACCGTCAGACGCTGCGAGCGGGGCCGTGCTGAACGATCACATCAGCGCGGCGGTCGAAGGTATGAACACGTCGATCGAGGCTCGACTCACTGCAGCAGGTGCCTGAGCGCGGTGTACTTCTCAGTGAAGCACCGAATTACGAGTAGGGATTTGCAGGGCTGAGGCCGCCGGATCCGCCGACGGACTCGAAGAGCAGATCAGCGAATGTGCAGGCCGGAGATGGCGCGAGCGATCACGAGACGCTGGATCTCGGAGGTGCCCTCGAAGATCGTGTAG
>CAWELN010000019.1:0-226208 GCA_963809795.1 uncultured Actinomycetes bacterium
ACGAATGTGGCGGGGTCGCGCGCCGAAAACATGAGCGGTCCGAACGCGGTGAGCCCTCATACCCACGGTGAGCGTTGTCCTCCCGGTGCGGAACGCTGAGCGCAACCTCGACCGCCCGCTCGAAGCTCTGGAGCACAGTGCGCTGGTCGTCGTGTCCTCTCCCCGGAGCCGACGCTCTACGCCGTCTGGCCCGACTCCGAGGTTCTCAAGGATCCACAGGTCGACGACCCAAACGATGTCGCTGCGTTGCGATTCCGCGACCATCGGCTACCCGCAGACCGGCTGGACCGGCGGCGATGCTGGCCTCATCGATGACGATCAAGCGCGCGCCGGATCCTCCGGTTCACACGCTGCAGCGGATGGGGTTTCAGCAGTCTGACTCTTCGCGACCGAGAACTCGATCGTGGGGCCGGCCGCCGTGTGATGTTCTGCTCGAGGCGGAAGTCGTCTCCGAGTGATGCATCACCGCGCTGGACGACCGCGAACCCGTGGTAGATCGTCAAGTCAGAGATGACGTCGACCGTGCTACCGACCACCTCGGCGAGCTCGCGAACCAGATCGGTGAGCGATTGTTCCTTCGCCCAGGCATGATCCGGGCTCTGAAAGCCCCTCCAGTGTCCCCACGCCCAGTCCTCGATGATGTACAGCCCCCCGGGACGCAAGCGCGGAAAGATCGTCTCGAAACTCGCCTTGGTCGCGGCATACCGATGTGACGCATCGTCCAGCACTAGGTCGAGCGAACCACCCAAATCTCCATCGACAATGGAGCGCATCGTCGCCGAGTCCGCTTGATCGACTCGCCAGTGCGTCTTGACACGGTCGGAGGCGTCGCGGCTCTCAACGAACCGTCGAAAGTACTCGCTGTCAGCGCGGTCTTGGATGTCGGCGCCGACGTGTATCTCCGGACTGAAGCACAGATTCCAGAACCGCGACGCTGCCCCCGTCCCACATCCCAAGTTCGAGTATCGACCGAGGACGAAAGTCAGTGTGCCGCCAGAACC
Organism: uncultured Actinomycetes bacterium; assembly: GCA_963809795.1. GTDB lineage: Bacteria > Actinomycetota > Acidimicrobiia > IMCC26256 > DASPTH01 > DASUAS01. The sequence continues at coordinate 1,002 of CAWELN010000019.1, forward strand.
GGGCGTACTCGTCGACAAGACTCTTGAGCTTGTAAAACCGGAAGCACTGGTCGCCCAGCTCCCAGTTCGGCGAATCAACTTGTTCCAGTCGGAATACGAGCTCGTCGAGCAGGAGGCGATCCGGCTGCCAATCGAGTCGCTCGAAGAAGTCCGCCTGCATACGCCCGCCGTTCGTCTCTGAACCGATGCGCCTGGCCGGTTCTGTCGGTTGCGTCAGTTCCGTCGCACAAGAATGCCCGTGCAGCGTTCGCCAGACCAAGCGCCGCGCAATGAAGCAACTCGGAGAAAGTACGGCAAGAACGCCATGAAGTCCGACGCGCGCTGAGCGCGATCGTCCCGGTCGTGCTTGTCCGTCAGGCTCGCTTGGGGATGTCGAGCAGTCGTAGGTGCTCACTGGGCCTCGTGCCGCAGCTCGACGGACGTATTAGCGGCGGTGTGGCACTGCGATCGTGGTCGGAGGTCATCACGCGGCGCGAAGGTAGGATTCGAATCTGCTTTCTGGCCGCGTTGCGCCGTCTGTGGACTTCGCTGTATGAGACGTCGAGAATGGTCGTGAGTCCCACGTCATTGCATCAGGGCTTGGGTCAACGCGTACGACGCGCCGCCGCCCCGCACTTGCGTCGCCTGAGGCGGCTCGCGGCGCGATTGCCGTACGTCAAGGAACTCCGCCGCCGTCTGCGTCGAGGTGACCGTGATGGCGAGGCACCGATCGTCTGCGATTCAGTGCTCGCGTGGGCGATCGCTCACCCAGGCACGCCGTACTCGCGGATCGCCGCGCCGGGTTCTGTCACCAAGAAGCCTCCACGCACGATCGAAATGACGATCCATCCCCAGTTCGTCGCGGCGAAGGAGATCCCCATTGCCGAGAAGTACGTCGTCGAACTGCGAAGCGCGATCCTCGAGATCCCCCGAGCCGCCAACCGCCGTGCGTATGGTCGCCAAGACGACGCTCCGCGCGTAGTTCTCCCGGATGAATCGATCGCGTCCGAGTCAACACAGTTGTTGGTCAAGAGGTGCCTTCCCCATCCTTTCAACGTCGCTCGCGACATGCGTGGTGATTACGTTTCGCTGCTCAGCCCGCGTGCCCTCGACGGGAACTACTACCACTGGACGCACGACGTGCTGCTCTCGTTGTTCGGTCTGTTGCCCCATCTCCCAGCTACAACTCGTTTCATTGTTCCCCCCGGGTTGCGACCCTTTCAGATGGACAGTCTCGCGATGCTGGGAATCACACCAGATCAGCTCGTCACCTTCGAGCACCGAGCCAGCGAACATGGCGACTCGTCGTGGCGACTCGATCGGCTCTTCTTTTCGCCAGGTCCGATCGGTGCTTCGGCATCCGCAAGCGCCCTCGCGTGGCTACGTGCAGTTGCGCTCGAGTACGCAGGAGCAGCTGATCGGCGTCCCCACCGCCGGCTCTACATCAGTCGCCGCCGCGCTCACTACCGAAGAATCGTCAACGAGACCGAGGTTGTGGCGTACTTGCTCGACCGCGGCTTCGAGGTTCACGAACTCGAGGACTACGGGTATCGGGAGCAGATCTCGCTGTTCGCCGACGCCAGCGTCGTCGTGGGGCCCCATGGTGCTGCGCACACCAACATGCTGTACGCGCAACCTGGGATGGTTCTCGTGGACATCTTGGGCAGTCTGGTGAACAAGTGCTTCCACAACATGGCGCTCACGCTCGGGCACGAATACTGGTACGTCTTCGGTGAAGACATTCCCAGCGGCAGGGCGTACACCGACGACATCTTTCTTCCGCTCGAGAAGCTCGATTCCATCGTTTCGCTCGCGCTGACAGGCGACTCTGGTCCGAGCGAAAGCTGCCATCCACCAATTTGACCGTCGGTTTTCACCCGCCCGCGGAATGCACGCAGGAGCCCGGCCTGCACGCGAAGCGGGGGCTCGAACCCCCGCTACCTGCACCTTCGATGGTCGGGATGCCGGGATTTGAACCCGGGACCTCAGCGTCCCGAACGCTGCTGGGCCGAATCCAAGCGAACATTAGCGGCGCGTAACGGCAGGTCAGACGAGGGATTCGGACCTCGGCGGACGACTGCGATCGGCAGCGTTTGCGCGGGATGCACGCAGGGATGGACGCTGGATGCGAGCGCGCGACCGGCAGAGGCACGCCGACCCACGACCTCAGCTCACGCCCAACCCCCTCAAGCCTGCGACAAGGGTGCCGCAGCCGTCTACTCAGTCCATGGTTCCCGAGTCATCGATCATCAGTCGAGGGTCGGCCTCGCCCCCATTCACACCGCCGACCACGCGCGAGAGACCGGACCCCGTTGATCGGTCCACGCGTTATGTGAGTTGGGGTTGGTGTTCGGTGCGCCACCGGGCAGCGAACGCGGCGGGTGTGAGCATGCCGAGCGCGCTGTGGGGACGGTAGTCGTTGTATTCGTTTCGCCAGTCGGCGACGAGGACTTGGGCTTCGAGGAGCGAGTCGAACTGCTCGATCGCGAGCAGCTCGTCACGCATTCGTGATCCGTAGGACTCGACCCACGGGTTCTGCCAGGGGATCCGGGTTCGATGTAGCTGGCGCCGGCGTGGGAGAACCGGCACCAGTCGCGCAGGGCGTTGGCGGTGAGCTCGGGTCCGTTGTCGCAGCGAATGAACGCCGGCGTCGTGCGGCGATGCGCCGACGATCTTGTCGAGCGCGTTGACGGTGGCGTCGGCGTCGATGCGAGTAGGCGACGACGTCGGCGAGGGACTCGCGGGTGTACTCGTCGACGACATGCAGGATCTTGATGGTCCGGCCGGTGGAGGTGACGTCGAACTGGTAGTCGAGCGCCCACACGTGATCGGGCCGCTCGGCCGTGAGCCGGTCAGCCGGGGTCGATCGAGACTCCGAGCCGTTGCCGCTTGCGGCGCTTGACCGGCACCCGTAGGCCTTCTTCGCGCCACAACCGCTGGATCTTCTTGCGATTGCAGACATGACCTTCACGGACCAGCACCGCGTGCGCCCGGCGATACCCCCACCGCGGATGCTCACGCGCGAACGTCCGCAGCTCGGCGCGCAGATCACGATCCGGATCCGGACTCAGCCGGGCGGTGACGCTGGGTCGAGCGGTGCTGCCCGACGATCTGGCACGCCCGCCGCTGCGAGAGGTCGAGCCGTTCGCTGCAACATGTGCACGGCTCGACGTCGCCTCGACGGGCTCACCAGTTTCCCTTCGCGATCTCCCGCAACGCCAGGTTCTCGAGCTCCTTGTCCGCCACGATGCGCTTCAGCTGCGTGTTCTCCGTCTCGAGCTCCTTCAGCCGCTTGCACGTCGTCGGCCTTCATGCCGCCGTACTGCGCCCGCCACCGGTGATACGTCTGCTCGCTCACCTGGAGATGCCGCGCGACTTCCTCGACGTCCTTGCCCTCGGCCAACAACCGGTCGGCCTCGCGCAACTTCCGCACGATCTGCTCGGGCGTGTGCCTTCGTCTCGCCATCGTGATGATCCTCCTTCAACCCACCATCGTGGGCAACGGACTCACATCACGCGCGGACCAATCTCAAGGGGTCAGGCCAGTTGCCCACGTTCCGCGCAGCAACGCAGCCAGCCGTCAACCAGAGCCAGCCCAGGGCACACCACAGCCCCACAGCGCCTCTATGACCCGGGTGTGTGCCGAGAAGACGCCGATCTCACGAAGGAAGTTAGGCAGATCGCGCGAACTGTGTAGTAAATGGTCGTCAGTGGGACTCGCGGGCTAGTCGGTCACACCTCGCCTGTCATTGCGTCCGTTGGTACAGACGTGGACTGTTCACGAGCGATACGGGCAAGTGACTCCACGATCTCGAGGCTCCTAAGCACCATCGCGTCGGGCCGTACATGCCTCCAGTAGTAGTCGTGATTCGCGTTCATCATCGAAAGACGCAGGTCAGGATCGTCAACCAACCGTCGCACATTCGAGACGCAGTCGTCGACGGTGTCGAAACCCAGGTAGTTGTTCCCGTCCGTGAACGAGCCGGGAACCTCATAAGCAAGCCGTTCGACAACGATGGCTCGTGACGCAGCGACATACTCCGCAAGCCGCCATCCATTCGAGCCGAACAGCCCTCTTGTGGCAATACAGATGTCCGAGGACCGCATTGCGGCGAGGTATGCCGGCTTGCAAACGATTGCGGTATCGACCACACAATCGGGAAAGTCGCGGAGTGCATCGGGCGTGGGAGCGAGTCCGCCGACGAAACTGGGCCCGAACTCCTTGCGGAGGGCTCGGATACAAGCGGCGCGAGTCTCGTTAAGCCTTCGCCAATCGTCGGCTTCAGGTCCGCGCTTCGCAGGATCCCAGGTCCGGGCAAAACCGATGATCTTCGGCGGGAATGAAACTGTAGGTCGCTGCTCGAACGCCTCAATCATGCACGATGCGCGACTCGACCCCACGAGGCCGCCGTACGCTGCGACTCGAACGCTAAGGCTGTCCATTCCCGTTCGCATCTGACGAGCAGCCATGACGTCGATGGCATGCTCCGCGAAGAGTGAGAGCGGCCGACTGAGTTGCACAGTACGGCCGAGCATGTCCAGTGCGTTCGAGCGTCGGATGTCCTGAAGCGACCACAACATCCGACGCAAACGGAAGTCGCCATGACCGTAGACGGGGTAGTTGAGGCCCAACGGACGAACCTTTGGTAATGCGCCATGGAGCGCGGAGCTGTAGCTCCGCTTGAAGTACAGCGAACACCACTCGAGCGAACTCGCGTCAATCCCAGCATCGTCGATACAGTCGTAAGCGACTGGCACTGAATGATCGACGACTGCTCGTAGAACGAGCCCCTCGAACCGGCCAGAACAAGCCTTCTTCCGTTCGAGCGACACGTTCACGTCGCCACCATGCGCCAAGAGTCCAAAGCCCGTATACAGCTGCGATAGCGGCGGAGTCGGGCGATCGCACCACAGGCGAACTCGCCATCTCACACCTGAGAGGGTCGTACTGTTCACAGTCCCGGACGGCCCCGGACGATGACCGAGTGATGCGTGTGGTCCTCGAGAGCGAGACCCTTCGGTACGCACGCAACACATGCGACAGCGACGAGCACGATCCATCTGAAGCGCACGAGCCTCATCGGGACCTCTCACGAACCGACGACTCTGCCCTCAGGCCGTCATTCGAGCACCGGGGCGCGACCTCGTCAACGGGCAATGGCGCGGTTGTCCAGGCCAGTCGGGCCAGCTGCGCGAACTGTGTAGCAGGTGGTCGTCAGGCGAGCGACCTCCGTACCGATTGGCAGTTCGGACACGGTTACGAGACGCCCGTCCCAAGTACGCGCGCCGACTCTCCGGGTTTCTGTCCTTCGCGGGGAGCCAGGAGAGTCGTCGCGGCTCGGTGCCCCCGGGCTAGGTGGTGCTTCGATCTACGTCGCGCCATTCGTCGATGCGCCCGCCATGTGCAATCAGGCCATAGATCACGAGTATGTCGACCAGGATCATCGTGAATGACCAGAACGTGTTGTGATCGAGGTAGCTGAGCTGGATGATCGCGTTTAACGACGCGACGGCGACACCGACAATCCTGCCGAACATGTTGCCGGAGAAGATCAGGAATCCGGCGAGAATCATGACCGCGCCGATGATGAGGACCACCCAACCCCAGACCTTGAGATTGTCCGTGAGCGGTAGCTGCACGTCACCGTTGGCGAAGTGGCTCCGGATCTCGGGGCCGCGTTCGTGATCGCCCGCAGACCGTCGATCACGTTGAAGATTCCCACCAGGATGATCAGGATCCCGGCGAAGATCTTCCAACCGTATCCATCGTTGTCCATGTTGACGACGCCCCTTTCGTGCGCTTGTACACATTCCAAGATCCGCGTCGGCGGCGGAACGGACACGGAATCAGACCACACGCACGAAACGCGCGCTAACAGGCGCTAGACGGACACGCGGCAACATTGGTAGCGGACGATTTCGGGATTGCTCCGACGGTCACGCCTTCGCAACACCTGACCTGCGAGGCGCACAGTTGTAATGGAACGGCCGGCTCCCGTCCCGGTTTGATGCGTGGGTCATCCACCATCGCCGATGGACGGAGCCACATGGACGAGAGGAGCCGGCCGTGTCCGCAACCAGGATGCCTCGTTGGGGCGCGAAGTGGGTAGGGCTTGATGTCGCCCGGGATGCGATCGCGGTGGGTGTGCTCGACGGGTCGTCGGAGAGCGCGCCGCGACTGGAGAAGGTCGCGCATGACGAGGTGTCGATCCGTCGGCTGGTGAGCCGGTTGGGTGAGCCGAGCCGGCTGCGGGTGTGTTACGAGGCAGGCCCGACTGGCTATGAGTTGTATCGGCTGCTGGCGTCGATCGGTGTCGCGTGCGACGTGGTGGCGCCGTCGCTGGTGCCAGTCGCTCCTGGTGACAAGGTCAAGACTGATCGTCGCGACGCGCGCCGACTGGTGCGCCTCTATCGCGCGGGTGAGCTCGTCACGGTGCGGGTCCCGACCCGCGAGGAGGAAGGCTGTCGGGACCTGTGTCGGTTGCGGGGCGCGGCGGTGTTCGATCGCGGTCGAGCGCGTCAGCGTCTCGGGTCGTTGTTGTTGCGCCGCCACCTGGTGTATCGCGACGGGTCGACGTGGACGCTCAAGCACCGGCGTTGGCTGCGCTCGTTGTCGTTCGACGACCCCGGAACGCAGGCGACGTTCGCGCACTTGCTTGCCAGCGTGGAAGAACGCGAGCTGCGCGTCGCCGCCATCGACGCTGATCTCGCGGGGTTCTTCGAACGCGGCCTGTTCGTCGACGAGGTCGCCCGCCTCGCCGCCTATCGAGGCATCGACCAACTCAGCGCGCTCGCGATGGCGTCGGAGGTGTGTGACTGGCGGCGGTTCCCCGCTCCCGCGAAGTTCATGGGCTTCGTCGGTCTCGTGCCCAGCGAGTACTCCACCGGGGCGAGCACGCACCGTTACGGGATCACCAAAGCCGGCAACGCGCACGTCCGCCACACGCTGGTCGAAGCCGCGTGGGCCTACCGGTATCCGGCGCGGGTCAGCCCCGAACTGGCCAGCGCCGCCACCAAGGACTCCCTCCCGACGTCGTGGCCCGTTCCTGGGCTGCCCAGGTCCGACTGTGTGGACGGTTCCGTCGTCTCGCGGCGCGCAAAGACCGCCGCACCGTCGTCGCCACCGCGGTTGCCCGCGAACTCGCCGGGTTCGTGTGGGCCGAGATGACCGCCTGACCGCATGACCATCGCGCGCGGCTCCTCGCCGATCGGCTCGAGGAGTTACCCGCGCTCCGATCGCAGGACGCGTCGGCCACCGCCTTCGCAGGCACCGATCCCCGAGTCAATCTCCGCACCACCGTCTTCGGACGGTCACCGGCGCGCACAGTTTGGGGCAACCGCCTGCGCATGAACACACTGCGGTTCCGACCCGCGCATGTGAGAGTGGCGGCCAGCCGATCCACATGGTGCCGACGCGTCCTGCACCACCCGCCACGGCCACCCCCCAGCGCCGCGATGGGGAGCCGCGTGACGTCACTCTCGACGCAGACCGCACGTACGCCGACTTGCTCGACTTGCTCGGCGTCCACAAAGTCACCGCGGCCCTCCACCTCGCCCGAGAAGTTGCACAAGCCCTTGCGCACCTCGATCCCGATCTCGTACGGACGGCTGTCCCCCGCGGCCGGCGGCTGGCTGCCGATGGCCGGTCAGGTGGGGCGGCACAGGGCCATCTCGCCCGACAAGGCGTCCGCGAGGGCGATCTGTTCCTGTTCTACGGCTGGTTCCGTCGAGACGCGGCACGTGGAACATGGCCTTCGCTATGCCCGTGGTTCCGATGACGTCCACGCTCTCTGGGGATACCTCGAGGTGGGCCAGGTCTGGAATGTCGCCGAGACGCCGGAGCCGCCTGCGTGGGCAACAGGTCACCCGCACTTCAGGTACCGCGACAAGAAACCGTTCACGAACCCCAACAACACAGTGTACGTCGCGACCGAGCGTCTGTCGTTTGATCCTCGACTTCCTGGGGGCGGGACCGCTCGGGTCATACCGGCCGCAGCTCCGCCTTACGCAACAAGGACGACTCGCAGCCACTGGGACCTCCCGATCTCCTTCCAACCCGCGGCATGGGTGCGAGCATGACCTACAACCCTGCGGACCAAGTTCACTGCGAGCGCGGACGGTCGACGCACGATGCTGTCGTCCAATCCGATCGGACAGGAGTTCGTTGTCTCCGAGGCCACCGACGAGATTCACGAATGGATCGTGGAGGTCTTCGAAGGCCGAGGGCATTGAATTCCTGGTACTCGTGGTTGCGGCCGGCCAGGGTGACACGCTGACCGCCCAGATCGGCGATGGGTCCACCTAATCGCTTCGGCCGAAGCGGCTGTCAGGTCGCGCGGTGGACTGCAGTGCGTCGCCGCGTGAGGCATCTCGACCACGGGTGGCAGGCACGAAAGCATTCAAAGCGAAGAGAACCATCGCCACGAGATACGACGCGATCAGGACGAGGCTCGGGATCGGTGGCGACCAAATTGCCTCGCTGAAGAACCAGAACGGCCCGCGCTTGCCGACCGAGTAGCTGCGCAGTGGTTGCCAATACGCCACAACCTGCGCGATGGTCAGCGAGACGACGAGTACGGCGACGAGACGCCGCGTGGAGAGCCGGATCCTGGTCGCCTCGGACACCCCGAACCCGGCGAGCAGGGGGATGCTCACCGCGAGGGGCAACGTATAACGGCCCTGCCACTGATATCCGACATCACGCACCTGCCAGGCTTCGAGGAGCACGGGAAGCACCAGGGTCAATCCGATCGCCAAGGTGAGCGCGAGAGCCCACGGACGCGACGAAACGAGGATTGCAAGCCCGATCATGCCGCCCAGCGCGAGGAACCACACCGCGAAGGTGAGCGACGGTGCCGCGATGTCTATCCAGCCGAACACCGCGATCATCTGTCGCACCAACCCGTCAACCTTTCCGATGCTGTGCTGCAGGATCGTCCATGTGCTCAGCGTTCCGCTCGGCGGTGTGCCGAGGTAATGACGCGCGTCGAAGAGGCCTTGCCAGACATCCCAGGCGAGCACGAGCACAGTGGCGGAGACGATTCCCGCCAACCACCAGCGGCAACGTATGGAGCTCCATAGACGTGCAACGCCACGGCGTCGGGCGATGATGAAGAGCACCACACCGGCGAGCGCGAGCCAGAGGGGGCCGAGAGGACGAGCGATGACGAGCGCAATCGCGGCAATGCCCAATCGATCGACGAGTCGATTGCTGAAGCGCCCCTGGGCCGCGCGCGCGGCCAAGAGAGCACCGCTCGCCCAGACGGCGATCGCAGCGGCGATCTCAAGCCCGCCTGGATTCACAGACCCTGCAAGAAACAGCACGGTCGGTGTCACCGCGAGCAAGAGTCCCGCCCCGGCGAAGGTTGGGAGCTGCGCCTCAGACGCGGTGACGAACGCGGACGCTAGGAGTGCGGCAGCAAGGAGCACGCTGACGAAGCGCATCAGGTCGAGCTGGACCATCCCCGGGCTCGTGACGAGGGTAGGAAGCCCAACGGCGAGATAGTAAGCAGGGAAGTAGCGGCCGGTGTACGTGCGGACAGATCCGGTGCGAGAGCTGCTCGTGATCGAGAAGCAGAACCGGCCCCGTGTTCCTGGGGTTGAACGAGCAGCGGCGGCCTAGGTTCCGGTACACGACTGGTCCCGTCACTTCACGAAAAACAGGGCCCTTGTCGTGGCCCAGCAGCTGGCCATGGGCCACGGACCAGGCGCGGACCACATGCGACCCCTCGTCTGGTGCCCCGAACGCGGGTGTGGCGACAACCCACAGCGCCCCGAGGATCACGAGCAAAGCGAAGCTCCGGAGCCACATCCTCCTCCGCAGCCACACCCAGAAGCCCAACTGCGCGACCGCTTCGCGGGCTTCAGATTTGCCAGAACCCCCCACGGCTGCCACGCAGCATGAGACTAGATGACTGAACCGAAAGGGGGACCAACGAAGTCCGCGTCTCTCCTCGTTCTCGTCGTCGGCCGCGACGGTCACGACGATCGCCCGGGTCTCGATGCGCGCCAGGGCGACGAGGTCGGGCGTGAGCGCGCGGACGGTGCCGGCGTCGGCGAGCTCCACGAGGTGGTCGTGACGGTTGCGCGCCACGCGCACCGGGGTCGCGCCCCGTGCGGCCGCACCGTAGACGGTCGGCGAAGTCGAGGCTTCGATCTCGACACAAGGCCTCATGGCCGGAATGGTCCGCATCGAGAACGACGACGGCATGTTGTGCGGGACTGCGCTCTCGACGATGCTCTGGCTCTCCGGCGATCCCATCACCGGACCCCGTGGATGAGCACGCTGAGGTCTCACGAAAGGGGAAGCACGTGATCTTTCCAGAGATATTCAAGTTGCATCCGCACCCGACAACCCTGGATCGCGACCTGCTCCTGCGCTGCATTCAAGAGTGTCTCGACTGCATCGCCAGCTGTACGGCCTGCGCCGACGACTGTCTCAGCGAAGACGATCGCGCCGACCTGGTTCGCTGCATACGGCTCGACCTCGACTGCGCCGACGTTTGCTCTGCCACCGCCCGCATCCTGACGCGGCAGACGACGCCCGACCTTCGCCTCATCCGCGCGAGCGTGGAAGCCTGTGCGGTCGCCTGCTTGGCCTGCGCCGAGGAGTGCGAGTTGCACGCTGCTCGCCACGAGCACTGCCGCCTCTGCGCCGAGATGTGTCGAGGCTGCAAGCAGATCTGCGACGACCTCCTCGCAACCCTTGGCTGACATCACAGAATCGGGAGGCGCCCCGGGCCTTGCGCAGAACCGCCCCTCGGCGTGTGCTCGGGAGCGGGTTTTGGGGCTGGCGGCCCCTCTCAGCCAGGCCTGACGATAGACACCTTGCGGGTTTCGGTTTACGTTTGAACCCATCGGGTGTTCTGCGTCGTGTGTCCGAGTTGGCGACAAGTCTCGGGCAGGGTCAGGGCTGTGAGTGCAGGAGATTCGGCACGCGGCCGGGCAGGCTGTTGTCGGCTTTCGGAAGGGGTTGGAATGTCTTGGAACCTCAAGGGCAGTTACGTCGAGACCTGCTCGTGTGAGCTGATGTGCCCGTGCAACCTGTCGTTCGACCACGGCGCCACCTACGACTTCTGTCGGGTCACGCTGGTGTTCAATCTCCGCGAAGGCGTGATCGAGGGCACCGACATCGCCGGGTTGAAGGTCGCGGCGATCGCGGACACGCCGAAGGTCATGACCGACGGGAACTGGCGGCTCGGTGTCTTCATCGATGAGCAGGCAACGGACGAGCAGTTCGACAAGCTGGTGCAGGTGTTCAGCGGCCAGCTCGGGGGACCGATGGGTGCGCTGGCTCCGTTGGTGGGTGAGATGCTCGGGGTCGAACGAGCCGCGATCGACGTGCACGACGATGGACTCCGTCACCGCGTCCGCGTCGATGATGTGATCGAGTTCGAGATCGAGGACATCGTCCCGTTCGGGGTGGAGACGGGTCAGCCGGTTCGGTTTGATGGCATGTTCCATCCGGTTGGTTCGAATCTCACGATGGCGGAGGCGAAGAGCTCGCGGATCAACGCCTTCGGTATCCAGTACGAGGGCAAGACCGGCCTCTCGACCTCCGAGTTCGCCTGGGCGGTGTGACGCCATGAGCGCGCCGGCAGTGCAACGCCGCCCCCAGGGTGGTGGGCTTGCGCCGGCATATTCCGCGGTGCGCACGCGACGCGGGCTGGTGGTCGTGCTGTTCGCGCTCGCGGCGGCTGGGTGGTGGTGGACCGCTGACCAGATGCAGGGAATGGACAACGGACCCTGGACTCATCTCGGAACCCTCGGGTGGTTCCTGACGGTCTGGATCGTGATGATGGCAGCGATGATGTTCCCGTCGGTCGCGCCCACCGTCGCGTTGTACTCGCGCATGACCCGGCAACGATCTCCGCTGTCGCCGCTCATGTTCACGGCGGGCTATCTCGTCACCTGGGCTGCCGTTGGCGCGTTCGTGTTCGCGGGTAGCGCGATCGTGGACTCAGTCTGGGGTGGCATCCTCGCGTGGGACCGCGCCGGGCGATGGGCGGCAGGCGCCACGCTCATCCTCGCGGCGGTCTACCAACTGACCCCGCTCAAGGACGTTTGCCTCGGGAAGTGCCGCAGCCCGCTCGGCTTCCTCCTCGGCTCTTGGCGCGAAGGCCCGTCGGGCGCGCTGCGAATGGGCGCCAAGAATGGTGGCTGGTGCGTCGGGTGTTGCTGGGCACTCATGGCAGCACTCTTCGCGTTGGGCATCATGAGCCTCACGTGGATGGCCGTCATCGCCGGTTTGATCGCAATCGAGAAGACGCTTCCATTTCGTCGCGTCGCCTCGTACGGGACCGCGGCGATCCTCTTGAGCTTGGGCGCGCTCGTACTCATCGCACCAGCCGCGATGCCAGGCCTGAGCACACCAACCCAGGCTCCGATGCACGACATGTCCATGATGAGGTCCTAGCCCTCGAGCGAATCGACCCGGTGGGGCGCCGCCGTGGTCGGTGCGCGCCGAGCGCGTCGCCGCACCGGCGTGACTACTCGACGAGCTCGCCGTGCACGACGGTGACGGCGTGCCCGCCGAGGCGGACCCGCTCGTCGCTCACCTCGACCTGCACGATGCCACCCCGCGCCGACACCTGGTGCCCGACGAGCGACGTCCGCCCGGTGCGCGGCGCCCACCACGGGCCGAGCGCGCAGTGGGCCGAACCGGTGACGGGGTCCTCGTCGATCCCGACGCGCGGCGCGAAGCACCGCGACACGAAGTCCGCGCCTTCCTCGTTCCCGTCGTCGGCCGCGGCGGTCACGACGATCGCCCGCGTCTCGATGCGCGCCAGGGCGACGAGGTCGGGCGTGAGCGCGCGCACGGTGCCGCGTCGGCCAGCTCCACGAGGTGGTCGTGACGGTTGCGCGCCACGCGCACCGGCGTCGCGCCCAGCGCGGCCGCCAGCCCGGCCGGTTCCTCGATCTCCTCCGACGGCAGGGCCGGGAAGTCCATCCAGATGGTCTCGTCGCGGTCGACGGTGCACGTGAGCGGGCCGCTCGCGGTGGCGAACACCAACGGTTCCTCGGGCGAGCGTGTCCCCGACTCCCACAGCACGTGCGCGGTCGCGAGCGTCGCGTGCCCGCAGAGGTCGACCTCCACCCGCGGGGTGAACCAGCGCAACGGCAGCTGGTCGCCCTCGTCGTCGACCACGACGAAGGCGGTCTCGGAGAGGTTCATCTCGGCCGCGACCGCGAGCATCCACGCGTCGTCACGCGGGGCGTCCAGCACGCACACCGCGGCCGGGTTGCCGCGGAACGGTTGCTCGGTGAAGGCGTCGACCTGGAAGAGCGCCGGGCTCACTCGATGACGAGCAGCACGTCGCCGGTGCCGACGGTGTCGCCCTCGGCGACCCGGACCTCCTGCACCGTGCCCGACTTCTCGGCGGTGATGTGGTTCTCCATCTTCATCGCCTCGAGCACGAGCACCGACTGCCCGGCTTCCACCGCGTCGCCCGCGGCGACCAGCACCTTCACGATCGTGCCCTGCATCGGCGCGCTGATGGTGCCGCTCCCCGCCGCACCGCCGGAGCCGCTGGCCCCCGGGCGCGGTCGGGCGGACCGCTTCCTCGGCGCCGCGCTGGCCGCGGCCGCCTCGGGCAGCCAGAGCTTCACCGAGTAGCGCTTGCCGTCGACCTCCACCGGCACCGTGCGTTCCAGCAGCGGCTCGGCCGCCTCGGCGTCCTCGGCCACCGGGGTCGACGGCGCGGTCACCGCGAACGACGCCGGGTCGACCTCCTCCTCGACCCACTTCGTCGAGTGGCGGACGGCGGCGAAGTCGGGGTTCGACAGCAGCGCGACGTGCGCGGGGATGGTGGTGCTCAGCCCCGAGATCTCGAACTCGCCCAGCGCCCGCAGCATGCGGTGACGCGCCGCCTCGCGGTCGGGACCCCACACCACGAGCTTGCCGATCAGGTTGTCGTAGTGCTGGGAGACGGTGTCGCCCTGCGCGTACCCGCCGTCCCAGCGCACGCCGGGTCCGCCGGGCAGCCGGAGGTGGGTGATGGTGCCGGGGGAGGGGAGGAAGCCGGCGGCGGGGTCCTCGGCGTTGATGCGGCACTCGATGGAGTGGCCGTGGTGCTCGACGTCGGCGGCGGTGAACGAGAGCGGCTCACCGGAGGCCACCCGCAGCTGCTCGGCGACGAGGTCGCGCTGGGTGACCTCCTCGGTGACGCAGTGCTCCACCTGGAGGCGGGTGTTCATCTCCAGGAACCAGAACTCGCCGTCCTGGTAGAGGCACTCGACCGTGCCCGCGTTCACGTACCCACACCCGCGGGCCACCTTCACCGCGGCCTCGTTCATCGCCGCCCGGATCTCGTCGCTCAGCGCGGGCGCGGGGCTCTCCTCGATGAGCTTCTGGTGCCGGCGCTGCGTCGAGCAGTCGCGCTCGCCCAGGCACACGACGTTGCCCTGCGTGTCGGCGAACACCTGCAGCTCGATGTGGCGGGGCTTGGTGAGGTAGCGCTCCATGTAGCACTCGCCCCGCCCGAAGTAGGCGACGGCCTCACGCGCCGCCGACTCGAACGCCGACGCGGCGTCGTCGGGACCGTGGGCGATCTTCAGTCCGCGCCCGCCACCGCCGTAGGCGGCCTTGATCGCGACCGGCCAGCCGAACTCGTTGCCGAAGGCGACGACCTCGGAGGCGTCCTGGATGGGCTCGAGGGTGCCGGGCACCGACTCCACGTCGGCGGCGGCGGCCGCCTTCCGCGACGAGATCTTGTCGCCCATGATCTCGATCGCCTCGGGGGGCGGGCCGATCCACGCGACGCCCCGCTCGCTGATGGCGCGGGCGAAGTCGGCGTTCTCGGAGAAGAAGCCGTACCCCGGGTGCACGGCCTCGGCGCCGCTGCGCTCGATGGCGTCGAGGATGGCCTCGGTGTTGAGGTAGCTCTCGGCCGCGGTCTGACCGCCGAGCGCGTACGCCTCGTCGGCGTAGCGCACGTGCATCGCGTCGCGGTCGAGCTCGGAGTAGACCGCGACGGTGGTGATGCCGAGCTCTCGGCAGGTGCGCATGACCCGAACCGCGATCTCGCCCCGGTTCGCGATGAGGACCTTCTTGAACACGTAACCCTCGATGGTCTGGCGACAGGTCGCCGTATCCTACGGCGGTGCCTCCACCGGTCCGCACCTCGGAAGTGGGGCGGTGGCGGGTCGAGCACTTCGCCGAGCTCGACTCGACCAACCGCCACGTGCTCGATGCGGCCCGGGCCGGTGCCGCGGACGGGCTGGTGGCGGTGGCCGACGTCCAGACCGCGGGCCGGGGCCGCCTCGACCGGACCTGGCAGGCGCCGCCCGGCTCGTCACTGCTGGTCTCGGCCCTGGTGCGCACCCCGGGCGACGCCGGGCCGGTGGTGATGGCCGCGGCGGTGGCCCTGGCGGGCGCGGTCGACCGGGTGGCCGGGGTGCCGGCGATGCTCAAGTGGCCCAACGACCTCGTGGTCGGCGACCGGAAGCTGGCCGGGCTCCTCGCCGAGCGCGACGGCGACGCGCTGGTCGTGGGCGCGGGCTGCAACGTGAACTGGGAGCGGTTCCCGGACGACCTGGCCGGGTCGGCCACCTCGTGCAACCTCGAGGCCGGCCATCCCGTCGACCGCGACGAGCTGCTCGTCGCCTTCCTCGACGGCTTCGCCGCCGTCCTCGAGCAGGGTGGTGGCGTGGTCGACGAGTACCGCGCCCGGCTGGCGACCCTGGGTCGGCGCGTGCGGGTCGAGCCGGTGCGCGGCGACCCGCTGCTCGGCACCGCGGTCGACGTCACCGACGACGGCGCGCTGGTCGTGCGCGACGACGCCGGCACCGACCACGCCGTCGCCACCGCCGACGTCGTCCACCTCCGCTGACCGCGCGGCTGCTGGCTTCTGGCGTCGTACGCTCGTCACTCTGACGCGTGCGTCACGCCCTCAGACAGCAGACGATGTGCTCACTCCAGCGGAAACGCGCCATGCTTGGTTGGCCGCGTGAACGTCGAGCAGTCAACTGGACGCGGGACCGACTCCACCGGATGAGCGTGTTCGTGTGATTCTCGGATCGGAGGTGTCCGCCGCGTCGGACTCCATGGCGTTCTCGTCGTACTTTCCCGAGTTCGTTCATTGCGCGGCGCTTGGCCTGGCGAACGCTGCAGGGCATTCTTGTGCGACGGAACTCACGCAACCGACAGAACCGGCCAGGCGCATCGGTTCAGAGACGAACGGCGGGCGTATGCAGGCGGACTTCTTCGAGCGACTCGATTGGCAGGCGGATCGCCTCCTGCTCGACGAGCTCGTATTCCGACTGGAACAAGTTGATTCGCCGAACTGGGAGCTGGGCGACCAGTGCTTCCGGTTTTTCAAGCTGAAGAGTCTTGTCGACGAGTACGCCCGGTTCTGGCGGCACACTGACTTTCGTCCTCGGGCGATACTGGAACTTGGGATGTGGGACGGGGGCAGCGTCGCGTTCTGGAATCTGTGCTTCAGTCCGGAGATACACGTCGGCGCCGACATCCAAGACCGCGCTGACAGCGAGTACTTTCGACGCTTCGTTGAGAGCCGCGACGCCTCCGACCGTGTCAAGACGCACTGGCGAGTCGATCAAGGGGACTCGGCGACGATGCGCTCCATCGTCGATGGAGATTTGGGTGGTTCGCTCGACCTGGTGCTGGACGATGCGTCACATCGGTATGCCGCGACCAAGGCGAGTTTCGAGACGATCTTTCCGCGCTTGCGTCCCGGGGGGCTGTACATCATCGAGGACTGGGCGTGGGGACACTGGAGGGGCTTTCAGAGCCCGGATCATGCCTGGGCGAAGGAACAATCGCTCACCGATCTGGTTCGCGAGCTCGCCGAGGTGGTCGGTAGCACGGTCGACGTCATCTCTGACTTGACGATCTACCACGGGTTCGCGGTCGTCCAGCGCGGTGATGCATCACTCGGAGACGACTTCCGCCTCGAGCGGAACATCACGCGGCGGCCGGCCCCACGATCGAGTCTTGGTCGCGCAAGAGTCAGACTGCTGAAACCCCATCCTCTGCAGCGTGTGAACCGGAAGATCCGGCGCGCGCTTGATCCTCATCGATGAGGCCACCGGTCTGGGAGCGACCACTTCCCTTGCACGGAACGGCAGCCACCGATTCAGCTTGATCGACCCACTCATCCGAATTCGTGCCGCAGCCGCCAACGGTGTGCCGGGTCCAATGGCCGCGCTCAGCATCCTTCGGGCCGGGTCTGGCAGACCGTCGAGCTCAGACCCGGAGAAGCGACCCGGACGCGGCGGGATCGCCAGGCGTCGTTCGAGTTCGCCGCGTTGCCCACGCTTACCCATCGAGTCCGGTCGCTCGGCGTCTTCCCGAATGGTTCGGACGGTCGCTCGGAAGATGTGCGCGATGAAGGGGCGCATCAGCCGCCAGTACCGCGCAAACAGTCGCCGGGAGTCGGCATCCGTCGTCGCGGTGCGGCACTCGTAGGTCAGCAAGGCGTTGCGCTCACCGTAGGGAAGCACCGAGAAGCTCGCCGCGATCTTGCCCCAACCGGGCTCGCTGAAATCGGCGAATTCGGTCTGGCTGACGTCGCGCCACTCGATGTTCGGCTGCCAGAAGCGTCCGACGGCACCGAAGGCGAGCTCGCGTCCCGGCGCTTCGCCGAGGAGCAACCACCCGGGCAGGGGATCGCCTTCTGCGATGACCAGGCGTGGCGGCGACTCGGGAGCGTGACCACCGAGACGGGCGGGGAGGCCCCTGATCCACATCGCCGCATCAACGACGGGCGAGTGCACGGTCAGGAAATCCAACTCGCGGGCTGCGGAGTACGTGGCGTCCGTGCTCGCGTGCACGATCGAGTGCGCGGCAAGAGCGACATCGAACGCGGGCATGACCGTGTCGATGATGAGCGGCTGCGCTTCCACGACCATCCCTCTCCCGTCAGGCGTTGTTGTTGCCACGATCACGGGCGGCGACGACGAGGCCTGCGTGCCATCCCGGTGCGCGGCCACCCGGTGGCGGATGGACGTGCGCCATGTCAATGCCACTCCGTGACAGCACCCAGGCAATGATGCTGTTCGAGTTCCACATCTCCCCAGCATGCAGTTCGTCTCGACCCCACACGGGTGTCGGAACCGACGGCACCACATCGAGGAGCCGCCTCGCCGTGCTCAGGTCCTCGGACAGTCGCACCGGACTGGCCACGGCCTCGTGCACGTCAGGGATCGATCCTTCGAGCCAACGCCGGATCTCGTAGCGGAAGATCCGAAGGTGACCGGCCCACTTCATTCCCACCGCGCCTTCGGCGACGACGCCGCGAGCTTCTCCATCCGTGTCCGGAACCGGTGTCTGTTCAACGACGTAGCGCCCTTCTGGGGTCTGCACTTCCAGCGCCGAGTGGTACAGCCGGCGACGTTCTCGTCGTTGTGCGCGTGCCGAGACGGCTTCATAGATCTCGCCGCTGACCCGAGCCGCGTGTGCGCCCGCACCGAGCGGTATCCAGAACAGGTCGACGGCTGCGACGCGGGAGCCGGAGCATCGGTTCGTCATCGCACTCTGTCGCGCGCGTGGCGCCACCACGGCCGATCAGGGATCGAGGTCGCGGGCGACGAGGGCGGTGAACGCGGTGGCGAGGGTCGAGGTGAGCGGGCCGGGCACCGACGGCAGCGCCCGCTCGTCGACCGCGGCGATCGGCTGCACCTCGCGCGTCGTGGACGTGAGGAACGCCTCGTCGGCGTCGTGCAGCGCGCCGACCGGTGTCGCGGTCTCGCGGATCTCGATGCCCAGCTCGCGGGCGAGCTCCAGCACCAGCGCGCGCGTCACCCCGAGCAGGCAGCCCGACGAACCCGGCGGCGTGACCGCCACGCCGTCGCGCACCACGAACACGTTGGAGCCGGTGGCCTCGCACAGCTCGTCGCGCGTGTTGCCGAACATCGCTTCGCTCGCGCCGCGCTCGTGCGCGTACGCGAGCGCCCGCACGTTCTCGGCGTACGACGTGGTCTTCAGCCCCGCGGTCGCGCCGCGGTCGTTGCGCACCCACGGCACCACGATGACGTCGACCGACGCCGGCCACGGTCGTACCGGGCTGCTCGCGACGATGACCGTCGGGCCCGCGTCGCCGCGCTCCGAACCGAGCGGCGCCACCCCACCGGTGACCGTGATCCGCAGGCGCGCCTCCTCGTACAGCATTCGCGGCGAGCACGGCGTCGGCCGCCACGCGCAGCTCGTCGCGATCGGGGACCGCGAGCCCGAGCCCGGAGGCGGAGTGCGCGAGGCGGTCGAGGTGGCGGGTCCACGCGAACGGCTGACCGCCGTACACGCGGATGGTCTCGAACACGCCGTCGCCGACGAGCAGCCCGTGGTCGAAGGGCGACACGCGTGCTTCGGCCGCGTCGACCAGCTTGCCGTCGACCCACACCGACGTCGGGCCGGTCACGACGCGACCAGGGCGACGGTGTCGGCGCCGGCGAGGCGCAGGAGGCGGCTCGCCTTCAGCTCGGTCTCGTCCCACTCGGCGCCGGGCCGCGAATCGGCGACGATGCCGCCGCCCACCCCCAGGTGGGTGCCACCGTGCTCGCCGTCGCCCAGCACGGTGAAGGTGCGGATGGCCACCGCCAGCTCGGCCTCGACGGTCGCCGGGTCCGCCGTGGTCGTGTCGATCCACCCGAGCGCGCCGCAGTAGACGCCCCGTCGCACCGGTTCGAGGTCTTCGATGGCCTGGAGGACCCGCGGCTTGGGGGCACCGGTCACCGAGGCGGGAGGGAACGTGGCCGCGAGGAGCGCGCCCATGCCGGTGTCGTCCCGCAGGCGACCGGTCACCGTGCTCACCAGGTGGTGCAGCCCGGGGTGCGCTTCGATCGCGCAGAGCGCCGGCACCTGCACCGACCCGGGGACGCACAGCCGCCCCAGGTCGTTGCGGGCGAGGTCGACGATCATCACGTTCTCGGCGTGGTCCTTGGCGCTGGTCTCGAGCGCGCGCCGGTCCGCGGCGGTGCCCTTGATCGGGCGGGTCTCGACCGCCCGCCCGACCCGTCGCAGGTAGCCCTCGGGCGACGCCGACACGACCGCGGTGCCGGGTCCGAGCCCGGGCAGGCGCAGCAGCGCGGTGTGCGGCGCGGGGTGCGAGCGGGCGATGGCGGCGTACAGCGCGACCGGGTCGAGCGCGTGGTCGCACGTGAGCTGACGGGTGAGGTTGACCTGGTAGCACTCGCCCGCCCGCAGCAGCTCGAGCACGGTCTCGACCCGCGCCTCGTAGGCGTCGCGGTCGAGGCTCGACCGCCACCGGCCGCTGGCCACGGGACCGAGGTGGTCGCCGCACGCGGCGAGGGGATCGAGGGCGCGCCGGGCGCGCTCCAGCGCGACCCGTCCCGGACCCTCCCCGTGCACGGTGACGCGGCCGTCGGCGGCGACCACCGCGTGGGCGTCGAACCGCGCGAACACCGCGTCGGGGACGGTGCGCGCCTCGAGCGACGCGCCCCGCGCCGACACCCGTTCGGCCGCGTGGCCGAGCTCGAATGCGCACCAACCCACCCAGAAGCCCGGGGCGAGCCGGTCGAGGGCGGCGAACGCGTCCGCTCCCGAGGCCACCAGGACGTCGGCGGGTTCCACGGCGACGACCGTGGTGTCGCCGCGACGCACCGCGGCGACCCCCGCCTCGGGCGGGAGCAGGGCGAGGAGCCCGGACGCGACGGGTTCGGAACGGCGCACGGTCAAACGGTACCGGGCGACACGATCCTCGCCGGGGCCGTCGGTACCATGACCGGACCGTGAGATCTCCATTTTCGGCGCGGCGGGCGCTCTCCGGACGGATCGTCATCGCCATCGCGGTGTGCGCGGTCCTGACCGGCGCAGCCGTCTTCCAGATCAACAACTACATCGACGACGAGATCGCGAAGATCCCGCGCGTCTCGCTGACGACGGCGCCGGCATCGGCCTCCGGCACCAACTTCCTGATCATCGGCTCCGACACCCGCTCGTTCGTGCAGAGCCAGGCCGACAAGCAGGCGTTCACGGACCAGAACACCACCGTCGACGGTCCGGCCCGGTCGGACACGATGATGGTGCTGCACGCGGACGGGAAGAACAGCTACGCGGTGTCGTTCCCGCGCGACCTGTACGTGAACATCCCCGGGCACGGCAAGGGCAAGCTCAACGCCGCCTTCAACGAGGGGCCGCAAGAGGTCATCGACACGCTGAAGGCCGACTTCGGCGTCGACATCCAGCACTACGTCGAGGTGAACTTCAAGACGTTCGAGGACATCGTGAACGCGGTCGGGAGCGTGCCCGTCTACTTCCCGTACCCCGCCCGCGACCAGCTCTCCGGTCTGGGCCCGACGCCCGCCGCCGGCTGCTACCACCTCGACGGTGCGCCGGCGTTGGCGTACGTGCGGTCGCGCCACCTCGAGTACTTCATCGACGGGCGGTGGCGTGATGCCAGCCCGCAGGCGGACATCGACCGGATCGCCCGCCAGCAGGACTTCATCAAGAAGCTGGGCGGCATCGCGGTAGCGAAGACCGTGGACGACCCGATGATCGCGCCCGACCTCGCCGACAAGATGATCCCGAACCTCACCGCCGACACCGGCTTCGACCGTCCCGCGTTCAACCAGCTGGTGCAGGCGTTCCTCGGGCTCCGGGACTCGAGCGGCGGGCCGACGTTCGAGACGCTGCCGTGGAAGATGGGCGACTCCGTCGGTTCCTTCCTGACCGTCAAGCAGCCCGAGGCCGATGCGGTGCTCGCGGTGCTGCGGGGCCAGGCCCCCATCCCGACCACGACCACGGCCCCGCCCGCGAACGGTGGCTCCGGCTCCGGCTCCGCCGGCACGACGGCGCCGAGCGTGAAGGCGTCGGACGTGCGGGTGCTGGTGCGCAACGGCTCCGGGGTGCAGAACGCGGCGGGGAACACCTCGCAGGCCCTCGCGGGCAAGGGTTTCGTGCCCGGCGGCGCGGAGAACGACCCCCGCGGCACCATCGCCAAGACCGAGATCCGGTACGCCACGTCCGACCTCGCCAAGGCCCAGCTGCTCGCCACCTACGTGCCCGACGCCCAGCTGGTGCCGGACTCCACGCTCGCCGGCAGCGACGTCGTCCTGGCCCTGGGCAAGAGTTTCAGCGGGCTCGGCAGCGGCGCCACGGCCACCACGGGCGCGCCGGCGGCCACTCCGACCACACTGTCGCCCGAAGCTGCCTGTCAGTAGCCGCGGAGCACCGACCCGATGTCCACCTCACCACCAGCATCCGCGTCGTCGCGGTGGAACGGCTTCATGGGCCGTTTCGTGATCTCGCTCGCGCTGGCGAGCGCCTTCGTGGTCGCCGGGGTCGCGGTGGTGAACCGCGGCATCAACGACCGGGTCAAGAGCATCCAGCGGGTGGCCGGGCTGAAGGTCGCGCCGGCGCCGCCGGGTGGCGCCAACTACCTGATCATCGGCTCCGACACCCGCGCGTTCGCGACCGATCCCGGCGACCAGGCGGCGTTCGGCAGCCCGAACGATCCCAACACGTCCGGCCAGCGTTCGGACACGCTCATGGTGGCGCACGTCGAGCCCGGCTCCCAGCAGACGTTCGTCGTCAGCTTCCCGCGCGACCTCATGGTCGACGTCCCCGGGGAGTCGGGCAAGAACCGGATCAACTCGGCGTACGCGAGCGGCGGGCCCCAGGCCGTCATCGACACCCTGAAGGAGAACTTCGGGATCGACATCAACCACTACCTGGAGGTCGACTTCAAGAGCTTCCAGGAGATCGTCGACACCATCGGCAACGTGCAGGTGTACCTGCCCGGACGCGTCCGCGACCAGGAGACCGGCCTGAACACGCCGTACGGCGGCGGCTGCTACCCGCTCGACGGTGCCGCCGCGCTCGCGTACGTGCGGTCCCGCAACCTCGAGATCTCCGACCCGAACGGGCCGATCGTCGACCCCGACACCGGGGAGCACTGGCGACTGCTCGACCAGCGGGCCGACCTCGACCGGATCGCCCGCCAGCAGGCGTTCATCCGCAAGCTCGCGGGCCTCGCCATCTCCAAGAGCCTGAGCGACCCGTTCCTCGCGCGTGGACCTCGCCGACAACGTGCTCAAGTACGTGAAGGCCGACGAGGGGCTGAGCCGCAGCGACGTGAACGCGCTGATCCGGGCGTTCCGCACCGTCGACGTGAACGACACCAGCTCCATCCGCTTCGAGACCCTGCCCGTCGACCCCGACCCCAACAACCCGAACGTGACGCTGGTGCCGTCGGCCGACGCCGACGCGGTGATCCAGCAGCTGCGGACCTTCGGCAACAACGCGCCCCAGCCGGCGACGGTCGCACCGTCGCAGGTGAAGGTGCGCGTCACCGACGCCACCGGCACCAACGTCGGGCAGTCGGTGGTGTCGAAGCTGACCGAGCTCGGCTTCCGGGCCACCGCCGCCAACCCGGCGAAGACCAAGATCCCGGTCACCGAGGTCCGGTACGGGTACGACCAGGCGGAGGAGGCCAAGGCGCTGCTGCCGTACTTCACCGACGCCAAGCTGGTGCCCGACCCGAAGGCGGCGGGGCACATCGAGCTCGTGCTCGGCTCGTCGTTCCAGGACATCACGGTGCCGTCGACCACGACGACGGTGGCGCCCAGCACGGTGCCCGGCGCGCCGGTCACCACCGCACCGCCGACGACGACCACGACCCTGGCGCCGTCGGCGACCGACCCCTGCCCCTGAGCGGGGACCGGATCGCGGGGGAGCGGCCCGTACACTGCCCTGCCGTGCGCATCCTCGTGACCGGAGCAGGCGGGCAGGTCGGGGCCCGCGTCGTCGAAGCCCTCGCCCCCCACGACGTCCTCGGCGTCGCCCACGACGCGCTCGACCTCGCCGACCGCGAGCAGGTCGAGCAGGTGGTGGCGGAGTTCGGGCCCGACGCGGTGGTGAATGCCGCCGCCATGACCAACGTCGACGCCTGCGAGCGCGACCCGGAGCGCGCCTTCGCGGTGAACGCGCTCGGTGTCCGCACCCTCGCCCAGGCGACGGCGCGGCGCGGCGCGCACCTGGTGCACATCTCGACCGACTACGTCTTCGACGGCACCGCCGCCCGGCCCTACGACGAGTGGGACGCGGTGCACCCGCTCTCCGAGTACGGGCGCTCGAAGCTCGGCGGCGAGGTGGAGGTGGCGGCGCACGCGGGCTCGTGGGCGACCGTCCGCACCTCGTGGGTGTTCGGGCGGCGGGGGACCGACCTGGTGAGCTGGGCGTTCGGTGCCTTCGACCGCGGTGAGCTCGACGGCGTCCTCGCCGACCAGGTCAGCATCCCGACCTTCGCGCCCGACCTGGCGGTGCTGCTGGCGCGGTTCGCGGTCGAGCGTCGTCAGGGTCTGTTCCACGTCACCAGCGGGTCGGAGGCGGTCACCCGCCACGAGCTGATCGTGACCGCGCTGCGCGCCCGCGGGCTCGACCCGAGTGGGGTGGCGCCGCTCGATGCCGCCGACCTCGACCGGCCCGCGGCCCGGCCGCCGATGAGCGCGCTCGACAACCGCGCCCTGCGCCTCGCCGGCCTGCCCGGCCTGCGCCCGTGGCGCGACGCGGTCACCGACTACGTGAAGGACTGGGACGCATGAGCGAGCGTCGGCGAGGCGGGTATCCCGCCGAGCAGCGAGCGTGGCCCAGCCGCCCGGTGCCGCAGGCGCCAGGAGCGGAACGATGAGCGAGGTCGCGGTCATCGGGGCGGGGTACGTGGGGCTCACCACCGCGTCGTGCCTCGCGCACCTCGGGCACTCCGTGACCTGCGCCGACATCGACGAGGAACGCGTCCGCGCCCTCCGGAAGGGTGAGGTGCCGATCCTCGAGGAGGGCCTGCCGGCGCTGGTCGCCGAGGGCCTCGGCTCCGGGCGGCTCCGCTTCGTGGTGGGCGCGGCGACCGCGGCGCGCGACGCCGAGTTCGTGTTCCTCTGCGTGCAGACGCCGCAGTCGGAGACCGGCGCCGCCGACCTCTCGGCGGTGGAGGCGGTCTCCCGGGAGATCGCCCCCGCGCTCCGGGCGGGCGCGGTGGTGGTCAACAAGTCGACGATGCCGGTCGGTTCGACGCTGATGGTGGCGCGGGAGCTCAGCCGGGCCGGCGCCGCCAACGACGTCGGCGTGGCGTCGAACCCCGAGTTCCTGCGCGAGGGCAACGCGGTGCACGACTTCCTGCACCCCAGCCGGGTGGTGATCGGGTGCGACGACGCCGCCGTGGCGGTCCGCGTGTCCGACCTCTACCGCGAGGTGAAGGCGCCGATCCTCGTGACCGACCCGGCGTCGGCCGAGATGATCAAGTACGCGTCGAACGCGTTCCTCGCCACCAAGATCTCGTTCATCAACGCGATCGCCAACCTGTGCGAGGCGGTGAACGCCGACGTGCGCGAGGTGTCGCTCGGCATGGGGTACGACCCGCGCATCGGCTTCGAGTTCCTGCACCCCGGTCCGGGCTACGGCGGTTCGTGCTTCCCCAAGGACACCGCCGCGCTCATCCACACCGCGGAGACCGCGGGCTACGACTTCAGCCTGCTGCGCGGGGTCGTCGGGGTGAACCGTCGCCAGCACGAGCGCATGCTCGAGAAGCTGCGCGATGCCGCCGGTGGCTCGCTGGAGGGGGTGACGGTCGGCGTGTGGGGCCTCACCTTCAAGGCCAACACCGACGACCTGCGCGACTCGCCGGCGCTGGTGGTGTGCCGCGCGCTGCTCGAGGAGGGTGCCACCGTCCGGGCGTACGACCCCGCCGCCGCCGAGGCCGCCGCCGCGCAGATCCCGACGCTCGAGGTGGTGGGCGACCCGTACGACGCGGTGACCGGCGCGGGCCTGCTCGCGCTGCTCACCGAGTGGGACGAATTCCGCTGGCTCGACTTCGCCCGGGTGGCCGACGCCATGACCGCGCCCCGCGCCCTCGTCGACGGCCGGAACCTGCTCGATCCCGCGGCGATGCGCCGACGAGGGTTCGTCTACCAGGGCGTCGGCCGCTGATGCCGCGTGCGGTCGTCACGGGCGGGGCGGGGTTCGTGGGTTCGCACCTCTGCGACGCGCTGCGCGCGCGCGAGTGG
This sequence comes from uncultured Actinomycetes bacterium, assembly GCA_963809795.1. GTDB lineage: Bacteria > Actinomycetota > Acidimicrobiia > IMCC26256 > DASPTH01 > DASUAS01. Next base: position 26,955 of record CAWELN010000019.1, read on the forward strand.
GAGGTCGTCGCGGTCGACAACTTCCTGACCGGTCACCGTGAGAACGTCGCCCACCTGGCCGACGACGCCGGCTTCGTCCTCGTGGAGCACGACGTCATCCAGGGCATCCCCGTCTCCGGACCGGTCGACGCGGTGCTGCACCTCGCCAGCCCCGCCAGCCCGCCCGAGTACCTCGCCCGCCCGATCGAGACCCTCGAGGTCGGTGCGATCGGCACCCAGCGCGCCCTCGACCTCGCGCGCGAGCACGGTGCGCGCTTCCTGCTCGCGTCCACCAGTGAGATCTACGGCGACCCGCTGGTGCACCCGCAGCCGGAGACGTACTTCGGCAACGTCAACAGCGTCGGCCCGCGGTCGGTGTACGACGAGGCGAAGCGCTACGCCGAAGCGATCACGATGGCGTACCACCGCACCTACGGCGTCGACACCAAGATCGTGCAGCGTCTTCAATACCTACGGCCCTCACTTGCGGCGCGGCCGACGGGCGGGTGGTGTCGAACTTCCTCGCCCAGGCGATGCGGGGCGAGCCGCTCACCGTCTACGGCGACGGCAAGCAGACGCGGTCGTTCTGCTACGTGACCGACGAGGTGGCCGGGCTGCTGGCGTTGCTCGACTCCGACCACGTGGGCCCGATGAACATCGGCAACCCCGACGAGTTCACCATGCTCGAGCTGGCCGAGCTCGTGCTCGAGGTCACCGGTGCGTCCGTCGACCTGCAGTTCGAGCCGCTGCCCGCCGACGACCCCAAGCAGCGGCGGCCGGACATCTCGCTCGCCGAGGAGGTCCTCGGCTGGCATCCGACGGTCGCCCTCCGCGAAGGTCTCGCCCTCACCCACGACTGGTACCGGAGGCACGGTGGCACGAGCTGAAGACGCGGCACGGTACCGGAAGCTCTCCGTGATCGTGCCGGTCTACGACGAGCGCAACACCGTGGTCGAGATCGTGCGCCGGATGCGGGCGGTGGAGCTCCCGGTCGACCTCGAGGTCCTGGTCGTCGACGACGGGAGCACCGACGGCACCCGCGACGTCCTCCGCCAGCTGCACGACAGCACGGTGCGGGTGATCACGCACGAACGGAACCAGGGCAAGGGTGCGGCGATCCGCAGCGGGCTCGAGCACCTCACCGGCGACCTCGTGCTGGTGCAGGACGCCGACCTCGAGTACGACCCCGAGGACTGGCCCAAGCTGCTCAACCCGATCATGCGGGGCAAGGCGCAGGTCGTCTACGGCTCGCGGTTCACCGGGGAGCGCCGCAACATGCTCTTCCTGCACTGGGTCGGCAACCGGTTCCTGTCGCTCGTCACCAACGTGCTCTACAACACGACGCTCTCCGACATGGAGACCTGCTACAAGCTCTTCGACCGTTCGATCCTCGACGGCATCACCTTGCGGGCGACGCGCTTCGAGTTCGAGCCCGAGGTCACCGCGAAGATCCTGCGCCGCGGCATCCGGATCTACGAGGTGCCGATCTCGTACACCGGCCGCGAGTTCGACGAGGGCAAGAAGATCACCTGGCGCGACGGCTTCGTCGCGCTGTGGACCCTCGTCAAGTACCGCTTCGTGGATTGAGAGACATGTCCCCGCGAGCGGCGCCCGGGACGGAGCGACCGGAGGTGAGCGACGGGGACCGGCAGTGGGCCGCGGTGGTGGTGAACTTCGAGGCCGGTCCACTGCTGCTCGCGTGCGTGCGGTCGCTGTTCGCGGACACGAGCGCGGGCACGCCCGAGGTGGTGGTCGTCGACAACGGCTCCGCCGACGGGTCGCTCGCCGAGGTCGAGCGCGCGTTCCCCGCGGTGCGGGTGGTGACGCCGGACGGCAACGTCGGGTACGCGGCGGCCGCCAACCTCGGCATCGCGCGCACGACCGCACCGGTCGTCGCCGTCGGCAACCCCGACCTCGAGGTGGAGGCGGGCACCGCGGCGGCGATGCTGGCGCGCATGCGCGCCGAGCCCGACCTCGCCGCGATCGGGCCCGCGCTCCGCAACCCCGACGGCACGCAGTACCCGTCGGCGCGCGCGCACGTGAGCGGGCTCGACGCGGTCGGCCACGCGGTGCTCGGACGGACGCGGCCGCGCAACCGCTTCACCCGTCGGTACCGTCAGCTCGACGCCGACTGGGACCAGCCGCGCGACGTCGACTGGGTGTCGGGCGCGTTGGTGTTCCTGCGGCGCACCGCGGTCGACTCGGTGGGGGGCTGGGACGAGCGCTACTTCATGTACATGGAGGACGTGGACCTCTGTTGGCGCCTGCGTCGCCTCGGGTGGCGGGTCGGCTACGACCCCGCCGGCGCCGCGGTCCACGTCCAGGGCGCCAGCACCGAGGGGCACCCCTACCGCATGATCCTCGAGCACCACCGGTCGGCGTACCGGTTCGCGTCGCGCCGGTGGCAGGGTCTCCGGCGGGGGCTGCTCCCGCCGACCGCGCTGTTCCTCGCCATCCGGGCGGTGCTCGACATGGCCGCGCGGGGGCTCCGCACGCGTCCAGAGCTGCCGAAGGTCAGCAGGTAACCTGCGACCGCCATGCCCCAGTCCCGGACCCGCTACCAGCGCGCCGCCATGCGCTCCAAGTACCGCAAGCCCAAGCGGCGGCGGAGCGGCTCCTTCGGGTGGAACGTCGTCATCGCCGTCGTCATCATCGTCGGCGTCGTGGCGGTGGTGCTCACCCGCGGTGGGGGCAACAGCGCCGGGAGCGGCCCGCCCCGCGCCGTCAACCAGGCCACCAACACGCCCGGTGACCACTGGCACACCGCGCTCGACGTCAACGTCTGCGGTCAGTGGCTCGACCCGCCGCCCGCGTTCGAGAAGCCGTACGACAGCCCGAACCAGGTGGCGAACGCCGGCATCCACTCCCACGGCGACGGCCTGATCCACACCCACCCCTTCGTGGTGTCGGAGGAGGGCAACAACGCGACCATCGGCAAGTTCTTCGGCTACGGCGGGTGGGGCCTGTCGTCCGACTCGATCGACCTCGGCGGGGCGAACGCCGCCCACACCCAGTGGCAGGGCCCGGCGGCGGATCCGAAGAAGACCACGTGGAGCAACGGCGACGTCTGCCCGTCCGGCCAGTACAAGGGCCAGAAGGTGCAGCTCACCTGGGCCGTCGACGGCAAGACGAAGACCGGGAACCCGGCCGACTACCACCAGCAGGACGGCGAGACGCTCGCGATCTACCTGCTGCCCAAGGGCGCCGAGCATGCCGTTCCCGGACCAGGCCTGCACCGCGTTCGCCCAGATCTCCGACCAGAACACCGCCGCGGTGTTGAGCAAGGCCTCGCCGTGCCGCTCGGAGACCTCGACGACCGCCCCCGCGACGCCCACCGCCCCGCCGACGTCCACGCCGTGACCGCGGCATCACGCGCGAACGTGGTGTCGTGAAGGCGATCGTCCTCGTCGGTGGTGAGGGCACCCGGCTGCGACCGCTCACCTACTCGACGCCCAAGCCGCTCCTCCCGATCGCCAATCAGGCGTTCCTCGAACGGCAGCTCACCTGGCTCGCCTACTACGGCGTCGACGAGGTGGTGCTCTCGCTCGGCTACCTCCCGGACGCGTTCGAGGCGCACTTCCCGGAGGGCCGGTTCGGCGACCTGAAGTTGCGCTACGCGGTCGAGGACCATCCGTTGGGCACGGCCGGCGCCATCCGCTTCGCGGCGCGGGGGATCGAGGAGCGCATCGTCGTGTGCAACGGCGACGTGCTCACCACCCTCGACCTCGACGCGCTGGTCGCGTTCCACGACGCGCACGAGGCGGAGGCGACGATCTACCTCACCCAGGTCGCCGATCCGTCGGCGTTCGGGGTGGTGCCGACCCGGGACGACGGCGCGGTGGTGGCGTTCGTCGAGAAGCCCCCGAAGGGCCGGGCCCCGACCAACTGGATCAACGGCGGCACCTACGTGCTCGAACCCTCGGTGCTCGACCGCATCCCCGAGCGGCTCACGGTGTCGATCGAGCGCGAGACCTTCCCCCGCATGCTCGACGAGCCGAGCCGGCTCCACGCGATGGCGAGCGACGCGTACTGGATCGACATCGGGACGCCCGAGAAGTACCTGCGGGCGCACACCGACGTGTTGCGCGCCGCGCTCGGCGGCTCGCCCGCGCCCGGTGCGCGCGAGCTCACGCCCGGCGTGTGGGTGCAGGGCACCCCGGACATCGACGCCGACGCCCGCCTGGAGGCGCCGACGCTGATCGGCGACCGCGCCGTCGTCGCCGCCGGCGCCCGGGTCGTCGGCTCGGTCGTCGGTGACGACGCCGTGGTCGGCCCGGGGGCGCGGCTCCTCCGGTCGGTGGTCCATGCGGGTGCGACGCTGCAGGACGAGGCGGAGGCGATCGACGCCGTCGTGGGCGCGGGTGCCAGCCTCGGGGCGGGCGCGATCGCGTCGGATCACACCGTCATGGGCGCGGGCGCGACCCTGGGTGCCGGGGCGCGGGCGTCGGGGGCGCGGATCCGGCGCCCGGAGCCTGACGGGAAGGACTGACGATGCGGGTCATGGTGACCGGCGGCGCCGGCTTCATCGGGTCGACCCTGGTCGATCGCCTGCTCGCGGAGGGATGCGACGTCGACGCCATCGACGACCTGTCGACCGGCGCGCTCGCCAACCTCACCGACGCCCGGGCGCAGCGCAGCCGCAAGTTCAGCTTCCACCGGCTCGACGTGCGGTCGCCGCAGCTCGGCGACCTCGTCGCCCACCGCAAGCCCGAGGTCATCTTCCACCTCGCCGCGCAGCTCGACGTGCGCGTCTCGGTGGCCAAGCCGCTGTTCGACGCCGAGATCAACGTGCTCGGCTCGCTCAACGTGTGCGAGTCGGCCCTCGCCGCGGGCACCCGCAAGGTGGTGTTCGCGGGCTCCGGCGGCACGCTCTACGGCATCCCCGAGACCGTGCCCGTGCGCGAGAGCCACCCGCAGCGCCCCATCTCGCCCTACGGCGTCTCCAAGAAGGCCGCCGGCGACTACCTCCACTACTACCGGGAGGTGCGCGGGCTCGAGTACACCGAGCTCGCGTTGGCCAACGTCTACGGACCGCGCCAGGACCCGTACGGCGAGGCCGGCGTGGTCGCGATCTTCGCCGGGCTCATGCTCGCCGGGCGGCAGCCGACGGTGTACGGCGACGGCGGTCAGACGCGCGACTACGTCTTCGTCGACGACGTCGTCGACGCCTTCGTGCGCGCCACCGAGAAGGGCGGCGGGCTGCTGATGAACATCGGCACCGCGGTCGAGACCAGCGTGCTCGAGCTCTACGAGGCGATGGGCCGGCTCACCGGCTACCCCGAGCCGCCCAACCACGCCCCCGAGCGCCCGGGCGAGCTGCTGCGGTCCGCGCTCGACCCCGGCCGGGCCGCCATCCACCTCGGTTGGAAGCCCTGGACCGCGCTCGACGACGGGCTACTGCGCACCATCGACTGGTTCCGCGACCGCGACGCCTGAGCGGTCGGCGGACGGCTCGACCGGCGCGTCGGAGATGGCCGCTTCCGGCTCCTGCACCGGGACCGCGCTGCCCGGCACCACCGACGCGAGGTGGTCGGCGAGGCGCAGCGCGAGGGCGACGATGGTGAGGGTCGGCGTGTTGGCGCCGCCGGTGGGGAACACCGCGCTCCCCGCGACGTAGAGGTTGGGGACGCTGTGCACCTTGCCGTCGGCGTCGACGACGCCGCGCGTCGGATCCGCGCTCATGCGCGCGGTGCCGAGGTGGTGCGAGCCGGTGTTCACCTCGTAGTCGATGTCGTCGCCGGGGGCCGGGTCGCCGTTGGTGTAGCCCGAGATGTCGACCCGCAACCGGCCAAAGCCGCGCTCGCCGATCTCGCGACCGACCCGGCGGAGGGTGCGCAACATGCTGAGACGGTCGTCGCGCGTGACGCGCCAGTCGAGCTGGATCTCCGGCATCCCGAGCGCATCCTTCGTGCTCGTCAGGGTGACCCGGCTCGCCGGGTTGGGTTCCTGCTCGCACAGGACGCGCGCGGTGGCGACCGTCTTCGTGGTGACGCCCTGGGCGGCGAGCAGCTCGATCCCGCGCCGCGTGCCGGGGAAGAGCTCCTCGACCCGCGGGTCGTCGGGCGGGAACGGGAACTCGAGCGTCACTTCGCAGGCGAGCAGTCGTTCGCGTAGCTGCACGTCCGGCGCGAGCAGGAGCACCGACTGCAGGGCGATGTCGCGCGGCGCGCCTTCGACGTCGACGGTGAGCGGCCTCGGTGTGTACGGCGCGATCTCCGCTTCGCCGATCGTCAACGCCACCGGACCACCGGCGACGTTCACGTGCTCCATGAAGTGACGACCGACGAGGTCGTGCTCGTTCCCGATGCCCGCCGGTCGCTTGTCGTTCGAGGCCAGCAGGAGCCGCGGGACCTCGAGCCCTCCGGTCGCCACCACGTAGGCCGTGGCCACCGCCGCGAACGCGTTGCCGGAGAGCGTCTTCACGTCGACGGTGCTGATCGCGCTCCCGTCGTCGGCGAGCCCGAGCCGGGTGACGTTCGCCCACAGCACGAGTTGGATGGCGGGCGACCGCGTCAGGTCGTCGCGATAGTTGACGCCGAACCGAGGCTGGGTGGTGAGCTGCACGATGGTGTGCGGGGTTGTCTCCGAGTTCAGGATCGGCACCTTCAGCGCGCCGCGTGCCTCCCACGACGACACGTCGTAGTCGTACGGCCCGAGCCGGCACGTGTCCTGCGCGACCGCGTAGTACGGATCGAGCGCGGCGCGCGCCATCGGCCACCCCGAGCGCGGCACGTAGCTCCGCGGTTCGAAGTCGAGCTCGGGGAACGGCCGGCAGTAGCCGGCCCAGTGGTTCGTCGTGCCGCCGAAGTAGCGGAGGCGGGGCCCGTCCAGGCCCTGGTGTCCGATCGGATCGAGCGGGAGGCCGACCGAGCTCCCCCGGTAGAGCGCCTGCGTGGCGTCGTCGGGCTGGAAGCCGCCGCTCTCGAGGAGGACCACGGTGTGACCGGACGCCGCCAGCGCCCGCGCCAGCGTGATGCCGGCCGCGCCCGCACCGATGATGCAGACGTCGGCGGTGAGGGTGGAGCCGGGGGCGACCTGGCGGGCGTCGAGGAGCACGAGTCAGTGACCCAGGGCGATGGCCGCGGCCGCGCGCGCTTCGGTCCGGGCCAGCTCCCAGCCGTCGACGTTGACGACCCGCCCGGTGTCGAAGTCGGCGACGATGGTGCTCGTGAGCCGGGGGAGCTGCGGGCGGACCGCGTGCGCCGACCGCACATCGGGCAGCTGGCGGAGGAGCCGCGGGGCGTGAGACTCGTGCGGATGGCGGCGCAGGTAGGCGCGGCCGAGGGCCGCGATCCCGTCGCTCTCCGGTGCCGCGGCACGTCCGGCCCACGCGGCGACGGGGCCCGGTGGCACGACGCCGGTGGTCACCGCGGCGACGGTCACGCCACCGGCAACCAGGAGCTTGAGCACGCTCCGCCGCCCGACCTCGTGCTCCGATCGCACGCCTGCCCAACTCCTCTCCGCCGGCTCCGGGGGTGCCGCCGTCCGCCGGGCCTGATGCTAGCGGTAAGGGTCCCCTCAGCATCGCCCATCCAAACGCGGGGTCAGCGGTGGGCGCGGAGCTCCTCGAGCGGCACCGGCGGTCGGGGCCGGCCGACGTACGCCGGGTCGGGCACGCCCACGACGACCATCGCGTGCGGGAGCCACTCGGGGTCCAGGTCGAGCGCGTCGCGCGCGGCCTCGGGGCAGAAGATCGGCGCCGCCACCCAGCACGACGCGTACCCGCCCGCGGCGGCCGCGACCATGAGGTTCTCGACCGCGGCGCCGAGCGACAGGAGCGCCATGCCCCATTCGGCCCGGCGCCGGGTCTCGTCCGGGTAGCGGTCGAGCCCGTCCCACGTGAGGCAGCCGAGCACGACGGCCGGCGCGCCGGTGATCTTGGTGTGCGACGCGGCGACGAGCTCGTCGACGCGCGCCGGCGACACGCCGTCGCCGGTGAGGTCGTCGCGCCAGCGCTCGCCCATCCCGGTGGCGAGCTGCTGCTTGGCGTCGTCGGTGTCGACGACGACCCACCGCCACGGGCGGGAGTGGTGCGGCGCGGGCGCCGCGCACGCCGATTCGACGAACCCGTCGAGGACGTCGCGCGGCACCGGGTCGGGGAGGAAGGCGCGGATCGACCGGCGCGCGGCCAGGAACGCGGGGACGCGTCCGGTGCTCATCGCCGAGGGCTCAACGGAAGAGGTCGTCGGCCGGGGCGCGCACGAGCTCCCGCGCGCTGCTCTCGCGCAACCACTCCGGGTCGAGACCGCGCACGATGGCGACCGGTACGGCCGCCGACTTGCCCATCACCAGCTCCGCCGCGCCCGCCACCTCGTCGGCCACCGCCACCTCCGTGACCTGCAGCTCCCGGCCCCGTGCGTCGGTGGAGCCGCGCAGGTCGACGACCGCGGCCAGGCCCGCGACCCCGATGGCGACGTCGGTGAGGCCCTGGCGCCAGGGGCGCCCGAAGGTGTCGGAGATCACGACCGCGACCTCGACCCCCCGCGTGGCCCGGAGCGCGTCGCGGATGCGCCGGGCCGAGCGGTCGGAGTCGACGGGCAGCAGCGCGGCCCATCCCTCGTCGAGGTTCGAGAGGTCGACCCCCGCGTTGGCGCACACGAACCCGTGCGTGGTCTCGCTGATGATGAGGTCGCCGCGCCGTCGGAGGACGCGCACCGACTCCTGCTCGACCAGCGCCCGGCGGGCGGCGCGGTCGTCGGGATCGATCGGCACCAGTCGGCCCTCGGCCTTCGACACGATCTTCTGGGTGACGACGATGCAGTCGCCGTCGAGCAGGGGAGTGCCCTGGGCGACGGCGGCGTCGGCCAGCAGCGGCGCGAGCGCGTCGTCGGGGCGGATCTCGGGGATGCCGTGGATCGGGATCAGGGTGAGCGGCTGCACGCGCGGGCGGTGGCTCAGGCGACGGCGGCGAGCGTGTCGCGGGCGAGCGCGGCCGCGACGCGCGCGTCGGTCATCAAGGTGTCGGCGGTGACGGCACGGACGCCGAGCGCCTCGATCTCGCCGACCCGCGCCGCGTCACCGGCGTCGATGACGAGCGTGCTGCAGAACTCGCGGTACTCGCGCGCCACGCCCACGCACGAGACGTCGATCCCGAGGGGGCCCATCAGCCGGTCGGCCGGGCCCTTCACCGGCCGGCCCGCGATGATCGGGCTCACGCCGACGACGCGGTCGCGGCGGGAGACGAGCGCGTCGCGCACGCCGTCGACCGCCAGGATCGGTCCGATGGAGATGACCGGGTTGCTCGGGCAGACGAGCACGGTGTCGGCGGCGAGGATGGCGTCGATCACGCCGGGCGCGGCGACCGCGGCGTCGGCGCCCTCGAAGCGCACGGCCAGCACGGGTGGTTCGCACCGCTCGCGCACGAACCACTCCTGCATCGCCAGCTCGCCCGCGGCCACGGTGATGCGGGTGGCGATGCGGCCGTCGGTCATGGGCACCAGGCGGGGGCCGAGGCCCCAGGCGGCGGTGATCTCGGCGGTGACCTCGCTCAGGGTGGCGCCCTCCCGCAGCCGCCGGGTGCGGAAGAGGTGGGTGGCGAGGTCGCGGTCGCCGAGCCGGAACCAGGTGTCCTCGCCGTAGCGGGCGAGGGCGTCGACGGTGGCGAACGTCTCGCCCGCCAGGCCCCACCCGGTGTCGGGGTTCTGGGCCCCGGCGAGGGTGTAGGTGACCGAGTCGAGGTCGGGGCAGACGTAGAGGCCGTGGAACCAGTCGTCGTCGGCGGTGTTGACGACCACGGTGACGTCGGCGGGGTCGACGACCTGCACCAGCCCGCGGAGGAAGCGCGCCGCCCCCACCCCGCCCGCCAGCGCCGTGATCATGCCGTGAGCGTACCGGGCAGGGTCCGGGAGCAGCGGTTCCGTGCCCCCGTGCGGGAAGGGGTCGACGGTACGCTGGCGCCCCTGATGAGCGCGTTCCAACCGCCGGATCCACCGGTCCCGGTGCCGGCCGAGGACGACCCGCTCGCCTTCGACGAGGACCCGGACCCGGCCACCGACGGGGAGGGTGACCAGCCCGACGACCAGCTCGACGGCGAACCCGACGAGGAGGTCCTCGCCCAGTACCCGCCGGTGGTGGCGGTGGTCGTCACCCGGAACCCGGGACCCTGGCTCGAGGACACCCTCGGCGGGCTCGCCGCCCAGGACTACGACGACCTCACCGTGCTCGTCGTCGACTGCGGCTCACAGGAGGACCCCACGCCGCGGGTCGCGGCCGTGCTCCCGCGCGCGTTCGTCCGCCGTCTCGACGAGAGCGCCGGCTTCGCCGCGGCCGCCAACGAGGCGCTGCACGCGGTGGAGGGCGCCACCTTCCTCCTCCTCTGCCACGACGACGTGGTGCTCGATCCCGACGCGGTGCGACTCATGGTCGAGGAGGGCTACCGCTCGAACGCGGGCATCCTCGGGCCCAAGCTGGTGAGCGCCGACAACCACGAGATCCTGTTGGAGGTCGGCCGGGCCATCGACCGCTTCGGGGCGCCGTACACCGGCATCGAACCCGGTGAGCTCGACCAGGAGCAGCACGACGGCGTGCGCGACGTCTTCTACGTCACCACCGCCGCGATGTTGGTGCGCACCGACCTGTTCGAGGAGCTCGGGGGCTTCGACCCCGCGACGTTCCCCGGTGCCGAGGACCTCGACCTCTGCTGGCGCGCCCGGCTCGCGGGTGCGCGCGTCCTGGTGGCGCCCGACGCGCGTGCGTCGCACCGGGAGGCGGCCGACGAGCGTGCGCTCGGCGACCGGCCCGACGAGTTCGCGCTCGCCCGCTCGCGCGTGCGGGTGCTGTTCACGTCGTACTCGCTGCGGCGCCTGCTCTGGCTGGTGCCGTTCGGGTTCGTGGTCGGGTTCATCGAGGCGCTCGGCGACCTGCTCACCGGGCATCCGCGCCGGGCGCGGGCCGCCATCGGCAGCTGGTACTCCAACCTCCTGCACGTGCGCGCCCTGCAGCCGTCGCGCCGCCGCGCGCAACAGCTCCGGCGGGTGCACGACTCCGAGCTGCGCGAGCTGCAGGTCTCGAGCACCACCCGGCTCAGCGCGTTCCTCGCCCAGCACCTGCAGACCGACACCCGGCTCCGGTCCATCGGTGACGCGTCGCGCATCGCGGTCGACTCCGTGTCCGACGGCGTGCGCACGCCGGCCGCGATCGCGTTCCTCGGGTTCCTCGTGCTCGTCGCCATCGGCTCCCGCGGCATCGTCACCGGCGGGGTCCCGGCCATCGGCACCTTCGGTCACTGGCCGGGCGTCGGCGACCTGTTCGACAGCTTCGGGTCGGCGTGGCGCTACACGGGGCTCGGTTCCGCCTCGTCCGCTCCCGCCGCGGTCGCGCTCATCGGCGCGATGGGCACCGTGCTCCTGGGTGCGGTGGGGCTCGCGCAGACCCTCACCGTCGTGCTCGCGATCCCGCTCGGCGCGTTCGGCGCCTACCGGCTGGCGCGCCGCATCATCAACCTGCGCGGGCCCGCGCTCGCCGCCGGCCTCGCCTACGGCATCAACCCGGTGGCCCGCAACGCGATCGCGCAGGGCCGCCTGGGCCCGCTGGTGCTGTTCGCGCTGCTGCCGTTCCTGCTGCTGCGCATCGTCCGCCTCGGCACGCGGGACGACGCCCGCAAGGGCCGGGTCCTGCGGCTGGCCGTCCTCGCGGCGTTGCTGGGGGCCTGGTACCCGGCCGGCCTCGGCCTGTTCGTGCTCGCCGCCGCGACCTTCGTGCTCGCGGTCCCGATCGCGGGCGCCGGCCGCATGGCGCTGCGCGGCTTCGGCATCGCGGTGGTCGCGGCCGTCGGGGGCATGGTGCTGCTGTTCCCGTGGCCGCTCGCGTACGCGCACACCGGCGTCGACAAGGCCGCCTTCGGGTTCGCGTTCCGACCCGACCTCGACCTCTCCCAGATCCTCCGGTTCGACACCGGCCCGGCCAGCGCGGGCTGGATGATGTGGGGCCTGGTGGTCGCGGCGGCGGTGCCCCTGTTCGTCGCCACCGGCGATCGCCTGGCCTGGACCGCGCGCGGCTGGCTGCTGGCCCTGGTCGGCTGGGCGGTGGTGTGGGTCCCGGCGCGCTTCTTCCCCGACACGTCGGTGCTGCCGCCCGAGGCCGGCCTCACCCTCGCCGCGCTCGGCCTCGCCCTCTGCCTCGGCATCGCGGTGTCGGTGTTCGTCGACGGCATCCACTCGTTCAAGTTCGGGTGGCGCCAACCGGCGGTGATCCTGGGCGCGGTCGCGATCCTCCTGCCCGCGCTCGCGTTCACCGGCGATGTGTTCGACGGCCGGTGGGGCGCGCCGACGAGCGACTGGACGAGCACGCTCGCGTTCACGCAGTCGCTCACCACCAAGGGCGACTTCCGCATGTTGTGGGTCGGCGACCCGACGGTGCTCCCGCTCGATCCGGTCGTGCTGCGCGACGGCACCGGGTACACGCTCACCCGCAACGGCCCCGGTGACGTCACCGAGCAGTGGCGTGCCCCCGAGCACGACGCCGACCACGTCGTCGACCGCGCCCTCGACCTCGCGACCGCGGGGCTCACCAACCGGCTCGGCCGCATGCTCGCACCCATGGGCGTGCGCTACGTCGTGGTGCCGAGCACCCAGGGTCCCGGAGGCGGCGCGGCGACGTCGGTCCCACGCGCGGTGCGCACCGCGATGGCGCAGCAGCTCGACTTCGCCCAGCTGAGCTCGAGCGCGGGTCTGGTGCTCTATTCGAACCTCGCGTACGTCCCCATCCGTGCGTCCGTCCCCGGTCGCGTCCCGATCGACTCGCCGCGCCCCAACCGGGCCGCGCTCGGCGCCGACCTGGCCGGCGCGCAGCCGATCACGTCGGCGCCCGCCCGCGCCGGCACCGTGCTGTGGGGTGAGGCGTACGACTCCGAGTGGTCGGCGTCGTCCGGCGGCACGTCCCTGCGCCACCAGAAGGCGTTCGGCTGGGCCAACGGCTACCGCCTCGACACCCGGGGCCCGGTGACGATCACGTTCGACGCGCAATGGCAGCGCTGGGCGCTGCTCGCCGGCGCGCTCGTGCTGTGGATCCTCGTCGTGTGGCGCTGGCGTCGCACCCGCGTGCGGCGCGACCCGGTCGTGCGGGCGACCGACGTGCGTACCCGGCGCGAACGTCGGGAGCGTCGACCGGAGCCCGTCGACGACCTCCTCGACGACGACGCGTTCTGGTGGGAGCGGGTGTGAGCGACCCCGCATCGACCCCCACCCCCCGTCGCACCCGCAAGGTGCGCCGCGGTCCGATCCTCCTCGTCGTCCTGGCCGCGGTCGTCGCCGCGGTCGTGGTGCAGCAGAGCGCGTCCTCGAGCGAGTCGACCGGTGTCGCGGCCGCGTCGCCGCTGGCGCGGACGGGCGTGAGCGTCCCGTCGCCCGACGTCGCGTCGAGCGCGTGGTACTGCGCCGAGGGCACGTCGACGCCCGACGGCCGCGCCGACGAGACCGTCATCGTGGCGAGCGTCGCGCCGTCGACCGTCGACGCCACCATCACCGTGATGCCGGGCGGCGACGGGGCACCGAAGTCACGGCACCTGCGCCTGGCACCGGGCGAGGAGACGCGCGTCAAGGTCGCCGACATCCTCGCCACCCCCGAACCCGGTGTGGTCGTCGAGACCACCGGCGGCCCGGCCGCGGTGTCGCACCAGCTCCAGCACGACGGCGACTTCGCGGTCGAGCCGTGCACCCGCGCCGCCGGTCCCGAGTGGTACTTCGCGTCCGGCACGACGGTGCCGGGGGCCGAGCACGACCTCGCGTTGTTCAACCCCTTCGGTGACGACGCCATCGTCGACGTCACCTTCCTCACCGACACCGGGGTGCAGCAGCCCGACGACCTGCAGGCCGTGGTCGTGCCCCGCCGCTCGCGCATCACGATCCCGGTGCAGAACGAAGTCCTGCGCCAGGAGCGCGTCGCCGCCCAGGTCCACGCCCGGGTCGGCCGGGTCGTCGCCGAGCAGAGCCAGATCTTCGACGGCACCGTCCCCGACCAGGGCCCGACCCGTGAGGGCATCGCGGTGTCGCTCGGCGCGCAGTCACCCGCCGGCACCTGGTGGTTCGCCGACGGCACCACCGACAACGGCGGCACCGCCTCGCTCTCGCTGGCCAACTTCGGCGACCACGACGCGCGCGTGCAGGTGCACGTCGTGCTGGCCTCGGACCAGACCCTGGACCCCCAGTCGATCACCGTGCCCGCGCGCGGCGTGATCGCGATGGAACCGACCACTCGGGTGCCGATCGGGACCGACTACGCGATCACCGTGACCACGCAGCCGATCGACGGCGTGCGTTCGCCGATCGTCGCCGAGGTCCTGGCGTCGTGGGCGCCGTCGTCGTCGACGACCGGCGTGGCGAGCACGCTGGGCTCGTCGGTCGCGGCGCGCCGCTGGGTCGTCCCGCAGCCCGACGTCGACGCCGACGCGTTCCTCACCGTGTTCGATCCCGGCCCCGACCCCGTGACCGCGGCGCTGCTGCCGGCGTCGTCGATCGACCGGCGCGTCGGGCCCACCAGCGAGCCCGAGCTCGCGGTCGGACCGGGCCAGGCGAAGATCCAGCAGGTGACGCTCGGCCGCGGTACCGACAGCGCCTGGGTGATCACCGCCGCCCATCCCGTCGTGGTCGGGCTCACGCTGCTCGGCGCCGACGGTGCGTCGCTCAGCTCGGCGATCCCCGACCCGTCGTACGGAGGATGAGGGCGCGGTGACGGCACGCTTGGTGATCGCGGCGGTGATCCTGGTCGCGGTCGGCGCGCTGGCGTGGTACCTGCGTCGCCGGCCGCCCGACGCGCCGCCGCGCGACGTGTACCCGGTGCCCATGCAGCTCGACCGGGCCGACTTCCCCCGTGGCGACGCCGCCTGGTTGGTGGCGCTGTTCTCGTCCGCCGCCTGCGACTCGTGCCAGGGTCTCGGCTCGAAGCTCGAGCCATTGGAATCGCCCGACGTCGCGGTGTGCGAGATCTCCGCCGAGTCGCGCGGCGACCTGCATCGCCGCTACGAGCTCGCCGCGATCCCCACGACCGTGATCGCCGACGACCAGGGCGTGGTGCGCCGCGCCTTCGTCGGCGCGTTCACCGCCACCGATCTCTGGGCGGCGGTCGCCGAGCTGCGCGCCCCGGGGAGCACCCCGGAACCCGGCCTCGGCGCGGTCTCGTAGCGAGCGGGTCCGCGCGACCCGCTACTCGACGAAGTCGGAGAGCGAGTCGCCGTCGCCGCTCGTCTCGACGATCTCCTCGGAGCCGTCGGCCCGCAACGCCATCCGGGGCCCACCGCTCTTGTGGCCCATCGCGATGTCGACGAGGTTGGAGACCTCTTCGCCGTCGACGGTCTCCCGCTCGAGCAGCGCTTCGGCCACCGCGACCAGACCGGGCCGGTGCTCGGAGAGGGTGGCGCGGGTGCGGTTCTCCTCGTCGCGCAGGATGCGCTCGACCTCTTCGTCGATCACCCGGGCGGTCTCGTCGGAGTAGTCGCGGGTGTGCACGAGGTCCTCGCCCAGGAAGACCGCGCCCTCGGAGCCCCAGGCCATCGGCCCGATGCGGTCGCTCATGCCCCACTCCCGCACCATGCGGCGGGCGATCTCGGTGGCGCGCACGAGGTCGTTCTGGGCGCCGGTCGACTTGGTGCCGAACATGATCTCCTCGGCCACGCGCCCGCCCATGAACACGCCCAGCGAGTCGCGCAGGTACTCCTTGTCGTGCGAGTAGCGCTCCTCGACCGGCATCTGCTGGGTCATCCCCAGCGCCATGCCGGTGGGCAGGATGGTGACCTTGTGCACCGGATCGGCGTGCTCGAACACGTACGCCGCCACCGCGTGCCCGGCCTCGTGGTAGGCGGTGTGCTCCTTCTCGAGGTCGTTCATCACGATCGACGGCCGGCGCAGGCCCATCAGCACGCGGTCGCGGGCGTCGTCGAAGTCGTTGGCGTGGATCTCGTTGTCGCCGCGGCGCACCGCGAACAACGCGGCCTCGTTGACGAGGTTGGCGAGGTCGGCGCCGGCCATGCCCGGCGTGCCGCGCGCCACGATGTTCACGTCGACGTCGGAGGACATCTTCTTGTCCTTGAAGTGCACCACGAGGATGTCGCGGCGCTCCTCCTGCGTGGGCAGCGGCACCATGATCTGGCGGTCGAAGCGGCCCGGGCGCAGCAGCGCGGGGTCGAGGACGTCGGGCCGGTTGGTGGCGGCCATCATCACGATGCCCTCGGTGGCCTCGAAGCCGTCCATCTCCGCCAGCATCTGGTTGAGCGTCTGCTCGCGCTCGTCGTGCCCACCGCCGAGCCCGGCGCCGCGCTTGCGGCCGATGGAGTCGATCTCGTCGACGAAGATGATCGCGGGCGCCTGCTTGCGTGCGGTCTGGAAGAGGTCGCGCACGCGGGCCGCACCCACGCCGACGAACATCTCCATGAAGTCGGAGCCGGTGACCGACACGAACGGCACGCCGGCTTCACCGGCGACGGCCCGGGCGATGAGGGTCTTGCCGGTGCCGGGCGGGCCCACGAGCAGCACGCCCTTCGGGATGCGGGCCCCGATCTCCTTGAACTTGCCGGGGTTCTTCAGGAAGTCGACGACCTCGGAGATCTCCTGCTTCACCGGGCCGTAGCCGGCGACGTCGGCGAACGTCGTCTTCGGCTTCTCGGTGTTGTAGACCTTCGCCCGGCTCTTGCCGATGTTCATGACCGCGCCCATCTGGCCCTGCGCGCGTCTGCTCATCCAGACGAACAACCCGATGATCAGGATGAGCGGCAGGACCCAGAGCAGGATGTCGCCGAGGATGTTGCTGCCCGTGTCGACGTAGTTGAAGTCGATGTTCTTCTTCTTGATGCTCGCGAGCAGCGGGTCGGGCAGGTTGTCCTTCGGGCCGGAGCTCGAGAACTCCGTCTTGCCGTTGACCGCGTTGTTGAACTTGCCGCTGATCGAGCCGGTCGACTTGTTGAAGTCGATGCTCTTCACGTTGTTGTCATCAACCTGGTTCACGAACTGCGTGTACGTGAGGTCGGCCTTCGAGGAGCTGCCGCCGGCGAGGCTGCTCACCACGAACGCGGCGGCGATGAGCGCGAGCACGATCCACGGCACCCAGCGCAACGACGGCGAGGTGCCACCCCCCGACGGTGGGCGCCGCTCGGTGGGTGGGCGCTCGCTGGGGGGACCGTCGTTCGGCGGCCCGGCGGGCGGACGCGTGTCCGGGCGCCACGAGGGCGGGGGAGTGGGCGGCCGACCGTTGGGCGCGCCGTACTCCGGCTCGCCGGCGTCGGGTTCGACCCCGGGCTCGAGATCGGTCTGGCGGCGACTCATCCTCGCGCCGGCTCCTCGTCGTGGTTCGCCCCATGCTACGGCCCCGCCGCCCGTCCGACCGAGCGGGAGTTGGGAACCACACGAGGTCTGGGTCCAGGGTGCAACACTCGGGACCCGCACCCGATTCCGCGGGACGGCCCGCACGTGGTTCCGCGGGACGGATTCGGCCACTGAGTGCGCCGGAATCGGCCGTCGGCTCCCTTCGGTCCCGGTAGCGTGGCACGTCTGTGAGCAGCGCCCTCCCGCCGCCGCCCCCGCCCCCGTCGCCCCCGCCACCTCCGCCACCGTCGGTGCCGCCGTCGGCGGTGCCCGGGGCCCGGGTCCGGTGGGGCGTCGGCGACGCCATCGTCGCCTTCGTCGTCGGCCTGGTGGTCTCGCTGGTCGCGGCGGCGTTCGTCGTCAACCCCGACCACCCGAACGATCCCACCACCCTCGTGGTGCTGATCTGCTCCCAGAACTTCGCCATCATCGGCTGGCTGGCGTTGGTCGCCCGGCGCAAGGGCACCGGGTCGTTGCGCTCCGACTTCGGGCTGACGCTGCGGCGGCCGCCGGCGGCGTGGCTGGCCGACGTGCGCTACTTCTTCCTCGGCATCGGCCTCCAGCTGGCCGCGCTGCTCCCGATCGGCCTGCTCAACGAGCTCTACGGGCACACCGCGAAGCAGGACGTCGTGAACACCGCCGACAAGGCGTCGGGCTGGCAGATCCCGGTGCTGGCGTTGGCCATCGTGCTGCTGGCCCCACTCACCGAGGAGCTGCTGTTCCGGGGCACGCTCCTGCGCTCCCTGCTGCGCAAGATGACCCCGGAGAACGCGGTCCTGGTGACCGCGGTCGTGTTCGGCCTGGTCCACGTGCTGGGCGATCCCTCGGTGGGCACGCTCATCGCCCTGCCCGCGATCATCCTGTTGGGCGTCTGCTCCGGCTACCAGGCCGTCCGCACCGGCAACCTGTCGCGCTCGATCCTCATGCACATGGGCTTCAACGCGTTGAGCGTGCTCTTCCTGTTCCTCTAGCCATCCTCTGGCCCGCCGCCCGATTCGCCCCATTCCGGCCCATGCTCAAGTCCCCGGCGGCTCCTGCCGATGCAAAACCGGGCTGAGGACTGGGAGGTTCCGGTGCATTGTGCAAGGTGTTCCAAGGCGGGATTGATCGAGATCCGGATGCGCGTCGCCGAGCGCGACGTGACGTTCCGGCGCTGCGGCCGCTGTGAGGCCCAGACGTGGGAGACCACCGACGGCCCGGTGCCGCTCGTGCACGTGCTGGAGCTCGCGCGTACCCGCTGACCTGAATGCGGCACGCGCTGCGCCTGTCGCAGCGACGCCGCCTGGCATGCTGAGCGGATGGTGCATGCGCCCGACGTGATCGCCGCGCCGGCGCGCCCGGACGACTCCGAACCGGACGATGGTGACGACGGTGATCCCCGCCGTCCCGTACCGACGGGACGCCGACCGTTCGACCGGCTCGAGTACTGGGTCGGGGTGGCGATCGTCGCGGCCTGCTGCATCTACGTGTTCGTGCAGCTGGACCCGAGGCTGGTCCTGCGCAACACGACCGTCACCGGCGGTGACACCGGCGCGCACGTCTGGTTCCCCGACTTCCTGATCGACCACTTCCTGCCCTGGCGGGTCGCCGGGTGGTCGAACGACTTCTACGCGGGGTTCCCGGCCGGGCAGTTCTACTTCCCGTTCCCGGCCGTGCTCATCGCGATCCTCGACGTCTTCCTCCCGTACAACGTCGCGTTCAAGCTCGTCACCGCGCTGGGCCCGGTCGCCTTCCCGGTCAGCGCCTACGTGTTCGCCCGCGGCATCCGCGTGCCCCGTCCGGCGGCGCCGCTGTTCGCGGTCGCCGCCACCGCGTTCATGTTCTTCAAGGCCGGCGGCGACGCGACCATGACGTTCGACTTCCACATCATGGGCGGCACGCTGGCCAGCACCCTCGCGGGCGAGTTCTCGTTCATGCTCGCGTTGGCGCTGGCGCTCTTCTTCCTGGGCACGCTGGCGCGCGCGCTCGACCGCCGGGGACCCATGTGGTTGCCCGCGTTGCTGCTCGCGCTCACGATCACCAGCCACCTCGTGGTCGCGATCTTCGCGGTGCTGGCCGGAATCGTGCTCTGGCTGATCCGGCACCCGGTGCGCAACTTCACGCGCGTCGCCGCCGTCGGCGCGGTGGGCTTCCTGCTCACCGCCTTCTGGCTCCTGCCTCTCGTGGTGAACCTCGGCAACACCACCGACATGCGCTACGAGCCCCTCGGCAACTACCTCGACTGGATGTTCCTGTCCGAGAACTGGTTCCTCTACCCGCTCGCCGCGGTCGCGCTCGGCGCCGGGATCTGGTACCGCCGTCGCGCCACCCTCGACCTCGCCGCGATCACGGTGATGACGGGCCTGGTCTTCTACAACTGGGAGGGGCTGCGCGATCTCCTGGGCAAGGCGCCGGCCTGGAACCTGCGGCTGCTCCCGTTCTGGTACCTCATGCTCTTCCTGCTCGCGGCGTTGGGCGCCGCCGAGCTGGCGCGGCTCGCCTCCCTGGGCGTGGCGTGGGTGGTCAAGGGGTCTGACCGCGCGCGACCGGATCCCGCGCTCGGCGCGGAGGCGGCACCCGAGCCCCACGACGAGCTCGTCCCATCGGCCCCGGCCGCGCACGCGCCGGTCGAGCGTGGTGGCATGTCGCGCAACTCCGTGCGGGTGATCGCGATCGCGGTGCTGGCGGTGGTGGCGACGACGGTGACCCTCGTGCGCGTCCAGCAGACCCGCGCCTTCCTGCCCTACTGGGCGAAGTACAACTACACCGGCTACGAGAGCGGCAGCACCGCCGACTTCACCGCCAAGTCGTGGACCGAGTACAAGGCCTTCCTCGACACCGCGAACTCGTTGCCGCCCGGTCGCATGGCGTGGGAGGGCGGGGACGCCATCGGTGCGTACGGCACGCCGCTCGCGCTCATGCTGCTGCCCTACTGGACCCATGGTCGGATCCAGTCCATGGAGGGGTTGTACTTCGAGGCGTCGACGACGACGCCCTACCACTTCATGATGATCGCGACGCTCGCGCAGTCGCCGTCGAACCCGGTGCGGGGGCTCCCGTACCGCTCGATCACCGACTTCGACCTCGGCGTGCGGTACCTGCAGTTGATGGGCGTGCGGTACTACGCCGCGTTCACCGACGAGGCGAAGGCGGCGGCGGCGAAGAACGCCTCGCTGCGCCCGATCGCGACCGTGCCCGACCTCGATCACAAGCCGCCGAACGGGTGGACGATCTACCGGGTCGCCGACTCGCCGACGGTGCAGGCGCTCGCCTACCAACCGGTGGTCGTCGACGACCTGCAGTCCGCGCCGTCGTGGCAGTGCGAGGGGCAGCCGGCGCCGGTCGGGGACACCACGCCCACCGCCGAGTTCAGCCCCTGGGAGTGCACCGCGGTGCCGTGGTGGAACGACCCGGCCGCGCTCGACCGGCCGCTGACCGACGGCGGACCCTCATCGTGGGTCCGCGCCGACAACTCGAGCGCGCGCTCGGTGGCCAAGCGCCCGCTCCCCGAGGCGAAGGTCTCGAACATCCGGACCACCGAGTCCTCGGTGTCGTTCGACGTCTCCCGCACCGGGGTCCCGGTGATGGTGAAGACCTCCTACTACCCCAACTGGAAGGCCGAGGGCGCCGACGGGCCGTGGCGGGCCACGCCCAACTTCATGGTGGTCGTGCCCACCAGCCACCACGTGCGGCTGACGTTCGCCACCTCCACGGCCGACAAGGTCGGGCGCGTGCTGACCGTCGTCGGGGTGCTCGGTCTCGGCGGTCTCGTGTGGTGGGGGCTCGCCGCCCGGCGCCCGGACGATTCCGGTGTGGAGCGGCGTCGGCGGAGGGTAGGATTTCCGTCCCGCTCCAGGCGGTGAGGACCCGAGGCTCCGGTGCCCGACTCTGCGCTCGACGCCATCTTCAAGGCCTATGACGTTCGCGGGATCTATCCCGACGAGCTCGACGAATCGGTCGCCCGCCGCATCGGCAACGCCTTCGTGGCGTTCACCGGGTCGGCGCGCGTGCTCGTCGGCCGGGACGCGCGCCCGTCGTCCGAGCCGCTGGTGGCCGCCTTCACCGAGGGCGCGCTGATCGCCGGGGCCGACGTCGTCGACCTGGGGCTGGCGTCCACCGACCTCTGCTACTTCGCCGCCGGCACGCTCGACGCGCCGGCCGCGATGTTCACCGCCAGCCACAACCCGGCCGAGTACAACGGGGTGAAGCTGTGCCGGGCGGGGGCGCTGCCGATCGGCCAGGACACCGGCCTGGCCGAGATCAAGGCCATGGTCGCCGGGGGGCTGCTCGAGCGCGCCGAGGACCCCGGCCGCACCGAGCAGCGCGATCTCCTGCCCGCCTTCGTCGCCCACGTCCACTCCTTCGTCGACCTCGACGCGCTCCGGCCCCTGCGGGTGGTGGCCGACACCGCCAACGGCGTCGGCGGCCTCATCGTCCCCGCGGTGTTCGCCGGCCTGCCGTTCGAGCTGACCCTCCTCTACGGCGAGCTCGACGGCACGTTCCCGAACCACCCCGCCGACCCCACCGCGGTCGAGAACCTGAAGGACCTCCAGCGCGCCGTCCTCGACACGCAGGGCGCGGTCGGGCTCGCGTTCGACGGGGATGCGGACCGCGTCGTCCTCGTCGACGACCAGTCGCAGCCGATGTCGGGCTCCACCACCACCGCGATGCTGGCGGCGTCGATCCTGGACCAGCACCCGGGCGAGAAGATCGTGCACAACCTGATCTGCTCGAAGGCCGTCCCCGAGATCGTGCTCGAGCACGGTGGCACGCCGATCCGCACCCGGGTGGGCCACTCGTTCATCAAGCAGGTCATGGCGGAGACCGGCGCCATCTTCGGCGGGGAGCACTCCGCGCACTACTACTTCCGCGACAACTACCGCGCCGACTCCGGCATCATCGCCGCCATGCTCGTGCTCGAGCAGCTGTCGAAGTCCGACCGCCCGCTGTCCGAGCTGCGCGTCCCGTTCGAGCGCTACGCCATGTCGGGTGAGATCAACACGCGCGTCCCCGACCCGCCTGCGGTGATCGAGCGGATCGCCGCCGAGTACGCGGACGCCGAGCAGGATCGCCTCGACGGCCTCACCGTCGACCTCGGCGACTGGTGGTTCAACTTGCGGCCGAGCAACACCGAACCGCTGCTGCGCCTCAACCTCGAGGCGCGCGACCGTGCCGCGTGCGACGAGCACACTCGCGAGGTGCTCGCGCTCGTCCGCGGGGAGTAGCCACCTACCCGAACCACAGGAGCCCCGATGGCGTTGGACCCCAAGCTGCTCGAGATCCTCGCGTGCCCGGAGGACAAGGGCCCGTTGCTGTACTTCGAGGACGAGTCGTCGCTGTACAACCCGCGCCTGAAGCGGCGGTACGCGGTGCGGGACGACATCCCGATCATGCTGATCGACGAGGCCGAGACCGTCGACGACACCGAAGCCGCCCGCCTCGACGCCAAGGCCGCGGCCGACGGCATCCAGCCCACGTTCGCGGCGTAGCGCGGCCCGTGGCCACCGATTCCCTCGGCTTCGGCGAGGCACTCTGTTCCATGCCGGAGCAGCTCGCCGCCGCCCACGAGGCGGCGGGCAAGGTGCCGTCGTCGTCGCTGCCCGACGCCCACGACTTCGACCACATCGTCACCCTCGGCATGGGGGGCTCCGGCATCGCCGGCAACGTGCTGCAGGCGGTGGGCACCGCGACGCTCCCGGTCCCGGTCACGGTGCTGAAGCACTACCGCACGCCGGCGTTCGTCGGCTCGCGCACGCTGGCGTTCGCGCTCTCGCACTCCGGGAACACCGAGGAGACGCTCGAGATGGCGCGCGGTGCGCTCGCCGCCGGCGCCCGGCTCGTGGCCATCTCGAGCGGCGGTGAGCTCGCCGAGCTCGCCGAGCAGTCCGGGTCGCTGCACGTGCCCTGCGCCGACGGGATCCCGATGCCGCGCCTGGCCCTCGGTGCACTCGTCGCCCCGCTCTTCGTCCTCCTGTTCCGCATGGGCATGCTCCCGGAGGCGCACGCCGGCCTCCTGCGCGCGCAGGAGCAGATCGCCCGCCGGCGCGACCAGTGCAGGCCGAACGCCGACCCGGCGCGCAATCCCGCGCGCGAGCTGGCGCGCAAGATCGGGCGCACCATCCCGATCGTCTACGGGAGCGGCGGCCTCGGCGGCGTCGCCGCCCTGCGCTGGAAGCAGTCGGTGAACGAGAACGCCAAGGCGCCCGCCTTCTGGAACGAGTACCCCGAGCTCGACCACAACGAGGTGTGCGGCTGGGGCCAGCACGGCGACGTCACCCGGCAGGTGTTCTCGCTCATCCAGCTCCGCCACGGCCTCGAGCACCCTCGCCTCGAGCGGCGGGCGGTGGCGACGCGCGAGCTGATCGAGGAGGCCCTGAGCCAGGTGCTCACCGTCGACGCCGAGGGGGAGGGGCGCCTGGCCCAGCTGCTCGACCTGATCACCATCGGCGACTGGACGAGCTACTACCTCGCGCTCGACAACGACGTCGACCCCGGCCCGATCGACGCCATCATGCAGCTCAAGGCCGCCATCGGCTGACCGCCCCTCCGATCGTGCGCGCGCTTGACCGCATGCGGTGAAGCACGCGCATCGTCAGCGGGCGCGGCTCGGCTCAGAAGTGCGTGGTGCACCACGGTGACGGGTGCGCGACGAAGAAGCGGTCGGCCCGGCGCAGCGCGCCCTCGGACCGCGCGGTGATGCGCCCCGCCGCGGCGAGCGTCGACGGCGCGACGCCGCCGAGGTACAACGCACCGAGCTCCGGTGCGGAGAGGGTGAGGTCGGCCTCGATGCTGGTCGGCGCGCACGCGGCACCGTCGGGTCCACCGTCGATCCGCCACCGGCCGCTGTTGGCGGGGCGGAACGCATCGACGAGCTCGATCACCAGACCGTCCTCCGTGCCGTAGGTGCGGGCGGCGAGCGCCTCGGCGACGTCGACGAGGCGCACCCACAGGTGATCGCGCACCTCGCGGACGCGGAGCCGGCGGGGATCGGCGAGGCGCCAGCGCAACGGGTCGTCGACGGGCCGGTCGACCGCCTGCACGGTGCCGACGAGGTCGATGCCGAAGAGGTAGCTCCACAGCGCGGCCTCGGCGTCCGCGTCGACGGCCTGCACCTCGATCACGCGCAGCGTCATCTCCGGCACGCCGTCGGGCCAGGACTGGTCGAGGGCGTACCGCGCGAACGCGTCCGGACGCCCGTCGCGGCTCGTGTGCACCGCGGTGAAGAACCGCACGCCACGTTTCCCGCGGTTGAAGATCGGCGACCACCAGTCCGGTGGGCGCTCGATCTCGCCGGTGCGCGTCGCGGCCGCGGCGTCGTACACCGCGCGGGCCGCCTCGCACGCGGCGTCTCCCTCGACGAGGCGAACCGAACCGTCAGCGGACGCGCCGGTGTCGGCGTACTCCGACGCCAGCTCCCAACGGGTCGTGAACGTGGCGATGCCGTAGCCGAAGCGTTCGTAGATCGACGCCTCCGATGCGGTGAGCGCGGCGAGCGGCTCGCCCCGCCGCGCGACGTCGTCGAGCTGCTCGTCCATCATCTGGCGCAGCAGGCCTTGGCGCCGGTGCGTCGGCTGCACCGTCACGACGGTCACCGCGGCCACGCCGACCTGGGCGCCGCCCGGCACCGTGAGCCGGAACGGGAAGGCGCCGGCCGTGGCGACCACGGCGTCGTCGTCGTGGACCGCCAGGCAACGCTCCGCCGGGAGCAGGTGCACCGCGTACTCGTCGTCCTCGCCCGGCGACAAATTCCCGAACCCGGTGCCCGACCGCCCGGAGGAACCCGGCCATCTCCTCGTCGCGCACGGTGCGGAGCTCGAGACCCATCACCCGAGCTTGTCACGACGTCGCGCCGGTGCGCTCGGCTATTCTGGACCGCTGGTCGGGCCTTGCAGGCTGTCATCCGGTGATCCGGGCCGACTCTGACATCACGTACACCCTGATGAAGGAGTCTGATCCATGACGACCACCGTCGATCCGTCCGCCGCGACCGAGATGTCCGACTTCAAGGTCGCCGACCTCTCGCTCGCCGACTTCGGCCGCAAGGAGATCGAGCTCGCCGAGCACGAGATGCCCGGGCTCATGGCCCTGCGCGAGCGCTACTCGGAGAGCAAGCCGCTCACCGGCGCCCGCATCACCGGGTCGCTGCACATGACCATCCAGACCGCGGTGCTCATCGAGACGCTCGTCGCGCTCGGCGCCGAGGTCCGGTGGGCGTCGTGCAACATCTTCTCCACCCAGGACCACGCCGCCGCCGCCATCGCCGCCGCCGGCGTCCCGGTGTTCGCCTGGAAGGGCGAGACGCTCGAGGAGTACTGGTGGTGCACCGACCGGGCCCTGTCGTGGCCCGGCAACGAGGGTCCCAACATGATCCTCGACGACGGTGGTGACGCCACGCTGCTCGTGCACAAGGGCGTGGAGTTCGAGCGCGCCGGCGCGGTCCCCGACCCGTCGACCGCCGACAACGAGGAGTTCGCGGTCGTGCTCGGCCTGTTGCGCGACGTGCTCGCCGACGACGACCGTCGCTGGCACCGGATGGCCGACGGCCTCTTGGGCGTCACCGAGGAGACGACCACCGGCGTGCACCGCCTCTACCAGATGATGGAGGGCGGATCGCTGCTGTTCCCGGCGATCAACGTCAACGACTCGGTCACCAAGAGCAAGTTCGACAACCTCTACGGCTGTCGCCACTCGCTCGTCGACGGCATCTGCCGCGCCACCGACGTCATGCTCGCGGGCAAGGTCACCGTGGTCTGCGGCTACGGCGACGTCGGCAAGGGCTGCACGCAGTCGCTGCGCGGCCAGGGCGCCCGCGTGATCGTCACCGAGATCGACCCCATCTGCGCGCTGCAGGCCGCGATGGAGGGCTACGAGGTCACGACGCTCGACGACGTCGTCGACACCGCCGACCTCTTCGTCACCACGACCGGCAACATGAACGTGATCACCGTCGACCACATGGCGCGGATGAAGCACAACGCGATCGTCGGCAACATCGGGCACTTCGACACCGAGATCGACATGGCCGGCCTGGGCAAGGTCGACGGCATCCGCCGGGTCAACGTGAAGCCGCAGGTCGACGAGTGGGTGTTCCCCGACGGCCACGCGATCATCGTGCTCGCCGAGGGCCGGCTCCTGAACCTGGGGTGCGCCACCGGGCACCCGAGCTTCGTGATGTCGAACAGCTTCACCAACCAGGTGATGGCCCAGCTCGAGCTCTTCACGCACCGCGACTTCTACGAGCGCAAGGTGTACACGCTGCCGAAGCACCTCGACGAGGAGGTGGCGCGCCTCCACCTCGACAAGCTCGGCGTGAAGCTGACCACCCTCACCGAGGACCAGTCCAACTACCTCGGGGTGCCGGTGGACGGCCCGTACAAGCCCGACCACTACCGCTACTGAGCGCGGCTCCGTCGCCTGACGGCTACTGGGAGAACAGGAAGGCGACCGCGATCACGAGCAGGATCAGCACCCCCACCAGGATGCGGTCGAACCACTGATCGGTGCGGCCGAGGGCGCGGTCGAGGTTGGCGACGGTCGACCGTGCCCAGCTCAAGAAGACACTCATGGGGGTCATCCTCTCGTCGTCGTGCCCACGGCCCCCGCACGTGCCATCCGTCACGTTGCCATCGGTCGCGCCGCCGGATTCCTTGACCCAACGGAACGCCAAAAACTGTCGTACCCCGGCCGTAGCGTCGCCGGGTGCTCGAGGTCCTGTTCCCGCTGGCGTGCCCCGGCTGCGGGGCACCGGGCGCGCCCGTGTGCACCCGCTGCCGCCGGCGGCTCCGGGCGCCGGTGCCGGCCCCGCCGCCCGCGGGGATCGACGCCTGGTGGGCCGCCTTCGCCTACGAGGGCGCCGCCCGTGAGCTGGTGGCCCGGGTCAAGTACCGCAACGTGCGCGCGGTCGTGCCCTGGCTCGCCGGGGCCACGGTCGCGGCGGTGCCCGCCGCGGCGCGCCCCTCGCTGCCCGGGGTCGTCACCTGGGCGCCCACCGGCCGGGACCGTCGCCGGCAACGGGGCTTCGACCCCGCCGAGCTGCTCGCCCGGGCGGTCGCCCGCGGTCTGGGTGCCCGCTGCGTCGGCCTCCTCGACCGCCTCCCCGGCCCCGCGCAGACCGGGCTCACCGGCGACGCCCGCCGCCGGGGCCCGCGGTTCGTCGCGCGCCGGGCCGTGCCCGCGCGCGTCGTGGTGGTCGACGACGTCGCCACCACCGGCGCCACGCTCGCCGCGGCGGCGTCCGCGCTCCGCGCCGCCGATGCGCAGGTCGTCGTCGCGTTGACCGCGGCCCGGACACCGCCTCCGTCGTCACCGTAGACTCGGGTGCGTCCTCGTGGCGCTTCCCGGGAGGTGCAGATGGACATCGTGGTCCGAGGCAAGAACTGCTCGGTGTCGGCCCACCTCGAGGTGACGGCGCGGGAGAAGGTGGCCCGCATCGCGAAGTTCACCCACGACGCCGGGCGGGTCGAGGTCGACTTCGCCGAGCAGCAGCACAAGCGCCTCTCGGAGTCCCAGCTCTGTGAGATCACCGTGCACCTCAAGAAGCACTTCGTGAAGGCGCACGCGTGCTCGTCCGAACCCGAGGCGGCGCTCGACCTCGCGGTCGACAAGGTCGGCTACCAGGTCGCGCGCATCAAGGAGAAGCGCGTGAGCCGCTCACACCCTCGGCGGCGCGCGCCGTCGGTCGTCGGCGTCAACGGTGACGGCGAGCGCGCGCTCGGTCTGGAGGACGACGACGACGAGGATGATGGCGACGCCGGCGCGCGCATCGTGAAGACCAAGCGGTTCGCGGCGAAGCCGATGGACCCGGAGGAGGCCGCGTTGCAGATGGAGCTGCTCGGGCACGACTTCTTCCTCTTCACCAACACCGAGAGCGGCAACGCCGCGGTGCTGTACCGCCGGCGCGACGGTCAGCTCGGGTTGATCGAGACCAGCGGCTGATCGGCGGGCGCCCGCCGGCGGCCGTCGAGCAGCAACACCAGCAGGAGGAGCACGCCGAGGCGTACCTGCACGTTGCCGACGCTGGCGTGGCGGGTCGCTTCCATGCCGTCGCCGTGCCACGCGACCAGCATGTGCACCAGCCCCAGCGCGCCGAGCAGTGCGATCACGGCCCAGTCCGGCCGGCGGTCGAGACCGAGGTACACCCCGCCCAGGACCGCGACGAAGGCCGCGACGAGCACCCACGCCCAGGAGGGGTACAGGATCGTGGTCAGCACGGGCGCGTCGGTGCGGTCGTCGGCGGCATAGAACGACAGGTGGCCGTCGGCGTTGTTGAAGCTGCGCTCCGGGCGCACCAAGGGTTCCGTCAGCACCGTGACCGGGTGGAACAGCAACCACTGCACGTACGTGCGGGCGCCGTCCGAGCGCATCCACCGCACCAGGGGCTGGAACGCGGGATCCGCCGGGTCGATGGTCACGACCGGGGCGTGGCCGCGCTCGGCGACCTTCGCCTTGGCCAGCCTCGTGAGCCGTGCCGCCTGCGGCATGCCGTGGTCTCCGAACCAGGCGATCCGCGACGGGTACGGGAACACCCGCACCGCGAGCGCGTTCTGCACGTTCTTCACGTCGCGGTGTGACGCGATCGAGCCGGCCCCGGTCAGCAGCACGACCGCCACGAGGCCGGCGGCGACGACGAGCGCGGGCCGGGCGCTCGTCGCGTCGACCCGCAGCCCGCGCCACGCGGCGTAGGCGCCGAACGCGACCGCGACCAGCGCGATCACCCAGATCTGGGTGTCGCGCGTGGCGGCGAAGAGCAGGCCGACCGCGATCACGCCGACACTCCGGGGGAGGGTCGGGCGCGCGCCCCAGAGGATGGCCACCGCGAACAGCAGCGCGAGCAGGGCCAGCGAGAGGCTCTCGGACAGGACCGAGCGGTCCCACTGCGTCACCGGCCGCGTCGTCGCGAAGCCGAGCACCGCCGCGCCGGCGACGAGCCGGCCCCACCAGGGTCGGACCCGGCAGGCGGCGACGACGGCCAGGGTGCTCCACGCCGCCACCGACACCAGGGTCTGCACCAGGAGGAAGGCGCGGTCGCTCCCGGCGAGCTTCCAGAGCAGGGGGGTGACGGGCGGCCGCTCGCCGGCCCAGATCCGGTGGCTGAGCAGCGGTTGCCTGCCGAGCGCCTGGTACTGCAGCGAGTCCTGCCAGACCAGCGGGTTGCCCACGCGCGCCTGCCAGATGCGGAACCACGCGAACGCACCGATGCCGGCCGCGGCCGCGACCACCATGCCGACCCTGGCGGCGCGGACGCGGGCCGATCGCGCCGGTGCCGCCTCGACCATCGGCGGCGATCGTAGGCCCACGCCTCCTGCCGGCACGCGCGCTCCCGGTGAGCCTGGAATGGGCCCGTGGACCTGAGCCGGAGCGGGACGACACCCCGGTAGACTGGATACCTCCATGGGACTCTTCAACAAGATCCTCCACGCCGGCGAAGGCCGCAAGCTCAAGTCGCTGGAGTCGATCGCGCCCGTCGTCGGCGGCTTCGAGCCCGAGATGCAGGCCCGCTCCGACGAGGAGCTGCGCGCGCTGACGAACCGCTGGCGCGAGGAGCTCGACAACGCGGGCGATGCCGGCAAGCAGCAGGAGCACCTCGACGACCTCCTGCCCGAGGCGTTCGCGGCGGTGCGCGAGGCGGGGCTGCGCACGTTGGGTCAGCGCCACTTCGACGTCCAGATCATGGGCGGCGCCGCCCTCCACTTCGGTTGGGTGGCGGAGATGAAGACCGGCGAGGGCAAGACCCTCGTCGCCACCCTGCCCGCCTACCTCAACGCGCTCACCGGCGGCGGCGTGCACCTCGTCACCGTCAACGACTACCTGGCCCGGCGCGACGCCGAGTGGATGGGGCAGATCTACCGGCACCTCGGGCTCGAGGTGGGCGTGGTCATCCCGGGGATCGAAGACTTCGAGGCGAAGCGGCGGGCGTACGCGGCCGGGATCACCTACGGCACCAACAACGAGTTCGGCTTCGACTACCTGCGCGACAACATGGCGGTGGCGCGCGAGGACCAGGTGCAGCGCAGCCATGCCTTCGCCATCGTCGACGAGGTCGACTCCATCCTCATCGACGAAGCCCGCACGCCGCTGATCATCTCCGGCCGCGCCGACGACGCGCAGGAGCTGTACGTCCAGTTCGCGGCCATCGTGAAGGGTTTGAAGCGCGACCACGACTACGAGGTCGACGAGGCCAAGCGCACCGTCGTACCCACCGAGATCGGTGTCACCGCGGTGGAGAAGGCGCTCGGCGTCGACAACCTCTACGAGAACATCAACCAGAACTTCGTCCACCAGCTGCAGGCCGCGCTGCGGGCGAAGGAGCTGTTCAAGAAGGATGTCGACTACGTCGTGCAGAGCGGCGAGGTGAAGATCGTCGACGAGTTCACCGGCCGCATCCTCGAGGGCCGGCGCTGGTCGGAGGGCCTGCACCAGGCGGTCGAGGCCAAGGAGCGGGTGAAGATCAAGGAGGAGAACCAGACCCTCGCGACGATCACGCTCCAGAACTACTTCCGCATGTACGACAAGCTCGGCGGCATGACCGGCACCGCCTCCACCGAGGCGGGCGAGTTCGCCCACACCTACGGGCTGGAGGTCGTGTCGATCCCCACCAACCGACCCATGGTCCGGGCCGACGAGCCCGACCTCATCTACAAGACCGAGGCGGCGAAGTTCGAGGCGGCCGCCGACGACATCGCCGAGCGCCACGCCGACGGCCAGCCGGTGCTGGTGGGCACGATCTCGGTGGAGAAGTCGGAGCAGCTCTCGCGGCTCCTGGAGAAGCGGGGCATCCAGCACGAGGTGCTCAACGCCAAGCAGCACGAGCGGGAGGCGCACATCGTCACCCAGGCCGGGCGGCTCAGCGCGGTGACCGTCGCCACCAACATGGCCGGCCGGGGCGTCGACATCCTGCTCGGGGGCAACCCGGAGGGTCTGGCCCTGCAAGAGCTGCTGGCGAGCGGCACCACGGTCGAGGAGTCGCCGGAGAAGTACGCCGAGCTGGTCGAGCAGTTCAAGGTGGAGTGCGCGGAGCACGGGCAGCAGGTGCGCGAGCTCGGCGGGCTCTACGTGCTCGGCACCGAGCGCCACGAGAGCCGCCGCATCGACAACCAGCTGCGCGGCCGCTCCGGCCGACAGGGTGATCCGGGCGAGAGCCGCTTCTACCTGTCGCTCGAGGACGAGCTCATGCGGCTCTTCGCGACGGGCGCCATGAACTGGGTGATGGGCAAGGCGTTCCCCGACGACATGCCACTCGAGGCGAAGATGGTCACCAAGGCCATCGAGCGCGCGCAGCGCACGGTGGAGGACCGCAACTTCGAGATCCGCAAGGACGTCCTCAAGTACGACGAGGTGATGAACGAGCAGCGGAAGGTGATCTACCGCCGCCGCCAGCAGATCCTCGACGGCGGCGACCTCCGCGACGAGGCGTACGACGCGATCACCGTGTCGATCGAGCGCACCGTGCTCGCCAACTGCGCCGAGGAGTTTCCCGAGGACTGGGACCTCGACGAGCTGCACGTCCAGATGACCACGATCTACCCGACGCGCATCACGCGCGCGCAGCTCGACGACTGCACGCACCGCGACATGCTCGTCGAGCTCTTCACCGACGACGCCATCGAGCTGTACGAGGGGAAGGAGGCGACGATCGGCGCCGACAACCTCCGCGAGATCGAGCGCCGGGTCATGCTCTCGATGATCGACCAGCACTGGCGCGAGCACCTCTACGAGATGGACTACCTCCGCGAAGGCATCAACCTGCGGGCGATGGGCCAGAAGGACCCGCTCGCCGAGTGGCAGCGAGAGGGCTTCGACATGTTCGAGGCGATGATGGGCCAGATCCAGGACCAGTTCGTCGCCTACGTCTCGCACCTCCAGGTGGCGGCGGTGGAGGAGGCCCCACGGGCCCCCGAGACCGAGCGGATGAAGTACAGCTCCGCCGAGGACGCCGCCCAGGGCTCCGGCGCCATGCGGGCCGCCGCCGCCGCGATGCCCCCCGAGGAGCTCGCCGGCGACTTCGACGCCGCCCCGGAGGCGGTCGGGCCGCCGGAGGCGATGATGCCGGTCCGGGTCGACAAGACGCCCGGGCGCAACGAGCCGTGCTTCTGCGGGAGTGGCAAGAAGTACAAGCTCTGCCACGGTCGCTGACCCGCCGACGCCTGCGCCCTCATGCGTGACTTCTCCGACGACCTCTCCGAATTGCGCCGCCGCGTCGAGGGCGCCCGCGCCTACCTGAAGGTCGCCGAGGCGCGGAGCCGGATCGGGGAGCTCGAGGTCGAGGTGAGCAAGCCCGACCTCTGGGACGACCAGGACCGCGCGCGGAAGGTCAACACCGAGCTCGCGCAGCTGCAGGAAGACGTCACGCTGGTCGACCAGCTCGACAGCACCGTGTCCGACCTCGAGACGTTGGCGGAGCTCGCCCGCGAAGAGAGCGACGAGTCGGTCGAGAGCGAGATCGTGTCGGGGATGGCCGACCTCGGTCGTCAGCTCGACACGTTGGAGCTCCGCGCGCTGTTCACCGGTGAGCACGACGACCGCGACGCGATCTGCACCGTCAACTCGGGCGCGGGCGGGACCGACGCGCAGGACTGGACCAACATGCTGCTGCGCATGTACCTGCGCTGGGCCGAGCGACGCGGCTTCGCGTCCGAGATCGACGAGGTGTCACCCGGCACCGAGGCCGGCCTCAGCTCGGCGACGTTCACGGTGAAGGGTCGCTACGCGTTCGGCTTGCTCGCGAGCGAGCGCGGCGTGCACCGTCTCATCCGCATCTCGCCGTTCGACGCGAACGCGCGTCGACAGACCGCCTTCGCGTCGTTCGACGCAGTACCCGCGCTCGACGAGGCCGAGGTGCCGGAGATCGACCCCACTGACCTGCGCATCGACACGTACCGCTCGTCGGGCGCCGGTGGTCAGCACGTCAACGTCACCGACTCCGCCGTACGCATCACCCACGTCCCCACCGGCATCGTCGTGTCGTGCCAGAACGAGCGCTCGCAGACGCAGAACAAGGCGCGCGCGATGCAGATCCTCGCCGCGCGCCTCGCCGAACGTCAGCGCCAGGAGCGCGAAGCGGAGTTGGAGGCGCTGGCGGGGGACAAGCGCGACGTCGCGTTCGGCAACCAGATCCGTACGTACACGCTGCAGCCGTACCAGTTGGTGAAGGACGAGCGCACCCGCTACGAGACCGGCAACGTGCAGGCCGTGCTCGACGGCGACCTCGACGGGTTCATCGAGGCGTACCTCCACTGGCGCCGCCAGAGCGTGTAGACGCCGCGCGCCGCCGACCCCCGGACACCAAACCCCAATTGGCCCCTGCTACCCTCGCGTCCCTGAAATGATTCGCTTCGAGAACGTCTCCAAGATCTACAAGGGCGACGTCACCGCGCTCCGCGAGGTGTCGGCCGAGGTCCAAAAGGGTGAATTCATCTTCCTCGTGGGCCCTTCGGGCTCCGGGAAGAGCACCTTCCTCCGTCTCCTCCTGCGGGAGGAGCAGGCGACGTCGGGCCGGATCGTGGTGGCGGGTCGCGACATCTCGCAGCTGAGCCACTGGAAGGTCCCGCAGCTCCGTCGCAACATCGGGTGCGTCTTCCAGGACTTCAAGCTGCTGCCCAACAAGACCGTGTACGAGAACGTCGCCTTCGCCATGGAGGTGATCGGCCGCCCCCGGCACGTCGTGCGCACCCAGGTGCCGCAGGTGCTCGACCTCGTCGGCCTGGCCAAGAAGGCCGGACGCTTCCCCTCCGAGCTGTCCGGTGGCGAGCAGCAGCGGGTCTCCATCGCCCGCGCGTTCGTCAACCGGCCCCTGATCGTGCTCGCCGACGAGCCCACCGGGAACCTCGACCCGGCGACCACCGTCGGCATCATGCGGATCCTCGACCGCATCAACCGGACGGGCACCACCATCGTCATGGCGACCCATGACCAACGAATCGTCGACGCCATGCGCCGTCGCGTGATCGAGCTCGACCGGGGCACGCTCGTCCGCGACCAGGCGCGCGGCGTGTACGGCGTCGGGAGCTGACACCGACACATGTGGACGCGCATCTCGTACTTCTCGCGCGAGACGCTGGTCTCGCTGCGCCGCAACGTGCTCATGACCATCGCGGGGATCGCCACCGTCGCGGTCTCGCTCGCGCTGTTCGGCGGCATCCTGATGCTGTCGAAGTGGGTCGACCACGGCACTGAGCGCATCAAGGGCGGTGTGACCCTCGAGATCTTCATGAAGGTCAACGCGACCGACCAGCAGATCAAGGGTGTGCAGGACGCGCTCGACTCCGCCAAGGGCGCACGCGGCGACGTCAAGTCGTACCGGCACCTCACCAAGGCCGACGCGTACACCGAGTTCAAGCGCATCTTCCGGCGCAACCCCGACCTCGTCAACAGCATCCGCGCGCAGGACCTCCCCGAGTCGTTCCGGGTGGTGCCGAAGAAAGCGGAGCTGACCGAGACGGTGAAGGGTGAATTCAGCACCCAACAAGGCGTCGACTCGGTGACCACACCGGGGGAGGCGCTCAAGGGTCTGATCGACGTCACCAACACCGTGAAGTACATCTTCTACGGCATCTCGTTGGTGCTGCTGGCGTCGTCGCTGTTCCTCATCGTCAACACGATCCGCCTCGCCACCTTCGCCCGTCGCCGCGAGATCGAGGTGATGAAGCTCGTGGGCGCGTCGAACTGGTTCGTGCGCATCCCCTTCATCGCCGAGGGGATGGTGCAGGGCCTGGTGGGCGCGGGCTTGGCGATCATCGCGGTCGCCTCGCTCAAGCACTTCGGCTTCGACCAGGCGTTCAACGACCGCAGCAGCTTCTTCGCCGAGTTCTTCGTCACCACCGGTGACGCCACCTGGATCGCCTTCCTGGTGCTGCTCCTGGGCCTCGTCATCGGCGTGATCGGCGCCAGCATCGGGCTCCGCCGCTTCCTCCGGACCTGATCTCACCGCCGTCGCGTCCGCGCCCGGCTCGTCCTCCTTCTCCGAGTCGGTCCGCCCGGCGTCCTGCCTCCGAGCCGGTCTCCGCTACGGCCCAACTCGGCCGCTGTGTCGCTGATGTTGCTCATGTGGCTGATGTTGTTTACGCTGGCTCGGCATGCGTCGGCTCCGGCCCTTCGCCGCGCTCCTGCTCGTGGCCCTCGCGACCGTCACCCTCTCCGGGCGCGCCCTGGGCCAGCAGTCCGACAAGCAGCAGCAGCTCCAGCAGGAGGTCAGTGAGGCCGGCGCCGCCGCGCAGGCGGCGCGCACGCAGCTGGTGCAGGCCCAGGCCCAACGGCAGCGCACCGAGGCGTCGCTGGCCGACGTGTCCTCCCGCCTCGACGCGGCCAACCAACGGCTGACCGCGGCGCAGGCGGAGGTCGACCGGCTCGGCCTCGTCGGGCTGGTCCTCCAGACCAAGGCCGACGCGACGCAGAAGAAGTTGGTGCAGGCGCGCAACGACGTGCGCCACAGCGCGCTGCTCCTCTACCAGCACGGCGACGGCGCCCAGATGATCGGGCTGCTCGGCTCGGCCGACGGGTCCGGTCAGCTGGTCGAGGGCACGCAGTACCTGCAGCGCGTCTCCGACAAGCGCCAGGACGACGCCCGCCGCGTGACCAGGCTCAGGGCGCAGCTCCAGACGCAACAGGACGACGTCGCCGCGCAGAAGCAGGCGGCCGACCAGGCGCGCGCGCAAGCCGCCGACGAGAAGGCGCAGCTCGACGACCTCGCGGCACAGCAGCAGCGCGCACGCGACGGCGCCGCGGCTGCGGAGCAGACGGAGAACGCCGCGCTCGGCACCGCGGTGGCGCGCTACCAGGAGGCCGACGCCGAGCTGCAGGCGGAGTCGGCGAGGATCGCGGCGCAGTTGCAGTCGGTCGGCGACGGCCCCTCACTCGGTGACGGCACGTTCATCTGGCCGGTGCAGGGGCAGATCACGAGCCCCTTCGGCTACCGCACCGATCCGGTCACCGGCGGCGAGCGCGTTCCACTCCGGGATCGACATCGGCGCGTCGTGCGGCACGCCGATCAAGGCCGCCGGGACCGGCACCGTCATCAGCGCGGGCTTCAACACCGGCGGCTACGGCAACATGACGCTGATCAACCACGGCGGCGGCAAGTCGAGTCTCTACGGTCACCAGTCGGCGATCGCGGTGTCGGCCGGCCAGTCGGTGACCCAGGGCCAGGTGATCGGCTACGTGGGCTCGACCGGCAAGTCGACCGGGTGCCACCTGCACTTCGAGGTGCGCGTGAACGGCAACCCGGTCGACCCCCGCGGCTACCTCTAGGCCTTCTCGGCCCCGCCCCTCGCTACTTGTTGGGCTGGGGCGTCACCCGCAGGTAGGGCTTCTTGGCTTCCCATCCCTTGGGGAACTTCTCCTTGGCGTCCTCGTCGCTCACCGCGGGGACGATGATCACATCGTCGCCGTCCTTCCAGTTGACCGGAGTGGCCACGCTGTAGTTGGCGGTCAGCTGGAGGGAGTCGATCACCCGCAGGATCTCGTCGAGGTTCCGCCCGGTGCTCGCCGGATAGGTGATGATCAGCTTCACCTTCTTGTCGGGGCCGATCACGAACACCGACCGCACCGTCATGGTGTCGTTGGCGTTGGGGTGGATCATGTCGTAGAGGTCGGCGACCTTGCGGTCGGGATCGGCGATCAGCGGGAAGTTCAGCTTGGCGCCCTGGGTCTCCTCGATGTCGCTCACCCATCCCTTGTGCGACTCGAGCGGGTCGACGCTCACGCCGATGATCTTGACGCCGCGCTGGTCGAACTCCGGCTTGCGCTTGGCGAACTCGCCCAGCTCGGTGGTGCACACCGGCGTGAAGTCCTTCGGGTGCGAGAACAGCAGGCCCCAACCGTCACCGAGGTAGTCGTAGAGGGTGACCGTCCCCTCGGTCGTCTCCGCGGTGAAGTTCGGGGCCTCGTCGCCCAGTCGAACCGACATGGTGGTTCCTCCTTGGAACGGATCTCGTTGCTCCTGCTCAGACTATCGACCGGATGGTCAAAAGACGAGTGAAACGGTCAGAAATGTTCGTGCCGGCGCGACGGGCCCCGCGGTACCGGTTGACAGGCCGCGGCGCGCGCGATGAACCTGCCTCCGAACGGGCGGAGGCGGAAGGGTGCACGAGGGCATGGCGACGATCAGCAGCGGGTACTCGGGTACCCCGCTCCCGAAGAAGTTGGGCATCCGGGAAGGCTCCCGGGTGGCGGTCGTGTCGGCACCCCAGGGATTCGACGCATCGCTCGGCGCGCTGCCCCCCGGTGCACAGCTCCGCACGCACGCGCGCGGTCGACTCGACGTCATCGTCTTCTTCGTGACCCGTCGCGCCGAGCTGGCGCGACGCTTCCCGTCGTTCGCGCGCGCGCTCGAGCGCGACGGCGGCCTGTGGGTGGCGTGGCCGAAGCAGACGTCCGGCGTGGCCACCGACCTCGGGTTCGACGCGGTGCAGCAGGTCGGGCTCGACGCCGGCCTGGTCGACAACAAGGTCGCGGCCATCGACACCACCTGGTCGGGCCTGCGCTTCGTGTTCCGCATCGCCGATCGGTAGATCTCGGTGAGCCAACGCCGCGGTGCCCGAAGACGAGCGGAGCGAGCGGAGGGCACTCGCCAGGGAGCGAGTGGCCGCGGCGCAGGTATCCTGCGCCGCAACGAGCGACCGATATAACTGGTCTCATGTGCGGACGGTTCGTCTCGGTGTCCTCCCCCCAGAGCCTGGTCGAGCGCTTCGGCGTCGAGGAGACCACGGTCGAGCAGCGGGAGCCCGACTACAACGTGACGCCGCGGGCCCTGGTGCCGATCGTCCGGGACCGCCCGGCCCGGCCGGAGCGGGACCTGCCCGCCGCCCGGGTGCTCTCGATGGTCCGCTGGGGCCTGGTGCCGTCGTGGGCCGAGAGCACCGCCATCGGCGACAAGCTGATCAACGCCCGGGCCGAGACCGTCACCGAGAAGGCGGCGTACAAGCGCGCCTTCCAGCGGCGCCGGTGCATCGTGCCCGCCGACGCGTTCTACGAGTGGCGACCCTCCAAGCGGTCGTCCGCGGCGCGCCCGCCCCGCCAGCCGTACCTGGTCCGCCGGCGCGACGGTGAGCCGCTCGCCTTCGCCGGCCTCTGGGAGATCTGGCGCGACGAGACCGTCCCCGATCCCGACGCCCCGGACGCGTGGCTGCGCTCGTGCACGATCGTCACCACGCGCGCGAACGCGGTGCTCGAGCCGATCCACCACCGCATGCCCGTCGTGCTCGACGAGCACGTGTGGGACGAGTGGCTGGACCCTGCGACCGATGACCTCGCGTCGCTCGCGGCGATGTTGCACCCGGCGCCCGACGAGTGGTTCGACGTGTACCCGGTGAGCTCGCGCGTCAACACGCCCGACAACAACGACGCCGAGCTCGTGCAGCCCGTCCCGGCCGACACGCTCCTCTGAGTCGTATCCTCCCGGGCATGGAGAACGAGCAGTACCTGCAGCACCTCGAGCGCGACTCCGACGCGCTCGCCGACGCCGCGGCCGCGGCGGGGCCCGCGGCGCCGGTCCCGTCGTGTCCGGGCTGGACGGTGGAGGACCTCCTGCGTCATTGCGCGGGCGGCGACCGGTGGGCGCGGACGATCGTCGAGACCGGCAGCCGCGAGCACGCCACCACCGAGCTGCCGCCCGACGCCCCGACCGGCGCCGATCTGGTGGGGTACTTCCGCGACAGCGCCCGGGCGCTGCACGACGCCCTGGCCGCCACCGATCCGGGCGCCTCGGTGTGGACCTTCTCGCCCGCCGACCGCACCGCCCGCTTCTGGTACCGGCGGCGCGCCCAGGAGTCCGGCATCCACCGGGTCGACGCCCAGCTCGCGGCGGGCGAGGCGCCGACGCCGGCCGACCCCGAGCTGGCGGTCGACGGCATCGACGAGTTCCTCACCGTGTTCCTGCCCCGGCTCGCCGGAGGGGTGACCGCGCTCGACGGCGTGTCGGTGCACCTCCACTGCACCGACACCGAGGGGGAGTGGCTGATCGTGCGCGACGGCGACGACCTCGTGGTGACCCGCGAGCACGCCAAGGGTGACGTCGCCGCCCGGGGGACCGCCTCCGACGTGCTGCGCTTCCTCTGGGGCCGGGGCGGCGCCGATCAGCTCGAGGTGTTCGGGGACCGCGCCGCGTTGGCGCGCTTCCGCGAGCAGATCACGGTCTGAGCCCCGCTCCCGAACATCCGTCAGTACACCCACCTCTGCGGCATTCAACTGACGGATGTTCGGCGGAATTGGACGTCAAACGGGCGCGAGGGCGCGGAGCGCCTCTCGTACCCGCTCGCCGGTGGCGAGGATGGCGGGCGCGGTGGTGGTCACGCCGTTGGCCGCGTAGCGCTCGACCCGGGCGCGGATCTCGTCGGCGGCGCCCCACACGATGAGCTGGTCGACCACGTCGTCGGGCACCAGCTCGAGCGCCCGCGCCCGATCACCGGCCGCCCACGCATCCCACATCGGCGTGAGCGCCGGGCCCCGTCCGAGCCACTCCTGGAACTGCGCGTACGCACCGACGGTGAGGTAGTTGGTGATGGAGCGGGCCGCGATCGCCCGCACCTCGGCGAAGTCGTCCGACGGGACCACGAAGATGCGGGCGACGATCTCCTTGTCGCCGACGTAGGGGGCCACCCGGGCGACGTCCTCGGCCGAGAGCCAGTTCACGATGGCACCGTCGCCCTCCTCGCCGGCCAGGCGCAGCATGCGCGGGCGCAGCGCGGCGACGAGGACGGGCGGCGGCTCTTCGGGCACGAAGCCGAGTCGGAACCCCTCCACCGCGAACGTGTCGTAGCGCTCGGTGACCTTCTCGCCCGCGAGCGCGCGGCGCAGGAACCGCAGCACGTCGCGCGTGCGCGCGTACGGATCCTCGAACGGCAGCGCGTTCCAGCGCTCCACGATCGCGGGCGACGACGCGCCGATCCCGAGCGCGAAGCGCCCGGGCGCGGCATCGGCCATCGAGGCCGCGGTCTGCGCGAGCAGGGCGGGCCCGCGTGTGAACGCAGGCGCGATGGCGACGCCGCTGCGCAGCGTGGGCGTCCA
This sequence comes from uncultured Actinomycetes bacterium, assembly GCA_963809795.1. Lineage (GTDB taxonomy): Bacteria > Actinomycetota > Acidimicrobiia > IMCC26256 > DASPTH01 > DASUAS01. Next base: position 67,199 of record CAWELN010000019.1, read on the forward strand.
CGCCGCCGCCAGCGCGAGCGGAGTGAAGCCGTCGTGGCTGTTCGCCTCGCCCGACCAGACGTCGGTGTAGCCGAGCGCGGCGATCTCCTCGTACCACTCGCGGTGCTCGTGGAGGCGCGCTCCGGGGATGGGGACGGTGACGCCGACGCGCCGCGGGACCGATGCCATGCGGGGAATCTACGGCCTTCTCGGATCGCGGGACGTGCCTTGTAGGCTGCGACGTCCATGTGTGGCATTGCCGGGTTCTGGGGCGCGCCCGACGCCGCCCTCCTGGCGACCATGACCGCTCGCATCGCCCATCGGGGGCCCGACGGTGAGGGCTTCTTCGAGCATCCCCTCGCGTCCCTGGGCCACCGGCGCCTCGCCATCATCGACCCGGCCGGTGGTCACCAACCGGTCGGCACCGACGACGGACGGGTGCAGCTCACCTACAACGGCGAGGTCTACAACTTCCGCGAGCTGCGGGCGGAGCTCGAGCCGCTCGGTCACACGTTCCACACGTCGTGCGACACCGAGGTCGTGTTGCACGCCTACCTCGAGTGGGGGACGGACTGCTTCGCCCGCTTCAACGGCATGTGGGCGCTGGCGATCCTCGACCTTCGTGACGGCGACGGCGACGTCGGGCGCGCGCCCGGCTCGTGCTGGCGCGCGACCACTACGGGATCAAGCCGCTCTACTACGCCCGCTCGGGCTCGGGCCGGGTGCTGTTCGCGTCGGAGGCCAAGGCGGTCCTGGCCGATCCCGAGCTCGAGACGGCACCCGACCGGCAGTGGCTCTACGACTACCTGCTGCACGGCCTCCACGACCACCAGCCGCAGACCGCGTTCGCCGGCATCCGGGCCCTGGCCGCGGCCACGTGGGCGGTGGTCGACGCCGACGGCGTGCACGAGCAGACGTACTGGACGCCGACGCTGTCGAGCGACGCCCCTGCCGATCCGGCCGAGTTCCGCGCCCGCTTCGAGCGCGCGGTGGAGCGGCGACTGGTGGCCGACGTCCCCGCCGGCACCTGCCTGTCGGGCGGGATCGACTCCTCGTCGATCGTCGGCATGGCGAGCAGGCTGCTGTCGGAGCACGTACCCGACGCGGTGTCGCTCGGCGAGCGGTTGAAGACCTTCTCGATCGTCTACGACGGCGACCCCATCGACGAGCGCGAGTACATGGACGCGGTGCTCGCCGAGGTCGACGCCGAGCCCGCGTTCGCGGAGCCGACGTCCGAGCGCTTCGTCGACGAGCTCGACCGCCTCGTGTGGCACCAGGACGAGCCGATCGTGTCGACGGGGCCGTACGCCCAGTGGTGCGTGATGCGGCTGGCGCAGCCGAAGGTGACGGTCCTGCTGAACGGGCAGGGCGGCGACGAGCTGCTCGCCGGGTACGTGCCCTACCAGTACGTGTACCTGCGGGAGCTGCTGCGCCGCCGGCGCCTCGGCGCGTTCGCGCGGGAGGCGTGGGAGTCGCGCGACGTGCTGAAGCCGCTGGTGAAGCGGCGCCTGGCCGACCGCCGCCGCGCCCTGCCGATCAAGCCGTTGCTCCGGCCCGCGCTCTACGACGGGCTCGAGCCGCCGAAGTTCCAGCGGTCGCAGGACGACCTCAAGCGCCGGCTCGTGGCCGACCTGCAGACCTTCTCGTTGCCGTCGCTGCTGCGGTACGAGGACCGGAACTCGATGGCGTTCTCCATGGAGTCGCGCCTGCCGTTCCTCGACCAGGAGCTGGTCGACTGGGTGCTGCAGCTGCCGCCGTCGGCGATCGTCGACCGCGGCTGGAGCCGGGCCATCCTCCGCGACGGCCTGCGGGGCGTGCTCACCGAGAAGGTGCGCACCCGGCGCTGGAAGGTCGGGTTCACCACCCCCGAGACCCGGTGGCTGCGGGCCCGGCGGGCCACGGTGCAGGGGCTGTTCCGTTCCCCTGAGTTCTGTGCCCGGCCGTACTGGGACGCGGCCGGCCTCGCGGCCGCGTTCGACCGCTTCTGCGCCGGTGAGGTGGAGCCGTCGCAGATCTTCTGGCGAGCCATCAACACCGAGATCTGGCTGCGCGTGTTCTTCGATCACGAGGGCCGGTCGCGCACCGGTGACGCGCCCGGCGAGCACTTCACGCGCGTCGGCGACGCGTGGCTGGCGGTGCGCAACGAACGCGCGGCCGCGGCCCTGGCGCAGTTCACGCCGCACGAGCAGCGCCACCTGTTCGCGCAGTCGACGGTCGACGGCCGCGCCTATGCCCGCGCGCCCATCCGCACCCGTCTGTTCGCGAGCGGCGACTCGCTCGTCGCGGGTCTCGTCGACGCGCTCGGCGACGTCGAGCTCGTGCCCGGCGACGTGGTCGCGGTGAGCGAGAAGGCCGTCGCCATCTGCCAGGGCCGCTCGTACCCGGTCGGCGACGTGCAGGCCCGGCCGCTGGCGCGCACGCTCTCCCGGTTCGTGGGCCGCACCGCGTCGGGCATCGGGCTGGGCATCCCCGCCACGATGGAGCTCGCCATCCGCGAAGCCGGCGAGGCCCGCATCCTCGGGGCGACCGCGGCGGCCGCGGTCACCAAGCCGTTCGGCGTGAAGGGCGTCTTCTACCGCGTGGCCGGGCCCGCGGTGCGCGCCATCGACGGACCCACCCGCGGCACCATCCCGCCCTACGACGGCCACGCCAAGATGGGCCCGGCGGATCCCGACGGCGTCGCCCGCGACCTCAGCGCCCGCCTGGGCGTCGGGGTGGCGGTCATCGATGCCAACGACATCGGCGTGAACGTCCTCGGGGTCTCGAGCGGGGTCGACGCCACGCTGGTGGCGTCGCTCCTGCGCGACAACCCGCTCGGCCAGGGTGCGCAACAGACGCCGGTCGCGCTCCTGCGGCCGGTCTGACCGCGCTCCCTTCGGGACTCAGCCGTCGAAGCCGATCATCGCCCGGAAGTCGCTGGTGGTGTTCACATGCGGGAATGGCTCGCTCGGCACCGGCAGCGACAGGGCGCGGCAGATGGGGTCCCAGCCGTCGCCGGGCTGCCAGTCGACCAGGCGGGCGGGACCGACGGCCGCCCGCACCGCCGCGTTGTGCTCCTCGTAGGCCTGCTTCGCCGGCGCCTCGGACAGGTCGGCGGTGAACGTGTTCGCGAACAGGTCGTCCACCATGGCCAGCTGCGCGCCCATCACGTCGAGGTGCTCACTCGGGATCTCCCGCTTCGACACCTTGAAGATGGTGTCGTCGGCGCTCTTCCACCACTCGTCGGCGCTCGACCGGGTCGAGAGGAGCACGATGGCGTCGGGGTACTCGTCGGCGAGCGGGCGCCAGAACGCGCACGCCGGCCAATCGACCGTGGCGGTGTAGTCGGCGAGGAACGTGGGCCAGTCCGGCATCTGGCCGTTGGCGGCGGCGTGCCACACCGGGATGTCGGCGGGCCGGCCGAAGGTCTCGGACATGTGGTAGCAGGGGCCGCCGAGCAGCTGCTCGAGTGCGAGCTTCAGAGAATGGGTGCCCGTGCGTCCGAGCCCCGCGCCGACCACGCGCAATGTCATCCGATCCCCCCGTTGTCCCCGAATCGTGGAACCGGACTGTACGGCAGCCGTTAGCCTCGCCGCGGTGAGCAGCTCAGAAGGTTCCCGCCCCGACGGCGGGCGAGACGGTCGGCGCGGCGGCAACCGTCGTCGGCGCAGCAGCGGTGGTCGCGCGCCGCGCGCCGACCAGCCGCGAGGTGGTGGGGAGGGCGGTGGCGGCACGCGCAAGCGCGTGAACCCGAAGATCCAGATCGGCACCATCGTCGCGCCCGCCGAGGTCGTCGACCGCGCCCAGCACTCGCGCGTCATGGAGATCGACGCGTCGGGTGAGCCGCTCACCGAGCGTCTCGTCGGGCCGTGGGTCGACCGCACACCGGAGAACGCGATCCTCGACGTCCGCGCGCACCGGTTGCTCACGCACCATCCCGCGCCGATCGAGTCGCTGTGGCCCGAGGTGCGCGACACGCTGACACCGGCGTTGCGCGACCGGCGGCAGCTGTACGCCGAGGACCTGCCCGCGCGTTCGCTCGACGCCGCGCTCGACCGGTTCCTGGCGTCGATCGCGTCGGTGCGGGAGTTCGGCAAGCTCGGGTCCGTCGTGTTCCCGTTCCCCTCGTACTTCACGCCCGGCGCCCGCGCGGTCGACTACCTCGAATGGCTGCGCGGTCGGAGCGGCGACCTCCCGATCGCGATCGAGTTCCGTCATCGCGACTGGGTCGCGGGGAAGCAGCGCGACGCCACGCTGGAGTTCCTGCGCGAGCATCAGCTGTCGTACGTCTGCGTCGACGAGCCCTCCGGGTTCGACAGCTCGTTGCCACCGCTCTCGGTCGTCACCACCGACACCGCCTACGTGCGGTTCCACGGGCGCAACACCGGCGCGTGGGAACGCGGGGCCGATGCCGGCGACGACCGCTTCGCGTACGACTACAAGGACGCCGACCTCGAGCCCTGGGTGCCGCGCCTGGAGAAGCTCGCCGCCGCGGCGCGGTCGGTGCACGTCACCTTCTCGGGCCGGACCACCGACGCCGCGGTGCGCAACGCGCGCCTCCTCGTGCGCGTGCTCAGCGGCGAACCCGCACCGGCGCGCACGCCGCCGCCGTCGGGCGGCAACGCGCGGCGCCGTCGGCCACCACGTCCACGCTGACGGCGCTGACGGCGCTGACCGCGCGCGGGGCGGCGCCGGTCAGAAGTGCTCCAGCAGCTCGGCGAACGTCGCGAGGCGCACGATGCGGTCGTCGTCGGGATCGAGCTCGGTCTGCTCGAGTGCCCACGTGTTCGGGTTCGGGATGTACACCGCGCCCATGCCTGCGGCTCGCGCGGGCACGATGTCGGAGCGCGGCGAGTTGCCGATCATCCAGGTTCTTGCCGGGTCGAGCCCGCCGGACTGCAGCAACCACCGGTAGGTGTCGACGTCCTTCTCCGCGACGATGTGGATGTGCACGAAGTGGTGGGCCAGCTCCGAGGCGTCGATCTTCCGCTGCTGCTCCTCGGTGGCGCCCTTGGTCAGCAGCAGCAGCTGGTGACGGGACCCGAGCGTGCCGAGGGTCTCGACGACGCCGGGCCCGGGTTCGACGCGGTGTTCGAGGAGGGGCCGGGCCAGCGTGTCGATGGCGGCGTGCTCGGCCGCGGTCGCCGGCCGCTCGTTGAGGTGGCGGAAGCAGTCCCGCAGGCTGCGGAGGAAGACCTCGCTCCCGTACCCGTGCGCCGCCGCGTTCGCCGCCTCGATGTCGAGGAGGACGGCCCGGATCTCGGCGCGGGTCATGGTGGGGTGCGCCAACCACTCGAGGTAGTCGTCGATGACCCGATCGAACAGGTGGTTGTTCTCCCACAGCGTGTCGTCGGCGTCGAACACGAGCACCTGGTCGCGGGAACGCACTCGCTCGATGCTATTGGGGGATCTCGAAGAGCAGCCTGGCCCCGGGAGCGGGCCCCGGCGCGAACGCGGCGCCGCTGAGGGGGCTACCACCCCCGCACCGGTGGGTCTGCCCACCTTGCCGTGGGCACGACTCCTCGGTCGAATGTGGCAGTGAGCGGAGCGTTCGCGCTGGTGGCAGGCTGGGACCTCCGGCGTCGCGGGCGCCGGGTCGTGTTCCTCGTGGTCCTCGTCGGCGTGGTCGGTGCGTGCGTGCTCGCGACCGTGGCCGGCGCCCGTCGGTCGAGCACCGCGTTGACGCGGTTCCAGGCGTCGAGCCGTTCCGCCGACCTCGAGCTCGCGGCGGCGCCGACCGCTCAGCAGGTGGCGCGCCTGCGGCGGCTCCCGGGCGTGGCGGCGGTCGCGGTCCTCCCCGCGTACGGGCTGGTCATCCCTTCGGCGCCCGATTTCCAGGGGATCGGCGCCGCCACCGACCCGGAGTTCGGCCGCGGGGTCGACCGCGACCGCCTGATCGCCGGTCGCCGGCCCGACCCGGGCGCGGTGCACGAGATCACCATCGGTGAGGGCCTGGCCAACCGACTGCACGTCGGGGTCGGTTCCTTCGTCACCGCGGAGTCGTTCACCCCGGCGCAGATCGCGGCGACGCTCTCCGGCGTGAGCGACGTGGGCCCGCGCGCCGGCCCCACGGTCAAGCTCCGCGTGGTCGGCATCGCCCGGCGCCCCCTGGATCTCGGCGAGCAGGCCGCGTCCGGCGGGCTCCTCGTGCTGACCCCGGCGTTCGCACACGAGTACGACGGTCGCATCGGCGTGTTCGGCGCCCGCATCCGGGTCCGGACCGAGCACGGCGCGCGCGACGTTCCCTCGGTGATCGCCGGCGCCCGGCGCGTCCTCGGCCCCGCGCTGTTCATCGCCCAGGGCCTCGCGGTCGCAGTCGCAGGGGGCGCGCAACGCCATCGACGTCATCGCGCTCGCGCTGTGGATCGCGGCGGTCGTGATCGCGGTCGCCGGTCTGGTCGCGGTCGCCATCGTCGTGTCCCGCGAGATCTCCGGATTGGCCGACGACCTCGATCGCATGCGCGAGTTGGGCTGCACGCGCGCGCAGAGGATCCGGATGGGTACGGCCTCGGCGCTCGTCGCCGCGCTCGGCGGAGCCGTCGTCGCCGTCGTCGGTGCCGCGGCACTGTCGCCACTCTTCCCACTGGGGGTGGCCCGGCGTGCCGACCCCGATGTCGGCGCGCACGTGGACTGGGTGGTCGTCGCCGCGGGCTTCGCGGCGACGGTCGTGGCGGTCGCGGTGATCGCGGTCGCGGCGGCGGTCCGTGCGACTCGGCCGGGACGCGATCGGTCGACCGCGTACCGGACGTCGACCATCGCCGCACGCGCCGCGGCGGCCGGCGCCTCTCCGCCCCTCAGCCACGGCCTGCGGCTGGCACTGGAGCGCGGGCGGGGCCGCACCGCCGTCCCGGTGCGCTCGGCCGCGATCGGCGCGGTGCTCGGGGTGCTCGGCGTGACTGCGGTGCTCGTCTTCGGCGCGAGCCTCGACGCACTCGTCGCCGCACCGGCGCGCTACGGCGCACCCTGGGACTTCCAGGTGACGGACGAGACGTCGAACACGCCCTGCGGCGCGGGGGACTACGGGCTCGGTCGGCAGGCGGGCATCGCCGCCCTCACGGAGGTGTGCGCGCAGAGTGTGGAGCTCGACGGTCGGCCCGTCGGCGCGTTCGCCTACACGCGGCTCACCGGCCGACCCGTGCGGCCGGAGATCGTCGCGGGCCGGGCGCCGCGCGGGCGCGGCGAGGTCGCGCTGGGAGGAACGACGCTTGGTGCACTGCACGCGGCGATCGGCGACATCGTGCACGCTCACGGCCGGTCGGCGCGCCTCGACTATCGCATCGTCGGTCAGGCGGTGTTCCCGACCCTGGACACGGCGCAGCCGCTCGCCGACGGCGCCGCGTTCACCGGTGTGGGCTATGCGCCGCTGTTCGACCAGAACCTGTTCACGCGGCACTTCGTCGGGCGCTACGCGCCCGGCGCCGACCGCACGCGCGTGCGGCAAGGGCTCGACGCGGTGCCGGAGCTCACCGCGGCGACGGGCCCGCAGTTGCCGGTCGAGATCGACCGGCTGCGACAGATCGACTGGCTCCCCGTCGCGCTCACGCTCCTGCTCGGCGCGTTCGCGCTGCTCGCGGTCGGCCACGGCCTGGTCACGGGGGTGCGTCGTCGTCGGCGCGAGCTCGCGCTGCTCAAGACCCTGGGCTTCGTGCGTCGCCAGGTGCGGGCGACGATCGGCTGGCAGGCGACGGCGTTGGCCGCGATCGGCATCGTCGTCGGTGTGCCGCTCGGCCTCGTGGTGGGGACACTGGTGTGGCGGGCCGTCGCGGACGGGCTCGGGATCGATGCGAGCACGTCGTTCCCGGTGTTGGCGGTCGCGGCGACGGCCGTGGGCGCCGTCGTGCTTGCGCGCGCGGTCGCCTGGTGGCCGGCGCGTGCGGCCGGCCGGGTCCGGCCGGCGGTGGCGCTGCGTTCGGAATGACCCGGCGACGAAGGGTTGACATCCTATCGTCGATAGGTAAACTCCCTATCAGTGATAGAGACCACCGCCGCTGCGAAGCCCGCCGCCACGACACCCTGTCGGGGGTGTGGCCCGCCGCCGCGAGGCCAAGACCGCGGTGATCGTGGCCGCGGCCTGGGCACTCGCCGCCGAGCACGGCATCGGCGGGGTGTCGCTCCACGCGCTGGCGAAGGCGGTGGGCATGCGCCAACCCTCGCTCTACGCCTACTTCGACTCCAAGCTCGCCCTCTACGACGCCATGTTCGCCGACGGCAACCGTCAGCTGCGCGAACAACTCGCGGCGCGGGAGCTCCCGGCTGCGCCGCGGGCCGCGCTCAAGGTGTTCGTGCGCGCCTTCGTCGACTTCGGGCTGGCCGACGCCGCTCGGTCCGAGCTGCTGTTCCACCGGCCCATCCCCGGCTTCGAGCCGTCACCGGAGGCGTACGCGGACGCCGAGGCGACGTTGTCGCGGCTCGGCGAGCTCCTCGCCGCCGCCGGCATGACCGACCCCGCCGACGTCGACTGCTTCGTCGCCATGGTCGCGGGGATCCTCGACGCCCAGTCCAGCAACGATCCCGGGGGTGACCGCTGGACTCGTCACCTCGACCGACTCGTCGACCTGTACCTGGACGACGCGAACAGAAGGAGAAGGAAGAGCCGATGAGCGACCTCTCGGTCCAGCGCATCCAACGCCCCGAGGCCAAGGTGATCGCGGAGGAGGAGTTTCGGCGGTTCGCCGCCCTCACCGCGTCGTTCACCGATGACGAGTGGGCACTACCGACCGACTGCACCGCGTGGGACGTGCGCAAGGTGGTCCTGCACGTGCTGGGCTCGGGCGACGCGCAGGCGAGCTTCCCGCAGTTCGTCCATCAGCTCGTCCGCGGCGTGCCGCTGAACCGTCAGATCGATTCGCACCACTGGGTCGACGGCATGAACGAGCTCCAGATCCGCGAGCGCGCCCACCTCACCGACGACGAGGTCGTGGTCCAGTTGCAGGCCATCGGCCCGAAGGCCGTCGCCGGTCGCTGGCGGACGCCGGCGCCGATGCGCCACCTGCCGATCCCGTTCGGCCCTCCCGTCGGTTGGGTGGGTCTCTGGTACCTGCTCGACGTCGGGTTCACGCGCGACGTGTGGGCCCACCGCATCGACCTGTGTGCCGCGACCGGGCACGGGATGGACCTCACCGCCGACCACGACGGTCGTCTGGTGGCCGACATCGTGGGAGAGTGGGCGGACATCCACGGCCAGCCGTTCGAGCTCGTGCTCGAGGGCCCGGCGGGTGGGAAGTTCAGCCAGGGCACGAACGGCGAACGGGTCGAGATCGACGCCATCGAGTTCGTGCAGGTCCTCTCCGGGCGCCGACCCGGCACCGGCATCCTCGCCCACCCGCTCCCGCTCTGAAAGGACGCAACCCATGGAGACCGACGTCACCGAGATCGCGGACGGCATCTACCGCTTCTCGACCTTCGTCCCCGAGGTGGGGCCGACCGGCTTCACGTTCAACCAGTTCCTGGTCGATGCCGACGAGCCGCTGCTGTTCCACACCGGCCAACGCGGGATGTTCCCGCTGGTGTCGGCGGCGATCGGGCGGGTCATGCCCGTCGAGCGGCTGCGGTGGATCACCTTCGGCCACCTGGAGGCCGACGAGTGCGGCGCGATGAACCAGTTCCTCGCCGCCGCCCCCGACGCCCAGGTCGCGCACGGCGCCCTCGGGTGCATGGTGTCGATCGACGATCTGGCCGACCGCCCGCCGCGCCCGCTCGGCCCCGACGAGGTCCTCGACCTCGGTGGGAAGCGCATCCGGAACCTCGACACGCCGCACGTGCCCCACGGCTGGGACGCGCACGCGCTCTACGAGGAGACCACCGGCACGCTGTTCTGCGGTGACGTGATGTCGCAGGTGGGGCAGGGCCCGGCGATCACCGGCGACGACGTCGTCGAGCCCGCGAGCCAGGCGGAGGACATGTTCCTGGCGACGTGCCTCACGCCGCAGACGGGGAGCACGATCCGGAAGCTCGCCGAGCTGCAGCCGGCCCGGCTGGCGATCATGCACGGCTCGTCGTTCGAGGGCGACAGCGCGGCGGCGCTGATGGCGCTGGCCGACGACTACGACCGGCGACTGGCGGCGGCCGGGGAGTGACCACCGCCGACGACGTCCGCGCCCTGTGGGTGCGTGTCGAGACCGTCCACGCGGTGACGTACTTCGCCGACGAGTCGCGTGCCGCCGCGGTCGCGTGCGGGATGAAGGGCTTCTGGATGGGCTACTTCGGCTTCCGCGCCGCGCCGCTGGGCGCGGTCGGGGCGGACGTGGTGATCGATGCCTTCTACAACTTCGCGCCCGCGATGGTCGAGCGGGCGATTCCCGACGCGTGGTCGTTCGCGACCCCGGAGTCCCTGGTGCGCGCCCGATCGCGGGCGGCCATGGCCGCGTTGCGGGAGGTGTGCCCGACGGTCGACGAGATCGCGGGCGCAGTCGTCGGCACGCTGCGCGACGTCGTGACGTCGGCCGCCGACGACCCGACCCGCCCGCTCTACCGTGCCAACCGCGAGGTGGCGCGGCCCGACGACCCGGTGGCCGAGGTCTGGCAGCACTGCACGACCATCCGCGAGCACCGCGGCGACGGCCACGTGACCGCGTTGCGGCGCGCCCGGCTCGACGGTTGTGAAGCGCACGTGTTGTCGGCGGCCGAGACCGGCGTGCCCACCGAGCTCCTGCGCAACAGCCGGGGATGGACCGAGGACGAGTGGGCGGCCGCGACCGACCGGCTGCGCGAGCGCGGCCTGGTCGACGGGGACGGCGGCGCGACCGACGCCGGGCGCGATCTCCGCGCGCTGATCGAGCGCGCCACCGACGCCGCGGCCCGCGTGCTCTTCGCGGCGGCGCCGCCCGAGGCCGTCGACGAGCTGATGCGCGGGCTCGAGCCGCTCGCGCGCGCGGTGGCCGCGAGCGGGCTCATCCCGTACCCGAACCCGATCGGCGTGCCCGCCGTGGCGGACGGACCTCGACCCGATTGACGCTGGGGAGGTGGCGCGGGACCCTTGTTCGACCGGTCGCTCGACGAAGGGGAACGAGGATGGAGTTCGTGCAGGTCATCGAGTACGAGACGTCGAAGTACGACGAGGTCCGCGCCATCGGCGAGGAGTTCGCCGAGACCCGGCGCCAGGCCGGCGGCCCCACGCCGATGAGCATCCTCTTCTGCCAGGATCGGGACCGGCCGAACACGTACGCGACCATCGCCCGCTTCGCGTCGTACGACGAGGCGATGGAGAACTCCGAGCGTCCGGACACGTCGGAGATGGCCGGGCGCATCGCCGCGCTCTGCGACACCATGCGCTTCTACAACCTCGACGTCGTCGACCAGATCGTCCCGTAGTCCGGCGGCGCCCGACCGTCGGTGGGGCCAACGAGTGGCCGCCGGTCGTGTTCGCCGATTGGTTGCCGATCGGTGGTTCGAGGTCGGGGGATCGGGCGGCGAGCGGTCGACGCCGGCCGCCCGTGGGTACCCACTCTCCGGAGCGCGCCCGCCGGCGCGTCGTTCGCAGCGAGGTCGCAGCCAGGAGGTCGTGATGGCATCGGAGCACGCACAGGGGAAGTCGGCGATGACGAGCGCACTGTCGAGGCTCGATGCGGTGAAGGACGTCCTCACCGTCAAGCGGGTGTTCGGCGACGCCTACGAGGTCGACGGGGTCACCGTCATCCCCGTCGCCGCGGTGCGCGGGGGCGGCGGGGGAGGGGGCGGCGAAGGCGATGCGCCCGACGGCCAGGGAACCGGTTCCGGTAGCGGCGTGGGGTTCGGAGTCAACGTACGCGCGGTCGGCGCCATCGTGGTCGCCGACGGCACCGTCAGCTGGGTGCCGTCGGTCGACGTGACCCGGATCGTGTTCGGAGGCCAGGTGGTGGCGATCGTCGGGATCCTCGTGTTCGGGCGGATCTTCACGCACCGTCGGCGCCATCGCCACTGACGGCCGCGAGCGCGGCCAGTGACGCCGTGATCCGAGCGCGCACCGCGTCGTCTGCGATGACGCCGTCGGCGTCGACGAGCGCAGTCGCGACCGGGATGTGCACGCACGCGCCTTCCACGATCTCCGCGCTGGCGTAGCCGAGCACCTTCCGGAGCGATTCGTGGGCGTCGGTCGCATCGCGCACCGACGCGTTGATCCACGCGACCGGCTTCCCGGCGATCGAGCGCGCCTGGTCGTCACCGATCATCCAGTCGAGGACGTTCTTGAACGCGCCCGGGAGCGCGCCCGCATACTCGGGCGTCGAGAACAGGACACCGTCGGCGCGGTGGATCCGGGCGCGGAGGTCGGCGACGGCCGGGTGCAGCGGATCCGCGTCGTCGTCGGGGTTGAACGGCGGAAGGTCGGCGACGCCGTCGTACACGGTGGTCGCGATCCCCGCGGGCGCAACCAGCTGCGCGGTGCGCACCACGGCCGAGTTCGTCGACGCCGCGCGCAAGCTGCCCGACACCAACAGCAGTCGGACCCCGTCCTCGGCGTCAGGGACGGGCGCGCTCGCGGTCGCGGTGAGGAGCGACGGGTCCGGGAGGGTCGCGCGCCAGGACTCGAACAGCGTGATGGAGTGCTCCACCGCGGCGTCGGTGCCGGCACGGTCGCCGGTGGCGAGGAGGTCGAGGAGCAGCCCGCGCGTCACGGCCAGGTCGAGGCGCGCCTGGGCGGCCGCCACCGCGGCCGGCACCCCCTGTGCACGCCGCATCTCCGCGATCGGCGCGAGCCACGACTCCACGACGTCGTCCAGGAAGTCGACCGTGTGGGCCCGGGCCTGGAGGGCCTGACCGTAGGTCTCGAAGAAGAGGCGCTCGTTGGGCCACAACGACGGGTCGGCGAGCTGCTGCCACATCCGACGCGCGATGTCGGAGGGCGAGAGCGACGGGTCGGCGTCGAGCGCGGCCATGGTCCGGCGTTGCTGCTCTTCGACCGCGCGGACGATCGCGACCAGCAGCGCCTGCTTGGAGCCGAAGTGGTAGATCAGCATCCGGTGGCTGGTACCGATGGCCGCGGCCAGGCGCCGCAGGCTCAGCTCGGCCACACCGTGCTCCCGGACGTAGCCGATCGAGGCCTCGAGGAGCCGCTCCCGTGAGTTCGGCGCGTCGCTCACTTGACCTCCGGGGGATCGGGGCGTACCATTCGGTACACGTACCACATGGTACAACGAGTGGAAGGACGGGGCAATGCGACGACGACGGATCGAGGTCTCCGCCACGAGTGTGGCGTCCCCGGGCGCGGTGTACGCGCTCCTCACCGACGGTTCGACCTGGCCCCAGTGGTCCCCGATCGAGTCGTTCGAGCTCGAGCAACCGGGTGACGGTGCGCCCGAGGGCGTCGGCGCGATCCGGGTGTTCCGCCGCGGCCGGACGACGGGCCGTGACGAGGTGCTCGAGCTCGTGCCCGACCGGCGCCTCCGGTACGCGTCGCTCTCCGGTCTGCCGGTGCGCGACTACGTCGGCGAGGTGGAGCTCGAGCCGGTGCCCGGCGGCACGCTCATCCGGTGGCACTCGTCGTTCGTCCCGGCCGTGCGCGGGACCGGCTGGCTCGTCGAGCGGGGCATCCGTCGCTTCCTCGCCGGCTGCGTCCGCGGCCTCGCCGAGTACGCCGCGAGTCACCACGACGCCAGCGCGGCCTGAGCGTTCGCGTCGCGATCCCTACGGTCCCGTCGGCGCGTCCCGCGTTCCGTAGACGTAGTCGGCGACGAACTCGCGTTCGTCGTCCCGCGTGAGAACGTTGAAGCCGGCGGACCTCAGGGTGTCGACGATCAGATCTTTCGTCCGCAGGGATTCGTCGCCGGACTCGGCCGCGAGGAAGTCGTGGCACGAGATCACGACGTTTCGCGTCTGGCGCAACGCACGGTCCATGCCGCGGATGGCCAGACGCTCCGCACCTTCGATGTTCATCGTGAGCAGGTCGATCCGCTCGATCGACATGCGCTGGGCCAGGTCGTCGAGCGTGACCGCCGGCACCTCGACCTGGGCACGGGTCAGGAGCGCACCGGGAAGGGTGCTGTTCAGGTCGGGATCGTCGACATCGCTGATCATCGTGGTGCCCGTCTGGTCAGAGAGGGCAGCCGCGACCGGAACGCAGTTGGCCAGCCGATTGAGCGAGATCGCCCGGACCAATCCCTCGTACGTGAATGGGTGCGCCTCGACCGCGATCACCCTCCCACCAGGAGCAACCGATTGGCAGAGCGAGGGCAGCTCCTCGCCCATGCCTGCGCCGATGTCGACGACGACGTCGCCGGCACGCGGCCGATACTGGAAGAAGAGCAGATCGGCGGTCAGGTCGCGCCAGAAATCAGGCCCGCGCCATCGGTAGCCGGCCGACACCGTCGTCGCGCCGCGCCAGGTTCTGATCGTCCAGTAGGGGCCATTCCTCGTGATCCAGACCGGACGCCGGTGGATCCAGGTGTATGCGGCTGACTCCAGGAGCGCCAGCCATCGGTATCGACCCGGCCGATCGAGAACCGTGCGCCATCTGCTCCGCATGACTCGCTACCCGTGTGCTCGTCGTGTCAGCGTCCGCAGGCCTTCTCGAGCGTGGTACGCGAGCACGCGGGCACGGCTGGGGTCGTGCGCGTCCACGTCGCGGAGCATCGAGGCCATCGGAACCTTGGTCGACGCGCCGGTGACGGCACGTGGAGTGGGGGCAAGCTGCGTGAAGACCTCGACGGTTTCTCGATCCTGTCGGTCCATCGTGTATTCGGTGGACACGAGGTCGATCGCCGCGCGACTGATGGCAGCCAGCCGCTCGTCCTTCTTGGTGTATTCGTCGATCACGGTCTCGACGACCCGTGCGTACTCGATCGAGTCACCTTCAGGGACCGGGAAGGAGCAGTCGGGCAGCAGATACTCGTCTCCGCCGCGGCCCGAATACCCGATGACGATGCATCCGCACGCCATGGCTTCGAGCGGCGGGAGCGGGAAACCTTCCCGAATCGGAAAGTTCAGGAAGACGGGCGCGGCGCGGAGCGCATCCGCGACCCCACGATGATCGAGGCCCTCGAGCGGACGAAGCACCCAGTCGGGACTCCGCCCTCGACTGGCGAGAATTCGCAGGAGCTCCCCGACCTCGTCAGGTCGTCGTCGGGGCATGTACGCCAGCGCATGCTCTCGCCAGGTGTCGCCGGGGCTGAACACCGAGGTGTCGATCCCGACGTGGATCCGGCGAACGTCCAACTCCGGGAACGTGAACCGGAGGTAGCGCTCGCTGTCGGTCGAAACGCACACGACGCCCAGCAGCCCCTCGTGCCCGAAGGGCCCGGGGCTCAGCGAGGACAGCGATGTGCCTGCTGCCGGGAGAGGGAGCCGGCCGAACGTCAGATATGCCCCCTGGTTGAGGACGATCACCTGGGCGTCGTTCGGAAGGCGAACGTCGAAGGCCCAGCGTTCCGGTACGACCAGCACATCTCGGTCGACGTCGAAATCGAGCTGGTCGGCACGCACCACCGTCGCCGCAGGCTCGAACCAGTACGCGAGCGGCTTCGAGCCGTTCGGGTGCACGACCATCGCCTGCATTCCGGCTCGCTCGAGCGCGGCCACGAACTGATAGATCTTCTCGACCCCGCCCGCAGGCTGCCGCGGTGCCGGACACAGGAAATGGAGCGTCATCAGCTGCTCACCTCTCGCCGATTGGTGACGATACCGAAGCAGCTTGCGCCGGCCGGTACGTCAACACCGCTGGGCGTGGTGGAAGCGCTCATTCCGCAGTTCCGAGGTGAGGAAGAACTGACTTCAAAGCGCGCCGAGCGCGACGTCGACTTCAGCCCTGAACGCTCACGGAGCTCTACCGGAGTCACGCCCGCTACGTCGGGCACATGAGAAGCGTCACGACGCGGCTCGTTCGTGAACGCTTTCTGCTCCGCTATAGCGCACGCGACCTCGTCGCCGCAGCAGAACAGGGGAACGTACCGGGCTGACCGGGCCACGCGACGTGAGCTCCTGGGTCGAACGCCAACTGGTCACGGTCGTTGTCGGCTCTGGACGAAACCGCAACCGGCTGGTATTCGCGTCAGTGACGCGATCGCTTGGGCGCTCGAGATCCTCGATCGGCGTGGGCGAGGGACGTGGCGCACCTCCAACAGTGCTCTCTCGTGCGAAAGCACTCTTGGAGGTGGCGGGAGTCGAACCCGCGTCTTCCGGGATGTCAGTGGGGCTTCTCCGAGCGCATCCGGGAGAAGATCTCGGGTCACCACCGCTCACCGGCGGCGGTCGGCGACCCCAGCCTCAGTGAGGTGTCCCATCGGGTACTGAGGCGATCCCCGATGGTGAGCCGCTCTCAATGGCGCCCCGGTTCCGACCGAGCGGCTGGGTCGGGAGGGACGCGCGTCTAGTTGGTACTAGGCCGCGAGTGCGAGGTTGCCCTCGTCAGTGTTGGCATTTCTGCTTGTTGCCGGCTCTTTCACGACGTTCCGGCGACGTCGGCTCGCTTCCCCCACCTCGATCGTCCGAAATCGAAGCCACGCACCCCCATGTCAAATGCCGCACCGGTGCGTGTCGGTGGGCGCGACCACCCCACTCTACCGGCGTGCGGGTTTCTTGCGGCAGGGGGTTGCATCCATATTCCAATCCGTATACTCTGCTCCGAGTATTCGGAGGAATGACACCATGCCCCGACGGCGCACCAACCCGCTCGCCCTCGCCGTGCTGGCCTGCCTGTCCGAGCGCCCCATGCACCCGTACGAGATGGCCGCCACCATGCGTACCCGAGGACAGGACGCGAGTATCCGCCTGAACTACGGCTCGCTGTACGGCGTCGTCGAGACGCTGCTCAAGCGGGGTCTGGTCGAGGAGCAGGAGGTGGTCCGGGAGGGTCGGCGCCCGGAGCGCACCGTCTACCGCATCACCGACGACGGCCGGACCGAGCTCGAGGACTGGATGGCGCAGCTGCTGGGGCGGGCGGCCAAGGAGTTCCCGCAGTTCGAGGCCGGGCTCTCGCTCATGGGCGTGCTCCCGCCTGAACGGGTCGTCGGGCTCCTCCAGGATCGGGTCGTCGAGCTGCAGGCCCGGCTGTCGGAGCTGGATGCGATCGTCGAGGCCGCGACGCACAACGGCGTGCCGCGCGTGTTCCTCGTGGAGATGGACTACGAGCGCGCGTTGGTGGACGCCGATTGCGCGTTCACCGAACAGCTCGCGGCCTCGATCGAGTCGGAGTCGTTGGACGGCGTGTCCTTCTGGAAGGACGCGCACGAAGGGAAGCAGGAGCCATGAGCTCGATCGTCGAAGTCGAAGGCATCGCCCGCTCGTTCGGGGACACCCAGGCGTTGTGCGGGGTCGACCTGTCGGTGCCGGAGGGTGGGGTGGTCGCCCTCCTCGGGCCGAACGGCGCGGGCAAGACCACCCTCGTCCGGATCCTCTCGACCCTGCTCGAGCCCGACGCGGGCTCGGCGCGCGTCGCCGGGTTCGACGTGGTCAAGGAGCCCACTGCGGTACGCCGGTGCATCGGTCTCGCCGGCCAGTACGCGGCGGTCGACGAGACGCTGACCGGGCGCGAGAACCTCGAGATGGTCGGGCGCCTCTCGCGCCTGTCGAAGCGGCTCGCCGCCGAACGCGCGGCCGAGGTCCTCGAACGGGTGTCGCTCACCGACGCGGCCGACCGCCAGCTGAAGACGTACTCCGGCGGCATGCGTCGCCGCATCGACCTCGGCGCCGGTCTCGTCGCCCGGCCGCGGGTGCTCCTGCTCGACGAGCCGACGACCGGGCTCGACCCCGCCAACCGGCTCGACCTCTGGGCCTACCTCCGCGACCTGGTGAACGAGGGCGCCACCATCCTCCTCACCACCCAGTACCTCGAGGAGGCCGACCAGCTCGCGTCCGACGTCGTGGTCATCGACCACGGCGGGGTCATCGCCACCGGCACCCCGACCGAGCTCAAGCAGCGCCTCGCCGGCGACGTGCTCGACGTCACCGTCGACGATGCCGACCTCGAACGGGTCGTCACGCTGGTGGCCGACATCGGCCACGAGCGACCCACCGTCGACCGGGGCACGCGACGGGTGTCGCTCCCCGTCGAGGGTGGGGCGCAGAGCCTGGTCGAGGTGGTGCGCCGCCTCGACGAGGCCGGCATCAAGGTGGTCGACATCACCCTGCGCCGGCCGTCGCTCGACGACGTGTTCTTCGCCCTCACCGGGCACACGACCGTGTCCGGCACAACCGACGAGCAAGCACCCGACTCGCCGAAACCCTCGGAGGTCTCCCGATGACCGCAATCACGACCGACGCGGTGGTCACCGACGCACCCGTCTCCAACCGGTTGCCGCGGGGCGCGGCGCTGAACGACGCGCTCGTGATCGCGGGCCGCAACGTCAAGCACCTGTTGCGCACGCCGCAGTTGCTCGTGTTCAGCGTCGCCCAGACGGTGATGTTCCTCCTGCTGTTCGTGTACGTGTTCGGCGGGTCGATCCACGTGCCGGGGCTCACGTACGTCGAGTACCTGATCCCCGGCTACCTGGCGCAGATCGCGATCTTCGACGGGTTCGGCGTCAGCATCTTCTTCGCCGAGGACTCGAAGTCGGGGCTGATCGACCGGTTCCGCGCGCTGCCGATGGCGCGGTCGGCCGTCGTCGGTGGACGCGCCATCGCCGACCTGTTGCGGCAGGCGGCGCTGCTCGCGATCGTCACCGGGGTGGCGTTCCTCGTGGGCTTCTCGTTCCACGGCAGCTTCGGCGGGATCATGCTCGCGTACCTGATCGCGTTGGTGTGGGGCTTCGCGATGTTCTGGGTGTTCGCCGCCATCGGGCTGTTCGTGCGCGACACCGAGACCGCGCAGGCCGCGTCGACGCCGTTCTTCATCCTGGTGTTCGTGTCGTCGTCGGTGATCCTCGTCGACACGCTGCCCGGATGGCTGCAGCCGATTGCCCGCAACCAGCCGCTCACCCAGGTCTGCAACGCGATGCGCGGCCTGATGGACGGCAGCGCGGGATCGGCGTTGGTCGAGCACTCCACCGGCCACTACGTGCTGACGTCGTTCCTCTGGTGCGCGGCGATCACCGCGGTGTTCGCGCCGCTCGCCATCTACGCGTACCGCCGGCCGTAGTCGGTGGCCGGTTGCTAGTCGCGGACGCCCTTGAGCGCGCGCTCGGTCTCGCGCCGGGCGTCGCGCTCGGCGATCGCGTGGCGCTTGTCGTAGGCGCGCTTGCCCCGGGCCAGGGCCAGCTCCACCTTGGCCCGGCCGTTCTTGAAGTACACCCGCAACGGCACGAGCGTGTGCCCCTTCTCGGCCGTGCCGCGCTCGAGGGCGGTGATCTCCTTGCGGTGGAGGAGGAGCTTGCGCTTGCGGACCGGATCGAGCTCCATGCGCGAGTAGGAGTAGGGCGACACGTGCATGCCGTACAGCCACACCTCGCCGTCCTCCACGCGCGCGTACGCGTCCTGCAGGTTGGCCCGGCCGTCGCGCACCGACTTGACCTCGGGGCCCGCGAGCATGATCCCGCACTCCCACGTGTCGAGGACGAGGTAGTCGTACCGTGCCTTGCGGTTGGTGATGACGAGTTGGTCGCCGCGCCTGCTCACCGCCAGCACGGTACCGTGCCCCCGGAGGTGGTCCGATGCCGGAGATCGTGAACGTCGACCAGGCCGCGGCGTGGGACGGGCCGTCGGGCGATGCGTGGGTGGCACGCGAGGCGGCGCAGAACGAGGCCCTGCGCCCCCACTCGGAGCGCCTGCTCGAGGTGGCCGCGGTGGGCACGACCGACCACGTGCTCGACGTCGGCTGCGGGACGGGCGACACCACGCGCGCGTGCGCGCGGCTGGCCGTCGACGGTGACGCCCTCGGCGTCGACCTCTCGACCGCGATGCTGGAGCGGGCGCGTGAGCGTGCCGCGGCCGACGGCCTGACGAACCTCGAGTTCCTGCGCGCCGACGCGCAGGTGCACCCGTTCCCGGCGGGGCGGGCCCAGGTGGTCGTGAGCCGCTTCGGCGTGATGTTCTTCGCCGATCCGGCGGCTGCCTTCGCCAACATCGGCCGGGGGATGTCGGCCGGTGGCCGGCTCGCGATGGTGGTGTGGCAGGACTTCGGCCGCAACGAGTGGCTCCGGGTGCCATGGGACGCGCTCGCGATGGGCCGGCCGTTGGCGCCCCCCGTTGCCGGCGCCACCGGCATGTTGGGCCTCGCGGAACCTGATCGGGTGCGCGCGGTGCTCGAGGCGGCCGGCTTCCGCGGCGTCGCGCTCGAGGACCTCGCCGTCCCGTTCCGGTTCGGCGGCGACCTCGATGCCGCGGTCGCCATGGCGCGGGACAACGGCGTGACGCGCCCGCTGCTCGCCGACCTCGACGCCGACGCCGTCGCCCGGGCCGTCGACGCGCTGCGCACCGCGATGGCCGCGCACGAGACGCGCGACGGCGTGGAGCTCGAGTCCCGGGTATGGATCGTGACCGCGTTCCGTTAGATTGCGCCGATGGCTCTGGCCGACGGCGCGTCCGTCCTGCGGCTCACGCACGCGCAGTACGAGACCGTCGTCTCGCACTGCTTCGACGGCTTCCCCGACGAGGCGTGCGGCCTGCTCGCCGGCCCGCTCGACGGGTCGTCGGCCGCGGGCACCGGGGAGGTCACCGCCGCGTACCCGTGCCAGAACGCCGACCAGTCGGCACGCACGTACACGGTCGACTCACGCGACTACCTGCGGGCGATGCGTGACGCGGAGTCCCGCGGCACGGAGATCATCGGCGTGTGGCACTCGCACACGCACACCGACGCCTACCCGTCGCCGACCGACGTGCGTCAGGCGGTCGACCCCGCATGGTGGTACGTGATCGTGAGCCTGAAGTACGGCGAGCCGGTCCTGCGCGCCTTCCAGATCCGGGACGAGTCGATCACCGAGGTCGCCGTCGAGGTCGGTTGACCCGGCGATGACTGTCACACCGCCGTCGTAGGGTCGAGACACTTCTCCACCGCCGCTTCCCCGGTCGTGCCGACGTGGGGAGGTGCCGTGTTCGTACCGGCTGATCCGGGGATGTTCGTCCTCGGCATCGACGTGGACGGCGAGGTGTGCGGGGTCGGACGCAACCCGCGTCATCGCTCGCTCTCCTGGCTGAAGGTCTGGGAGCTGGTCGATCTGGCCGCCGAATTGGGGACCTCGCGGCTCGCCATCGTGGTCCGCTCGGGAGGACGGGCCGGCCGCCCTTCCGTGCACGAGCTGACCGTGTTCGCCGAGCTCAGGGTGCGGGCTCGCCGAGCCGGGATCGTGTTGGTCGACTGCGTCGTGTGGCGGGGCGACGAGTGGTGGTCCTTGCGCGTGCTCGACGAGGGCCGGATCGGCGCGTGACGGTTGGCGGCCGCGTCGAAGGGCCTCGGGCGCGGGGAACTCCGCTGGGTGACCGGTCGTTTCTTTGGTTACTGACCGGTAACCGGAGGCCCCTGATGGTCGAGCACCTGGACATGCAACGCGTCTTGGACGAGCACACCGAGATGTACGAGATGCTGAAGCACCTACGGCGCTACGTGGTGCTCGGCACCTCCGACGCCAATCAGGTCAGTGAGCTCTTGCGCCGGGTGGGCACCCCGCACGCCTTGCCCTCGGATTGGAAGCCCTGCACTTCGTAGTCGGGCATCCGCACTCGGGGCGCCACGGCCCGGATCCGGTTCGAGGCCGAGAGCTCGCGCAGCTTCCCCCGCACCGCGCGCGCCACGAAGATCGGCACGAAGTCTCGCACCGGTACCGAGGACCAGCGAACGAACTCCTCACGGACGCCGTACTCGATCACCTCGGGCGAGACGTCCTGGAACCGGTCGGCCAACTCGGCGCTGAGGCGGCCGATCTCGAGGTCTTCTCGGACGAGTCCCGAGTCGAGGTGCACGGCGGTGACTTCCGCGGTCACGCGTCACCCAGCCCGCAGCATCGGATTGTTGCGACCGGATCCCGCGCGGTCGCCGACCTGCAGGCTCGTGCCCACCCAGACCTCCGACGTGGCACTGCACACCGGACACGGACGAGGCCGAGGCGGCGTCCGGCGCTCGATCGGTGCCGAGCCGATCCGTCCATGCGCAGCGCACAGGAAGTGATAGCAAACCTCGGCAGTACCCACCTTGCACCGCCCTGATCCCGCGACCCCGAAAAAGGGATTTAATAACGCGCATTGCCTAAATGCAAGCGGGTTCACCGCGCGGACGGCATCTGTGACGCGAGCCTTTCACGCCGCCCACCCGGTTCCACCGCCGACGCGATGCACCGCACGTCGCACGGCAGCGAGACCCGGGCTGAGCGCGCGGCCGGATTGGCGCCGCCGTCAATCCCGACCCGGACGGTCGGACTTGTAGGATGGGGGCATGGCCGTGGAAGTCCGCCTGCCCACCCTGCTGCGACCCCACGCCGACGGCGCGTCCTCGGTCGCGGCCGAGGGGGCGACGGTGGGTGAGGTGTTCGGCGCGCTGACCTCGCGCTACCCCGGGCTGGCGGGCCAGCTGGTCGACGACCAGGGCGACCTCCACAAGTTCGTCAACGTGTACTGCAACGACGACGACATCCGGTACCTCGACCAGCTCGACACCAAGGTCACCGACGGCGACGTGCTCTCGATCCTGCCCGCGGTGGCAGGAGGCTGAGACCGGTTCGCGCCGGATCCGGCATGCGCCACGAGAACATCCTCGGCGTCATCGGCGACACCCCGCTGGTCGGCGTGCACGCACTGTCGCCCAACCCCGACGTGCGCATCTTCGCCAAGCTCGAGGGCCAGAACCCGGGCGGGTCGTCGAAGGACCGCATCGCGCTCAAGATGATCGAGCTGGCCGAGGAGTCCGGCGACCTCCGTCCCGGGGACACCATCCTGGAGCCGTCGTCGGGCAACACCGGCATCGGGCTCGCGATGGTGGCGCGCCTGCGGGGCTACCGCCTGCGGGTGGTGATGCCGGAGAACGTCTCGGTGGAGCGCCGCCAGCTGCTCGAGATCTTCGGTGCCGAGATCGTCGTGTCGCCGGCCGAGGAGGGCAGCAACGGCGCCATCCGCCTCTCCGAGAAGCTGGGTGCCGACGACCCGTCGCTGGTGCGCCTGTTCCAGTACGGCAACCCCGCCAACCCGCTCGCCCACTACGAGCGGACCGGCCCCGAGATCTGGCGCGACTGCCCGGAGGTCGACGTGTTCGTCGCCGGGCTCGGCACCAGCGGCACGCTGATGGGCGTGGGCCGGTACCTGAAGGAGCAGAACCCCGCGGTGCAGGTCGTCGCGGTCGAGCCTCCGGCGGGGGAGCTGGTGCAGGGTCTGCGTTCGCTCGACGACGGCTTCGTGCCCCCGATCTTCGATCCCGCGGTCCTCGACCGGAAGTTCATCGTGCGCCCCCGCGAGTCGATCGAGTGGCTCCGGCGCCTGCTCGACGACTGCGGCGTGTTCGCCGGTGTGTCGTCGGGCGCGGCGGTGGCGGGCGCGGCGAAGATGGCCGCCCAGATGGAGTCGGGCACCATCGTCACGCTCCTGCCCGACGCGGGATGGAAGTACCTCTCGTCGGGGGCGTGGACCGACGACCTCGACGAGGTCGTCGAACGGGCGACCCGCATCAACTACTGGTGAGCCCGGCCGACGTCGGTCGCGCGGTCGACGTGCTGCGCGGTGGTGGCCTGGTGGCCTTCCCCACCGAGACGGTCTACGGCCTCGGGGCCGACGCGTCGTCGGCCGCCGCGGTGCGCCGGCTGTTCGCGGTGAAGCGCCGCCCGCCGGATCACCCCGTCATCGTGCACCTCGGCGACCCCGCGCTCCTCCCCGAGTGGGCCTCCGAGGTGCCGGACGCGGCGGCGGTGCTGGCGCGCGCGTGCTGGCCGGGGCCGTTGACGGTGGTGGTGCCGCGTGCCGCACGGGTCCCGGACGCGGTCACCGGTGGGCGTGACACCGTCGGCCTGCGCGTGCCCGACCAGCCGCTCGCGCTCGAGCTGCTGCGCGCCTTCGGTGGTGGCGTCGCCGCGCCGTCCGCCAACCGCTTCGGCCGGGTGAGCCCGACGACTGCCGCCGACGTGCGCGCCGACCTCGGCGGCGACGTCGACCTCGTGCTCGACGGTGGTCCGTGTCGGGTCGGCGTCGAGTCGACCATCGTCGACTGCACCGGGCCGCGACCCGCGATCCTGCGCGAGGGGGGAGTCCCCCGTGGGCGTGTCGAAGCGCTGCTCGGCGTCACGGTCCCGCTCCTCACCGGCGGTGAGATCGCCGCGCCCGGGACGCTCGCCTCGCACTACGCGCCCCGGGCGCGCGTCGAGCTCACCGACCGCGCCGAGATCGAGGAACACGCGATGGCTGCGATCGCGCGCGGCGAACGCGTCGGTGTGATCGGCGCGCCGCCGGCGGACGCGCGCGTCGTGGGGCTCGGCGCACCCGCCGACGTCGAGCGCTACGCGCACGACCTGTACGCCATGTTGCGGGCGGCCGACGCGCGCGAGCTGGACGTCGTGCTCGCGGTGGTGCCCGACGGCACCGGGCTCGCGGCCGCGGTGGCGGACCGCCTGCGGCGCGCCGCGGGAGGGGCGACGTGACCGCGCCGCCGATCGGCGTCTTCGACTCCGGCCTGGGTGGACTCACGGTGCTGCGCGCGCTCATCGACCTCCTCCCCGACGAGCGGATCGTGTACTTCGGCGACACCGGTCGATTCCCGTACGGTCCGAAGCCGCGCGAGGAGGTGTTGGCCCACACGCTCGAGATCACCGACGTGTTGCTCGGCCACGACGTGAAGGCGCTGGTCGTGGCGTGCAACAGCGCGGCCGCCGCCGCGCTCGACCCGCTGCGCGAGCAGCTGACGATCCCGGTGATCGGGGTCATCGAGCCCGGACTGCGGGCAGCGGCGCGCGCCACCCGCAGCGGCCGGGTCGGGGTGATCGGCACCGTCGGCACCATCGCGTCGGGCGCGTACCAGCGGATCGCCGACGAGCAGGAGACGACCATCGAGCTCACGTGCGCGGCCTGCCCCGGGTTCGTGGAATTCGTCGAGGCGGGCGACGTCGACTCGGACCAGGTGCACGTGTTGGCGGAGCGGCTGCTGGCGCCGGTCTGCGAGGCCGACGTCGACACGCTCGTGCTCGGGTGTACGCACTACCCGCTGTTGGCCCGTACCATCGGCGACGTGATGGGGAGGGACGTCGTCCTGGTGTCGAGCGCGGACGAGACCGCGTTCGCGGTCCGCGACCTCCTGACCAGCGAGAACATGCTGGCGACGGAGCCGGCGCGTGACCCGCGGCACGTTTTCTTCACCTCGGGACCCGTCGATACCTTCCGCACGCTCGGAGTGCGGTTCCTCGGTCCCGAGGTCGCTGCCGTCGAGCCCTGGCGTTGGGGCTGAACGTGGAATTGACCGTGTTGGGGTGTTCGGGGTCGTACGGCGGCGCCGGCGGCGAAGCCTGCAGCGGGTACCTGGTGCGCGGCGCCGACTCGTCGGTCTGGGTCGACTGCGGCAACGGCAGCTTCGGGCACCTGCAGGAGCACGTGGCGGTCGAGGACCTGTCGGCGGTGGTGCTCACCCACGGCCACCCCGACCACTGCGTCGACATCTACGGCCTGCACGTGATGCTGCGCTACGGCCTGGGCCGGGAGCACGTCCCGGTGTACGCGCCCGAGGGCTTGGAGAAGTTCCTGCTGTCGCTGGTGTCCGACTGGGGCAACACCTTCGACTGGTGCGTGGTCGGCGACGGCGACACCGCCGCGGTGGGCGACATCGACCTCAAGTTCTCGCGCACCGACCACCCGCCGCCCACCTACGCGGTCGAGGCCACCCACGACGGGCGTCGCCTGATCTACACCGCCGACACCGGGCCCGACTGGACGGTGGGCGCGTTCGACCCCGGCGCCGACGTCGTGCTGTCGGAGGCCACGTACCTCGACGCCAACATCCCCGCGCCGATCCACCTCTCGGCGAAGCAGGCGGGCGCGGCGGCGCGCGAAGCGGGCGCGGAGCGCCTGATCCTCACCCACCTCTGGCCGATGATCGACAAGCTGGAGGCGGCGGCGGAGGGCTCGGACGCGTTCGGGAGCGGTGTCACCCTGGCTTCGCAGGGGCTCGTCACTACCATCTGACTCCCATCGCCACCACCCCGGGAGACCTCGTGGGCATCCGACGTGACGGGCGCGAGCCCGACGACCTGCGCACCCTGGCGTTCACGCGCGACTTCACCCAGTTCGCGGCCGGTTCCGTGCTCGTCGAGTTCGGCATGACGCGCGTGTTGTGCACCGCATCGGTCGAGGAGCGCATCCCGCCGTGGTTGCGGGGCAAGGGTCGGGGCTGGGTCACCGCCGAGTACTCGATGCTCCCGGGGGCGACGTCCGAGCGCAATGACCGCGAGGCCGCTCGGGGCAAGCAGTCGGGCCGCACGCAGGAGATCCAGCGCCTCATCGGACGCTCGTTGCGCGCGGTCACCGACCTCACCGCGACGGGTGAGGTGCAGGTCACGGTCGACTGCGACGTGCTCCAGGCCGACGGCGGCACCCGGACCGCGTCGATCTGCGGTGGCTACGTGGCGCTGCACGACGCGTTCTCGCGGCTCGTCGCCGACAAGAAGCTGGGCGCCCACCCGCTCACCGACCAGTGCGCGGCGATCTCGGTCGGGATCGTCGACGCCCTGCCGTACCTCGACCTCGACTACTCCGAGGACGTGCGGGCCGAGGTCGACATGAACGTCGTGATGACGGGCGAGGGGCGTTTCGTCGAGGTGCAGGGGACCGCCGAGGGCGCCGCGTTCTCGCGCCGTGAGCTCGACGACCTGCTGGCGCTGGCCGAGGGCGGCATCGCACAGATCTTCGAGCTGCAGCGCGAGGTGCTGGCCGACCCGCCACCCCCTCGACGGTGAGATCCCGTCGATGAAGCTCGTCCTCGCCACCGCCAACCCCGACAAGGCCGAGGAGATCCGCTTCGTCCTGCGCGACGCCGGCGTCGACGTCGACCTCGTCGGACGCCCGGCCGGGGTGCCCGAGGTCGACGAGACCGGCGAGACGCTGGAGGAGAACGCGCGCCTCAAGGCGGTCGCGCTGTGTGACGCCACCGGACTCCCGGCGGTGGCCGACGACACCGGGCTCTCGGTCGATGCCCTCTTCGGCGCGCCGGGCGTGTACTCCGCCCGGTTCGCCGGCGAGCACGCCACCTATGCCGACAACGTGGCCAAGCTGCTCCACGAGCTCCGCGACGTCCCCGGCCCGGAGCGCACCGCCCGGTTCACCACCGTGGCGCTGGCCCGGTGGCCGGACGGGCGCGAGGTGGCGGCCATCGGCGACGTGGAGGGCACCATCGGCGGCGAGGCACGGGGTGACGGCGGGTTCGGCTACGACCCGCTGTTCGTGCCGATCGAGGGCGACGGCCGCACCTTTGCCGAGATGACGGCGGTCGAGAAGCATCGGGTGTCGCACCGGGGCCGCGCGTTCCGTACCCTGGCCGACGGGCTCAAGATCGTCCTGACCCTGGATCCGGAGTAGCGGAGGCGCAATGGAAGCGGAGCGCTAGAGGTGGCAGTCATCGACATCGCCGGCTTCGTCGCCGACCTCAAGGACCACGCGGTCGAGCACGGGTTCCACGTCCACGACGAGCGGCACTTCGTCGAGAGCTACTCGCTGCGCCAGAACTGGGAGGTCGACCTCCACCCCGAGGAGGGGTGTGAGGGACCGGTCGACCTCTACCTCTCGCTCGAGATCGACCCACGGGTGTTGCTGGGCTTCGAAGACGCGGTGATCGAACGGGCCGACGTCGAGGACCCACCCGACGAGTTCCACTTCCCGCTCAACTTCACCTGGGCGCTGCCGCCACTGCCGCACGATCCCGACCTGCTGGTCCTGGCCACCGACCTCGCCGGCCGCGGCGGGCCCGACCTCCCGCTGGAGGTGTCGGCCATCGACTCCATCCCCGCCGCGACCGACGCCCCCGAGCGCTCGCTGCGGATCGTCGCCCACCAGTCGGTGTCGCTGCTCCACATCCGCGACGGCGACGCGGTGTCGTGCGAGGTCCTCGACCGGTGCCTCGACGTGAGCCGGTACCTGTTGGAGTGTGCCGGTGACTGGCTCGGCTGATCGTGCTGGCCTCGGCTGAACAGGCATTATGAGATCATGCCGATGCGGACGGACTGCAAGAACTACGAGAGCCGCACCTACGCCAACGGCGAGGTGGTGCGGAAGTGCCGGGTCGACCTCGCGCCCGAGGCCCCGTGGCGCTGCCCCGACGACTGCGTCGGGTACGAGCGGCGGATGATCGACGCCGGCTGGCAGGTCGGGTCGCTGTCGGAGGGCTACGTGGCGCCGGAGGCGGAGCCCGAGGGCCAGGACGTCGCCGCCCTGCTCGACGCCGCCGAGGACATCGTCAACGCCGCCGCCCCCGACATCGTGAGCGAGTTCCAGAAGAAGCCGCGCCGGTTCGGCAAGCGCAAGAAGCGCAAGTAGCGCGCCTCACGACACCACGCCGCCGGGGCGCGCCCCGGTGAGCACATCCCGCTCCTGGGTCACCTCACCCGCGGTCACCGTGTAGCGGTAGCCCCCCGGCGGCCGCCGGAACCGGGGCCCGCCGTGCGGCAGGTCGGTGACGAACTCCTCCTTGTCCCAATGGAGCTCGTCGAGCGCGAACACGGTGACGTCGGCGATCGCCCCGGGCCGGAGGACGCCGCGGTCAGGCATGTTGAACGTCGTTGCCTGCCGGCCGGTGAGCTGCCAGATGGCGCCTTCGAGCGTGAAGTCGCCGCGCTCGCGGACGTGACGGGTGAGGAGCAGGGTCGTGTCGCCGCTGGCACACATCATCTGCAGGTGGGCGCCGGCGTCGCTGTTCGAGATGATGGCCGCCGGGTGCTGCAGCATCGCGGCGACGCCCTCGACGTCGGCGTTGGTGACGTCCACTCCGACCACACCAGGCTCGAGGTCGTTGGCGAGCAGCCAGTCGGCCAGGACGTCGGACGAATGGCCACCGCGCTCGGCGACCAGCTCGGCGAGCGTGCGGCCGATCCACGGCGTCAAACTCGGGTCGCGCACTTCGACCAGGCGGACGCGTTCCGGGAACCGGTGGGGGAACATGGTGCGCTGGGTGCTGTCCCACTCGTTGCGGGCCCGTTGCCGCCAGGCCGGGTCGGCGAGCATCCGGCGCTTCTCGTCGGAGTCGCCCTGCACGGCCCGGTGCCAGGTCTCCGCCATCCCGTAGAACGACATCCCGCCGTACCAGTTCACGCGGACGTCGACGCCCCGCGGCGACACCTGGGGGTACAGCTGCACGCCGCTCGCCTGGAGCTCCCCGATGTGGTCGAGGATCTCGAGGATGCGGGCCGGGCGGTCGTTGTCGCAGAAGATGCCGTTGAACGTCGACACCAGCCCACGCGGTCCGGTGAGACGGGCGACGCGCTCGACGTCGTCGCGCCACGCACTGGTCTTGACGTCGGGGATGAACTCGAGGAACGCGTTCCGGTCGACCAGCACGTCGAAGAGCTCGCCGAGCTCGTCGTCGTCGGCGAGCACGCTCGGTGTCGGTCGCTTGTGGGCGTCCTCGTCGAACCACGAGGTCGAGAGTCCCAGCGCGCCGGCGCCGAGCGCCTCGTCGAGCACCTCGGCCATCGCGCCGCGCTCGTCGGGTGTCGCGGCGCGGTCCCAGGCGTCGTCGCCCATGACGAACATCCGGAGGGGAGTGTGACCCACGAGCGTCGCCACGTTCACCGTGCACGGCAGCGCGCGCAGTACCTCGAGGTACTCGGGAAACGTCGTCCAGCTCCAGGGCACCGCCTCCGCGAACACCGACGGGGGCATGTCCTCCACGTAGGCGAAGACCACGCTCAGCCCGTCGCGCTGTTCCGGCCGGAGCGGCGCGAGCGAGAGCGAGCAGTTCCCGATGAGCACCGTGGTCACGCCGTGCTGCGGCATTGGATCACACGTCGGGTCCCAGAACAGCGTGGGGTCGAAGTGCGTGTGCGAGTCGATGAACCCGGGGGCGACGGTGGCGCCGCCGGCGTCGAGCACCCGCTCGCCTGCGGCGCGCAGGTCGGGTGCGATCTCGGTGACGACACCCTGGGCAACGCGGACGTCAGCCCGCTTCGCCGGCGCGCCGGTCCCGTCGACGACCTCACCGCCGCGGACGAGGAGCCCGCTCACTGCGCCGTCCAAATGGTGACCACCACATGCGGTTCTAGCATCCGAAGCGATTCGCACGCGCGGGCGCGACCAACTGGGTGGTGCGGCAATGAGCGACGTTCTGAGTGATCTGACGATCGGCATGTTCGACTGCGACACGCACTGCTACGAGAAGCGCGACGCGTTCACCAAGTACATGCCGAAGGATCTCCTCGACCGGTCGATCTTCCCGGTACGGCTGCCGGACGGCAGCGAGACCGTGCTCGCCGACCGCCGCGTGGCGGTGTTCAACAGCGAGCAAGGACTGGGCTTCGACCTGGCGTACCGCCCCGGCTCACTGAAGGAGATGCTGAAACAGATGGCGTCGGGCAATCCCGACGAGACCTACGAACCGATGCCGATGCGCCCCGAGTTCCAGGAGCGCGCGGCGCGGATGGAGCTGCTCGAAGAGCAAGGCGTCGACCGCTGCGTGCTCTACCCGTCGACGATGGCGCTGTCGGTCGAGCAGTACGTGCCCGACACACCGATTGCCTACGCGAACATTCACTCCTTCAATCGCTGGTTCGACGAGACCTGGGACTTCGACGGGGACCGGATCTCGCCCACCGCGCTGCTCTCGTTCCGCGATCTCGACCGCTCGGTCGCCGAGCTCGAGGACATCCTGGACCGTGGCGCGCGCGTGGTCCTGTTCCCGACCGGGCCCGCGCACGGGCGCTCACCGGGCGACCCGTACTTCGACCCGATCTGGGCGCGGCTCGAGGAAGCCAACGTGGTCGTCGCGTTCCACATCATGGAGCACTGGTACAACGAGCACATCGGTCCGGCGTGGGGCCTCGAGCCGGTGCCGGCACCCTGGCACATGTCGGCGTGGCAGTGGCAGAACACCTATGGAGAGCGGCCGATCGAGGACTCCCTCTCCGCGCTGATCTTCGACAACGTGTTCGGGCGGTTCCCGGGGCTCATGGTGCTGGCCTCGGAGTTCGGTGCGTCATGGGTGCCCCACTTCGTGCATCACATGGACAAGAGCCGGGGGATGGGCCGGAACGGGCCGTGGATCGGCGGGCCGCTGCGCGAACGGCCGAGCGAGATCTTCCGTCGTCATGTGCGGGTGGCACCGTACCCGGAGGACGACGTGGTCAAGATCGTGGAGGACCTCGGCCACGCCGACTCGATCGTGATGGGCTCCGACTACCCGCATGCCGAAGGCCTGGCGACGCCGGCCGACTTCGCCAAGCTCCTGTCCCCGCTGCCGCCCGCGGACCAACGCAAGATCATGCGCGACAACGCGGAAGCGCTGCTCGGCGCGCGGTGAGCGAGGAGGAGTTCCGCGACCGGGTTGTCGCGTTCCTCGCCGCGCACGCGTACCAGGGCGGCGACGCAGGCTCGGACCCCGAGGCGTGGCGGCGGACCCTCCACGATCACGGGTTCCTCGGGATCGCGTGGCCCCGGGAGTATGGCGGAGGTGGCCTGACCCAGCGCGAGCAGGTCGTGCTGGCCGAGGAATTCGCGCGTGCGGGGGTGCCCACCGGCGCGCCGTACGACAACTTCGGGATCAAGATGGTGGGCAACACGCTCCTGCGTTGGGGCACCGAGGAGCAGCGGCGCCGGTTCCTGCCGCGCATCCTCTCCGGCGCCGACCGCTGGTGCCAGGGCTACTCGGAGCCCGACGCCGGTTCCGACCTGGCCGCGCTCTCGACCCGCGCGGTGCGCCACGGCGGCGAGTGGGTGATCGACGGCCAGAAGATCTGGACGTCGCTGGCGGCCGACGCGTCGTGGATCTTCCTGCTCGCCCGGACCGACCCTGCGGCGCGTGGGCACCGGGGCATCACGTTCCTGCTCTGCCCCATGGACCAGCCCGGTATCGAGGTCCGGCCGATCGACATGCTCAACCACGAGCGCGAGTTCTGCGAGGTGTACTTCACCGGCGCGCGCACGCCCGTCGACAACGTCGTGGGCGCGGTCGGCGCCGGGTGGTCGGTGGCGATGACGTTGTTGTCGCACGAGCGCGGCGAGGAGGCCGCGACCAACCCGATCCTCTTTCGCGCCGAGTTCGACCGGCTGGTCGCGCTGGCGCGGGAGTACGGGCGGGACCGCGATCCCATCGTGCGGGACCGTTTGGCGTGGTGCTTCATGAAGGTCGAGACCATGCGGTACCTCGGCGACCGAATCCTCACGCAGTACCTGCGCGACGGCGAGCTCGGCCCCGCGGCGTCGATCAGCAAGCTCTACTGGAGCGAGTACCACCAGCGGGTCTCCGAGCTGGCGATGCTGATCCTCGGCCCGCACGGTCTGGTGCCGACGGGCCCGCGCCCGTCGCGCAATGTCCGCACCGACAGCCCGGGCGCGCCGAACTCGACCGCCTCGTGGGCCAACGTGTTCCTCCTCAACGCACGCGCGGGCACGGTCTACGCGGGGAGCTCGGAGATCCAGCGCAACATCCTCGCCGAGACCGTGCTCGGCCTCCCGAAGGAGCCGCGGCCGCTCACACCCGGGTGACGGGGAGCCACCCGAGGAAGCGCGCCCAGAGCTGCGCACGGGTCTCGGCGAAGTTGTGCATGTGCGCCATCCTTGGCACGACGATCACCGTGATGTCGGACGAGCCCGGGTACCCCGTGGCCTCGGCGTGCGGATCGGCCGAGACGTCGAACTCGCCGAACGCGAGGAAGAGTGGCGATCGGATCCGATCGGCGAACGGCTGGGCGAACCCGGGCGTCATGCCGTCGATCCCGGCGTTGCGCGGGATGACCGTGTGACACTCCGCCTCGTCGTAGGCGAGCAGGTCGTCGGGCACGTCGGTCACATGGAAGATGCCGCGGTACTGCTCCCTCGGTGCGCCGTGGTACATCGCCAATTCGTGACCGCCGGACTGCCGCGCGTTCTCCGCGGTGATCCACGCCCGCCGCTCGGCGGCCGACAGGCGCTCCCACTCGGGTTGCTCCCGGGTGTTGGCGATCAGCAGGGGAGAGGCGCCGAAGATGCCGATCGCCGGGTAGTCGGCGTACTTGCCCTGCTGGATCATCGTGATGAACCCACCGAGGGACTGGCCGATGCCGACGATCGTCGGGTCCGCGACTGGGGGCAGCGCGTCGAGGAGCGCGCCCTGCGCCAGCGAGTCGCGGACGTGCTCGAACACGCCGTGGGCGGCATCCGCCTGCACCTCGAGTCCGATGAAGTCGCCGTCGTCGGGCCGCGAGCTGTCGCCGCCGCCGAGGTAGTCGCAGGCGACGACGACGACCCCTCGCTCGGCCAGGAACTCGGCCTGGCTGAAGCCGCGGCGCCCCGGAGGGTGCAGGTCCCAGTAGCGGCGGTGGTACGTGCCGCCGGGGATGGCGACGACGACGAACGGTCGGGGTGCCAGCTGCTCGGGGCTCGGTGCGACGACCGTCACGCTCACCTCGAGCGGCTCGACGTGGTGCACCGACGCGGTGACGTCGATCCTGCGATCGCCCCGGATCATCTCCTGCGCTCCTGCTCCATGCGGCCAGGCTCCATGCGGGCGCGCAACTCGCCCTTGAGCACCTTGCCGCTCGCGTTGAGCGGCAGCGCGGTGACGAGCTCCACCCGGCGCGGCACCTTGTAGTTCGCGATGTGGGCGCGAGCCCACTCGATCACGTCGGCGTCGCGCAGCGATGCACCGGAGCGGGGTACGACGAACGCGGCGCCGACCTCGCCCAGGCGGTCGTCCGGGGTGCCGACCACCGCGACCTGCGAGATGGCGTCCCACTGCAGCAGGAGGTTCTCGACCTCGGCGGGCGAGACGTTGAAGCCGCCACAGATGTAGATGTCCTTCTTGCGGTCCGAGATGCGCAGGTCGCCGGCGGGGCTGCGCTCCCCGATGTCGCCGGTGTGGAGCCAGCCGTCGGCGTCGATGACGGCGGCGGTCGCCTCGGGATCCCCGAAGTAGCCACGCATCACGTTGAAGCCGCGCACGAGGATCTCCTGGTCCGCTGCGATCGCCACCTCGATGCCGTCGAGCGGGTAGCCGCCGTTCCAGTACGCCACCCGTTCCGGAGCGTCCTCGGGGCGGGTGATCGAGACCATGGCGGTGCTCTCGGTGAGGCCGTACCCGGTGGTGAGCGACTCGAACGGGAGGTCGGCCCGGATCCGGCGCAACAGCTCGGGCGCAACGGTCGACGCCCCCACGAAGCCGATGCGGAGCGAGCGCAGGTCGGTGTCACCGCCACGCGCGTCGAGCAGCGAGGTGAAGAGCGTGGGTGGCCCGGGCAGCGCCGACACCCGCTCGGTGGCCACCAGCTCGAGGACCCGGTCGACGTCGAGGGTGGCCAGAGGGAGCGCAGCGGCGCCCTGCTGCAGGCACGCCATCCACCCCGCCTTGTACCCGAAGCAGTGGAAGAACGGGTTGACCACGAGGTAGCGGTCGCCTTCGCGCAGCCCGAACCGCCGCGCCCACAGGTCGAACGCGCGCAGCGACGCGCCGTGCTCGAGCATCACGCCCTTGGGCCGGCCGGTGGTGCCCGACGTGAAGATCACGTCGGCCACGTCGTCGGGTCCCAGCGCGTCGATGCGAGCGAGCGCGTCGGCCTCGTCGACGGCGTCACCGGCGGCGAGGAAGTCGTCGAGGGTCGCCTCGTCGTCGTGCGCGCCGGCCAGCAGCACCGGGTGTTCCAGGCACGGCAGGTCGGGGGCGGCATCGCGCAGGAGGGCGACGTAGTCGGTGTCGAGGAACCCGCGCACGGTGAACAGCGCGACCGCGCCGGACCGATCGAGGACGTACGCCGCCTCGTCGCCCTTGAAGCGGGTGTTGACCGGCACGAGCCAGGCCCCGGCCCCGAGCGCGCCGAGGGCGGCCACGATCCACTCCCACGAGTTCGGTGCCCAGATCGCGACCCGGTCGCCGGGTTCGATGCCCTGTGCGATGGCCCCCCGGGTCGCGCGGCGGGCAAGCGCCGCGAGCTCGCGGAACGTGAGACGAGTGGTGCCGTCGACGACCGCCTCCGCGTCGCCGTAGCGGGCCGCGGCCCATTGGGCGAGGGCGGGGATCGAGCGGACCCCACCGTCGGGCAGGCAGGCATCAGGCATGGGTGAGCTCGACCGCGAGCGCGCGCAGCCGCCGGTAGTCGGGCTTCCCCGCGACCGTCCGCGGCAGCGTCTCGACCGCGAGGAATTGCTTCGGCACCTTGTACCCGGCCAGGTGGTCGCGGGCGTGGTCGCGGAGCGAGTCGTCGATGGCGCACCCCGGTGCCACCTCTACGAGCGCGGTCACCATCTCGCCCCATCGCGCGTCCGGGATCCCGACCACCGCTGCGTCGAGCACGGCAGGATGATCGCGTAGCACCTGCTCCACCTCTTCCGGGTACACCTTCTCGCCGCCGGTGTTGATGCACGCGGATCCGCGGCCCAGCAGTTCGATGCTGCCGTCGGCGAGCACCCGGGCGCGATCGCCTGGCGTCGCGTAGCGGACACCGTCGACCTCGCGGAACATGCGCGCGGTGGCGGCCTCGTCGTGGTGATACCCCAGGGGGAGACGGCCGGCCACGGCCAGCACGCCGTCTTCGCCGGAACCGGGGACGACGTCGCGACCGTCGTCGGTGAGGACACGTACGTTCTCCTTGGCCGCGAACGTCGTGGGCACCGACGCGCCGTCGCGGGTCGCGGTCGAGCGCGTGATCATGGCTTCGGACGCGCCGAGCGTGTCGACGATGGTGAGGCCCGGGAGTCGATCGAGCAATGCCCGCTTGGTGGTGGGGGTGAAGGCCATGCCCGACGACACGATGGCGCGCAGCGACGAGAGATCGAGCGCGCGTACGTGGTCGACGTGGTCGAGCGCGTCGAGGAGCGGACGGGCGAACGTCTCGCCGACGATGCTCATCACCTCCACGCGTTCACGCGCCACCAGCTGCCACAGTGCCGCCGCATCGAGCCGCTGGTCGTCGCGCAGCACGACGGCGCCGCCGCCGTTGAGCGTGGCGGTCGCCATCCCGAGCGCGGTGGCGTGCACGAGGGGCGACGCGGGCAGGAGGGTCGCGGCGCGCTTGCCGGCCCGCATGGCGCCCGCGGGGTCGGGCGGCTCGGTGCCCGGGCGGGCCGCCTCCCAGCCCTGTCGGTAGTAGTCGTCGACCCGCCAGACGACGCCCTTCGGACGGCCGGTCGTGCCACCGGTGTAGAGGAACAGGCGGTCGTCGCCGGAGGGCGGCCGATCCCGGGGTGCCGGTCCGGCGGGTGCCGTTGCGAGCTGCGTCTCGTAGTCGCCGTCGACGGCCAGGAGCAACGCCGGCCGCGGGCCACCGGCGACGGCGGCCGCCTCGGTCATCGTGTCGGTGGTACCGGCATGGAAGACGACCGCGCGGGCGTCGCAGTCGGCGAGCACGTACGCCAGCTCCCCGGCGACGTACTGGTAGTTGAGGTTCACCGGCGCGGCGCCCAGTTTCAGCGCGCCGAAGAACGCCTCCAGGTACTCGGGCCGGTTGGTCAACGAGATGGCGACCGCGTCGCCCGGACCGATCCCGTGCGCCGCCAGCACCTGCGCGAGGCGCTCGGCGC
This sequence comes from uncultured Actinomycetes bacterium, assembly GCA_963809795.1. Classification (GTDB taxonomy): domain Bacteria; phylum Actinomycetota; class Acidimicrobiia; order IMCC26256; family DASPTH01; genus DASUAS01. The sequence goes on from CAWELN010000019.1 coordinate 103,589, forward strand.
GCTGGTCGAGCGCGGCGAACGTCAGGCGCCGGCCGCCGCATACCACCGCCACACGATCGGGTACCTCGCGCGCGAGCGTCTCCCACGTGGTCGCGTAGTTCCAGCCGGTCATGGGTCCACCGGCCCGGACACCTTGACCACGACCAGGCCGCTGGCCACCGCGGCGCCGTGGTCGTCGCGCACGTCGACGGTCACCGAGCGGAGCGTGCGCCGCGGGCCGTCGCACGCGGCGTCGGCGACGAGATGGCCGCGCGCGGGGCCGGTGTAGTTGATCGTCATCGACACCGTGACGACCTGCGTGCCCGCGGCGAAGTCGCCGACGGTGATGGCGGCGGCGTTGGCCACGGTGTCGACCAGGGTGGCGACCACGCCGCCGTGCATCGAGCCGATGCCGTTGGAGAGCGCCTCGGCGTCGTCGACCTCCATGCGGACGCCGGTGTCGTCCCACCGGCTGACGACGAAGCCGCACAACCGGTTGAAGGGGATGCGCTCCTGCCAGTGGCGGCGCAGCTGGTCCACCGACACGCCGCTCACGCGAGACCGAGGGCCTTCGGCGCCTGGAGTCCGGCCGGCATCGTGCCGTAGAGCCGCCGCATCCCGTCGACCAGCTCACTCGCGTCGAGCCGGGCGCCCGACGCGGCGACGTACTCGTCCGCCTCGAGCGTCCACGTACGAGTGCGCCGGACGACGTTGCCCTCGATGCGCAGTACCTGTCCGGTGAGCCACCCCGAGTGCTCCGACGCCAGGTACGCGACCACCGGCGACGAGTTGGCGGGGTCCATGCTGTCCCACTGGTCGTCCTCGGCGCGCGTCGCGTTCGGCGTCATGCGGGTGGCCGCGACGGGCGAGATCGCGTTCGCGGTGACCTGGAAGCGGTGCATCTCCAGCGCGGTGACCATGGTGAGGTTGGCGATGGCGGCCTTGGCCGCGGAGTACGCCGACTGGCCGACGTTGCCGAACATGCCCGCGCCCGAGGTGGTGTTCACGATGCGGGCCGCGTTCGCCCCGCCCGCCTTGCCGACCGCGCGCCAGTGGTCGCAGGCGTGCTTGGTCATCGAGAACGTGCCCTTGAGGTGAACGGCGAGCACGAGGTCGAAGTCCGCTTCCGACATCGACGTGATCATCCGGTCGCGCAGGATCCCCGCGTTGTTGACGACGACGTCGAGACGACCGAACTCGTCGACCGCGCGCGCCACGAGCGCGCCGCACGCGTCCCAGCTGGTCACCGAGGAGTGGTCGGCGATCGCGACACCGCCGGCGGCGAGGATCGCCGCGGCCACGTCGTCCGCCGGGCTCCCGGGCGCGGCGTCGGGTTCGGCCTCGCCCCGCAGGCCGACGCCGGGATCGTTCACCAGCACGCGAGCACCCTGGCGTGCCAGCTCCAGGCAGTGCTGCCGCCCGATCCCGCGACCGCCCCCGGTCACGATCGCCACCCGGTCCTGCAGGAGCATCGAACCGTCGGCCGTCAGCGGGAGCTGCTCGGCGTCGCCACGTCGCTCACGGCGGTGCCGGCGAAGAAGTCGGGGTTGGCGGCCGTGAGCATGTGCACGATGTTGCCGCACGTGAAGTCCCGGAATTGCGCCTCGTCCAACAACCCCTCGTCGACCAGCTCCCACGCCTCCAGGAGCACCCCCCGCATGTCGGGGACGTCCCAGTGCCCGATGTCGGAGGCGAACATGGCGCGGAGCGTCACCCCGTGGGGCAGCACCCGGCGGTCGAACGCCAGGGCGTTGAGCGCATCGTCGGCTTCGCAGCCGAAGTGGAACTGCCGGGTGAAGATGTCGACGATCTGCTCGGGCGCGCTCACCAGCGACTCGGCGAAGTCGTCGAACCCCAACTCGTCGGAGGGAGCCGCCGCCTTGGCCTTCGCCGCGTTGCGCTCGTAACGGTCGCGGCGCGCCGCGATGCGACCGGTGGCGAACTGGTCGAGGAGCTGCGCGCACAGGTCGACGTCGAAGCGCCGAGGGTCGAACATGCCCACGACGTCGGTATTGCGCTTCTCGTAGTGGCCGAGCAGGTCGGCGTAGAGCTGCGCGGCCCAGGCGATCCCGCCCTCGAGGAACCCGTAGTGCAGATCGGGGAAGCGGCGCGTCACCCCGCCCATCACCAGGGAGCGGCAGGCAGCCTCCTGGGCGGCGGCGAAGTTGCCCAGGTGGTTGTACACGTAGTTCGTCGGCGACACCCGGCTGCCCCAGCCGTACCCCACGCCGTGGAAGGCGGGTGCCACCCCCAGCTCCACGCACCGGGCCCAGAGCCGGTCGTAGTCGTGGATGCTGCCGTGCCCGAGCGTGTCGACCCACGCGCCGGCGGTGCCGTCGGGGCGCGTCGAGCGGGGGACCACGCCGTTCATCACCACCGCCTTCAGCCCGAGCGTCCCGACCGCGTGGTCGAGCTCGTCGACCGCTTCCTCGGGCGAGAAGGTGGGGATGACCGCGACCGGTTCGAGGCGATCGCGGTAGCCCGCGTACACCTCCGCGTAGTACGTGTTCAGGGCGCGCACGACGGCCCGGCGCACCTCTTCGTCCGGCACCGCGAGCACGGTGAGGCCGAAGCTCGGGTACAGCAGCAGGAAGTCGAGGCCCATCTCGTCGGCGCGCTCGTAGGTGAGCTTCGGCAGCGTGACCGTCATGCGGTCGAGGGTGTGCTCCTCGGGGAGGCCCCAGAACACGCGGGCGGGCATGAACCCGGCGTCGTCGGGGGCGAGGGCCCGGCGCATGAACCGCTGGTAGCGGTCGGCGACGTCGTTGCCCGCCACCTCGCGCACGAGATCGTTCACCAGCGGGAGGAACTCCAGGAGGTGCCCGTCGGCGTCGATGACGGGATGGTCGATGCGGGCGCGCACGCGCGCCACCGCGTCGGTGGGGACGAAGGCAAAGGACATCGTGCGCTCCTAGGTTCCGGCGAGGATCTCGATCACCGGCGCGAAGGCGTCGAGATCCGGAGTGGGGAAACCGGCGTCGAGCTGGAGGTAGCTGATCCCCAGCTGCTCGCGCCGCGCCCGGAGGGTGTCGACGATCTGCGCCACCGTTCCGACGAGCACCGACGGCGAGGTGGCGAGCACGGCCGGATCCACCGCGAAGCGGGTGCCCATGCGTTCGAGCAGGTCGGTGGCGGCCGCGGCGCTCGGCGTGACCTTGGCCAGCCAGTGGTTGATCTCGAGCTCCAGTGCGTCGGGATCGCGCCCGGCCGCGGCCGCGCCCTCGCGTGCCCATGTGATCTTCTCCGCCACGCGCTCGAACGACAGGTCGCGCACCGCGTCGGCGCCGAGCTCGCCGGCGCGGAGGCTGGCGTTGACGCCGACGATGTCGGCCTCGCGACCGGCGAGCCGCAGCACGCGGGGGCTGCCTCCACCGACGAAGACCGGTGGGTGCGGTTGCTGCACCGGTTTGGGCAACCCGTCGAGGGCGTGCACCTCGTAGTGCTCACCGCCGAAGTCGAACGGCCCGGGGCCGAACAGTCCCTTCACCACCGCGACCGCTTCCGCGAACCGGCTCACGCGCACTCCGGGAGGGTCGAGCGGGATGCCCGCCGCCTCGTAGTCGGTGGTCATCCACCCGGCTCCGAGCCCCAGCACCACGCGCCCGTCGGAGACGACGTCGAGCAGGGAGGCCATGCGGTGGACGAGGACGGGATGGCGGTAGTCGTTGCCGAGCACGCCGGTCTGCAGCCGCAGCGTCGTCGTCGCGCCGGCCGCCGCGGTGAGCGCGACCATCGGTTCGAACGTGTAGCCGCCGGTGAAGTGGTCGGCCGCGACCACCGACCACAGGCCGAGGTCCTCGAAGCGGCGCAACGCGGCGCCCCACTCGGCGACCGGTCGGGTCGGCGCCGGCATCGTGGCCGCGAACCGGAAGGGGTGCGCGCAGGTCACGCGGTCAGTTCCGCATGTACGAACCGGCGGCCACGTTGAGGATCTCGCCGGTGATGTGGCGGGCTCGGTCGGAGGCGAGGAAGGCGATCGCCTCGGCGACGTCACCCGCGTCGGTGTACGAGCCGAGGGGCGGCTCATTGCCCGGTGTCTCCAGGATCTCCGGGTGGTCGTCGATGAACTTCGTGCCGGTGACGATGCCGGTCGCCACGGTCACGGCGCGGATCCCGAAGGGGCCACCTTCGTGCGCGCAGCTACGGGTGAGGACGTTCAGGCCGCCCTTGGTGATCGCGTAGGGCGCCTCGATCCCGCCGCCGCCGACGTCGGCCGCGTAGCTGCTGACGTTCACGATGACACCACCGCTCGCGTCGCGCATGAGCGGCATCACGGTGCGGCAGAGGTACCAGGGGCCCGAGAGGTTCACCCGGACGCACCAGTCGAAGTTCTCGGGGTCGTAGTCGAAGATGCTGCCGATCACGTTGACGGCCGCGTTGTTCACGAGGATCTGCACCGGGCCGAGCGTGCGCGTGACCTCACCGACCACGTCGTCGATGTGCGCACGGTCGCCCGCGTCCATGGGGAGACCGATGACCGTCGTGTCGGGATGGTCGGCGGCGATCGCGGCGGCGACCTCGCGGGTGCGGCGCTCGTGGATGTCGGTGACCACGACGCGTGCGCCGCCTTCGGCCAACCGGCGTGCCGTCGCCTGGCCGATACCGGCACCGGCCGCCGCGGTCACCAGCGCGATGCGCCCGTCGAACTCCGTCGTCATCCAGCTGCTCCTCGGGGCGGGCCGGCGTCGACACCGTAACCTGGGCCCGTGCTCGACGATCCGGCGACCGACCAACTGCAGCCGCTCCACGACCGCACCTACGACGTGCAGGTCTTCCGGCGCGATGTGCGCAGCATCCTCGTGCGGGGGATGGTGCACGACGTGAAGCCACCGGGCCTCTACGTCGACGACGACCCGGATCCGCTCACGATGCACCGGATGCGTGTGGAGCTCGAGATCGAGTATCCGGCCCTCGTGATCCGCGGGGTCGACGTCGAGTTCGACGACTTTCCGCAGACGCTGTGTCCGATGATCGCCGACGATTACGGGGCGTTGGTCGGGGTCTCGATCACCCGGGGGTTCACGCACCGTGTGCGCGAGCTCTTCGGTGGGCCGCGGGGCTGCGCGCACGTGACCGCGCTGCTCCAGGCCATGGCCCCGGCCGTGGTGCAGTCGACCTGGTCGATGGGGATCCTGAACCAGCGTGCGGCGACCGTCCGCGATGCGGAGCCCGCGGGGGCGCAACGCCAGCCCCCGCCGGCCGACAGCTGTCACGTGTGGGCGGCCGATGGTGAGCTGGTGGGCAAGGTTCAGCGGGGAGAGGCGCTGCGCCCCATGCTCACGGTGCGCGACCGCCTCGTGGCGCTCGGCCGCGACCCGGAAGTGCGGTAGCGCTACTCGGACGTCGGTCCGCGGAACTCGGCGGTGCGCTTCTCGCGCAGGGCCGCCAGCCCTTCGGCGGCATCGGGGCCGCCGAAGCCGTAGAACTCCAACCCGACCGAGGCGTCGAAGGCGGGTCCCAGCATCCGGTACCAGTTGTTCAGCGACTGTTTCGTCCAGCGGATCGCGCTCTGGGCGCCGTTGGCCAGCTCGGTGGCGATCTCGAGCGCGGTGTCGAACACCGTGTCGTCGTCGACACAGAGCGACACGAGCCCGATGCGCTCGGCTTCCTCGCCGCCGAGGTCGCGACAGGTGAGCAGGTAGTACTTCGCCTTGGCCATGCCACACAGGAGCGGCCAGCAGATCGCGGCGTGGTCACCGGCCGCGACACCGAGGCGCGTGTGGCCGTCGATGATGCGGGCGGAACGGGCGACCACGGAGATGTCGGCGAGCATGCCGACGACGAGCCCGGCACCCACTGCGGGCCCGTGGATGGCCGAGACGATCGGCTTGGAGCAATTGATCACGTTGTAGACGAGGTCGCGCGCCTCGCGCATGACGCGCGTGCGCGCCGCGAAGTCACCCACCATCTGGTCGAGCAGGTCGAACGACCCGCCCGCGGAGAAGCCCTTGCCCGCGCCCTGGATGATCGCCACGCGCACGTCCGGATCGCGGTCGACGGTCTGCCACACGTCGGCAAGCTCCCGGTGCATGTCGGGGCCGACCGAGTTGAGCCCCGGTCCTTCCATCACCACCCGAAGCACGCCGGCGGCCGGGTGTTCGAACTGCAGGCTCGGGAACGCGGCGTACGGGTCGGGTCCGGGCATGCGAGGATCCTCTTCGTGCAGCGGCGAATCGGTCAAGCGCGACGTCCATGGTGACGCCGCGGGCTGCGCTGGTCACCGGCGCGGGTCGCGGCCTCGGCCGTGCCCACGCACTCGCGCTGGCGGCCAACGGTCTGCGCGTCGTCGTCAACGACCTCGGCACCGATCTCGACGGTCGCGGCATCGACGCCGGGCCGGCGGGCGCGGTGGTCGCGGAGATCGAGGCGGCGGGTGGAGTGGCGGTGGCCGATACCACCGACGTCGCGTCGATCGCGGGGGGAGCCGCGGCGGTCGCCGTCGCGCTCGACACGTTCGGGCGCATCGACGTCGTCGTGAACAACGCCGGCTTCGCGAGCGGTGGGGGACGCGTGGAGCATCCCGTCGACGCCGAGCTCGATGCCTTGCTCGCGGTGCACTTCAAGGCGACGGTCGGCACGATGAGCGCGGCGTTCCGTGCGATGCGGGCCCAGCGCTACGGGCGGATCGTGAACACGGTGTCGGAGGTGGCGCTCGACGCCCGCTTCGACTCGGGCCTCGGCTACGGCGCCGCCAAGGCGGCGGTGTGGTCGGCGACGCTGCACGCGGCACACGAGGCGGCAGGCACGGGGATCACGGTGAACGCGATCTCGCCCGGCGCTCGCACCCGCATGAGCGCGCCCGCGCTCGACGCCGGCTTCCGCGACGGCGCTTCGGTCGGGCTCGACCTCGCACCCGGGCACGTCGCACGGGTCGTCGCATACCTGGCGTCGGAAGCCGCGGGGGACATCACCGGCCGCATCGTGCACGTCGCAGGGGAGGCGGTACGCGAGTACACGACCACCCGCACCCGCCGCTCCGAGCTCGTCGAGCGGCTCGAGCAGGTGCGCTGACCGACTGCCGAAAGGGCGCGGATGGACGCCGCGCCCGCGGCGCTCAGCGACCGCGGAACTCGGGCGCGCGCTTGGTGCGGAACGCGGTGAGGCCCTCGGCGGCGTCGTCAGTGGCGAAGAGCCCGGCCACGGTCTCGCGCTCGAGGTCGATGGCGTCGGTGAGCGACAGGGTGGCGCCGCGTTGCACGAGGTGCTTGGCCGCGCCGAGGGCGAGCGGGGGTCCGGCCGCGAGCTCGCGGGCCAGGCGCATGGCGACCACCAAGGCGGGCGAGTCGCCGCTGAGCTCGTTCACCAGGCCCAGGCGGTGGGCCTCGACCGCGCCCAGCGGCGCGCCGGTGAGGAGCATCTGGAGCGCGACTCCCTTCGGGATCAGGCGCGGGAGGCGCTGGGTGCCGCCCGCGCCCGGGAGCAGTCCGAGCTTGATCTCGGGGACGCCGAGGCGGGCGCCGTCGGACGCGACGCGGAGGTCGCACGCGAGGGCCAGCTCGAGCCCGCCGCCGAGCGCGGCGCCGTCGATGGCGGCCACCGACGGCTTGGGGTGCCGCTCCAGCCGGTCGAGGACATCGGTGAAGGCGCGCACGAACCGGGCGAACCCGGCGGCGCCGTCGAGCCCGGCGAGCTCGTCGATGTCGGCTCCGGCGCAGAACGCGCGCCCCTCGCCGTTGACGACGAACGCCCGCACCGAGTCGTCGGCCTCGAGCTCGGTGAGCGCGGCGTCGAGCGCGGCCACCGTGTCGGTGCCGATGGCGTTGAGCCGGTCGGGGCGGGTGAGCGTGACGACGGCGATGCCGTCGCCGGGCCGCTCGACGCGCAGCGCGTCGCTCACGTGCGTGCGCTCACGACATCACCATTGGGCGTTCGCTCCTCGCCGGGGTACCCGGCTCGCTGACGCTCACGACATCGTCAGCCCGCCGCTCACCGACAGCGTCTGACCGGTGATGTAGCGGGCACCGTCGCCGGCGAGGAACACGACCGCCGGTGCGACGTCGGTCGGTTCGCCGATGCGGCGCATCGGGATCGAGCGCGCGAGTGCGTCGCGCAGGTTCGGGCTGGCCTCGGCGACCTGCGCCAGCAACGCGGTGTCGGTCGGGCCCGGGCTCACGCAGTTCACCCGGATGCCGTAGCGCGCGACCTCGCGGGCGAGCGTCTTGGTGAACGCGATGACGCCGCCCTTGGTCGCCGAGTAGACCGCCTCCCGAGACGAGCCGACGCGTCCGGCGTCGGACCCGAAGTTGACGATCGCGCCGTCCTCGCGGGGCCGCATCACCGCGACGGCCGCCTGGCAGCAGTGGAACGTGCCCATCAGGTTCACCGCGATGATGCGTTCCCATTCGTCGGGAGTGCTGTCGGCGAACGGCTTGATGACGTCGATGCCCGCGTTGTTGACCAGCACGCCCAGAGGCCCGAGCTCGGATTCGACGGCGGCGACGGCGGTATCAACGCTGTCGCGCCGGGTGATGTCCATCCCGAGTCCCAGCACCGGCGTGCCGCGGTCCTTGCCGATGCGCGCCGCGGTGTCGAGGGCGCCGCCTTCGTCGACATCGCCGATCGCCACCGCTGCGCCCGCCTCCGCCAACGCGTCCGCGACCGCGGCGCCTATGCCGCGCGCCCCGCCCGTGACCAGCGCGACCCGTCCCGACAAGCTCATGACACCCTCGTTCGTCGCCCACTGAGGCGACGTAGATTAAGCGACCGTGACCGTCTCGCGCGACGACGCGCCCTTCGCGATCCGCGGCAACACCTGGGAGGAGATGACCGTCGGCTCGGCGTTCCGGACGGCAGCTCGGACCGTCACCGAGAGCGACGTCGTGCAGTTCGTGAACCTCTGCGGATTCAACGAGCCGCTCTTCTACGACGAGCGGCACGCGGCGGAAGGCGGCTACACCGGGCGGCTCGTCCCTGGTGCGCTGGTCTACGCCCTCGGTGAGGGGCTGGTCATCCAGAGCCACTCCTTTTCCGGCACCGGGCTCGCGTTCATGCACATGGAGCTCGACGTGCGGCGCCCGACGGTCGTGGGCGACACGCTGGACGTCGTGGTCGAGATCACCGAAGCGCGCCCGTCGAGCAAGCCCGGGCGTGGCGTGGTGACGTCGTCCAACACCGTCTACAACCAGCGGGGCGACGACGTGCTCGTGTACACCCCCGTGCGCCTGGTGCGCGGCCGTGACTTCAGGTCATGACGACGCGGCCCAGCAGCTCGCGCACGCGGGCGCAGCCTTCGACGGTCATGGCGTCGTCGGCCCCGACGGGGATCAGGTTGACGGTGCTGCACCCCGCGGCGGCGTAGGGCGCCAGCGCCTCGGCCACGTCCTCGGCGGTGCCGTGCGGCGCGTAGGCGGCGAAGTCGCCGAACGGCCGGCGGTACAGCTCCTCCATCGCCGCGCCGAGCGGGGCGGCCGCGTCGGCGCGAGAGTCGCCGAAGCCGACCCACACCGCGAGCCCGTGCCGCCAGTCGGCAGGTGCCCGGCCGAGCTCGGCCGCGACGGCCTCGACGCGCGCCCGTGACGTCGCCCACCGTTCCGGCCCCACGAAGACGCCGAGCCAACCGTCGCCGAAGCGGGCGGCGCGCCGGAGCGCGGCGTCGCTGCGACCGCCGACCAGGATCGGCACCGGTCGCGGCGGCGGCGGCGAGACGCGCGCGCCGTGCACCGACAGGACGTCGCCGTCGAGGTCGACGGTGTCGCCGGCGAGGAGGCCGCGCACCACGGTGAGGCACTCATCCATCCGCCGGCCCCGGGTACGGGGATCGACGCCGCACACCTCGAGCTCGTGGGGGTCGTCACCACCCATCCCGACCCCGAACACGAGCCGGCCCGGCGCCAGCTGCGCGAGCGACGACACCTGGCGGGCCACCGCGACCGGGTGGCGCAACGGCAGGAGGTACACGGAGGTGTGGACGGGAAGGGACGACGTCACCGCCAGCGCCGTCGCCTGCACCAGCCCGTCGTAGCCGTAGCCGTCGCGGAAGCTCACGTGGTCGCCGACGCACAGGTGGTCGAGGCCCGCTGCTTCGACGTGCGCGACGTACGTGGCCAGCACCTCGGCGCCCTGTTCGAACGCGCCGAGCGGTGGGCGCACGCCGACGCGCACCCCGACGCTTCTTGCGACGTTCACACGCGCGGTTCCTTGGGGAGGCCGAGCAGCCGCTCGGCGACGATGTTGCGCTGGATCTCGTTGGCGCCGCCGTAGATGGTCTCGGCGCGCGAGTTGAGGAACACGGTCTGGAACGGGTCGAGCGACCACCCGTCGCCGACCACGGTCGCGTCGGCTCCCCGGAGGTCCATCATCAGCGCGCCGAGGTCGCGGTGCCAGTGCGACCAGAACAGCTTCGACAGCGACGCCTCCGGGCCGAGGGTGCCGTCGCGGACGAGACGCGTGAGCATCCGCGCGTTGTTGTGGCGGTTGAGCTGGAGCCCGATCCATGCCTGCGCGAGGCGTTGGCGCACCACCGGGTCGTCGGTCCGCCCACGCTCGCGCAGCTCGCCCACGAGATCGTGCAGCTGCTGCTCGAACGCGGCCTGGTAGGGGAGCGCGGTGGTGCCACGTTCGGTGCCGACGGTGCCCATGACGACCGACCACGCGCCGTCGACCGGACCCACCACGAGGTCGGCCCGGGTGCGGGCATCGGAGAAGAACACCTCGGCGAACTCCTCGCCGCCGGCGAGGTTCCGGATCGGCCGGACGTCGACGCCGCGCTGGTGTGCGGGCACCAGGATCAACGAGAGCCCGTGGTGCTTCGGCGCATCGGCGTTCGTGCGGCAGAGCACGTACAACCAGTCCGCGTGCGTGCCGAAGGTCATCCAGATCTTCTGGCCGTTCAACACCCACTCGTCGCCGTCGCGGACGGCCCGGGTCCGCACGCCGCCGAGATCGGAGCCCGCCTCCGGCTCGCTGAACCCCTGCCCCCACATCTCGTCGCAGGCCATGATGCGGGGAAGGAAGCGCGCCTTCTGGGCCGCCGTCCCGGCGTGGAGGAGCGTGGGCCCGAACAGGTCGCGCCCGTGCACGCCGACCCAGTACGGCGCCCGGGCGCGGAAGTGCTCCTCGAGGAACACGAGCTCCTCTTCCAGGGTCCCGCCGCGGCCGCCGTACTCGACCGGCCACGTGAGACCCAGCCAGCCACCGGCGGCCAACTCGCGCTCCCACGCGAGGCGCAGCTCCCACCAGGAGTCGTCGGCGGGACCGCCGACGCCCCGGTGGCGGGCGAACTCGCCGGTGAGGTGCTCGGCCAACCAGTCCCGGATCTCCTCGCGACAGGTCGCCTGGGTCGGCGTGTCGACGAGGTTCACCAGGTGAGCGTGAGATGGTGCGGCGCGCGCGGGTTGCCGCTGTAGGAGAGGTCGGATCCCGGCGCGATCTCGTAGTCGGGGATCCGCTGGTGCCAGACCTCGAGCGCGACGTGCATCTCCATGCGGGCCAAGTGCGAACCGAGGCACCGGTGGAACCCGCTCGCGAACGCGATGTGGGGGTTCGGGGTGCGGCCGAAGTCGACGGTGAGCGGATCGGCGAAGAACTCGGGGTCGAGGTTGGCCGAGTGCCACGAGATGCCCATACGGGACCCGGCCGCGATGTGCTCGCCGCTCGGGAGCTCGAGGTCGGCGAGCGCGATGCGGCCGCCGTCGGTGACGGGCGACTCGAACCGCAGCAGCTCCTCGATCGCCGCCGGCCACAACGACGGGTCGGCGACGAGACGCCGCCGCTCGCCCGGGTGGCGGGCGAGATGGCTGAGGAAGCACGCCAGCGACGCCGCGACGGTGTCGAGCCCCGCGATCATCAACAGCCCGAGGATGTCGAGGAGGTCCTCGCGGGGGAGTCGCTCGCCCTCCACCTCGGTCGTGAGGAGCCAACCGAGGAGGTCGTCGCCGGGATCGGCGGCGCCGAGCCGATCGTCGAGCAACCGATTGAAGTAGTCGTGGATCCACACGACCGCTTCCTCGCGCCGCGCCATCGCCTCGTCGAACGGCAGGGTGGCGAACTCGTTCCCGAGGGTGAGGCTCTTGAAGTGCAGGAAGTCGTCGAGGTCGGCGAGCGGCAGCCCGAGAATGGAGAGGAAGATCGTCGACGGCAACGGTTCGCACCAGCGCTCGTACGCCTGGACCTCGCGCGCGGCGACGAACGTGTCGATCATCTCGCCGGCGAGCGCGCGCACATTGTCGGCCAGTGGTGCCACGCGCTTGGCCGTGAAGACGGGGTCGAGCAGCCGGCGGTACTTCCGGTGCTCCTCGCCGTCGAGACCGAGCGGGATCGCGGGCCGGCTGCTGCCGAGGTACTTCGATGCCTGTTCCACGTCGTGGTGCTTGTTCACGTAGAGGATGTCGGCCATCCGCAGCAGCACCACGAAGTCGTCCTCGAGTCGTTCGACCGGGCACCGCGCCGCCCGCGCGGTGTACATGGCCATGGGCTCGGCGGTGGCGCGAGCCGCCGCGCCCTCGGGGTCGCTGAACGGCAGCGCGGCGTCGGCGAACTGCGCGGCCATGGCGGCCATCTCGTCCATGGCATCCATCTCCGTCATGGAGCCAGTCCACCACGGGCCGCCCGGCCGGTCACGGGGCGCGTTTGGACAGGCTCACTCGCTCCCCGCGCGCTTGGGCATCGTGTTGTGGCGCACCTCGCGGAACGGGAGGTCGCGGTCGGGCGCGGGCTCGCGGGGGAGCCCGAGCACCCGCTCGCTGATGATGTTGCGCTGGATCTCGCTGGTGCCGCTGAGGATCGACGTGGCCTGGCGGAAGAGGAAGTCGACGCCCAGGCCCGCCGACCGGTCGTCCCCCGGCCACACCACGGCCGACGAGCCGGCCAGCTCCATCGTGATGTCGGACGTGCGCACGTGGGTCGTCGAGCCGAACAGCTTCAGGAGCGACCCGGCCGCCGGCGGCAGCACGCCGAGCATGGTGGCGGTCTGCAGCCGAGACGACAGCTGGCGGTTCACGGTGGCGAGCACGTCGGCCTCGGCCACCAGTTGGCGGGCGTGGGCGTCGTCGGCCAGTCCCCGCGCCCGCGCCAGCTCGGCGAGGTCGACGCGGTGACCGCCCAGCTCCCGACCGTCGGCGCGGGTACCGCCGGTGTCCATGTCGTGGAACTCCGAGCCCCCCGCGATCGCGTTCCGCTCGTGGACCAGCAACCGTGATGCGACCGTCCAGCCGTCGTTCTCGTCGCCGATCACGTCGACCGCGGGCACCACGACGTTGTCGAAGAACTCTTGGCAGAAGCCGGTCGCGCCGGTCACCAGCCGGAGCGGGATCACCTCCAGACCGGGCGCACGCAGGGGCACCACGAACATCGTCAGGCCGCGGTGCTTGGGCACGTCCCAGTCGGTGCGGGCGAGGCAGAAGCCGTAGTCCGAGTAGTCGGCCGCGCTGGTCCACACCTTCGACCCGCTGATCACGTAGCTGTCGCCATCCCGCGTCGCGCGCGTCACCGCGCCGGCGAGATCCGAGCCGCCGGTCGGTTCGGAGAGGAACTGGACCCAGAGGTCGTCGCCCCGGATCATGCCCGGCAGGTACCGCGCCTTCAGGTCTTCGGACCCGAGGTCGAGCAACGTGGGGCCCATCATTCCCAACGTCATCGCGAACATCGGGCCGCTCCCGCCGAGGTCGTACGCGCGCGCCTCCTGCGTGAACGTGTGGAGGTGCGCGGCGCGCAGGCCCTGGCCGCCGTACTGCTCCGGGTACGTGATCCCGGCGAACCCGCCTTCCCAGAGCATGCGTTGGCCCATGCGGGCGCGCTCGGGATCGGCGCGGTCGTCGCGGCCCTCGCCGCGCAGCCGTTCGCCGATCGGGTCGTCGGTCGCGTCGACGCGGGCGAACGTCTCGCCGAGCCAGGCGCGCGCCCGGGTCCGGAACGACTCGACGTCTTCGACGGCCTCGGTGCCGGTGGTCGCGGTCATGCGGTCACACTCCCAACAACGTCGCGACCCGCAGCCGGTGGTCACGAGCGGATCCGTAGAGCGCGGCGTTCTGCGCGACCCGCCGCAGGTAGAGGTGCAGGTCGTGCTCCCAGGTGACGCCGATGCCGCCGTGCAGCTGCACGCAGTCCTGCACGATCGCCGGCGCCCGGTCGCCGATGTAGGCCTTGGCCGTGCTGACGAGCTTCGGCGCGTCGTCGGCGCCGGCGTGCACCGCGCGCGCGGAGGCGGTGGCGGTCGCGTTGCACGCCTCCAGCCACACCTTCATGTCGGCGAAGCGGTGCTTCAACGCCTGGTACGACCCGATCGGACGCCCGAAGGCCATGCGGTCCTTGGCGTACTCGAGGGTGAACTCGTAGACCCGGTTCACCGCGCCGACGGTCTCCGCGTTCTGCACCGTCAACGCGACCTGGAGCTGGCGTTCGACGTCGTCGGCGGCGTCGCCGACGCGGCCCACCACCGCGGACGCGTCGACGGTCGCGGCGTCGAACTCGAGCTCGCCGAAGCGGCGGGTCATGTCGAGCGACTGCAGGGGCCGCACCGTGACGCCCGGCGTGCCGGCGGCGACGACGAACTGCGTGAGGCCGTCACCGGTGCGGGCGGTCACGAGCCACTCGTCGGCCGCCGCCGCGTCCTGGACGTACGACTTGGTGCCCACGAGCACCCATCCGCCGTCACGTTCGGTGGCGGCGAGCTCGACCCCGCTCGCGTCCCAGCGGCCGGACGGCTCCGCGAACGCCCAGGTGGCGATCCGCTCCCCGCTCACCAGGGCGCCGAGCGCCTCCTGCTGGTCGGGACGGCCGGACCGGGCGAGGGTGTCGGCGACCACGTTCACCGGCAGGAGCGGGCCCGGCGAGACCAGCCTCCCCATCTCCTCCGCCACCAGCACGAGGTCGAGCAGCCCCGCCCCGCTGACGCTGCCGCCGCCGAGCTCCTCGGGGACCAGCATCGCGGCCCATCCCAGCTCGGCACCCCGCCGCCAGTACTCGCGATCGAACCCCACCGGGTCCTCGTAGAGGTCGCGCACGTGCGTGAGCGGGCTCTCGGCCTCGAGGAAGCGTCTCGTCGTCTCGACGAACAGCTCCTGATCGTCCTGCAGCTCCAGCTCCACCGACGGTCCTCTCCCAGGTGCGCGCGGCCGCACCGATGCTAGCGACGCCTCACCGCACGGCACCCCGGGCGCGGAGCTCGGCGATCTCCTCCCGCGAGCAGCCGAGCTCGGCCAGGACGGCATCGGTGTGCTCGCCGAGCCCCGGCGCCAGCCGGTGCGGGGTCGGCGCCGCGTCACTGATGCGGAGCAGCAGGCCCACCTCACGCACGGTGCCCAGCGTGGGGTGGGGCAATTCGGCCACCCGGCCGAGCCGGCGCGGCTCCGCGTCGTTCATGAACGTGTGCACGTTGGGTCCGACCGGCACGACCGCGGCGACCCCGGCGTCGGTCAGCCGGGCGACGGCGTCGCGGGCGCGGCACGGGGCGAACGCGGCGCGCAGCCGGTCGACCTGCGTGTCGTCGTCGTCCACGCGGTCGACCTTCATCGTCTCGAGCAGCGTCTTCCGCGCGTGCTCGTCCGGGGCGACGACGCAGACCCAGCCGTCGCCGGTCTGGTAGAGGCGATCGAACGGACCGACGCCCATCTGCAACGGATCGAGCCGCCCCGCGCCGAGCGCGTCGCCCGCGGGTGTGCGCACGATGTGCGCGAGGTGCGCCATGGTCGCGTTCAGCTGCGGGTTCTCGACCGACTGTCCGGCGCCGGTGCGGTCACGGTGGAGCAGCGCGAGGAGGATCGCGATCGCGCCCAGCAACCCGTTGCCGGGATCCTCGTTGCCCGATGGCGGCAGGGGTGGGTTGAACTGCCCCGCCACCTCGTAGGTGACGCCCGCGTACCCGGACATCATGGGGGCGAAGCTCTGGCGCATCGCGAACGGGCCCGTCGATCCCCACCCCGGCGCGTGCAGGTACACGATCCCCGGGTTCACGGATCGCACGGACGCGTCGTCCAGTCCGAGGCGCTCCGCCGCGCCCGGGCGGAGGTTGTGGTGGACGACATCGGCGCGCCGGAGCAACGTCTCGGTGACGGGGGCCAGTGCCGGATCCTTGAGGTTGGCCGCGATCGCGCGCTTCCCCGCCTGCGCGGAGAAGAACGGTCGTTCGATCCCGCGCAGCGGGTCGCCCGCCAAGGGCTCGATCTTCACGACGTCGGCGCCGAGGTCCGCCAGGAGGCGGGAGGAGTACGGCCCCGCGTAGTACGCGCCGAGGTCGACGATCCGCAGGCCGGCAAGGAGCGGGCGGGTGTCGGGCACCGGCGCCGCGGCCGGCGGGTCCGGCGGAGGCCAGCCGGCCGCGCTCGACAGCACGTCGTCGGTGTGCTGGCCGATCCTGGGCGCCGGACCCCGTACCTCGCCGGGGGTGGCCGTGAACTTGATTGCGGGCGCCACCTGCTCCACCGGGCCGAGCACGGGGTCGTCGACGGTGACGACCATCCGGTTGTGACGCGCCTGCGGGGTGTCGAAGACCTCGGTCGGCCGGAGGTGCTCCACCGCGCACACGTCGGCCTCGAGAAACCGCTGCACCCACTCGGCGCGCGGCCGGGTCTTGAAGATGTCGACCAGCTCGAACTGGATGACCGGGCGCTCCTCATCGGTGAGCGGCACGCCCATGTCCATGCCGTCCGTGCTCGGCCGGACCCGGTCGTCGACGCCGAGCACTCGCATGGCGCGCCCGAACGCACCCACCGCCCCGGTGTGGAGCCCGAGGTACTCGCCGTCCGCGCACTCGAACGAACGCGTCACCAGGCGCATGGTCGAGGTCTGCTGCAGGGGTGGCGGCGCGTCCGGCCTCGCGACCGCGGCGTCGCTCTCGCCCCAGAGCATGGAGTGGTAGGCCAGCGCACCGTCGAGCAACGAGGTCTCGACGTGGCGGCCCCAACCGTCCTCGCGCGCGCGGCGCAGGGCGGCGAGGGCGCCGAGCACCGCGAGCGATGCTGCGCCGATGCCGGCGAAGGGGAACCCTGGGTACACGGGGCCGTCGCGGTGCGCGGCCTGGTCGGCCATCCCGCCGAGCACGGCCTGAACGATCGCCTCGTAGCCAGGGAGATCGCGGTCGGAATCCTCCCCGAAGCCGGAGATCGAGACGTAGACCAGGGCGGGGTTGCGTTCGTGGAGCGCCTCGAAGCCGAGGCCGAGCCGGCCGGCGACGCCGGGGCGCCAGCTCTCGACGAAGACCTCGGCCCGGTCGACGAGTGCGAGCACCCGGTCACGCGCCGCGGGATCGTGCAGGTCGAGCTCGACGCTGCGCTTTCCCCGGTTCAGGACCGACGCGTGCTCCGGCGCGCACCGCCGCAGCGGATCACCGCCCGGTGGCTCGACCCACACGACGTCGGCGCCGTAGTCGGCGAGCATCCCGGTGGCGCGCGGTCCCGCGGCGCCGCGGGAACAGTCGACGACACGCAGCCCTGCGACCGGTCCGTGCATCTCAGGCGGCCACGCCGCGGTCGAGGCGGAAGAACGCCACGGCGTTGTCGCGCACGATCCGGCGGGCCTCGTCCGGAGGCACGTCGGCGAACTGCTCGTCGATGATGCGGCGGGAGTCGGGCCAGTCACACTGCACGTGTGGGAAGTCGGTCGACCACTGGATCCGGTCGACGCCGATGTCGTGGCGCACCTTCACACCGAAGCGGTCGACCTGGAAGCCCCAGTGGAAGTGGTGGTCGACGTACCAGCTCGGCTCGTGCGCCCACTCGTCGGCGCCGCTCCAGAAGCGGTGGCGCCGCCAGTTCTCGTCGGCGTCCTCCTTGAACTCGGGGATCCAGCCGATCTGGGTCTCGGCGAAGAACAGTTGCAGACCCGGGTGGCGATCGAGCGTGCCGTGCTGGACGAACTGGATGACGATCCCGCCCCGTGTCGCGGTCTTCGACAGCATCGTGGTCATCGGCGCGAAGTTGATCTGCAGCACGCCCTGTGCCGCGGCCTCGGAACGGGCCTGCTCCTCGGCGGCGGCGCCACCACCGAAGCTGACGTGCGCGGTCAGCGGCACGTCCAGCTCGATCGCCCGCGCCCAGAAGCGGTCGTCCTCCTCCGGCTTCGGGGTGGGCGAGCCGTTGGGCCACTGGTGCAACACGACGCCGCGCACCCCCGGCATCGTGGCGACGCGTTCGAGCTCGGCGATCGAGTCGTCGATGGTCGCGCAGGGCAGAATGGCGAGACCGAGGAGACGGTCGGGATCCTCGGCGGTGTACTCCTGCGAGAGCCAGTTGTTGTAGCCCCGCGCGAGCGCGACGTAGGCCTCGCCGGGGATGGCGGCGACGTCGAGCGTGCGTTGGCCCGACACGGCGGGGAACAACACCTCGGCGTCGACGCCGTCCTGGTCCATCTCCGCCAGGCGCTGCTTGCCGTCGCCCGCGCCGACCAGGCCGTCGGCGTAGGAGATGCCGGAGGTCTGGAGGTTCTCCCATCCTCGTCCGGCCGAGAAGTTCAGCCCGAGCGGAACCGGTTGGCTCTTGCCCGGCATGAGCCACGCGTCGCCGCCATTGGGCAGCTTCACGACCTGGGGCACGTAGTCCTGGAACTCTCGGTCGACGTAGGGTCGCCACCGGTCGGGCGACACCTCGAGGTGCGAGTCGGTGGAGATGATCTCGTAGTCACGCATCTGCGTGGCCTCCTTCGGGGGCGGCTACACGACACCGAGGTCGTGGAGGTGGGCGCGGTGGTCGGCGTCGTACCCGAGCTCCTCGAGCACCTCGTCGGTGTGCTGGCCGAGTGCGGGCGCGGAACGGATGGTGAACTGCTCACCCGGCACGACGACCGGGTTGCCGAGCGTGAGGACGTCTCCGAACACCGGATGTTCCTCGACGACGACCTGTCCGCGTGACTGCAGGTGCGGGTCGCCGGCGACCTCGTCGAAGCGCAGCGCGGGCCCGAGCGCGACGTCGTACTCGACAGCCACCTGCATCCACTCGGCCTGGGTCCTGGTCAGGAAGACCTGCTGGATCTCGCGGCGGAGCGCGTCTTCGCCGCCGGCGAAGTCGACGACGAGATCGGTGCGGTGCTCGCCCATCAGGTCCTCGCGGCCGACTGCCTTGCACCAGTGCTCCCAGAACTTCGCCTCGATCGCGCAGAACAGCACGTACTTGCCGTCGGCGGTCTCGTAGTACTGGTACTTGGTGGACTCTCCGGGGCCCTTCCCCGACCAGCTCCGGTCGACCAGGTCGGGATTGAGCCTGGGGATCGCATCGAGCCACCGGCTCGCGAGCACGGCGTCGGCGCACGACACGTCGAGGTAGCACCCCTCGCCTGTGAGCCGGGCACGGGCGAGCGCGCACGCAACGCCGAACGCGGCGTACAGCGGGCCGAGCACGACGCCACCGCTGCCCGCATCGGCATCACCGGCGGCGACGACGTGCCCCTCGCGGTCGAGCGCCATCCGCGGCGCGCCACCGCCGAGCGCGTCCATCATCTGCCCATGCGTCGGGACCTCCGCATACGGACCGGTCGCGCCGAACCCGGTCGCCTGGCAGTACACGATGTCGGGATTGATGGCGCGCACCGAGTCGGGGTCGAGTCCCAGCTTGCGGTTCGTGTCGCCCACGTTGCCGGTGATGAAGATGTCGGCGCGTTCGAGGAGTCGGGCGAGCACTTCGCGTCCTTCCGGTGTGCGTGCGTCGCAGGTGAGGCTGCGCTTGTTGCGGTTGAGCGCGAGATGGAACGTCGACCAGTCGGGGGCGAACCGGGTCATGATGTTGCGGAGGTAGTCGCCGAGACCGGGGGTCTCGACCTTCACGACGTCGGCACCTTCGTCGCCGAGCAGGCGGCCGAGGTGGTCGACGGTCATGAGCACACCGGTCTCGACGACCGTCACACCTTCGAGCAGCCCGGTCACGCACGCTCCCCGTCTCGGATCGCGTCATCCTCGCGCGCCGGCTGGTGCGTCCTCAGTTGGTCTCAGCTGCTCGGTGAGACGCGGGCCGGCAACGGGGAGAACGCCGACGGCCGCTTCTCTGTGAATGCGGCGACGCCCTCGCGGAAATCCGACCGGCGCCCGGGTTCCTTCACCAGGTGGGTCGCCTCCGCCTGCGACTCCTCGAGCCCCCGGGTCCAGTCGGCGGCCACCTGTGCCTTCACCGCCTGCATGGCAAGGGGCGAGCAGTTCGTGGCGAGGTCACGTGCGTACGCCTGCGTCGCCGCGAGCAGCTCGTCGGCCGCGTAGACGCGGTTCACCAGGCCCATGCTGAGCGCCTCCTCGGCCGTGACCGTGCGCCCGGAGAGCAGCAGGTCCATCGCGTTGCCCGTGCCGACGATGCGCGGCAGCATCCACGACGCGCCGAATTCGGCGACCAGTCCGCGCCGGGTGAACACGGTCGCGAGCTTCACCCCCGCGGCCGCGAACCGCAGGTCGGCCACCAGCGCCTGCACGAGCCCGATGCCGGCGCAACCGCCGTTGATCGCGGCCAGCAACGGCTTGCGGAGGCCGCGCGCGTAGGTCATCGGCCGGTCGACGCCCTCCTTCCCCGCCACACCCTGAGTGCGCGCGGCGAGGTCGCCGGCGTCGAGGCCCGGGCAGAACCCGCGCCCGGCGCCGGTGAGCACGACCACCCGCACTGCCGGGTCGTCGTCGAGCGCGTCGATCAGGTCGAAGTAGGCGACCTCCATTGCGTACGTCCATGCGTTCATGCGCTGGGGTCGGTTGAGGATGACGGTGGCGATCCCGTCGTCCACCTCGCACAGCACCGGTGCGTCGCCGGCGTTCTCGTTCACGCCTCGACGAGCTTCCACCGCGACGGCTCGCCCTCTGACTCCTCGAGCACTCCACGCTTGGTGAGGGCGCGCAAGTGCGCGTAGGCCTCGCCGATGGCGGAGCGGCGCATGAACCCGTCGATCTGATCCCATGGGCGCGACCAGTCCATGCGCGGCGCGACCTCCCACGCGGTGTCGTAGCCGGCGCGCACCGCGTCGATCACCTCGACGAAGCGGTGCTCGTGGTGGGCGCGGATCTCGAGCAGGCGCGCGCGGTGCCCCACATAGCGCCACTCGTGCGCAGGCAGCGCCTCGGTCGCGTCGTAGGCGGCCAGCTTCTCCAACGACTGGAGGTAGTCGCCGAGCGGATCGGGCTCGGTCTGCGGGTTGAGGTTCACGTTCGGGGTGATGCGCGGAAGCACGCAGTCACCGGTGAGCATGAGCCGGTGCTTCGCCTCCCAGAAGCAGAGGTGACCGGGGGAGTGGCCGGGTGTCCACACCGCGGTGAGGTCCCAGCCCGGCATGTCGGGACGGTCGCCGTCCTCCATGAGGACGGTCGGCTCGACGAAGTCGACCAGTGGGCGCACCGGCATCGACGCGTTGCGCAGCTCTTCGAGCTCGGCCGCGGGCGCACCGAGCTTGCGCAGCATCCCACCCATGCTCACGAGGAGGTCGGTCGGCTCCTCGTAGCGGTCATGGATGAGCCGGGCGTCGGCCGGATGCAGCGCGATCCACGCGTCGGAGATCTCGCGGACGCGTCCGGCGAGGCCGTAGTGGTCGGGGTGGATGTGGGTGACCATGACGCCCTGCACGTCGGTCATCTCGAAGCCGCCCTGGCGGAGCCCGGCGCTCAGCGCCTCGAACGCGTCGTCGGTGTTCCACCCGGCGTCGACGAGGAACGGGCCCTTCTCGGTCTCGAACGCGTACACGAAGACGTAGCGCAGTGGGATGGGGAGGGGCACCGGGATGCTCCACAGGCCGGGCCGCACCTGCTCGACGGGGGGCAGCGGTTTGGTGGAGGGTGCGGTCGACGTCATCGCAAGAGAATGCCAGACGGCTGTAGGTTTCCGCCCCATCACGAGGGGAGCACGGATGCGCGGGTTGACGGACAAGGTGGCGGTCGTCGCCGGGGGCGGGTCGGGCATCGGCGCCGCCACCGCCGCCCGGCTGGGAGCGGAGGGAGCGGCGGTGGTGGTCGGCGACCTCGACGGGGAGAGCGCCGAGGCCGTCGCCGCCGAGGTGCGCGACGCCGGGGGGCGGGCGCTCGGGGTGCAGTTCGACATCGCCGACGACGACTCGGTGGGCGCGCTCGTGGACGCCGCGGTGCAGGAGTTCGGTGGCGTCGACCACCTGCACGCCAACGCCGCCGACCTGTCGCCCGAGACCATCGGCCGTGACTCCGACGCGTTGACGGTCCCGCTCGAGGTGTTCGACCAGACGCTCCAGGTCAACCTGCGCGGCCACCTGTTGTGCACCCGGCACGTGCTGCCGCACCTCCTGGCACGCGGAGGTGGCGCGATGGTCTACACCAGCTCGGCGGCCGGCCACATCGGGGAACCGCAACGCCCGTCGTACGGTGTGTCGAAGGCCGGCATCAACTCGATGGTGCGCCACGTCGCGTCGCGGTGGGGCCGGGAGGGGATCCGGGCGAACGCGGTGGCGCCGGGCCTGGTCCTCACCCCCAAGATGGCCGAGACCATCGCGCCCGAGTTCACCGCGTACGCGCTGGGAGTCGGGCGGTCCCCGCGGCTCGGTCGGCCCGACGACATCGCGGCGATGGTCGCCTTCCTGATGTCCGACGACGGCGAGTGGGTCAACGGTCAGGTGCTGAGCGTCGACGGGGGTGCGAGCCTGCGGCCCTAGCGCAGCAGGGGGTCGCGCGGCAGTCCGAGCAGGCGCTCACCGATCGTGCTGCGCACGATCTCCGACGTGCCGCCGGCGATGGTGAGGCAGCGGGCGAAGACCTCGGTCGCCTGCACCCCGGCGTCGGGCCCCTCGGCGAGTGCGCCGACCGGGCCGATGAGACGCAGCCCGAGGGCGGCGACGCGCTGGGTGTGCTCACCCGACAGGAGCTTGGCCACGTTGCCCTCGGGGCCGGGCTCCGCGCCGGCGACGGCGCGCTCGGCCGAACGGAGGTTGAGCAGCCGCATCGCCCGGCGCTCCGCCAGCAGCCGCCCGACGGCCTGGACCGCGGCGGAGTCGGCGGCGCCGTCGACGGTGGCGTACCGGTGCACCAGGTCGAGCAGGTCGAACTCGCGCGTCGCCGATGTCGCTGCCGCCGCCGATGCTCACCCGTTCGTTGCCGAGGGTCGAGCGCGCCACCCGCCACCCGCCGTTGACCGGGCCCACGACGTCCTCGTCGGCGACGAACACGTCGTCGAAGAACACCTCGCAGAAGAGCTCGCCGCCGCTCGCCTCGCGCAGCGGCCGGATGTCGACGCCGGACGCGTGCAGGTCGATCACCATCATCGTGATGCCGTCGTGCTTCGGCTTGTCGGGATCGGTGCGCACGGTGGCGAACCCGCGGTTGCAGTACGCCGCGCCACTGGTCCACACCTTCTGGCCGTTGACCAGCCAGCCGCCGTCGACCTTGGTCGCGCGGGTGCGGATGCCGGCGGCGTCGGAGCCCGCGCCCGGCTCGCTGAACAGCTGGCACCACACGTACTCGTGCTCGAGGCTCGGGTCGGATCCAGCGCTCGATCTGCTGCTCGTCGGCGTGCTGGGTGATCGTCTGGATGACCCAGCCGCCGATCCCGTACTGGGGGCGCTTGACGCCGGCGGCGGCGAGCTCCTCGTCGATCACGAGCTGCTCGACCGCGCTCGCGGCGCGACCCCACGGCTTCGGCCAGTGCGCGAGCGCATACCCGGAGTCGAGGAACGCGCCGAGCTGCTGGTCGGCGGGCAACGACTGGTACCGCGTGATGAACGTCGCGCACCTCGGCGCGGTAGCGCTCCGCCTCCGGCGGCAGCTCCACCGCGTGCGCGCCGACGACGCCGCGGTCGGTGAGCCGGGTGACGTCGGCCTCGACGTCACCGATCGGGCCGAAGACCCCGGCCAGCGCGACGGCGCGCTTGAGGATGACGTGCGCGTCGTGCTCCCAGGTGAAGCCGATGCCGCCGTGCAGCTGGATGTTCTTCTCCGCGCACGTCACGAACGCGGGGAGCGCCTGCGTCGCCGCGATCGCGGCGGCCAGCTCGAATTCGGGGGTCGCGGGATCGGTGCGCGCCGCGTCCCACGTGGCGGCGGTGGCGAGCTGCGTGGCCACGAACATGTCGGCGGCCTGGTGCTTCACGGCCTGGAACATGCCGATGACGCGCCCGAACTGCTCCCGCACCTTGGCGTACTCGCTGGCCATGGTGACGCACGTCTGCGCGCCGCCGGTGGCCTCGGCCGCCGCGAGCAGTCGCCCGAGCGCGACCGCGGTGCGGCGGGCGCCGGCGAGCACGCGGTCGTCGCCCGGTGTGCCGTCGACCGTCACCCGTCCGACGCGGCGGGTGGCGTCGGTGTTGGCGGGCACGGTGACGGTGACCTCGTCGCGGTGCGCGACGACGAGGTCGTCACCGCGGGGGAGCAGGAACAGCTCGGCCAGGCCGGCGCCGAGCACCAGGCCGTCCCGTTCGTCGAGGCCGACCGCGGCGGGCACCGAACCGTCGGCGAGGCCGGGCAGCAGCGCGGCCCGCTGCGCCTCGCTCCCGGCGGCGGCGATCACCGCCGACGCCCACACCGTCGGGAGGAACGGGCCCGGGGCGATGGCCGCGCCGAGCGCCTCGACCACGATCACGAGCTCGGCCAGGCCGAACCCGGAACCACCGTGCGCCTCCGGGAGGTGCAGGCCCAGCCAGCCCAGGTCGGCCATCTCCTTCCACGACGCGGGCAACGACTCCTCGGGCGCGTCGAGCAGCGCGCGGGCCTCGGCGCGGGCGCCGGAGCGCTCGAGGAACGCGTCGGCGACGCCGGCGAGCTCGAGATGGTCCTCGGAGATGGCGATGCCCATGGGTCCTCCACTGCTCGGGTCGGAGTCAAGCTATCCCTGCCCGCAGGACTCCTCGCCCTGGGCGCGCGAAGCTCCCGGCATGGACGAACGCACCCTTCCCACCCATGCCGAGCTCCCCGTCCGCGCCGACCTCCCACCCGGGTCGTCGTGGGGTGTGTGGGGCGACCACGACGTGCTCGGCACGCTCAACCTGCTGACGCCCGAGCGCGTCCTGGCGGCGGCGCGATCGATCCGCACCGGCCGGACCTTCGGGCTCAACCTCGAGCTCACGCTGCCCGACCCGCCGCTGTTCCGCCGGGCCAAGTTCCGGCACGAGGTCACGAACTTCGGTATGACCCGCATGATCGTGCACGACGACCTGTACCACGACTGGAACACGCAGTCCTCGTCGCAGTGGGACGGGTTCCGGCACGTCGGACACATCGAACACGGTCATTACGGTGGTGTCCCCGACGAGGAACACGGGGTGCACCACTGGGCCGCGCGCGGCATCGTCGGGCGGGCGGTGCTCGCCGACGTCGACCGGTGGCGCGCGGCGCAGGGCCGGCCCCTCGCGCAGGGCACCGACGACGCGATCACGGTCGACGACCTGCTGTCGTGCCTCGCCGACCAGGGCACCGCGGTGGAGACCGGCGACGTGCTGCTCGTGCGCACCGGGTACCTCACCTGGTACCGGTCGCTCGACCACGCCGGACGGGACGAGCACGCGGCGTCGCCGCAGACGCCTGGGCTGACCGGGGTCGATCTGCCCGGCGCGTTGTGGGACCTGCACGTGAGCGCGCTGGCGGCCGACAACCCGGCGGTCGAACCCATACCGCCCGGTGAGCCGTTCCTGCACACGATCATCCTGCCGCTGCTCGGGGTGCCGCTGGGCGAGCTGTGGGACCTCGACGCGCTCGCCGACGACTGCGCCGCGACCGGCACCTACGACTCGTTCCTCACCTCGGCCCCGCTCAACATGCCCGCGGGCGTGGCGACGCCGCCCAACGCGATCGCGATCCGGTAGCTCCCCCGTTCAGCGCCACTTCCATTCGGGGTCGCGGCGCTCCAGGAAGGCGTGGCGGGCTTCGCGCGCGTCCTCGAAGCGCTGCAAGCGCGCGGTGTAGTCCTGTTCGGTGCGGTAGCCGTCCTCCAGCGACAGGTCCTCGACGCGATTCATCGACTCCTTGGCCAGGCGCATCGCGATCGGGCTCTTGGCGGCGAGGGTCGCGGCCAGCTCGAGCGCGGTGCCCATCAGCTCGGCGCGGGGCACGACCGCACGCACGACCCCGAGGCGGTGCAGCTCCGCGGCGGTGACCGTCTCGCCGGTGAAGAACATCTCCCGCGCCTTGTGTCGCCCGACCAGGCGCGAGAGGTGCGCGCTGGCACCGAGCAGGCCCACGTTGATCTCGGTGCACCCGAACGTCGCGGTGTCGGCGGCGACGAGGATGTCGCAGCACGCGGCGTAGGCCAGCCCGGCGCCGAGCGCGGGACCGTTGATCGCGCCGATGACCGGCACCGCGCAGTCGGTGATCGCCCACATCGGCTCACGTGCGACCAGCCCCGGGTCGGTCACGAACCGGGCCGGGGAGTCGTCGGCGTCCGGGGCCTCGGCGCGCAGGTCGAGGCCGGCCATGAAAGCGCGGTCGCCGGCCGCGGTGAAGATCGCGACCCTGACGTCCCGGTCGGCGCCGAGGCCGGTGAACGCGTCGGCGAGCTCGCCCAGGGTGGCGTGGTCGACCGCGTTGACCGGCGGGCGATCGAGGGTCACGACCGCGACGTGATCCTGCACCTCGACCGTGACGGTCATCCCGCTACCTCCGCGCGCCGGGCCCGCCGGAACGCGGCCCACCCGTGCACCGGCCACGCATCCTGGTCGTCACCCCACGCCTCGACCCCGTCGATGGTCCAGTGCACGAGGGTGGTCCAGCAGACCCCGTGCACACCGGGGATCGGCATCGCCATCCGGCTGCGCGCCTGGCCGTGCGCGTGGAGGCGCCGTCCGTCGGCGTCGTCGGCTTCGACCGTGATGCGCTGCAGGTAGCCATGGTCGGCATCGCGTTCGAGCACGCGCTCGCCGTCGACGAGCGCCGCCCGGTGGCCATCGCGTAGGAGGAAGCCGGCTCGCACCCGGTCGTGGGTCTCGCCCCGCATCCCGGCCGCCGAGTTCGCCAGGAACGCGACGTCGGTCGTCCCCGCGCTGCAGTACCCGATGTGGCCGTCCTTCCAGCGCTCCGGCCGACGCGACCAACTGCGGTCGCGCATCGCGATGCTGTCGACGGCGAGGGCTTCCCCCTGGAGCACGAGCTCACCCGTCGCGTGCATCATTTGGTCGAAGTGGCCGTCGGCGGCCGCCCACGGCGGCATGGTGGCGTCGAACTCGAGATCGAAGGCAATGATGTCGCGATCGGCGAACCGGAGCCGGTAGCGCTGCAGCGGCTCGACCGCCTGCATCGACACGCCGCTGGCGAACGTGATGTCGTGCAGGTCGAGCGCGGGATCGAAGGGCATGTTCTCGTAGCACGCGTAGTACGGCACCTCGAGGTGGAAGGGTGTGGTGCCGTCGTAGATCCAGCAGCCGCCGCCCTGCGTCAACTGGTTCGGACGCACCCAGTGGTAGATCCACGCGCCGAGGTCGTGCTCGGGCACGTAGAACGACCACCAGCTCGACTCGAAGAACCACGGGTCGTCGCCGGGCGCGTGGAAGCCGTCGTCGGCGGCCGAGAGGAGCTCGACGCCGCGGTCGTCGATCATGCCGAGCGGAAGGCGAACGTCTGGCCGGCGACGCCGGCGAGGGCGCCGTCGGGTGACCACAGGTGGACGCTGCCGTGCCCGTACCCGTCGTTGGCGGCCTCCGGCTGGAGCGCGAGCAACACCCACTCGGTGTCGACGCGGGGACCGACGCGGATCGAGTTGTCGAGGCTCATGCCGCCGGGTTGGCGGCCCCCGAGCGCGCGGTGGATCGCCATCGGGACCACGTCGGCGACATAGGCGAGGAGCGCAGGTGTCCAGGCCGACGTGCGGCCGACCCGCGCCCACAGCGCCATGGCCGGTGTCGCGCCGCCCTCGGTACCGCCGTGGACGACGGCCTCGCGGAGCTCAGTGGTACCGAAGTGCGTCTTCGCCATCTCGGTGTCGAAGCGCCACGGGACGGGCACCGACTCGCCGACCGGGCTGACGTCGGGCATCGTCGCGAACGTCTGCGTGATGCGGTCGCTCTCGGCGCCGGTCGCCCCGACCGCGGTGAGGACCTCGCGGTGGCCCACGCGGCCGACGACGCGCACCTGCGACGTGCGATGGCCGTGGGCCGCGATCTCGGCGCGGAACGTGAGGTGGTCGCCGAATGCCGCCCCGCTCACGAACTGGACCGTGCACCACACGGCGGCGCGCGCGGTGGCGTGCTCCATCATGGCGCAGGCCAGGGCGAGCCCCGCACCGCCGTAGAAGGAGCCGCGCGGGCTCATCAGCTCGTGCGTGACCTCGACGGTGCCGAGCCCTCCGTCGGCGACCGTGAGGCCCAGGAAGGCCCGGTCGGCAACGCGTCCAGCTTCGCTCATCGCCTCAACGTAGCCCTGCGCGCGATGCTGCGTGGCGTGGACCTCGACCCCGGCCTCGTGCAGTGGATCGAGGCGCAGACCGGTGCGACGGTCGTCGACGCGCGCCGCACGTTCGGCGGCGGATCGCGCATCACCTGGTTCGTCGATGTCGAGCGCGCGGGTGTGGGCTCGGCACTCGTGCTCCGGCAGGAGAGCGGAGCGGGCGCCTTCTCCGGATCGGTGCTGTCGCTCGCGCGCGAGGGGGCGGTGTACCGGGCGTTGCGCGACACCGCGGTCCGCGTGCCGCGTCTGCACGCGGCCCGCGACGACGGGCAGGCCCTGCTGATCGAACGCGCCGTGGGCACGGCTGACCTCTGGCGACTGACCGACGGCGAGCGCACGGCGGCGCTCTTCGACTTCGTGGACGCACTCGCCGAGTTGCACGCGGTCGAGGTCGACCGGTTGGCGCTCGAAGGCTTCGCGCGGCCGGCCGACGCCGCCGACCACGCCCTCCTGGACCTCGCCCTGTGGACCTCCCTGCTCGGTGAGGTCGGAGCACCGCCCGATCCGGAGATCGTCTACGCGCTCGCCTGGCTGCGCCGGCACCCGCCGGCCGCGGTGGCCCGCACCGTGCTCGTCCAGGGCGACACCGGGCCGGGCAACTTCGTCGCCGACGGCGGTCGGGTCACCGCGCTCGTGGACTGGGAGTTCGCCCATCTCGGCGATCCCGTCGACGACCTCGCGTGGGTGGAGTACCGGCTGGCCCGCACGCCGGGCGCGCCGGCCTTCGACGTCCTGACCGCACGCTACGAGGCGCGCACCGGCGTCACGGTCGACCGCGCCGCGCTCGCCTACTACGCGGTGCTGGTGCAGGTGCGGTGTGCGATCACGACCGCGCGTACGATCGCGAGGGGCGGCGGTGCGGTCGGGCTCGCCGGGTACCTGGTCGCGCACCGGCGGTTCCTGGAGGGGATCACCGTCGCGCTCGGGCGGGCGCTCGATGTCGGGCTGCCCGCACCACCCCGGTTCGACCGATCGCCCGCCCCGGAGACGGCGTTGTACGACCGTGCGCTCGACGACCTCGAGACCGGGGTGGTCCCTCGGTTGGGCGATCCGGTGGTGAAGCTCCGAGCCCGGAGCGCGGCGACGCTGCTGCGCCACTTCCGGGCCGTCGACGCGATCGGTAGCGCGGTCGCCGACGCGGAACGCGAGGATCTCGAGCGGTTGCTCGGCCCCGGAGAACACGACCCCGACGGTGAGGCCCTGGGTCGTCTGGCCGACACCGCGGGTACGGGTGGCGACCACGACGTCCTCACCTACCTCGCGCGCCGGGCCGCGCGTGCCGTCGCGTTGTGGCCCGACCGGTGAACGCGCTCAGGCGAGAGCGGGCTTCACCCGTCTCGCCGTTGCGATGGAGTGAGCGGACGCGAGCGACGGGGATGTGTCAGTCGAACCAGGGGACGACGAGGCGCTTGACCACCTTGCCCATCGCGTTGCGCGGGAGCTCGGCGACGAACAGGAAGCGCTCGGGCACCTTGTAGCGCGCCAACGAGCGGGCGCAGTGGTTGCGGAGGTCCTCGGCGGTGAGGCTCTGGTCGCGCTCGACGACGACCGCCGCGACGACCCGTTCGCCGAGTCGTTCGTCGGGTACGCCGACGACCGCGCACCCCGCGACCCGTGGTTCCTCGTGCAACACGCGCTCGACCTCGGCGGGGTACACGTTGGCCCCACCGCGCACGATCAGGTCGCCTTTGCGGTCGGTGATCACCAGGTCGCCGGCGGCCGTGAGGTAGCCGAGGTCGCCGGTGTGGAGGACGCCGTCGCGGAGCGCCTCCGCGGTCGCGTCGGGCCGGTTCCAGTAGCCGAGCATCGGGGTGTACGCGCCTGCGAACAGGCCGTCGTCGGCCGGGCCGACGCACACCTCGCCCACCGTGCCGGCCGCCACGGCGCGGCCGTCGTCGGCGCGCACCGTCACCGACAGGTGCGGCAGCGCGCGGCCGGACGCCCCGGGCACCGGCGGCTGCGCGGGATCTTCGACGGTGACCGCGGTCGGCGCCTCGGTGAGGCCGTACCCGGTCGTGAGCCGCACGCCGAAGCGCTCCTCGTAGAGCCGGCGGAAGCTCTCCGGGGTCGCACCCCCACCGCAGCCCGGACGGACGAGGGACGCCAGGTCGGAGGGCGCGACCTCGGGATGGGTGAGCAGGTCGTGGATCATGGCGGGAACCGCCGACATCGTGCCCACGCGTTCGTCGCGGATCCACGTCGCCAGGCCCACCGGGTCGACGCGGTCGATGCACACGACGCAGGCGCCTCCCTGCAGCGTGCTCACCGGTCCGAGCACCATCAGGTTCAGGATGGTGAGCGGCAGCACCACGCCGAGGCGGTCGTCGGGGAAGGGTCGGTGCACCATGGCCACCGCGCCGACGAGCAGCAGGTTGTGCTGACTGTGCACCACCCCCTTGGGCCGTCCGGTGGTCCCGCTGGTGTACGCGATCGCGGCCGGCGCGAAGGGATCGACGGCCACCTCGGGTGCGGTGGCCGGATCGGCCGCTGACAGCAGCCCGGCCCACGCGCTCGACGGGTCGCCGGGCTCGGCGTCGAGCACGACCCGCAGCGCGGGGAGCGCGTGACGGGCCGCCTCGATGTTGCTCGCCGCGGCGCGGTCGCCGACGAACACCGAGACCCCGGCGTCGTGGAGCACGTACTCCTGCTCGGGCCGGGTGAGCGCACGGTTCACGCCCACCCACACCGCGCCGAGGTGCATGGTGGCGAGGAACGCGACGACCAGCTCGGTGTGGTTCCCCATGCACCCGGCGATCCGGTCACCGGGCTGGACGCCGGCCGCAACCAGCAGCGGCGGCCGCGCGCCGTACCTGGTCGTCGAGCGCACGGTACGTGGAACGGCAGAACCGTCCGACGAGCGCCTCGCGGTCCGGTCGGCGGGCCACCGCGGACGCCAGCGCGTCGGGCACCGACTGCGCTCCGACCGGGAGCTGCGGGCGGCGCGCGGACGGCAGGAGTCCGTGGGCCGGTGGATCGGATGCTGTCATTCCTGACCCAACTGGTCGCGCAGCTGTCGCTTCAGCACCTTCCCCATGCTGTTGCGGGGCAGCTCGTCCACGATGACTGCTCGTCGCGGGGTCTTGTAGTCGGCGAGGCGGGTGCGGGCGTGTGCGAACAGGTCGTCGGCGTCGATGCCGTCCGGAGCGACGAGCACCGCGACCAGATCCTCGCCGAGGACATCGTGCGCCACCCCGATCACGGCCACGTCGGCGACGCCCGGGTAGGTCATCAAGACGGCTTCCACCTCCGCCGACGCGATGTTCATCCCGCCCCGAATGACGAGGTCCTTCCGGCGGTCGGCGTAGAAGAGGAACCCGTCCTCGTCGACGAAGCCGACGTCGCCGGTGTGAAGCCAACCGCCGGCGAGCGCCGTCGCGGTCTCGACCGCGTCGTCGTGGTAGCCGCGCATGACCGCCGGCGACCGCAGCACGATCTCGCCGAGCACACCCGGCTGCGCCCGACGGCCCTCGTCGTCGTGCACCGCGAACGACGTCCATGGGCCAAAGCCCTGGTTGCCGATCGAACCGGCCTTGGCCAGGATGTGCTCCGGCTTGCAGACCGTGCCGCCGGGTCCGGCCTCCGTCTGCCCGTAGAGGTTTGTGAGCGCGCACCCCGGAAACGCGGCGGCCAGCCGTTCGAGCATGGTGGCGGTCATGACGGAACCACCGAACACCAGGTGCCGCAAGGATGCCGGGCGGTGACTGAGGTCGGCGTCGCGCAGCAACAGCGCGAGCATCGACGGCGCCCCGAGGTACACCGTCGAGCGGAAGGCATCGGCGACCGGCAGGGTGCGGTGCTGGTCGAACTCGGGCTCGAGCACGAGATGTGACCCCGCGGCCAAGCACGCGAGCGGATTCGTGTGCACCCCGGTGGACGTGAAGTACGGAATGGCGCTCTGGAAGACGTCACCCTCGGTCAGTTCCATGGCGCGCGCCAACTCGATGCCCGCGGCGACGTTGTTGGCATGCGTCAGCTCGACGCCCTTCGGCCGCCCGGTGGTCCCCGACGTGTACAGGATGTCGGCCACATCGTGTTCCGAGACGTCGGCACTGTCGCTGGGCGCAAGGGTGGCGATCAGCTCGGACAGGCCGGCGGTCACGTCGAGGACGCGCGCCTGCGTGGAGTCACTGGCGGCTCGCGCGAGACCGAGGTGGTCGCCGCCCGAACAGATGAGGGAGACGCCCGCGTGGCCGACGATGTACTCGATCTCGGGAAGTGCGAGCCGCGTGCCGAGCGGCACCGCCATTCCGCCCGACCACTGGACCGCCCAGTGCAACACGAGCGCCTCCAACCCCGACGCGTTGTCGAGGTGGATCCCGACCGACGCGCCCGGGCCGGCGCCCGCGCCGACGAGCAGGGCCGCGCTGCGGGCGACGACATCCGTGAGCGCTTCGCCCCCGAGGTGCACGGTCCCCCCGGCGGACGAGGGCGCGCTCAGCGCGGGTTGTGTGCCCCGGTCGGCGACCGCTTCGAAGAGCTCGACCATCGTGCGCCATGGCGCCTCGGCCGGGAGCGCGACCAGACTCATTCTTCGGACGGTCGGAACCAGTCGGGGTCGCCGTCGCCATCCACGATCGGCTCCTCCAGCCACTGGTTGAACCGCGGTTCGCGTCGTTCCCGATACGCCGCCATACCTTCCGACGTGTCGGGATGCTGGTCGCTCACCGCGGTCTTGGCCGCGATGTCGTCGCCGGCCTGCTCGAACGTCTGCGCGCTCGCGTTGTGCAACGACCGCTTGAGCATCCGCATCGCGACCTGAGGGCCGTTCGCCATCTCCTCGGCCAGTCGCATGGCTGCCGGCATCAGCTCCTCGGGGGCGACGACCTCGGACACCAGCCCGAGGTCCAGCGCTTCCTCGGCCGCCACGATCCGCTTCCGCATCAGGAACTCGATCGCCCGTGCGAGGCCGAGATGCTGCAGCAGGAGCCAGTGACCACCTTCATCGGGCAGGAAGCCGAACCGGAGCGTCGCGCTGCCGAGGCGTGCGCCGGTCGACGCGATCCGGAAGTCGCACGCGAGCGCGATCGACAACCCCATCTGGATCGCCACGCCGTTGACGGCCGCGATGGTGATCTTGTCGAGGTTCAGGATCGACCGGATCAGCTCCTGCGAGTACGTCCGGAGCAGCGCATACTGATCGACTTGCGAGTTCCGGACGTTGCGCAGCTGCTCGGGAACCAGCGTCGGGATATGGCGGTTGTTCTCCGTCGGATTGAAGATGTCGTCACCCGCGCAGAACCCTCGACCGGAACCGGTGACCACGACGACGCGCGTGTCGATGTCGAGTTGCGCCTGGGTCATGATCTCGGTGAGATCGCGCTTCATGCCCCGGCTGATCCCGTTGAGACGGTCGGGCTCGTTGAACGTGATCACCGCGATCCCGGGATCGTGCGTCGCAACGTGGAAGCCCTGGTAGGCGCCGTCGAGCGTCATCGGTCCCGTAGTTTGGCGCGAAGCTCGAACTTCTTCACCTTGCCCGCCGCGGTGCGCGGGAACTCGTCGACGAGTTGCACTTCCTCCGGCCACTTCGGGCGCCCCAGACCGACCGTCTCGAGATGGGCACGGAGAACGTCGAGATCGGGCTCCGCCTCACCGGCTCGCATTCGCAGGAATGCCACCGCGCGTTCCCCGGTCCGCGAGTCGGGTCGGCCGACGACCGCGACCTCGGCGATCGCCGGCAACTGGAGCAGCGCGTTCTCGACCTCGGCGGGGGAGATGTTGACGCCATTGCGGATGATCATGTCCTTCTTGCGGTCGGTGATGGTGAGCCAGCCGTCCTCGAGCACCCCGATGTCGCCGGTGGCGAACCACCCGTCGGGATCGAGGAACTCGTGGGTGAGGGCATCGTCGGTGTACCCGGCGAACAGATCGGGACCGCGGGTCACGATCTCCCCGGCGTCGCCGGGCGCGGCCTCGGTGCCGTCGTCGCCGACGATGCGGATCTCGACCCCGGCGAGCCCGTGACCATCGGTGCTCGTGCGCCGTGCACCTGGTTCGTCGGGTGCCGCGCCGGTGACGGTCGGCATCTCGGTCAGACCGTAGGACCGGATGGCGCGGATGCCGCGGGCCTCGGCGTCGGCCGCGATCGCGGTCGGCACCGACGAGCCGCCGAGCACGACCGACGTCATACGGGCGCGGTGGTCGTCGGTGAACGACGGGTGGTCGAGGAGGCTGGTCAGGAAGACGGTGGCGCCGCTCCCGGCGGACAGGTCGTCGGTCAGCATGGCGTCGAGAACGAGCGCGGGATCCCACGCGTCGATCAGCTGGATCGATTCGCCGCGCGACGCAGGCAGCAGCAACCCGAGCAGCATTCCGGTGGCATGGCTGATGGGTGCGCCGAGGAGCACGGGGCGACGACCGGAGGGGATGAGCGTCGGCAGGTGAGCGCGTACCTCGGCGCCGAGCGCTCGGTGCGACTGGATGACGCCCTTCGGGTTGGCGCTGGTCCCGGAGGTGTACGCGACGAGTGCGGGGCTCGCAGGATCGACCGT
Source organism: uncultured Actinomycetes bacterium (assembly GCA_963809795.1). GTDB lineage: Bacteria > Actinomycetota > Acidimicrobiia > IMCC26256 > DASPTH01 > DASUAS01. The sequence continues at coordinate 138,272 of CAWELN010000019.1, forward strand.
CACTGAGCGTGTCGACGCGGTCGCCGTCGAGCAGATCCTGGAATCGTGCCGCGCCGGTGGGAAGCTCGTCGCCGACGACCACCACGTGTTCGAGGGCACCGAGGTCGGGGCGCACCGCCTCCAGGTTCGCGACGTGGTCCACGGCGCCGAACCGGTCCGCGATCACGAGGACACGGGCGTGTGACTCGCGCAGGATGTACGAGAGCTCGTGCGTGCCGTAGTAGTGCACGATCGGGACGACCACGGCGCCGAGCATGCTGCTCGCGAACCAGGTGGCGGCGCCCTCGACCCAGTTCGGGACCTGCACCGCCACGATGTCGCCAGGGCCCACGCCCAGGGCGCGGAGGCCGCCGGCGAACCGGGCGGAGAGGTCGAGCACGTCACCCAGCGTCCCGCGCCACGGGCGTGTCTTCGACCAGATGCGGACCGGCGCGGCAGGCGCCGCTCGCATCCCGCGCTCGACGAGCCGGCCGAGCGTGTCGTCGTTCCACCATCCGGCGCGGCGGTACCCGTCGGCAAGCTCGGGCGCGGGCGCCCGCAGGTCCCACTCGGGCACGGCGTCGCCTCTACTTCCGCCCGGGGGGCACGTGGTCGCGGGCCGGCCGACCGACGCCCATGTGCACGAGCGGCGTGTTCGCCACCCGCTCCAGCTGGCGCACCTTCTCGCGGTCCTGCGGATCCGACGCGTCGATCACGAGCTTCGCCAGCGCGACGGTCTCGGCGTCGATGTTCGCCAGCTCGGCCGCGAACGCGTAGACCCGTGGCATGAGTTCGTCGCCCGGGTGGATCTCGTGCACGAGTCCCATCATCCGGGCGTCGTCGGCGGACACGTTCCGCGCCGCCAGCGCCATCCACTTCGCCCAGTGGGTCCCGACGAGACGTGTGAGCCGGCTCACCCCGCCACTCCCCGGGATCGCGCCCTCGCTGCGCGTCTCCGGGAGCCCCCAGTGCGTCTCCGGCGTGCAGAACCGGAAGTCGCAGGAGACCGCCATCTCGGTACCCGCGCCCAGGCACGGACCGTTTGCGGCCACGATGATCGGCTTCTCGATGCTCTCCATCTCGTCGTAGAGCAGGTGGTGCGAGCGGTACCCGCGGCGCCACGCGTACCCCGGGGCGTCGGGGCCGGGGATCCGGTCCCCGTGGCGGAGCTTCAGGTCGAGTCCGGAGCTGAAGTACCGGCCGGTCCCGGTGATCACCATGACGCGCAGGTCGTCGCGGCTCCCCAGCGCGCCCACGGCCTCCCACAGCGTCTCGGTGACCTGCGGACTGATCGGGTTCAGCTTCTCGGGTCGGTTCAGCGTGACGGTGATCACGCCGTCGCCTTCCGTGATGAGCGCGTGCGCGGCGTCGTCCATGTTGATCCGTTCAGTCGACGCGCAGGGTGCAACCCTGCGCGTTGAAGAAGAAGCCACCGGCGGTGACGATGGCCCGTTCGGCGCCTGCGACCTGCCGGTCGCCGGCCCGTCCCTGCAGCTGGTGGACCGCCTCCCGGAGGTGGCCCGAGCCCTGCGTGCCCCCTTCGGACAGCGCGCCGCCGTGCGGGTTCACCGGGATGCGGCCGTCGATGAGCACGCGGTTGGTGGCGTCGTCCCAGTGCTCGGCGAGGAAGGCACCGGCTTCACCCGGCCCGCAGAACCCGGCGTTCTCGAACCAGTTCAGCGTGATGATGGTGAAGCCGTCGTAGGGGAAGTACACGTCGCAGTCGTCGATCCAGAAGTCGCTCTTGGCCCGCAGCGACTCCACGACCACCTGCTGACCGTGCTGGCGCAGGCTCGGAGTCTGGTCTTCTTCGTTCTTGGCGATCTGCCCGAGCGTCGCCGCGTGCACCAGCACCGGCCGGTGCGGGAGGTCGCGGGCCCGCTCCGCGGTGGTGATGACGAACGCGTCCGCGCCGTCGACGGGAACGTCCATGTCGAGCAGGCACAAGGGCCAGCGGATCATCCGCGCGTGCAGGTAGTCGTCCATGGTCAGCGGGTCGCGCATCGCGGCGGCCGGGTTGCGCATGGCGTTCGAGCGCGCGTTGATGGCCACCCGGCCGAGCGCCTCCCGTCCCACGCCGAACTCGTGCAGGTACCGCGACGCCCACGCGGTGTAGCCGACCGCGCCGGCGATGGACTCGGGGGGCGCCGCCGCGGACCCGGCGCCGAACCCGCTGCGGCGACGGAAGGGGTCGCGTGCGGCCGAGCGTGAGAACATCGGGCCCCGGAACAGCGCGTGGTACCCGAGCACGACGTCGCAGTGTCCGCTGTACACCGCGCCCACCGCCGCGACCAGCTGGTTCACGAACGGGATCTGCGGGTTGGCGAACCACGTGATCTCCGGGATGCCGAGCGCCGATTGCACGTACGCGGCGGAGGGGGTGGACCCGACGATGCCGTCGACGTCGGCCGCGCTGAGGCCGGTGTCGCGCAGCACTTGGACGCACGCGTCGAGCGCGAGCGACGCCGCGCTCACCTCGCCGCCGTCGCGCGAGAAGCCCGTGGTTGCCGCATTCGCGATCGCCACGCGGTCCTTGGCCGGGTTGCGTCCCGAGATCACGCGCCGGCTCCGGTCGCGAGCCGGAACGCCGGGACCGGAACGCCCTCGCGGTCGAGCCAGTCGAGGGTGACCGGGGTGCCGATGACGATGTCGTCGTTCGCGGCGCCGACGACGGTGCTGGTGAAACGGAGCCCGGGCTGCTCCTCCAACTCGACGGTGACGACGGGATACGGAGTGGCGTAGTCGACACCGGGCGCGGGCGGACCCTGGTGCAGGAAGATGGCCATGAAGATCGTGCCCCGTCCGCTGACCGGGGTGGGCACGACGTTCGTCGACCAGCACTCCGGGCACCGGGGCTTCGGTGGTTCGTGCCAGGTCCCGCAGTCGCCGCAGCGATTCACCCGCAGCTCGTGGTCGAGTCGGGCCCGGAAGACCGCCTTGTTGTCGTGGTCGAGCGCGTACGCGTGGAACAGCTCGACCAGTTGTTCGTCGTCGAGGGCGGCGTGCTTCGGCGCGGAGTCCATGGGGCTGTTCTACACGGTGCCCCGGATCTCGGACCTCAGTGTCCTCGCATCACCTGGAGGAACCGCGCCACGGCACGCGCCTGCGTCGTGCGGGCACGCCGGACCAGTTCGTGCAGCTCGTCGGCGAACTCGGCGCGTCGCTCGGCGAGGTCGACGGAGGACCCGGGCGCCAGGAGACCGCGGTGGTCGGCCAACCGGATCGCCCCGTCGGCGTACGACGTCGAGACCGCGTCGGCGCAGTAGATGCGGTGCTGCAGCAGGTACTGCTCGCCCAAGCCGCCCGCTGCTCGTAGGAGCTCCGCGGTGTCCGTGACCGGTTCACCGGCGTAGGCGCGGAGCGCCTCGGCGGTCACCCAGTACGCCTCCAGGAACGGGCGGAGGAACGGGCCGGTGACGGGGCGTTCCGCTCGCGCCGCCTCCGCGTCGACCTCGGCGAGGAACTCGCCCTTCTCGGAGAAGAAGAATTCGAACTTCAGGAGGTCGCGCAGCCGGAGCGCGTCCTCGTGCAGGTCGATGCCCTCCGAGAGGTCGACGATGGCGGACAGGAGGAAGAAGTGCAGGATGCCGTTGCGGTAGTACGACGCGGCGATCCGCTGCTCGCGGCTCGATGAGGTACACCGGATCGTGACCGCCGTCGAACCGCGTGACGACTCCATGGCGCTGCAAGGACGCGAGCCCGGCGAGCAGGGTCTGGCGCGTCGCGAGCGGTCTCGCGGTGATCGGGAGCTGCCGGTCGTCGACGTCGGCCGCGTAGCGTTCGAGCAGGGCCAGCAGCTGGTCGAGCGAGAGCGCGCGGTCGGCCCAGAGCAAGGCCATCGTGATGAGCGCCGGCGGCGTGATCGGCGTGACCGTGTTGATCCGGACCGCGACCTCGAACGCGAGCTTCTGGAGCGGCACCGCCTCGGTGTCGCCGGCGAGGGCGGCGGCCTCGAGCTCGCGGGTCAGGTGGTCGCGCACCGAGATCGGATCGCCGAACGAGACGTGGATGTCGCCGCGCGAGTAGCGGGTGCGCTGCGCTCGTGCGTAGCTCACCAGGCGGCCGAGCGACTCCGGCGCCTTGGCCGCACCGGTGGCCGAGCGGGCGTGCTCCTCGACGTCGAGCAGCTCGTCGTAGACGATCGACACCGGTTGCAGGAGGAAGTCGTCGCAGCGGTCGTCGTGGACCGCGTCGACGAGGTAGGCGAGCAGGCCCAGCCGCGGGTCGCGGAGCTTCCCGGTGCGCGTGCGGCCGCCCTCGATGTACCACTCCAGGTTCTGACGGTGCTCCGCCAGCCAGCCGACGTACTCCCGCAGCGCGAGCTTGTAGACGGGATCGTCGCGGAAGCTGCGCCGGATGAAGATGAGCCCGGCCCGGCGTCCCATCGGGCCCATCGGCCAGAACGCCACGTTGATCCCGCCGAGCTTGTAGGTCGGCGGGATCTCGGCGCGCTGCAGCACCGAGGCCAGCACCACCGGGTCGATGTACGAGCGATGGCTGGGGAGCAGCGCGAGCGGGTAACGCCGGTTGAGGTCCTGCAGCCGGGCCACGGACCGACGCGTCGCAGCGGATGCGGTGGCGGTACCCGGTGCGGTCGAACAGGCGCGCGATGTGCAGGAAGACGTCGCCGGCCGGTCCGCCGTGCGTCGCCACCATCTCGCGCAGGTCGGCATCGAGCTCCGCGGCGACGTCGGCGTCGGTCCGGCTCCCGGCGGCCGCGATCTCGCCGACCCGCGCCTGCACCGCGGGCCGGCCGAGGATCTCCGTGCGGACCTGGGCGGCGTTCACCGCGCGGGCCAGTCGGCGAGCGTGTCGAGGTAGAGGCGGCGCACCTCGGCGATGCGCTGGTCGAGGTCGTCGTCGGTCCAGTCGTCGGTCGGGATCGGTGGGTGCACGACGACGTCGACCGTGCCCGGGCGCATGAATTGCGTGCCCAGCGGCCACACGTCGTTGGCGTTGCGGAACACGATGGGCACCACGGGCACGCCTCCCGCCATGGCGATCCGGAACGCCCCCTTCTTGAACGGTCCGAGCCGGCCGGTCCCCGAGCGGGTCCCTTCGGGGGCCACGGCGAGGGACTTCCCGCGTACGAGCGCCTCCTCGACCAGTGGGCGCAGCGCGGCGATCGCCCCCGACCGGTCGTCACGGTCGATGAACACCGCGTCGGCCAGCGCGCCGGCCAGCCGCACGATCGGGTTGGCGGCGAGCTCCTTCTTGGCGACCGCGGTGACGTCGCGCCGAAGCAGCGCCATCAGCAGGAGGGGATCGACGGAGCTCTGGTGGTTGAAGAGGAACACCGCCGGGCGGTGCGACCACACGTGCTCCTCTCCGGTCACGGCGAGGTGGATGCCCGCGAGCCCGAGGGAGACGTCACTCCCCACCGACACCATGGTGTTGACCGCGTCGGCCTTCCGGCGGTTGAGCAGCCCGATCCCGATCCCGGTGGCGGTGGCGGTGAGGAAGCCCCCGATCGCGGCGACGTGTCGCACCGCCAGCTCCGGGGTGGCGCCGCCGCGCCCGACGAACCGGTGCACGGGCCAGCCCCGCTCGCGTGCCTTTCGCTCCAGCCCACGCGTCGGGTTGGTCGGACGCGGGTTGCCGACCAACTCGAGCAGCTCGACGTCCTCGCTGCCGTCGGCATACGCGAAGCTCCGCGCCAGGTCGATGCCCTGCGCACCCGCGAGTTGCTCGACCGCCCGGCGCTTCCCCACGCCCCAGAGGTGCGGACCCGCCAGCCTCCCGGTGAGCCGGCCGTCGACGACCTCGAACCGGGTGCACAGCACGTGCTCGATGTCGAGATCGGCCGCCACCGCCTCGACCTGGAACGAGAGCGCGGACGACGCGAGCACCACGGTGTGGCCCTTGCGGAGGTGGGCGGCGACGAGGGCGCGCGCTTCGGGATAGACGCGGCCGGCGAGCTTCTGCTTGAACAGGCGCCGGCCGAGCGCGTCGATCTCGTCGACCTCGCGCCCGCGCCACGACCGCCCGAGGATCGAGACGACGGCGTCGTAGTCAGCCTGGCCGAGCACGAGGCCGACCCCCGTGAGCAGGGAGTGCGCCAGCTCCTGGGGCGAGATGTCGCGTCGGCGCAAGCGGGCCACCTGGAGCGCGATCGCCGAGAAGCCGTAGATCAGGGTCCCGTCGAAGTCGAAGAACGCCCCGGTGGTTGGGCCGTCGGGACTCCGATCGACCTCCTCGACGAGCGTGTCGACCACTGCCGGACGTTACCGAACTGCCTCGTCCGGTCCAAGTGCGAACCAGCGGCGATTGGACGAGATGTCCGTCGACGACGGTGTCAGTCGACGAGCGTGATCGCGCTCTCGGGGCAGTTGGCGACGGCCAGCTGCGCCTTGTCGAGCAGTTCGGGCGGCACGTCCTCGAAGAGTCCGACGCTGTGGCCTTCGTCGTCGGGCTCGAACACCTCGGGGGCGAGCACGTAGCAGCGACCGTGACCGGTGCAGGCTTCGGCGTCGATGCGGAGCTTCACGGGCGTGATCATAGGTCGACGGGCTCGCTGACCAATTGCCGCGTGCTGAGGTCACTCGTAGGGTCGCCCCGATGGTGTGGGACTTCTCGACCGAACGGGAATTCCAGGCGCCGCTCGACTGGGTCGACGCCGTCGTCCGCGACGAGGGCGAGCCGCTCGGAAGCTCGGAGTCGGCGCCGGTGACCTTCGGGACGCAGGGCCCGACACCGACAACATGGAGATCCTCGCTGCGTATGGCACCGACGAGCAGAAGGAGCGCGGACTCTGGCCGCGGTTCCGCCAGGACGTCTGGTCGGCGTTCTCGATGACCGAGCCGGAGGGCGGCGGCTCGGATCCGAGGGCGTGCCACGCCTGATCCGCTACCGCCGCCTTCGCGCCGGGACACGGTCCTCGCGCGCGTTCCTCGTCTCGGCGGTCGATTTCGCGGCGCCGTCCCGCCCTCCGGGCACGGCTCCGCTCCATCTCGTCTCGTCAGACGTCCTCGCCCCGCATGCGCCGCAGCCTCCGGTTCGTGCCTTCGAGCCAGCGGTCGTAGTCGCCCGCCTTCCGCAGGAACGACTCGCCGACGCGGGGATGCGGGAGCACGAGGAACTGACGCCGGGCCATCCCGTCGAGCGCCATGTCGGCCACCAGCTCGGGCTCGACGACGTCGCCGATGTTGGCCGCGACCGACGTCTCGGAACGGGTCGAGCCGTCTTCGTCGTCCTCGTTGCGACCCAGCATGCCGGTGTTGACCGCGTTCGGGCAGAGGCACGTGACGGTGATCCCGAGGTGCGCGTAGTTGAGCGCGACCCATTCGGCGAACCCCAGTGCCCCGTGCTTCGTGAGCGTGTAGCCCATCGGCGACGGCCCGGTGATCAACGCGGCCGACGAGATGGTCTGCACCAGGTACCCGACTCCCTCGTCGAGCATGGCCGGCAGCACCTGCTGCGCGGCCCACACGTGCGCGAGCAGGTTGACGTCGACGACCGCGCGCACCTCGTCGGGCGTCGAGGCGAGGTTCGGGCCGCGGTCGCCGATCCCTGCGTTGGAGCAGAACACGTGCACGGGCCCGTAGTGCGCGACCGCGTGGTCGACCAGAGCGGCGACGACGGCCGGGTCGCCGACATCGCCGACGAACGCGGTGCCGCCGATCCGCGCCGCGATCTTCTCGGCCCGCTCGGCGTGCACGTCGGCGACGACGACCCGAGCGCCGTCTCGCGCCAGGCGCTCGCACAGCGCGCGTCCGATCCCGTGACCGCCGCCGGTCACCACCGCGCACCGATCGGTGAGATCCATGGCCGGGCAGCGTACGACCGTGGCCGTGTGCTGTGCTTTGACGCATGCCGACACCCCCGCACACGCCGGGACACCACGCCGCGCGCCACCCCGACCGGGCCGCGATCGTCACGGAGCCTGGCAGGCCAGGTCGTCACGTACGGCGAGCTGGAATCCCGCTCGGCGCGTCTTGCGCGTGCGCTCCGCGAGGCGGGACTCCGTCCCGGCGACCACATCGCGCTCCTGCTCGACAACCGCGCCGCCATGCTCGAGCTCGCCTGGGCCGCACAGCGGTCGGGTCTGTACTACACACCGGTCAACACGCGGCTGTCGGGCGACGAAGCGGCGTACGTCGTCGACGACTGTGGTGCCACCGTCCTGTTCGCCGCCGCGGCGGTGGCGCCGCTGGCCGCCGAGGTGCGTGCGTGCGCGCCGCGGGTGACCCGCTTCGTCGCGGTCGACGGCCCGATCGACGGGTTCGAGACCCTGTCGTCCTTCGTGGACGGCGTGACCGACGAGCCGCTCGACGACGAGTGCGAGGGCTCGCCGATGCTCTACTCGTCGGGGACCACCGGGCGACCCAAGGGGGTACGCCGGCTGGTCAGCGGTCAGCCGTACGGATCCGAGAACCCCGTCGGCCCGCTGCTCGACGGGGTGATGGGGTTCGGTCCGGGCAAGGTGTACCTGACGCCCGCGCCGCTCTACCACTCCGCGCCGCTGGTGTGGTCGATGACGGTGCACCGCAGCGGCGGGACCCTCGTGCTGATGGAGCGCTTCGACGCGCAGGCCTGTCTCGACGTGATCGACCGCGAACGGGTGACGCACGCGCAGTTCGTGCCCACCATGTTCGTGCGCATGCTGAAGCTCCCCGACGACGCGCGGGCCGAGTTCGACGGGTCGAGCCTCCAAGCCGTCGTGCACGCGGCCGCGCCGTGCCCGGTCGAGGTCAAGCGGCGCATGATCGAGTGGTGGGGGCCGATCGTCTCCGAGTACTACGCGGGGACCGAGGGCGGCGGGCTCACGTGGATCGGCAGCACGGAGTGGCTCGAGCACCCCGGCTCGGTCGGTCGGGCCGCGTGGGGCGAGATCCACATCTGCGCCGAGTCGGGGGAGGAGCTCCCCGTCGGCGAACCGGGCATCGTCCGTTTCGGCGGTGGGGCGAACGCGTTCGAATACCACAACGACCCCGAGAAGACGCGCCAGACGTTCGATCAGCGCGGCTGGAGCACGCTGTGGGACGTCGGGTACCTCGATCCCGACGGCTACCTGTACCTCACCGATCGCCTCACGTACATGATCGTGTCGGGCGGCGTGAACATCTACCCGCAGGAGGTGGAAGACCACCTGCTCCTGCATCCGAAGGTCACCGATGCCGCGGTCTTCGGCGTGCCCGACGCGGATCTCGGGGAACAGGTGAAGGCGGTGGTCCAGGCCATGCCCGGGGTGGCGGCCGGCCCCGAGCTCGAGGCCGAGCTGCTGGCGTACTGCCGGGCCGGGCTCGCGCACTACAAGTGTCCCCGGTCGATCGACTTCGAGGCCGAGCTGCCGCGCGGCGACAACGGCAAGCTCTACAAGCGGGTCCTGCGGGACCGGTACTGGGCGGGACACGTCACCCGCCTGCTCTGAGCCGCCCGGACGCCGATCCGCGCCGCTCATCTACGCTCGGTCCCGATGAACCTCGCGCTCGGCGACGACCAGCAGTTCTTCCAGGAGACCACCCGCAAGTTCCTCGAGCAGGAGATGCCGCTCACCGCCGTGCGCGCGCTCGCCGACGACCCCGCCGGATTCGACCGGGGGTGGTGGGCCCGGGGCTGTGATCTCGGGTGGACGTCGCTCCTCGTCGCCGAGGCCGACGGCGGTGGCAGCCTCGGTGGGGAGGGCGTGCTCGATCTCGTCATCGTCGCCGAGGAGATGGGGCGTCTCGTGTCACCGGGCCCCCTGGCGCCCACCAACGTGGTCGCGGACGCGGTCAGCCGTAGTGGCACGCCCGAGCTCCGGTCCGCGGTGCTGCCCGGGATCATCGCCGGCGATGTCGTGGGCGCGTGGTGCGGAGCCGGCCCCGGCGGTGGGTGGGACGGCACCGGCGGGGCGGTCACCGCGCGGCGCGACGGCGCCGAGTTCGTGCTCGACGGTGTCTCGACGCCCGTGGAGGCGGCCGTGCGGGCGGACGAGCTGCTCGTCACCGCGCGCACCGACGGCGGCCTCACCCAGTTCCTGGTGCCCGCGGGGGCCGCCGGGGTGGCGGTCGAACCCCTCGGTTCCGTCGACCTCGTCCGTCGCTACGCCACCGTGCGCTTCGACCGCGTCCGGGTGTCCGACGCGCGCGTGGTCGGCGACCTCGACGGCGCCGGCGCCGCGGTGGAGCGTCAGCTGCAGCTCGCCATCGTCCTGCAGTGCGCGGAGACGGTGGGCGCGCTCGACCGGGTGGTCGAGTTCACGCTCGAGTACCTCGCCGACCGCAACTCGTTCGGACGACCGCTGGCGTCCTACCAGGCGATCAAGCACCGCTTCGCCGACATGAAGATGTGGTTGGAGGCCTGCCACGGCGTCACCGAGCTGGCGGCGCGGGCCGTGCAGGACGACGATCCCGACGCCCCCGAGATCGTGAGCGCCGCCGCGTCGTATCTCGGTGACCACGCGACCGAGATCGTCCAGGAGTGCACGCAGCTCCACGGCGGCATCGGCGTCACCTGGGAGTACGACCTCCACCTGTACCTGCGCCGGGTCACGCTCCATCGCAACCTCCTCGGCACGCCCGCGCAGCACCGTGAGCGGATCGCTGCGCTCCTGCTCACCGACCAGCCGGAGGCCGCGCGTGCCTGACGAAGCGATGGAGAGCGTCGAGTCGTTCCGCCTGCGGGCGCGCGCGTGGTTGGCCGAGCACATGCCGCGCCGGCCTGTCGACGCGCCGCCCCGGACCGCGCCGAGGACGAGCAGACCTGGATCGACGATCGTGCGTTGCAACGCAAACTCTGGGACGGCGGGTTCGCCGGGATCTGCTTCCCCGAGGAGTACGGCGGCCTCGGCCTCACCATCGAGCACCAGCACACGTTCACCGAGGAGTCGCTGCCGTACGAGATGCCGCTGCACCTCAACGTGCCGAACTTCAGCATCCTCGGCGCGACGCTCGTCGACTACGGCACCCACGAGCAGAAGTCCAAGTACCTCCCGCTGCTCTTGCAAGGGAAGCACCAATGGGTGCAGTTCCTGTCCGAACCGACCGGTGGCTCCGACCTCGCCGGCTGCGTGACGCGCGCCGATCGCGACGGCGACGAGTGGGTGCTCAGGGGGTCGAAGATCTGGAGCACCGCGGCGATGTCGGCCACGCACGCGATGTGCCTGGCCCGCACCGACTGGGACGCGCCGAAGCACCGCGGCCTCACGATGTTCCTGATGGAGATCCACCAACCCGGCGTGCAGGTCGACCCGATCAAGCAGGTGAACGGGTCGCTCGAGTTCTGCCAGGAATTCTTCGACGACGTCCGGCTCCCACCCGATTCGGTCGTCGGCGACGTGAACGACGGATGGACGGTGGCGCTGACGCTGCTCGCCCACGAGCGCAACGCGGTCGGCGGTGGGTCGCCCTACGTGAGCGGGCGCAACTACCTCGCCGAGGGTGCCGACGGCGCGCGTGATCTCAGCTCGATCGCGCTCGTGCGCGCGCGAGGCACCGACGACGATCCCGTGGCGCGACAGCTCGTCGCCGAAGCGCACGTGCTCGACGTCACGCAGCGCGGCCTGGTGCAGCGCGTCACGCTGGGCATGGGCAACGGCAAGCTGGCGGGCCAGGCCGCCGCCATCACGAAGCTCTTCACGGCCACGTCCGCCGAGCGCAAGACCGAGATCCGCCTGATCCTGGCCGGCACCGAGGCGGTCACGTGGCCCGCGGGCGTCGAGACGCTCGGGCGCGAAGCGGGGGAGTCGTTCCTCGAGCGCCAGGCCACGAGCCTGGCCGGCGGCAGCAACGAGATCCAGCGCAACATCATCGCCGAGCGGGTGCTGGGCATGCCCCGCGAGTGGGCGGCCGACCGCGACGTGCCGTTCCGTGACGTGCGCCGCAACGCGATGCCCACCGCACCCTCGGGAGCCTGATCACGTGACCCTCATCCAACCGACCACCATCGACGTGTTCGGCCGCGACGGCCTGCGCCTCCGCGCCGACGAGTTCGGCGATCCCGAAGCCCCGCCGGTGGTGCTGCTGCACGGGGGCGGCCAGACCCGCTTCGCCTGGGGGACCACCGCGCCGGTGCTCGCCGGGCGGGGCTGGCGCGTGTTGCGCGTCGACCTGCGCGGCCACGGCGAGAGCGACTGGCCCGACGACGGCGACTACGGCCCCGACGCGTTCGCCGGCGACGTCACCGCCATCGCCACCGCGCTGCCGGAGCCCCCGGTGCTGGTGGGCGCGTCACTCGGTGGGATCGCGTCGATCCTCGCCATCGGCCGGTCGGAGACGCCGATCGCCCGCGGCCTCGTGCTCGTCGACGTCGCGCCGAAGATCGAGCAGGACGGCGCGCAGCGCATCGGCGCGTTCATGAGCGAGCACATGGAATCGGGGTTCGGGTCCCTCGAAGAGGTCGCCGACGCCGTCGCCGCGTACAACCCGCACCGCCCGCGCCCGACCGACCTCTCGGGGCTCAAGAAGAACGTGCGTCAGCGCGCCGACGGCCGGTGGGTCTGGCACTGGGACCCGCGCTTCATGTCGGGCAAGCCGGGGTCGCACGACGAGACGCGTGTGTCGCTCGTGCACGAGGAGAACCTCAGCAACGCGGCGCGCAACATCACGGTGCCGACGCTCCTGGTCCGCGGCCGGGTGAGCGACCTGCTGAGCGAGGAGGGCGCCCGCGACCTGCTCGAGCTCGTGCCCCACGCCGAGTACGTCGACGTCGAGGGCGCCGGGCACATGGTGGCCGGCGACAAGAACGATCTGTTCAACGACGCCATCGTCGGGTTCCTCGACCGCCTGCGCTGACGGAGTCAGCCGAAGACGAACCTCTCGATCGACTGCGCCAGCTCGACCGGGGTGTCGCCCTGGAGGCTGTGGCCCGCCTCCTCGAAGTGCTCGACCTGCGCGTTCGGCAGGCGGCGCAGCAGCTCGACCTCGTCGTCGTCGTCGACCACCGACTGCTCGCGCATGCCGCGTGCGAGCAGCAGCGGCACCTTGATGCGCGAGACGGCGTCCCACAGGTATCCGAAGTCGGGGTGGCCGGTGCCCTCGGCGGGATCGGCGCCCGGCTCCCGGGCCGTGGGCTCGAAGGCACGGAACCGCTGATAGCGCCAGACCCAGCTGCCGTCCTCGCGCTGCTCGGCGTTGTGCAGGATGCCGCGGCGCAGCGACGACTCGGTGCGGGTGGGGTTGTACTCGATCGTGCGGGCGAGCAGGTCGTCGAAGCTGTCGAAGCTCTCGGGCCCGTTGATGAACTCGGCGATGGTCGACGACTTCTTCTCGTTCACCCCCGGCGTCACGTCGACCAGCACGACCTTGCGGACCAGCTCCGGGCGCGTGGTCAGCCAGCGCGATGGTGGTCATGCCCCCGAGCGACATGCCGATCACCGCCTGCGCGTCCGGCGCCAGGACGCGGATCGCGGCGGCGACGTCCTTGGCGTTCTCGGCGACGTCGACCGAGCCCTTGCGGCCGCCGTCGGAGTGCCCGTGGCCGGGGAGGTCGAGGGCGACGAGCGGGCGCCCCAGGGCCATCGCCACCGTGTCCCAGGTGTGCGCGTTCTGCGCGCCGCCGTGCAGGAAGACGAGCTCGGGCTCGGCGTCGCCCCACACGAGCGCGCTCAGCCGGCGGCCGGGCTCCACCTCGGCCGACTCCCGTCGCACCGTCGGGGGACCGTCGTAGGGGAGGCCGAACTCCTCGGCGTTCTCGTGGAACATGGAGAACTCGTCGTACGGCACCCGTTCCATCAGGCCTCCTCGGCGTGGGGACTCCGACGCTAGCTTTCGGGGTCCGACGGCCGCACGTGACGGCACCAGATCGAGGGGAACGCATGCCCGACACCGACACGCCCGACTACAAGTACGTCACCTACGAGACGCTCGACGACGGGATGATCGCCCGGATCATGTTGGACCGCGTCGAGACCCGCAACGCGCAGAACCGGGGGCTCCTGGTCGAGCTGAACGACGCCTTCCTCCGGGCCGAAGCCGACGACACCGTGCGCGTCGTGATCTTCGGCGGGAACGGACCGATGTTCTCGTCCGGGCACGACCTCGGCACGCCGCAGGCCGTCGAGGAGCGCATGCCGGGGCCGAACCAGCACCCGTCCTTCCTGATCAACGGCGCGACGCGCACGGGCACCGAGAGCCTGATGCTGCAGGAGTGGCACTACTTCTTCCAGAACACGCTGCGGTGGCGGAACCTGCGCAAGATCACCATCGCCCAGGTGCACGGTTCGGTGTACGCGGCCGGGCTCATGCTGATGTGGGCGTGCGACCTCATCGTCGCGGCCGAGGGCACGGTCTTCGCCGATGTCGTGGGCACGCGTCTGGGGATGTGCGGCATCGAGTACTTCGCGCACCCGTGGGAGTTCGGTCCGCGCAAGACCAAGGAGCTCATGCTCACCAGCGACTCGATCGACGCCGAGGAGTGCTACCGGCTCGGCATGGTGAGCAAGATCTTCCCGGCCGACGAGCTGTCCGAGCGCACGGTCGAGTTCGCGCGCCGGATCTGCAAGATCCCGACCATGGCGGCCCTGCTCATCAAGGAGTCGGTGAACCAGACCCAGGACAACCAGGGCTTCTACAACTCGTTGCAGGCGTGCTTCACCATGCACGAGCTCAACCACGCGCACTGGGCCGTGGTGCACGACGACGGCATGCCGGCGGCGAAGGTCGGGCGAGGACATCCCCGAGTGGAAGGGCTCCAAGCTCAAGCCCGCCCAGCGCGACACCGTCGAAGCGTCCTAGTTCCTGGTTCGTTCCTGGTTCGCGCGTCCAAGCGGGGAATCGGCGCCGCCGGTCGGCGTCGGTACCCTGCAATTCAGCCGCGAACCAGGAGCGAGCGATGGCGAAGATCTGGGCCCACTCGGGAGACTCGCACTTTCTCGAGCCGGAGGACCTCTTCCAGCAGATCCTCCCGGCGTCGCTCGCCGAGCGGATGCCGTGGAGCGAGCGCGACGGCGACGACGAGATCGTCCACGTCGACGGTCAGACTCTTCGTCGCAAGCTCCCGAAGCTCGCCACGAAGAAGGGGAGCGGCGGGCTCGACATCATGGAGCTCAGCACGCGTCCACCCGGCGCGCGCGACATCCGGGCGCGCCTGCACGACCTCGACCACGAAGGGGTGTGGGGCGAGGTCATCTACCCCTCGCTCGGGCTCTGGAACCCCTTGATCAAGGACCCGGAGCTGGTGCGCGCGGCCAGCCGCGCCGAGAACGAGTGGATCGCCTCGGAGATCCAGGGCGTCGCGCCCGACCGCCTGGTCCCCACCGCGCAACTCCCGCTGCTCACGGTGCAGCACGCGGTCGACGAGGTGTACCACGCCGCCGAGATCGGTCTGCACGCGGTCACGCTGCCCACCGGTCTGCCGGCGGGGGTCGACGACTACAACCGCGACTCGTGGGAACCCCTGTGGGCGGCGATCGACGAGACCGATCTCGTGCTCTCGTTCCACATCGGCTCCGACGGCAGCGACACCGCGTCGATGTACCGCGGCCCCGGTGGCGCGGTGCTCAACTACGTCGAGACGACGTTCGGCGGGCAGCGCTCGGCGATGAAGCTCGTCACCTCGGGCGCGCTCGACCGTCACCCCACGATGAAGGTGCTGGTGTCGGAGGGCGGCGCCACCTGGGTGCCGTTCATCGGCGACCGCATGAACGAGGGCTACCGCCAGCACGGCATGTTCGTCCGGCCGACGCTGTCCGCCTTGCCGAAGGAGATCCTGTACCGGCAGGTGTACGCGTCGTTCCAGCACGACGACTCGGCGGTGGCCGCGTACACGTCGATGGGATACCGCAACGTGCTGTGGGGGAGCGACTACCCGCACCTCGAGGGTACGTACGGGCACACGCAGAAGACGCTCCACGAGCTGTTCGACCCGGTCGCGCCCGAGGTCCGGGAACGCATCACCCGCGGCACGTTCCTCGAGCTGTTCCCGCACGTCTCCGAGCCTCCCGAGGAGCGCTGACGTGGGCGGCGAGGAGCAGTTCCGCTACGACGGCAGGCGCGCCGTGGTCGTCGGTGGGGCGACCGGGATGGGGGCCGCCGCCGCTCGTCTCCTCGCCGAGCTCGGCGCGGAGGTGATCGCCCTCGACCTGCAGGAGATCCCCTACGACGTCGACCGGGCCGTGCACGTCGACCTGCGCCGCGTGGAGTCGATCGACGCCGCGCTCGACGAGGTCGGTGGTCCCGTCGACGCGCTCTTCGCGTGCGCGGGCATCGCCACCGACGGTGTGCCGCTGATGCAGGTGAACTTCATCGGGCACCGCCACCTGATCGAGACGGCGATCGACCGTGCGCTCCTGCCCGCGGGCTCCGCGATCGCGGCGATCGCCTCGATCGGTGGACTCGGCTGGGACCGCAACACGAAGGTGATCCGCGACTTCCTCGAGACCGCCGACTTCGACGCGGCGACCGAGTGGATCGCAGCGCGGCCCGAGCTCGCGACCTACACGTTCTCGAAGCAGGTGATGATCGCCTACTGCGCCTGGCGCGCGCCCGCGCTCGTGCGCCAGGGCATCCGGATCAATTGCATCGCACCCGGGCCGACGATGACGCCGCTGATGGATGCGACGCAGATGTGGCGCGACTTCGAAACCGACTATCGCAAGGTGATGGGCGTCGGCGGTGCGACGCCCGAGCAGCAGGCTGCACCACTCGTGTTCCTCAACAGCGATGCCGCCGCGTTCGTCAACGGGACCGTGCTCAACGTCGATGCCGGTTACGTGGGCGGCGGCACGATGGGCGCGATCCCGGCCGCGGTGGTCGACATGCTCGCCCCGCCCATCGGTTGAGCGACGGCACGATCGTCAGTTGGTCAGGGCGATGTCCGGCAGTGCGGGGTCGACGGTACATTCGCCTCGCATCCGCCAAGGGGGGAATCCAATGGCTCGCACGAAGCTGCTCACACGACTGATCGCGCCGCTGGCGATCGTCACGTTGTCGTCGGTGGGCGTCGCCGCCGGTGCCGGCGCCGCGCCCGACAAGGTACCCGCCCAGACCAAGGGCACCTTGGTCATCGGCAACATCTCCAACGCCACCGGGACGACCAGCCTCCCGAGCACGGGCGCCTTCGACACCCTGAAGGCATGGGCGAAGGACGTGAACTCGCGCGGCGGCGTCAACGGCTACAAGATCTCGGTGAAGACCGCCGACGACAAGGCTGACCCGGCGAAGGCGTCCGAGGCGATCAAGACGTTGATCGAGGACGATCACGCGATCGCCATCGTGGGCCAGTACGCGGGCGGGACCGCGTCGGTGTGGCAGCCGATCGCCGACGCCGCCGGCGTACCGATCATCGGTGGTGGTTGCTACGACTCCACGCAGAACGCCGACAAGAACTTCTACTGCGTCACCACCACCGCCATCCTCGACGGGCTCTTGGCGCAGGCGAAGTTCGCGGCCGACCAGGGCGGGAAGAAGTTCGGCATCACCTACGACAGCTCGCAACCGCAAGCCGCGGCGGCCGCACCGCTCATGAAGACCGCGGCCACGAAGTACGGGATGCAGTTCACCGATGGGCTCGGCGTGAGCAACACCCAGCCCGACTACACCGCGACCTGCGTGACGTTCAAGCAGGGTGGCACCACCGACGTCGGCATCGAGGGCGCGCCGCTGCTGCCGAACCTCGCCCGTGACTGCGCGCGGCAGGGCTACTCGCCGAGGTGGACGTCGGGCGACGGCCAGATCTCGCAGAACTCCTGGCTGAAGGACCCGAACATCAAGGAGGCGATCGCGGCGATCTACTCCTTCCCCTACCTGGACACGAGCACGCCGGCAACCAAGCGGTTCAACACCGTGATGAAGAAGTATGCGCCCAGCGTGCTCAAGAGCGACTACAAGCAGCCGGCGACCACCACGTGGACGGCGGCCATCGCGTTCGAGAAGGCGGCCGGCAAGCTCACCGCCCCCAACCCGACCGCAGCCGACGTGACCGCGGCGCTCAACACCTTCAACAACGAGACCCTCGACGGGCTGGCGCCCAACCCGATCACCTTCACCGCCGGCCAGCCGCACGCGCACAACTCCTGCTGGTTCACGATGGTGCTCAAGAACCACAAGCTGACCGAACCGAACGGCATGAAGACCACCTGCACGCCGCCGACCTGATCCGAGGCCCGGGGCCGTGCGTCGCAGCCCGGCGCGCGGCCCCGTGGTTGCGGGTGGAAGTCGGTCGCGGCGTGTGACCGAAGGGGAGGCCCCCGAACGTGCAGGATTTTCTCCCGTTCATCGTGATCGGCCTGACGGCCGGCTCGGTCTACGGCCTCGCGGGCACCGGGCTGGTACTGACGTACAAGACGTCCGGTGTCTTCAACTTCGCCTACGGCGCCATCGCGGCAGTGGCGGCGTACGTCTTCTACTGGCTCCACGTGCAGGAAGGCATGTCGTGGCAGCTCGCGGCGCTGCTGTGCCTGGTCGTGCTCGGACCGCTCATGGGGCTGCTGCTCGAGCTGCTCACCCGGATGCTGTCCGAGGTCGGCACGCAGTACCAGATCGTCGGCATGATCGGTCTCACCCTGGGGATCGCCGGCGTGCTCACCCTCTGGGGCAACAGCTGGAGCGACCCGGGCCAGTACGTGCAGTTCCCCGACTTCCTCCCGACCGAGACCTTCACCGTCTTCGACGTGAACGTCGGGTACAACCAGCTCATCACCATGCTGATCGCGCTGGTCTCCGCGATCGGGCTGTATCTCTTCTTCCGGTGGTCGCGCCTGGGCGTCGGCATGCGAGCTGTCGTCGACAACCCCGACCTCGTGAACATCTCGGGCACCAACCCGTTGCGGGTGCGCCGGTGGGCCTGGGTGATCGGCACGACGTTCGCGGCGATGTCAGGTCTGTTGCTGGGCCCCACCGTCGGGCTCAGCGTCACGCTGTTGATCCTGCTCGTCGTGCAGGCGTTCGGCGCGGCGGCGGTCGGCTACTTCTCGAACCTGCCGCTCACCTACGTCGGTGGACTGCTGATCGGCATCGCCGCCGCGCTGTCGACGAAGTACATCAACGACATCACGTGGCTCGGCGGTCTGCCACCCAGCATCCCGTTCATCGTGCTGTTCGTGGCGTTGCTGGTGACGCCTCGCCGGTTGCTCGCGCTGCGGCGCAGCCCCCCGCCGCCGCCTCCGCACGCCTCGTACCGCGCGCCCACCCGGGTGAACCTCCTCGCCGCCGCGGTGCTCGTCGCCGTGCTGCTGTTCATCCCCGACCTGGTCGGCGTGAAGCTGGCGGCGTGGACCGTTGCCCTCCTCTACGTGATCCTCTTCCTGTCGCTCGGGCTGCTGGTCCGGACCTCGGGTCAGGTGTCGTTGGCCCAGCTCGGGCTGGCGGCGGTGGGTGCCGCCGCCTTCGGCCACCTGGTCAGCGACCACCACGTCCCCTGGCTGCCCGCGGTGCTCCTCGCCGGGCTGATCGCGGTCCCGATCGGCGCGATCATCGCCATCCCCGCCATCCGGTTGTCGGGCGTGTTCCTCGCGCTGGCGACGCTCGGCTTCGGGATCATGCTCGAACAGATGTTCTACACGCAGGACATCATGTTCGGCCCCACCTCGGCCGGCGTGCACGCGACCCGCCCCAGCATCGGGCAGTCCGACCGCGGCTACTACTACGTGGTCCTCGCCGCGGCGGTGTTGTGTTCGATCTTCGTGGTCGCGCTCACGCGCGGCCGCCTCGGCCGGCTGCTGCGCGCGCTGTCGGACTCGCCGCTCGCGCTCGACACCCAGGGCACCACCATCAACCTCACCCGTCTCCTGGTCTTCTGCATCTCCGCGTTCCTGGCCGGGATCTTCGGCGCGCTCTACGGAGGCTTCGTCGGGTCGATCAACGGCACCTCGTTCCCGGCCTTCAATTCGCTCACCATCCTGGCCCTGGTCGTCCTCGTGCTCGGTGGCGCGCCGTGGTACGCGATCACTGCCGCGGCGGCGTTCCAGCTGATCCCGGCCTACGTCACCGCCACTGACATCAACACCTACCTCCAGATCCTGTTCGGGTTCGCGGTCATCGGCGTCGGCCTGCAAGCCCGGCACCCGGCCTCGGTGCCGGTCCCGCTGCGGCGGTTCCTCGACCGGCTCGGGGGGCGCCGGCCCGAAGCCCCGGCGGCGCCGGCGGGTCCGGTCGTCGCCGTCGTGCCCGAACCGGTCCCGGCGGCCGTCACCGCCGGCGACAGCGGGCTCGAGATCGTCGACCTCACCGTCCGGTACGGCGGCCTCGTGGCGGTCGACGGCCTGAGCCTGGGGGCGCCGCTCGGTCGCATCACCGGGCTCATCGGCCCGAACGGCGCCGGGAAGACCACCACGTTCAACGCGTGTTCCGGTCTCGTGCGCCCGACGCGCGGTCGCATCCTCCTCCACGACCACGACATCACCCGGGCCGGAGCCGCCGCGCGTGCCCGGCGCGGCCTCGGGCGCACGTTCCAGAAGTCGGAGTTGTGGCCCTCGCTCACGGTCGAGGAGAACGTCGCCCTCGGGCGGGAGGCGGCGATGGCCGGCGGCAACGTGTTCCATCAACTCACGGCCCGACCGGGCGACGGCGAGGTCGTCCACGAGTCGGTCGACCACGCGATCGCGCTCACGGGCATCGACGCGTTGCGCGAGCGTCAGGCGGCGCGGCTCACCTCCGGCGAGCGCCGGCTCGTCGAGCTGGCCCGCAGCCTCGCCGGCTCGTTCGACGTCATCCTGCTCGACGAGCCGTCGTCGGGGCTCGATCCCACGGAGACCGAGCGCTTCGGCGGCGTGCTGCAGCACGTCGTGGCCGAGCGCGGCATCGGACTGCTGTTGGTCGAGCACGACATGGCCCTCGTGATGGAGGTCTGCGAGCACATCTACGTCATGGACTTCGGCCGCCCGCTGTTCGACGGGTCGCCCGAGGAGGTGCGCGCCAGCGAGCTGGTCCAGGCGGCGTACCTCGGCTCCGACGAGGTCGAGGCCGTGGTCGCGGCCGAGCCGGCCGGGAGCCTCTGATGCTCGAGCTGCTGCAGATCACCGGTGGCTACGGCGACACGACCGTGCTGCGTGACGTGTCGCTGGCGGTGCCGGACTCGTCGGTGGTCGCGTTGCTCGGTCCGAACGGGGCCGGGAAGACCACAACGTTGCGGATGGCGTCTGGCCTGCTCCGGCCGCGACACGGCTCGGTGCTGCTCGACGGCACCGACATCACCCGGCTGGGTCCGTACCGCCGGGTCGGGCACGGCATCTGCCACATCCCCGAGGGCCGCGGCATCTTCCCGTCGTTGACGGTGAAGGAGAACGTGGTCATCTACGCGCCCCGGGGCAAGGAGAAGGAGGCGTGGGCGCGTGCGGTCGACACCTTCCCGGTGATCGGCGCCCGGCGCCGGCAGGTCGCGGGCACCCTCAGCGGCGGCGAGCAGCAGATGCTCGCGCTCGTGCGGGCCTACATCGCCAACCCGCGCGTCGTGCTGGTCGACGAAGCCTCGCTCGGTCTCGCGCCGCTCGTCGTCGACGAGATCTTCGCGTTCCTCGAACGGATCGCCCTCGAGGGCGCGTCGCTCCTCCTCGTGGAGCAGTACGTGAGCCGGGCCCTGGCGCTGGCCCAGACCGTGTACCTGTTGCACCAGGGCGAGATCGTGTACGCGGGGCCGGCCGCCGAACTCGACGAGGAGCGCATCTTCGCGCTCTACACCGGCGCGAACGCCTGAGGAGGCCGACATGCGCTTGGCGGACAAAGTGGTCGTCATCACCGGCGGCGGCGCCGGGCTCGGACGCGAGTGTGCGTTGCTGTTCGCCGAGCACGGCGCGCGGTTGGTGGTGTCCGACGTCGACGAGCAACGGGCCCAGAACGCGGCAAAGGCCGTGACCGAGGCGGGCGGGACCGCCGTGGGTGTCCGCGCCGATGTCACCGACGAGGACGACGTCCGCGCCCTGATGGCCACCGCGGTCGAGGCCTACGGCCGGCTCGACGTGACCCTCGCCAACGCCGGGATCCCGGTCCCGGGGTTCGGGACGGTGCCGTTCGAGGAGACGACGCTGGCGTCGTGGCACCGGGTCATCGACGTCAACCTCACCGGCGTGTTCCTGTGCACGAAGCACTCGGTCGCGCCGATGCGTGCGAATGGCGGCGGCGCGATCGTCGTCACGTCGTCAGCCGGCGGCCTGCGCGCGTACCCCGGCTTCGCGAGCTACTGCGCGAGCAAAGGCGGCGTGAACATGTTCGTGCGGGGCGCCGCCGCCGACCTCGGTCGCTACGGCATCCGCATCAACGCCATCTGTCCCGCGTGGGGCATGTCGGCGAACTTCGCGCTGGGCCCCACCGACGACGTCATCGGGCTGTCGTACGAGGAGTCCGAGGTCGCGGCCGGCGCGGAGTGGGATCCGGAGTCGTTCCCCGGCCCGTTGAAGGTCGGACGGCCTCCGAGCCTGCGGGACAACGCCTTCGGCGCGCTGTACCTCGCGTCCGACGAGACCGCGTACATGTCAGGCGTGTTCTTCGCCACCGCCGACGGCGGCAGCACGTCGCGGATCTACGCCAACCCGAGGATCCCCTGAGGGAGCGTCACGAGGTCATCGTCCCCGGTACTCGGGGTCGCGCCGCTGCGCGAACGCGCGCATGCCCTCCTTGAAGTCGTCACTGCGCACCGCGAGCTCTTCGGTGAGCGCCTCCCGCTCGAGCGCGTCGGCGAGGTTGCCGGTCAGACCGCGGTGCACGAGCTGCTTGGCCAGGCTCACCGCGACCGTGGGCGCGTGCGCGAACTCCTCGACCACCTCCTCCACCGCAGCGTCGAGCGTGCCGTCGTCGACCGTCTGGCTCACGAGACCCCACTCCGCCGCGAGGGCACCGTCGACGCGCTTGCCGCGCAGGATCATCTCCTTGGCTCGGGCCACGCCGATCAGCTGGGGCAGCAGGAACGTCGTGCCGCTGTCGGGGGTGAAGCCGCGCGCCACGAAGGGCACCCAGAACTGCGCCGAGCGCGCCGCGACGACGTGGTCGCCCGCCAGGGCCAGGGAGCTGCCGATTCCCGCGGCGTAGCCCTGCACGCCGGTGACGATCGGGATCTCGGCCTCGAACAACGTGCGGATCATGCGGTGCGGCGACGCGCGCAAGTTGCGCTGGAGGTGACCGGTGCGCGGCCGGTGCGGCGGCTCGCCGCCGTCGGTGCGCTCTCCCGTTCCGATCTCGGCGCCGGCGCAGAAGTGGTCACCGCGACCGCGGATCACGACGACCCGCAGCGCGTCGTCGGCGACCGCGCCGTCGACCGCATCGGTCACGGCGTCGAACATGGCCATGGTCATCGCGTTGCGCTTCTCCGGCCGATCGAGGGTGATGCGCCGCACCCCGCCGTCGTCGACCACCTCGACATCCGCGCCGGTACCGCCGCCGTCCCCGCTCATCGAGCGACTCGCTCCAGCAGAGCGGCGAGGCCGAGGTCGTGCGGGTTGGGCGCGAGGTACTCGACCACCGCGACGCGGTCGACGTCGGTGGGCAGCTCCTCGGGCCGGTCGTCGACGCACACGTGCGGGCGGTGTTCCACCGCCAGGTGGGCGGTGCTCCAGCGGCCGTCGGCCAACCGCTCGTCCTTGTCGTAGTAGGCGTGGACGAGATCCTCGATGCCGAGCGACTCGGCGCGGCGCCGGGCGTACTCGCCCCCGCCGGCGCTCCACAGCACGACGGTGCTGCCCTGCGCACGGAGGTGCTCGAGCACCGAACGCGCCAACGGACGGAGTGACGTGCCGGTGACCGAGTCGACCAGGCACCCGTCGACGTCGAACGCCCACACCGTGGTCGTGTTCACGTGAGTCGCAACCGGGCGTTGTCCCACGTGACCGGTGCCTCGATGGGGGTGAGGCGCAGCATGGCCGCGCGGCCTGCATAGTGCCGCTTCGTGGCGTCGGGGACCTTCTTGCCGCCCAGCGCCTCCGACTCCATCCGGTAGCCGGCGTACTTGGCGGTGATGGCGGCGAGGGCGGTGTCGTATTCCTCGCCCGGCTCGAGCAGCTCGACGTCGGCGTAGACCATCACCGCACAGAGCTCGACCCACTTCTCGCCCCGCTCGACGAGGAAGGTGGCGCGGGGATCGGTGCGGACGTGCTCGACCTTGCGGGTCTTCGCCGGCGTGCGCACGTAGATCCGGCGGTCCCGCGCCACGAACCACACGGGGAGCGACACCGGTCGTCCGTCCCGTCGCAGCGTCGTGAGGATGCCGGTATGGGCGTGCTCGAGCTCGGCCCACGCTTCGTCTTCGCTGAGGCGCACTCCCATGTGGCGATGCCTTTCGTCAGCTTCCGTCAGATGGCGCGGGCGCGGCCGGCCCAGTAGGGCTCGCGCAGACGCCGTTTCTCGATCTTGCCGTTCGGCAGGCGGGGCAGCTCGTCGACGAAGTCGACCTGGCGGGGACACTTGAAGTGCGCGATCCGTTCCCGGCAGTGCTCCACGAGCGCGTCGGCGAGCGCCGGGCCGGCGTCGACGCCCGCCGCCGGCTCCACGATGGCCATGACCGACTCGCCCCATTCGTCGTCGGGCACGCCGATCACCGCGACGTCGGCGACCGCGGCGTGGGCCAGGAGGCACGCCTCGACCTCAGCCGGGTAGATGTTCACCCCGCCGGAGATCACCATGTCGATCTTGCGGTCGCACAAGAAGAGGTACCCGTCGTCGTCGAAGTAGCCGACGTCGCCGAGGGTGACCAACGAACCGCGCCGGATCGACTCCGACTTCTCCCGGTCCTTGAAGTATTCGGCGTGCTCGTGACGCGCGGAGCCGATGTAGATCGAACCGGGCTCGCCGTCCGGGACCTCGTTGCCGTCGTCGTCGAGGACCTTCACGACCGCGCCGACGATGGGTCGGCCGACAGTGCCGGGCTTCTCCAACCACCGGCGCGGGGTGGCGATGGTGGCGGCGCCCTCGGTGCCGCCGTAGGTCTCGTAGACCACCGGCCCGAACCAGTCCATCATGCGTTGCTTCACGTCGACCGGGCACGGTGCGCCGGTGTGGAAGATGCTCTCGACCGACGACACGTCCGCCCGCGCCCGTTCCTGCTCCGGGAGCGCGAGGAGACGGACGAACATCGTCGGCACCATCTGCGTGTCGGTGACGTGATGGCGTTCGACGAGCTCGAGGAAGTGCTCCGGGGTCCACTGACGCATGACGACCACGGTGTGCCCGGCGTGCAACGCGTTCGTGACACCCGTGAACGGGCCCGCGTGGTACATGGGGCCGCACACGAGGTGGGTGCCGTGGTCGACGCGGATGCCGAAGCCCTGGCAGAACACGGCGGCGGCGGTCCCGGCGACGTCGTCCGGATCACCCTCGGGGAGCGGGCGCCGCACGCCCTTGGGCTGCCCGGTGGTGCCCGACGTGTACATCATCACCGTGCCCGGGCTGCGCGGTGGCTGCGGTCCGGGCGGCCAGCGGTTCAGGTCGGTCAAGGGCCGGAAGTGCTCGATCTCGCCGACCGCGAAGCAGCGGTCGGGTCCGAGGCCCGCCTCCCGGGCGGCGGCCCGGCCGAGCTCGGCGAGATCGGCGTGGCCCACCAGGACCTTCGCCTCGCAGTTGGCCACGACGTACGCGGCTTCGGCCGGCGCGAGATGCGAGTTCACCGGGACGAAGTAGAGGCCCGACTCCATCGCCGCCAGCCAGCACCCCAGGAACGTGCGGTGGTTGGGCAGCACGACCGCGATGGCGTCGCCGCGGCGCAGGCCGAGCGCGTGGAGCCCGCGCGCGATCGCGCGAGCGTGCTCGAGGAGCTCGCCGTAGGGGAGCACCCGACCGTCGGCGTCGACAACCGCGGTGCGATCGGGATCGGCGGACGCGACGCGCCAGAAGCCGAGCCCGGTGCCGTCCACGAGAAAAGAGATTACTGTTTTTCCGAGATGGCCGACGAGTTCCGTGACCAGCTGCGCGCCCGCTTCGCGGAGCACCACCCGGGCCCACCTCCGAAGGGTCGGGAGGCGCGCCTGGAGTGGCAACGCGCGTGGTGCGCCACCGCGGTCGACCACGAGCTCGCCGGGCCGAGTTGGCCCCGCGAGTACGGCGGCATGGACCTCACGTTCGAGGAGCAGGTGGTGTACGCGGAGGAGGCGGCGCGCGCCCGCGTCCCCGGCGTGCCCGGTACCGGCGTCGGCATCGCCGGGCCCACGGTCATCCGGTACGGCACCGAGGAGCAAAAGCTCCGGTTGCTGCGCCCGATGCTGCGCGCCGACGTGATCTGGGCCCAGGGCTACTCCGAACCCGAGGCCGGGTCCGATCTGCCGGCGCTGCGCACGACAGCAGTGCGCGACGGCGATCGCTACGTCGTCCACGGCCAGAAGGTGTGGAGCTCGAGCGCCGACATCGCCGACGTCCTCTTCAGCCTGGTGCGGACCGGCGGTCCCGACTCGGGCCGCGACGGCATCACGTACCTGCTGATCGATGCCCACGCACCGGGCGTCACCGTGCGCCCGCTGCGCGACATGACCGGCGACTCGGGGTTCTGCGAGATCTTCCTCGACGGCGTCGAGGTACCGGTCGAGAACCGCATCGGCGAGGAGAACCGCGGGCTGGGACATCACCCGCACCAGCCTCGGTCACGAGCGCGCCGCCGGCGCCCTCACCCAGGCCCGGTTCTACGACCGGATCGTGCGCGAGCTCGCGGCGCTCGCCCGTGCGTGCGGCCGGGCCGACGACCCGATCGTGCGCCAGCGCCTCGCGCACTTCGCCGCCGCCCAGCGGATCATGTCGCTGAACGCGGCGCGCATGATCGCCACCATCGTGCAGGAGGGCGAGCCGGGGCCGGGATCGTCGACGTCCCGTCTCTTCAACACGCTCTTCGAGCAGCAGCTGCACGAGTTCGCCGTCGATCTGCTCGGGCCCGCCGGCGTGCTCGATCGACGCGATCCACACGCCGTCGAGCGCGGCCGGTGGACGCGGGGCTTCCTGCGCACCCGGGCCTCGACCATCGGGGCCGGGACCGCCGAGATCCAGCGCAACACCATCGCCGAGCGCGTCCTCGGGCTCCCGCACGACCCCTGATCCATGAACCGCGTCTGGAGAAGGGTCAGACCCCTTCGGTGACGCCGGTTCGTGAGCGCGTTCGGTCAGTGTCCGGCGAGGAACGCCTTCGCCGCCGCGATCGACTCCTCGGAGCCACTGCACTCGGCGAAGCGCTCGGTCTCGACGTCGAGGTACTCGTGGAGCGGGAGGGTGATCGCGTCGTCGAGGTTCTGCTTCATGAGCCGCGCCGCCGTGGGTGGCATCGCCGCCAAGCGGGCGGCGATGGCGTCGACGCGATCGCGCAGCGCGTCGTCGTCGAGCACCGAGCTCACGAGCCCGATGCGCACGGCCTCCTCCGCGCCGACGCGCTCCCCGAGCAAGAGCAACTCGCGCGCCTTGGCTGGTCCGACGGCCCGGGTGAGCACCCACGCGCTCCCGTGGTCGCCCGAGCTGCCGACGCGCAGGAACGCGGTGACGAACACCGCCGAGCGGGCGGCGTAGCGCAGGTCGCACGCGCAGGCGAACGACAGGCCCGCGCCGGCGCACGGGCCGTTGACGGCCGCCACGGTGATCGCCGGCATCGTGTGCAGCAGCTCGGCGATCTCCATGATCGAGCGCAGGTCGAGCGGCGCGGCGTCGTCGTCGCCACCACCCGGGTCGCCGGCCATCGCAGTGACGTCGCCGCCGGCGCTGAACCCGCGCCCGGCGCCGGTCAACACGACCACGCGGACCGTGGCGTCGTCGGCGAGGGCGCGCAGCGTGTCGCGCAGCGCGAGGACGTGCTCCAGGTCGAGCGCGTTGAGCCGTTCGGGGCGATCCAGGGTGACGGTCGTGACCGCGCCGTCGTGCTCGACGACGATGCTCAGGACGCGCTCGCTCTCGCCGCCTCGACGAGCGCGAAGATCTGCTCGGGTCCGAGCGGCGTCTTCGTAGCCTTCACGCCGAGTGGGCGGAGCGCGTCGGCGACCGCGTTGGCGACCGCCGCGTGCGCGCCGATGGCACCACCCTCGCCCATGCCCTTGTACCCACCGGGGTTGGTGGTCGACTCGGTCTCGATGTGGCCGACCTCGATCGCCGGGACCTCCGAGGTGGTCGGGGGCAGGTAGTCCATGAACGTGGTGGTGAGCGGGTTGCCCTCGTCGTCGTAGACGAAGTCCTCGAGCAGCACGCCGCCCATGCCCTGCACCACGCCGCCGAAGATCTGGCCCTCGACGACCATCGGGTTGATCATCTTCCCGCAGTCCTCGGAGACGATGTAGCGCTTCACCTCCGGGAGCCAGCTCTGGGCGTCGACCTCGACCACGCAGACGTGCGTCGCGTTCGACCAAGTGGGGAACTGCTTCGGCCGGAACCGCACCGTCGCCTCGAGCCCGCTGCCCATCTCGCCCGGCAGCTCGTGCGCGCTGAGCAACGCCTGCTTGGCGACGTCCTTCATGGTGACCGACTTCGACGGCGTGCCCCGCACCGAGACGACGCTCTCGGCGATCTCGAGGTCTTCGGGTGCCGCCTCCATCATGTGCGCGGCGATCGCGAGCACCTTCTCGCGCACCGCGACGGTCGCCTCCCGCGCCGCGCCGCCCGCGACCACTGCGGTGCGGCTCCCGCCGGTGCCGGGTCCGTAGGGCGTCGACTGCGAGTCGGCCTGGACGATGGTGACGTCCTCGTACGCCACCCCGAGGTGCTCGGCGACGATCTGCGCCATGGTGGTCTCGATGCTCTGGCCGTGCGACGTGGTGCCGAGATAGGCCATGACGCGGCCGCTGGTGTCGACCTTGACCGTGGCCGCCTCGGTGGCGAGGGTGTTGCCGCCCATCGACGTCGGCTCCACGTAGCAGCAGATGCCCACCCCGAGGTAGCGACCTTCGGCGAGCGCGGCGGCCTGCTCCTTGCGGAAGGCCTCGTAGTCGAGGATCTCGAGTGCCTGCTCGAGCGTCTCGAGCGGTGTGATCTCCTGGAACACGTTGCCGGTCGGCGCGGTGAACGGGAGGTCGGAGGCGGCGAGGAGGTTGCGGCGACGGAACTCGGCGGGGTCGAGGCCGATCTCGTTGGCGGCGTGGTCGATCGCCACCTCGCGTGCGGTGGTCTCGAACATCCACGGGCCCCGGTAGGCAGCCTTCCCCATGGTGTTCGTCCAGCTCATCTCCATGGCGAACCCGTAGCGTGGGATCTTGTACGGCCCGGGCACGAGCATCGGGTCGATCGCCGCCGGGCACACCGCGTAGGCGCCGACGTCGGCCTTGGCGTCGGCGGTGATGGCCTGGATGATCCCGTCGTCGTCGACCGCCATCCGCACGTGGGCGTACTCGTTGCGGGAGTGGCCGGCCGAGAGCAGGTTCTCGCGCCGGTCCTCGATCCACTTCACCGGGCGCCCGAGCAGGAACGAGGCCAGCGCGACCGCGCACTCCTCCCGGTACACGAACATCTTCTGGCCGAAGCCGCCACCGACGTCGCGAGCCGTCACCCGCACGTTGCCGTCGGGGACCTGGAGGAAGCGGCTGAAGAAGTTGCGGGTCTCGTGCACCGACTGCGTCGCGCAGACGATCTCGAGCTCGTTGCGACCCCGCGGGTACGACACCACGATGCCGCGGGTCTCCATGGGCATGGCGACGTAGCGGTTCTGCACGACGTCGCACTCCACGACGTGCGCGGCGCCGGCGAAGACCTCGTCGAGGTCGGGGGAGAGCGGCATGAAGGGCACCGCCGCCATCGCGTTCGACTCCAGGCCCCAGCCTGCGTGCACGATGTTCTCGGTGTCGGCGGCGGCGGTCATGTAGTCGACAACCGGCGGCTGGGGCTCGTAGTCGACCTCGATCGCCTCGCACGCGTCCTCCGCCAGGTAGCGCGACTCGGCGACGACCACGGCCACCGGGTCGCCGACATACCGGACGTCGGTGATGGCGAGCGGTGGCGGCACCACGAGCTCCTCGCCGAGCATGGCGTGGTACCCGGGCCCGGTGATCCCGTTGAAGTCCTCCCACGTGTAGACGGCGACCACGCCCGGCATCTCCTTGGCCGCACTCGTGTCGATCCGCGTGATGGCGGCGCGTGCGAGGTCGCTGCGGAGGAAGGCGGCGTGCAGGGTGCCCGACACCTTCACGTCGTCGACGTAGAGCCCGTGCCCGGTGAGGAGACGCTGGTCTTCCTTGCGGGTGACGGACTGCCCGAGATAGCGCGCGGCGACCGGCGAGAGGGGAGTCGAAGTCATGGCTCGGAATCTACGCGTCCGGCTTCAGACCCGCTCGACGATGGTCCCCGTCCCGAGCCCGCCTCCGCAGCACATGGTGACGAGCGCGCGTTGCTTCCCGGACCGCGCCAGCTCGTGGACCGCCTTGGTGAGCAGGATGGTGCCGGTGCCGCCGAGCGGGTGCCCCAGCGCGATGGCGCCCCCGTTCGGGTTCACGCGGTCCATGTCGGCCCCGGTGGCACGCTGCCACCCGAGGACGACCGACGCGAACGCCTCGTTGATCTCGACCAGGTCGATGTCGTCGATGGTGAGCTTGTTGCGCTCCAGCAGGTGCTCCGTCGCGGGGATGGGCCCGGTGAGCATCAACACCGGGTCGCTGCCCTGGATGCACGTGTCGACGATGCGGGCCCGGGGCTCGAGCCCGAGCGCCTCGGCCTTGTCGGCGGTCATGAGCAGGAGCGCACCGGCTCCGTCGCTGATCTGCGACGCGGTGCCCGCGGTGTGGAACGCGGGGTCGCGATCGAGCACCGGCTTCAGGTTGGCGAGCGCCTCGAGCGTCGTGTCGCGCAGGCCTTCGTCGCGGTCGACGGTGCGGGTGCCGTTCACCTCGCCCTGCTCGTCACGCGTCGGCGCCTCGACGGGCACGATCTGCGTGTCGAAGCGCCCTTCGGCCCACGCGGCCGCGGCGCGGTCCTGCGACTGCTTGCCGAACCGGTCGAGCTCGTCGCGGCCGACGCCGAACGTCTCGGCGATGCGCTCCGCGCCCTCGAACTGCGAAGTGTTCTCGTAGTGCTCCCAGTAGTGCTTGTTGATGGGCTTGCCCACGAACGGGTCCTTCGGGACGGTCGATCCCATCGGCACCGCGCTCATCACCTCCACCCCGCAGGCCACCGCGACGTCGACGACGCCCGCCGCGACCAGGGCGGTGGCCATGTTGGTGGCCTGTTGCGACGAGCCGCACTGCGTGTTGACGGTGGTCGCGGCGGCCTCGAGCGGGAGCCCGGCCTGCAGCCACGCGGTGCGGGTGACGTTGGCCGCCTGCATGCCGACCTGCCCGACGCAGCCGCCCACGACCTGCTCCACCTCGGCGGGATCGATGCCCGAGCGTTCGACCACCGCCCGCTGCACCTCGGCCAGGAGGTCGGCGGAGTGCATGCCGGAGAGCCCACCGTTGCGGCGCCCGACCGGCGTCCGCACCGCTTCCACCACTACGACGTCGCGCATGTCATGACCGCCTGGTTCGCTGGGATGGGGACTTCACGGTAGCGCCGTGCCGCTCGCGTCCGGATCGGCACCCAGGCCGCGCAGCACGAAGCGCCGGACGTGCTCGGCGAGCTGCTCGTAGGTCAATGGACGTGCCGGGTGGAACCACTGGCTGATGCCGTTGAGCACGTCGAACAGGTTGTTGGTGACGATGCCGGGATCGATCCCGGCATCGAAGCAGCCCCGGGCGATCCCGTCCTCGACGATGTCGCGGACGAAGCGGTGGATGCGCGCCCGCTTGTCCATCACGATCGCCTGGCGTTCGGGGTTGAGCCGGCGCAGGTCGCGCTCGGCGATGGCGGCGTAGCCCGGGTTCGCGCTGAGGATGCCGATCCAGCGCTCGACGAAGGCGCCGAGCCGGGTGGGCGGATCGGCCGACTCGAGGGCCGCGCCCTGCTCGACGACCGCGATGCCGCGGCTGTGGTTGCCGTCGACGATGGCGAAGAGGAGGTCCTCCTTGCTGTCGATGTAGTAGTAGAGGCTCCCCTTCAGGAGGCCCACCCGGGCCGCGATGTCCTCGATCCGGGCGGCCGCGTAGCCCTTCTCGTCGAACACGTCACCCGCCGCGTCGACGATCTCGTTCCACCGCTCGGGGCGCAACGTGCCGGGAGGGCGGCCGCCTTCGCCGATGGGTCGACGGCGCTCGGGGGCGACCGCCACGGTGTCCTCCCCTTCGTCGGCGCCGGATCCGATCACCCTACAAGTGGCCCCAGTTGGTCAGTCCGACCGCGACGTGGCGGTCTCCCAGGGAGTCTCCATTTAGTCGTCGTCTTGACACAATCATTCAACTGTATTTGAATCGAACCACGGTTTGAATTGCCGATCCCCGGGGGGACTGCAGATGCCGAGCAGGTGCGCCACACCGACCCGCCCCGTGGTGGCGGGGGATGCCGAGCTTCCGATCGACGACGTGCGGGTGGGACCCTCACTACGGGAGGAGGGGCTCGACCCCGGCCACGTCGCCACGCTGGCCGAGCTGGCGGGCGCCTGGCCGCCGATCCTGGTGCGGCGGGAGGATCGTTCGGTGGTCGACGGCCAGCACCGCGTGGCGGCCGCGCGACGCCTCGGTCTCCGCAGCCTCCAAGTGACGTGGTTCGACGGATCGGCCGAGGACGCGTTCGTCGAGTTCGTGCGGTGCAACGTGGGCCACGGCCTGCCCCTCGGCCTGAGCGAGCGGCGCTCGGCGGCCACCCGGATCCTGCGGTCCCACCCGGAGCGGTCCGACCGGGGCATCGCGTCGGTCTGCGGCGTCTCGCCCAAGACCGTCGCCCGGTTGCGCGCGGACCTCGCCTCGACGGCGCCGCAGGACCTTCCCTCCTGTCGGGTCGGCCGCGACGGGCGCGTGCGTCCGGTCGACCCTGCGCAGCTGCGCGCCCGCATCACCGAGGAGCTCGAGCGCCGGCCGGACGCGTCGTTGCGGGCCATCGCCGCTGTTGTCGGATCGTCGCCGGAGACGGTCCGCAGCGTGCGCGGGAAGCTCCGAGCGGTCGGCGGCCAACCGGCCCCCGACGTCCAGGAGACGACCGACACCGAGGCCACCGTGCTCGGACTGCTCACCCGGTCCGGACGGGCCGGGCACCGGTTGGAGGGCGACTGCGCGTTCAGCGGGCGTGAGCACGGCACCGAGTTCGTCAAGTGGTTCGACGCGATGACCGTCGACCCGGCCGACCTCTGGACGCATGTCGGCACGGTGCCGCGGAGCCGGATCTACGAGGTCGCCGACGAGGCCCGCCGTCGCGCCGGCTTCTGGAGCAGCTTCGCCGACTCGCTGGAAGGCCAGCTCCGCCGCCGCGCCTAGTTCGTCGCGCCGTTCACGGCGCCACCAATCCGAGGAGCCGCGTCATGCCCAAGGTCGACCTGCCCTACGCGATCAACGATGCCGACAACCATTTCAACGAGCCGCCCGACCTGTACGAGCGGTTCATCGACCCGAAGCACCGTGACCTTGCGATCCGCTACGTCACCGACGTCGACGGTCGCGAGCTGCAGCTGTTCGCCGGGCGGCCCTCGAAGTTCGACTCGAGCCAGGTCACGTACTCCGCCGACGAGCTGGCCAAGATGCTCGGCGACGTGCCGTCGCGCGCGGCTGACGAGCCCGACGGCTCCGGCAGCACGCTGCCCGGGATGCTCCTCAATCGCCTGAACCCGCTCAAGGGTCTGAGCGACGAGGAGCGCACCGAGCTGATCAGACAGTTCCGCGAGCAGCGCGAGGCCTACGGCAACCGCGACGTGCGACTCGCGCTGATGGACGACCAGGGCATCGACAAGGCCCTGATGTACCCGGCGAGTGCGCACGACATCGAGTTCGAGTTCGCCGACGACCTCGAGGCGCTCTACGCCAACGTGCGCGCGTTCAACCGCTGGATCCACGAGGAGATCGGGTACGCCTACGAGGGTCGGATGTTCCTGCCGCCCTACCTGGCCCTCGCCGACGTCGACCTCGCGCTCGCCGAGCTCGAGCTGCTGCTCGACAGCGGCGCGCCGATGGTCCAGTTCAAGTCCGGGCACGCGCACGGCGGCCGCCACAACCCGTTCGGAGGCCGTTCGATCGCCGATCCGGTGTTCGACCCGGTCTGGGCGCGCATCAACGAGGCCGGGCTCCGGGTCGCAGTGCACCTGGGCGCCACCGACTACCAGAAGTACGGCGCCGACTGGAGCGAGGACCCCGAGGTCACCTTCGGCGGCTTCGACGCGTTCCAGTGGGTGATGTACTGGGGTGACCGACCGGCCATGGAGCTCACCGCGGGCATGATCCTGCACAACCTGTTCGGTCGCTTCCCGAACGTGCGCGTCTGTCTGTCGGAACAGGGCACGGTGTGGTTGCCGTACACGCTGCGCAAGATGGACCACGCCTTCCTCATGGGCCGCAAGGCGAAGTGGGGCGAGCTCACCGACAGACCGAGCGAGATCTTCCGACGGCAGTTCGTCGTCGCCCCCTTCCCCGAGGAGAACGTGGAGCGCGTCGTGGCCGAGGTCGGGATCGAGCCCATCGTGTTCGGGTCTGACTTCCCCCACGGCGAGGGGCTCGCGTACCCGTCGGAATACGTCGGCGCGCAGCTGAAGACGTTCGGCGACGACGAGAAACGCGCCATCATGCGCGACAACCTCGAGCGTTACCTCCCCGTCGTCTGACCGCGCCGACTCGCTGCGGTGAACGTCGGCATCTACTTCGATCTTCGCAACGCGCCACCGTGGCCGCAGGACCCGGCGCGCCTCTACGGCTTCACGCTCGAGCTGTGCGAGGAGGCCGAGCGGCTCGGTACGCACTCGGTGTGGCTGTCGGAGCACCACCTGTTCGACGACGGCTACCTGCCGCAACCGCTCACCTTCGCCGCCGCGGTGGCGGCGCGCACGCGGCGGGTGCGCATCGGCACCGCGGTGCTGCTCGCACCGCTCCACGACGCGGTCGAGATCGCCGAGCAGGTGGCAGTGGTCGACCTCGTGAGCGACGGCCGCGTCGAGCTGGGGCTCGGCGCCGGATACCGCGTCCCGGAGTTCGAGCTCTTCGGGGTCGACCTCTCGGAGCGGTACCGGCTCACCGACGCGCGGGTCGCCGCGCTCCGCACGATCTGGGGCGAGGGCCGGGTGACGCCCGCGCCCGTCCAACCGCGCATTCCGATCTGGTTGGGCTACCAGGGCCCGCGCGGTGCGCGCCGCGCCGGACGGATGGGGGAGGGGCTGCTGTCGGCGAACGCCGCGCTCCACCAGCCATACACCGAGGGCATGCGCGAGGGCGGGCACGACCCGGCGTCGGGGCGGATGGCGGGGTCGTTCCAGGGTTTCGTCACCGACGACCCCGAGCGCGACTGGCCCGTGGTCTCACGTCATCTCGCGTACCAACTCGACTCGTACCGCCGGTACATGGTCGAGGGCACC
This sequence comes from uncultured Actinomycetes bacterium, assembly GCA_963809795.1. Taxonomy (GTDB): domain Bacteria; phylum Actinomycetota; class Acidimicrobiia; order IMCC26256; family DASPTH01; genus DASUAS01. The sequence goes on from CAWELN010000019.1 coordinate 173,390, forward strand.
GACGCCCCCGTGCCCAAGCCGATCGACCCGGAACGGGTGCGCGCCCGCGACTCCGAGGCCCCGCTCGCCTCGTTCGTCTACGGCACGCCCGACGACGTGGCGCAGACAGTGCGGGCGCGGACCGCCGGCGCGCCGGTCGAGACGGTGTTCTTCTGGGTGTCGATCGGCGGCATGTCGGAGGCGATGTCGCGCCGGCACGTGCAGATCCTCTGCACCCGGCTCGCGCCGCTCCTCGCCGATCCGTAGGTCAGTGGGCGTCGAGGATCAGGTCGGCGGTCCGAGCGGCCATCGCCATCATCGGGCCGTTGAGGTTCCCGGCGACCATCACGGGGAGCACCGAGCAGTCCATGATCCGCAGGTTGTCGACGCCCCGCACCCGGAGCTCGGAGTCGACGACGTCGGTGTCGTCCGGTCCCATGGCGCACGTGCCGATCGCGTGGTACCCGCAGTAGCCGTGCGCGAGGTTGGCCTCGATCACGTCGTCGTCGTCCTGCACCGTCGGGCCCGGCTGGGTCTCGGTCAGGATCCGGCTCGCGATCGGGTCACGGGCGAAGATCTCGCGCATCCGCTTGAAGATGCGTACGCCGGTCTCCCGGTCGTGCTCGGTGGTGAAGTAGTTGCTGTCGATCTCGAGCATCGCGTCGGGATCGGACCCGGTGATGTGCACGGTGCCCTCGCTGTCGGGGCGCAGCACGTAGCCGATGCACTGCATGCCGGGCTGGCGCTCGAGCCCGATCGCCTTCCCGGGTTCGGGCGGTTCGGTGGTCCACGGCGCCATCAGGATCTGCGCGTCGACCCGGTCGAGCTCGGGACGGGTCTTCATGAAGCCGACGATGTCGTACGAGGGCGCGGCGAGGGCCCCCTTCTTCGTGGCCAGGTACTGGATGCCGCTCATCGCCTGGGCGAGCGGGCTGCTCAACTTGCGGTTGTAACCGAGATTCTCCCGGAGCCGGTACTGGAGTGCGAAGCAATGATGCTCGCGCATGCGAGCGCCGACGTTCGGCCGGTCGAGGCGCACGTCGACACCCGCGGCCCGCAACACCTCTGACGGGCCGATGCCCGAGAGTTGGAGCAGCTTCGGCGTCTGGATGCTGCCGAGGGCGAGGACGACCTCGCGAGCCGCCCGGTGCTCGACCGCGGCCGGGCCCGAGCCGACGCGCACGCCGACCACCTTGTCGCCCTCGAACACGAGCGAGGTGACGGACGAGTCGATGGCGATCGTGAGGTTCGGGCGCTGCGCCACCGGGTGGAGGAACGCCGCGGCTGCGCTCACGCGCTGGCCGTGCTTGATGTTCGCCATCGCGTAGCCGATGCGTTCGCCGTCGAGCTCGTTCAGGTCGTCGACCCGCTCGAGCCCGACCGCGCTGCACGAGGCGATCATGTCGTCGGTCAGCTCGCTGCGGTTCGCGCCGGACGAGATCCCGAGCGGGCCGCCCGCACCCCGGGTGGGCGACGCGCCGAATTGGTTGTCCTCCATCGCGCGGTAGTGGGGGACGATGGCGTCCCACGACCACGCGCGGTTGCCGGCGACGGCGGCGAGCCCGTCCCAGTCGGCCTGCACGCCGCGGTTGTAGACCATGCCGTTCACCGCGCTGGACCCACCGAGGGTCTTCCCGCGCACCCAGATCTCGGCCGTCTGCGCGTGGCCGATGGGCTTCGTGGGGAAGAACCAGGCGAAGCGTTCGTTGCCGAGCAGCTTGCCGAAGCCGCGCGGGATCCTCACCATGAGGTTGTTGTCCTTGCCGCCCGCCTCGAGGAGCAGCACCCGGTTCGCGGGGTCCGCCGACAGGCGGTTGGCGAGCACGCACCCCGCGGATCCCGCGCCCACGATGACGTAGTCGAACGCCTCACCGGTTCCGGTCATCACCCTTCCCCTCGTCCGGAGCATCATCCCACTGGTTCGTCGCCCGTTCGCCTGGACGATCTCAGTCCAGGAGTTGGAGCACCGTCTCCTGGTCGTCGCCGAGCAGCACCATCCGGGCGAGCTCGTCGAGGTGACGGCGCCACATCTCGACCGCCTCGTCGGGGTCGCCGCCATTCCGGAGCAGCTCCAGGAGCCGCGCGTGGGTACGTGCGCCCCCCACCGCGTTGGCGCGCACCTCGAGTCGGTCGCGCTGCACGACCTGGAACCGACCGTGCCGGCCGATGATGCGATGGATCATCTGCTCGAAGACGACGAGGGTCTGGTTGCCGGCGAGCTCCACCAACAACGTGTGGAACTCGTCGTGGAGCTCGACGATGTCCCCGGGCTCCGTGGCGCGTCCCATCGCGGCCACGTTCTCGTCGAGCGCCACGAAGTCCCAGAGGCTGCCGCGACCGACGATGATGCGGAGGGCGGCGAGGTCGAGCGCCCGCCGGGCCTCGTAGACATCGGCGACGGTCGCGCCGCGGAACTGGAGCACGAGCCCCGCGAACTGCGCGACGGTCTCGCCATCGGGGGTGTGGACGCGCGCACCGCCCCGCGCGCCACGGTGGACGGTGATCAGGGCCTCACCCTCGAGCACGCGCATCGCCTCCCGCAAGGTCGGACGCGACACACCGAAACGCTGCATGAGCTCACCCTCCGGCGCGAGCACATCGCCTTCCCGGAGCTCGCCGCGGACGATCTGGTCGCGGAGGCGCGCGGCAACGAGCTCCGCTGCCTTCGGCGCGCGCACAGGGGTGGCGTCGATCACGCGGGCGTCACGGGCGCTCGTCGGCGCGGCCGAACACGACCTGCTGCGCTTCGAGCGCCTGGATCGCTTCCGCCGAATAGCCCAGCTCCGCGAGGATCGTGCGAGTGTGCTGGCCGACGAGGCACCCGGCGGCCACCCGGCCCGGCGTCTCCGACAACCTCACCGGCGGCCCGGCCCGGAGGACCTTCTCGAAGAGGGGATGATCGACCTCGACGACGAGACCCGTCTCGCGCAACACCGGATCGGTGCACGTGAACTCCGAGTGGCTGGCCTCGAACGCCTCGACGCAGGCGACGCCGGCGGCGGTCAGGAACTGCTCCCAGGCGCCGGCGTCCCGGGTCGCAAACACGTCGGCGAGGATCGCGACGAGCGCGTCATCGTGCGTGGCCCGGGCATCGGCAGTGGCGAAGCGGTGGTCGGCGGCGAGGTCGGTGCGGTCGAGCGCCGTGGTCAAGGCCTCCCATTCGCGCTGACGCGGGCAGGCGAGGAACACCCAGCCCCGTTCGGCTCGGTAGAGCCGGTAGAGCGCGTGCAGGCCGTGGTTCTCCTCGTCGGGCGTGGCCAGGACGGGCTTGCCCTCGTAGCGCACGAAGTCGTCGGCGTACGCCAGTGCGTTGCCGCCGATCATCGTGGTGGAGACGAACTGTCCCGTGCCGGTGTGGCGCTGGTCGTACAACGCGAGGAGGATCGACGACAGCACCGCGAGCGCAGCGTTGGAATCACCGTCGACGATGCCGCGCAGCCGAGGCAGCACCACGATCTGAGCCTCGATCCAGCTCAAGCTCTTCGTGAACTCGGGATCGAGCCAACGCCCGCCGTAGCGTCCGATGCTCCCCGCGACCGCCTGCGCCACCTGCGCGTAGATCGGGCGGTGCGCGAACGGGCCGTCGACGCCGTAGCCCGCCGCGTGCACGTACACGAGGCGGGGGTTCAGCTTCTTCAGCGTGGCGTAGTCGAGCCCCATGCGCTCGGCCACGCCGGAGCGGAAGCCGTTGACGAACATGTCGGCCCGCGTCGCCGCTTCCTGCACGATCTTCTGTCCTTCGGGGGTCTGCAGGTCGACGGCGAGGCTCTCCTTGCCCTCCATCGTCTTCGCCGCGCCGACCTCGGCGGCGCCGAACGCGGAACGCATCGGATCGCCGGTGGCACCCTCGAGCTTGATCACCCGCGCACCGAGTGCCCCCGTCATCGTGACGCCGTACGGCATCGCGTAGAAGTATCCGAGCTCCACGATCGTGACGCCGTCGAGCGCGTGGGCCGGCGCCGCCGCCTGCGCCGGCGGCGGTGGAGTGAGCTCGGCGAGGTCGCCGCCGTGCTCGCCGAGCCCGGGGGCCGACCGATCGACCCGCGACGGCGTCTCGGCGAAGCGCGCGATCGGACCCATCTGCTCGACCGGGCCCCGCGCCACGTCGGGCACGGTGATGGCCTCACCGTTGTGTCGGATCTGCTGGTGCTCGAGACCTTCTTCGCTGAACCGTGCGAGCTCGAACGCGATGTTCGGGTCGGCGAGGAAGACCTTCTCCCAGTGCTCGTACGGTTGTGCGGCCATGGCTTCCCAGAGCAGGTCCTCCCACGCCTGGGCGTCCTCGGCCGTGTTGAACTGCGGCTGCTTCTCGAATCGGGGGTCGTCGAAGGTGTGTTCCATGCCGACCGCCCGGCTGAGCGCCTGGGCCTGATGGGGGAGCATCTGGGTGAAGATCACCCAGCGACCGTCCTGCGTGGGCACGAAGAAGCTGTAGCGGCTCGCACCCATCGCGCCCACCGCCGAGGTACCGTGCGCGGATCCCGTCGTGCGTTGAGTGTGCTGCCAGGTCATGGTGCCGAAGTAGTCGAGCGGGTTGAAGCCCTGCAGCAAGGTGGCCTCGACGTGCTGGCCCCGCCCGGTCGTCTCGCGTGCGATGAGCGCGGCGAGCACGCCGCTGAACGCCATGTGTCCGGCGCCGACGCTGCCCAGCGGCGCGTTGACGAAGATGGGGCCGGACCGGAAGCCGAACGGGCCGAGGCTGTACAGGCCGGCCTTGGCCGCCACGATGCCCTCGTACGCCGGGATCTTCGCGTAGGGACCGACCGAGCCGAAGCCAGTGACCGAACAGGAGACGAGGCCCGGATTGGTCCTTCGGAGACGCTCGCCTCCGAGGCCCCAGTCCTCGGCGACGCCGGCACCGAACCCGTCGATGATGACGTCCGCCCGGTCGGCCAGCTCCCTCACGCGCGCGCGACCCTCGTCGGTGCGCAGATCCGCGACCATGCTCTCCTTGCCGCGGTTCCAGACCAGGAAGCCGGCCGGGTGTTCACCCCGCAGGCGGTCTCCCTCGGGCGGCTCCACCTTGAGCACGCGGGCGCCGTTGTCGGCGAGCAGCATGCCGGCCATCGACGCACCGATGCTGCCGGCGCCCATCTCGATCACCTGCAGTCCCTCGCAGATCGTGCGGCTCATCGCGCCTCCCCTTCGGCCCTCGACAGTGTCGCCGGCATCGCGCGCGCTCCGGTGCGGCCTCGGTTGGACCCACCGCCGTGTCGTCTGGCGCGCCGATATCCTCTGAACAAGTTAACTGAATAGGAGTTGGCCATGGCACTGCCGCGCCTGCCGAACTCGACGGAAGAAGCACGGGTCGTCGGCGCGCTCGAGGAGCTGCTCGCGCGCTTCCCTGATCCCGCGATCGCGGATCGCGACGCGTTCCTCCGCGCGCGGTACGACCTCGGGCTCGGGTGGGTGCAGTTCGAGTCGGGGTTCGGTGGATTGGGTGTCGCGGCGTCGTGGCAGCGGCTGGTGGAGTCCCGGCTGCGCCCGCTCCGCGCACCGACACCGGGGTCGGGCGACTTCGTCGGCATGCACCAGGCCGCGGCATCGATCAACGCGGTCGGTACCCACGAACAGAAGGCGCGGTTCCTGCCTGCGATCTTCCGCGGCGCGGAGCGCTGGTGCCAGCTGTTCAGCGAGCCGGGCGCCGGTTCCGACCTCGCCGGGCTCTCCACGATGGCGGTGCGGGATGGCGAGGAATGGGTCGTGCAGGGTCAGAAGGTGTGGACGAGCGGCGCCCGTGGCGCGCGCTGGGCGATTCTCGTGGCGCGCAACGATCCCGACGTCCCGAAGCACCGCGGCCTGACGTTCTTCGTCTGCGACATGCAGCTCCCGGGGATCGAGATCCGCCCGCTGCGCCAGGCCGACGGCGCCGCTCACTTCAACGAGGTCTTCCTCGACGGTGTTCGGCTGCCCGACGAGCTGCGCCTGGGTGACCCCGGTCAGGGATGGGCGATCTCCCTGGTCGGCCTGCACACCGAGCGTGAGGGCGTCGGCGAGGTCACGCAGACGCCGATCGACGACGTGCTCGCGGAATGGTCGCCGGCGAACGTCTCGCCCGCGCTCGCCGACGTCGTACGGCAGCGCGTCGTCGGCGCGTGGATGGACGCCCGGCTGCTCGAGCTCTCGAACGAGCGGATCCGCGCCGGGCAGGGTCGGGCGGGCGCGACGCCGCTCGGTTCGCTGCAGAAGATCGCGAGCGCCGCCGCCAACCAGGGGACCAGCTCGCTGCTTGTCGATCTGATGGGACCGGCCGGTCAGGTCGGCTTCGACTACGACGCCGAGCGACGTGACGACGGCGCCGCGGTGGACCCGCCTCCCTCGATGCAGGTGGTGCGCTCGCGCGCCAACTCGATCGAAGGTGGCACCGACGAGATCCAGCGCAACATCATCGGGGAGCAGGTGCTGGGCCTCCCTGGCGACGTGCGGATCGACAAGGCGGTGCCGTGGAAGGAGGTGCGGCGGTCATGACCGACGCCGACCTCGTGCGTTCCCGCGTCGTCGACGGCGTGGCCACGATCACGTTGCACAATCCCGATCGCAAGAACGCGTGGAGCCTCGCGATGGAGCACCAATACTTCGCGCGCCTCGACGACGCGGCGGCGGCGACGGACGTGCGCGCGATCGTCGTCACCGGCGCCGGGAGCGCGTTCTGCCCCGGGATGGACATGGCCGCGCTCGAACAGACGGCGGCCGCCGGCGAGATCGTGCGTGAAGGCCGGCGGCCCATGCACTACGCGCTGAGCATCCCGAAGCCGATGATCGCCGCGATCAACGGTGCGTGCGCGGGCATCGGGCTGATCCAGGCGTTGTACTGCGACTTGCGGTTCGCGGCGCGGGGTGCGCGCATGTCGACGTCGTTCACGCGCCGCGGCCTCGGCGCGGAGTACGGCACCTCCTGGATGCTGCCACGACTCGTCGGTGTGGAACGCGCGCTCGACCTCCTGCTCTCGGGCCGCACGTTCGACGCCGAGGAGGCGCACACCATGGGGCTGGTCGGGCGCCTCTGTGATCCCGCCGACGTGGTCGCCGACGCCCAGGCCTACGCGGCAGAGCTGGCGCGCTTCTCGGCGCCGCGCGCGATGGCCGCGGTCCGCTATCAGGTGTACGCAGATCTCGACGACGACTTCGAGACGTCGTGGACCCGCACGCTCCGGATCATGCAGCGCATGAACGCGCACGCGGATTTCGCGGAGGGAGTCGCCAGCTTCACCGAACGGCGCGACCCCGCCTTCGACCCGCTGCCTCCGGGGTTCGGCGATTCCTTGCGCGACCGGTAGCGGTGCCCTCAGTTGAGAAGCTCGAGCACGGTCTTCGCGTCGGCGCCGCGGAGCACGACATCGGACGCTTCGACCAGGTGGCGCTCCCAGAGCTCCGCCGCTTCGTCGTGGCGCTTCTCGATGACCAGATCGAGGAAGCGACGGTGCGCGCGGGTCCCGACCCTCGCGGTCTTCGTGGCCTGCGGTTCGTCGAAGTGCTTGGCGACGTAGGCGCTGCCGTGCAGCTCGATGATCCGGTGGATCATCTCCTCGAAGATGGTCAGCGTCTGGTTGCCGGCCGCCTCCACGAGCAGACGGTGGAACTGCTCCTGGAGGAGGACGACCCGCGTCGGGTCGCCGTCGGCCGCCTCGCACTCGTCGATGTTCACCTGCATCGGTTTCAGCACCCCGTCCGACCGGCGGTTCGCCAGCGCGGCGAGCGCGGCGAGCTCGATCGCCTTCCGTGCCGCGTACACGTCGGCGAGCGTCGCGCCGCGGAACTGGAGGACCAGACCTGCGTAGCGCGCGGCGACGTCACCGTCGGGGGTGTGGACACGCGCGCCACCGCGCGCGCCGCGCCGCACGCTGATGAGCGCTTCCGATTCGAGGACCCGGAACGCCTCGCGGAGCGTCGGTCGCGACACGCCGAACTGCTCCATGAGCGCGCTCTCCGGAGGGAGCGCGTCGCCTTCCTTGAGCTCGCCCCGGACGATCTGACGCCGCAGTTGGGAGGCCACGAGCTCGGCGGTCTTCGGCACGCGCACCGGGGCGGCGACGTCGACGACCCGGGCCTGTTCGTTCATTTGGTGGTTCCTTCGAACGGTTTCGCCGATGGTAGGCGCGGTGCTGGCGCGCCGATCGGATCGAGCACGAGACTCAGACCGTTGTCGCGCCCATGTCGACCGGCAGCTGGACACCGGTGACACAGCGCGCCGCGTCCGACGCGAGCCAGACCACCGCGTTCGCGATGTCGCTCGGCTCGGCGGGCGAGGGGAAGGGGAGGATCGAGCCGAACGAGCCCGCATAGGTCGGGTTGGCGTCGAGCATCTCGTAGACCGCGGGGTCCTCCGCGAGCCGCGTGTTGATCCCCCACGGGTGCACGGAGTTCACCCGGATCTGGTGGGGTCCGAGCTCGATGGCAGCCGAGCGCACGAGCCCGACGACGCCGTGCTTGGCCGACGAGTAGTGCGCCTGCCCCGGGAGCGCCTTCAGGCCCGCCACCGAGCTGATCGCGACCAACGAGCCGCCGCGCGCCTGTTGGAGGAGCACCGGCGTCGCCGCCTTGAACGTCCGCCACACCCCGCTCAGGTTGACGTCGATCATGGTCTGCCACTGGTCCTCGGGCATCTCCCAGAACTTCGACCAGGTCGAGATGCCCGCGTTGGCGACGACGATGTCGAGCCCGCCGAGCTCGTCGACACCCTCTTGCACGACGGCGTCCAGCGATGCCTGGTCACGGACGTCCGACGCGCTCGCCAGGACGCGCCGCCCCGTCGCGGTGACCGCGTCCGCGGTCTCGTCGAGGTCCGACAGGTCGGTGGCGATCACGTCGGCGCCCGCGCTCGCGAGCGCAAGACAGATTCCCTGGCCCAGACCGCGAGCGGCCCCGGTCACCAACGCGACCCTGCCGTCCAGATCGGTCACCTGCACACCGGCCCCTTCCCGTCCCCCAATCAGTATGATGATTGTAGGCATTCGACGGATGGACGAGCGGGAGTCGATGCGGTGATCCTCCACGTGCGGGCGACCTGAGCAACGGTGGAGTTCGCGCTCTCCGACGAACAGGCACTCCTCCGCGACACGGTGCGGGACCTCGTCGCCCGCACCTGCCCGCCCGAGGTCGCGAAGGCATGGGACGACGACGCGACCCCTCCCGAAGAGCTGCAACGCGTGCTCGCCGGCATGGAGCTCTTCGGGCTCCCCTTCCCTGTCGAGTTCGGCGGCGCGGGCGCGACCCCGACCGAGCTCGTGATCGTGGCCGAGCAGCTCGGGCACGCCAGCCTCGACGTGGCGATGTGCTACTCGGGCCGCCTGATCCCCACGCTCGGGATCTACGAATGGGGGACCGACGAGCAACGGACCCGCCTCGCGCCCGAGATCACGAGCGGCCGGCGCAACTACGCCGTCGCGATCAGCGAGCCCGACGCCGGGTCCGACGCCGCCGCGCTGCGTACGACGGCCGACGACCGCGGTGACCACTTCGTCGTGAACGGACAGAAGATGTGGTGCACCGGAGCCGGGCTTCCCGACACGACCATCCTCATGTACGTGCGTACGGACCGCGACGCGCCCAAGCACCGCGGCCTCAGCGCGCTGCTCGTCGATCCCGAGTCGCCGGGTGTGACGCTGCGGCTCATCCCCACGCTGGCGCGACACATTCTCGGCACGTACGAGGTGTTCCTCGACGACGTCGACGTCCCGAAGGCCGATCTCGTCGGTCCGCTCAACGACGGTTGGCGGGTGATGCTCTCCAACCTCGAGCTCGAGCGCATCCTGCTGAGCGCGGGGTACGTCGGCGCCGCGCAGTCCACGCTCGACCTGGCGGTCGAATACGCCAAGACGCGGACGCAGTTCGACCGCCCGATCGGCACGTTCCAGTCGCTCGCGCACGTGATCGCGGATCTCCAGACGGACGTCGACTCGGCGCGCCTGCTCACGTACCGGGCGGCGTGGTTGCGCGGGCAGGGCACGCCGTGCCACCGCGAAGCGGCGATGGCCAAGCTCAAGGGGTCAGAGACCTATGTGCAGGCGGCGCGCTGGGGGATGCAGATCATGGCCGGCCACGGCTTCGCGACCGAGAGCGTGATGAGCCATCGGTACCGGGAGTCGATCGTGGCCACCATCTCGGGCGGAACCAGTCAGATCCAGCGCAACGCCATCGCGCGTGACCTGGGGCTGAAGTCGTACTGAGCATGGAGCTCGACGCGTACGCCGCGAGCCTCCGGCTGGAGGAGACCGCGCCGGTCGCCCGCCGGGTCGAGGAGCTCGGCTTCTCCGGGTTGTGGTTCACAGAGTCGCAGCGGCCCCCGTTCCTCGCCTGCGCGGTGGCGAGCACGGTCACGTCGTCGATCGACATCGGCACCGCCATCGCGGTGGCGTTCCCGCGCAGTCCGATGGTGACCGCGCAGAACGCGTGGGAACTGGCCCGGGCCAGCAAGGGACGCTTCTCGCTCGGCCTCGGGAGCCAGGTGAAGGCGCACATCGAACGCCGGTTCTCCATGCCCTTCGACCACCCGGGGCCGAAGCTGCGCGAGTACGTGCTCGCACTCCGGGCGATCTGGCGCGCGTTCCAGGGGGAGGAGCGGTTGCGGTTCGAGGGCGAGTTCTACTCCTTCTCGTTGCTCACCGACTTCTTCTCGCCGGGACCGAGCGACCACCCTGACATCCCGATCGCCGTCGCCGGCGTCAACGCGGGCATGGCGCGGCTGGCCGGGGAGGTGTGCGACGGATTCCATGCGCACCCGTTCCACTCGCCGCGGTACCTCCGCGAGGTCATCGTGCCCGCCATCGCCGAGGGCGCCGACACCGCCGGGCGCTCCGCTGACGCGTGCGAGATCTATTGCCCGGTCTTCGTCATCGTGGGCGACTCGGAGCCGGAGCGGGCCTCGCAACGGGAGTCGGTGCGCCGCCAGCTGTCGTTCTACGGCTCCACCCGTACGTACCGGCCGGTGTTCGAGCTGCACGGCTGGGGTGAGGTCAGCGAGCAACTCCACCGTTCGATGGCGGCGGGCGACACCGAGGCGATGGCGCGCGCGATCACCGACGAGATGCTCGAGGAGTACGCGGTCACCGCCACGTGGGACGGCCTGGCCGCCGCGCTGGTCGACCGATATCGCGGCGTTGCCGATCGCGTCTTCGGCTACGGCCCGGCGCAGGAGTGGATCGACATCCCCGACGTCGCTGAGCGATGGCAGGCGGTGGCTGCGGCGGTGCGCGCCGCCCGCTGACCCGTGCGTGGGCCGTCGCCTGTCCAAGTGTGGGCGGCGCGCGGGCGACGGCCGGGCCGTACCGTCGGCAAATGGCGGTGATCCCGCGGATCGAAGATCTGGCCGACCCGACGTTCGATCCCTACCTCAGCGACGAGGCCGTGTTCGGCAGCGTCCCCGACCCGTACCCCCGTATCGCGGAGCTCCGGGCTGAGGCACCCGTGCACGCGGCCGACTACCGCGCCGTCATGGGCATCCCTTCACTCGATGGTGAAGGGGCACCGCCCCACTACATGGTGCTCTCGTTCGCCGGTGTCGACCAGATCCTCAACGATCCCGTGACCTTCTCCAACCGGTCGTTCGAGCCGACCCTCGGCGCCGCGTTCGGGCACACCGTCAGCGTGATGGATCCGCCCGAGCACACGCGCTACCGGCGAATCCTCCAACAGGCGTTCCGCCCGACGATCGTGCAGGAATGGGGCGTCGACCTCGTCGGCCCCATCGTCGACGAGCTGGTTGGCGCGTTCCGCGACTCGGGCCGGGCGGAGCTCGTCGAGCAGTTCGCGCGCCCGTACCCCTTCACCGTCATCTACCGCATGCTGGGCCTGCCGCGCGACGACATCGACACCTTCTACAAGCTGACGATCGCACAGATCATCACCTACCCGGACATGACGAATGCGCTCGACGCGTCCGCGAAGCTCGGTCGGTACTTCACCGCGATGCTCGCGGCCCGTCGCGACGACCCCGGTCGCGACGTGGTGAGCGTCCTCGCGACCACCGAGGTCGACGGCGAACCGCTCCCCGACGAAGTGGCCATCTCGTTCCTGCGGCAGCTCATCAACGCCGGCGGCGACACGACCTTCCGCACGACGACGATGCTGCTCACGGGCCTCCTCTCGCACCCTGTGCAGCTCGCCGCCGTGCGGGGCGACCGATCGCTGGCCGGCGCCGCCATCGAGGAGGCCTTGCGGTGGGACGGCCCGGTGCTGGCGAGCAGCCGCCTCGCCACCACCGACACCGTCGTCGACGGCGTGCCGGTCCCGGCCGGCGCGTTCATCGACCTCCTCTATGGCGCCGCCAACCACGATCCCGCGGTGTTCCCCGATCCCGAGACCTTCGACATCTTCCGCCCGAAGCACCGTCACTTCGGCTTCGCGTTCGGCGCGCACAACTGCCTCGGCCAGCAGCTCGCGCGCCTCGAGCTCAGCCGGGCGCTCAATGCGGTGCTCGACGAGCTGCCCGACCTGCGGCTCGATCCCGACCATCCGTGCCCACAGGCGCGCGGCGCGCTCATGCGCACGCCCAAGGAGCTTCGCGTCGTCTTCGGGTGACCGCGAGGCCGGCTCGGCCGCCGCTCGTTCGCGAATCGGGATACCGTCGAGGGCATCGTCGACTCCTGGAGGCCCGCATGGCCACGATCGCGCTGACCGGAGCCCGGCTCCTCGACGGCACCCGTCCTGCGATCGACGACGCCACGGTCGTCGTCGACGGTGAGCGCATCGTCGAAGTCGGGACCGGCGCGCCCACCGCGCCGGTCGAGAGGACCGTCGACCTGAGCGGGTGCACCGTGATGCCGGGCATGTTCACCTGCCACTTCCACGCCACGTATCACGAGCTGGGATCGCAGCCGAACACGCCGTACGGCGACGAGTACCCGCCCGCGTACCTGGCGCTGATCGCGGCGCGGAACCTCGCCACCGCGTTGGAGCAGGGGTACACGGGAGTGGTCGGCGCCGGCGGTTCGCACCACGTCGAGCCCGGCGTCCGGCGCGCCATCGAGGACGGACTGGTCCCCGGCCCGCGGTTCTGGCCGTCGTCGCGCGAGCTGTCGACCACCGGCCACAGCAACGACGGGGTGCCGTGGTACTGGGACAAGCACGCCTCCGGCGCGGTACGGCTGTGTGACGGGGCCGAGTCGTTCCGGCTCGGCGTGCGCGAGGAGATCAAGCGCGGCGCGCGCGTCATCAAGCTCTTCGTGACCGGTGGGCACGGCACCACCGCGCCGAAGGACCGGATCGAGATGACCCGCGCCGAGCTCGGGGCCGCCATCGAGACGGCCCACGAGCGTGACGCGTTGATCCGCGGCCATCTCGTCAACAAGCGAGCCATCATGATGGCGCTCGAGCTCGGCATCGACATCGTCGACCACTGCGACGAGATGGACGACGAGGTCATCGCCGCGCTCGTCGAGGCGAACGCCACCGTCGTGCCGTCGTTGTACTTCCCCAAGCACTTCGTCGACACGTTCGGGTCCGGACTCGGGTTCAGCGCCGAGGCCATGCGCGCCGACCTCGAGCACATGTACGCGACGATCCCCAAGGCGCAGGCCGCGGGCGTGCGCTTCGTGCTCGGCGACGACTACGGCGCCATCGGCTTCCCGCACGGCGCGTACGGCGGCGAGCTGCGCCTGTACGTCGAACACGCGGGCATGACGCCGCTCGACGTGATCGGGTGGGCGACGCGCAACGGCGCCGAGATGGTCGGACGCGACGACGATCTCGGCACGGTGGAGGTCGGCAAGCTCGCCGACCTGGTCGTGGTCGACGGCGATCCTTCCGCCGACATCGGCGCCCTCGCCGATCGCCCACCGCGCGCGGTGCTCAAGGGCGGCGAGGTCGTGGCCGGGTCGCTCGTCCCGGAGGGCCGGTGACCGGCGCCGATCGCGACGCGCGGGTCGCGGTCGCCCACGCGCACGCCGCCGCCGAGGCGGCGGGCGACTTCGCGGCAACGATGGCGACCCTCGACGACGACCCGGTCTACGAGCTGCAGCCCATGGGCGTCGCGCTCCGCGGCCGCGAGATGGCCGAGCGGTACTACGAGCACTTCTTCGCCGTGGTGATGCCGACGATCGCGTCGTACCGGCTGCGCTCGGAATGGGTGACCGACGAGGGCGTCGGCCAGGAGTACGAGTTGACCGTCGCCGGGCCCGACGGCGACCGCCGTCACGCCGTCATCGGCATCCTCACCTTCGGCGACGACAGCCGCCTCTCGGGCGAGCGGCTCTACGCGAGCGACGAGCTGCTGCGGCTGTTCTTCGGCCCGCTCCTCGACGAGGCAGTCCCCCTCGACGGCGGGTGACGGCCCGGGCCGGGTGCGCTCGTGGATCAGTACGAACGGACGTGGATGGTGTCGAGCTTCTGGCCACGCGGCCGGGTCACGACGTAGACGTGCACGTCGGCGATGTCGTCGACCGACTGGCCCGTACTGCCGGCGCGGCCCTGCACCTTGGCGAGGTAGCCGCGTTCGGTCCAGATCGCGAACGCCGTCTGCGAATGCTCCGGATCCCAGCTCCAGTCGGTCGAGCCTTCGCCGTCGGCCGCGACCCCCTGGACCAGGACCGTCACCCGGATGTCGTCGTCCTGGACCTCGGTCATCAGCGTGCGGCTGAACGCTTCCAGCGCGGCCTTGGTCGACACGTACATCGACAGCATCGGGAACGGGTCCAGGGTCGATTCGCTGGAGGTGTTCACGATGTCGCCGCCGCCCGCCGCGCGGAGCAGTGGAATCGCGGCGCGGCACGTGAGCACGGGCCCGAGGAAGTTGGTGTGGAGCTGTGTGGTGATGTCGTGGTCGGAGAGCTCCTCCACGAGGCACGGGCGGTACACCGCGGCATTGTTCACGAGCACGTCGACCCGTCCGAAGCGCCCGCCGATCTCGGCGAACGCGCGCTGCACGCCGGCCACGTCGCCCACGTCCGTCGGGATGGCAACGGCGCGGTCGCCGAGCCGGCGCGCCTCGTCGAGCAGTCGCTCCTCGCCCCGGGCGAGCATCACGACGTGAGCGCCTTCGGCCACGAAGCGACGCGCGATCGCCCGGCCCGATCCACTGGTTGCCCCCGTCACCACCGCCACCTTGCCGGCGAGCCGCCCTCCCGAGCCCTCCGTTGTCATCGCTCGCTCCCGTCCCCGTTGGGCACACGCATCACCGAGATCATGCCCCCGGTCCGCGCCCCGTTCGGGCTCGCTACTCTCGCGCGACTCCCGACCGTGCCGGGTGAGGAGCTCACAGATGGGATCCCTGACCGACGATCAGGTCCGATCGGCCGCCGACATGCTCGTCGCGCTGCGGGAGGGAAGCGTGGTCCTCGCCGGCCTTCCCGCGGAGGTGACACCCGACAACACGGCTGACATCCAGCGGATCATCGATGCCGTCAGCGACCGGGTCGATCGCCCGATCCGGGGCTGGAAGACCTACACCGTGTACAAGCCGATGAACCCGCCCTTCTCGGCGCCGGTCTACGACCTGTTCCCGAGTGGTGCGGAGATCCCGGCCGAGATCTCGCCGGCGCGGCTCATCGAGCCCGAGATCATGTTCCGGGTCGATCGGGATCTACCCGCCCGTGACCGCAGGTACGGCATCGCCGAGGTCATGGAATCGGTGACGGCCGTGGTCGGCTTCGAGGTGATCGGCTCCCGCTTCCGCACCGCCGGCCCGGCCGACGGCGGCCCGCCGGCGAACGGTCAGGGGTCGCTCTACGGTTCGTTGTCGGACCACATCGCGAACGGCTGCATCGTCGTCGGGGATGCCATCCCCGGCTGGCGAGACGTCGCGTTCGAGGACGTACGCCTCCGGGTGACCGAGGACGACCGCGAGCTGATCTCGGCCGTCGGATGCCACCCGTTCGACGATCCGTTCCTCCCGGTCGTCGTGAGCGTGAACCGGTTGCGGCGGCGCCGGGGCGTGAAGGCGGGCGACGTCATCCTGACCAATTCGTCAACGAGCTTCTTCGCAGTCGAGGCGGGATCGTCGATCCGGGCCACCTACGAAGGGCTCGGCGAGGTCGTGGCGTCGTTCGCGCGGTCCTGACCACCGACCACGACGGGAGCGCGCGTTACGCCGTCGGCTGCGCGGTGGCGGCGATGATCTCGTCGAGGATGGACTGGTCCGGGAGGTCGGGGAGGTCGAGGGTGGGGAGCTCCCGGAGGCGCGCGAAGGCCTTCTCGATGTAGGCACCTTCGATGACCGGGCTGTGGCAGGCCGCGATCGTCGTGAGGTCGAGGTCCTGCACCCGGTCGACCTGCTGCCCGTACTTCGCCGGATCGCTCCACGTGATCCACGGGCTCACCGCCCCCAGCGCGAACAGCATCAGCCCGAAGTCCCAGAAGTCGGGATCGAGGTCGGCGATGCCCATCGTCTTGTCGGGCAGCGGGGTCGCGAACGTGTCGACCGCCCAGTACACCTGCGTCTGCGGGTCGTACAGACCTCGCGTGGTCGGCGAGTCGAACACCGGCGGTCGGATCGCCTGCAGCGTCCGGTCTCCCGCGTCGAACGACTCGCCGTCCGTCACCCACCGGCACCGCTCGAGCGGGAAGGCGAAGCAGTTCGTGTGCCGTTCGACCATGGCCCAGCTGCAGACGACGGTCGCGTTCGGGCAGGCCGAGAGGGCCTCGTCCAGGTTGCCGGTGTGATCGACGTCGTCGTGGGAGAGGAAGATCCAGCGCACGTCCTCCGGCTCGACCAGCGAGAAGACGTCCTCGAGCCACTGCGCGCGGTTCGCCGGCGTGCCGGTGTCCACGATCACCGGTTCGGATCCCCGGATGACCATGGAGTTCAGGTAGATGTCCAGCGGTTGCCCCAGCGCCGGCTGCACCTGGTGCACGATCCAGGTCTCGTCCGCGATCTGCGTGGGTGGGACCGCCACCGTCGGGCACACGGGCGGGAACACGGACGCCCGCGCCGCGGGCGTCGTCGGGTTGGCAGTCATCCTGGCTCCCTCCACCGCCGGCCCTCCCTGTGGACGGCCGCGGGCACGAAGGTAACCGCTCGCGCCGCGCCTCGCCCGCGCTCCGCTGCTCGGGGAGTGCGGTGGACGGGGAACCAGTGCCATGCTCTCGTGCCGACGGAGCGGTCGTGGCCGAGGTTTCGTGAGCACTGAGACGCTGCTCGACGAATTGGGGTTTCCCGAAGGGCCGCGCTGGCACGCGGGTCGCCTCTGGTTCTCCGACTTCCACCACCGGAAGGTGCGCTCGGTCGGTCTGGCCGGCGACGTTCGGGTCGAGCTCGAACCGGACGACGTCCCGTCCGGCTTGGGCTGGGATCCCAGTGGCGATCTGCTCGTGGTCTCCATGCTGCGGCGCCAGCTGCTGCGCGTGGGCGCGACCACCGAAATCGTGGCCGATCTCTCTCCGTGGACGGTGATGGGAGCGAACGACATGGCCGTCGACGGTCGCGGGCGCGCGTACATCGGCAACTTCGGGTACGACTTCGTCAGCGGCGAGGAACCCCGACCGACCGCGCTCGTCCTCGTCGACGAGGGAGGGCGAGCCGGGCCGGTCACGCCGGTCGAGCTCATCTGTCCGAACGGGATCGTGGTCGACGAGGCGCGGCAACGACTCCTCGTCGCCGAAACCTACGGTCACCGGATCAGCGTGTACGAGCTGCGAGACGACGGCGCGTTGACGAACCGGCGCGTCTTCGCCGAGTTCGGCGAGCACGTCGACCCCGACGGCATCGCCATGGACGAGCACGGCGAGGTGTGGCTCGCCACCGGATCTCCCGAGGTCCTGCGAGTGGCCGACGGAGGCACGATCACGGGGCGCGTGGACCTGTCTTCGGGCCTGAACTCCTACGCGGTCGCGCTCGGGGGCGACGACGGATGCACCCTGTTCGTCTGCAGCGCCCCCGGGATCGACGCGACCGACCCGGGACGCGGCCGCATCGAGGTCACCGTGGTCGCAGCCGCCTGACGCGCGGGGAAGGCCTGGAAAGAAAGCTCTAGAGCTATTATCGTCGCCACGAGATGAGCACGATGATCGACGGCCTGAACTTGTTGGATGGTTCGTGGTACGCCGAGGACCCGCACCGGATCTTCGACGAGATGCGCAGGACTGACCCCGTCCACTACGACCCGGTCGGTGCGGTGTGGGGCGTCTTCAAGCACGCCGACGTGCTCACCGTCGAGAAGGATGCAACGACGTTCTCGAGCCATCGGGCGCCACGGCCGCACGGTGAGCACCTCCCGACGATGATCTCCATGGATGATCCCGAGCACCAGCGCCGGCGGTCGCTGGTGAACCGCGGGTTCACGCCGAAGCGTGTCGCCGCCCACCAGCCGATGATGCGGCAGCTGTGCCGGCAGATCATCAACGGGGTGTGCGAGCAGGGCAGCTGTGACTTCGTCTGGGACGTCGCCGCGCGGTTGCCGCTGTACGTGATCGCCGAGCTCATGGGCTACGAGCCCGATCTCTACGACGATCTCCTGAGGTGGTCGGAGGAGATCATGGGCCCGACGGCCGACGACATGGTCACCCCGGAGCAGATCGCCAAGGTCTTGCAGGGCACGAATCGCGCGATCGAGGAGTTCAACGAGGCGCAGCTCGGGATCATCGCGGATCGGCGGAAGCACCCCCGGGACGACGTGATCACGACGTTGTGCCAGGCCGAGATCGACGGGGCGCGCCTCGATGACGAATCGATCGTCCAGGAGATGCTGCTGATCCTCATCGGCGGGGACGAGACGACCCGGCACGTGCTCAGCGGCGGGATGCTCGAGCTGATCAAGCACGCCGATCAGCGCGACGCGCTGCGCTCGGGCGCGGCCGACATCGCCGTGGCCGCCGAGGAGATGATCCGGTGGAGCTCCCCGGTGCAGAACATGGGCCGCACGGCCACGCGCGACGTGACGCTACGCGGCCGGCGGATCAAGGAGGGCGACCAGCTCATGCTCTTCTACCCGTCGGCGAACCGTGACGAGGATGTCTTCGAGAACCCCCATGGGTTCGACATCCGTCGGACCCCGAACCCGCACGTGGCGTTCGGCATCGGAACTCATTTCTGCCTCGGCGCCTCATTGGCCCGGCTCGAAGTGCGGATGATGATCACCGAGGCGCTCCGCCGGTTGCCGGACCTCGAGCTCGCCACCGCGGGGCCTCTCCCGCGGCGGGCTTCGAACTTCGTGAGCGGACTGGAACGCATGCCGGTGACGTTCACGCCGACACCCGCCGAGAGGTGACGTGAGCGACCAGCCCGCCGCCACCACGACACCGTGGCGCACGGACCCGAGCACGCTCCAGGCGCGGCTCGCGGCGTGGGCCCGTCATGTCTACGGTGACGACGCCGCCGTCACCGGCGTCGAAGCACCCGACAGCGGGATGGCCAACGAGACCGTCTTGTTCACCCTCGACGGCGAACGGCTCGTGGCCCGCCTGACACCGGCGCCGGATTCACTCTTTCCGACGTTCCGCACCTACGACCTCGAGTTCCAGTGCCGCGTGATGGACCTGGTGCGCGCGCGCACGACGGTGCCGGTCCCCGACGTGGTCCACCTGGAGACGTCGGCGGAGTGGCTCCGGGTCCCGTTCCTCGTCACGCGGGCAGTCGACGGCGTCGTCCCGTCCGACAATCCGCCGTACCTGCTCGATCCGGGCGGCTGGTTCCTGCAGGGGACACCGGAGCAGTGGAAGCGGTTCGAGCAGTCGACGATCGACGTCTTCGTCCGGCTCCACCGCGTCAGGGACGACGGCGACGACACCGCGTTCCTGCACCTCGACGCGCCGGGCACGACGCCGCTGGCCCGCCAGGTCGCCGACCTGCGCGCGTACTACGCCTGGGCGCGCGGCGAGCACACGGTTCCGATCCTCGAGCGTGGCATCGAGGTCGTCAGCACGACGATGCCGACCAACAGCCGAAGCGTCCTCAACTGGGGCGACAGCCGCCCGGGGAACATCATCTACCGAGACTTCGAACCCACGCTCGTGCTCGACTGGGAGATGGCGACCGTGGGTCCGCCCGAGGTCGACGTCGCCTGGACGACGTTCTTCCAGAAGTTCTTCGCCGGCATGGCCGAGCAGTACGGCCTCCCGCCCGTTCCCGCCATGTTCGACCCCGTCGAGACCGCGGCGACCTACGAGCAGCTGGGCGGGGAGCACCTCGACGATCTCACGTGGTACGAGGCCTTGGCCGGCTGCCGGTTTGCGATCATCCTGTTGCGGATGACCCAGCGCGGCGCGGCGTTCGCCAACCAAGACCTGCCGTCGAATCCGGACGACATGATCATGTTCGCCCCCCTGCTCGACCAGCTGTTGCGCAGGCTCTGATGAGTGAGCGGTTCGCGGGGCGCGTGGCGGTCGTCACCGGCGCCAGCATGGGCATCGGCGCCGCGGTCGTCGAGCGGCTGGTCGCGGAGGGCGCCGGGGTCGTCGCCTGTGCGCGCAACGAGCCCGCGCAGCCGCTCGCGGGCGACGTCACGTTCGTCACCGCCGACGTCACGAACGAAGCCGACATGGAGCGCGTCGTGGAGCGCGCGGTCGAGCGGCATGGTCGTCTCGACGTGGTCGTCGCCAACGCCGGCACCGGCGGAGCCGGCGCGTGGCCCGAGGAGTCGACCGACGATTGGCAGGCGATCGTCGACCTCAATCTCAACGGCACGATGTTCACGTGTCGGGCGGCGTGGCCGCATCTCGTCGACTCCGCCGGGGCGGTGGTCATCGTGTCGTCGCTGTCGGCGGTGATGGGGGTCGGGGAGACCGAGCTCGAGCAGATGGGCGGCTTCCAGCCGTCGGCGTCCTACCAGGCGTCGAAGGCCGGGGTGGAGGGGCTCACGATGCACCTGGCCGGGCGCGGCGGCGAGCACGGCGTGCGCGTCAACGCGGTACGACCGGGCCGGATCATGACCCCTCGTTGGGCCGAGCTGCTGGGTGAAGACGGCCTGTTCTGGTCCCACTATGAACGGATCCAGCTCCTGAAGCGCCAGGGCCGTGCGGAAGACGTCGCCGCCGCGGTGGCATTCCTCGCGTCGGACGACGCGGCGTTCATCACCGGCACCATCCTCAACGTCGACGGCGGCGCCGTCGCCAAGCTCTAGCCATCACGGAAGGACATCCATGACCGACCTCGACTACACCGGGAAGCGGATCCTCGTCACCGGCGGCGCCACCGGCGTCGGCGCCGCGTTGCTCGACCTCCTGGCCGAGCTGGGCGCGAGCGACGTGACCGTCCTCGACATCAAGCAACCGACGGGCCCGCACGCGACGTTCATCCAGACCGACCTCAGCGACAAAGCCGGGGTCGACGCCGCCATCGCCGGGACCGCCGGTCCCATCGACGCGCTCTTCAACAACGCCGGGGTCGCGGACACGCTCCCGCCCGAAGTGGTGTTCAAGGTCAACGCCCTTGCCCTCCGTCACCTGTCGGAGTCGCTGCTGCCCCAGATCCGGGAGGGTGGCACCATCGTCAACACCGCGTCGATCGCCGGCGCCCAGTGGCCCGCGCACCTCCAGGACATCCTCGAGCTGCTCGCGGTCGACGACTGGGACGCCGGCCTCGAATGGTTCACCGGACGCGAGCTGGCCGTGGACACCTACTCGTTCACGAAGGAAGTGGTGCAGGTGTTCACGATGAAATTCTCGCGGGCCGCAGCCGCGCACGCGGTGCGGGTCAACAGCGTGTGCCCGTCGCCGATCGACACGCCGCTCCTGCCGGACTTCCGCAAGACGTTGAGCGACAAGATGATCGACTGGTGCGTCGAGCAGGCCGGCGGTCGGCTGGTGACGCCGCGGGAGGTCGCCTCGTGCCTGGCCTGGCTGGGCAGCCCGGCGTCGTCGTTCGTGAGCGGCGTCAACCTGAACGTCGACATGGGCTTCAGCGCCGCCGGCGTCACCGGCCAGCTCGACTATTCGGCGGTGATGGGCTGATGCTGACTCCCTTCGACGACTACCCGATCCACCCGTCGGCCGATCCGATCGCATCTCCCGCGACCGGTGATCCGAACCACTACGACCGCTACTGGTTCAACGGCCACCAGAAGGACGGTGACTTCTACTTCGGCGCCGCGATGGGGCACTACCCGGTGCGCGGCGTGATCGATGCCGCCTTCAGCCTCGTGCGCAACGGGGTCGAGCACTCCGTGTACGCATCGGGGAAGATGCCGCTCGACCGCTCGACGGCCATCGGCCCGATTCGCATCGAGGTCGTCGAGCCGATCCAGACGATCCGCTACGTCGTCGAGCCCAACGAGCACGGCATCGAATGCGACCTGACCTTCCGGGCAACGACCGTCGCGGTCGAGGAGCCGCGGCAGCGCACGACGTCGCCCGAGGGCATCCTGACGATGGACCACACCCGCCTGACCCAATGGGGGACGTGGGACGGCACGATCTCCGTCGACGGCGACGAGCTGCGCATCGACCCGAGCGAGGTGCCGGGCACACGCGACCGCTCGTGGGGCATGCGGGCGGTCGGTCAGCAACTGGAGACCAACTGGGGTCGCCGCACCCCGCAGGCGTTCTGGTTGTGGGCGCCGTTGCACTTCGCCGACCGGTACACCCACTTGGCCCTCCACGAGTATCCCGACGGCACGCGCTGGCTCGAGACGTCGCTGGTGCTCGACCCCATCCCCGACGGCGCGGCGCCGTGGAGCACGGCCGGGGTCACCGAGTGCCACGACCTTCGCTTCGAGCTCGACTTCGAGCCGGGCCGGCGCGAGATCAAACGGGCCGACTTCTGGTTCGAGCACCCCGACGAAGGCGAGGTGCACATCGAGCTCGAGAAGGTGTTCACCTTCCGCATGCGCGGCATCGGCTACAGCCATCCGTACTGGGGACACGGCACCAGCCACGGTGACCTCGAGACCGGCCGGGAGTCGATCAAGCTCGACGACTTCGATCCGCTCGACTGGTCGTCGTTGCACCTCCAGAACCTGGTCATCGCCCGCATGGGCGACCGCACCGGTGTCGGCGTGCTCGAGGAGGCGCACTTCGGTCCCCACACGCCGAGCGGGCTGACCGGCTTCCTGGATGGGTTCGGCTCCTAGCGCCCTCTCTGCGGTGGGGTCGATCAAATCGGCGGGCGCGTTGACTCTGCGGTAAATATCTGACATCTTGACGTGAGCAAACGTCTGACATCTCGCCGGGCGACCCTGGTCCCGGCCCGTCAATCGCACACCTTGGGGGGATCTTGCGACTGACCAAACCAACCGCCCGCGTGTTCGGCGCGCTGGCAGTGCTCGCAGTCACGGTCGGCCTGTTGCCGGCCATGGGCACCGCCGCCACCGAAGCGCCCAAGGCGACCGAGATCGGCGTCGACGCCAAGACGATCCACATCGCCATCAGTGCCGACGTGGACAACACGATCGCGCCGGGGCTGTTCAAGGGCGGAGTCGACGGGAGCCACCGGCGCGGTCAAGTACATCAACGCCACCGGCGGCATCGGCGGTCGCAAGCTGGTGCTCGACTTCTACGACTCGAAGCTGAATCCCAACCAGGCGAGGAACAACATCATCACGGCGTGCGGGAACGACATCGCGATGGTCGGCAACGGCATGTTCCTGCTGTCGAGCTTCGACGATGCGATCAATTGCAAGGACCAGGCCGGGCAAGCCACGGGATTGCCTGACATCCCAGCCGTGGCCACGAGCACGGCGGAGGCGTGTGCACCGGTCTCGTTCGGGATCTCGGGCAACGCCATCGACTGCGCGACCCAGAACTCGGACCCGCAGACCTACTTCGGCCAGGTCGGTGACTCGAAGTACTACGTGAAGAAGTACGGACCCAAGCTCAAGGGACCGCTGGTCTACAGCAACGACTCGAAGGCGACCTCGCACACCATCCAAGGACTCGGTTTGCTCGCCCAGAAGGGCGGCATCGACATCAATTCCGGATTCGGGCAGCCGAGCAGTGCCCCGCAGAGCGCGTTCACACCCCTCGTGCAGAAGATGAAGGCTGACGGCGACAACTACCAGCTCACCGGTCAGCCGGTGGCCAACGTGATCGCCATGCGGCAGGAAGCGCAGCTGCAGGGGCTGACCGATCCGAAGTTCGTCTGGGCCTGCCAGTCTCAGTGTTACGACAAGGCGTATGTGGATGCGGGCCAGGCGGTGGCCAACACGCACCTCACGATGAGCTTCCTGCCGTTCGAGGAGAGCAAGTCGAACAAGACGCTGGGCAACTTCATCAAGTACGTCGGGAAGGACAACGCGAACGCCTTCGCGGTCTGGGGCTGGGTGTCGACGCTGCTGTTCCAGCAAGCTGCCAACCAGGCGATCAAGGACCACGGGGTCAACGGGCTCACGCGGGCCAACCTGTTGACCGCGCTCAAGAACACGCACTCCTTCGACGCGGGTGGGATGTGGGGGACGATGGATCCCGGGAACCACGCCGGCAGCCCGTGCTTCATGATCCTCAAGTTCGACGGCAGCAAATACGTCCGTGAATACCCGACGAAGGCGGGGACGTTCGACTGCAAGCCATCGAACCGAGTGTCCGTGCCCCTGCCGCTCAACAGCTGACCAGCAGCGAACTCGAGCGGTCACGGTCACGATTGCTCCAGGTCACACGAGCCCGCCGAGACGGGCGGCGCTCGTGTCCATTCCCACACGGCGCAGTCGTCGCCGTTCACCGGACGAGCACTGAGATTGTTGCTCGTTGTTTGCATGTCAGGGCTCCTCGCAAGTCGCGCCCAGCCAACGCGAGGGACTCCTCGTCGGGTGGATTGCGGTGACGGGAGGCTTTGCTACCTCAGGCGGCTGCGGTCGCGTCGATGACCTGAGGTTCGCTGCCGTGCGCGATTTCCACTTTGCGGGCCTTGGATTGCTCGGCGACGGGGAGCGTGATCGAGAGCACGCCACGGTCGTAGCGGGCCGCGATCCGATCCGTATCGAGGTTGTCGCCCAACAACAGTTGCCGGCTGAACGTGCCTTGTGGACGCTCGGCGACGACGACCTCGTCGCCCTCGGCTCGGGACCAGGTCCGCTCACCGGTGACGGTCAGCGTGTTCTGTTCGACGGTCAGGTCGATGGTGGTCGGGATCCAGACCGGGGACATCGAGGTTCACAACAAACTCTTCGCCCCGCCGGTACGCGTCCATCGGCATCTGCCAGGGTCGGCCGGGCTGGGCGAACTCCGCGGCCATGCGGTCGAGCTCACGCAATGGATCGAATCGTCACCAGCATCTCGCTCGCCTCTCTTCTGTGCCCTGGGGTACTGGCCGATCGGCCGTTGTTCCCCGGACGTCACCGCCGACACTACTCCCGTTCCCAAAAACTAGCAATGACATTCCGGTGATTTAGGACTATGATTGGTGGTATGACCGACCGGACACGCAACGCCCCGTCAATGGTGAGCAAGAAGATCGGCCGCTGGCGTGAAGCTGCACGCGTGTGGTCGAGCAACGATGACGACGGGGAGGGTGCACTGAGTGGTCGAGCGTGTTTCGGGTGTGCACCGGGCCACGAGGGCCTCGCGGCCGAGCTCGCCGGGCTCGTGAACGGCAGCTGGGTACTCACACCCGGCGTCCACGACGTCATGATCATGGCGAACGGCGCGACCGTACCTCGGGAGCTACCCGGGCCGGCCTCCCAAGAGGCTCTGGCCTGGTGGCACAACTCGGTGAGCACGGCGCTGGCCCCGACTCGGCGCCGCTCGTGAGTGGTCAGGGTGTCGTTGCTCCGGTGACGGAATGGAGTTTCCTCACGAACCACGCCCGGGTCCTGTTATGCGTCGCGCAGGACCCCGGGATCCGCCTCCGAGACATCGCGACAACTCTCGGCGTCACCGAACGCACCGCGCATGGCATCGTCGCCGACCTCGCGAACGCCGGCTACGTCGTGAAAGAACGCGACGGACGCCGGAACCGCTACCAGATTCAACATCACCTGCCGCTACCCGAGGCGACCGGCGGTCAACGCACCATTGGCGAGGTGCTCGACCTCCTCGGCGACGCCGGTACACCCAACGGACGCCACCCACGGGGCGAACGGTCGAAGCTCGAACCCGCACGTCGCCCCGACGATCACCGAAGGTCAGGGAATCGATCGAGCCGCGGGAGCGTTTGAAATTTGACGATGCGCGAGAATCGCGCACCAGGCCGGGGTTCCGGCCGGGACTGGGACGAGGCGTGATGGCGCTTTCCGAGAACGAACAACAGATCCTTCAGGAGATCGAGGAGAGCCTGTCGGCCACTGACCCCAAGTTGGTGCAGCAGGTCACCGACACGACGCTGTACCGGCACGGGGCGCGCCGCATCAAGTGGTCCGCGGTGGGCTTCGTCGCGGGGCTGCTGCTCATGGTCTTCACGTTCACCACCACGCTGGTGCTCGGCGTGGCCGGCTTCGTCGTGATGCTCGGCTGCGCGCTCGCCATCGAGCAGAACGTGCGCAAGCTCGGCCGGGCCGGGCTCGAGAGCCTCACCGGCTCGATGCGCAACGGCGCCCTGAAAAGCAGGCTCGATGACGTGGAGAGCCGCTGGCGCCAGCGGTCGGGACCCGACGGGCCGACCAACTGACCGGCTCGGCACCCCGAGATCAGCGCGCAAGGTCGCGGACGGGGTCACCTTCGTGTGAGACCCGCCAGGGCGGGTGCGAGTGCCCGCCATTCCGCCCGAGGGAAGTCGGTGCGCTCGGCACCGGTGACCACCTGGACGCACACGTGGTCGGCGCCGGCGTCGAGCTGCGCCTGCACCCGGGCCGCGATGGCGGCCTCGTCGCCCCACGCCACCACGTGGTCGACGAGCCGGTCGCTGCCGCCGTCGGCGAAGTCGTCCTCGCCGAAACCGGCGCGGCGCCAGTTGCTCACGTAGTTGGAACTGGGGAGCTGCAGGTAGGTGGCGATGCCCTCACGGGCGATGGCGCGGGCGCGCGCGCTGTCGGTCTCGAGCACCACGTGCTGCTCGGGCGCGAGCAGCGGGCCGTCGCCGAGCGCCTCACGGGCGACCTCGGTGTGCTCGGGGGTCATGAGGTAGGGGTGCGCGCCGCCGGCGTGGTCGCGTGCCAGCTCGAGCATCTTGGGCCCCAGTGCCGCGAGCACGCGGCGGTCGCGGGGCACGGTGGGGGAGACCGCGTCGAGGTCGTCGAGGTACCGGCGGGTGATCTGCAACGGCTTCTTGTACTGGCCCGGGTGGGTCTGATCGATGAAGATCGGGTTGCTGACGCCGATGCCGAGCAGGGTGCGGCCGGGGTGGTCGGCTTCGAGCGCGGCGAACCCCTCGCCCACCTCGTCGACCGAGTGCATCCAGAGGTTGAGGATGCCGGTGGCGGCGACGATGGTCGACGTCGGTTCGAGGAGCGTCTGCAGGGCGCCGAACACGTCGCCGCCGACGTCGGGGATCCAGAGCGCGGTGTAGCCGAGCGACTCCAGCTCGGCGGCGGCGTCGCGGATCTCGCCGGCGTCGCCGTACCGCAGCTCGCCACTCCAGATGCCGATGCCCCCGAGCTCCATGCGACCTTTCTTCGTTCCTCTCGTCGGTGTGCGCCACCGGCTTGCGCGACGTCGTGGGCTAGGCGCTCCAGGCCTTGAGCTTCTCGACGATGTGGGTGGGATGCGGGCCGACGGGCGTGATGCCGAGCACGGTGACCCCGGCCTCCCGGTAGGCGGCCACCCGCTCCTTGGATGCGTGATTGAGCATCGATTCTCCATGGAGGTGCCGCATTCTGCGTCCCGGATCTGGGCTTTGCTGCACGACTACGACCACTGGACGGACTGGTCGGAGATGGTGCAGCGCGTCGATGTCCTCTGGCCGGGCGACGAGTTGCAAAACGGGCGGCTCCGACGAGTCTTCTACCAACTTCCCGGCGGGGCGACGGGTACCTCGCTCGAGTTGGTCACCGACGTCGTGGCCGAACGGAGCCATACCTACACGATGCTGTCCCGCGATGGGAACGACCACGTCGGACATGTTCGCCTGGAACCACTCGGACCGAACCGCACGATGCTCTACTTCGACGAGACCGCCGATCTCGACCCGGAGATCTACGCATTCATCAACGAGCACAACGAGGAGCACATGCGTGCGGCATCGCGGTACCTCACGGACCACCCCGAATATCGCCCCGATCTGACTGCCGTCGACGACTGACGCCAAGCCCTGGCCCGTTCTTGGAGGAGAACAGGCGCACGACGTCTCGTCGCGCACGAACTTTGAGTAGTCAGGTGACTTGAACGTACAGCCGGTTGGACCTCCGCCGCGCCGCCTATCGTCGCTTCCGTGGCCAAGCCCAAGACGCTTGCGATCATCGGGGCAGGCCCGGGGCTCGGCTCGGCTCTGGCGCGGCGGTTTGCGCGGGAGGGCTGGTCGGTCGGGCTCGTGGCCTTGCATCAGGACGCGATCGATGCCGGCCTGGCCGAGCTCGAGGGGTTCGGGGTGAACACGTGCGGCGCCGAAGCCGACGTCGCCGACCGTGATGGCGTCGACCGCGCCTTCGCCTCGATCATCGATGCCCTCGGCATGCCCGATGTCGTCGTCTACAACGCGTCGATCTACCAGGCTGAGGCGGTCCTCGAGTTGTCGCTCGAGGCGCTCCGGCTTGCACTCGACGTCCACGTGGTCGGCGCGCTCAACACAGCTCAGTCCGCCATCGCGGCGATGCGGGGCGCCGATCACGGGGTGCTCGTGTTCACGGTGAACAGCCTGGCGAGGTCCCCCGAGGCGATGTCCGCTGCGTTGAGCATCGGGAAGGGGGCGCAACTGAACCTCGCGCTGAGCCTGGAGCGCGACCTCGAGGGCTCCCCGATCAATGTCGGCGTCGTGACGGTCTGCGGTCCGATCAAGGCAGGCACGGCGTACGACCCGGATCGGCTGGCAGACGTCTACTGGGAACTGGCTACCCAGGAGCCTGCCCACTTCGAGCGGGATCGCCTCGTCTTGGCGCCCGACTCATCCCCGGCATGATCAAGCCGCGTTTCCCTGATGAAGCCTCGATCCACAGATTCAGGCACAACGTCGAGGCGGTCTGCCGCACCCCTGAGTGACAGGCGTTTACGGGGTGCGACCGATGAACGCCAGGAGCTTGGTCTGGACGTCTGCGTCATCGGGGACGTGGACGCGCGGCCCGTACTGGCCGCTCTGGCGCAGCACCTCGTCCATCGGCAGCATGCCGTCGAGCATCGCGGCGCACTGGTCCGGATCCAGCGTCTCGTCCTGGCCGGTCGCTCGGGCGAGATCCCAGCGATGCAGGAACACGTCGCTGGTGTAGATCATGTCGATCGCTTGCCCGAGCGGCATCCGGCCGATGTGCGGGAGATCGTGCTCGCGGTCGGCGGTGTCCGCGTCGTCGAGGAGTGCCTGCACGGCCTCGGTCTGGGTACGCCAGGCGCCGACGGGGTCGTCGTCGACCGACGGACCTGCCGGCAGTGTGATCCCCGCCGCTCCCTGGAGGAAGGCCGGGAACCACTCGACGAGGTGGCCCACCACGTCGCGGGCGACCCAGCCCTCCACCGGTGCCGGCAGGTCCCATGACTCCGGAGCGGTGCCCTCCACGGTCGTGGTGAACGCACCCGCGATGCGCCGGTGCTCGTCGGCCGGGCTGCTCATCGGAGCTCGGCGACGAGGGCGTCGAGCTTGGCGTAGCCCTCGTCGACGCCGGTCTCCATGCCGCTGGCCAGCCACTGGTCGCGGCCCTCGAGGCTGTCCACCAGCGACTGGGCGTGCAGCCGGGTGCGGCCGTCGCCGAGGTCCTCGAACCACAGCGTCTCGAGGGAAACGCCATCGGGCTGACCGTCGAACGTGAAGGTCTGCACGATGCGGTCCTCACCGACCTCGTGGAAGCAACCGTGGAAGCCATACTCCTCGCCGTCGCGCCCGGCGACGTAGCGCCAGCGGCCGCCGGTGGTGGCGTCCCAGTCGAGGATCTTGGTTTCCATCCCGTCCGGACCAACCCAGCGGGCGAACAGCTCGGGATCAGTGTGGGCTCGCATCAACTGCGCCGGAGTGGCGTCGAAGTCACGGGTCATCCGGATGATTGGCAGGGTGGGGTCGGCCTCGATCGAGACCTGGTAGCGGTTGCTGGTGGCGCTCATGACGCTGCTCCTTGCTCGAGGTTCCGGTGGTGGGCGGGTCGTTCGTCGCCGCGCATCTCCGCCAGGACGGCGTCGAGGCGGTCGTAGCGCTCCTCGGCCTGTTGTCGGTACCGCTCGATCCACTTCGTCATCAGGTCGAAGACCTCTGCTTCGAGATGGCACGGACGCCGCTGGGCGTCCCTGCTCTGGCTCACCAGGCCGGCGTCGGTCAGCACCTTGATGTGCTTGGACACCGCCTGGACGGAGACGTCGTAGGGATCCGCCAGTTCTCCGACGGTGGCGTCGCCCACGGCGAGGCGGGCGACCATGTCACGCCTCGTCGGATCGGCGAGAGCGGCGAAGACTCGGGACAGCCGGTCGTCGGCCACGGACGACCTCCTTGTTCAACTGAATGGTTGAATACAACCTACGCCCATGGACCTGCCGTTGTCAACCACTTGGTTGAAGACCGAAGACCTGGCCCCGGGCTCTCGGCAGGGCGGCGACTCGTCGGACGCGCCGCCACCACTTCCGGCATCCCCGAAGTGCCGGTGGGGCCGCGAGATTCTGCCGACCTCGTGCACCCGGTCCGCGCCCGTCACGTCCGATCGCGCCCCAACTGGGTCACCAGCCCCTCTGGGTTGCGGCTGGCGCCGACCGCGGCGAGGCCAGGACCGATTCGGGTGAGGGCTACGAGCACCGAGACGCCGAACACGACGAACGTCACTTCGTCCTGCACGATGAGGAGCAGGACCGTGCTCAGCCCGCCGATGAGCGCGCCGCTCACCGTCCCCACGCCGCCGACCACGAGCAGCAGCAGGAACGGAATGCCGGCGAGCATCACGAAGTCGGTGCTGGCGATGGTCCCACGGAACATCCCGAGGAGACCGCCGCCGAAGCCAGCCATCGCGGCCGCCAGCGCGAACACGAGCAGTTTCGTCCACACCAGGTTCACACCGATGGTCGCGCTCGCCGCAGGACTGTCGCGCAAGGCGATCAGGCGTCGGCCGAACCGCCCGCGACGCAACCACACCACGAAGAGGCCCAGCAGCGCGAACGTCGCCGCCGCGAGCACCAGGAAGTTGTGCGCGTCGTCGAAATCGATTCCGAAGAACCGCGGTGTCGCCAAACGTCTGCCGCTGCCGAGGATTTCGGGCTGCTCGAAGAACAGCGGGATGGCCAGCACCGCGAACGCCATCGACGCCAGCGCGAGGTAGAGGCCCTGGAGCCGCAGCGCGGGCAGGGCCATCAGCACACCGAACGGGACCGCCGCCGCTGCCGCGACGACCAGCCCGAGCGGGTTGCCCGCACCGAGCCACGACTGCGCGTCGCCCGCGACCTCGGCCATCGCGAACGCGCCCACGCCGACGAACGTGATCTGGGCCAGCGAGATCTGGCCCGCCCATCCGGTGAGTGGCACCAGTGACAACATGATCACCGCGGTGATCAACGCGAGCGTGAGCCGGCGGAGATCGGTGGTGTCGAGGCCGCCGAACTGCGCGAGCAGCACGACCACGAGCACCAGGGCCGCCATCCCCGATACCGAGCGACCCAGACCCGGCACCTTCGGGACGCGGCGCGTGGGAACCATCCGGCTGACTTCGAGTCGCGCTTCGGGCAACGCCAGCAGCGCGACGAACAAGACGACCGCGGGGATCGCGGTCGTCGCCGTTCCCCATCGTCCGCCGAACTGCAGGAAATTGAGCGCGATACTCTGCGTGACCCCGATCACCAGTCCACCGAAGAACGTCCACGGGAGGCTGCGCAGCCGGCCGATGATCGCGGCCGCGAACGCGTCGACGATGAAGAGGGTCAGGACGTCGACGCGTAGGCCCACGCTCGGCGCGAGCAGGATCCCGGCGATCGCCGCCAGCGACGACCCCAGCGCCCACGCCAGCGATGACACGCGTCCGGGACGGACGCCGTTCAGCGCCGCGAGCTCACGGTCGTCGACGACCGCGCGCATGGCGACCCCCGTGCGGCTGCGGTAGAGCAGCAACCGCAGGAACACCGCGACGAGCACCGCCACGACGATCGTGATGAAGCGGTGCCAGGTCAGCACGACGTCGCCGATGTCGATGCCGTGCTTGTCCGCGAAGAACTCGGGGAGTGGTGGCGCGATCGAGTTCTCGTCCCAGATGGTCGCGGCCAACCCCATGAGGAAGAACATCAAGCCGATCGTCACCACCAACTGCACGACGAGCGGCGCGTCCACCAAGCGGCGCATGAGGGCACGGTCGACGAGCGCGCCGAACAAGGGTGCGACGATCAGCACCACGAACACGAGGGCCACCCACGCGGGCCAACCGTGGTTGATCCGCACTTCCCAGTACAGGAAGGCCATGATCATTCCGATGGCGCCCTGCGCGAAGTTGAACACCCCCGACGTCGTGTAGGTGACGACGAGTCCCGACGCCGCGATCGCGTAGATGGAACCGGCGGTGAGTGCGTAGATCACCGCACCGGTGATCGTCTGGCTGGTGAACGCCGACTGGTTGAGCGATTCGGCGACGACGACGCCGACGAACACGGCGACCGCGAAGCCGAGCACCAAACGCCACTTCCCCGCCGTCGTCACCGCACCCCCGTGCCGGTCCGTCTCGTCGTTCGGCTACGTCAGCGCCGCGGCCTCCACCGTCTGGATGAGACGATCGGCGAACCGCTCGTGCATGTGGTCGAACGCGCGCTCGATCTTCGGGATCAGCCGCGCCAGTCGATCGGCATCGTCGGGCGCGAGATGCGCCAGCGCGGCGTAGGTCTCCGACACGTTGGGACCCTTGCGGCGCGACGCTTCGGCCATCACGTAACCACCGACCGAGAGCGCGATCCACACCTGCATCTCGGCGAGGTCGTCGTCGGCGAAGCCGGCCTGCTCGAGGATCCGGGCCAGGGTGGCGGCGTCGTGCAGCCAGCGCGACGACCCACCGGCGAACACCACCTGCACGACCTGCGAGCAGGGCACGAGGTACTCCAGCCCGCCCAGCACCCAGGCCCGGAGCTGATCCTGCCACGGGCCGCCGCGGGGGATGGCGGCGTTGCGTTCCACGAGGATCCGGCCGACGACCGCGTCCATGAGCTCGTCGCGGTCCTTGAAGTGGCGATACAGGGCCATCGGCGTGAGCCCGACGGAGCTCGCCACGCGGGCCATGGTCAGCGGCTCGTCGGGTGCCGCGAGCAGACTCGCGACCGCGGCGTCGACGATCTGTTCGCGAGTCGCGCGGGGAGGACGGCCGCGCCGCGCCGCCGGCGGCTTCGTGGTAACCCCACCTTGCGTACGAGCGGGCGCCATTGCGCTCCTCAGGTCTTTGTGATATCCGTACACATAACACTACACATATTCGCTGAAGGCCTTCGGGCCCAGGGGGAAGCGGAGTTCGTGATGCAGCGACGTGTCGTCGTCGGCGTGGTGCTCGCATTCTGCGCGGCGACCATCGCCCACGCCACCTCGGCGGGCGCCGCCGAGAAGCCCGCCGCCACCGAGGTCGGAATCACGCCGACCGAGTTGCACATCGCGGTGATCGCCGACGTCGATACACCCCTCGCCCCGGGCGCATACGCGGGCGCCCGCGACGCGGTGCAGGCCTTCGGCAAGTACATCAACCAGCAGGGTGGGCTCGCCGGGCGCAAGGTGGTCGTCGACTTCTACGACTCGAAACTCAACGGCGACGAGACCCGCAACGCGATCATCAAGGCGTGCCAGAACGACTTCGCCATGGTCGGTACCGGGCGCGCTGTTCCTCAACAACGTCGACGACATGCTTGCGTGCCCCGACGCCAAGGGCGCGAAGACCGGCCTGCCCGACGTCCCGGTCGTCAGCCTCTGGG
Organism: uncultured Actinomycetes bacterium; assembly: GCA_963809795.1. Classification (GTDB taxonomy): domain Bacteria; phylum Actinomycetota; class Acidimicrobiia; order IMCC26256; family DASPTH01; genus DASUAS01. The sequence goes on from CAWELN010000019.1 coordinate 207,083, forward strand.
AGCCACATCAGAACTCGCCGGTGTCGTTTCCCATCACCGCGCCCGCGAAGGTGTTCACCGATCCGAGCGGCCAGACCTACCAGGCGCGTGTCGGCCGCTTCCGCTGGTACCTCCAGCACGTGTCGAAGGATCTACACGGCATCTTCCTCGTGGGTGCCGACCTGCCCGCACTGAAGACGGCGAGCATGCCGATCTGGCTCGGCGCGCAGAAGGTGGGCGTCAAGAGCGACGGCGTGTTCGACGTGCACGGCGCCGACGGCCAGGACAAGTACCTCCCCATGGCCACCGCGATGCAGTCGCACGGTTCGACGATCGAGTCGAGCGCGGTCAACGACACCTCGCAGGCCTACATGCTCAAGGAAGCCGCAGTGCAGGGCGTGTCGACCGTGAAGGTGTGGGACTGCACCTCGGCCTGCTACTCGAAGCGATTCCTCGAGACCGCGGGCGCGAAGGCCGAAGGTGAGTACGTCGACATGCCGTTCGTGCCGGTCGAGGAGGCCAAGTACTCCCCCGCAGTCAAGGCGTACGTGAAGTCGGTGGGCAGCGGGGTCATCGACGGCAACGGTGAGGAGGCGTGGGGCGCCGCGCTCTTCTTCCGTGACGCGGTGAACGCGGTCGTGAAGGCGGGCGGCGTCAACGCGCTGACCCGGGCCAACTTCCTCACCCAGGCCAAGAAGATCCACGCGTTCAACGCCGACGGCATGCTCCCCACCAGCGACATTCCCGCCAAGAAGGCGACGCCGTGCACGTCGCTGTTCCAGGTGAAGGGCGGCAAGTACGTGCGGGTGTTCCCGAAGAAGCCGGCGACGTTCGACTGCAACCCCCAGAACGTCGTCACCGTGAAGCAATCCGGAAGCTGAGGACTTCATCGTGGCGAACGAGCTGTCCGGGAAGGTTGCGCTGGTCACCGGCGCGAGCAAGAACATCGGCAAGGGAATCGCGCTCGAAGTGGGCGCGAGCGGTGCGGTGACCTACCTGACCGCACGCTCGGTCGAGGACGTACCCGGACAGCTGGCCAGCCTGAACCGCACCGTCGCCGAGATCCAGGCACGCGGTGGCACCGCGGTCGCGGTCGCGTGTGACCACACCGACGACGCGCAGGTCGAGGCCGTCTTCAATCGCATCCGTGAGGAGCAGGGCCGCCTCGACCTCGTCGTCAACGTCGCCTCCCCGGACTTCTCCGAGATGGTGGGCGTTTCCTTCTGGGACATCCCGTTCCGTCACATCAGTGCGTGTCTCGACATCGGCCCGAGGTCGAACTACGTGGCGACTGCGCTCGCGGCGCCGATGATGATCGAGCAGCGTTCTGGCGTGATCGTCAATATCTCGTCTCACGGCGCGGAGAGCTACCTGCTGTCGGTTCCGTACGGGGTCGGGAAGGCCGCGATCGACAAGGTCACGCGCGACACCGCCTTCGAGTTGAAACCCCACGGCGTCGCGGTCGTATCGCTGTGGCCGGGGCTGGTGCTCACCGAAGGCCTGCTCGCCAACACGGTCGAGACCGCCGACGGGCGCCGCGAGCTCCACGGCCTCGACATCAGCTTCGGGGAGACGCCGAAGTTCAACGGCGTCGCGGTGGTCGCACTGGCGGCCGACCCCGCCATCCTCGAGCGCACCGGCGGCTCGTACTGGACCGCGTCACTCGCGCGCGAGTACGGCTTCACCGAGGACGACGGCCACCTCCCCCCGGAGATGGCCAACAGCGTCCTCACCGCGATGGGCGACGACATGCCCGACTACTGGCGCGGCGTCGAGCGCGCCGCGCCGTCCGACTAGCGCCATGACGGGCTGCCCCCACTTCCCGACCATCACCCAGCAGGGGCTCGACCCTGACCCGCTGCTGATCCAGCTGCGGGACGAGCAACCGGTCGCGCGCGTCCAGCTACCCTACGGCGAGCCCGCCTGGTTGCTCACTCGCTACGACGACGTGCGAACAATGCTGGCGGATGCGCGCTTCAGCCGCGCCGCGACCATCGGCATCGACGTCGCGCGCATGGCCGAGTTCTTCCCGATCGAGGACTCCATCCTGGGCATGGACGCGCCGGAGCACACTCGCATCCGGCGACTGGTCAGCGCGACGTTCACCGCGCGCCGCATGCAAGCACTGCGCGGTCGCGCCCAGGAGATCGTCGACGGTCTGCTCGACACCTTGGCGGTGACGCCCCAACCGGTCGACTTCGTGCAGGTGGTCGCGCTGCCACTGCCGATCACGATGATCTGTGAATTGCTCGGCGTGCCGTTCGACGATCGCGAGCGCTTCCACGGCTGGGCCAACATCTTCATGTCGGCGAGCGGCTATACCGTCGAGGAGTTGCTCGACGCCCACGGCCAGCTCTCGGGCTACCTCGCCGGGTTGATCGCGAGCCGGCGGGAGCGGCCGACTGACGACATCCTCGGCGCACTGGTCGCCGCACGCGACGACGACGATTCCGTGATCACCGAGGGGGAGCTCATCTCGCTGTGCATGGCGATCCTCGTCGCCGGCTACGAGACCACCGCCAACCAGCTCGCCAAGTTCGTGCTGTGCCTCCTCGACCGCCCCGATCAGTGGCAACTGCTGCTGGAGCGACCCGACATCGTGCCCAATGCGGTCGAAGAGTTGATGCGCTACATCCCGCTCAGCGCGGGACCGGCGCTTCCCTACCTCGCCACCGAAGACGTCGAGATCGGCGGCGTGCTCATCCGGGCCGGCGACGCCGTGATCGCGTCCACCGCGTCGGCCAACCGCGACGAATTGGTGTTCGCGCACGCCGACACCGTCGACGTCGAACGGGCCGACATCTTCCAGCTGGGCTTCGGCCACGGCGCGCACTTCTGCCTCGGCGCGCACCTTGCGCGCGTCGAGCTGCAGGTGGCCATCAGCACGCTGCTCGAACGGTTCCCCGACCTGCGCCTCGCCGTCCCCGCCGACCAGGTGCCGTGGAAGGACGGGTCGTCGGTGTGGGGCCTCGAAGCACTACCGCTCTGTTTCTGACCACGCACGAGGAGTAATCATGCGAGGACTCGACGGCAAAGTCGTCGTGGTCGCCGGCGGCGGATCGGGGCTCGGTGCGGCGACGGCCATCCGTCTCGCCGACGAGGGCGCGTCGGTCGTGGTGGGCGACCTCAACTCCGACAACGCCGAGTTGGTGGCCGTCGAGATCCGCGCCGCCGGGCGCCGCGCCATCTCGGCGCAGTTCGACATCTCGGTCGACGAGAGCGTCGCCGCGCTGGTCGACGCTGCGGTCGCCGAGTTCGGCGGGCTCGACGCCTTGCACGCCAACGCCGCCGACATGACGGCGGCCGCGATCCTGAGCGACACCGACGCGGTCGACGTGAGCCTCGACGTATTCGACCGCACCATCGCCGTCAACTTGCGCGGTCACCTGCTGTGCACCCGTCACGCGATCCCGCGCATGCTCGAGCGTGGAGGCGGTGCGATCGTGTACACCAGCTCGGCCGCCGCGCACTCTGGCGACGTGGCGCGGGCGTCGTATGGGATCTCCAAGAGCGGCATCAACGCGCTCATGCGTCACGTGTCGACGCGCTGGGGCCGCGAAGGCGTCCGGGCGAACTGCGTGGCACCGGGCATGGTGCTCACGAAGACGATCCGGGACAACTCCGATCAGGCGTTCCAGGACTTCGCGCTGAGCCTCGGCCACTCGGATCGGCTCGGTGAGCCCGAGGACATCGCCGCCGCGGTGGCGTTCCTCATGTCGGACGACGCGAGCTGGATCACGGGCCAGGTGATCAGCGTCGACGGCGGATCGACGCTGCGGCCATGAGCGGCGCCGCCCCAGGCAATCCGATCAGGAGTTGCTGAAGCCGGTCAGGTGCTTCTCCTGTTGCCGCCCGCGTGTCCGTGCTGAAGCCATGGCGGAGGACCGCACAGATCAGCCTGAACTCGGGCACCCGGTCCGGCGCACCTCACGACGGACCGAACGTCCAACGGACCGCGGTACAGGGAGCGCAGAACCGGACATCACGCGCACGCGGATCCGAGCCAACCGATACCCATGACCCACGACCAACCGCCGGCCATGTACCCGCCGTCGCGATCCCACATCTGCGCCAACACCACCGACATCGTGTCGCTCCCTTCAGCCTGACTCGCTGTCGATGACGCGTGGGCGCGATGTCGTGAGACAGGGCCGAACGTCCCATCCGCGCAGCGCGGCTATTCGACTCGCAAGTCGACCCGCCGCAGGAGCTGTGCATTGAGCGCGACGACGATGGTCGAGAGACTCATCAACACGGCACCGACCTCGGGCCCGAGAGTGATTCCAGCCCAGGCGAATGCGCCAGCCGCGAGCGGGATGGCGATCACGTTGTATCCGGCGGCCCAGGCGAGGTTCTGGACCATCTTGCGGTAGCTGGCGACCGAGAGGCGGATGACCGAGATGACGCCGCGGGGGTCGTTCGATGCGAGCACGACGTCGGCCGACTCGATGGCCACGTCGGTACCGGCCCCGATTGCGATTCCCACGTCGGCGCGAGCGAGGGCGGGTGCGTCGTTGACGCCGTCACCGACCATGGCGACGGACAGGCCACGCGCTTGGAGCGCCGCAACCTTGGCGTCCTTGTCTTCGGGGAGGACCTCGGACATCACTTCATCCACTCCGAGATCGCGTCCGACTGCTTCCGCGACCTGATGCGCGTCGCCGGTGATCATGATCACGCGACGACCGAGCTTGCGTAGCTGCTCGATAGCGTCCCGTGCTTCGGGGCGGATCTCGTCCTCGAGCGCGAGCGCGCCGACCACTTGATCATCTCGGATTGAGGTACAAGATTGCGGTCCCACGACTGCGCCACCCGTCTGTGGTGCTCGCTGAGTTCGAGCGGCTCGGAGGTCGCTCGCTCGCGGAGGAGTGCCGGTCCGCCGACGGCGTAGCGATTGCCGTCGACGGTGGCCTCGACGCCACGGCCGGTGATGGAGCGGAAGTCGACGGCACCCACGAGTGGGCGTGTCCGCTGCAGCGGCGGCGACGATTGCCCGGGCAAGGGGATGCTCACTCTCGGCTTCGACGGCGGCCGCGAGTTGCAGCACCTCGTCCTCGCCGATGTTCACCCCAGCGATGCCGGTCACGACGTGCTCGCCCTTGGTCAGCGTGCCGGTCTTGTCGAAGAGGACCGCGTCGATCGTGCGCATCCGTTCCAGGGCGAGCCGGTTCTTGATCAGGATGCCGGCCTGTGCCGCGAGGGCGCTGGACAGTGAGATCACGAGCGGTATCGCGAGCCCCAGCGCGTGCGGGCAGGCGATCACGAGCACGGTCACGGTGCGCACGACCGCCTCGTCCATATCGCCGGCGAAGGTCCAGACGATGAAGGTGAGCAGCGCAGCGCCGGCTGCGACGTAGAAGAGCAGCGCGGCGAATCGGTCGGCCAGCGCCTGCGCGCGGCTCTGCGAGGATTGCGCCTCCGCGACGAGTCGCTGGATGCCGGCGAGCGCGGTGTCGTCGCCGACCGCTTGGACTCGAACGCGGACCGAGGAATCGGTTGCGACGGTCCCCGCGACCACGCGGTCGTCCGCGCCCTTCGCCACCGGACGCGACTCCCCGGTGACCATCGACTCGTCGATCTCCGCTGATCCCTCGACGATCGTGCCATCGGCGGGGACACGCCCACCGGGACGCACGAGCACGACGTCGCCGAGCTCGAGCGCGTCCGTTCTGACCACGGTGATGCTGTTGTCGGCGTCGATGCGCTCGGCTTCGTCGGGCAAGAGCTCGGCGAGGGCTGCGAGGGCCGATTGCGCTTGACCGAGGGCCTTCATCTCCAGCCAGTGGCCGAGCAACATGATGGTGACGAGGGCGGACAGCTCCCACCAGAACTCCAGGTCGAACCATCCGATGGTGGTGGCAAGCGACGCTGCGTATGCGACGCTGATCGCCATCGCGACCAGCAGCATCATTCCCGGCTGATGCTGTTGGATCTCCGCCCTCGCACCTGCGAGAAAGACCCAGCCGCACCAGAAGAAGATCACGGAGCCGAGTACCGGTCCGATCCAGTCGATGCCGGTGAAGTCGAGCTTGTAGCCGAACCAGTCCATGACCATCGGGCTGGTGACGACCACCGGGACGGTCAGCAGCAAGCTCCACCAGAACCGTCGCCGAAACATCTCCGCGTGGCCCGCGTGTCCCGCGTGTGCCGCGTGGCTGTGGCCGCCGTGCTCGGTGATGGAGTCGGGGGCATGCGTGGCGTCGTGCGGCTCGCGTTGCACGTCGGTCATCCGTGCGGCCTCCGAGTCGTCGAGGAACAAACGTACCTTCGTGGCTCAACTGACTGGTTCGTAGCGGTCCTGGAGCCCGATGGCGCTCGACGCGGCCGATCGCCATGGGTAGGGTGCAGTTCACCCCCCTGGGGGACGCCTCGCTTCGGTCAGAGGGCCAAGCTCCGCGCCGGCACCGCCGCCAAGTCCGAACCCTCTGTCCATCAAATGCTGTGAGGTCGCAATGCAGATTGCGCTGGTGCTCTATCCGAAGTTCACCGTGCTCGACATCATCGGTCCATTCCAGGCCCTCGTTGACGTGCCCGGCCATGACGTGGTGTTTGTCGGTGCAGAAGCGGGGCCGGTGATCGATCACACTGGTCGTTGTCCGCTTGTCGCGTCTGCCTCGTTCGCCGAGGTGCCTTCGCCTGACGTGGTGGTGGTGCCGGGCGGCAACTCCAAAGACTTTGCTGGTCCCGTGGCCAGTTGGCTTCGCGGCGTGTATCCGTCAGCGACCTGGGTCACGAGCGTCTGTACGGGATCAATCTTTCTGGCCGCCGCCGGACTCCTCGACGGTGTGGACGCGACCACACATTGGGCGTGGACCGAACATCTCGAGAAGTTCGGAGCTCGTTACACCGAGGAGCGCGTCGTCGAGCGGGGAAAGATCATCACGTCAGCGGGCGTGTCGAGCGGAATCGATATGGCGCTCGCTCTGCTCGGTCACATAGACGGCCCGGAAATGGCCCAGGCCGTTCAGCTCGCCATCGAATACGACCCGCAGCCACCTTTCGATGCTGGGTCGCCGTCGAAGGCGCCCGACGAGATCGTCGAGCTCGTGCGCGCACTACTGCAGGAGACGATCGATGCTGCATGAAGCATGGACTGGGGAGCTAGCGGCGGCGCGCACGGCGAGGGATCAGCATGACTTCCCGGAGGAATGGCAACACCTCGAACGGGCGCACGTCCTGAGTCAGCCGATGGCGGGACTGCATGTGAAGACCCATGTCGCGATGTTGAGCTGCGCGTTCCGTCGACGTGACGGTCACGAGGTGGCAGGTCAACTGTTCCGCCTCGTGGTGGCCGCACCGGGATCGTGGACCGGCCGCTACCCGGTGGGCAACACCGGAGGGTCGGACGTGAGCGCGTTCCGAGAGATGCCGATACCGGACGACTTGGCGGCACTGCTCGAAGACGCGGCTGCACAAGACACGAAACGCTGAGACCGATGACCGACGACTTCTTTCCTCGCGACACCGAAGGTCTGACGGAGGTCGGGCCCACGCGCACGCTCCGGCTTCGCGATGGCGATCACATCGACCTCCGCATTTCTCCCGTCACGAAGCATCTCGGCGGCGATGTGTTGCGCATGCTCGCGTACGACGGCTCCATCCCCGGTCCGACCCTGCACGTCGACCAAGGCTCGGAACTGACAGTCCAGGTCAAGAATGATGGCGACCTCGAGACAACCGTCCATTGGCATGGCCTGCGCCTGGAGAACCAGTACGACGGAGTTCCCTTCGAGACGCAGTCACCAATCCCGATCGGCGGCTCCTACACGCAGAAGATCGCCTTCCCGGACGCCGGCTTCTACTGGTACCACCCGCACATCCGCGAGGACTACGGATTGGAACTCGGTCTCTACGGCACGATCATCGTCGAACCCTCTGATCCGTCGTACTGGCCCCCGGCCGACCGGCACCTGACCGTCACGCTCGACGATCTCCTCGTCGAGGACGGCAAGGTCGCGCCGTTCAGCCGCTCCGGCCCTACCTACACGGCCATGGGTCGGTTCGGCAACGTCATGCTGATCAACGGCGACCTCGAGCTCTCGGCGGAGGCCGCGGTCGGCGAAGTCGTGCGCCTCTATGTGGTGAACACTGCGAACACGCGCATCTTCAACCTCGGTCTCAAGGGCGCCCGCGTCAAGTACGTCGGTGGCGACAGCGGTCGTTGCGAATGCGAGTGTTTCGTGGACACCGTGTTGCTCGCGCCGTCGGAACGCGCTGTCCTCGATGTGCTGTTCGAGACGCCAGGCGATGTTCGCTTGGAGCACCACACCCCTGATCGTGTCTACGACCTCGGCACGATCTCCGTGACGGGCAGCATCGATGGCGAGGCAGCCACGTCATTCGATCTCCTGCGCACCGATTCCGAGCTCAGCGCCGCTCGTGAACAGCTCGACCACGACCTCCAGCGTCCACCCGACAAGGTGTTGGCCTTCTGGTCCGAGATGCCGCTCCTCTACGGCGACGACGGAGCCAAGGCTGAGAGCGAGACCGCCTACCACGAGTGTCCAATGCACGCCGAGATCGCTGCGTCGTTCGCCGGCACCTGCCCGAAATGTGGGATGACGCTGGTTCCCGCGTCTCCGGAGGTCCCGACGCCGATGCCGTACACCTGCCCGATGCACGACGAGATCGTCGCCGCATGGGCCGCGTCCTGTCCGCTCTGCGGAATGACGCTGCTGCGCTCCGATGGCGTCGCCGAGGCCGAGGACCGTGAAAGCGTCCCGCACAGCCACGGACCCGGCGACAGCATCGAGTGGGAAGACGACATGGTCGAGATCAACCGCCAGACGAACACCGGCAACATGATCTGGCAACTCATCGACCGCGAAACCGGAGCGAAGAACGGGGACATCTCCTGGAAATTCACCGTGGGAGATCGCGTCAAGATCCGCCTGCTCAACGAAATGGGCTCGGACCATCCGATGCCACACCCGTTCCACGTCCACGGTGCGGGCCGCTTTCTGGTGCTCTCCAAGGACGGCGTGACCGAGTCCAACCTTGCCTGGAAGGACACGGTGCTGCTGCTTGCCGGGCAAACCGTCGACATCCTGCTCGAGGTCACCAATCCGGGTCTCTGGATGGCGCACTGTCATATCGCCGAGCACAACCAGAGCGGCATGATGTTCAGCTTCGACGTAGCGCCCCGCGCGGCCGTGTCGTAGGCGGACCATCCGTTGACCGTGAGCAACCGGGAGGCGGCGTTTCCGACAGGACACCGCGCGGTCGTGTTCGCCGATCTCGCCGGGTACACGGCACTCACCGAAGCGCACGGGGACGACGACGCCGCCGACGTCGCGCTCAGGTTCTTCGACCTCACCGCCGCGCGGCTCAGGGCCGATGCGCGCATCGTGAAGACCATCGGCGACGCAGTGATGGTCGTCACCTCCGACGCATACGACGCGCTCGAGATGGGGCTTGCCCTCCTTCGCGCGATCGAGCAGGAACCACAGTTCCCGGGTGTGCGGATCGGAGTGCACTACGGGCCAGTCGTGGAACGAAGCGGCGACGTCTTCGGAGCAACGGTGAACATCGCCGCGCGCCTGACCGCGCACGCACATGTCGGCCAGCTCATCACGAGTGGGGCCATCGCCTGCCTCATCGAGGATCATCCCAACATGATCACGACGGCACTCGGAGCCACATGGTTGAAGAACGTCAGCGAACCGGTCGAGATCTACTCAATCGCCGAACACGGCGCGAGCGCATCGTCACAGGTGGTGGACCCCGTGTGCCGGATGTTCGTCGATGCCGACGCCGCTCCCGCGCACCTCCCGTGGGACGGACATGCGTGGCACTTCTGCTCGTTCGAGTGCGCACGAACCTTCACACAAGATCCGGATCGCTACGCAGAACCCGAAGGGATCGGACGGCACCTAGCCCCGTGAGCGACGCATCGACCACGCCTTTCACCCCCGCACGCTTCATAAGAACGCCGGTCTTCTGGGGGCTCGTATTCGGCGTAGCCAACGTCGTCCTGCCATTCGGCTTCTGGTGGTTGGACCTCTCGACCGTTCACGCTCTCGTCATCGTCCTGATCGCCGCCGTCTACATCGGCTTCGCGGTCGCTGATGGCCGACCAAAGATCATCGCCGTCGAGACCTGCGTCGCGGCGGGGTTCCTGGTCGTCGCCGCTATCGGCGTCACCGAGACCGCCTGGATCCTCGTCATCGCGTACGCCGCGCACGGGGCGAAGGACCTCTGGCAGCACCGCACCCACTTCGTGGCCGGCACGCGCTGGTGGCCTCCGTTCTGCGCGGCGGTCGACTTTCTCGTCGCCGCCATCCTCGCCATCCTCATCGCGGCTGGAGTCAACTTCCACTGACCGGTGACCAGGAGGTCCGCGGCTGTCTCAGCGGAACGTTTCGCTTCTGCGGACGCACAGAACGACGTACCGAAGCGTCAACGAAACCCACTAGTAGGCCGTACCTCATTCAGGACATTCTGTATCGCTGCCGGGTCGTGGTTGACGCGAGCACGCGACAGTCGAAACGGAGGTCAACACGTTGCAGGCGATTGTCCAGGACGAGTACGGCACCAAGCCCGAGTCCGTTTTGCGGCTCGCTGAAATCGCGAAGCCGACGATCGGAGATGACGACGTACTGGTGCACGTGCGTGCGGCGAGTGTGGACCGGGGCACGTGGCACGTGATGACCGGCCGCCCCTACCTCATCCGAGCCTTGGGCTTCGGGCTCCGCGCGCCGAAGGCGCCAAATCCGGGCCGCAGTCTTGCCGGGAGGGTCGAGTCCGTCGGCAGGAACGTGACTGAGTTTGCGCCGGGTGATGACGTCTACGGCAGTTGCGTTGGCTCCTTTGCCGAATACGCGCGGGCCGCGGTGAGCAAGCTCGCATCCAAGCCCGAGTCCCTCTCGTACGAGACGGCTGCGTCCTGCCCCATCTCTGCGGTCGCCGCGTTGCAGGCAGTGCGCGACAAGGCGAAGGTGCAGGCGGGGCAGGAGGTGCTCATCATCGGCGCGTCGGGAGGCGTGGGGAGCTTCGCGGTGCAGATCGCCAAGGCGTTCGGTGCTGAAGTTACGGGTGTTTGCAGCACCACGAAGATGGACACGGTCCGAGCCATCGGTGCTGACCACATCGTTGACTACACGCGCGAAGACTTCACCGATGGGACGCGCCGCTACGACGTAATCCTCGATATCGGCGGCAACCGCCGGTTGTCGCAGCTCCGTCGAGCCCTCACCACGGCAGGAAGGCTCGTCATCGTCGGGGGCGAGACCGATGGACGGTGGCTTGGTGGATTCGACCGCCAGATCCGGGCGCTCTTGTTGTCGATGGTGGTGAGCCAGAAGCTCGGCACGCTGACATCGTCGGAGAACTCCGCAGACCTGGTCGCGCTCAGGGAACTCATCGAGTCCGGCAAGGTCACTCCGGTCATCGACAAGACGTACCCACTCGCCGATGTCCCCGTGGCCATCAGGTACACGAGCGACGGTCACGCGCGGGGCAAGGTCGTCATCAGCGTTTGAGCGGCACGGGCGAATCGAGCATCCTCGGCCCCAGCGCCGCGAGCACCCCGGCGATCGCGAGGCACGGTGGGAGAGGCCGCGTCGAGGTCGTCGAGGTACCGGCGGGTGACGTGCAACGTCTTGTGCTCGCCCGGGTGGGTCTGATCGATGAAGATCGGGTTGCTGACCCCGATGCCGATCAGGCTGCAGCCGCTTCCGGTCGCGATCGCGACGCGGTCGGTGAGGTCGAACAGCTCGTCGGTCACGGCACCCGGTACCCGTCGCGGGTCTGGAAGCGGACGGGATCGGTGCCGTCCCACGTGGCGCAGGTGTCGGCGACTCCTTGCCAGCGGGCGAGGAAGGCGGGGTGCGTCGACACGATCTCGGTGTAGAAGCCGAAGTCGGCCGTGGTGTCGACGTACGCGACCTTCAGCTCGGGAGTCGTGACCTCCCCGACGAGCTCGTAGCCGCGCTCCTGCAGGTGGCGCACCCGGCCGTCGACGTCGCGCGTGATGGTCGCGAGCTGGTGGAACGGGCTGCCCCAGTCGCGGAAGATGCTCGGACGGTCGCAGTGCTGTTGGATCAGCTCGATCTGGACCGGTCCGGCCTGGGCGAGGCCGACCTGGATCGACACCGGCGCGGGCTGCCCGCCGACGATCGCGTTCATCTCGATGACAGGCGAGACGAGGAACGGACCGACGCCGTGGACCTCCGCCCATTGCCGGGCGGCGGCGGCGATGTCGTCGACGACGAAGCCGAGCTGGAAGAAGCGGTACTCGCCTTCGGGCCACGGCTGTTGGTACAGGGGATGTGGCGTGCGCGTCATGGGTTCCGTAACGTACCGACGTTTGGATCAAAGATCCAAGACGGGAGCTGCGGGTGCTGCAGGCCGAGAAGATCCTCATCACCGGTCCGGCGGGGCGGATCGCGTTCGGTCTCGCGAGGTCGCTCGCTGCGGACAACGAGGTGTGGGGCATCGCTCGGTTCGGCGACCCGGCGACGCGCGAGCGGGTCGAAGCGCTCGGTGTGACGACGCGGATCGCCGATCTCGGCGCCGGCCGCTTCGACGACCTCCCGACCGACTTCACCTACCTGCTGCACCTCGCGGCCGACTTCAGCGCCGACGACTACCAGCAGGCGATACGCGTGAACGCGGAGGGAACCGGCTTGCTGCTCGAGCACTGTCGCAACGCGAAGGCGGCGTTGGTCATGTCGACGGTCACCGTCTACAAGCCGCATCCCGACCCATGGCACGCCTCCACCGAGGACGATCCGGTCGGTGACCAGATGCTGCCCGGGCAGTTGCCCTACTCCATCTCGAAGATCTCGGAGGAGGCGGTGGCGAGGTACTGCGCGCGGTCGTTCGACCTTCCCGTCACGATCGCGCGGATGGGCGCGGCATACGGCGAACAGGGCGGGCTCCCGATCTGGCACCTCCACGCGATCGCCGCCGGACAACCGGTGCCCGTGCGCTGGGATCCGCTCCCGTACAGCCCGATCCACGACGACGACATCGCGGCGCAGGTGGAAGCATTGGTCGACGCGGCGACGGTGCCCGCGACCATCGTGAACTGGTGTGGTGACGACGCGGTGAGCGTGCAGGAGTGGTCGGCGTACTTCGGGGAGCTCTTGGGCGTCGAGGCGCAGGTGGAGGTGGAGCCGGTGCCGGGCACGTCGCGGGGATCGGTCGGTGATCCGACGAAGCGCATCTCCATCACCGGACCGTGTCGCGTCGGCTGGCGGGAAGGCTTCCACCGGACGGCCGAGCACTATTACCCCGACCGGGTGGTGTACCGGTGAGCACCTACCCGTCCGCCGAGCAGCTGCTCGCCGAGGCGCGCGAGACGGCCGGCTGCTCCGACTTCGGTCCCGGTGACTTCCGCGTCGGCCTCGGCGAGCTCCTCGCCAGCCTCGAGTGCGACGGCGATCTCGCGCCGAGCGCGAGCGAGCGGGTCGTCGGTGACCTGCGACGTCGACTCACGAATCGGCTCGAGGTCGAAGCGTGGTACGTGGAACATCCCGAGATCGACGCCCTCCCCGTGCACGGGCCGATCGACATCAACGGCCTGCCGCGCACGGGCACCACTGCGCTCGCGAACATGCTGTCCCTCGATCCGCAGTTCCGGTGCCTGCGCGGGTGGGAGCAGGCGCAACCGTGTCCGCCTCCGGTCGCGGGTCACGAGGCCGACGATCCGCGACGCGCTCGCGCTGAGGAAGAGCACGCGCACCTCCCGACCGAGATGAAGGCGATGCACCTCTACGACGTCGACGCCACGATGGAGGACACCGAGCTCCTCGGCATGGCCTTCCACGGGCAGCAGTTCACGCTGCCGGTGTACGGCTATCACGCGTGGTGGCGTACCGCCGACGCCACCGCCGCATACGAGTACCACCGCCGTGTGGTCAGGCTGCTGCAGTCGGAGCGCGGACCGAACCTCTGGCTGTTCAAGGCGCCGCACCACAACTTCCACCTCGACGCGATCGTCGACGCGTACCCCGACGCCAAGTTCGTGATGACCCATCGCGATCCGGTGAAGTCGGTGCCGTCGTGGGCCAGCATCGTGTCGACGATCTTCCCGCCCGCGGACAGGCAGCGCGATCTGCACCGACTCGGACGGGAGGTGGCCAACCACCTCCGCGTCGGTGTGGAACACGCGATCGCGGCGCGCGCACGACTGGGTGAAGACCGGTTCGTCGACGTGCACCACCGCGACCTGATCGCCGATCCCATGCGGGAGGTGAGCCGCGTCTACGAGTTCATCGGCTGCCAGCTGACCCCGGCCGTGGCGCAGGCGATCGAGGCCTGGCAGGTCGAGAACCGCGCCGGCGCCCACGGCACGCATCGCTACACGCCCGAGCAGTTCGGGTTGAGCGCGGCGCAACTGCGCTCCGACTACGAGTTCTATGTGAAGCACTTCGACATCGCGCTGGAGGGATGACGACATGAGCGAGTTCGCGACCTGGCAGGAACAGCTTCGAGCCCTCGACCCCGTGGTCGATGACCTGCTGTCGATCTGGCGACCCGACGGCCCGACCGAGGCCGAGGTCCAGGACATGACCAAGCTCGCGCTGTCGATCCTCGCGTGCGGCTACCTGTGCCACGTCTACACCGACGCCTCCCGACCGGTGTTCATGCCGCTGTGGAACTACGCCTGCAACCAGGGCGGACCGAATCCCGACTACGTGTACCTGAACGCGCAGATCGACGAGACCGGCGTCTACGAGATCATCGGCTTCCGGGGCACCACCCGGTTCGTCGAGATCACACAGCAGCAGCAGGACATGATGGGAATGGACGTGTTCAACCGGCCCCAGGGTGACACCGCCCCGCGCAAGGGACCGACCACGCACGACCTCGACGAGCTGACCATCGCCGACGACGGATCGTTCCGCGTGGTCCTCAGCGCCGAGCGTCCCGAGGGCCACACCGGCGACTGGTGGCCGATGGATCCCGGGGTCAAGCGCCTGCTCATGCGCTTCTGTGCGTGCGACTGGATCAACGAGGTCGACGCGCGCGTCGCGATCAACCGGCTCGACGACACCGGCGCTGACATGTCGCCCACTGAGTTCTCGCAGCGCTTCGCCGACATGCCGCGGTGGATCGAGGGGATGATCCACTTCGACATGCACCTCGTGCGCTACTACCTCGAGCACCACGGCATCAACGTGCTGTTGCAGTCGCAGTGGATCCAGCAGGGTGGCGGGCTCGCGACCAAGCAGGCCTACTACGACGGCATCCACCAGATCGACGACGACGAGGCGCTGGTCGTCGAGTTCCCGGTGCCCTCCGAGTGCCACTACTGGCAGATCCTCGTCGCCGACGATCGCTTCGCGACCGTCGACTGGGTGAACCGGCTCTCGAGCATCAACGACACCCAGGCGCACCTCGACGACGACGGCTGGTTCCGCGCGGTGGTGTCGAAGCGCGATCCCGGTGTCTACAACTGGCTCGACAAGGCCGATTTCCCGTGGGGTGTGCTGCAAGCGCGCTTCTACCGCGCCAACGAGTACCCCGAGGCGACGGTGACCAAGGTCGCGGTCGCGGACGTGCTCGACCACCTGCCGAGCGGCACGCGCACGGTCACACCCGAGGAGCGCGCCGAGCAGCTGCGCACGCGGCGAACCGGCGCGCAGCTGCGAACCATCTGGTGAATCAACGAGGGGATCCGACCGGCCGGTTGATGAAGGCCGTCACCGTCGCGTCCTGAGTTGGGCTCGCTGATCAGCCCCGCGGCGACGAGTTGCAGGACCGCGCGGACCGGTACTCGCGGGCCGGTTCGAGAATGACGCACCCGACTTAGGTACTCGGACGGTCCGCTTGACTTCCAGCGGACCTACAACCGTTGTGCGAGCGGGGAGACTCGAACTCCCACGTCCTTGCGGACACCAGGACCTAAAACTGGGTGTGCCGATCCGAGCGGTGTGCCGCAGTCTGACGGGTGTTCCCTCGTCACGGCATCCAGTGTCCCGCCGTCTACTTCGTACGCGGGATCGCCAGCCATCGCCACCCTTCCAGCGATCGCCCTCGGCGTTGTACTCAAGGTGCTCTGCGAGCTCGTCGGCGGCCTTGATGGCTCCCTGGTTCGACCCATCGAATCCGAACCCGGTCGTGCCCCCGAGTAGACGCACGTAGAGCATTGGGCCATCCGACTCCGGCTCGATGCTGACATCGAGACTGGCTTCGATTGCTTCAATCGACACGTCGCGCTCCGGCCAGGCCGCAAGAAAGCGAGCGAGAATCCGCTCGCGCAGTGCCGGTACGTCGATCTCGTCCGCACAGAATGCCCGATCCGGTACACGCCGAGCGGCGGATCTGGCGCGACGTGCTCCGGGGCTCGGCGGCTCATGTCTCGTTGTAACGTTCCGGCCCGTGGAGGCCCAGGAAGCGCGACGCTGGCTTCTCGATCTTGAACACAGGTTGGGCGAGATGGTCCGCCGCGACCGTGAGACCGAGATCGACGCGTCGACGCTCCAACTGATCGAGGCCGTCATTGCAGCGGCCGAGGAACATCTCCTGCCGAGCGATCCCGTCGTCGAGAAGGTCGACAAGTTCTTCTCTCCGGCGAGCATCGGGGGAGGTCTGCCGGTGCTCGCATCCCAGGTTGAGATCATCATCGGCATGGTCGCTCGGGCCATGCCCCCATTGCCGCACGGACATGGTCGTCCGATCATTTAAAGCGTCTCGCTCTCGGGTCGTTGCGCCGTATGAGCACAAGCTCACACGAGCACTCGTCTTGATTGATGCCCGATCCGGAGCACGCCCAACGGCAGATCTGGCGCGAGCGCTGCTTGACCACGGATTAGGTCCGAGGTGGCTCGATACCCCAGACCGCCGCGCCGGGGAATGTTGCGCGCACCGTTTCCACATCGGTCCCCTGCCACTCCGCGATACTGCGAAGTTCCTCATCGGAGCAAGGCCCAGTTGGCCAGTTGCGTGGCATCGGTGGTCCGGGGTTCTCACGCGCGTCCCGCTCGTACGCCTCTTTCGCTTCGAGCACCGCAGCCAGATCCACCTCGAGCGACGTGGCAATCGCCTCAGGCTGCTCGCCCGAGTTGAGACGAAGGCACACTTGCTTCTGGAAATCGGTGAGTGTCATGACTCCATGAGCGCCCGATCCGGAGTGCTTACGCGAACGTCGATCGGCAGTTCCGCGTTCGCGCCGGCCCTTGAGATCGGCCCGCGTCGTGCCGAAGCGACAAGTGGTTGATCACGTCCGGAGGGAACTATGCCAGGCTCCGAGGATCGTTCTCGCTCGCCGAGCGACAAGAGCGAGCCAAACAACGTCTCGCCGTACGGGCTGAAGTACAACGACCTGGCCGTCGTGCTGGAACTCTCGGAGCATGGAGTGAGCCTCTCAGAGCCACACGACGTTGCGTACTACCTCTACGCATTGAGCGAGCAGACAGCCGCGGCGATCGCCGCCGAAACGACGAAGCGGAAGTTCCGCGCGGAGATCCATCCGAGTCCCGATGGAACTGGCCAATGGTCCGTCGTGTGCCACCGTCGAGCGACTCTCTCGAAGAAGTACATCATGGTGGTGACGAACTACTTCGAACAGGTGGCAGCTGAATTCCGACGCTGAATACGACGGCTGGGAAGTGACGGTCTGACGCGCCAGCTTGCCCGATCCGCCGTGCTTACGCGAGAGCCGATCGGCAGATCTGCGCGCTCGCCCGGTCTCGACGCGTCACGAGGCGTTGTTTGCAAGACTTGTCCCGCCCGCGGATCGTCGGCAAACCGCCATGGAGAAGAAGGGAGACCGCTGTGACGCTCCCCGAGCTTCCGGCATCGGCCGTGCTTATCCTGCAGGAGCTGCTCGCGGAGCGCCGCGAGGCGTGGTGCAGTCTTGTGCCGATCGATCAGCGGACGTGGGCGATCCGCGGTTCGATCGCGTACGAGGGCGAGGTGATCCTCGCCGAGTTCGACACTCGGGAGGTCGCCGAGCTCGCGCTCGAATGGCTGGTCACCGCAGAAGGCTCCTCCTACACGCGCTGATGCGATCGGTCCAGAGACGAGCGACCGAAGGAAGGAAACCCTGATGCTGGAAAGCACGGAGTCTTCGGTCACCAGCTAATTCAGCCGCAGGTCAGTCTCAGCAGCGCCAGATTGCCCGAACCGGCGTGCTTGCACGCGACCGCCGATCGATCTCCTCTTTGTTGTCGAGACGCGGTGTTGGTGGCTCGGTGGCGGCGTTCGTGGCGGGGAGGGTCGTGGCGTCGTAGCGTTGGGTGGGGTCCGGGAGTGGTTCTTCCGAAGCACCGGCTGTTGGGGTGTCGGGTCGGTCACGCTGGACTTGATGAGTCGCCCCGCTTGCCCCCGGACCGCGTCGCGTCGCCTCGGCGTGCAGTTCGGCGATCACCACGTCGGTGATCCGTCGTTTCAGTACGCGTAGCGCTTCTTTCGTGGTCTTGGCCTCGGCGAGTTTGCGGTTGTAGAAGCCACGGCCAGCTCGGGCAGCATCCGGTTCGTTGCACTAGCTGTCACTGATCAGGAACAACCACGCACTTGTGACGCCGCCGAGGAGGCTTCCCGCAACGGCGGGCAGCAGCCAGTAGAGACCACCGCCATGCTTAGCGAGAAAACGTCGCGCCCGAGATAGCGAGACAGATAGACGTCAAACCGTTGGGCGAAAATCGCTCGACGAAGCGCGCTGCTCGATCCGTCGATCCGTGACCCGCTCGCCGGTCGAGGATGAAGCTCGCGCGGCGGACACAAGCGCCCAGCCGACGAGTTCGAGTCCGATTGCAGTGTCGGGCTGCGGAGCGACGACAACCAACGCCACGACCAACGAAGCGGTGAACAACACAAGCGTCTGCGCCACGCGTGAACTCAGGCTGAGCGAAGCCGATCGCGCTCGCTCTGATGGACGCAGCGACGAAGAGCAAGCCGACGAGCGCTCCACCGACCGGTCCCACGACAAGGCCGAAGTTCACCCAACTCGACACCTTGTAGCCCACGCGCAGACTCGCTTCCGTAACGTGCGGATCGCTTCGACGTTTCCATCGGCGGACTAGCAATCCCTGCGGCACGTACAACGCCGCCCGGGCCGCTTCGATCGCGTCGAGCTCGTCGGACTTGCCGTTCCGACGGCGCTCCTGTCGGTTCGGA
Source organism: uncultured Actinomycetes bacterium (assembly GCA_963809795.1). Lineage (GTDB taxonomy): Bacteria > Actinomycetota > Acidimicrobiia > IMCC26256 > DASPTH01 > DASUAS01. The sequence goes on from CAWELN010000019.1 coordinate 226,130, forward strand.
CGATCGACCTCGATCACCACCAGACCGCGCCGGTGCCTTCCACCCAACCCGCGTCGGCGTCCCGAACCCCACCAGCCAC